>NZ_JANGAL010000002.1:0-376561 GCF_024461875.1 Veillonella parvula
ACTGACGATCTTCGCCGTGACAGGGCGACATGTTAACCGCTACACCACGGGGCCGCGTATCAACTCGCGTTGACTACTTGTACATAATATCATGGATTTAAGAGCAATGCAACTATTTTTTAAAAAAATATTATTACAAATCTATGAAAATAATTGATTATATTTGATAATCGTTATTTTATAGCTTTTATAAAAGTATCTCTATATTATATTACAGGAATCCAACCTTTATCGTCATAATTCGTCAGTTTTCGCAATAGTACAATTTTCTCTATAAGCTATAAGAGGTATACCCTTTACTAGAAATCATCCTATTCTTTACTCAATATGCTACAATATGTATATATTCAGTATGAAAATGCCTCTATAGAAACATGAAAGGATTCGCTATGAATAAGTTCAATTCAAAAGGTGTTATTGTCGCTCTTATCATAGCTATTATAGGAGCGATGGCCGCAGCATGGTACTTTTTATGGTATGTACCACATACACCAGCCTACACATTAAAAATCATTCACCAAGCAGTACAAGATAAAGATGCAGACGAAGCATTGCGCCACGTAGATATAAAATCCATTGTAAAAAACATTGTAGAACGAGAAGGCAATAAATATGTCGATACATCTACCCCACTTGGCAAAGCCACAATAGCAGCTACCAAAACATTTGGACCAGCTCTTATCGAAGACGTAATACGGACATATATCGAAGATCCTGACAGCTTTAAGTCTGAATCACCTACCAATAATACCACTACAGCAAATGATGATAATAAGTCTATGGTAGATCGTCTTGTAGAAGGTCGCCTATTTAAGGAACATGATGTAGAGGTTAAAAACCTAAAGTCAGAAGATAATGGTGATAAGGCTACTGTGACTGTAACAATACAAAATAATAAAAAGAATATGACAAAAGATATAAGAGTTTTGATGCGTCATTTAGGAGATGGAACATGGGTGATTTACGATATTCCTAATATTGAAGACCTATATACTATCACTAGAAAATAAATATCTTTGTCTTTTCTAACATTTTAAATTGCAGATCTTAGAAAACGTAAATAAGAGCTATGTCGTTTTTCTAGATGAGCAATTTACATTGTAAATCCAACAAAGGACAGTATCTACCGAAAGGTATATACTGTCCTTTTATTATCCTATAATCTTAACAATCGTAAGTTCTCATGTAAGACGAAATTATACATAACTTAATTAGCAAATATAACTAAATCCTTTAAAAATGGGATTTTATCTATCAAAATCTACAATAGCCAAGGTTACAGTCACTTGTGAGATAAGGCGTTGTGCATCATCTATCATATCAAAGCGCCACACATGGGATGTCTTACCTTTTACTAGTAAAGTTCCTAACGCTGTTAAGGATCCTTCACACTTTACAGGGCGTAGATGGTTAGCAGTTACAGATTGTCCTACACCAAATTTATGAGAACCTACCAGTTCATTACTCATCATACCTGCAATAATTTCTGCAAAAGCTAATGTAGCACCACCGTTTAAATAGCCTTGTGGTTGTTTGTGAAACTCAGTTAAATTCATTTTTGCAATACATGTAGTATCGCTCGTCATACGAGGTACATCGATTTGTAAGGATTCAATTAGATTCATAGTGTTCGTTTCTCCATACAATAAGTTTCTAGCCGGTCATCAAAAACTGTTACACCTAGTCCATCACCATCAGGGACCTGCATAACACCCTCATTAAAGGTTAAATCTGGGAAAATAAGATCTTGTTCAAAATATCGATTTGAATCGGACAAATCCCCTGCCATATAGGAATCTCCTAATGCGGCTAACTGAACATGAAGCATTTTAGAAACCCCTGATTCTACCATGCTACCAATCCAATATGGAATATGACGTTCTCTACATAGATTAATAGCTGCTTTTGTTGGAATAAGCCCCCCCATGCGCCCTACTTTTATATTAAGCACATCAATCAAACCATATTCGATAGCATAGGACAAATCATCATATCCTAAAATGGACTCATCCAAACAAATTGGCGTATAGATTTTCCAATCACCATGATTAAGACGCTCCCACTTCCAATCTTTATAAGATTGAAGGTTTGCCATCGCAAAGGGCTCTTCAATACAAGCTAGACCTAAATCATCATACTGACGGACCTTATCTATTTCTTGATATGAATAGCTTCGATTTGCATCAGCCGCTAAGACCAAATCCGGATAATGTTTGCGAACTAAAGCTACGCGTTCATAACCATCTATAGGATTTACCTTTAATTTAATCCGCTTACAACCATTTACTACATGATGCGCTACAACATCAAGTAATTGGTCTATTGGCACATCACCGACGACGATACCACTTTCAATTGTCTCTTGTAAAGGTTGATCCATAATGTAGGAAACAGAATTTACACCTATCCGTTCACAATGAAGATGAATAAGCGCATTTTCTAGAGCCGCAATAGCCATAGGCATATTGTCTCGATTGCGCCAAAATTGTAATTGTCGTACATAGGTCATCAGTGATTTAGGCCGCATCAAGCGCAAATTAAAGATATAATCGTCTACCATAGCTTTCCAACAGGTTTCTACGGTCTCAAATGTATAGAATGGCTCTGTGAAAGCTACGCATTCCCCATATCCTACATATCCTTGTTGATCTTCAATACGAACGACGATAGTCTCTCTTTCTTTCACCTCGCCCTTGGCAGTCTTAAAATTGAACTTCAGTGACAATTTAAGGCGATATGTAGTTATACTTTTAAAGTTTAAAATATCATTCATAGGCGCCTCAATTTTCAAATTTCAGTTTATTACGCAATATTTTGCCAGTTCCATTTCGAGGCAATGCGGTTAATACTTTTACATATTTCGGAATCTTATATTTTGCTAAAGAGTCTTTCATAAAGACTATAATATCCTCTGGTGGCAAACTTTTACCATCATGAAAGGCCACAAAGAGGGCTGGCACCTGTCCCCATTTAGTATCAGGTACAGGCACGACGGCACATTCCTTTACCGATGGCAACGTATAGACCAAATCCTCTAATTCCTTAGGATAAATATTTTCACCCCCAGAAATGATGAGATCCTTACGTCGATTCAAAATATAAACGAACCCCTCCTCATCGATGTAACCAATATCATCTGTATTAAAGTCTCCATCAATAGTTTCCTTATTGATATAACCAGTCATAACCATAGGGCCCGTCAAATGAATTTCGCCTACCCCATCTGTATCAGGATTATCGATACGAACCTGCATGCCAGGCAGGGGCTTACCTACAGATTCTCGTTTATGAGGATACTCCAATACAGAGAAGGTCACACTTTGACTAAAGGTTTCCGTCATGCCGTAGGTCTTATAGATAGGCAAAGATTTCTTTTCACAAGCTTCGATGAGCGCCATGGGAATGAATTCTCCACCGAGCAATATAACACGTAATGCATGGTGCGTAATATGTGGCTCTAATTGAGTCAAAATAGTGGGCACTAAGGACATCATATTGATTTGCTCAGATTCTATAAGTTTGAGAACTTGAGCTTCATCATATTTAGGCAAAATAGTGATAGCCGTCCCGTTATAAAGAGACCTCATCAAGATAGATAAACCACTCACATGAAACAGAGGCAGTACCATTAGCCAATTATCCTGCTCTGTTTTCCCTAGTACCTCATGGGATGCTTGTACATGAGCTTTAATCTGCCCCCATCGAAGCGGTACAGACTTAAATTGCCCCGTAGTAGCGCTCGTATTCATGATAGCAGCTATGTCTGTGTCCACAAATACCCAATCAAAGGAGTCCTCGACCGCTAAATCCGATAGAATATCTTCTAGAGCTTCAAACTCATTTGTAACAATTGAATTAGAGGCCTTCGAATCAACGAAATGAGATAATTGATTACGTCGTTCTTTACTATGTAATACGGTGGTAACACCTAGTTGATCCAATTGGTTTTCTATTTCCTTTGGCTTAAGATGTACATTAAGTAAAAGTACCTCTTTATGAACTAGCATAGCAGCCAACACATACATTGCCATGGTCACAGAGTTATCAGACAAGATAGCCACACGAGATGCGTCTAAAGGCACTAAATTACGAGCTACATGGAGTACACCACGGTATATATCGTTATAGGTATATTCATTTATACATTTACGATTAGGATAGTGCTGTGCACCATAACGTAACCACTCCATCATCTCACCTCGTATCTAAACCTAATCACTAATAAGTAATCACTAATTACCAATTACCAATAAATAGTAAATAGTAAATAATAAGTAATAACTAAAAAATAATAATTGAAATATGATAAATAAAGAGATATTACAAGAAAGGCGCCTCCTATAGAGGCGCACTTGTCGTTTTAACCGTTAATATAGTCCGTCATATAGGACTGTATCGACTCCCGATTAAGGGAATTTAGGGAATTGTTTGAAGTTAGGTTTCCGTTTTTCTTTGAACGCGTCACGACCTTCTTTCGCTTCATCAATTGTATAGTACATCAATGTAGCGTCCCCTGCGAATTGTTGTAAACCTGCAAGGCCATCTGTGTCGGCATTGAAAGCGCCTTTCAACATGCGCAAAGCCATTGGAGATAATTCAAGGATTTCGCTACACCATTGAACTGTTTCTTCTTCCAATTTGTCAAATGGTACCACAGTATTAACCATGCCCATTTCATACGCTTGAGCTGCTGTGTATTGACGGCACAAGAACCATACTTCGCGTGCGCGTTTGTGACCAATCATGCGAGCCAAATAACCTGCACCGTAACCAGCGTCGAAGGAACCTACACGAGGACCAGTTTGACCGAATTTAGCATTTTCAGAAGCGATTGTAAGGTCACATACGATGTGTAACACATGACCGCCACCGATAGCATAACCATTAACCATTGCAATAACAGGTTTAGGGATGACGCGAATTAAGCGTTGTAAATCGAGAACGTTCAAGCGAGGCACATTGTCTTCACCTACATAACCACCGTGACCACGTACGCTTTGGTCACCGCCGGAGCAGAATGCCTCTTTATCTTCGCCCTTACCGTGGTTAGCACCAGTCAATACGATTACGCCTACTTCGTTATCTTCACGAGCTACTGTGAAAGCATCAATTAGCTCCATTACCGTTTTAGGACGGAATGCGTTGCGCACTTCTGGCCGGTTAATAGTAATCTTTGCAATGCCATTATATGTTTCGTAAATTACATCTTCATAATTACGATCCAATACTTTCCAATCAAATTTGCTCATGGACTTAACCTTTCTTCTGTAAAAAATCTAACACCGCTTGTTCAAAAATTTGCGGTTTTTCTATATGTACATTATGCCCCGCCCCGTTGACGATGACATGATTAAAACTTGGCAACTTGCCAAATACGTCTCTTCCTATTGTAGTATATTTTGTATCTAATGCGCCACTCACATATAAACCTTTAACAGAGAATTTTTTTAATTTATCCCCTACATAAGACATTACGCCCTGCCCTGACCCACGCAACGTACAAGCTAATGCATATGGGCTATTATTGGAACGACGTAGATAGATTAATTCTTCTACCCCCTCTGAAAGCTGTTTTTGACTCTCAAAAATAGGTACTTCCGCCCATCGTGCAGCAAACCAAGCACCATCATGCTCTTCGATGTGAGCTGCTAAGTCTTCATCCGCCTTGCGGCGTGCTGCTCGCTCAGCGTCAGAAGCGATGCCTACCGAGCCACTTTCAAGAATAAGACCTTTGATTTCACGTTCATACTCCAACGCATAGGAAAGTGCAATACGAGCACCCATGGAATAGCCCATAAGGTAATAGCTTTCACCAACCATGTGATAGATAACTGTGTGCAAGTCCTCTATCATTTGAGGAATGGTATAGGCCTTATCCTCATCAGGAATATCTGAATCACCATGTCCGATCAAATCGATACGGACAACGCGATACCCCGGCAGATTAATAGCATCCCAAGTATAGCTCGATTCAGAGAAGCCGTGGAAACATACAATAGGTTCCCCTTCACCTACCACAGTCAAACCGTAGCGGTAGTCGCCCAAGTCAAAATACATACGCTGAGCTGGATTACACAAAGCATTATCTACAATACTGCAAAAATACTGACTCATAGTAATGCCTCCATATCAACTGAAACGTTTGTATATTTCCTATGTAACTGACGACTATATTCCCGGTCTGTTGGTATTTCAATAATATGAACGCCAGATTCCTCGCTAACTTTAGCTAATACAGGGACCAATTCATCAGGACTAGAGATTTTAGTGTACCCACAGCCATAGAGTTTAGCAGCCCCACTATAATCTAAACCTTGTGACGTAGAGAACAAATAATCAAAATATTTCGTTCCCTTTTGCGGTAAATATTCAAAAATACCGCCTCCATCGTTATTATGCAAAATAATCGTCAAATTGAGATTGTGCGTTTTAGCGACCGCTAAACCGTTTAGATCATGGAATAAAGACAAATCACCCATTACGAGATATGTAGGCTGATGATTCGTTGCAAGTCCAAGCGCAGTTGAAACGGTACCATCAATACCATTAACACCACGATTACCGTAAAGAACAGCATCTGACTCCCCAGAGAACCAGAAGTAATCAAAGTCGCGAATGGTCATACTATTCGCCACTAGCACTTGGCTATTGTCAGAAATATGCTGTTGCAACTCGCGTATCGTGCGTCCTTCAAAGCAACTTGGTTCTTCTATGGCTGTACTTAGTTGAGCTTTACCAGCTACGTCTAAACGTTGCCATCTATTAAGATATGCATTAGATTCGTTCTTTACAGCGAACAAATGCGTAAACATATCTATGCTTGCTTGCATGTGTATGGTGGTTTTCCCCATAGGGTTCATGGAGTCCATCGTGGGATTTACCTCAATATACTCCACATTATCCCAACTTGCCACCATTTGCTGTACCCGTTTCGATACAACGATTTGGCCAAACTGAATCACGCAATCTGGCTTTAGTACAGGCCATAGGTCTTTATCCGCTAAAAACGCATCATACGTAGAAATGACAACATCAGAGAAATGTTTTTTCTGAATCATATCTGTATCATTGTTACGATTGCTAGCAACTTCATGATTGTCATCAATAGTACCAGTCTTATGACAACGTCTTACATTGGACAATGGATCCGCCAAGATAGGAGCTTGTAAATTCTCCGCAAAGGAATGAATAGACTCAACTTCATCTACATCAATTTGTGGGCCAGCTAAAATAAGGACTCTCTTATACTGTGTAAGCAATAGATTAGAGTTATTAAAGTTATTAAAGTTATTAGTATTATTAGCACTATTATCAGTAGTATTTTTAGTATAACTTACATCACTTACGTCACTTACATTACTTGCATTACTTACATTACTTGTATTATTACTTCTATTCTGATAGCTAAACACATCACCGTAATTAGGTTTAAATACTTTGTAAGGGCTACGTCCCATTACAAAGTGCTTACGGTCCAGTTCAGGCACTAATGGCTCAAAGAGAGGTACATTGATATGCACGGGTCCTTTTTTAGTATCCATAGCTTTCATATACGCCTTGCGTGCTACTTGTCGTGGATATGTGTAGTAATGCTCATCTTGGGGCACCGCTAATTCTTCATAATAGTTTACAGCTGTACCAAAGATTTTTTGTTGATCTACTGTTTGTGGAGCCCCTGTATGTAGCAAGGTATAAGGTCTATCGGCAGACAATACGATAAGAGGTACCCCACTATATTGAGCCTCTAAAATAGCGGGCAAATAATGAGCCACTGCGGAACCGGATGTACAAACTAGCACAGTTGGTTCTTTATGAGCCTTTGCAATGCCAAGTGCCATAAAGCTAGCAGAGCGCTCATCTATATTCATATATGTTTCAAAGCCTTCATACTCCGTGAAAAGCATAGCCATCGTCGTAGAACGAGAACCAGGGCTAAACACAGCATGCCGGACGCCGAGTTGGTAAAACTCATCTACCAAGGCAGCAATATATTCGTTCATTATATTCCCTTTCAACAACTCCTAAGGGTTTGGAAATTTATCATAATGCATCCAAAATGGTGCGCATTTTATTATTAGTTTCTGCGTACTCTTCATCCGCATCAGAATCGGCTACGACGCCACATCCTGCATAGGCATAAAGAACATTATCCATAATGAGGGCAGATCGAATAGCAACGATGACAATGCCGTCCCCCATATCTTTCATAAAGCCAAAAGGTGCTGCATACATGCCGCGCTCATGAGTTTCGTACTTTTGTAACAATGTCAACGCCTTTTCTCGCGGTTCACCACCGAGAGCCGGTGTAGGATGGAGCAACTTTGCCCATTCCACGAGGGATTTTGTGCTATCCTTTGCAGTAATAATGGTGCGCAAATGATATAGATGCGCCAGCTCCATGATACCCGTTTCACCTATTATAACCTCCGGAGTAATAGATTTCATGATATCCACAATACGGTCACGGACGATATTATGTTCAAAGAGATTTTTCTTATCTGTTAACAGTTGTTCCTTAGTCCACGCATTTGGTCCATGTTTAGGCGCTGTCCCCGCCAAGGCATAGCTGAGAATTTCACTACCTCGATGGCGAACTAGAATCTCTGGCGATGCACCCACAAAGGTGCGTCCATCCTTTTCGTAACCAAAGATAAAGCAATTTGGATTATTATCTACTAAATTTGCTAAAATACTTGCCACATTGTATGGTGTTTCACTAGTAAACTGTACCTCTCGAGAAGAAACGACCTTCGTCATTTCACCACTACTAATACCATCAGCGATAGCGTTCATCAAACTATCCCAAGCCGCCTTATCATCACTGGTTTCCTTGTAGTTATGGCGAACTCGAGGCACCTCGAAATCCGTAATAGGGACGCTTTCACCAGCGTGCAAGTAGAAAGACTCCCCATTTTCTACGATGTAATAATGGGTGAAAGCAATCATTTCATGACCCATGCCAGCCCATTTAGGGTCCTTAGAGTTCTCAAAAAAAGTATCTCCATAAAACACGTAAGCGTAATTATGGCGATCTTCATCATCTTTGACCGTCGCCAAACGTTTAGCGCCTACAACGATGCGGTCACTTTGACGATCCACCCAAAATACGCGTTCTTCGTTTGGAAAATTCAGCCAAAAGGCTACCGGACTATTCAGTTCTAACGGTTCTTTATTATATATCATAGTTGTATATCGCTATTAAGAAATAAAATAGACTATAGTAAAAACACCTAACGTGTAGAAGATTTACTTCTACACGTCAGGCGTCATCAATAAGTTTCCAAATTTTTGAGATGAGCCTAACGCCATCACACGTCGATGGGCCCTCTTTATATCTAATTTATTATATCATAGGTAACAGTTAAAAGGTAGAAAATAAAACCTCTACACCGCATGCGTCGTGCATGAATGTAGAGGTTTTCATTATATTCAAAATGTTGTTACTTTATTTAAAAGCCTTAGCCCCAATATCTGTACGATATTGCATGCCTTCAAAGTCGATATGCTCTATACGTTCATAGGCTCTATCAAGTGCCGTTCTAAGGTCTTTGCCAAGTCCGACAACACCAAGCACACGACCGCCATTAGTGACATAATTTTCACCAACAAGCTTTGTACCAGAGTGGAATACAATGGTTGTGTCATATTGTTTAATATCCCCACTGATGACATCGCCCTTAGATGAAGTTTCAGGATAGCCCTTAGAAGCAAGGATAACGCAAGCCGCTGAGGAGTCTTTCCATTTCACCATATTAGAGGTTAATGTGCCCTTAGCACAGGCCATCATAATCTCACCTAAATCACTATCCAGTAGCGGCAATACAACTTGTATTTCAGGATCACCAAAGCGCGCATTGAATTCTACCACCTTAGGACCTTCGTCAGTAATCATAAGCCCCGCGTAAAGGCAGCCTACATACGGCATGCCTTCTTTTTCCATAGCCGCTACCATAGGTTCTAAGATGGTTTTCATCGCTGCGTCCCGCAATGCATCTGTAAGAACGGGGGCCGGTGCATAGGTCCCCATGCCACCTGTATTAGGCCCTTTATCACCATCAAAGATGCGTTTATGATCTTGAGAGGCAATCATAGGAACTACGGTCTTGCCATCTACAAAGGCTAATAAACTAGCCTCTTCGCCTTCCATAAACTCTTCGATAACAACGGTGCTGCCTGCATCACCGAATCGATTACCACTGAGCATATCTTCTACGGCTACATTCGCTTCATCGATGGTCATGGCTACTACAACACCCTTCCCTGCTGCCAAGCCGTCAGCTTTAACAACGATAGGAGCTCCTGTTTGAGCAATAAAAGCTTTCGCTTCATCTACCTTGTGGAATACACCATACGCAGCAGTGGGAATATTGTATTTTTTCATGAGGTCTTTAGCAAATACCTTTGAGCCCTCTAGTTGAGCGGCTGCTTTAGATGGACCAAAAACTGGAATCCCCGCCTTATTAAGTACATCTGCTAAGCCCGCTACTAAAGGAGCCTCAGGCCCAACAACACCTAAATCAACTTGATTATCTTTCAAAAAGCTAATTAAATGATCGCTTTGTTGCCAATCGATGCCAACTAGCTCTGCACAATCTGACATAGCCGCGCTACCAGGAATAGCATATACCTTTGTTACGCTAGGGCTGATGGACAATCGCCACGCCAATGCATGTTCACGGCCGCCGCTACCGATTACACATACTTTCATAAGTCCTCCATCGGCGCCTAAACGCCATCAAATCCATAATAATATAAACACATAACGGGCTTACTCCAAACATCAATAATTGTTGTGACCGTTCAATAGATATTTTGCCCTAATCGTGTTTAACAATCCGCTAAAAATTCTTAACTAGTTAATGTTTAAAGTGACGAATGTTTGTAAATACCATAGCGATGCCCGCTTCGTCAGCCGCTTTGATAGACTCTTCGTCGCGAATAGAGCCACCTGGTTGAATAATAGCTGCAATGCCATGCTTTGCCGCTGTTTCTACGGTATCTCCAAATGGGAAGAATGCATCGGATGCTAATACAGCGCCTTTAGCGGCTTCCCCGGCTTGTTCAAGAGCAATTTTTGCAGAACCTACGCGATTCATTTGACCGGCCCCAACTCCAAGAGTACGCTTTTCATTAGAAATCAAAATCGCATTGGATTTTACATGTTTTACGAGTTTCCATGCAAATTCAAGAGCTTTCCATTGTTCCTCTGTCGGTTGTACCTTCGTAACAACTTTATAATTAACGCGGTCTTCTAGGATATCGTCTTCTGTTTGCACTAATAAACCACCAGACACCTTTTTCACTGTCACTTGGCCAGATTCCGGCTTAGATAGTTCAATGAGGCGAATATTCTTCTTAGCTTCAAGGATTTCTAATGCCTCTTTTGTGAAAGCAGGTGCCATAATAACTTCTAAGAAAATTTTGCTCATTTCCTCCGCTGTACTTGCATCTACGTCACGGTTTAAGGCTACGATGCCACCAAAGGCGGATACGGAATCAGCTTCGTAAGCATTTACATAGGCATCATGTAATGTAGCTGCAGTAGCGGCACCACATGGGTTCGTATGCTTAATAATACATGCAGCTGGCCCAGTAAACTCCCATACCATATTCCATGCCGCTTCCATGTCTACAATATTGTTATAGGAAAGCTCTTTGCCATGTAATTGTTTCAAGGCCCCCATGCCATGAGCTGTACCAATTTCTTTGTAGAATGCGGCTTGTTGATGCGGATTTTCCCCATATCTAAGATCTGTTACCTTCTCATAAGCACTCAAATATTCTGGAGGTATAGGGCCTTCATTCAAGATTCTACTCATATAATTAGCGATGGCCACATCGTAAGTCGCTGTATGAGCAAAGGCTTCTTTGGCAAGTCCAAAGCGATATTCTTTAGTCAATTCACCTTGATCCTTGAGCATCGTAATGATTTCATCGTAATGATTTGGATTTACTACGATGCCCACAAAGGCATGATTCTTTGCTGCAGAACGAACCATCGTAGGACCACCAATATCGATATTTTCGATGGCCTCTTCTAAGGATACATTAGGTTTTGCAATGGTTTCGCGGAACGGGTAAAGATTGACTACAACAAGGTCGATTGGTTCAATACCATGTTCTGCCATAGCTTGTTGATGCTCCGCATTATCACGGATCGCCAAAATACCACCATGCACCTTAGGATGTAATGTCTTTACGCGGCCATCCATCATTTCAGGAAAATCAGTCAAAGACTCTACCGATTTTGCCGGAATACCTGCTTCAGTTATGACTTTAAGGGTCCCACCTGTGGAATAAATGGTTACCCCTAAATCAACTAAACCTTTCGCAAAGTCTACAATACCTGTTTTATCAGAAACACTAAGTAATGCATTTTTAATCATCTAACGTCTTCCTTTGCTTACACATCAATCTTCAATATATACAACACGACCTTTTATAGTGAGCTTATCCTCACAAAATAGTCGTAACGCCTCTTTATATGTTTTATGTTCAATAGGCAATAATCTACCACTCAGGGTATCCTCTGTATCCTCAGGTAATAAAGGAACCGTATTCTGCATAATGATAGGCCCTGTATCCATTCCGGCATCAACAAAGTGTACCGTACAACCAGTTACCTTTACTCCCGCATCAATAGCTTGTTGATGTCCATGAAGACCTGGAAACGATGGTAGCAAAGCAGGATGAATATTTAATATCTTATGCTCATATCGTTCAATAAGTTGAGTTCCTACAATGCGCATATACCCTGCCAAAACGATACCATCTACCTTATAGGGCTCTAACGCATCTAACTGGGCTTGTTCAAAGCTAGCTTTAGAATCATAGTCGCTACGCTCGATGACAATGAGTGGAATATTCCAAGATTTAGAACGTTCAACGATACCTGCATCACCGTGATCTGTAATGATAACTACGAATTTACCATTAATATACCCTTCTTGCATGGCTTCATAGAGGGCTTCCCCATTGGAGCCTCTGCCGCTTGCAAATAGAGCTAGACGCTTTTTAGCTACGGAACTAGTCATTAAATACCGCCCCTTTTACAACAACTGGACCTTCACCGCTAACGATATGACCAATTTCATAAACAGCTTCATTACGACTTTCAAGATTTGCCTTTACTCGATCCACATCCGCAGCATCCACTATGAGAATCATGCCGATACCCATGTTAAAAGTACGGTACATTTCATGCCAATCTACATTGCCCCATTCTTGTAATTTTTCGAATACAGGAAGGCGAGGCCATGTATCACAATCGACCTCTGCCGTTACTCCCGCAGGTAAAACGCGAGGAATATTTTCATAGAAGCCCCCGCCCGTAATATGAACCATACCTTTAATTAGATTTTCTTTAATCAAAGGCAAAACGGCCTTAGGGTATAAGCGCGTTGGTGTTAATAATTCTTCTCCCAGTGTTTTGCCGAATTCAGGAATATTTTGATCAATGGAAAACCCTTTATGATCGAATACGATTTTACGAACTAAAGAGAAACCATTAGAATGAACCCCAGAAGATGGTAACCCAAGAATAACGTCTCCTGCCTTGATACTTTCACCAGTAATCAATTTAGGACGATCTACGATACCAACGGCAAAACCAGCTACATCATAATCCTCATCATCGTAGAAACCTGCCATCTCAGCAGTTTCACCGCCTAGTAAAGCGCAGCCTGATTCTTCGCACGCCTCAGCTACACCACGTACGATATCCGCCACTTTTACAGGCTCTAGTTTGCCAACCGCAATATAATCAAGGAAGAATAAAGGTGTAGCACCTTGTACAAGGATATCATTAACACTCATAGCTACACAGTCTTGACCGATAGTATCATGTTTATCCATCATGATAGCGAGACGTAATTTGGTGCCCACCCCATCTGTACCAGATACGAGCATAGGGTCCGACATAGAATGACCAGCTAAGGAATAGAGTCCCCCAAAACCACCTAAATCACCAACAACACCCGGTGTATAAGTGCGTTTAACAGATTCTTTCATCAATTCTACGGCACGGTTGCCTGCATCAATATCAACGCCTGCATCGCGATAGGTTAAACTAGTTTTATTCGAGCACATATTTGACCCCTTCCTCTTGGTCCGCAGGAACCGCTACACTATAATCACCATTAAAACATGCAAAACATAAATCATTTGACTTTACATCGGATATAGCGCGACATAAACCTTCACGAGACAAGTAATGTAATCTATCAGCCTTTATGAAATCTCTAATTTCATCCACTGTATGAGTAGCTGCTATAAGCTCTTTACGCACCGATGTATCGATGCCATAGTGACAGGAGTATTCAATGGTCGGAGAGCTAACACACATGTATATCTCTTTAGCACCCGCCTCTTTTAGCATTTTTACAATGATACCACTCGTAGTACCGCGCACGATAGAGTCATCGATGAGAACGATACGCTTTCCCCCAACGACATGAGGCAATGCATTTAGCTTCATACGAACAGCTAGTTCTCGTTCCTCTTGATTTGGTTTAATAAAGGTACGACCGCTATAACGGTTCTTAACTAACCCTTCCGCAAAAGGAATCCCCGATGCACGAGCATAACCTAATGCAGCCGTTGTACCGGAATCGGGAATGGACATGACGATATCCGCATCATACTTAGTTTCGTTATATAATTCGCGGCCCATATTGAGACGAGATTGATATACGGATTGACCATCGATATGACTATCGCCGCGTGCAAAATAGATGTATTCAAAGACGCATAGCTTTTTATCGATTTTTTCTGGTTCCGCATAGATTGTGCTACGCACACCAGAATCATCGATGATAACCATTTCACCAGGATCTATATGGCGAATAAACTCTGCCTTAATCGCATCAAAAGCACAGCTTTCACTAGAAAGCACATAACCGTTTTCCGTTTTACCTAAGCAAAGTGGTCTAAAGCCTTGAGGGTCACGTACACCTACTAAGGAGTCGTTCGTAGTAATGACTAGAGAGAAAGCCCCTTCAATTTGACGTGCCGCATCGGCAATTCGTTCCGCTTGTGTTTCTGCTTTAGAGCGGGCAATCAGGTTTACAATAACCTCAGAGTCCATCGTCGTTTGAAAGATTGAACCATCGGCTTCAAGGCGTTTTCGAATAGATAAGGCATTCGTTAGATTACCATTGTGAGCCACCGCAATTTGACCACCTTGGTAGTGAATAACCAAAGGCTGAATATTGCGCGGATTATTAGACCCTGTCGTAGAATACCGCACATGGCCAGTCCCCATATAGCTTGGCAATGCTGGTAATTCTTTAATAGCCTCAGTCAACAAGCCCATGCCTTTTTTCAGTTCTACATCGTGCCCATCAGTAACAGCAATGCCCGCACTTTCTTGACCACGATGTTGGAGTGCAAATAGCCCCCAATATACATAGCGTGCTACATCAACGGTTCTATCATAGACACCAAACACACCACACTCTTCATGCCATTTATCAAAAACAGGATCGTAGTTCATCTTCCCCCCTATTAGGCACGCTCGCCAGTAAGACGGAATAACATTTCCTTATACGCTTCTTCAATATTACCAAGATCTCGACGGAAACGGTCTTTGTCGAGTTTTTCACCAGTTGTAGCATCCCAGAAACGACATGTATCAGGAGAGATTTCATCACCTAATAATACCTCACCTTTATGAGTGCCAAATTCTAATTTAAAATCTACAAGGGTTACATTTTTAGTAGCCAAGAATTTTTTTAAAATATCGTTTACCTTTAAAGTAATAGTAGAGATTACGTCAAGTTGCTCTTGAGTGGCCCAACCAAGTGCAGTAATTTGTGATTCGTTGGCAAACGGATCGCCTAATTCATCATTTTTGTAGCAGAATTCAAGGATTGGATGTTTAAGTGGTGTACCTTCTTCAATGCCAAAGCGTTTAGCCATAGAGCCAGCCGCAATATTACGAACAATAACTTCAAGAGGAACTATTTTCAATGCAAGTACTGTTTGGTTGCGATCATCTTCACGACGAACAAAATGAGTTGGTACGCCTTCTTTTTTCAACAATTCAAAGAAGAAAGAGGAAATTTTATTGTTCAAAACACCTTTTCCAAGAATGGTATCATGTTTCTCGCCATTAAATGCAGTGGCATCATCTTTGTAATGAACGATGTACTCATCTTTGTTATCTGTTGCATATACTTGTTTTGCTTTGCCTTCGTATAATAATGTTAATTTTTCCAAATCGATGTTAGCCATGATCTTTCTCCTTTATCATAAATTAATGATACAAACTAATTAATGATACAAACTATGTAATAGATATCTAAATAAACTGTTTTTCTTAACCAATATTTAATCGCCGATGATTTACATGATTAAATATGAATAGCACCTTGTAATTCTGCATTGTCTGCTAAGACTTTTTCAGCCATATCTTTACGATATTGTTGATATTGTTCTTTCAGGTCTTTATTGAAAGCTGCTCCAATTTGTACTGCAAAGAGCGCTGCATTTTTAGCACCATCTACAGCCATAGTTGCTACAGGCATACCAGATGGCATTTGAACGATAGCAAGCAAAGAATCAATGCCTTTTAGAGCCGTTGCATTAAGAGGAATGCCGATAACAGGTAATGTAGTGAAGCTCGCCACCACACCAGGTAAATGAGCCGCCGCGCCAGCACCAGCAATAAAAGCGATAGCCCCTTCATCTTCAAGTCGTGTGACAAAGTTCTTCACAGCCTCTGGGGTACGATGAGCTGAGGCAATAACCATTTCATAAGGGATTTTGAATTCATCAAGTACGGCAGATGCCTTTTTCATTGTGTCTAGGTCAGACTTGCTGCCCATGATAATACCGACCTTCATAGATCCTCCTAATAAAAAAGCCCAGCCAAAACAGACTGGGACAAATACGCGCAAATAGCCTCCGTAGACTTGCTTTGAGTTTGTTGATTTGCATAGTTCACGGTGCTACCTCCTTCTTGTACTCAAATTGTAACACCTAACATTTACAAAATCAATACTATTTTCGAATATTTTTTTATTAAATATTTTTATCATTCGTTATATTCCGAACTATTATAAAAATATAGATTGCATCATATAAAATAATTTTAAATAAATCTGTAAAATAAAATACTGCCTTTTCAATCTTATAATAACACAAATTTACTCTATCGATTAAAATATTTATATGTTTTTTCTTATCCATACAAAAAGAGGATAACCCATTTATAAACAGGTTATCCTCTTTTCATAATTCCGAACATTAGATCACTTAACTTGTATCTATTATTGATTAGTGAGTACCACTTTCAAAGGCAGCTTTCAATTCACCTACAGATTCAGGAATATAATCTACGATAGAAGACATCAACGCATACATCAATGCAGGCTCGAACGCATCATCACCACACATATATACGCAATCCAAGTATAGGCTAGAATCTTGTTCATCAATATATAGTTTGTAATTTTTATATGTCGCATTGTCTCGATTAATTAATGCATTCAAGGCATTCATATTTTGTGCCGTTACCTTTTCAGGACCTAACACTAAACGAACTACACTATAAATACTGTTATCGAGAATGACGAATAAAGGCATATCCCATAAAGGAGACTTGATATAAGAACGATATACTACTGTACCGTCTTCATCATCAAAATCCTTCCGTTCAAAAGATATGATTTCTTCTTCTTTCAAAAACTTATCAAATAATAAGGATTTAGGATTCATAACAACCTCTATTAAGCTAAGCCAGCTACTTTAAGAATATCTTTATGTACAGTATCTAAATGCGGTTGAATAACTTCAAGCATAAGATTCACTACTACAGTAGGGTCAAATTGTTCATTCAAACATGGTATAGACACATCCATATAAATGTTATTATCTTCATTGCTCACGTAATATTTAGATATCTTGTAATCTTGATTTAACGTGTTAAGTTCTTTCAATACCGCAGGAATCACTTTTTTATCAATAGATGTTGTTGTGATAGCGATGCGTACATAGGTGAACGCAGAATCGTCTACAACGATGAACACAGGCAAGCTATGCTCATGAACATCCAAACGACCATGATATACAACTGTATTAAGATCGTCTGTCATTTCTTCCTTTGTAAACCAAGTGTTACCGCCTTTGTTAAGGTCAGCAACAAGTAAGTCGAATTTTTCTGCTTTTTTATTCATAATTCCCTCTAACAATAATCAGACAAATTAGTCTTCGATAAACACACACCCATTATCTTTGAATTCTTTAATGCGAACTAAAGACTCTACACGGTAGCCCGCATTTTCCAAGCGTTCACGACCAGGTTGGAAGGACTTTTCAATAGCAATCGCCATGCCTACTACTTCATCACCTGCGTCTTGAACCAACTTAGCAAGGCCCATAGCCGCCTCACCAGACGCCAAGAAATCGTCGATAATCAACACTTTTTCACCAGCTGGCAAGAATTTTTTAGAAATAGTGATATCATAATTCTCTTCTTTTGTATAAGAGTACACAACACTATGATATACATCATCTACCATAAGGATAGATTTTTTCTTACGCGCAAATACCAATGGTACGTCTAGTTCAAGCGCGGCCATCAACGCCAACGCAATACCAGATGCTTCGATGGTAACAATACGTTGTACACCTGCATCACGGTAACGATCCGCGATTTCTTTACCAATCGCCTTAAACAATTGTGGATCGATTTGATGGTTTAAGAACCCATCTACTTTCAGCACTCGATTATTGAGGACAATCCCCTCTTCACGAATGCGTTCTTTTAATAATTCCATGTGCTCATACCTCCGCATAACTATCTTTAAATTTTAACGTAAACAACCCCTTAGGGTCAACCTATATCTAGTAAAAGTCTTATAATATAACCCATAAATATCATTGCAAATAAGACTTAAATATTTCATATATGAATTATATAACTCAACTGCTTTATAGGAATATAATATAGCACGGTAAAACTCACACTAATATATAAAAAGACACACTTTAAGAAAGTTTCCTAAAGTATGTCTTTAAACATGTCTTTTTCTTATAAAACTTTATCTCGAGTACTTTCACGATTAACTAGTAAGGACGTAAATCTTGCAGCCCCTTCAGATTGAGGAACCAAACGTGAACGCACAAGCACAATGTCGCGTGTTGGTACCGGAATATCTGTATCGATGCGCACAATAGTCCCTTCTTGCATTTTTTGTTGTACCACATGATTAGGCAACATGGAAATACCCATATTGATTTCTACAAGATCTAGTAATACATCGACGCTACCCAATTCAAAGCGAGGCTTACGACAAGCACCATGTGTTACATCGTCAAAGAATGTACGACTAGCAGAGCCTTTATGCAAGAGTAAAATAGGCTCGTTAAGAAGGCGCCCTTGATCAAAGAATCCTGCCCCTTTATAGTCAGGGCCCCCAACAAAGACGTCTTGAATGGTAGCTAACGTAGTTACCTCTAGCTGAGGATTATCTCTCAAGCCCTCATAATCATTAACCACAGCTAATTGCGCCTCTTTATTGAGTACTAATTCTACACAATCAGGAGACGGACGATTAATGATATGTAAGCCAATTTCACTTTCTTGTAATTGCCATTTGTGGAAATAAGGCAATAAGAAATGGCGACACAAAGTATCTGTGGCAGCCAAATTTAAACTTTCATAAGCTTGGCTAACCCGTTCTTGTAATTGGGTAACACCATTATCAAGAATAGAGAAAGCTTTAGCTACCGTATCAAACAATTCTTTACCTTCTGGCGTGAACCCTACAGATTTTGTAGTACGCACGAAGAGAGGCATATTAAGTTCTCCTTCTAATTGTTTGATACTTTGACTGATGGCGGATTGGGACACCCCTAATTCTTTTGCGGCACGGGAAAAAGATAAATATAAGCCTACCCCTAGAAAGGTTCTATATAAATCTGCAGATACTGCCATTTTATTCACCTCTGTTATATACTAATAGTAACGTCTTACTTTTAAATACACATATCATTACCCTATTATAACTATAGACTCTCAATATATAATGAATATGTAGAAATCTTCATGAAAGTTAGGTCTTATGACCTTCATGAACTTTTCATATTTATTAGTATTTCTAATCTTTTCATTAGTAAGATTATCTTTACTTATAAGTCTAGACCGACTATACTTAATTTGTCAATATCCCATAGGGAATTATATACATTACAGGAGGCTACAATGGCTATACAACGATTATTCGTAACAAAACGAGAATCTTTCAACCTAGAAGCGCAACGCATGTTACAAACCTTACAACAGGAATTATCTATGCCTGCTACAGATGTGACTATCTATGAGCGATACGACATCGAAAATTTAGATGCAAAAGATCTAGAGTCTGCTAAAAATTTAATTTTTTCTGAACCTCCTGTAGATACTGTATTAGAAGAAATTCCAAGTGTACAAGGCTTTGTATTTGCTGTTGAATATGTGCCAGGTCAATACGATCAACGTGCTGATAGCGCAGAGCAATGTATTTCTATGCTCACACTTACATCCGGCCACATCGTGCGTTGTGCTCGCGTATATGCTATCGAAGGCACCTTTACAAAAGAACAAGAAAATGTCATTAAGGCCTACTACATTAACCCTGTTGATTCCCGCGAAGCGAGCCTTGACGTACCAAATACCTTAGCTCTCGATTTAGAAGATCCAAAACCGGTAGCAACAATCGATGGCTTTACTACGATGAGCAATGATGATTTAGAAGCTCTCATCAAGAACTACGGTCTTGCTATGACATTAGCAGACCTTCAAATGATTAGACAACAATACGCAGAGGTGGAACACCGCGATCCTACGATTACAGAAATTCGCCTCTTCGATACATATTGGTCTGACCATTGCCGTCACACTACCTTTATGACCGAGTTAACAGATATTACCATTGAAGACAGCCGCTTCACCGGTTCTATAAAGGAAGCCTTCGAAGAATATATGGAAGGCCGTGCTGAGCTCTACACGACTAAGAAAAAAGCTCGCTCCCTCATGGACATGGCTACATTGGCTGTAAAAGAATTACGCCACGCTGGAGGACTTACAAATCTCGATGAATCTGATGAAATCAATGCATGTACAATCATCGTCCCTGTCGATGTAAATGGCAAGACTGAAGAATGGTTGTTACTATTCAAAAACGAAACCCATAACCACCCTACTGAAATCGAACCATTTGGTGGCGCAGCTACCTGCTTAGGCGGTTGTATTCGCGACCCATTGAGCGGTCGCGCTTATGTATACCAAGCTATGCGCATCACAGGCTCTGGCGATCCACATACAAAACTTGAAGATACATTGGAAGGCAAATTACCACAAAGAAAGATCACCCAAGAAGCAGCTCGTGGTTACTCCTCTTACGGCAACCAAATCGGCCTTGCTACAGGTGAAGTAAAAGAATATTACCATCCTGGCTACGTAGCAAAGCGCATGGAAATCGGCGCAGTTATCGGTGCTGCACCTCGCAACCAAGTTCGCCGTGAGGTACCAGTTGCAGGCGATGTGGTAGTATTGCTAGGTGGTAAAACTGGCCGTGATGGCTGTGGTGGCGCTACAGGTTCCTCTAAAGAACATACCGTTGAATCTCTCTCCACATGCGGTGCAGAAGTCCAAAAAGGCAATGCTCTTACAGAGCGCAAAATCCAACGCTTATTCCGTCGTGGCGAAGTAACGACACTTATCAAACGTTGTAATGACTTCGGTGCAGGTGGTGTATCTGTTGCTATCGGTGAACTAACTGATGGTGTATCAATCAATCTCGACTTAGTCCCTAAAAAATATGCTGGCCTCGATGGTATAGAGTTAGCCATCTCTGAATCCCAAGAGCGCATGGCCTGTGTCATCGATGCTTCTGATGTAGAGGCATTCAAAGCATACTGCGACGAAGAAAACTTGGAGTGTACAGTTGTGGCAGAGGTAACTGATACAAATCGCCTTGTTATGAACTGGAATGGCGAAGCAATTGTAGATATTAGCCGCGACTTTTTAAATACAAATGGTGCTAGTCAACAACAAGAAGCTATCGTAAAAGCACCTACAGATCGATCCTACTTCTTACGTGGTTCAGCTAGTGCAGATAACTTCAAGGAAAAATGGATCGCAGCCGTATCCGATTTAAATGCAGCATCCCAACAAGGCTTAGCAGAACGCTTTGACAGCACTGTGGGCGCCAATACAGTCCTCATGCCATTCGGTGGCAAATTCCAAAAAACGCCTACCCAAGGCATGGTTGCTAAATTACCGGTTCTAAACGGTGAAACTACAACGGCTAGTATTATGACTCATGGTTTTGTGCCTGAGTTATCTGCATGGAGCCCTTATCATGGTGCGCAATATGCAGTACTTTTATCTGTAGCAAAATTAGTAGCTCTTGGCGGTCGCCGAGAAGACGCATACTTAACATTACAAGAATATTTTGAACGCCTCAACTCTAAAGAATCTTGGGGTAAGCCAGTAGCAGCTTTACTTGGTGCTTATAAAGCACAAAAAGAACTTGAAATCGGCGCTATCGGCGGCAAGGACTCTATGAGCGGTACATTTATGGATCTTACCGTTCCCCCTACCCTCGTATCCTTTGCAGTTGGTACAGCTCATGTAGATAATATCGTGAGCCAAGACCTTAAAGGCGTAGATCACCGCCTCGTATTCTTCGATGTACCTCGTACATACGATGACACCCCTGATTGGGATCGATTCAAAGAAAACTGCGATACACTACAAGAACAAATTGAAAAAGGTCGCGTTTACTCTGCCTATGTAGTTGATCAAGGCGGCATTCCTGAAGCAGTCACAAAAATGGCCCTTGGCAACAATATTGGTGTTAAATTCGATAAATACGCTGAACGTGGTATCTTCCAACCAGCCCTTGGTTCCTTCATCGTTGAAGTAGATATTACGGCTGTTAATTATCTTTTAGAATTACCTGATGTGAAAGTTATCGGCGTAACCCAAGCCACACCTGTTATCGAATGGGAAGGTCAATCCGTATCACTCAAAGAAGTACAAGCGGCCTATGAAGCACCTCTAAACGATATCTTCCCAATGTACGCATCAAACGGCTTTGGTGAAGCAGTCGCTTACATTCATGATCAACACGCTAAGCCTCGTAGCACATCCTTAGGTGCAAAACCAAAAGTTCTCATCCCAGTATTTCCTGGTACAAACTGCGAATTTGACTCTGCTCGTGCCTTTGAACGAGCTGGTGCAGAAACAGATATCGTGCTCATTCGCAACCAAACTCCAGAACAATTAAAAGAATCTATCGACGTAATCAAAGCTAAATTAGCAGAGTCTCAAATTCTTATGTTCCCAGGAGGTTTCAGTGCTGGTGATGAGCCAGATGGTTCTGGTAAATTCATAGCCACCCTCTTCCGCAACCCATACCTTGCAGAAGGTTTAGAAAACCTCTTGTATAAACAAGATGGCCTTGTATTAGGTATTTGTAACGGCTTCCAAGCGCTCATCAAGTTAGGCTTGTTACCTGGTGGACATATTGAAACGTTAACTGCAGATCATCCTACATTGACATACAATACTATTGGTCGTCACTTATCTCGCATGGTTAATACGAAAGTTATTTCCACAAAGTCCCCTTGGATGAGTGATGCTAAAGCTGGAGAAATTTACACGGTACCAATTTCTCACGGCGAAGGTCGCTTTATAGCGTCTCCTCAACAAGTGTTGGAGTTCAATAAAACTGGCCAAATCGCTACACAATATGTAGACTTTGATGGTATCGCCTCCATGGATAGTCACTTCAATCCTAACCAATCTGTAGCTGCTATCGAAGGTATTTATAGCCCTGATGGTCGCGTATTCGGCAAAATGGCACACTCCGAACGCTGTGGTGCAGGCATCAGCAAAAATATTCCTGGCCAATTAGAAATGCCAATCTTTACATCTGGTGTAAAATACTTCAAATAATTGGTCACTATGAACTTTCATGTGAAAGCCTACTTCTTCAAGTAGGCTTTTTCAATATTGATTTTTTTCGAAAATATTAGTATTATAAATTGATACTATATTTACAGACATGAGTTCTCATGTAAAGCTATACATACCTAGTGTGGGTTAAGAAAGGATTTTATTATGCATTGTGCTCAGAAAATGACTCATAATATCTACTGGATTGGTAGTAATGACTGGACAACAGAACGTTTCGAAAACTTATTCCCTATTCCAAATGGTGTTAGCTATAACAGCTATTTCATCGACGATGAAAAGACTTGTGTGGTAGACTCCGTAGATGCTGAAATTCGCGAAGAGTACTTCGACAACTTGACTCACCTCTTAAATGGTCGTGAACTTGATTACATCGTCGTAAACCATATGGAGCCTGATCATTGCCAAACATTATTGGAAACATTGGAACGGTATCCAAATTGTAAAATGGTAGGTAATGTTACAACATTCCGCATGTTTGAGCAATTCTATAACACTCCAAAACCAGAACAATACCATCAAATTAAAGAAGGCGATGAAATCTGTTTAGGTAAACATACTTTGGTTTCTTACACTATGCCTATGGTTCACTGGCCTGAAGTAACTTGTACATACGAAAAATCTACAGGCACATTGTTCTCTGCAGATGCTTTTGGTACATTCGGTACAGTTAATGGTAATATCTTTGCTGATCAAACCGATTTCGTAGCTACATACGAAGAAGAAGCTCGCCGTTACTATACAAATATCGTTGGTAAATACGGACCGCAAGTACAAAATGCACTTCGCAAAATTTCTAGCCTTGATATCAAACGCATTGCTCCACTTCATGGTCCAATCTGGCGCACCCCTGAATCTATCCAATATATCACGCACAAATACTTACATTGGTCCAGCTATACAGCCGAGCAAAAAGGTGTTGTCATCGCTTTTGGTTCCATGTATGGCAATACTCGTGCTATTGCTCAACAATTGGCTAAACAACTCTCCAAACGTGGCGTTACAGATATCAAAATTTACGATGTTTCCAAAACTAATGCTTCCTACATCATCTCCGATGCTTGGAAATATACTAACTTGGTAACTATCGCACCTACATATAACTTGAATCTATACCTTACTATGGAAAACTTTATCCATGAATTAAAAGCCCTTAACTTCCAAAACCATAAGGTATCCATCATCGGTAACCACTCTTGGGCTTCCGCTGCGATGAAAACAATGGTTTCCCATTTCGAAAATGACTTCAAAGACATTGAAATCGTTTCCGAACCACTAGATATCAAATCCTCTTTGAAAGAAGAAGATCTTCCATTAATTGAAAAAATGGCAGACGATATCAAAGCATCCATTGAAGCTGCTGAAATTAAAGACGTATTCTAATACCTAATACAAGAGCCGCCTATTTAGGCGGCTTTTTTCTTTTTATATACTAGATTTTATACGCCTAAAACCAGGCTATGTTTTTTGGTTTATATCCATTTATTGAGATCAAATACTATATTTTAAAAGCCTTGTAAATATGCAATAATTCTACTATTTTTTTGCTTGACATAAATCTAACTTTTTCATATACTATACAAGTACCTGTTACACAACAGAATACATGGAGAGGTGTCCGAGCGGCTGAAGGAGCATGATTGGAAATCATGTGTGCGGTTATCCCGTACCCAGGGTTCAAATCCCTGTCTCTCCGCCATAGTAAAAGCAGTGCTTTCGCACTGCTTTTTTATTTGCATATAAAGAAAAAGCTATTCGAATTATACTCGAATAGCTTTTTGTATGTCACACTATATTAGTTGTGAATTTTCTTTGCAATATCACCGATAATTTCAGGTGTCGTTCTACAACAGCCACCAATGATTTCAGCTCCAGCTTTTCGCCATACCTCAACGTAGTCTACAAATGATGCAGCATCGCCATACCAAGTTTTAGTTTTACTATCATAGCTTTCACCAAGATTAGGATATACAGCAATTGGTTTATCTGTAACGGTACGGATATCTTTTATCAATGATTCTACATATTCCGGTTTAGTACAATTAATGCCAATCCCCGTAATAGGATGTACCTTATCGATCATTTGTGCACATTTAATAATGGTTTCGCCACTAGAAACATGGTGCCCATCTTTACAGGAAAAAGCAATCCATCCGGGAATACCTTTTGATGTAAATGGATCAGACATAGCTCTCGCAATAGCAATCGCTTCAGCATAAGACGGTATAGTTTCAAAGGATAATATGTCTGGATGTTCTTCGCAGAATAATGCTAGCCGTGGAATATGGAATATCTCTAGATATTCTGTTTGCACATCAGGATAACCACGGTATTCAGAGCCATCAGCCAAGAAAGCGCCATAAGGTCCTACAGAGGCTGCCACCAACGGTTTAGGTAAAGCATCTTCAGAAAAATATCTAACCCCCTCAGGAGTCTCTTCACCGAGCTTAATACCATGCAATGTAAGCGCCCCACTCGCCTTTGCTTCTAAAAACTCATTACGAGCTTGCACGGCTAAACGAACAGATAGTTTAACGAGCTCTATCGCTTCTTCCGTTCCATAACCTAAACCTTTAAAGCCTGCTACTGTCGCTTGATAGCCAGAGCTTTGAATGATATCGGCACCCGCAGCTAAATAAGAAATATGTATTTTCTTAATGATATCTGGCTGATCCATGAGAACCTTAGCAGACCACAACTTATGTTGAATATCACAGCCATAACGCTCTAATTCGGTCCCTAAAGCCCCATCTAAGACGAGGGCGCCCTTTTCCTTAATAATATCTAAAAATGCACTTCGTTTAGCCATCATACCACCCATTCTATACATACCTCTTATAACACGAGGCTTACCTAGCATATTATATCAAATAATACATTCTGGTACTATCTACAAACTATCTTAATACCTCTGCTGGAGGCTCCTTACCAAACCATTTCTTATAAATTTCTGCATATTTACCGTTTGCTTTGATCTTAGCCAAACCATCATTGATTTTGTTAAGCAATTCTGTATTGCCTTTTTTCACAGCAATACCTAGTGGTGCCGCATCATAGTCCTCTCCAGTAACCTTTGCGATACCTTTGCCCTTACCATTAACATAATATTCGTTTACTGGTGTATCATTGATAACTACATCGACGCCTTTATTTTGCAATTCTAAGAACGCATCGACAATTATATTGAACTGATGTACATCGGCATTGGGAATCTTGCTAGCAATCTCTGCACCAGTAGAGCCGATGGATACACCAATGCGTTTACCTTCTAGATCCTTAAAGCTATTAATATTGGTGTTATCTATGTTCACAACGAGACCATTACCTGCAATATAGTACGGTTTACTAAAATCAACGGATTTTGCTCGTTCTTCAGAAATAGTCATATCCGAAATAGCGATGTCGATGGTATTACTTTGTAATGCTGGTAAAAGCGCATCAAAGTTTAGATTTTGAATATCTGCTTCTATACCCTCTTCATTTGCAATCGCATTGATAATATCAATATCAAATCCAGCTAATTTACCACTATCTTTGTCTTTAAAACCAAATGGTGCATAGGTCGCATCAGTACCTACGCGCCATGCCTTCTGACTATTCCCCTCCTGACCACAGCCTGCGATTAATAAACTACTAGCAATGGTGAAAGCCCCTAATAGAGCTGCTATTTTCTTAAATTTCATATTATTATCCTTACTTCTCTCTGTTCTATCTAGAAACAGAGTTCTTCTTAATCAACTAATATATCTATACTTACACTTATGAGCATAATAAAAATAATACCTCTAAAGGTATTATAGTTTTATGATAACATTCGATATAGTACGGGTCAATAAATCCAACTATACCAATAGGTATTGAATTGATATAGTTTTTAGCTATATCGAAAATAACATTCCTAAGTATATAAAAAGACCGCCTTTACCAAGCATAGATGAAACTTGATAAAGGCGGTCATCTCCAAAATGGAGGATTCCTGGTTATTTATAGAATAAATAAGCTATTCAATTCATTTAGGATATATAGTATGTAATTTATTTAGCATGTTTAGCTTTTATATACATAGCTACCTTGTACAAGAACGTACAGAGTAATAAATACATTACGATACTGAGATATGTCGCTTCAGGTGTTTCTACCCAAGCTTGAGCAAATACATCAACACCTGCAATGCGAAGTACCGCACTGAACAAGGATCCAATAGCACCACCGGCTACGAGACCAGAGGCAATTGTACTACCTTTGGAGAAGCGAAGATCTGCCAATTCTTTGTCTTTTGTACTATTTTGTACAAGATACGCAATCAAACCTCCGATAAGTAATGGTGTATTAATTTCCATTGGCAAGTATGTGCCCAAGGCAAATGCCAACGGTGGAACTCTTACCATCCACAAGATGATTGCAAATAATGCGCCAGCCATGTATAGAGGCCATTGAGCACTACCACCAGTCATCATTGGCTCAATGATGGCAGCCATAGCGTTCGCTTGAGGTGCATTTAATGCATGATCTCCTACAAATCCATAAGCATCGTTTAAAAGAATCATAACACCTACAGAAAGTACGGCACAAAGAATAGTACCAACGATTTGCCATTGTTCCATTTTCTTAGGTGTAGCACCTGTCATATGTGCCACCTTAAGTTCAGACATAAAGTTACCAGCCATCCCAATAGTAGTACCAATAAAGGATGCCATCATGAGGACTGCAATCATACCGACCTTACCAGTCATACCTGCTGCGGTTAAGCATACAGCGGAGATGATAATCATAAAGATTGTCATACCTGAAACTGGTTCTGTACCTGTATAAGCGATGGAGCTAATCCCCACTACAGACAATAGGAAGGACATAATAAGAACGATTAAGAACGCTACAATTGTTTGTCCGAAGCTTTCAGCATACATAAAATGGAAATATGCTGCAAATAAAACTGTACATAACAAGATGCCAGCACCAATCCAAGATGTAGGTACGTCACGTTGTGTACGAAGCAAATTAACATCTACAGTTTTAGAACTAAAGATGTCAAGCACTGCATTTTTAACAACATTTGCTACCACTTTAGACATTGTAATTAAACCAATAATGCCTGCCATAGCGAGCATGCCGATACCAATATGACGAACATAATCAAGGAATACCTTGCGAATTGGGGCCTCCCCTAATGGAACTGCATGGCCGCCAATTTGCATGATATGTTCAGGCGCTAAATAGTACACAATCGGAATACATACAAACCAAGAGAAGAAGGAACCGGCTGCAATGATAGCCGCATAGCGAAGGCCCGTGAAATAACCAAGGCCAAGCAATGCTGCATCAGTATCTACCGCTGCGGTTAGCTTAGTTTGATCTGCAAGGGCTGCCCCCCACTTAAAGGTAGCAGTGCGAATAACCTCTTGCCACCACCCCAAACTATTAAGAATAAAGTCATACACAAGAGCAATTAAACCAGAGCCAAGCATAAGTTTTGCTTTGCTCCCTTCATTACTCATCAATACTTCCGCTGCAGCACGACCACTTGGGAACGGATACACATAGTGCATTTCCTCAACGAAATAGCGACGGAACATAACGCATAATAAAACACCTAAAACGCCGCCAAGAATGATAGGAATCGCCATTTGTACAAAGGATACATCTGTTACATTCCAGATATAAAGAGCTGGCAAGAAGAACATAGCCCCTGCTAATGTGTTCGTACTAGAACTAGCGATAGCTTGAATGTGTACCGTTTCGGCAAAAGCATTTTGCCGCTTTAAAATAACTGCTGTACCCATAGCAAGTACAGATACTGGTGCAAAGGCATCTACTGTTTGACCGATTTTCAAACATAAATAGCCAACAGCCAGTGTGAAAACTGCCGCATAGAACAAGCCCCAGAATACTACATATGAATTAATCTCTACGTAATCTTTCTTAGGATCTAACACCGGTTCTATGGGTGGAATGGAACGAACCTCGTCCGACATAGTAAAACCTCCTCACAGAAAAAGTACAAACGTATAACTATTCACCTTTATACTAACACGGTACTACACATGGTTCAATGGTTTTCTATGCACTATGCGAATAAAACAATACACCCCCTATAAATAATTATTTTGCATTTTTGGCGTCCCTGTTCTACAATGAAAGTATATTAAGAATCTCTATTATGTAACGGTATCGTATACTGCCCTGTATAACACGTATGTTTACTTACGAGGAGGCTCATTATGGAATCAATGGTCGAACGTTTTGTACGCTATACGAGCATAAATACACGGTCTAATGAGGAAAGTACAACCATTCCTAGTACTCAAACTCAAGTAGACTTTGCTACGAATGTGCTCGTTCCCGATTTAAAGGCAATAGGTTTAGATGAGGTTATTTATAATCGTGAAAATGGTTTTGTCATCGGCACATTACATGCTAACACTGATGAGAAAGCTCCTTCCATCGGCTTCATTGCCCATATGGATACAGCTGATTATAATGCAGAAAATATTAAACCTCGTATCGTAGAAAACTATGATGGTAGTGATATTTGCCTCAACGAAGAACACCAAATCTTCACCCGACGTGCCGACTTTCCAAATCTAAAAAATTACATTGGCAAATCTTTAGTCGTAACTGACGGTTTAACACTCCTCGGTGGTGACGACAAGGCTGGAATCTGTGAAATCATGGAAGCTCTCACCTACCTCGTAGCTCATCCAGAAATCAAACATGGTAAAATCATGTGTGCTTTCGGTCCAGACGAAGAAATTGGTACTGGTGCGGACCACTTCGATGTTAAACAATTTCCTGTAGACTATGCTTACACTATCGATGGTGAAAGTCTAGGCCAACTTGAATACGAAACCTTTAATGCAGCTGGCGGTACCGTTACCCTAAAAGGTGTTTCTGTTCACACCGGCACAGCCAAGGGCATTATGATCAACTGTGCTAAACTAGCTATGCAATTTGACGCTTTATTGCCAGGAGCAGCTGTTCCTGAACACACCTGTGGTCGCCAAGGTTTCTTTATGCTCATGAGCATGGAAACACAAGTAGATACCGGTAAAATGAACTACATTATCCGCGACCATGACAAGGAACTGTTCGAAGCAAAAAAAGCATTCTTCTTACAAGCAGGTCAAACATTGAACGAAATATATGGTCGTGAAGTATGTGAAGTATCTGTAAAAGACCAATACTACAACATGTACGATGTCATCAAAGATAATATGGAATGTGTAAATGTAGCCAAAGCAGCTATGGAAAAAGCTGGGATTACACCTATTTGTGATCCTATTCGCGGTGGCACAGATGGATCTAAAATCTCCTTCATGGGCATTCCTACACCAAATATTTTTACAGGCGTAGAAAACCTACATGGTCGTCATGAATTTGCATGTATCGATGATATGAAAAAAGCGGTTGAAGTTATCGTTAATATTGTAAATATTGAAAAATAATAGCATTAGCAAAGCAGTAGTAGATAACAAAAAGGACTATACGAGCCTAGGCTCGTATAGTCCTTTTAATTTACATATTACGCAAGCTTATTATTACGCTTACGATTTCTAATTTCTTCCTCTTCAGCGCGAGCTTTTAAAGAAAGATCTCTTTCAGTCCCCACATAACGACCATATAATAAATAATAAGCAACTAATGCAAGGAGCGCCACAACAACGGTTACATGGAACATACTAGTATAACCTACAACCTCTTTAACAGCGCCTAAAATATAGGGGCCAAAGCCTAGCCCCATGTCCAAGGCAATGAAGTATGTGGATGTGGCAACACCAATACGATGAACAGGTACTATTTTAACAGTAACAGCTTGTCCGTTGGACATAAATGTACCATATCCAAGGCCAACAAACACAGCCGATAAAAGCACAAGCCATGTAGAGTGAGCGATGGATAATAAGAAAATACCAAGTGCTAAGGATACAAAACAAGGATAAAGAACAAAGTTTTCCCCTTTCATATCAAACACAATGCCAAGCAATGGTCTTGTTATAGTAATAACTACAGCATATACAACAAAGAAGAAGGTACCTGCCATAATAAGATCTAGGTCTTTTGTGTAGGCTGCCATAAAGCCAATAACACCAGAGTATGCAAAGCCGACTAGAATGGAAACAAGACTGATTGAATTCATCCGTGGTTCAATGTAGTCCGAGATTCTAATGCCCTTATGTGCTTCAGATTCGATACCAAGTTTAGGTTCATTAAATTTCATGATGACAGAGCCAATACCGCAAAGGATGATAAGTGCAACACAGAATGCGATGATAAAATCATAACCAAGACTATGAAGCATCAAGATACCTAAGAATGGTCCTACAGCTGCGGCAAGAGAGGTAGATAAGCCATAATAGTTAATCCCTTCCCCACGGCGTGACGTAGGAATAATAGCAGCTATGATAGTACTTGTAGCAGTAGATGTAATACCATAAGCAAAACCATTTAAGAAACGAACACTATCAAGCATTAGTAAATTAGGTGTGTAGAAATACATAGCCGTTGAAATCAAGTAAATCAATAACCCTAAATAGAGCATCTTGTGACACCCTAAGATACTGATAAACCGTCCTGCCAACAAACGGGCTACAACGGTGCCAATAATATATATACCAACAGCAAGTCCCGCTTGACTAGCCGTAGCATGAAGATTATCTTTTGCTACAACCGCAATAATAACGATTAATAAATAATAAATTAAAAATACTAAGAAATTAATCAAAGTATCAAGGACAAAGGATTTTGTCCACAAGGCCTCCTTAGCCTTATCCATATTATCAACTCCATTTTTTAAATTATTGTCAACCAGTTTGCGACAACGGTTAATTATAAACCTCTCATTTTAAAAAACAAGAATTAAAATATTATATATCTCATCAATTTTATTTATAACAAACTACATACTCACAATAAATATGCATTAATTTCCATTTTAATATCTCATATATTTTTACGATATAAAACACCTTCAATAACGACAGATGAGACCAAAAGACTCAAAGCCAACTATTAAAGGTGCTACTTTAAATATTTATTTTGTTTTTAGACCACAAGCTTTGAAGAAATTCTTGTACGCTTCAGCCTTTTTCGGTAGGCTCAACGGATAAGCACGTGATGTAGATGGCAAACGTGTCAATGTCAATTCCCGACCATTAAATACAAAAGGAATTGTTTCACCAGTTTTAGGTAATTTAACCTTTTCTGGTAAAAGGCTCAATAAAATCTCCGTAGCCTTGCCGCCTGTTGTACCAATATGCTTACAGTCAGGGATTTGCTCCAGTACGTCCGCAAGTGGAACTGGTTCAACGACCTTAAGAAATGCATCAGATGCATTCCCTTTTTCGCGAATAGCTTTCAAAACAGTAGGACAAGATGCAATTCCAGCTTCAGACAAAAAGGCTTTAATCTTCTCAGGATCCATCGCTTTTTCCTCACCATTTCTAAAATGATCCTTTTCATCAAAGAATACGAGGCCAAAAACACGCCACATATCATTTTGGAAATTTGGATAATGGAATTCCATAGCACGTTTTGATTGTTCTGGAGGAAATGTGCCCATCATCATGACTGTTGCCTTCTTTGGTAAGAATGGAGGGAATGGTCTTGTTTCAATTGTTTCTGCCATATAGCATCAACTCCTTTCACATTCTAATATGAACTTAATTTTCAATACAATATATGAGATATATCACACATTATAATCCAATTAGCTCCTAGGTGAAAGCAACTAAAGAACTCATTAAAATATATCAATAGACTTACATTATCTATTATTATTGGCCAATTGGTTGAGAAACTAAGGTATTAATATGATCGAAACCAACTGGTGTCGGAGATACGAGATACAAGCAAATTACGGCAGCCACGGCAAAACCGATTGCTAAATAAGAGAAACTGCCATTACGAGGAAATTCATACATACCAAAGAGGCGTATCCCTATAGCAGCACCAATAGCTGTAATCAAAGACGGTATAGAAAAAATGTTATAAAAACCGAATACTACCATAAGGCCTGCATAGCCACCTACTACAGTAACCATAGGCAACATGCGATCCATTGGATTTGGAATAGATCGCGTAAGTGCAGCTGGATAATATGAAGCCTCTATGCCAAACATGCCTAAGAATATATTAAAACCAGCCCAAATGCTATCCCATACGCTTCTAAAAGCATCTCTATGCTTGCCGGCATACCATGCAAAGTCTGTAATGATTAAAATGGCTAAGCCTACACAGACAAAGTAGAATTCACTAGGAATTTTAGGACCTATATAAGCACCTACAGCTGTTGCAACAGCACTCAAAATCGATGCTACTATTACACGCTGTAAACGAGGTCGTTTATTTTCAGGAATGCGTTTATACACAGTAGCCAATAACTCTAAAACAAAGCAAGCCATAAAAACAGCAATGCCTGCAGCAGGAACAAAGAACGCGCTTACCAAACTCAAAATGAAGGGAATGCACAAGCGCCATTTAGGGAATAAGACAAGATCTTTATAATCTAAACGAATATCTTGTGTTTCCATAGTGAAGTTGTTGTACACCACAAAGAGCAACATAAAGGCGATTACGTCAACCGCAGTTGCACCCCAAATCAATAAAGTTGGTACTACAACCATAGATAAGGCTACCCCAGAAAGTCGAGATAAACCAGCAGCCACTAAGCCCAGTAATAAAAACGGTGTTAAAGCAGATATAATTTCGAGCATAATATTCCTCCCATCATTGTATAAATTTAAGTATATAGTATCTACCACGCTACATCAAGGAGAGATATATTTTTTCATAGCTAGACGCTTTCGCACAGCAGAGGTAGAGCAACCCATCACCTGTGCAATCCTTGCAACTCCATAACCTTGAGCACGGAGTTTTTTAATCTTATTTTCGTCTAGATCAAGAGTATTTGCCCTTATTTCTATACCTTGCTCTCGCAAATAAATTGCCACTGTAGAACCACGTATCCCATAAGCTAGGCCAATGTCATCTGTACTCATGTGATGATGAATATATAAATAAGCCATCTCCTCTACGCGCATAGGCTTTCGAACTTTAGGAAGTAAGCAATTCCCCATATGCCGCAATACATGGTGAACTTTCCATCGCGATATACCATACATACGAGCAATGGCATCTGTACTATTTCCACTTTTATAGGCCCTACATATACGCACTACATCTATAGAGACGTTTTTATTTGATTGCTGACAAACCAATCCATATTCCTTCAAGCGATTCGCCATCGTCGTAATAGACACATCATAACGCTTTGCTAATGAATGGAGCGACCACTTACCGGTCTCATACAAAGCTTGTACATGGACCATATTGATTTCTTTCTTCAGAGGCCTCCGTTCGATATCGTACGCTTTCATACGGCGCATGATGGTATCAACACTACATTGAAAATAATCCGCCACATCGCGAACGCTCCATTGTTTCTCTATATATAATTGCTGCAACAGCTGTTTTGGTATAACACGCACATTTCGATACATAATTTTGCCCTTCCTTATGAACGAACTCCTTCCCCTATTATTGTGAAAGTTTCACTAAGAAAAAACAATAAAAAAGAGGTTCCTAATAGTCACATAGGTGACCAATAGGAACCTCTTTCAATATGTAATTATATGCCCCACATTATGATATGTGACAGTATGGTTGCTATACCACATCAGTGCACAATCCGTTATTATTTATGTTCTAATAAAACCATAATTAGTTTATACGCTTATAAATAGATTGCTTCATTAGCGGTATCTACGTTCAAGAGCTTTAGGTTTACTTAAAATGATCGACCATTTCATGCCCTCTTTTAAAGCATGATTAGATTTACGCCCACGAGTTGAAGTCGCAGCTAGAGCAGTAGGCGCAGTTGTAATACCTACATTTTCAACAAGAACTTGTCCCTCTTTAGCTGCTTTATCTCGTTTAAACTCAGCTAGTCTTTCACTTAAGGTCGGCCCCGTAACAGCTTCTCTATCTAAGCGAGTCTTACTGGTAGTATAACTCGGATTGCTACTGGAACTTTTCATTGATAAGGCTTCAATATCTCGTTGAGTTGCTGCAGCCTCTTCATTGAAATGTATGTTTTCCATAGTTTGCGATGGAGCTTCTGGTTGCTGAGTTACAATCGGTTTATCTTCATAAGAATCCCGATAAAAGTCATCAACCTTAGACAAATCACCCGTAGACGGTTCATCTACCTTGCGTTCTATGGAGATGCCATATTCGCGCTCCATATCTTCCCAAGTTCCGCCACCAGAGCTTTCATACTCATCATATTCTTCAGACTCTTCAGTATTCTTATTTTTTATAATGGAAAAAGCAATGTACGCGATGATACCTAAAACAAAGATTGGATTATGCGAAAAGATGGATAGCACTGAAGACAAAATAGAGTCCATAGCTACTCCTATTCACCATCTGCTAAGTTTTCACGCATTTTAGTGTCTGCAATAATATTGTTCATATTATAGTAATCCATAACACCTAGATTACCGTTTCTGAAAGCTTCTGCCAATGCTTTAGGAACTTCAGCTTGTGCTTCCACAACCTTAGCTTGCATGTCTTGTGTTTTAGCACGCATTTCTTGTTCTGTCGCAACCGCCATTGCACGGCGTTCTTCGGCACGAGCTTGAGCAATTTTCTTATCTGCTTCCGCTTGGTCAGTTTGCAATTGAGCACCGATGTTACGTCCCACATCTACGTCAGCAATATCGATGGACAAGATTTCGAATGCAGTACCCGCATCAAGGCCTTTACCCAATACAGTACGGGAAATGTGATCTGGATTTTCCAATACATCTGTATGTTCTTCAGAGGAACCTACAGTCGTTACGATACCTTCACCTACGCGGGCAATAATTGTGGCTTCACCAGCACCACCAACGAGGCGATCGATATTCGCACGTACAGTAACACGAGCACGAACTTTCAATTCGATACCATTTTTTGCTACCGCAGAAATAATTGGAGTTTCAATCACTTTAGGATTAACGGACATTTGAACCGCTTCCAATACATCACGACCGGCAAGGTCAATAGCTGCAGAACGTTCAAAGGTCAACGGAATGGATGCCCGTTCAGCGGCAATCAAAGCATCTACAACGCGGTCAACGTCACCACCTGCAAGGTAATGCGCTTCCAACTGATTTACATTCACATCAAGCCCCGCTTTATTAGCTTTAATCAACGGCATTACAATTTGAGACGGATTTACGCGACGCAAGCGCATACCTACAAGTGTAAAGATACCAACATTAACGCCCGCTGCTAAAGCAGATACCCAAAGCCCTAATGGCACAACATATAAGAATACCATAATACCAATCAGCAGAATGGGAATCAAAATTAAAATACCTACATCCATAATAACCTCCATAATTTACGACGATGTTGTGAAAGCTTAATCTCGCTTTCTAACAATATTGCGACCACCTACAACTCGAAGGACCACAATAGGTGAACCGGCATCGATGAAGTCACCTTCGGTTACAACATCTACCAAATTACCATTAATCTTAGCAATACCTGCAGGGCGTAGTGTTGTATGAGCTACACCTTCCTTGCCAGCCAAATCTTCTAATACATCATTAGATACATAACCGGCTTTTGTCGTAGACCGTTGCCCTAAGGTAAACAATTTCCCTATCCATGTCTTTTCAAAGTGATTAAAGAACACAATGATAATGACAATTAACAAGGCTGTTAATCCTAGCACGGCATACAATGCTACCGTACCTTCCCCAAGAGCTACATAAACGCCCCATAGGAATGCACAATAACCGATAAGACCTAAAATACCGCCTGGTACTACGAGTTCTACAGCCATCAAGGAAACACCGATAGCCATCCATATTAAAAACTCCATAGGCCCTCCTCTCTAAAATTAATTTTATACAACTTATATATTTATTATACAATATTGAAGATAAATTATAAAGATACTAAACAAAAACGACTACTTTCACAGATACAATCTGATTCAGTAGTCGTTTATTGTATTGAATACAAGTCAATTCACTTTAATCTCAAGGTTCTATGCCAAGAGCTTAAAATCGTATAAGGTTATACTTCTGTTTTTTTCAATTGGTCATTGCCAACGCCTGTTTTTTGAAGGATCAACAAACAAATGCTCATCGCCATACCTACTACAGTAGCAAGCCCCATTCCTTTTAACACTACAGGTCCAACCGCAAGTTCTGCACCACTAAGACCTACCACAAGGATAACGGATGTAAGAATCATATTAACAGGGTTTGTATAATCCACCTTACGTTCTACAAGCATACGCAAGCCAGAAGCTGCGATAATGCCGAACAAGAGAATAGAAACCCCGCCCATAACAGGTACTGGGATAGCATGAATAAGTGCTGCCACTTTACCAACAAAGGATATAATCATCGCAAGCACTGCAGCACCGCCAATTACCCATACGCTAAAACAACGAGTAATGGCAAGTACGCCAATGTTTTCACCATACGTCGTATTTGGTGTAGCACCAAAGAAACCAGAAAGAATATTTGCAAGACCATCACCAAGCAAGGATCTTTGTAGACCAGGTTCTTTCATTAAGTCTTTAGCGACGATATTACTAGTAACAACTAAATGACCAACATGCTCTGCAAATACTACGAAGAGCGCCGGCATAATCATGATAATCGCATTGATATCAAATACAGGCATGCCATAGAACTGAGGCAATGAAAGCCACGGAGCAGCTTCTACACCAGAGAAGTCAACAACTCCCATCACAGCAGACAATACATAACCGGAGACAACACCGATAAGAACAGGAATAACAGCTAAGAAACCACGGAACACAACAGTTCCAAGCAAGGTAACAACTAAGGAAAACATAGAGATAATAACAGCTTGGCTATGACTCATTCCTAAATCTTGATTACCGATAAGGCCAGACATACTCATCGCTACTGGCGCTAATTCTAAGCCGATAATCGCTACGATAGCACCCATTGCCGCTGGTGGGAATAATTTATCAATCCAACGCGTACCAATATAACGTACGAGAACAGACAAAATTACAAAAGATAGACCAAATACAACGAAGGCCCCTTTTGCCGCTTCATAACCAAGACCAGCAGATAACACACCTGCTACAGGCGCAATAAAAGCAAAGCTGGAACCAAGATATGCAGGAATCTTACCCTTACACACAAATAAGTACAATAATGTACCAATACCATTCATAAACAATGCTGTTGCAGGGTCTACTTTTAATAAATACGGTACCAATACAGTAGAGCCAAACATGGCAAATAAATGTTGAAAACTAAGTGGTAACATTCGGCCCCATGATGGGCGTTCTTGAATATCAATATAATCTTTCATCGTTTCTCCTCACACACAATATAACGATGCTAAGTTCATATAGTACAGTCCTTAAATATACTCTATGAATTTACACAAACAGATTCATCTTATGATACATACGTTAGATATTAACGTTCAAATTTAATCTATCTACGAGTCGACTTTTTAGAAGGCCGTGGTTTAAACGGTCCAGGCATATTTGTCTTATTAGTACGCGTCGTAGCAGAAGGCTTGAAACGACTTTGTGTTTCTTCACGCAAAGATGGTAATGGTTCAGCTGTACCAACTTGTTTTACCCCTTCTACATTACGACGACCAATGCTTGCCAACAACCCAATAGCCATGAAATTCATCAGCAATGAAGAGCCACCATAACTAACAAATGGTAATGGTACCCCTGTTACAGGCATGATACCGCATACCATGGCGATGTTAAACAAAGCCTGACCACTGATAAGCAATGTTATGCCCATTGCTAACCATTTCCCGAATTCATCACGAGCCTTATTAGAAATGCGGAACCCAAAATAGGTAAAAGCTGCAATCAGAACGACAACAAACACTGCACCAACGAAACCCATTTCTTGGGCCCATACAGCAAAGGCAAAGTCCGTATGTGCTTCTGGTAAGTAAAAATACTTTGATGTACCTTGCATAAAGCCTTCGCCTAAAATACCGCCAGAACCTACGGCCAACAGCCCTTGAACTGTTTGATACCCCATATCCTGCGCATGAGGCCAAGGATCAAACCAAGATTGAATACGTTCCCAGCGATATGGCGACATACGAGCTGCAATAAAGCCAAGAAATCCAGCTATCACAAAAGCTCCGCCAAAGAATTTTCCATCAAAGCCCGCTAAATAGATGAGCACAAAGGAAAAGCCAAAAATCAATACGGTCGTGCCCATATCTGGTTGCAAGATTGTTAAGCCTGCAAATATAATTGGCCATATTAACATTGGCAACATATAACTTATACGTTCACTAAAATAACCTTGTAAATTAATGAGAGGGTTAGTATGCTTTGGTTTTCCCCATTTCCGCATGGTGCTCAATTTAGCCGACGTCCATATCAAGGCAGCCAATTTCGCAAATTCTGAAGGTTGAATCGATACAGGCCCAATAACAATCCAACGACGTGCACCATTAATGACTGCACCAATCACAAGAACCAAAATCATACCAATTAGTGTAGCAATCATAATTCTTTGCAACATGTGAGGCTTCTGTAACTGACGGTAATCGTAACGATACAATATGACACCTGCCGCCATAGACAAAAGCAAGAATGTCATATGTTTTAAAAAGTATCCTAATAATCCCGTATTTTCATAGATAGAGCTGATATACGTAGCACTAAAGATATTTACACTGCCTATAATTGTAATGAGAAGAATAGGTAAGAGCATACCTTGTAAGTCATTTTTAAAGAGTGAGCCCCACCGACTATCCCCCTTATTCGGTGTTTGCATGTTAAGCCTCCTTTTGAACTTTTGGCTTAATTGCTTCTAAGCGGAAAATAGGTTGACCTTTTTCACTAAATTTTTCTTCATATTCAGTCTTTACATTTGGAAGATCCGTACTATGTAAATCATACGTTACATTTTTAAGCTCCCAACCACATTCTTTGAATTCTTCGAGAGAAAACATAAACAATCCTTCATTATCCGTCTTGAAGTGGACTTCACCACCATCTTTCAAAAGACGAGCATAACGATCGAGGAATGTGTGATATGTAAGGCGGCGTTTTGCATGTTTCGCCTTAGGCCAGGGATCACAGAAGTTAATATAGAAACGATCAACTTCACCTGGTGCTACTATCTCTTCAATACCTGCGATATCAAATAAAGATACCTTTGCATTGTTCCGCTCCCCTTCAAAGATTTTTTGTGCTGCATAATAAATAACCCCCAGCTGCACTTCAAAACCTACGAAGTTAGCATTTGGATACGCTTCAGACATCCCCGCAATAAAGCGACCTTTCCCCGTCCCTAGTTCCATATATAATGGGTACTCAGGATGTTCAAATAATTCACACCACTTGCCTTTATACGCTTCTTGGCCAGACAAAATAATATGAGAGTCATATTCGTGGATAGCTTCATCAATCCATGGTTTTCTACGAAGGCGCATACTTTCTCCTTACATCTATTTTTAAAAATATGTTTATATTTATTTATATTTATTATTACAGGTCATATACCTATCTTATTAATTATAGAAAAGGGGACATTAAACGTCAATTACATTCTATGTATTTAATACGAATCACTGCGACTATGAAAGCACTTCTTATAAAAAAAGACCTACTTCCGAAGAAATAGGTCTACATTTTATTGGAAAATCATAGCTTCTAAATTTTCAATTTGATATTGACTTAGGCCAAGTTCAGATAAACTCTTTTCAGCTGCAGTGAAAAGATTATTTTTACCAACTCGAGTACCTAATGCTGCCGCAGCGACCAATTCACGGTCCAATTTACCTAGACGTGAACGATTACGATTTTGAGGTTTTGGTTTTTTCATACGGAACGTATTATATTGAACCCCCTCTTTTGCTTCCTCAGCTTTCGGCTTTGTTAAAGGTGCCCCATTAGTGCCATTCCCCAATAAAGCACTAAGTCCTGTTTGCTTTGGTACCAATTTTTCGTACTCATCGCCAAACTCAGGGCGTTCATCACGTAATTGATCAAATGTAGCTAAAGCAGCATTCATTTGTTTCAAGCCAGCAGCAGAGTAAAGTTGACGAATGGCAATACTCACCTCTTGTGGCGTCAACGTGCCTCGCTCAATAGCAGATGCAATTACACTCTTTAATGCACCTTGATCACCAGACGCAGTATAGCGGCCAATTTCAACCAAGTCTTTCTGACGTGCATTAAGCTCTTTTGGCGTATATATATTTATCTCAGATATAGATGGTGCCTGTTTAGAAGGTTGTTCTCCCGCCCCATTAGCCTCAAACATATAGCCACCGGCAACGATGGCCACGGCTAATGTTAAGGTTAATACTCTTTTCAAAGTCTTACAATCTCCCTTATCATTAATACTAATTGTATAATACTGCAATAGTAGCGTACATTATCAATGGATTTATTTTACTGTTCTACTGTAATACATACTGTAGATATTATTATATAATACTTCATCTAATTTTTATAGTCCTATTCGAAAAAAATCTATAATCTTTTAAGAAATTATATATATTTATCTATAAAAATTATATATTTATAAACCACACTTAACAATGCATCAAAATGCACTTCTACTATTTTATCAAAGAGATTAATGGCTATCGTAATAAACTAAGAAAGAGAATTCGAATCATACCAACTATGCAGCAATACTGAACCAAACAGTCTATATAATTTACTCATTTGAGCTTTCAAATATAGTTCTATAACCTTCAACTGTAACAGCCACTATTTGTTCAATTTCCTCTGTAGGATCCTCCGTGAAAGTAAAACTTTCATCAGCCTCAAAGGAAGCACTCGTTCCACAGGACGAACTAAGATTCCGTGGTACAGGACGTAGTTCTATATTAGTTACCCCTTCTGGGGCTTCACGCTTGAAGCGAATCGCTCCAAAATGAGAGTAAAAAGTGGCAATATATTTCATAGACACTCAATTCTAGCTATCAATAACGAATAAAATAGTAAAATACATTCATACTATATGTTGATCATACCATACATGATCTAAACATTTCCAAGTTAACCATCTGCAGGCTAAGCATTTGAACGTTTTGTATTAAGTACAGCAATAATGAACGCTACCACAAAGCCAACACCTACAGCAATTTCACCATTTAGTGTAGGACCAGCACCAGAGGCAGCTAAGCCGAAATTATGAGCAAATGCTGCGCCAGCCGCAAGGCCAAGCACTGTAACAGCGGAATCAGAATTACCTTCACCAGTCATGATTAATTGACGTAATGGACAGCCCCCAAGCAATACGCTACAGAAACCTGCAAGCGCCATACCTAGGAAGTTCCACAATCCATCTGTATGTGCAATTGGTTGGTTTTCAAAGCCAAGATGGAAATTACCAAAGCTAATATTCACAACGAATACACCAATGAGAACCGCTAAATAACCAAAGATAAGAATGGATTTTTTGAACAAGAATAAATCCCGAAAACCACCAACGGTACAAAGGCGACTAAATTGAGATAAGCCACCTACCACAAGGCCTGCTGCCAATGAAATTAACCAAGGTGCATGCATAGCGCCTGGTCCTTTTTGACTAAAGAAGATAAATGCCGGAGCAGTTACTACTAACACTAATAGCCCAACTTGGATGGCAGGCATCATAGCAGACTCTAACTTACTCAATGCGTAAGTTCGTTGTAAAGAATAGCCTTTTTTCAAGAATATTGTACCGAACCCAATACCACCAGCAAAACCAGCAATACCGAACAAAGCATTTAAGTCACCGCCACCAAGTCGCAAAATCATACGAATTGGGCAACCGAGGAACATCAAAGCACCAATCATAACAAAGAAACCAAGAATAAATCGAATAATTGGAGAGGAACCACCTTTACTTTGGTGTTCGCCACGAATCATGGACAATACATAGGCCCCTAAAATAAGACCGATAACTTCTGGACGAATGTACTGTACCGGTGCAGCACGATGTAGACCAAGAGCACCTACGGTGTCACGAACAAAGCAAGCAATACAGAAGCCCATGTTACCTGGATTTCCGGCTAATACGAGAAAACCTGCAATAACACCAATTATAAGGCCTGCAATAATTAAATTTCTTTTTTCATGAGACCCACTCATAATAAACTCCTTTCAAACTACAAGAACTAAAACTATATAAGTATGTGCTCCTACCCGATCAAGCACAATACTCATGATATAATAACCATAAATACATCTTGTTATTCATGGAGATTACCTATGAAGTATATCTATTTAGATAATGCGAGCACCACATTTCCCAAAGCTCCAAATGTGGCTAATGCCATGTCAGACTATTTAACGAACTACGGTATCAACATCAACCGTGGCTCCTATGCCCTCGCCTATGATGTAGAGGATATTATCTATACAACAAGACAACGACTAAACAACGTATTCAACAGCCATGATCCATCACATGTCATCTTTACACAAAATGTGACGATGAGCTTAAACATGGTTATCAAAGGCCTATTGAAATCCGGTGATCACGTACTCGTTAGCTCTATGGAGCATAATGCTGTCATGAGACCGCTCACACAGCTACTCAATGAAGATATTACCTTTGATACTATCCCTTGTGATACTACAGGTTCTATCAAATTAGACGCTATTGAGTCACTCATTCGTCCAAATACAGTAGCTATAATTATTAATCACGCGTCCAATGTATGTGGAACCATACAACCCATTAAAGAAATCGGTATACTCTGCAAAGAGCATAATCTACATTTTATTGTAGACGCAGCACAAACGGCTGGTGTCATACCTATCGATGTAAAAGAATCTCAAATAGATGCCCTCTGCTTTACAGGTCACAAAGGATTATTGGGACCCCAAGGTATTGGTGGCATGATCTTGACCAAAGAAATGGCTCAAACCTTAACCCCTCTTATTACTGGTGGTACAGGTAGTTTCTCACATTTGGAAACAATGCCTACTAATATGCCCGACGCCTTTGAATCAGGCACATTAAACCTACCAGGTATCATAGGTCTCAACAAAGGTCTCACCTTTATTGAGTCGAAGGGTATGGAAAGCATTCACAACCACGAGCTCGCTTTGACAGAAGCCTTCCTCGAAGGATTACGACCGATAGATGGCATTAACATCATTGGCAAGCAAGATGTTCAGAACAGAACTGCTGCCGTATCGATTACAATTGATGGAGCTGATGTTGCGAGCGTTGCTTACGAACTAGAATCAACCTATCACATCATGACGCGCGTTGGACTCCACTGTGCCCCGCGAGCACACCAAACACTAGGAACCTATTCTGAGGGAACTGTGCGTTTCTCCTTTGGCTATGCCAACACACTTGAAGAGGTAGATATGGCATTATCTGCACTACATACAATCCTGAAAAATACTAAATAATAATTATCACCGTTAAGGCTATATACTTTGGTATATAGCCTTTTATACTTCTACGCTTCACACAAACGACCGATAGCATCAGCTCTACAACGTTTACAGTGCGTCATCTGTGGTACATAGTGACCAATAAATTGACGCATATTGTCAATCTCTTCTGCATTCGGTCCTCGATAGTTTTCAAAGGCCGTATCATGAACTGGAATCATAGCAATGCAGTTCATCAAATCGACGCCCCATGCTTCCGCTTGTTTAGCAATGGCTGGTACATGATTCATATTTACATCAGGTACTACTACAGTATTAATCTTAACGATAATATTCTTTTCCTTTAGTTTTCGGATACTTTCAGCCTGACACTCTAATAAAATACGGGCCCCATCGATTCCTTTGTAGATATTACCCTCATAGCGAACCATGGAATATACATTTTTTGCAATCTCTAGATCAATAGCATTAGCCGTAATCGTTACATGCGTAATTCCTAAGTCAGCAATGTCATTAACATAATCAGGCACTGCCAAACCATTACTAGATAAACAAAGCATGACATGAGGAAAATCCTTTTTCACGAGGCGGAAGGTTTCAAGTGTCTTGTCTGCATCACACATAGGATCCCCAGGACCTGCAATACCTACTACAGAGATATCCTGACGAGCATCAAACACCTTGCGCACAAAGGCAGCTGCCTCTTGTGGCGTATATACATGTTGCGTCACGCCTGGTCTATTTTCATTCGCACAGTCGTACTTACGATTACAATAATTACATTGAATATTACAATTCGGCGCTACTGGTAAATGTAGACGACCCCAATTAGCAGAAGCGGCCTTATTGTAACAAGGATGATTTTGTAGGAAACTTTGTCCTTGAATTTCTTTCATAATTAACCTTTCCGACCAAATCTAATAGCATCTTTATGGCAAACATGTAAGCAATCACCACAGTTGGTACAATTCATTTCATTTGGTCGTGTCCCCATTTCACAAACGCGTAAACACGCATCACAGTTGTCGCACTCATTCGTTTTATAAATTCTAAAAATAGAAATCTTACGAAGCAATTCCATGATGCCACCGAAAGGACATACAAATCGACACCATGCATTAGCAATAATAAGGGAACCAGCAATGATGGAAACTACAGTTATAGTACGAGCCGCCCAATACCAGTCGGAAAATTGCATAGATAAAATAACGGCATTAAAATATTCATCACTTGTCCGTATTGGGATCATAATACGAGGATTACCAAATTTGAAATACACAATAAGACCTAAAATTATAGTGGCTACCATGCCGAGTTGAAGGTATCGCATGTAATGTTTACGATTCCTTAGTGGTCCCATAGATATTTTTCCCAGCATTTGGTTAACCCATCCACTTGGACAGAACCAGCTACAAAATGCACGGCCAAAGAATACGACCATAATAGGCAAAACAATCCACCAAGCATAGAAATACGTCGTAATACGGCCCCAACAGGTAATCATGGAACAGCTTTCACAGTTTACAAACGGCACGATATACGGGCATCGGAATATACCATAATATACCCATTTTCCCATGATAAAAAGGAATATAAACTGCACGATACGACGCCAAAGCGTTAGATTCTTAGGGGCTTGTTTCCCAGATACACCAGATCCCCCTTGAGATCCACAGGTTGTAGATGACGGACAATGACTACACATCTTTTACACCAAACCTTTCTATCAAATCGAGACCTCTCGCACTATGAACGGATGTAAATCCATGATTTTCTAAGATTTGTTGCCCTTCTTGGGACCGTGTAAATTCAATATAGTCGGCAGCCAATGCACGATCTTGTACATATTTCATCGTATTGATAGTAAAAGTAAGCGGTGCCGGCGGCACAAATTGTGGTGGTATAGAGAAGTATTCAATGCGATCCTTGAATCGATCATGAGTAGTAAGGCGTTTTTCAATAATGGATACATCAGCTTTACCTTCTACAAGGTCACACATCATGGAAATAACACAAGCATTTTCGGCTATCATATTTTTCATAATGCTATCAGTCAATCCTGACAGTTTCATAATCCCCTTTACAGAGGCACTGCCTGGAGGAGATGCCCCCAATGGTAACATGACACGCACACCGGGCTCCGCCATATCTTTAAGATCACGAATACCGGCAGGATTACCTTTAGGTGTGACTATGACGTAGTCTGTAAAACATAGCGGCTCAAAAGCGATACTTATCCCTTTTTTGCGCATATTTTTTGCTAACTCTAATCCGCGAGCTCCAAAGATTTCGGTGCGACTTTTTTCTGCTAACAAAGATTTACCAATAGCCCCTGCAAAAGCACCGGTGTACTGAATATTGTGACCTGTGTGCATCGTGTAGACTGGGTTTAAATCAAGAAATGCTTCTGACAAGCCTCCACAAGTCCATACTTGTAACGAATCAGATTGTGTTGGCTTATAAGCACCTCGTATAAACGACGGCACTACTGATGCAGCCGCTAAAGCTAAAGCACCACCAATAAACTGGCGACGGGATATATCCTTTTTCAAAAATCCCATGTACTTACCACCTTTCACTGAACTTTACAGCTATATATGTATATTTGTATTATAGTATAAATATTTCTAATCGCATGCATAAGATTGATTAACTAATCTATATAGATTAGTCATATAAAACCTATTATTTATTAAATTATTCAAATTTTTAACTTCAAATAACCATATCTATTTTTATGAATATTTATTACAACAAGTAACTACGATAATTAATGAGAATAAAAGGAAATAGATAGAACCTATGCTCTAAATGCATAGGTCCTATCTATTTTTATTCTATACTTTTATACAACAATCTATACAATAAGCTTCAATCCCTAATATAGCCTTCTAACATCTCCAGTTAAATAAATTCAAAGATATACACTTCCATGTGAATCATGGACCAAACGCAAAAAGGCGGCACAACCAAATGGTTGTACCGCCTTGATTCATCAATTATTCAGCAGTGAATGGCAATAAAGCAATTGCACGTGCACGTTTGATAGATGTAGTCAATTTGCGTTGATGTTTTGCGCAAGTACCGGAAATACGACGAGGTAAGATTTTACCGCGTTCAGTCGTAAAACGACGAAGTTTAGCAACATCTTTATAGTCGATTTGATCGATATGGTCTGCACAGAAAACGCATACTTTTCTTCTTGGCTTTCTGCCTCTATCTCTTCTCATTGCGAATCCTCCTTTTCGAATTAGTAGGAGTCCCTGACACTAGAACGGGATGTTTTCGTCATCGCCGCCTGTACTGAAACTATCAAAATTGGACCCACCTTCGAAAGAATTAGTATTCATATCAAGGGATTGGCCCACAAAGTTCGCCACCACTTCAGTAACGTACCGTTTTTGACCGTCCTGAGTCTCGTAAGAACGAGTTTGCAAACGACCTTCTACAAAGCAACGACTGCCTTTACGAAGATTGCCTGCCGCTTCACCAAGTTTACCCCAAGCAACGCAGTTGATGAAAGCAGTTTGTTCTTTCGTCTCATTTGTTGTGGAATCAATATAGGTATTTGTGGCAGCTACTGTGAAAGTTGCTACCGCACGACCAGTTTTGGTATAGCGTACTTCAGGATCACGAGCTAAATTACCTAGAATTTGTACAGAGTTCATGTTTTCCTCCAGGCTTTAATTATGCTTCGTGTTTAACAATTAGATGTCTTAGGACTTCATCGTTGATTTTCAATACACGATCGATTTCTTTGATTTCAGCAGGTGCTGCTTCAAAGTTGATCAATACATAGAAACCGTCAGTGAATTTCTTCACCGCGTAAGCAAGACGACGCTTGCCCCAACGATCTACCTTTTCTACTGTGCCGCCTACACGAGCAATTAAAGCTTCTACTTTTTCAATAACAGCGTTAGTTGCTTCCTCTTCAGCTGGTTTCACAATAAACATGACTTCGTATTTGTTCATACAAAATCACCTCCTCTTTCGGACTAATGCCCCTATCGACACATAGGGGTAGGAAGTGCTTACCATCAATAAGCCTTACTATTATAACCTAAAAAAATGATGAAAGCAAGGATTCAAATTAAAACCCTCGCTTTTACCAATATTATATACGATTATATTTTTCATCCTCAGGAAAGGCGATAATAGCGCAGATAATTACAAATATGGCTATTACCCCCATCATAGGATAGGCCGTATCATTTGGTAAAAAGGTAAGTATCAACGATGACACAATACCACTACCATATTGCATGGCACCTAATAGTGCCGCCCCAGATCCAGCCATTCTACCTGCTCTATCTAAAGCTAATGCATTAGTTACAGCGGCAATGATACCATTCATGGAGAAGAATAAAAAACAACCAATAACGATTAACCACAATGAATGGTAACCTAAGAACATCAAGCCCATAACAATGGATACACAAACAGCAGCAAATAGTGTGGCATATTTCAATAGTCTATCAAGGCGTATAGCACTAACAATACGACGATTAATGGCACTTAACAACATAACACCAATAATATTAACAGAAAAGAGATAACCAAAATATTCTTTGGGCACTTCATACACATCTATATATACATAAGGCGATCCCGTTAAAAACGCATAAATGGCAATATAAAATGAGCTAACACATAGGGTATATTTCATAAAACCTTTATTGCGTAATAAAATCCAATAGTTATTATAGGTATGACCTATGGACTTTTTGCTCCTCTTCTCTACGGGATGTGTTTCCGGAAGCACTAATACGGCAACGAGCATTAAAAGTCCTATACCAACAAGCAACCAGAATATAGAATGCCATGTATACCATACAAGTAAATGTCCGGCTAACATTGGGCCTGCTATAGGCGCTATAGCCATAACAATGGCCAATGTAGACAACATTTTAGCCGCCTCAGTCCGACCATATAAATCCCGAATCATAGCCCGTGACAACATCGGTCCTACACAGGCACCAAAAGCCTGAAACACACGCCAAGCTAGTAATTCTAGCATAGACGAACTTAGGGCACAGCCCACAGACCCTATGATAAATAAGACTATCCCTATAATCAGTGGCTTCTTACGACCAATTTTATCACTAACGGCGCCCCAAAAAAGCTGAGCTAGCGCAAACCCAATTAAGAAACCTGTCAACGTAAGCTCCGCATCACCATTGAGGTCACGCCCCATCTCAGGCATAGCTGGCAAATAAATATCCGTAGACAACGATGTAAACGCCATCAAAGCACTTAATATAGACGTAAAAAGCCATCCCTTATTGCTAATCGTCAGCATAAAGACACCACTTTCATATAAAACCGCACTATAATATGTATTCATTTAGATTATATCAGAAATAAAATTAATGCTATATAAAGTTTTGATTTTTTCAATAAAAAAGCGTAGTAAAATACTACGCAAAAATTGGTCTATAGTAATATCACTCTTTGCACTATTCAAATAGTATAAAGACAAAAGCCTAACGCAACAGAGTATACAAAATACTCGCACACTAGGCAATCCTAAAAAATGTTTATAAGATGAGCCTAACGCTACCACACGTCGATGGCTCTCTTTTTTTTATTATACAACATAAATAGAATTTCTAAAAGAAATTATAAAACAAATGGTATGACTAATAAAGTCCTCATAATACGACCTTTTATAGTCATAGACTTAAACAATATTTATATAAATCAGAAATTCTATAGAAAATCCTTGCGTCATTATTCTATATAATTTACTATATATAGAGAAATCTGATTATAAAAAGGAGTCATCATGGCTAATATCAATGAAAACTACTTAAACCTTCAAGGTTCTTATTTATTTGCTAATATTGCTAAAAAGGTAAATGAATACCAAACTGCTCATCCAGATGCAGATATTATTCGTCTTGGTATCGGCGATGTTACATTACCTCTTGCTCCAGCAATTATCGATGCTATGAGTAAAGCTGTTCAAGAAATGGGAAAAGCGGAAACATTCCGAGGTTATGGCCCTGAACAAGGTTATGATTTCTTACGTCAAGCTATTGTTGATGGCGATTACAAACCATTAGGCGTAGATATCGCTATTGACGAAGTATTCGTTTCCGATGGTGCAAAATCTGACGTTGGTAATATCCAAGAGTTATTCAGCGAAGATAACATCATTGCTATCACAGATCCTGTGTACCCAGTATACTTAGACTCCAACGTTATGGGTGGTCGTACTGGCGAAGCCGTAGATGGCATCTTCCAAAAGGTTGTATACCTCCCTACTTACGCAGAAAATAACTTCTCTCCAGAATTTCCTTCTGAACGTGTAGACATCGTATACCTTTGCTCACCTAACAATCCAACCGGTACTGTTTTGAGCCGTGCTCGTTTAGCAGAATGGATCAAATGGTGTAAAGATAATGATGCCATTTTGATGTTTGACTCCGCTTACGAAGCTTTCATCAGCACAGAAGATACTGTAAAATCTATCTACGAAATCGAAGGTGCTCGAGAAGTAGCTATCGAGTTCCGTTCCTTCTCCAAAACTGCAGGTTTCACTGGTACACGTTGTGCTTATGCAGTAGTACCTAAAGAGGTCACTGGCAAAACTAAATCTGGTGAAAGCCAACCGCTAAACCCTATGTGGAACCGTCGTCAATGTACTAAATTCAATGGTGTTCCTTACATCATCCAACGTGGTGCAGAAGCAGTATACACAAAAGAAGGCCGTGAACAAACACGTGCAAACATTGCGTACTATAAAGAAAATGCCCGCATCATCAAAGAAGGTCTTGAATCTATCGGCCTTACTGTATACGGCGGTGTGGACGCTCCATACATTTGGCTAAAAACACCTGGCAACATGACTAGCTGGGAATTATTCGACATCTTGCTCGAACAAGTTCAAATCGTATCTACACCAGGCTCTGGCTTTGGCCCTCATGGTGAAGGTTACCTTCGTTTGACAGCATTCGGTAGCCGTGAAAATACAATTCGTGCCGTGGAAAGAATCAAAACATTACAATTCTAATATAATTATGTCTATATTTAGGTTTAGATTTATATCTTGATTTAGATTTAGATTACATTTAATTTGAGACATCTGATTGAAAGTAGTTTATATCTATAAAACTAAAAGACCGATTACAGTCCTTCAATAGGAATGTAGTCGGTCTTTTTATATACCCTTACATATATGAATATTTAATTCTAGTATTCCTTAACACTATAGTACTAACAAATAACATCCCCATATTATTTGTGTCCGCTATATTTACCATTAATTAAAAGTTATGACGAATCCCTGCGTCAATGCGATAGGAATTGTCTATGATAGCACCAAAGTTTTTAGTGAAAGTCCCATAAATATATGTATTAGGACGTACGCTCCATGAACCACCTAACTCAAGATCTAGCCATGTATCTTTAAGGTTCACTTCACTACCTGTAGTTGGCTCACCGGTCATGCTATAAGTAGCTTTCATTTTACCAGAGAATTCATGCGCTAATGCAGCTTTGAGGAAGAGATTGCTGTTCTTACTTTCCTTACCAATACCTACACCGATACGACCAATAACGGAGTTTACCGCATCAGAGTTAATATGCACTGTGCTACCTGTATTTGTACGAGCATCAAAGTTTACACCAGATAATCGACTAAGCGTCAATTCTGCGTTAGGATCGATGTAGAAACCATTGTCTTTCTTGATCCGTTTACCATATTCAACGCTCAAAGAGGTACCTGTATTGCGGTAATCTCCGCTCAAGCTTGTACCTAAGCTATTGCGTACAGTGAAATCATTTTTCAAACGACTTACTTTACCAATCACATCTAAATAACGACCATCATTATATTGTTTTGCACCGTATAATGCTAAACCTGCGGTTTTACCAGACCCTGAACCTAAAGCGTAATCGCTATTGCTTGTACCATATAACAAGGCCCCACCAATAGTCCAATCGCCACGCAATGTGTCATAGCCTACTTGCGCCATATTATAGGTTTGGTTTACATAGGCGCTGTCCGTAATTTTAGATTTACCACCGATGTATTTCCCCCATACACCATGCTTATTGGAGTTGAGTCGCACATCACCGAGGCGACGTTGTAAATCATTCGTATCGGCTCTCATTTGCATCACAGAGGAAGCTAACGCACTCTTAGCACCAGAAACAACTTCGCTTTCACGAGCTGTCACAACCGCTTGGTCAGTAATACTAGGTTTCCCATCAACAGTAAAGCTATCTGTACCAAGCTTAGTAGCATATGCAGGGCTAATAAGGCCTGAATCGACTTGAACATTCACATTTAAATTACGTTCACCCTTAGTAAAGCCAGTATATGTTAATTTATTAGCCAACTGCTGCAAAGTACCTCTTGGGTTATCTACATTTACAGACCCTTTAAGTGCATCTACCGAACTGCGCATAGTCACCGAAGAACCTTTATCAGCATGGTTGATAACGACTTTGCCCTTACCTTGTGCCGCTGCAGGGGCTCCCTTTTCATAGTCGATAGCTGCATGACCAGCATAGTTGTTAATAGTAATAGGTCGTGGATCTACGGTTTGGATAATACCTTGACTATTTATATCTTTACCACCAATAAAATGTTCTACACGACTACCAGTATATAAATAGTTTGCATTATTAGGACGACCTTGTGTAGGATATACGCGTTCAGCTCCTAACCATTCATTGCGCCAAGTCGCACCATTTTGTAAGTACAATCGTAGACCACCATGGTACGGATTATTGTTGCTTTCATCAAATTCATTCAACACACCACCTACCAATTTAGAATTTGGTGTTGTTAAACCTAAAGAAATTTCAGATCCATGGTTATGTGGGTTCTTTTCAATACCATAGTTTTTATCTAAGAATCCTATATTACCATACATCTTCACATCATTCGTTCCCGGATGTAAGCCATCCATCCCCGTATTTACATAAACAAAACCTTCTTCAGATAATGCAGAATAGGTATCAGAGGTATCTAAAGGATATGTTTTTATATCAGCCCCACCTAGTATGCGAATATATCCATCTTTATTGGCTTGCAAACCAACGCCAACAGCATCGACTTTAGCATTACCCTTTACGGTAATTCGAGTATCATCGTTATTGCCATCACTAGTAAGTCCACCATAACCAGCATAGATACCGCTCATATAATAATGTGCCAAATCAGGTCTACGTTTCGCGCCACTTTCTGCAGGTGCTGGATTTTTAACTGTTACAGTTACATTTTTATCGATAGCAACTTGTGTCCCATCAAGGGCGTAAATACCTGTAACATTATTATGATATTTTGTTCCATTTACACCTAAACCTGATACATTAACAGTTAAGTCATCTGTATAATGTCTCTTTTCCCCCCACAAATTAAGACCAATGGATTTTCCGTCTGTATGACTTTCCACAGTTGTGGCTGATACCATGGTAAAAGCATTAGCACCTGTTACGATTAATGCAGCAATAACAGCAGCTTTTACATTTCTTCTCATGTTATACCTCCTTAACACTTCAACTATGAACATAACTAGCTAACATAACCAATTTAATTGTATCTAGATTCAGGGTATATGTGTCAATTTCTACTCATATGATTTTTTATTTGTCCCCTATAACAACACGCTATGTATCGATATAGTTGTGCACAAATTACTTGTTTAAATTAGATATTAATTATTTTCCATACCCTCTAATAAATTCTATAGAAAAATATTAAAAGCTATTAATTTTATGCTATAATAAATATGTTAATTATTAAATTTCAACTTATATAGGAGGCTAATATGAATATTCGTATTGGTATCGTTGGTTACGGCAACTTAGCTCGTGGCGTAGAAGCATCTGTTCAGTTACAACCTGATATGGAGCTCATCGGCGTATTTTCTCGCCGTCAAGGTATTGAAACTGTATCTGGTGTACCTACTTACACGATGGAAGATATTCCTAACTTTAAAGGCAAGATCGATGTAATGGTTCTTTGCGGTGGTTCTGCAACAGATCTTATCGAACAAACACCGATGGTAACAAAATACTTTAACTGTATCGATTCCTTCGATACACATGCACGTATTCCTGAACACTTCGCTAATGTAGACAAAGTAGCTAAAGAGGCCAAAACTGCTACATTAATTTCTTGTGGTTGGGATCCAGGCATGTTCTCTTTGCAACGCGTTTACGCGGAGGCAATCTTGCCAAAAGGTAAATCCTACACATTCTGGGGCCGCGGTGTATCCCAAGGCCATTCCGATGCCATTCGCCGTATCGATGGTGTTCTTGACGCTCGTCAATACACTGTTCCTAAAGAACAATACCTAGAGGCTATCCGTAATGGCGAAACTCCAGATGTTGATGGCTATAAAGGTCACCTTCGTGAGTGCTATGTAGTAGCGGCTCCTGATGCGGACAAAGCTAAAATCGAAAATGAAATCAAAACTATGGAAAACTACTTCGTAGGCTATGAAACTGTAGTCAACTTCATTTCCCAAGAAGAACTTGATCGCAACCACAAAGGCATTCCACATGGTGGCTTCGTTCTTCGCTCTGGTGAAAGTACAGAAGGCACACGTCACGTTATTGAGTACTCCTTGAAACTTGACTCTAACCCTGAATTCACAGGCTCTGCACTTGTTGCTTACGCTCGTGGTCTCTACCGACTTGCTAAACACGGCGGCACAGGTTGCTATACAGTATTCGACATTCCACCAGCTTGGATTTCCACACAATCTGCTGAAGAATTAAGAGCACATTCTCTATAATAGAGCGAGGTCCTCATCGACTTAATAGATGAGGGCCTTTTCATACACATTAAAAGAGACCATCTTAAGATGGTCTCTTTTTTGTCCTATAAGTCTATTTTTACTCTTAATTAATACCAACGTGTTAATGGCAACTCATTCGTAACACCTTTTGTCATCAAAATTTGATGCAAGTCCATATTACCGATGTAGAAACCTGCCGCACATCCACAAAGATACAAATCCCACATGCGTACAAATTCACTGCCTCGTTTCGCCTCTACTTGCTCACGGACGCCTTGGAAATTGTTATACCAATGCATTAAAGTCTTATAATAGTGATACCGTAAACTTTCAACATCGATGACATTCATATCATAGTCATAAGCGAGGCTGACCATTTCGCGGAGGGACGGCAAACATCCGCCCGGGAAGATATATTTACGAATCCAGGCACTTGTTTCCTTTTCAGAGGGATCACTAATATAGTGAAGCAGGAACAAACCTCCGTCTTTAAGCATATCCGATGCGTCCTCCATATACAGAGGAAAATTAGGCCGACCTACATGTTCAAGCATGCCGATGCTGACAATACGGTCAAAGGTACGTCCGGAAGCTGCTACGTCGCGATAATCTATAAGTTCAATCTCAACCTGTCCTTCAAGGCCATATTCTTTAATGCGTTCCTGTCCTTTTTTCCATTGTTCTTCGGAAAGAGTACACCCATAGCCCTTAACACCGTATTTACGAGCCGCTTCAATGAGAAGGAATCCCCATCCGCAACCGATATCAAGTAAAGTCATTCCCTCTTTTAAATACAATTTATCAAGAATATGATGAACCTTTTGATATTGCGCATCTTTGAGACTATCATTCTCATGCTTAAAATACGCACAGGAATAGCTCATGGTTTCATCGAGCCACAATTTATAGAATTCATTGCCTAAATCATAATGGGAAGATACTTGTTGTTTTTGATCTTTCTTTTTAAGACCCGCATTAAAGAGCGAGCTAAGTACCTTACGATTGATAGAGTCCTTACCTACATGACCAAGGACTACACAAAGGGCTTTAAACAAATCCCCTTCAATTTCGATATCTTTACGCATATACGCTTCACCGAGGGCGAGTTCTGCGGATATTAACAAATCTTTCTTGGGAATATCGCGATTAACGATGACGGTAAACTCGGATTCTCCGTCACCGATTGTATATTCATTATCTCCAATTTTTACGGTGAAACAATGATCATTGAAACGTTCTAAATAATGGACTAAGAAACTATCAAATAGCTTGGAAAACATACTGAACTTCCTTTCCTATTAGCTTTCACTATATAGGTTTAAAAATATATACATTAACATGATTGGATACATTCCATACCCTATTAATATATACACCTATAAATTATATCAATATAGTTACGGCGAATAAAAATCTATATTAATCCTATATTTTAATATGAACTTATCACATTATTTAAGTAATATATTTAACTCTATTTATATTATAGCACTTTGAAATAATCTATTTTATATTTATAGAGTAACTCCATCCTATTAGTATGGTATAATATTTATTTGATAAGGTTTATAACAAACTATTGCTATAAACTTTCACAAAGAACGAAATCAATTTATTAATAAAAGGTGGTACCATGAGCACAAATTTAGAAGTAGGCATCGTAGGCCTTCCAAATGTTGGTAAAAGTACATTATTCAACGCTATCACAAAAGCGGGCGCTGAAGCTGCCAACTATCCATTCTGTACAATTGAACCTAACGTAGGTGTCGTTGACGTTCCAGATAATCGTTTAGCTGTATTGGCTGAAATGTTCGGTTCCAAACGCATCCTTCCTGCTGCTATGCGCTTCGTAGATATTGCTGGCCTCGTAGAAGGTGCATCCAAGGGCGAAGGTTTGGGTAATAAATTCCTTAGCCATATCCGCCAAGTAGATGCGATTGCACAAGTTATTCGTTGTTTCGATGACCCTAACATCACTCACGTTTCTGGCTCTATTGACCCAATCCGTGACATCGAAATCATAAATACTGAGCTTTGCCTTGCAGACCTTGAGTCCGTAGAAAAACGCAAACAACGTATTGAAAAAATTGCTAAATCTGGCGACAAAGATGCACGTGCTGAATTACCATTATTAGAACGCATCATCGAAGGTTTAGGTGAAGCGAAACCTGTTCGTGCACAAGGTCTTGAAGAAGAAGAATTGGAAATGATCAAAGAGTTAACATTGCTTACAGCAAAACCATCTCTTTATGTAGCCAATATTTCTGAAGATGAAGTATCTGATTATTCTGCCAACGAATATGTAAAACGCGTAGAGGAATATGCGAAAAACGAAGGCGCTGGTATCGTTGTTGTGTCCGCACGTATCGAGTCCGAAATTGCAGAGTTATCCGAAGAAGAATCCGCTGCATTCCTTGAAGATCTTGGCCTTGAAGAGTCTGGCTTAACTAAACTTATCAAAGCAAGTTATGCACTTTTAGGTCTTATCAATTACTTCACAGCTGGTGAAATGGAAGCTCGTGCTTGGACAATCGTAAATGGTACCAAAGCACCTCAAGCTGCTGGTAAAATTCACTCGGATATTGAAAAAGGCTTTATCCGCGCTGAAATTGTCTCCTTTGATGATCTACAAGCTTGCGGTAGCCAAAACGCGGCTAAAGAAAAAGGCCTCGTACGCCTTGAAGGTAAAGACTACGTTATGAAAGACGGCGATGTAACCCATTTCCGCTTCAATGTATAAACAAACTTATATAACAAAAACCAGTAAATCTCAGGATTTACTGGTTTTTTATTACTAATTATAACCTTTATATAATATTATTTATCGTCTTTATGAAGAACATTTTTGACGCCACTAATCGCACCATCTACAGCATCTTTAACATCTTCAGCTGCTTTTTTGAGATCTTCAGCAACATCATGTGCAGCATCTTTAACTTTTGCAGCTGTATTTTCTACAGCACCTTCTGCTTCCAATTTTTTGTCACCAGTTAATTTACCGGCATTTTCTTTTAATGCACCTTTAGCTTGATTTAATTTATCTTCTAATGCCATAATTATGAATCCTTTCATATGAAATCATTTTTAGTTATGTTAGCTATATATGTTAGCTATACTTTTAAAAATAGATTACTATCCCTTTTTCCCGAAGAAAAACGAAACAACAGCAACAACAATTACAGCGCCAAGAACAGAAGGAATTAATGCCATGCCAGCTAAGCTAGGACCCCATGTGCCAAATATTGCTTGACCCACGGACGAACCAACTAAACCAGCAACAACATTGGCAATAACGCCCATTGCTCCACCTTTGTTAGTGATGGCTCCCGCAAGAAAACCGATAAAACCACCAACAATAATTGACCATAACATACGATCACTCCTTCCTATTTAATCAATATATTTATAATATCCTACCAAATTATACGGGCTTTATAAATATAATAAACAATGTGTATATTTATAATATACCATTCATTTCTAAAGATTAGATGAAGAAATTCGATATGGTTATAAAAGTCGCAATCGATTAAACTACTGTAACAATTTCATCCATTGTGCGACGTGTTTTATTGCGATGCGGTTCTTCATCGCGATAACCAAAAGCAGCCATAACGGCAATACCAAAATGTTTTGTATCAAAGAGCCCTAGTTCATCACCTAAAAAAGCTGTCATCTTATCTTGATTAAAGCCTTCCAATGCACAGGAATCAAGACCTTCATAAGCAGCCATAGTCATCATGTTAGCCATTACAATATACGCTTGCTTAGAAGACCAATCAAAGGCAGCACGATCAGACTCAAATGTTTTATAGTCTTCAGTTGTGAACTGAGCATATTTTTCTTTATAAATAGCATCGACTTCAGCAGGTAATTGTTTCACCTCTTCTTGAATGTAGCGTACATAAGGGGAATCAAATTCCAAATCCACCTTTTTACGTGTTAAAAACACTACGAAATGACTCGCTTCAAGACCAGCTTGAATCCCCCAACCATAAGCTTTCATCTTTTCACGGATTTCAGGATTTTGAATAACTAATAATTGGTAAGCTTCAAAACCTAAGGAGGTTGGAGACAAGCGCGCCGCCGTTAAAATACCTTGCCAATCTTCATCAGAAATCTTTTCAGCGCTATCAAATTTCTTACATGCATAGCGATATGTCATAGCATATTCTAAATCTTTACGATCAAATTTAGGGGCTGTTAATTTTACATTTTCTATTTCATATTTACTCATATATACCTCCATAATTAATATCTGTAATTGATAAAATATATCATGTTTCTATAGTACCACACTCATCGTTCAAGTTATATGAAGATGGACACTAAAGTAAAAAAAGCCTAGACAACGTCTAGACTTTATACGGTACGGCTAGCTCTCCTTTTTCATACCAAAAGAAGCCAGACATACTAATTTTATGTTCTTTTAAAATGGTCTTTACTTGATCCACTATACTTGAGTCTATTGCAATAGATAAACCGCACATATCGTAAAGTTCTGGGGGTGTGGCCATCAACTGATGAGGCACATCTAACTCGGTTAATACTTTATCCGCTTTATCACCAAAATAATAGGATGTAAAAACGACAAGTAATTTTTTATTTTCCAATGCCTCACCTCCTACCAAAGTAGATACGATTAAATGTCTTTCATCTCAATGATTCATTCTAGAAATAAGAAATCTACTTTAAATCAGTAGCTCTAAATCGATATATCAAAATAAAATACTAATATTATAGCTTAACAATATTATCTCCAAGGATTGCATCTGTAATAGCGTACATATTAGTAATACTGCCTACGCCCAGCTTATCTTTTACACCGAAATAATCAAGACAAATGCCGCATGCTGCAATTTCTACACCAAGCTCAGCTAATTTCTTGATATTTTCCAAATGAACCGAATCATTGACTACCATCTTAACACTGCTATTGATGAAATAAATCTTAGAAGGCTTTACGTCAGCTTCAAGCATACATACCCAGAAGGTTTTCATCAAATTTCGGCCAAGCTCTTCACTACCTTCACCAAGATAATCCTTCGTCATCAAAATGACGCGATTTCCATAGTTCATAGGTTCACAACTTACTTCCGTTACCGAATTTGCATTTGGTGTCATAGTAAGATAAAAATCCTTGCCATCTTGGCGAATACCTACACCATAACCACGAGACTTACCAAACTTCTCTACATTATCGCGGCTCACTTCATTATCTACAATTGTAATAATAACAGCATTTGGATTCGCATCACTTACCTTCTTAGTTTCAATAACAGGTTTTGGACACAAGCTACCGCGCACATCTACCGTTAATTCCTTTGTATTGCTCATCATACACCTCTATATACATTATATAATTTGTGAAAGTATCAGCTATCAGCTATCAGCTATCAGCTATCAGCTATCAGCTATCAGCTATCAGCTAATAATAATTTAATTAAATATCTATCCTCAATAGTATAGACCTGATTTTTATAATTTTATTCTGTAACGCGTACCGCTAAACCACTGAAGCTTTCAACAGTACCCACAATAGCAGCACAGTCAATACCCGCCTTATGAAAGGCCTGAACAAGCGGCTCACCTTCGCTAGCAGGAACAGAGAATAGTAACCCACCAGAGGTTTGAGGATCAAATACAATATCCGACCATATAGGATCCAAGTCCTCATCAACTTGTACTTCAGTTATAGCCTTGCGATTACCATAAGATGCAGCCGGAATTAACCCCATTTGAGCCGCCTCGATGACATCATCAAAAAGAGGGATGTCGTAAACTTTAATATGAATCGTCACATTAGAAGCACTCGCCATTTCTACGGAGTGTCCCATGAGGCTAAAGCCTGTAACATCTGTACAAGCATGAACTGTAAAGTTATGCGCCACCTCAGCCGCTACACGATTTAAAGTACTCATACTAGTGACGGCCTGTTCTGTGCCTACAGGGAATAAATCTGCTTTCAACGCATTATTCATAATACCTGTACCAATGCGTTTTGTTAGCACCAACACGTCCCCTACTTGAGCACCTTTATTTTTCCAAATCTGATGGGGATTTACTTGACCAGTCACAGACATCCCAAAGATAGGTTCCTTATTTTCAATGCTGTGTCCACCTACGATGGCTGCACCAGCCTCGGCTACAATCGAACCAGCCCCATTTAACACATCCGTCAAAACACCTTGCTCGACGAGAGGAACCGGAAAGCCTACGATATTCATCGCTGTTAAAGGAGTTCCACCCATAGCATACACATCGCTTAGCGCATTAGCAGCTGCAATTTTACCGAATAAACCAGGATCATTAACCATAGGTGTAAAGAAATCTAAGGTTTGCACCAATGCAAAGGTATCCGAGATTTGATATACACCTGCATCATCGGCACCAGTCATATCTGCGAGAACATGTTCGTTAGTAACGGGTGTTACAGCTTTCAGCACACGGTTTAATATATGAGGCCCAATCTTACACGCGCAGCCTCCACTTGTCACATAATCAGTAAGTCGTACCATAATTTCTCCCTACTCATTTTCCGACAATCGAGAGACGATTTTCTTAACAGCCTTTTCAAATTTAGGGCGCGGCATCAAGAGTTGATGACCACATCCATTACATACGATGAGAAAGTCTGTACCAATTCGCTTAACTTCCCACTCATCACTGCCGCAAGGATGTGATTTTTTCATCTTCACTACATCGCCTACGTAATATCTAACAAATGCCATAGCGCCTCCTTTAACTTCTGTCAGTATTTATATATTTATTATACATAAAATAGTTGATTCTATAAATATATCCTGATTCTATAGTTCAATCGTCTATTACATAACCATAAAATTTTCGCCCTAAATATATAATGTACAGATTTGATATGTCTGCTGTTCTTATAATTAAAACCATAACACAAGAAAAATAGTATTATATAATCACCAAAAGATCACAAAAATGTTTATCTTAATCATTATATTTTATAGGGAAATATTAGTGCATCTAAAGAAATCAACATTAATAACTAAACAATAATGATTTTTCATTTAGTTATCATTCTCAATATCAAAATAAAGATTTTTTATAAATCCCATACTATTCAATCTTTATAAACCCACATTTTTACTACATTGATAATATTTATCATTTAGAAAATTTTCGAAATAAATTTTACAAAAAGACTTGCATTTCTCATTTAGTATGTTACAATATAGTCAACAATGATTATTCGTTAAGTATACGGATAACACATTGTATATAAAACTGTTAAGACGGCAAGTGCCGAAACACACAAATAAGTAAGTACTATTTTAAGAGTTAAGCAAGTGTCTATTTAATCTAAGAATAAGTTTTCTTACTAAGGCGAAGTCGCCCTCGAAATTGATAGAATAAGTATTCTATTCCATTGCATTCACAACCAAGTGGTTATGAATATATACGTTAAGTAACAATTTTGAAAATTATCGTAAGTACAAAGGAGTATTAAAATGGCAGAATTAAAAGGTTCTAACACTGAAAAAAATCTTCAAGCAGCATTTGCTGGCGAATCCCAAGCATTCCAAAAATATACATTCTACGCTAGTGCAGCTCGTAAAGCTGGCATGAACGAAATCGCTGACTATTTCGAAGAAACAGCTCACAACGAATCTGCACATGCTAAATTGTGGTTCAAAGCTCTTCATGGTGGCGATATTTCCGCTGATATCGAAGCTAACCTTCGCGATGCAGCAGCTGGTGAAAACTACGAACATACTACAATGTACAAAGAATTCGCTGACGAAGCTGAAAAAGAAGGCTTTGCTAAAATCGCTTTCCAAATGCGCGAAGTTGGTAAAATCGAAGCTCGTCATGAAGCTCGTTACCTTGCATTAGCAGCTCAAGTATCCGGTAACAAAGTATTCCACAATGACGAACCAGTAGCTTGGATCTGTGCTAACTGCGGTTACGTACACGTTGGTGAAGAAGCTCCAAAAGTTTGCCCTGTATGTGCACACCCACAAGCTTTCTTCCACCGTTTCGTTGAATCCATCTAATCTATAAGTACGACACTAACTAGATTAATAACCTGTAAGTACAGATTTTAATAAAACTATACCTGTAAGTACAATCTAAACTTACAGTAAGTACTGACAACTTCCTTAACAAAAAGACGATGACATTTGTCATCGTCTTTTTTTGCATTCTTTTGCTAGATTTTTATTTTATCTACTAAATTTTTAAATTCTTCTGCTGCTTCATATGGATTATCTGCATGAGCAATAGCAGATATTACGGCTACTCCACTGGCACCAGCTTGCAAAACAGGCGTTGCGTTAGCTAACGTAATCCCACCTATACCAACACAAGGTAATGTTAAGCCTTCTGCTCGTAACTCAGTAATACAATCTGGTCCGCATGGCTCTTGTGCATCAGGTTTGCTACTTGTAGCATACATAGGACCTACACCGACACAATCTGCATACACTACATCAGTCTTATGAAGTTCCTCCACAGAATGAATGGATATACCAACAACCTTATTTCCTACAAGATTACGAACGTCTTCTAAACGCATATCCTCTTGTCCTACGTGAACACCATCAGCATTAACAGCCACTGCTAAGTCTACATCGTCATTAATAATATAAAGCACATTATACATAGCACAAATTTCTTTTAACTGCTGAGCTAATTCTAGTTTCTGTTGTCCTTCTAATGTTCCTATGCCCTTCTCTCTAAACTGAAAGCATGTAACGCCACCCCGACAAGCAGCTTCAACAGTGTCCAATAAATGTCTTTCATTAAATCCTACATCCTGTGTACCACTAATAAAATATACCTTTAATTGATCAGGTACAACTACGGGGCGTATTCGATTTTTAGATAAAAGCATCGCATCATCGAATTCATATAAGGCATCCATAAATGCCACACTAAAGATGCCAGGTTTTACACCGCTCACCTTAACCGCACTTTCACCAGCAAGTCCATAGTAAGCCAGTGCATACGCAAGAAACTCACCGATAGACAGGTTATCCATAAATGGATAATAGGAACTAAAGAATGCAGCTAAGACAGCTCCTAATAGACAGCCGGTCCCTGTTACCGCTGTCATGATTGAGTGACCATGAGGAACTGCAAATACGCGAGTTCCATCAGAAACGTAGTCCTCTTCCCCCGTTGCGACGACAGGACAGTTAATTTGGCGTGCAAGACGATACGTTATAATTGCGCTATCCTCAACTTGTTCTCCATCTACACCCTTACCCGAAAGAGAACTATCAATCTTATGATTTGTATTAAGAGCATCATAGATGGCTTTAATTTCACTTTGGTTCCCTCGTAGCAACGAAATAGCACCAGTTTTAATCAAGTCTAAAACAACAGATAATCGATAAGCCCCGGAGTGACAACCCACAGGGTCTAGTATAATGGGTACCTCATGAGCCTTCGCTAATTTAACAGCCTCTTTGTAATAAGTAACCTTATCTGGTGTAACGGTCCCAATATTGATGAGCAGTGCAGAAGCATGAACGATAAGGTCTTTTAAGTCTTCGCTACACTCACTCATCACGGGTGATGCACCGATGGCTAGCAAACCGTTAGCTGTAAAGGTCCGCACCACATCATTGGTAATACAAATAACAAGAGGATTTTTTTTGCGTAGAGACTCTAATATATTCAGTTCGGACCAATTTGAACCATTTATATTTGGATTGTTGTAGGTCATATAACTATCTCCTCTAGTCATTTTTCAAAAGTTCATCCATCGTTTGAGGGCCATTTACCAATAACCCATAAGCCATATGATTAACAGGTCCACAGCCATTTCCAAGTGCTGGATTATGCTTAATCGCAAGGGAAATATAGTTCTTTGCAATGCCAATTGCATCCATTACATCACGCCCTTTGGCGAGCTCTGCCGTAATAACCGCCGAGAAGGTGCAACCCGTACCGTGAGTATGAACAGTATCATATTTAGGACTTGTCCACGTACGCACATCTCCATCTTTGGTGAAAGCATAATCCGTAGCATCATCTCCAATATGGCCGCCTTTTATAATAACCACTCGAGGTCCTAATTCATGTAAAATACGCTTAGCTGCTGTTGTAATGTCACTTTCACAAGAGATAGACATATCCGCTAACACCTCTGCCTCGCTACGATTAGGTGTAATAACTGTAGCGACCGGAATGAGTTTAGATTTTAAGAAATCGACGGCCTCATCCGATACAAGTCGATCACCGCTGGTGGCAATCATAACTGGATCCATCACATAAGGGATGTTCTTACTCACATAAGGATAGATGAGATCCATCATCTCTGGTAAAGCAATCATACCTGTCTTAACGGCTTGAGGAAGAATATCTGAATATACATCGTGTAACTGTTTTTCTATGCTTTCTAGCGATAGGTGTTCTACGTGGTGAACCCCTGTTGTATTTTGGGCTACTACGGAGGTAACCACTGCCATACCATATACATGGCGGCTTTGGAATGATTTTAGATCGGCCATAATGCCAGCGCCACCACTAGGGTCGGTACCGGCAATTGTTAATGCTGTATGTAGTTTCATTATGCCTCCTTATGTAACAAATTACGTCGAGATAAGATTTGTAATACCACGAAGCCAATACAAGCTCCGCTAATAGAACTCATGGAGAAAGAGGTAATCAAGGTCAACAAGGCCAATGGTTTGCCTAGTAGAAAGTTAGCAATTGGATAGCTAATAAAAGCCCCGAGAATACCTGTACCTATGATTTCTCCTAGAGCCGCCGCCCATATGGAATTGTATTTCTTATATAAATAAGCAGATAACCAAGCCCCAATCATGCTACCAGGAAAGGCTAGCGGAGAGCCTAGTGCTAGTACATTACGTAAGCAAGAGGTACTAAAGGCTGCGCCTACGGAGAATCTCGCCCCAACTATAACGGCTAAGATCACATTTATCATATGTTGAAATGGAAAAATTCGGGCCGGGCCAATGGGAATCGACGTAGTCGATAAGACGACACCTAAGGCTACACATATACTAGCAATAATCAGTTTTTTCATAATACCTCCAACTAAATAAAAAATGAGACCACCTCAAATGGAATGGTCTCGTAATAGTTTGGTATTATGTTTCATTCCACTTCCCTACGCCAGTATTATCTGGATCAGGTCTAGGGTTTTGAATGATCAATCTCAGCAAAAGCACCCCTAGTGGCCATATATTTTTATACTCTAGTTATAACATCATTATACAATCTATGCAACAAAAGAATTGACGGTTCTCCCACCACCTCGTATAATGAAGCCATAACGGGGTGCTCACACGAGTGGGCTGAGAGTAAGCTAATGCTTTAACCCATAACCTGATTTGGATAATGCCAACGTAGGGAACATAGAGGATTAAAAGCCGAGTTCCCATGAGCTCGGCTTTTTCTATGACTTCCTGGCAAGGAGGACGTATGACAAATACACACATTACACAACCACAGTTCGCCATGATATGGTTTGGTGCCGCCCTATCTATAGCGGAGATTATGACCGGCACCTATCTGGCACCCTTAGGCCTCACTCAAGGACTATATGCCATCATCTTAGGCCATATCATCGGCGGTATTCTGCTCTTTGGAGCAGGACTCATCGGTGGCCGTTTGCGGCAAGGCAGTATGAACACGACAGCCTTTAGCTTTGGTCCCTTAGGGGCAAAGGGCTTTGCCTTTTTAAATATGATCCAACTAATCGGTTGGACTAGTATCATGATTTACGATGCTATGCTTGCCTTACAAGAGCTGGCGCCCCTATCTCCTATGATTTGGACTATTGCTATTGGGGCGCTCGTCATTTTATGGCTCTTCATCGGTCTCCACAATACAGGCTATATTCAAGCTATCGTATCTGTTTTATTACTAGGCCTCACACTCTACATGGGAGTTCACATGATTTCTCAATGGCCTAGTGACAGTAGCTTCATGACTAATGGCAATATGAGCTTTATAGCAGCCCTTGAGCTATCAATCGCTATGCCACTGTCTTGGCTACCTCTCATCAGTGATTATACTCGTGAAAGCAAAAGCCCTTTCTCCGCATCACTAACAAGTGCTACCATCTACACCGTAACGAGTGTCGCCATGTACACCTTGGGCCTTAGCGCGGCGATCTTCGGCGGTGGGGACTCTATCATTACTATTATGATGAACGCAGGCCTTGGTCTTGCAGGACTCATCGTCATTATCTTCTCCACTGTAACTACGACCTTCATGGACGCTTACTCAGCTGGCGTATCTAGTACGACTATCTATAATGGAGCATCTAGTAAAGGCGTAGCTGTTATCGTAACCATTGTCGGCGCCATTGCAGCCATCCTATATCCGATGGACGATATTACAGAATTCCTATATCTCATCGGATCCGTCTTTGCTCCAATGATTGCCATCTTGTTGGCAGACTATTTTGTCAATCGCCAACAAGTGCAAACGCTATCGGCTTATCTAGTTCGCGGGTTGATTTGGGCTATAGCCGTAGGTTTATACCATTATATGTTGCATAGTGAAAGCTCCATAGGTGCAACACTACCAGCCTTTACAATAGCATTTATCGTAACATCCATCGTTGGATTCATAAGTAAAACTGCTAACACCTTACTATAAGCCCATCTTCACAGGTCCAGTGCCGATTTCCAACCATTTCGGCTTCGCTTTCATCATGGGTAACCCATACACATGGCACATCCCATTCGCGAATAATGGAAACAAGATCCTCTCGAACATGCTTACGTAAATTCCAGTCTAGTGCAGATAATGGTTCATCAAGAAGCAAGATGGTTGGTTTAGAGTAAAGAGCACGCCCCAATGCAACGCGTTGCTGCTCACCACCAGACAAGCTACCTGCTTTCGTTTTACGATATTTCTCAAGGCCTAAGCGTTTTAATAAGCTGTCACACATCTCTGACGTGCCTCGTTTACTATAGGTAATATTATGTTCCACCGATAAATGTGGAAATACGATATTACCTTGTGGCATATAGCCAACTTGACGTTCTTGAGCAGGTACCCAGATTTTTTTGTCGCGATCAACCCATATAGTTTCATCATATTGAATGCTACCTGTAGTCGGTTTCACAAGACCTGCAATGCACTTAATAAATGTACTTTTACCACTGCCAGATTGGCCTGTTAACACGGTAATACCAGAAGAAAGTACCCCATCGGCTTTCACAGTCACAGAAGGTCTAGCTATGGTAAAGGAAAATGTAATCATCGGACCTCCTAATTATTATCAATGTGATGGAACAAGGACCCCTTTGTGATGAAGTGAATTCCACTCAACAATGCCAATGTGAGCACACAAATATAGATAACTAATTCAAAAGCATCCATGTACTGCCCTGCCTCTACGTAAGAGTAGATAGCAAGTGGCATGGTGCGCGTTACCTTTGGAATATTGCCTGCAATCAAAATGGTAGCACCGAACTCGCCCATAGCACGACAGAAGGCTAAGATACTGCCCGTCAAAATGCCTTTCCAAGCGAGTGGTACGGAGATAGTAAAAAAGATACGTAACTCTGAAGCACCTAATGTACGCGCTACGTCCTCCATATTATGATCGACGGATTGCAATGCTGAACGCACCGTTTGATAAAACAGCGGAAATGCAATTACAGAGGAGGCTATCACGGCACCGGATGCAGCAAAAACAACACTCATACCATGAGCTTCAAGCCAAGCACCAAACGCATAACCTGGAGTAAATACCATAAGTAACGCAAAACCAACAACTACCGGAGGCAGTACAAGTGGCAAGGTAATAAGTGCATCAAGAATGGCAATACCACCCCACTTACAACGGTTCATCCAGTAACAAGTCCCTAAGCCACTTAAAATAACTATGATAAGAGCTATACTTGCTACCCATAATGATAGCCAGAATGGACTCATGTCACGCCCCCTTTCTATACACAACAAATTTAAAATATTTGCGGTATCCATTATTTCTAAAATATTTTTCAAATAAGATTTATGTCCTAAATCATATGCTAGATTATTAATCAGTCCCCACTCCTCACTACAAATGAGTAAAAAAGAGCATACAGTTAGAAATAATCTTATTAGTAATACCGATAATATCTCTATTGTATCATAAGAAAACGCTAGCCCTGAAAGCTAGCGTTTTACTCTTATTTAGAAGTAGAGAAACCGTATTTCTCTAATACTTTTTGGCCTTCTGGGCTCATTACGTATTGGTAGAAGTCTTTTGCCAATGCGTTGTCATATTTTTTGATAATACCGATTGGATAGATAACTGGATCATGAGAGTCAGCAGGTGTTACAGCAGAGATTTCAACTGCATCGCCCGCTGCAATAGCATCTGTTTTGTAGATGAAACCAACATCACCAGCACCTTGGCTAATGGAAGCAGTTACAGCTTTAACGTCTTTCGCATATACTACATTAGGTTCTACTTGTTCCCAAACGCCTAGTTTTGTTAATACTTGTTTACCATAGTTACCAGCTGGTACTGTTTCAGGGTTACCTAACACGATACGTTTTACGGAAGCGATTTGATTCAATTCAACTTTAGGTTGACCTTTTGGAATTACAAGAACGAGTTCGTTAGTTACAAATGGTTTTACATCAGTTACTAAGTCTTTCTCTTGTAACATTTTCATGTTTTTTTCGTCAGCAGAAATGAACAGACTAGCTGGCGCACCTTGTTCGATTTGTTGACGTAATGTACCAGAACCAGCAAAGTTAATAGCAATTTGATCATCTGCTAAGTTATGGCTTTTTTTGTATGCATCTGCCAATTCGGTAAGAGCACCTTTAAGACTTGCTGCAGCTTGTACCGTAATCTTTTCAGATGTACTTGGTTTAGCCGACTCAGTTTGTTTACTTGCATCATTACCACAACCTACTAAAAAGGCAAGCATGAAAACGCTCATTAATACTAATAAAATTCGTTTCATAATTCCTCCTGTGCATCCCTTAAAACACCATACTGTAAAAGCTATGGTAACACCTAGAGACACCTCGTGTACTAACAAACTAAAATATACAATATATTCATATTATACTATAAATCGATAGCTAAAGTCGTATATCCAAAATCACATATTGCATAGATATTTCTGATGATTATGATAAGTAATCATAATCAATAATTTTTTAAATCCCAAAAAATACATACTATGGTATGATAATATTATAAAAAATAAGCACATTTCGTAACGCTTGTTCACTTTTAGCTTATATAAAATAACTGTATATTTGCTATATAGTTATACGATACATTTAAACTATGCCTTTATATTAATGAGAAACTCTAGGTGAGATGATGAATCTATTCGAATTAGTAGGCCATATCTTTATGAACTCTATGGTACCTATCCTAGTACTTATAGGGATAGGATTTGTATTAGATAGAAAATTTAAACTCGATCTATATACGCTGAGTAAACTAAACTTTTATATACTGCTGCCTACCTTTATATTTCGAGCAATGTACGAAGCAAAACTTAACTCAGGTACCTTGGAAATTGTATTCTGTGCACTCTGTGTACTCATACTAAACTCAATTCTTTCAAATGTAGTAGGAAAGATACAAGGTTATGATGTGGCTAAGATTGCAACTCTGAAAAACTGCGTCATGTTCAATAATGTTGGGAACATGGGTGTCGCTCTTGCCATCTTTGTATTTACTAACATTCCCTACGTCATCGATGGTGCTACCCCCTATGCTAATCTAGGTTTAGTGAGTGTTGTATCTATCATGATCATCCAAACTATTAGCAGTAATACCTACGGTTTCTACCAAGCGGGAGCAGGACGATTAACCCCTAGGGATGCACTAAAAGTCGTATTTCACATGCCCATGGTATATGCCATTCCACTGGCACTACTTTGCCACCTACTCCCTTTTGATTTACACGGCCTCTTCTTCTTTGCACCGCTCAATATATTTGCCAATGCCTTCGTTGGCGTCGCTATGATTGCCTTGGGTGTTCAAATTAACAGAACACCGCTAAACTTCTTCAAGATGGATGTTATGCTTGCTACTACATTACGACTCATTGTAAGTCCACTCATAGCCGCCGGTATTACCATACTATTCATTATGTTCTACGGCCCTATGCATCCAATAGCGGCACAAACTATCATTATAACCTATAGCGTTCCAACGGCTATTAATATGTCTCTTATTGCTATTGAAATGAAGAATAATCCAGAATATGCTACACAAATTGTAATGGGCACAACTATTTTATCCGCTATAACTATGCCACTGTTTATTACTATAGCCTATTATCTCTTCCCATTATATTAAAATAAAAAATCATAGTTATAAAAAATCACTCATAGCCATATGACTATGAGTGATTTTTTATGCCTTAGCATTTAGCCTTGTTAAACAAGTTACACAAGCTGTAACAATTATAGCACCAATAATTTCATTCAAGGCTAAATTATGATTAAGAATAACTACATCTAAAGCTAAAGTAACTATTGGTCCCATTGCACTAATAACGGCTGCAAGAGATGCATTAATTCTTTTAAGACCAAAAGACATCAAGTATGAAGGAATGATAGAACAAAAAATGGCCAAAAATACTAAATAAATTATAGTATGCGTTTGGAGTGTTGAAAATGTAGTAAAATTTTTGCTATCAATTATAAAGCCGAGAAGTAAAAGTACTGTAGTTATACACATATAAGTACTGGTAAAAATAGTAGAACTAATATTCGAAACAGCCCTCTTACTATAAATAATAAACAACGCCCAAAAGATTGCAGAAAGCAAGACTAGTAAAATGCCTATTAAAGTATCTGTAAGGTGGTTATCAACGGTAGGATTAAACATAATTGCTAATCCTAGCACAGTAGATACAATTAAAACTACTTTTGAAAATGTAATGCGTGATAAATCTGATGATAACAGAAAAACGTAAATTGGAAATGTAAATAGAACAGCACGTTCTAATGAGGCAGATATATATAATAATCCTATAAAGTCCGTTATAGATGAAGATACATAAAGAATAGCCCCCCAAAATGAGTATTTAAAAACCTTACTTTTATTCACGCTATTCCAATCAAAACGAATCATTGGTATAAGAAAAAAAGGTAATGATAAAACAGCCCTACACACAAGAACATTCAAAGGGCTCAGTGAATCTAAATAAATTAGTTTTGCCCATATAGATTTTGTTGATAAGAATACAGTAGCTAAAAATACCACTAATATTCCTATATTTTTCATTAACAGATTCACTTTATATACTTCTCCATAATCAAATACAACTCAAATAAAATATATAAAATATATAAAATATAAAAACACATTTCATCCTAAGTAGGACGAAATGTGTTCATTATAAAAAATTTAAATTATTGATGAGCTACGTGTTCCATCCCCATGCGAACTAAACATTCAACATGATCATCGTTTAGAGAATAATATGCTGTTTTCCCATCTTTACGATATGTAACAAGGCGTGCTTGGCGCAATACACGCAATTGATGAGAAATAGCAGATTGTCCCATCTCCATGGTTTCTGCAATGTGATTAACACACATTTCATTTTCTAGTAATAGCTCTACTATTTTAAGGCGTGTAGGATCACCCAAGATTTTAAACAGTTCTGCTAGCTTCAGCAATGATTCTTGTTTGTCGGTCATATAATCCCCCTTTTTTAATCCTATCCATTCTTTTTTGTAGCTCTTCTATGTCACTAATCGATACGTCTTAACGTATAACACCAATATGTATGGCATACATATAGACATTATATCATTTTTAACATAAAAAAGAGACTTTGAGAAACCAAAGTCTCTTTTTTTATCATATCTATATAAAATATAAGATATAAATTATTTAATGATTAATACAGGGCAAGTGGAGTGGCTAGTTACATAGCTACTTACGCTACCCATGAATAAGCCTTTCAAAGGGCCAAGACCACGGCTACCCATTACGATGAGATCAGCATTATATTTTTTTGCCACTGCAAGTAGTGCAGGTCCAGGGGAGCCAACTTCAAATACGCTTTTAACTTTTACGCCTGCAGGAATTTCTTTCACTACATCATTAAGAATTTCCTTACCAGTTTCTTCCATATCCTCAGCAATTTGCTCAGATACATATCCACCAGAAATTGGTGTTTGATCAAAATTGGAAATAGCAGACACAATATTTGCAACGTGAACAACAATCAATTCAGCTTGGTTGCGATCCGCTACAGCGAGAGCATGTTCCAACGCACGTTTAGCATTTTCAGAACCATCAGTAGGTACGACAATAGTTTTGTAGGTAACCATAATAACCCCTCCTATTCCTAATCCCTCAAAGGGGATATGATCAAATATCGTTTAGCCTATACTAATATATTCTAGACCATCAAGGAAAACTCCTCTTTTTTCTGAGGATTTATTACATTATAGCACAAATCGTACAGAATTATACAAATAAAAGAATATTATGCGTATATTAAAGAACCTGAGACGATTGATTTGTATTAAGTGTAGTAGTCAATTTAAAACCATCTAATATATCTATAAGTTCCTGAGTAGCAAGATTGCTAGTGGATGGACCAATCATTCGAGCTACTGCTACATTACCTTCATTGCCAAGAATAATTGTTGCGCCAAAGGATACTGGTTCCGCTACAGATGTATCAGATGTATTTGGATTTTTCATATGGCCCGCCAAATAGAACATCACATTACCGTCAATGATATGCGTTTCATAACGAGTAATCGTGGCCTTGTTCACATCAACCAATTGTTTAAGATAATAATCACCAAGCATCTGCTTAGCCATCATAGTTGGCATACCGGAGCTGACAGCTTGTACTGGAATTGTAAAGGACTCAATGTCAAGGCGTACATTATGTTTAGTAAAAGCAATCTTACCTTTTTCATTAAGACGAGTAAAACCTTTTGGATAGGTAAATTTGATACCTTCTGCAACACTGATATCGCTTGTGCCGGTTAATATTTTTTTTACCCCTTTAATAGCATTAAAACCGCGCTTATTGATCAATTCAAAGGATGGAATTGTATGCTCCATCAAACCTAGCTCCATAAACTCTGCACGAACAGGTGCATACGTACTAGACAAATTGTACCGATGAGTTGGATCTTTCTCCATGATAAATTCTGCTTCAAATACAGACTGAACCGGCTCTGTAGATGTCATATCTGCATAAGATTTTGGTGTACTCTTATCCCAGCGTGCGGAAACTGCACCTTTCTTAGCAAAGAACCCACCAACAATATCATTATGCTCAAAGTTATTGCTATGTTGGCGCCAGATATTTAAATACTCCTCATTAGACATGCCCTTAATAGGTACACCATACCAAGTCGTATTCCATTCTTTTTGAGATATTCCTTCTTGTGGTGTATTATTGCGCTTAGTAAAAGATACTGTATAGGAATCCTCTTGAGTAGGGCCCGCTAAATTGAAGGAATATCCTTGAATATGTTCGCTTTCACTACGCACATCCATATCTAACATAACGCCATCAGCTACACGCCAAGGAATCGAGAACATATAACCATTTTTGTAATCCTTCACCACCGTGTTCATCTTAGTAGCATAGGATTTGTATTGTTCTGGCAAAATAGATGCGGAATCCTTCTGAGATTCCACAATAGATAAAGGTGTATCAGGCGTCTTCTGTAAATCTTCTGCCATAATAGAAGTCGTTCCCAAAGCCATGACAGCTAAGGTTGCCGCAAATAAACGTAACTTCATAGAACCTCCTATAACATATTATCCAAGAACGCTTTCGTTCTTTCGTTCTGCGGATGACTAAAAATTTGTTCTGGTGTTCCTTCTTCTTGAATAACACCATCAGCCATAAAGATAACACGATCCGATACTTCACGAGCAAAGTTCATTTCATGAGTTACGATAATCATCGTCATGTGATCGTCCGCCAATTGTTTGATTGTCTTAAGAACCTCACCAGTAAGCTCAGGATCAAGAGCAGATGTGGGTTCATCAAAAAGCATGATTTCTGGATTCATCGCTAGCGCACGGGCAATAGCTACACGCTGTTGCTGACCGCCAGACAAGCGAGATGGATACATATCTCGTTTTTCCCATAATCCTACTTTATTGAGTAATTGCTCTGCAATCGGTGAGATTTCGTCATCTTTCATACCTTTTACCATACGTGGAGCAATCATAATATTATCTAATACCGTCATATGCGGGAACAAATTGAAAGATTGGAATACCATACCCATGCGGAGCAATAATTCATGCTGAGTTTGAGGAGAGGCGTATTTTACAACCCCATTTTCAGTACTAGCAAGAATCGTACCATCAACGGTAATAGAGCCTCCATCAATCGTTTCTAACTGACCCAAGCAGCGTAAAAATGTAGATTTACCAGAACCAGAAGGTCCGATAATAGAAACGATTTCGCCTCTATTCATTTTGAGCGACACATCGCGCAATACGGTTTGATTATTAAAGCGTTTTTCAATACGCTCCATATTTACAAATGTCATAAGTACCTCTTACATCGTCAGATTAAGTATATAATTAGCGTCTCAAGTAAAGATATCTCATCTACGAAATCGCATCTATAGACATCAAATAAAGGTATTCCACCTATAAAACTAGCTACACCATTACATACGACAAACTACCATAGAATTAGTTTAATCTTCGTATACAGCAAATCTTCGTTCTAAGTAGCTGAAGATATTCGTCAAAATAAAGGTAAAGATTAAGTAGAATAATGCTGCCACGAGGAATGCAGAAATATCAAAATCACGTTGTACGATAGATTTTGTAATACGCAAGATATCATTCATCGCCAATACATACACGAGAGATGTATCTTTCAATAAGTTAATTGTCTCATTCGCAAGAGGAGGCAATACACGTTTAAACATTTGTGGCAAGATGATCTTACGCATAGTTTGTGCATAGGTAAAACCAAGAACCTTTGCCCCTTCGTATTGACCACGAGAGATGGATTGAATACCACCGCGGAAAATTTCACATAAATAAGCTGCGTAGTTTAAGACGAAGGTAAGAACTGCTGCCGTCGCATCATCCATCTGAATGGCACCGTCTGTAATGATTGGCAAGGCATAATAGACGAATAAAATTTGTAGCATCAACGGTGTGCCACGCATCAAATACACGAAAGCATCAACAAGCTTATCTACTAAAGGCAATTTAGATAGACGTAACATAGCCATTAAAATGCCACCAGGAATAGATAAAATCCATACAATACAGAATAGCGATACGGTTACCTTTAAACCATCAGCGATGGTTGGGATAATCTGCAATAAATAATCTAACATGAAAGACTCCTTCAAAACACGACTAGAGAAGGGCCATCTGGCCGCTTCTCTAGTGTACATTTCGTTCTTTAATTATCAGTTGTACCTACTGACCATAGTACTATTAGTATATCACGAATTGTACTATTTAGCATCGCTCTTATCTAAGTCTGCGCCTGAGCCTAACCATTTTTCAGCAATTTTATCAGCAGTACCGTCTTTTTTCATTTCAGCTAAGATACCATTAATTTTGTCACGCAAAGCAGTATCATCTTTACGGAAACCAACAGCGAAATTATCAACGCCGTAGTCAGTACCTTCTACGATTTTGTATTTACCAGGTTCTTTTGTCATAAGATAACGAGCGATTACACCATCAGCAATAACCGCATCAACACGACCAATACCAAGATCCATAAATGCACTTACAAAATCCGCATAGGATTTTGTCTCCTTAACAGTCTTACCGCTTGGGTCGTTTTGCAATGCTGCTTCACCAGTACTAGCTTGTTGCACCCCTACTACCTTACCAGCTAAATCAGCTTTACCTTTAATGGAGTCATCGTCATTGCGAACAATGACGTATTGTTTATCCTTCATATATGTGTTAGAGAACAAAATATTTTTCTCGCGCTCAGGAGAAACTGTTAAGCCATTCCACAAAGCATCAATTTTTTTAGATTTTAGTTCCGCTTCTTTACTGGACCAGTCGATAGCTTTGAATTCTACATCCATGCCAGCACGTTTAGCTGCTTCTTTAGCCATGTCGATATCAAACCCGACGATTTCACCTTTTTCATCTTTAAAGCCCATTGGAGGGAAACTATCATCTAAACCGATAACAACTTTCTTAGGCAATTCTGTATTAGCCTTTTTAGTGTCACCACCACAACCTGTTACAAATGCCATCATAGATACAGCTGCAAGGCCAACGGCCATCATCTTTTTCCAATTCATAACTATCCTCCACGGCGATTATCGCCCATTTACTATTTAATAATACGTTCAATACAGATTTAGATTCCGTACTTAATGATTGTATTATACTTTAGTTCATTAAAGTTGTAAATAGTTAATTCGATGAATTTTACATTTTTTATTTTACAGACTCTCCACATATATAGTTTATGATTCTAGATTCATTTGCTTTATGTTTCTGTAGTCCTATATTTATATTTCTGTATACCTATATCGTATGACGCTACGTACTTATACTTTATGACTGCGTATGTTTATGAATGGCCTCAATCATCGCCATTTTATCCTTGTACGCCACCTGATGCAGATCAAGTGGTATCACATAAATTCCACCATGACCATTCATCGCTTGCAACTCGCGCCATTCCTCAGTGAATCCAATAATATGCTCATAATCAACAAAGACGAAATATTCATCCCCATAGAACAAACTGTGAAAGTATTCTTTCACAGAAAAAGGCCTACGTTTTAACACGAGGCCCTTTTCACAGATAAAAGCTTGACTTTCACCTAATCTATGAAGGGTCCATAATATCACGAGCAACAATAGATAATACCATACACGTTCCGCCCAGTCTGAGGGCATATATTTTACAATCAACGCACACGCAACTAGACCGATGATGCGACCGGTCCACTGTATACCGCGATGTATTTCTAAGCTCTGTTGTACGGCACCTGATGAAAAGCGTTCCATCGCCTCTTGTTTCGTCATGGTTTACCTCACAAATTGAAAGTCTACTATATGATTTTATTTACGGCACAAGCCCATAGCTTGCTCTACTTTACGATACATTTGACTCGCTTTAGCATGAGCCTTAGCAGCCCCTTCATCGAGGATTACATCCAGTTCAGGGCTTGTAATCAATTCATTGTAACGTTGTTGAATTGGCTCAAGGGTTGCTACTAATAAATCGGCAATATCGGATTTAAATACACCGTAACCTTTACCCGCGTACATTTCTTCGATAGCTTCGTAGCTGTCTTTTGTAATAGCACGGTAAATTCCCATCAAGTTAGAGATGCCAGGTTTATTTTCTTTATCATAGCGAACCGCATTATCAGAATCAGTTTGAGCTCGTTTCAACTTTTTCACGATTAAATCTGGTGCATCCAAAAGACGGATTGTAGCATTTTGGTTATCATCAGATTTACTCATTTTCTTAGTTGGTTCTTGCAAGCTCATAACGCGAGCGCCACCTTCGCCGACCTTGATATCAGGTACTACAAAAGTTTCACCGAATCTACGGTTAAAACGCTCTGCTAAATTGCGAGTCAACTCGAGATGTTGCTTTTGGTCTTCCCCTACAGGAACATAATTCGTACCATATAGCAAAATATCTGCCGCCATCAACGGTGGATACGTAAGCAATGCTGTAGGAATAGAGTCACCTTGCTTTTGAGACTTATCTTTGTACTGAGTCATACGCTCTAATTCGCCAACATAGCTAATAGATTGCATAACCCAACCGAGCTTAACATGCTCAGGCACTTCGGATTGTACGAACAATGTTACCTTTTTAGGATTGAGACCAACAGCGAGGTACAACGCCGCCAAATTACGAGTATTTTGGAATAGCTCTTTTGGATCTTGCGGTACAGTAATCGCATGTTGGTTAACGATGCAATAATAACACTCATCAGTATCTTGATAGTCTAAAAAATTACGTAAAGCCCCCAAATAGTTACCAAGTGTTAACTCCCCACTTGGTTGGATGCCGGAAAATATAACTGCCATAATAGTCTCCCTATATTGAAATAAACCAACAGTGCCGAAGCACTGTTGGTTATATATATTATTCTACGGTTACAGATTTAGCCAAGTTACGTGGCTTGTCTACGTCTGCACCACGAGTAATCGCTGCGTAGTACGCCAATAATTGCAATGGTACAACCGCTAAGATTGGAGCGATGAATTTATTTGCACGAGGCACATAGATTGTGTGGTCAACGTGTTTAGATAATTCTTCGTCACCTTTCATACCGATGCCGATTACGATAGCTTCACGCGCTTTTACTTCGCGGATGTTGCTGATCATCTTGTCATAAACATCCTCTTGTGTAGCCAATGCGATAACAGGTACGCCCTCTTCAATAAGAGCCAATGTACCATGTTTCAATTCGCCACCTGCATATGCTTCAGCGTGGATGTAAGAAATCTCTTTCAATTTCAAAGCCCCTTCCATCGCTACTGCGTAGTCGATAGCACGACCCAAGAAGAACGCATCAGATTTGAAGCCATAATGTTTTGCAAAGGCTTTCATATCTTCGTCTACTTCAAAGATTTCATGAATCAAGGATGGTAAGTTTTTAACGCCGTTAAGAATTTCTTCGCCTACAGCTGGATTCATTTTGCCGTTTAATTGGCCAAGGTATACAGCGAACAACAAGCCTGCTACTAATTGAGTAGTGTACGCTTTTGTGGACGCTACAGAAATTTCAGGACCAGCCCATGTGTAAACTTTGTTATCCGCTTCACGAGAAATGCTGGAACCAACAACATTGGTAATAGCCAAGGATTTGGCACCAAGGCGTTTAGCTTCCTTCAAGGCCGCCAATGTATCGGATGTTTCACCGGATTGGCTGATAACGATACATAATGTTTTATCATCAGTCAACGGGTTGCTGTAACGATATTCAGATGCGATTTCCACATCAACTGGAATACGCGCCAAGTTTTCAATATATTGTTTTGTTACAAGCCCTGCATGGTATGCAGTACCGCATGCAACGATGAGAATTTTATTGAAAGCTGCCACATCTTCAGCAGTCCAATTCAACTCATCAAAGATAGCTGTCTTACCGTCTTCAGAAATATGTGTACCAAATGTATCACGAACAGCCTTAGGTTGGTCATGAATTTCTTTCAACATAAAATGTTCATAACCGCCTTTTTCTGCTGCTTCAGCGTTCCAATTTACATGGAATACCTCTTTATCAACAGGTTTGCCTTCACGGTCAAATACGGATACATTATCGCGAGTTACGATAGCTAATTCACCATCGCTCAAGATGTATGTATCGCGTGTGTAGTTAATGATAGCTGGAATATCGGATGCTACAAAGTTTTCCCCTTTGCCGAGGCCGATAACCAAAGGGTTTTCTTTCTTTGTACAAATGATTTTATCCGGTTCATCGGCACAGATGATTTCGAGAGCATACGCACCGTCTACACGATTCAGCATACGACGAACAGTACCGACAAAATCACCATCGTACATGTCCTCCAATAAATGTGCAACCACCTCTGTATCCGTTTCAGATTTGAAATGATATCCTTTTGCGATGAGTTCCTCTTTTAAAGGCATATAGTTTTCAATAATACCGTTATGTACAACGGCAAATTTACCATCTTCAGATGCATGAGGATGCGCATTCATATCGGATGGACGACCATGTGTAGCCCAACGAGTATGTCCGATACCTACAGTTCCTTCATTAGGATCCGCTTTCACGATAGTCTCTAAATTGGAGAGACGGCCTACCTTTTTTTGAATTTTAATAACATTTTCAGGACCGATGACAGCAATACCTGCAGAGTCATAACCACGGTATTCTAACTTTGCCATACCGTCCAACAAGAAATCAGATGCTTGATTAAAGCCAATGTATCCTACGATACCGCACATGAGTATATCCTCCTATAACTGGGGGTATTTCTAGCCCCAGCAAAAACTAAGGCTAACTAATTAATGTTCTAGATTAATATTCTATTTAATGTATTAATTATTAATTCAATACAATTCATTCAGATATACTTTGTCCCCATCGTTACCGATGGGCTTTTTAATACCTGTTACGACATGAATATGCCGGAAGAGCATCCGCTGATGACTCGATCACTCTTCACCTCGTCTACCCTAACGACTGCCTTCGCGGGTACTTGCGCTATTCGCCTTTACGAATTTGGAATTCCTTTCTATGATATACGGCAGAATCAGTACAAAATAAAATATGTACTGAGGTATATTATACTAGAAAAATCGATAAAAAGTAAACCACCACAGATAAGTCAAAAGGAATAAAAAAGATTGTTTCTATGCTTCACATCCTTTTCATTGTAAGAAATTATACTTCTATCATTCTAAATTTTACGCAATTAGATTTTGTTGTATTTTCAAAATGTATGTATATAATTTGGGAGATATTAATCATGAATAAAACAACTATAAAGAAACAACATAAAACTAAAAAGAATAGCTTATCATATAGAAAATTACGTCGTTGGGTGTTACCTGCAGTCCTTGGTGCCGCTTTATCGACATTAGCAGTTATCCCAACATTAGCTGCAGAGACTCAAACTAATACCAACGTAGCAGTTGTAACCACAACAGAACAAACTAAAACAGTACCATCTGCACAAGGAAGCACACCTCCAACCGGTGCACCTCACGGCAAACCACCTGCCGGTCATGTCCCTACAGGCACGTCTAACCAAATACCTCCAAATGGGAATCCTCCTTCTGGCACTCCTAACGGTATGCCTCCAACAGCTATGCAGAATGGAGCCCCTAATGGAATGGCACCACAAGTTGAAGTAGATCCTAGTACTTTTAAAGGCACAACTATCGCTACAGAAAACAAATCCATTGCTCACGAATCGATGACAAACACAACGGCCGATCAGAATGCTTTCATCGGTAAAAATAAAGCGGTAATTGATATTGAAAATAGCGTTTTCGATAAAACAGGCGACACTACAAGCGATGACAACAGCAATTTCCGTGGTCAAAATGCAGTAGTCCTCGGTATCGAGGGGAGCCAAATCAATATTAAAGGCAGTAATATTACATCTAACTCTAAAGGCTCTAACGCAGTCTTTGCCACTGGTGAAGGTTCTGTTATCAACGTAGAAAATACTAATATTCACACCAAAAGCGATTCCTCTCGTGGTTTAGATGCTACTTACAAAGGTACGGTAAATGGCAAAAACCTAACTATCACCACTGAAGGGGCTCACTCTGCTACACTTGCTACAGATCGCGGAGAAGGCACTATCACCACAGAAGCAGCCAAACTTACGACATCTGGCGAAGGCAGTCCTGTTATCTACTCCACGGGTAATATTATAGTGAACAATGTCAACGGCATAGCGAATAACAGTGAAATTGGCGTCGTAGAAGGTAAAAATTCTATTACCCTTACGAACTCCAATGTAACAGGCTACAAAGATAATGGTTTCATGCTATATCAAAGCTTCTCTGGTGATGCTGAAAACGGTATTGCTCGCCTGAAAGCAGAGAATAATACACTTACAACTCACGCTACAGGTGCGTTCCTCTATGTAAACAACACTACTGCTGAAGTAGACCTTTCTAACAATGCCATCTCTATGCCGAACACTTCTACCTTAGTGAAAGCAGCTGCCGACTCCCGTTGGGGAAAAACTGGTGAGAACGGCGGTCATCTTACACTCCGCACATCTAACCAAGAACTAAGTGGTAATATTATGGCTGATTCAATCAGTACCATCGCTCTAGACATGACAAATGGATCTAGTCTTGTAGGTGCTGTAAACACAGACAACACGGCTAAAGAAGTAACTGTGAAACTCAGCAAAGACTCCAATTGGATACTCACTGGCGACAGCTATGTAAAATCCTTGAACAACGAAGATACCACAGGCAGTAACATTCACTCAAATGGATATAAACTCGTTGTGGCTGAAAAATAATAATAAAAGCACTACTTTGAATTATTCCAATCCAAAGTAGTGCTATTCTTTTTCAATCAAAACTATAAAACTTCAACTATATAAATATTCTTTAGCCCTATCACTATGAAGTTAGCGTATTATAAGTTATGAGTTAAACAGTCTATTAAATAGCAGCCATATATAGGCCACAGTTTTAATTCAACCATAGGCTTGTAGTTTTCATCTTTAATTTTATGTTCCAACAAATTTAGATTCTCTAAATCATCTTCCCAGCTTTTGATATAGTCCTGCTTTTCTTCTTCGCTATCAAAGTCTTCGTCTATTTTTGCATTTTCAATGCATGCCAATAGTTCATTTCGTTGTTTATCGACTTCACGATCGAACATATCATGTTGCTTCATAGTCCAAAGGCCAAAGTAATACGGACCGTCACTTAAATCGCAGTCAGATTTAGCCTTTTCACATTCATCTAAAAATAGGCCATACTCATCTAATATATAATAGGCGTCAATGATATCTAACTCAAAAACTTCATCATTACTTAAATGATATGCTACATCGCCTCCAAGCTTAATTTGCTTCAAACAATCAAGGGCTTGCTTTTTATTACCTAAATACACATCACAATAAGCAATACAAACTAGTAACCTCATCCTATTTGGATAGCTTTTTAATAACTCTTCAAAAATGACCTTTGCTTTCTCATATTGCTTAAGCTCAAATAAACACACTGCATAGCCAAAGTTCATTTCATAATCGTTCGATACTATTATTCCCCTTTCAAAAGCACGTAAACTTTTCTTTAAGTCCTCTGCAGAACCTTTCTCTCTATAAGCTGAAAAATGATATAAAGCCAACCCTCTGTAAGTCTCTATATATGGAGAATTTAGCTTTACAGCTGCATATAGATAGTCATATTCTTTTATATTCCCCTCATCGTTATAATAAAAAGCCAAATTAGTGTAAACTCTTGCTTTTTCAGTATCACTCAGTTCTTCTATATATTTTCTGAGAAACTCTTCCAATAGTTGTATTGAATTTTCTTCATGCCTCAACACCTGTTCAACAGTTGCTAAAGCACATACCACATCCACATCATGCGGATGTTCATGCATCAAACCATGCAAGTAAGTTCCGAAACGCTCTGCATATTCCTTTAATACATTATAATCACTAAATATAGATACCTTATAATTAGTTTTATATTCTGTTTTTAGATTTTGCCAATACTCTCTTATAGCAAGTTTCATATTACACCTTTACTATCATCGAACATATTTTAGACCATATGTTTATAATAACATAAGTTATTACTTATATACTTTTGTGCTTATAATAACGCCGTTCATATAAATTCAAACTATACAAAAAGATTTCCTTTAGCCTCTATCTAATTCTAATTGCATAAAAATAACCCTCTATTAAATATTCTAAAAATGAATAAAATATCTAATAGAGAGTTATGTTACTTGGACAAAATAAAACCTAACTATATTATGCTCTATCAATAGAAATTAAAGCCGCATTTTTTGCATGTATCAATGTAGTATCAAATAAAGGTATATCCGTATCATCTTGTTTAATAAGTAGCCCAATTTCAGTGCAGCCTAAGATAACACCTTGTACACCAGATTTTACCAAATCACCAATAATATCTAAGTATTGTTGTTTAGATTCATTAGAAATAACACCTAAACACAATTCATTATATATAATATCATTCACAAGTTCGACTTGATCTTCGTTAGGTATAACAACATGAATCCCCCGATTTTCCAAGATACATTTATAAAAATCTTGTTGCATCGTGTACTTGGTACCGAGTAGACCTACCTTTGTAATACCTGATTTTTCCAACTCTACTGCAGTCATTTCCGCAATATGAAGAAGTGGAATGTGAATATGTCTTTTTATTTCATCCGCTACTTTATGCATTGTATTCGTGCATATAACAATATAATCAGCACCAGCCTTTTCTAAAGATTGAGCAGCATCGGATAAAATTTCAGCACTTCTGACCCAATCTCCATTTGCTTGACACTTTTCTATCTCTTCAAAATCGACACTATATAAAATACATTTTGCTGAATGTAAGCCGCCCAAAACTTGCTTAATAGTTTCATTCAAGACTTGGTAATACGTAATCGTACTTTCCCAGCTCATTCCCCCAATTAAACCTATTGTTTTCATAATTTCACCCTCTAAGCTTAGAATAAACCAAAATAAAAAGATTATTCATTATGATTATTCAATTTTAAATATCACTCATCTCTAAACCTCCTATATACGATCCTGCAGTGACTTTACGTAGGACGGAGCAAAGGGACATATATAGGAGGGGATACCTTTAATATCAAATTGTAGAATGGATTCACAATTATTAAAATCCATAGGATTAATCTCAGTAAAGATGGTTCCTCGCAGTGGATTTTGCTTCGCAAAATCTTACGCTCGGAACAAAGTGATGTGTGGGCTTCATCGTCGCAGGCTCCTCTGCCGCCTCACACCCTACTTTTATTCAGCCAACCCTTGTTCTCTACCGATAATATCAGCAATTTCTTGGCACAGGGATTGTAGTTCTTCTTGGTTAGGCCCTTCAGCCATGACACGGATGAGTGGTTCTGTCCCGGATGCACGTACTAAAACGCGACCTTCATCACTAAGTTCTCCTTCAGCTGTTACGATAGCAGCTTTGATGAGGTCATTATCTTCCCAGCCAGTTTTTGTAGCTACACGAACATTTACAAGAACTTGTGGGTATTTTGTCATAATGCCGGCCAACTCAGAAAGAGGTTGCTTTTTCTCCTTCATAAGAGCTGCCACTTGAACAGCTGTTAACATGCCGTCACCAGTGGTGTTGTGATCTAAAAAGATTACGTGACCAGATTGTTCACCACCAACGGAAAGATTATGTTCACGCATATATTCCAATACATATCGATCACCAACAGCAGTAGAAACCGTTTTCATACCAAGTTCTTCTGCTGCTTTATGGAATCCGATATTACTCATAACGGTACCAACTATGGTATCACCTTTAAGTTTGCCTTCTTCTTTTAACTTAAGGGCGCATAGCAACATGATTTGATCACCATCGAGGACTTGACCTTTTTCATCAACCAATAAACAGCGGTCAGCATCGCCATCATTAGCAATACCAAGGTCTGCATTATGTTGTTGTACGGCTACTTGTAAACCTTCAATATGTGTGGAACCACAATGATGATTGATATTCAAACCATCTGGATTCACATTAATATTGATGACTTTAGCTCCTAATCCAGACAAAATTTCCGGACCTACACTGGACGCTGCGCCATTAGCGCCATCATAAACGATAGTCAACCCTTCAAGGGACGTATCGATTGTGTGACGTACAAAATGAGCATATAAATGAGCCAAGTTACTATTAAACTCAATTTTACCTATACCATCCCCTGTAGGACGTGCTAATTCATTATCTGCACTTTGACGAACATATTTTTCCAATTCATCTTCCACTTCATCAGGTAATTTATAGCCATTGCTATCAAAGAATTTAATGCCATTATCTGGATATGGATTATGAGATGCAGAAATAACAGCACCCGCATCAAACCCTTGTTGACGTACAAGGTACGCTACTGCTGGAGTTGGGATAACGCCTGCAATCACTACATTACCGCCAACAGAACAAATGCCCGCTGCTAATGCACTTTCAAGCATAGAACCAGAAATTCGCGTATCGCGCCCAATCAAGAACGTAGGATGTTCCTTTTCCTTACCAAAATGCGTTCCTGCCGCACGACCTAAATGATAGGCTAATTCCGGCGTTAAAAACTCATTAACAACACCACGTACACCATCTGTACCAAATAAACGAGCCATAATTATCCTCCTCTAAGGATTTGTGAAAGTTTCACAAGTCTATATATCTACCGTGTGTATCATTTCAATAATTACTGTTGTGTATTATATCATAATATAGAAAGCATACCTACTATAAAGTCACATCTATATTACATAAATAGTATGAATCTATACTGTAATTCAATCCATCAGTATAATCCCCACTATTTAGGTTTTGCGTATTTTGCCATACATAAAATGGCCGTTTCCGCGCCATCAAGGGCAGCACTCATAATGCCCCCTGCATAGCCAGCCCCCTCACCCATAGGATAGAAACCTCCTACAGTAGGAGAAATGCGTTCTTCATTGCGTCCCATACGAAGCGGTGCAGAGGTACGCGTTTCAACACCTGTCATGCATACCGCAGGATCATCAAACCCTCGGATACGACGGCCCCAGTATGGCAAGGCACGCTCTAATACGGATGTAACGAATGATGGCAAGCAATCATGTAAATCGCAATTCACGACACCTGGCTCGTAGCTATATATACTTTTTTGTACACTAGATGCTTGTGAAAGCCCTAAAAACTGCCCTACTGTTTGTGCAGGCGCATGGAAGTTAGAACCGCCCAACTCATAGGCCTTGCGTTCCCATTCTCGTTGAAATGAAACGCCATCTAATGGATGAGTACCAAAGTCATCTGGACCTACGTTGACTACGATAGCACTATTAGCAACACCGCTGTCCCGAGCGTATAAACTCATGCCATTTACGACAACGCCACCTTCTTCAGAGGCAGATGCTACTACTTGACCTCCTGGGCACATACAGAAGCTATATGCAGTACGGCCTGATTCTTTATCGTGGTACACGAGAGAATATTCCGCTGCACCGAGACCCAAGCTAGATGGTTCTACACCATATTGGGACTCATCAATTACAGTCTGATCATGCTCAATACGAACACCGATAGCAAATGGTTTTGCCGTCATTTCCACATTGCGTTTATAAAGCATTTCATATGTATCACGCGCACTATGACCTACACCAGATAAAACAACAGTCGTATCAATACGCTCACTACCATTAACTTCAACGCCTACAATACGGTCATTTTCAATAAACAAATCTGTTACCTTCGCACCGAAGCGGACTTCACCACCCCATTCGATGATGCGTTCACGCATGGCTTTTACCATAGTACGCAATTTATCTGTACCTACGTGAGGTTTATGTTTATATAATATTTCTTCAGGCGCACCAAACTCAACAAAGTATTTAGATATCTCATGTAAACGCGGATGGGTAATGCGAGTTGTCAACTTACCATCGGAAAAAGTTCCTGCGCCGCCTTCCCCAAATTGTACATTGGACTCAGGCTTAAATATGCCCTTTTTCCAAAATGTTTCTACATCATGACTACGTGTATCTACATCTTGACCGCGTTCAAGCACGATTGGGCGATAGCCTTCACGAGCTAAGTAAAAGGCTGCAAGCATCCCCGCAGGGCCAAAGCCCATAACAACAGGACGATGTGCTAATGGTACAGACCCAAAAACAATAGGTTCTGGATCCTCTGCAGCAAATACAGATACATCCTTTTCTTTACCAAGTTTTTTCATGACTTGAGCTTCATTATGAACCTCAATGAATAGGGTATATACAAAAACAATATTTGGTTTCTTACGGGCATCTACGGCACGTCGAACAACATGAATCGTTTCGATAGCACCACGTAACGGGGGATATCTCTTTTCTACAATACTTTTGATATCCGACTTAACCGTAACAGCCACGCGGAGATTTATTATTCTAATCATATCTTTCCTATTAAAGCCTCCCTTTTAGGTGAGCCTACTTCTTTAATCTTTGACCAAAATTCTTTACCACTTGACCAGTAAAAAAAATAGTCATACATCTTTATTATACAACACTACTATAAAAGCTAATATATAAATCATAAAAAGGCCCTAATAGAGAAATATTCGCTCTATTAGGGTCTTTGTCGCAAGATTTCAAAGCCTCACAAAAAACTTATCATCCATTAAGTACTTTCTTTTGTATTTCTACTTTCACCCGTACCGTTGTAGTATTGCTATTAACTCCATTCGGTAATACTAAATTATAGTTACCCTGTACAGTTTCAGTAGCACCCGATACATCGATAGGTTCCGTTTGTATTTCTGTAACGGAATCAATCATTTCTTCACGACCTGTAACTGTTAATTGCGTTGGTGTAGCAGACGTGGATTTAACTTCATAACCTTCTGCTACTGTACCAACAGTCGGAACAGTAATAGGAACCGCCTTTTCTTTACGTAATAAGTTAAGTTCATATTGTGCTTGGCCTTGGTTTGGATTAATATGTACATCCAGTACATTACCTGCCGTATCCCAAGCTTCTAAAGTACTAACAGCGCTAAAGTTCTTCGTTTGACCAGCCACATTGACTTTCATCACAACCTTGCTCACTGCATTAACTTGTTGCTTACGACCAGAAACAGTTACCTCTTTCGGCACAATCGTTACCGATTTCAAAGCAATATCATCAGAGAACTTGCCGATTGGAACTATTTCAACAGGAATCGTTTTCTCTGCATATTCATCAACATTGATGGTGATGGTATCTGGTTTAACCTCTACAAGATTCATTCCTGCAGGAGGCGTAAAATTAATAGTTACATTATTTTGACCTGGTTTTACACCAGATGCATCAATATAAGCCCGTAAATTATCTGATTTCATAGACATAATGGTATCACGTGGGCCAGCCAGAACAACACGGACCGCATCTGGTGCATCTTCTATGATATAGCCAGAATTGAGATTTTGAACCTGTACAGGTATTATGTAGGTTACTTCCATCACAGGGTTCTGATCGCGCATAATAAAGAACCACATGACGATAGCTGCTAACAAGGATAATAATTTAGCAGGCCAATTGCGTTTCAAATGAATCATCATTTATTTGCCCTCCATTTCCACATACTAGTAATGGTTTGACGAGGGCGTTCCATAAAGGTACGCAATGCCTCTTTAATTTGATCCTCTGGTAAATGGCGATAAATATGACCGCCATATGTATAAGAAATGGTCCCTGTTTCCTCACTAACAACGACTACGACAGCGTCAGTTTGCTCAGACAAGCCAATAGCTGCACGGTGACGTGTACCTAGTTCAGTACTCAATGTGCGGTCCTCAGTCAACGGTAACAAACAGCCCGCTGCACGAATTCGCCCATCACGAATAATCAAGGCCCCATCATGAAGCGGTGTACTAGGAACAAAGATATTTTTAATCAACTCGCGGCTCAATACAGCATCGATAAGAATACCAGTATCTACAAAGTCATTGAGACCTACTTCACGTTCAAAAACGATAAGTGCCCCCGTATGTTCGCGAGACATAACGCGAGCCGCAGCCATCACTTCATTAATGGCCATATCCATTTCTTCTTCGTTTACATTTTGTGCCTTGCTGAAGATTCGTCCACGCCCCAATTGTTCTAGAGCACGACGCAATTCTGGTTGGAATACAACGGGTAACGCAAAGAGAAGAACGGTCATACTTTGTTGCAAAATCCAGTTGATAACGTATAGATTTAACAGATGACTCAATAAATTTAAAATTGCCAACATAACGAGACCTTTTAAAAGAGAAACGGCCCGTGTATCTTTAAGCAATTTATATAAATAGTAAATACCAATAGCAACGATTATGATATCAACGATATCAAGAAGCCTAAAGGTATGTATAAGTGCGTCAATATGCATAAAAATAGCTCCTTATACAAAATAATAAGGTACAATCAATTCTTTGACTGTACCTTATATTTTAACTCATTTTGAGAGTACTGTAAATTTATAAACAAACGCTGAATGAGATTTTTATTAGATGTTTTGTGTTTCAATCCAAACATCCATTTGGCCCCCACAAACCATGCCTTCTTTAACAGCTACGTCATCATCGAGATGAACATCGATACGACGGTGAGCTTCTTTTTTATTCAAAGAGTCCACCGCACTTAGGCGGATTTCATTTTCCGCACGGCCACCGCCGATAGTACCAAAAATAGATCCATCAGGAAATACAACCATAGATGTACCAGCTTTACGAGGTGTGGATCCACAGGTATATAAAATAGTGGCTACTGCTAAGGTTTCGTTTTTACGTTCACTAAGGTATTCAATAAACTCACGATTCATGGATCACTCTACCTTTCCGCAATGAGCCGCCTTTTTTACCACGCACCACTGCCAAATATTCACTAACGATAGATAATGCAATTTCCTCAGGCGTTTGAGCTCCTAAATCTAGACCAATAGGCGCATATACCATATCTAACTCATCTTGAGTCCATCCTTGCTCACGCAACACTTCAAAAGCATGATGGATGCGTTTTTGGCTGCCCATAACGCCCATATAGGTAGGCAAGTACCCTCGTAATTGTTCTAAGCATATATTATCGTACTCATGAGCACGTGTCACAATGATAAAACCAGTATATTCATCAAGAGGTAAATCGTTCTTGAAGTTTTCTAAAGGTAAGCACTTACGTGTAACACGTTCATCAAAGAATTCAGGCACTACATATTCTGGACGGTCATCTACGACTGTAACGCGACAGCCAATAAACAACAGCAAATCTGTAATAGCTCGGCTAACATGACCTGCACCTAATACGAGAACTGACGGATCATTTTCTACAGGTTGTACGAAACACTCCATTTCGCCTACCATACAGAGAGAATTTAGTTTTGCTTTATCTACAGTAAATCCTTCAATAGGAGTTCCGTATAGAACCCTTCCATCTTCAGCATAAATAGTCTTATCCCCTTGACGAGGACCGGATAGAACAGTAACCATCACAGTAGTTTCAGTAACCTGTAGACGATCTTTCATCACATCATAAATTGTTTCCATCTAGATTCCTTTCATAATCCCAAGCGGTAACAGCCTCTAATACACCTCCACCGACAGCAAGGGATTTATCTGAAATACTATAGCAATGAGACTCTTCACAACGAGCATCCACATCAGCCAACTTAAAATGATCTGATACGATGAGCCCACTTTTTAAAATGCCTCGTAGAATACCTGTAATTTTCGCTCTTACTGGTTCTTCATCAACATAACCAATTACTTCATTAGCTTGTACAGAATCCCCAATATGACGTTTTGCTGTAAATAGTCCAGCCTTTGGAGAATGAATAACGCGCTCATGAGTGTAGCCACCTACATTTCCAGGGATACCTGTATTAGGTTGAGCTGATCCATCATAGATACAGCGACCTAATGAATGACCACGCATCGTTTCAATGACCACATCTACATCTTCTCCAGCAGTAAATCCAGGGCCCACACCGATAACGAGCTCTGCATCATCCCGTTTTGTACCAAGATTCTTTTTACTCAAAATAGCATCGACTACAATCTCTGGTTTTAAAGTGTCCAATAATTCCTCATATGAGCTAGTGACAACGGGGATGATTTCCTGTGCCAATGTATCCTTCACTTCATTAAGAGACACATGACGAGCAACAAAACGTTCCAAAATCATTTCTCCACGATGAACCGCATTACCGTAACATACTTCGCGGCGAATCATTGTAGGAATAGCTATTTCACTAATTACAACGGGATAGCCCGCCCGTCTCAATCTATATACAGCGCCGGAAGCAATGTCTCCGCCTCCACGCATGAGTACCAATGGTTTCATAATGCCTCACTTTCACGATGTTTCAAACGCTCAAAATCATCGGGTGTATCGATATCGTCGCCAATATCATCACTAATCCATAATTTCACAACATGGGCTTTACCATCACCATGAATAATGGTCTTACCCCCTTGATCCCCTTGAATCTGTTGTAAATAATCAAACCAATGAGAACCAAAGAGAACGGGATTTCCCGAGTGATAATTTGCCCCATAATGTGGAACGACGATAGTTTTCGGATGAAAGTTTTCATTAAACGCACGAATGACCTCGTGTACAACAGCACTCGTCAAAAGTGGTTGATCTCCTACTGAACAGAGAATACCGTCTAGCGATATAGGCGCCGTATTCACCAAATGATGTACTCCCAGCGCTATGGATACGCCTTGCCCCAGTTCAGGATGGTCATTTCGAAGGGCTTCAAAACCATAGCTTGTGACAATAGGTTCTAGTTTCTCATGATCATCACCAGTAACTGCCACAAAAGGTAGCTTACACGATACAGTAGAAGCTACCTGTCCACCCCATCCACCTTGAAGAGCCCCACAGACCGCATCTAGAACAGTCTTGCCACGCCAGGGTAAGAGCTGCTTATTACATCCCATACGCTTGGATTGCCCTCCCACAAGGAGGACAATGCCAATATGCAAAGGATGACGGTCTATGGGGTCTCTCATGGGACTAAAAGCGGTGTTACAATTTGCTTTCACATTAGTCATGAGTACCTACCGACATTGAATAATGCGACGGATTTCACAACTTGCTTTATATCCATCAGCCAAAATGATAGCCGTAATATCACTATCAACAATATGATCAATAAAATCATCGATAATGCGATGTTGCACTGTTTCATAACCAGTACAGAATAATATTTTCTTACCTTTACTGTATTGGAATAAACCTTGCCTATGCAAAACAAGATCAGCCAACATACGAGGAGTTACAATAGCCCCCATATCACGTTTTACAATATCTTGAACAAGCTCGATATTATGTACGTGCTCATCATCTAACGGGGCCCCTAGCATTTGTAGATTCACGAGGCCAATCGTAGTCTTTGTAAGAGATGGAATGATAGGTTCGGTCGTCTTAGGTGCCTTGAGCCATTTTTCCTTCGCCCCATCTGCTTCTACAACAATTTGCCAATTGGGATGTAACTTGGATAAACCATCGATAAGATCACAATCTAAGGAGTCTACTTTTGTTCCTGTAATTCCAGTGAACCACGCACCACAATAGCCATGTAAAAGTCGGTCAGTACAATACTCATCAGCTTCATTAATATTATGAGTATAAATCGGTTCATAATGAGCCACCTGAGACTCATAAAGTCGAGTCGTAGTCGTAACTACGATGGGCTGACCTTTCAGCCGTCCATATTCTACTAGTTTTGAAAGCACAGTCGTTTTACCGCCTGCCCCAACAAGGGCAACGATTCCCGGCTGAATCAATCGATTCCAATAGGATGTTTGTGATGTCATAGAACCAGGCCTCCTTAGAAAGTAAAAGGAACTAGAAATCTCTATACTTTATATTTCTCGTCCATAGCCATAAATACCTTCTCAGGTGTCATAGGTAATGTACGAATATCCGCACCAACTGCATTTTTAATGGCATGTTGAATAGCAGGGCACCCCGTATTGATGACAACCTCACCAATAGATTTAGCTCCGAAGCCACCTGTAGGCTCGTAAGATTCTACAAAGTCTGTATGTAATTCACCAATATCCTGACGGGTTGGGATTTTATAAGTCATAAGATTGTTTGTTTCCAAGCGACCATTGTTAGAATAGCGTACATCTTCATATAAAGCCATGCCGATAGCTTGTACTACACCACCCTCAACTTGAACGCGAGCCAATTTAGGATTGATAACAGTACCACAATCAACACAAGAATAGAAATGAAGAGGAATAACCTTACCTGTTTGTTTATCTACCTTCACCTCAGCAATAGATGCCATAAATGGAGGTGGGGATGTATGACTCCCCCATGTAGCAAAACCAGACAATTGCTCCGCATTAACACCAACTAATAATTTTGGTGCCAATTGATGGATATCCATTGTTTTAGCACCATCTTTTGTGGTAGCTACAACGCCGTCAAAGTCAACGTTTTCAACGTCAGTTTCAAAGAAATGAGCGAATTTAGCAATAATCTTAGTGCGCAATTCTTCTGCCGCCATCTTAGCAGCAGTACCTGTTACATAGGTTGTACTAGATGCGTAAGACCCTGGATCGAATGGTACGATATCTGTATCTGATTCAATAACAGTCATATATTCCATAGGACAGCCGATTACTTCACAGGCCATTTGAGTCAATACGGTATTAGACCCCATGCCCATATCAGAAGACCCAGTATACAATGTATAATTACCATCGTCACCAAGGCGAATTTCAACAGATGCCACATCTATATTTGCGACACCAGAGCCTTGTAATGCTAAAGCCATGCCCAGTCCACCGCGATAGCGTTCATCGATATCCCAAGAATGAGGGCGTTCATCCCAACGAGCCATTTCTTTTACCCGATTTACAGTATCTTGGAAAAGACCAGAATCAAGATATTCATCTGGAGCATATACTAAGCTTTGTTCACCTTCCGCTATTAAGTTCTTCTGACGTAACTCAGCTGGATCAATCCCCATCTTATCAGCTAACTGGTTTACTGCACATTCTAATGGCCACAATGCTTCTGTTGCACCATACCCACGGAAAGCACCACCCGGAGTTTGATTAGTATACACACCTTCTGTACCATAATGAACAGCAGTCACTTTGTTGTACAAAGGTACAGATTTATGTTCACCAGCCGTTGTAGTAGTGAAGCAATGAGTTGCATGTGCACCAGCGGCTGTGATGGAGTCCATATCAATAACTTTAATAATGCCATCTTTTGTAGCACCAACACGGATTTTCCATTCACGAGCATGACGTGTAGTGGAGCAAGTTTGTGCTTCTGTACGATCGTATAAGAGATAACAAGGTTTTTTCAATGTCCACGCTACAAAAGCCGTCATAATTTCTGTACAAGCCGTTTGTTTAGAGCCGAAACCGCCGCCGATACGAGGCTTAATTACGCGGACTTTTGTAGCCGGAATACCGAGTGCACGAGCGATGTGACGGCGTACATGGAATACGATTTGCGTAGAGGATACGATAACTACACGACCAAGCGCATCTATATATCCAAAGCTTTGGAATGGTTCCATCGCTGTTTGACGTGTGGCCTGGTCAAAGTATGTACCTTCTGCCACGTAATCACATTTAGCAAGTTCTGCCTCCACATCTCCTACCCGTTTGTGATAGGATACGCAAATATTGCGTTTGTAATCTTGTCCTACAGGGATATTATTGTGAATATCATCTTCAGGATGTACTATAGTTTCATGGTCGATAGCAGTGTGCATATCAAGTACAGGTTTTTGTACTTCGTACTCAACCTTGATAAGCGCCATTGCTTTGAGCGCTGTAGCCTCATCTTTTGCTACGATAAGAGCTACTTCGTCTCCAACATAGCGAACTACAGGGTCCAAGATGAGTGCATCATAAGCGGATGGCTCTGGATACGTTTGACCTGCTAATGTGAATCGCGTATTAGGCACATCTTCATAAGTAAAAATAGCTTCTACGCCAGGGATCAATTTGGCTTTAGATGTATCAATAGATTTGATGCGCGCCTGAGCATGAGGGCTACGAAGAGCCTTAATAACGAGCGCATCTTTGGGAACAAAATCGCCAGTATAAGACGGTTTACCAGACAAAATACCTTTGGAGTCAACTTTGTCATAGGACTTACCAATATGCTTGTTCATCATTATAGGCCTCCTTCTAAGAATTTACGAACTCCTCGAAGTTGTGATTCATAACCAGTACAGCGACATAAGTTACCTATGAGGTATTCGCGAATCTCATCATCGCTAGCCTTTGGATTTTTGCGTTTCAAATTAATAGCACTCATCATCATGCCAGTTGTACAAAAACCACACTGATCTGCGCCTTCACTTGCGATACAAGCCGCTAATAATTCAGCTTCCTCTTGTAAGCCTTCTAATGTAGTAATTTTATGGCCTGGCGCACGAAATGTAGGGTATGCACAGGACAAAATAATTTCGTCATCCACCCATACAGTGCAAAGGCCACAGTTTGTAGTATCACAGCCACAGCGCACACTGTAATAGCCAAGATTACGCAATGTATCTAGCAACATCTCATCAGTTGGCACATTAACAGTTACATTTTTGTTATTAATATTAAGTACGAGTTCCATTATTGTGCCACCTCCTTAGCTAAGCGTTGAACCATTGCTTTTACCATTTCCATGCGATATTCTTTAGACGCATGAGAGTTAGATTGATACACTAGTTCTTCAGATGCCAATTGCCCTGCCTCTTTTGCAGCAGATAATCCTTTTTCTGAAAGCAAGGCACTTGCTTTAACAGCTAATTGAGGTACACCAGGTCTTGTACCGATATACAATTCAACCCCTTTTTCATCATGGCGAAGAGCACCTGTCAATAACGGGAAATCACCACGAGAAATGCGAAGGGCTTCAACAGCTACAGGTACATCTACTTTAGGGATGCGAATCTCCACGAGAATATCACGTTCTCTATATGTCATATAATCTTGCATGGACATACGACCGCCTTTGAAGGTAACGATGTCTGCATGCACTGCCAATAGCGCAGGGATGATATCAGAGAAGCCAAACTTACTTGCTACAGAACCGCCCATGGTAGCAGTATTTCTAAATTGAACGCCAAGAATCTCCTTAACGCCTTTAACTACGGCACCGCCGCAGAATTGTTGTAAAGGCTCAAAGCGTTCCACATCTCCTTGTGTCGCCATAGCGCCAATTACAAACTCCTTATCTTCTTCACGAACATAACGCAAATCAAGACTCGCCATATCAATCACTGATGGCCAAGTACGTCGTCCTAGACGCAGCCAACAGCCGCCTGCTAGCATAGGAGCAGTTTTGTTCTTTGTGGCTAATTCATAAGCCTCTTCCACCGTCTTCGGTTGTAATACTTTCATAAATGCTAACATAATCTGTCCTCTCAATGGTATACTAATACTAACAGAATTACGGTGCTAACTATAAAAATACAGTTCTCACCAAACTACAAACTTAACAAAAACTATAGAATCTCGTGCATTTCTTATACTTTTATTTTACCAATTATTTACCACTAAATCTACGATGAATGATATAAATTTACAGGAAATTTGCAAAGAATTACATATTTATGAATTTGGAATTGCCTCATGGCCACTACCTGAACAGGCCAAAACTATTTTATTTGAAAGCAACCCATGCCCCTTTACTACGGCAGATGTGGAGGCAAGACTACTAGGAACGACTCGGTTTATGCCCAAAAGTGCCATCGTTTGTCTATTCCCGTACCATGTACAACACAATGGCCATACCAATCTATCGCGCTATACATGGTCAACAGATTATCACCTGGTCATTAATGAATATTTAGAACGTCTTATTGAAAGATTACAAATAATTGATGACTCGGCTCAGTTCTCCATTCATTGCGACACCTCTCCTTTAGCAGATCGGTACATGGCCTACTTAGCAGGTCTCGGCTTTTACGGAAAGAACAACTGTTTTATCAGCCCTAAATGGGGTTCTTATGTCGTTATTGGTACGATTTTAACAACACTAGAACTCAAACCAAATGCCCCTCTTGAGCAGTCCTGTATAGGATGCAATCGTTGTATTACAGCATGCTTAGGCCAATGTTTGGGCCATGACGAATTTAAATTCGCGACTTGTAAAAGCTACTTAACTCAGAAAAAAGGAGAACTTACCGATGAAGAGGAACAGATTCTCGCTAAAACACCACTCGTATTTGGTTGTGATGTGTGCCAAGAGGTGTGTCCTCACAACAAAGATATTCCAACTACGCCAATCCCAGAATTCCAACAGATAAAACCGTATATCAATATAGACGAACTAGAAACACTAACGAACAAAGAATTCAAAGCAAAATACGGTCATCGAGCCTTCTCGTGGCGAGGTAAAAAAATACTAATGAGAAATCAAGAGATTATAGATAGAAAAAATAAACTATAATATTCAATAAGGCATAATAATTAACAAATACGCTTATAATAATAATTATTATTAAACAAACTAACAAAAATTTGATAAAGCATTAGCAACATAATCTACAAATCTTTAGAATCAAAAGAGACGGCCCAAATGAACTATACCTTCAAAATTGTGTCCAATTTTTGGGGTACAGTTCAAGAAGTCGTCTCTTTTAGTAGTTATTTAATTTCGTAATAGTTCAACTCATCCAAACTTTTACCAAGAGCAGGAATATATATTTCAAGAAACATATCTACCTCAGGCATATTTAGAGTTTTCAACTTGGCTAAGATAGAGTCATGTGCCTCTTTAAACTCATCATTCCCTGCCTTGAGCTCTTTGACGCATTTCATATAGGCTGAAATTGTATCAGCAGCCTTAACAAGAGGCCATTCTGGACTAGTCTCTGCATCAACAAGTATAGGCTTATAAACAGATTGTAACCGGTCTGGCAAGGTTGATAGCATTTTTTCTTGCGCCAAAGTTTCAACCTCACCATACAGTTCACGCAACTTTGGATCAAAATACTTGATTGGTGTCGGCATATCTCCTGTAAAGATTTCACTCACCTCATGATACATGGCTATGACAGCTACCTTATTAATATCTACATTTCCACCGAAGTATTCATTTTTTATAGCTCCCAAATTGTGGGCTACCATAGCCACTTCAAGGCTATGTTCTTGAATATTTTCTATTTCCGTATTTCGCATGAGGCTCCATCGATTGATAAAGCGCATGCGTTTTAAAAATGCAAAAAATGAACTCATATATCCCCCATTACACAATAGGTCCTTAAATTACCCCACGGAGTTTAAAGCCATAATCAAGGAATTGCACCGCTTCATCCCAACGGTTATCATCGTTTAACATGACTACAATCATAGTATGGCCCTTACGTGTGGCAGACGCAATCAAACATTCTCCTGCTGCATTTGTAAAACCTGTTTTCAAACCATTTGCGCCAGGATATTTGTTGCGAATGAAGTGGTTTGTAGTACGAATTGTTTCTGGTGCACGGTTTTGGTACGGCACCTTATAGTAATCATTGGCAACCTTATCACGGAACATTTGGTATTTCATACCGTACGCGGCAATCATCGCTAAATCACGAGCCGTAGAATGGTGACCCTTTTGTGTTAATCCATGAGGATTCAAGAATACACTATTCTTTGCCCCCGCTTTTGCAGCAATGCGAGTCATATCCTTAGCAAATTTATCTACAGAACCACTTACATTTTCGGCTACTACAACAGCCGCATCATTACCACTAGCAACCATCATACCTTCAAGAACACCTTCCAATGTAATCTGATCGCCTACGCGAACCCCAAGGTTTGATTCTTCCATGCTCGTTGCATAGCTACTTATAGTAGCTAATTCATCAAGCTGTGTGCCCTTTAATTCTAAGGCAGTTAACAAGGTGACCATTTTTGTAGTACTAGCTGGATGCATCCACTTATCTGGGTTCTTTGCAAATAAAATTTCTTTTGTATCTGCATCAATGAGGACTACGGCCTCACCAACAGTAGAAGGGGGGGCAATGTATGCAGCTTGAGCAACACTAGCACCTATAAATATGATTCCTATAAAAGTTATGGCCAATACCAATTTCTTATAAAACATATAAATATTCGTCGTTAAAAGTGTCATCACTCTCGTTCTACCTTCCAGTATCTTAACTTTCAAGACTATCATCTATTGCTACATCTGTAGCAGTTGCTTTCTTCTTTGTTCCTTTAATTTCACCTGTCGATGTATCCACATTTTGAATATATACTACACGTTGAGGATATGGAATATCGATGCCATATTTATCAAAGGCATCTTTTACATCAGACATAATGCTATATTGAACATCGAGGAAATCCTTCGACTTAACACGAGCATAAGCAGCAATTCGTACAGAATTATCTCCAAATTCAGAGATACCTATTTCCATATTCTTCGGATTAAGGACACGTTTATCTGCTGCAAAAATATTTTTTAAGATTTTTATTGCTTCATGATGATCATTATTATAACCAATGTCAAATGTAAATGGGATAACACGTTCTGTAGTATAAACAATGTTAGTTACAGCTTGTGATGTAAGAAGAGAGTTAGGTATGTATACATTCTTTTGATCTTTTGTAGTAATAACTGTATACATAAATTGGATTGATTTAACACTGCCGACTACATCACCCACCTGAATAACGTGACCCGCTCTAAAAGGTTTGAAGATAAGAATTAATAAACCAGATGCTAAGTTAGAAAGGTTATTCTGTAAGGCAAGACCAATACCTAAACCAAACGCACCAAAAGCAGCTATAAAGGATGTTGTAGGAATACCGATTTGGTTTAAGCAAATCAATACTAACCCTACTAGCAAAGCATAATTAATAATTTGAGTGATAAAGCTCATCGCTGCTGAGTCATAGGAAGCTTTTGTCATAATGCGCACCGCAAAAGCTTTTACCCATTTAATAGCATATCGCCCTATCCAAAATAAAATTAGTGCTAATAAAATATTTCCAGCTTGTGCAAAAAACCAGTCCCTAATTTGAATTAATATATTAGCGTCTTTAAAAAGAAATTCAGAAACAGCACTTAAGAAATTAGCCATAGTAACCATCCATAATATAAATCTATACAATCACAAATATACGTCTCAACATAATAGCAATATAATAACGGTAAATATATATGCTATAATTTTACATATGCATTTGCAATACGATAATAAAGATATTATATCGTTATATTCCATATATAACAATCATAAAACTAGGGAGACTTACATGTTCAAAAATCTATACGAAGCACCCCAAGAGCTCGCTACTGGAGGCTATGTAACTAGAGAGTTACACTCCGTTACGGTACACTTTGACGATATCCACTATTCTCTTTCGAGCGGACAATTAAATGGTGGCTATCACCATACGCTAGCGGTACGCAACCAACAGCTAACATATCAAATCGAAACAGAAAAAGATTTACCCGGTGGCTCTGTAGCCGATTATTTGGCTCAAGAATTTGAACATATTGATACTCCTGTTCATTTTAGTACAGCACTTCTCACGTCTGCCACAATGCATCTACACGCCTATGCCAAAGTTGAAGAACATGATACTATTGTGGAAACTATCGTGACTGCAGGCTATGAAAAAACGGCACATCGCGCAGGTACAGGCTATTGTTACGAAGAGCGTGATGGAGACTTCATAGTGCCAGGCACAATTAATATTCTCGTATTTACAAATAAAGCTTTAACAGATAGCGCTATGGTAAAAGCTATTATGACGATTACCGAGGCCAAAACAGCAGCCCTACAAGATTGGAATGTTGAAAGTGTACGCCTCCATCCGTTTATTAATGAAGACATTCCTGATGCAATTACAAAAGAACGCAAAACATCTGCCACAGGTACCTCTACAGATGGTATCATCCTCACCATCGATACAAATGGAGATATCTTAACAGATGCTGGTTCCTTCTCATTATTTGGAGACACCTTAGCCAAGGCTGTCTATGTAGGCGTACAAAGAGCACTAGAAAATGCTATCGGCGCTGAATAGACCTATCATGTGATATCCAAAAACATCTAGAATGATACCCCAAAAATTATCATTCAACTCCCAATCATATACGAAAAATATAATACAAATGGAAAACCGCACATCCTAGGCGATCGGAATGTGCGGTTTATTGCATATAAAACTGTTAAATACAGTATAATTCTTGAAAATGAATATCAAATTAAATTTTGAGATATTTTCTCAACTTTTTATTGAATTAATTATTGGATCAAAGAATCATTATGTTCCATGAATATTATGTGCTTTTAATAATCATAGAAAAATTGTTGTAACTTTTTAAGATTTTTAGTTTTTGTAAGCCCTAGCATCAATAAAATACGCGCTTTTTGTGGACTTAAAGTATCACATACTAGATAGTTTGCCAGTGCATCTTGTGGCACTGCAGATACCATGCCACTACCGGTACGAGAAGCACGTACCGTTGGAAACTTTGTATTCTGTGTAATTTGACGTACATTTTGTGGGATTGTACCATGACCAAGACCTGTTAAGATCAAACCGTCAGGATTTGTAGCAACTACACTCATAGGCACCATATCATCCATACCACCATAGCAGGTCATTATAACTACACGAGGTAACTCAGACAATTTACTCACATCAAATACAGAGTCTTGCGTATGTCGGCGAGTAGACACTTTATAATAGTGGGCAAAACCATCTTGTACAATACCAAGATGCCCCACTAATGGACTATCAAAAGTCGCTACATTAGTAGTGTTGCATTTAGATACATCCCTTGCCCCATCAATGTAGCCATTTAATACGACTATCACACCTTTACCTACAGACGATGGTGTTCTCGCTACTTGGATAGCTTGCAATAAATTAATTGGCCCATCTGCACTAATAGCACCTGCGGGTCTCATAGATCCAGTAATAACAATTGGCTTGTCTGTATGAACTGTCAGATTCAGAAAATATGCCGTCTCCTCCATGCTATCTGTGCCATGAGTAATAACAACACCACCGATATCATCTCGATTAACCAATTTTTGCACCAACTTAGAAAGTTCTAACCAGTGATTTACCGTAATATCGGAGCTTTCAATATTACTAAACTGAGTATATGTATAAGGACCATACGGTTTTGTACCAGGTACGGAGGCTAAGATTTCGTCAAGTCCTAACACCCCTGCCGTATAGCCTGTTAAATCAGTATTTGAAGTACCTTTTCCTGCAATAGTTCCTCCAGTACCAATCAAAGCGATTTTTGTATCCATATTACCTCCACTATAAAACTATAAAATAATTATTGTTATTAAATTTAAACTAAGTACGATTCAATAAGGCTGGTCAATAATGGGCAGTCTTATTATATTCTAAAAAATTATTTTATCTTATTTTATGGCTTCGCCCCTATAGATTCATGGATTCATCTCTATAAATCGAGATTTCTGCCTTATCAATTAAAGCTTTGGGTCAAATGATGGCATCAACTCCAATTTATGTTTATTAATTCGATTCAGATGATCTATTCGCTCTTTTGTTGGCTGATCTTCAATTTCACCAGTTCTGATATAACGATCCAGTATAGCATAGGTAAATCCCAATTTATCCTCATCTGACTGACCACTAAGACCATCACTTGGCACCTTATCAACTAAATATGATGGAATATCAAGAAGCTTGCCTATTTGACGAACCTCTTCTACCACGAGTTGAGCGAGAGGGCTAAAATCACCTGCACTATCTCCGTATTTTGTAGAATATCCTACGTAGTCTTCAGAACCATTACAAGTATTGGCTACACGAGCACCATTTGGCAAATTTTGCCCTACTGCATAGAGCGTTGTCATTCGAAGGCGAGGCGGTGTATTGATAATTGCATCCTTGGCTAAATCAGTTCTCCCCGTTACAACATCATATCCCTTAGCTTGAACGATAGCATGAGTTAGCGCCTCATAGGCAGCACCAATGTTAACTGTCATGTGAGGAATTCCTAAATGATTCACCACTGCCTGAGCATCATCAATATCCGATTGCACTCCATTTGGCATAAGAACACCAACTACGCGATCTGCACCGAGAGCTTCTTTGCAAAGAGCTGCCACGATAGTAGAGTCCTTACCACCTGAAATACCAACTACAGCACTACAGTTAGGACCATTTTCACCAAAATAATCTCGAATCCATTGAATGAGGGCATCCTTTGTAGCTTGTGGATTTTCTAACATAGGCCCTCCTACTTTTTCCGATAAATACGGTTCAATAAATCCATCTTCAATTGATAGTAGCTAGGACTCATATCAAGATAGTGACGATGTGGATTTTCAAAGCGTTGCTCTTCAGGCCAAATTTCATTAGCTAATTGATCTTGCACATATGCTCGAATTTCCTCTAGTGTTGGTAAGTCCACAACTAATTTACCATCCTTGATAATAAGCTGCTTCATCTCTTTAAAAGTACAATTTTCAAAATATAATTCACGCCAAGGTTGCTCAGGATCGATATAACGATATGGTTCCTCTGTATCAGGTACCTCTCTCAACAATGTTAATAGATCTGCAATCGCACGACCTTTATCATTATAAACACGATATACCTTTTTAAGACCTGGATTAGTAATTTTCTCTACACTTTCAGAAATCTTGATACGAGGTTCCCACATACCATCTTTCTCGATGCTAGCAATTTTATATACCGCACCAAATACGGGGTCACTCTTAGAAGTAATGAGGCGTTCCCCTACACCAAAGATATCAATAGGCCCACCTTGTATTAGCAAAGATGTAATTGTATACTCGTCTAGGCTATTTGATGCCATGATTTTACAATCCTCTAAACCTGCATCATCTAGTATGCGCCGTGCTTTTTTAGCCAAATACGCAAGGTCACCAGAATCTAGGCGAATTCCTTTTAAGCGTTTCCCCATTGGCTCCAATACATCCTTTGCTACCTTAATAGCATTGGGCACGCCAGAGTTTAACACATCATAGGTATCAACAAGGAATACTGCATTATTTGGATACACTTCGGCATAGGCTTTGAAAGCATCGTATTCAGAGCCATAGTACATGACCCAACTATGCGCCATAGTCCCACTGACAGGAATGCCAAATTGTTGACCTGCCAAAACGGTTGCAGTGGACTGAACACCGCCAATATAAGCGGCTCTTGCACCATATACAGCAGCGTCTACATTATGTGCACGACGAGCACCAAAGTCAGCCACAATACGCCCATCCGCAGCGCGAACGATGCGATTAGCTTTTGTGGCGATAAGAGATTGATGGTTCATCATAGTAAGTACTGCAGTTTCTATGATTTGTGCATCTATGAGAGGCGCCACAATTGTAATTACAGGTTCATTAGGATAGATGATAGAACCTTCTGGGAAGGCATATACATCACCGGTGAAAGAGAAGTCTTCTAGATATTCTAAAAATTCTTCACTAAAAATACCCTGACTCCGTAAATAAGAGATATCACTTTCATCAAAGTGTAAATTTAAAATGTACTCAACGATTTGTTCAAGTCCACCAAAAATAGCAAAACCGCCCTTGTCTGGATTACGTCTAAAAAACACATCAAATGCGACGCGATCCACATTTTTTAATTTTGTAAAGTAGCCATGTGCCATAGTCATCTCATAAAAATCCATAAGCATGCTAATATTGCGGCTTTCATGTTGCATTAGTTCACCAACCTTCTAAGATCTATAGAAATTTAGTTAATTGTTATTCGTTATTCGTATACCCTCATTATACAATATTATTCCTATATAGCTAGCACCTAGCATAAGCTATCCTAATAATCTTTATTGTGATATAACTATATATATACAATAATAATTTATATAGTTCGTATGTATGAAAGGACCTAGTCTAGACTGTAAAACAAGCGACCATTACGCTATAATATTTTATTTTATATTGTTTTAAAAGCTTTCAATAATACATACATGTCTATTTTACATGAGAATGAAAGGTACCATTATGGAAACAATCGTTCAAGCAAAACGCGTATTAGAAATTTTTAAAGAAATGAGCCAAATCCCTCGTGAGTCCGGCAATGAAAAAAGCATCAGCGATTACATCGTGAACTTTGCTAAAAATTTAGGTCTTGAAGTTCATCAAGACGAAATCTTTAATGTAGTTATCAAAAAAGCTGCATCTCCAGGTTATGAAAACCGTCCATCCATCATTTTACAAGGCCATATTGATATGGTTTGTGTTAAAGACCATGACTCTAACCACGACTTCTCTAAAGATCCAATCGCCAATATCATCGAAGGCGAATGGATGCACGCAGACCATACAACATTAGGTGCCGATAATGGCATGGGTGCTGCTATGATGCTTGCTCTCCTTGAAGATGAAAGCCAACAACATGGACCTATGCAATTATTATTCACTACCAACGAAGAAACTGGTATGGATGGTGCCTTTGCCATTAAAGAAGGTCAAGTAACTGGTGACTACTTACTCAACCTGGATACAGAGGTAGAACATGACTTCACCGTTAGTTGTGCTGGCGGTTGCCACGTACATGTAAAAATTCCATTGTTACGCGATAACAATCAACCAGGCTATGATGCGGGCTTATCCATTACAGTAACCGGCCTCAAAGGGGGACACTCCGGCATCGAAATCAACGAGCAACGAGCCAATGCAAACCAAGTGCTAACCCGTGTACTCTATGATATTCAACAACAATATCCTATTAGCTTAGCGTCTTTTGAAGGTGGCGTAAAACATAATGCAATCCCGTCTAAAGCAGTAGCTGTACTATCCGTACGCTCTGAAGATGTGGCAGCCATTAAAACATTGCTCGCATACCAAGAAAAACAATACCAACACGAATATAGTGTACAGGATCCAGGCCTTACATTTGTAGTTGAAGATGTTCCTACTCCTGAAATAGTATATGCAGAAGACACAACAGAAGCACTTATTACATATATCTATCTTGCACAAGATGGGGTTCATTCTGTAAGTAAGTCTATTCCAAACCTTGTAGAAACATCTAATAATATTGCTATCGTACGTGAAAATCAACATACCATTGAAATACTCATTTCTATTCGTAGTTCCAATAGCAATAGTCTTGAATTCTTAACGAAAAAAATGATGCTTCTTGCAAAAGCACTCGGCGTAGCTGCAGAGCGTACAGGTGGATATCCAGCATGGGAATACGACAAAGGCTCAAAATTGGAAGAACAAGCGATTTCGCTGCATAACGAAATGTTCGATACACCAGCTAATGTAAATGCCATTCACGCAGGCCTCGAATGTGGTTTATTAAAAGGCGTATTGCCAAATACACAGATGATTAGCTTTGGGCCTACTATCGTAAGTCCTCATACACCATCAGAACGCGTTCATTTACCTTCTGTTGAAAATGTATATGTGTACCTCAAAGCATTATTAGCAAAATTACAATAAAATAAATAATTACTATATTTTTGATGTATAATTTGCTATACTATAAGCAAATAACACATCAAGTTACGAGACCCATGTAATAGTGACTCTCCAACCCTCCTACAAGTAATTCAGCCATCTCTCCAACTGAATTATCTTGTAGGAGGGATTTTTTTCATAAAAATTCCTCAACTATATAAATAAATATTTATTCATACAGGAGTATCCTTTCATATATGAACAACATGGAATGCATCGTTTTATTTATAAATAATTATGAATATCAACTACATGTGCCAGTATACTCATATATAGTATATAATCTATAAATTTCAAAAAAGGCTGTTAAACTCTGACTCATTCACTAGTCTCCATATACCCCATAGAGTATTTTCTGTGTTATCTTATAGGTGTATACTGTGTTTACATTATGCAGGAGGTATATATGATTCCAATAGTTATCATATCCGGATTTCTAGGTTCTGGAAAAACAACATTCTTACAACATATACTAAAAGAACATACATCGAAAGATAAAATTCTTATTATAGAAAACGATTTTGGTGAAACTAGCCTCGATGCTGCTAATCTTGCAAAAACAGGGGCCTCAGTCCGTGAAGTAACATCTGGCTGTATTTGCTGTAGCTTACAAGGAAATTTCCAACAGGCACTACTTGATATTCTCCAAAATCACAAAATCGATATGATCTACATCGAGCCATCAGGTGTTAGCAAGCTTAGTGAAATCATCCATACTTGTAACGACGAGGACATTGCAAAATCTGCTTACGTTCACGCATCGATAACGACTGTCGATGCTATGCAAGCACCAATGTTTATCAAAAATTTTGGTCTTTTCTTCAAGGATCAAATCACTCATAGTGATGCGATTTTTTTGAGCCATACAGAAGATATTCAACAAACAAGCATTACGAAACGTATGATTCGCGACCTCGCGCCACATACACCAATCCATGAAGAAGCATGGGATACCATCAGTTTGCGTGATTATATCAAGCGCCTGTATCATTGTCATGATGATCACTGTTTGCACGATGAACATTTATTTATGAGTCATACCTTTAAGGATTTACGTACTCTTAGTCTCACACAGTGGAAAACCATTTTAGAAGGCATGCCTGATACAGTGCTTCGTGCCAAAGGGATTGTACCTACTACAGAAGGCCCACACGAACTTCAGTACGGCACACATTATTGTTCGCTTTCACCTAGTGAAACTAATGACTATAGTTTAGTCGTTATCGGAACAGATTTTAATGTACCAATGGTACATAACGAAGTGTGTCAATCATGATTCCTGTTTATATCGTTACAGGGTTTATTGGATCCGGTAAAAGCACGTTCATAAACAAACAATTACAATACCGAAAAAAGCTAGGCGGTACCGCAATAATCAGCGCCGAAGAAGGCAGTGAGCCTCTTATCAAAGAGCCCTTACAACTCAATGCGGATGAACTCAGTGCCATCGTTCCTAGCGATATCAAGTCTTACGAGTTGATAGCCTGTAAAATTGCAGATTATTTAAAACGACTACAGCCAAAAGAGCTATGGATTGAGTGGAATGGCATGGTAAGCTTTCATCAACTAGAAGCCTTACTATATAGCGATATGTTAAGACACCTAGTACAAATAGAAAAGGTATTATATATTTGTACCGATCAATTTGTTTCAACCATACTCCCTGGTTTAGGTAATGATGTAATGAGTCAATTATACAGCGCAGATTGTATCATAACAGAGTCCGATACACATCACACTTTATTGCGCACCTACAACGGAGAGGCTAAAATTGTAACCACTCCCACCCCTGAAAAAGTGGAGCAGCTGTGCCGAAATTCTACATGGGGACTCATTCCCAATCTATTAGTTATTGGTGTTACAACTTATATACTGTTGGTCACAGCTTTTCGCCATGATATCCCCTATTCCATCCACCAATGCTTTGCTATAATCACGGGTCTCATCATCGAAGCCATCCCATTCCTATTGCTAGGCACGGTAGGCTCAACGATTATTCGCTATTTCGTACCACAACGAGTGCTACTAAAACTGTTAGGCGACCATTCTTGGAAAAGTTATGGGGCTGCTATGGTCAGTGGCTTTGCCTTGCCAATTTGTGACTGTGCTATCATCCCCTTATTCAAGGCACTAATAGACAGAGGTATCCCTTTATCGGTAGCCCTTTTATTTATGCTCGCTAGTCCGATTATAAACCCTATCACTATTCTTTCTACTTGGTATGCATTTCCAGACAATCCTATGCTCTCCGTATGGCGTATCGTTTTAGGATTAGGTGTTGCCTTGTTAGTAGCCCTATCGTTCCGATTCTGGCCTCCAGCCACATCTATATTGAAAGCAAGAGCACCACAGAGTCTTAGCTACGAAGAAATCGTTTTAGAAACAACTAAAACTAAATATATTGATAAAAAAAGATTGTTAATCCATATGGAACAAGAGTTTTCTCAACTCTTATTCTATTTCTCCATGGCGGCAACTGTACTATCTATAGTTCAAGTGTATGGCAAACCTTGGCTTCTCAATGCAGGATTAACCTTGCCAGAATTTACAGCCATTCCAATTTTGCTGATGTTAGCATTCTTCTTCTCAGTCTGCTCTACATCAGATGCTATCATCGGTAAATCCTTGAGCACTTTATTTCCTATTAGCTCCGTAATGGGCTTCCTCATCTTGGGTCCGATGCTAGATATCAAAAATGTATATATATTAAAACAATATATGCCTGCCTCATTTATCATACGATTAAGTATAACAATTGCCGTTATGTCCTACATAGCAGCATTAGTATTCAAATTTTTTCTTAGCTAATTTACAAATTTTTATAATCATTATCTCAGTTCTTAATTAATTAAAAGGAGATGATTTCATGACATTAGGACTGAAAGATCGCTTTTCTATCGTGAAAGGTCTATTGTATCTCACCTTAGGTATCTGCTGTATTTACCTCATTGTGACAGGTCGTTATTTGAACTATATTGCACCACGTTATGAACTTTTACTAGGTATTAGTGGCGTTGCCCTTATTTTAGGAGGTCTAGCGACGATCATTTGGGCGCCTTCAAAATACTACAAGCATAACTGGAAGTCTATCGTTCCGATTATTATTCCCATTATGTTGCTCATCATTCCTCCCGTTCTTGTACCATCAACAGGCGTTCATGGTGCCGCTCGCGTAAACGATGATACTAACAATTTCGACTTTACAAACGATGCTATTGGAGAGGTTGTCACCGTTAACAGTGAAAGTAAAGAGCCAGGGATTTCCAAGGACAAAAAAGAAATCGTTTTGAACTCAGATAATTTCTATCAAACCATTGTAAAGGTTGGATCTAATGTTGATCAATATAAAGACTACACAGTTTATATGACAGGCTATGTAAACCGCGAAGATAATACATTAAAACCTAACGAATTTACTATTTCTCGTATGGCTATGGCTTGTTGTATTGCTGACGTTGCCCCTATTGGCATGACAGCCTATAAAACAGATGGTGATAGCTTACAAAATGAACAATGGGTATCGATTGAAGGTAAGGTTTCTACCCGAGACTTCCACGGTCGTAAACAACCATATGTAGAGATTACAAAAATCAAATCTGCAGAACCTATATTAGGCTATGTATACCCTTAAGAATTACATAAAAAACGAGGCTTAACGCCTCGTTTTTAATAGGAATGATTCTGTTGAATAAAATAATAACGCATATTTCATAGTTCAATGTCTATATGAATCTACAAAAGATTGATGCTTTATAATAGTTATTATATTTATTCTTGTTATTATAATTATAATAATTAAAAACGTTCTATTAGTGCTGTAATTCTTTAATAATTCTCTTACCAAGAGATGCTGCTACAGCGCACAAGAAAATATCTGGACCAACGGGGATTAGGAAGCATGTAATAATAACAGCTTCGACACCAATAGGCTTACCTAAATACAGATTCATAATAAAGTATAGGTACACCATGCCAAGACCATATACAATAAATAGATTTAATATGGATCCAGCTAGCAAACGTTTAAACGATAATGTATCCATTGTCTCTGCAATGCGTCCTACTGCATACGCACCAACCATAAAGCCAATTAAATAACCAAAGGTAGGTTGCAAAATATAACTAGGACCACCACCGGACGTAAAAATAGGAACCCCAACAAGACCTAATATAATATAAATGCCAACACTAGCGGCACCTAAACGACTACCTAAAACCATGCCCGCTAATGTAGTAAATAAGATTTGCAATGTAAACGGACAATTCGGTAATGGGACCCGTATGAAAGCACCAACGGCGATTAGCGCAACAAAAAGTGCTGTCATCGTTAACTGACGGGTGGTAATGTGAGTTTGTTTTGATACAGTAGAGCTCATGGTATACCTCCATTCATAACAGACCTAAGCAGGAATTTGTGCTATCAATGGAGAATAAAAATCCAAGATAACACGAAAACAAACTACTAACTATCTAAATTAAAGCACTTGTATTTTTAATTGTCAACTATAATGATTGACTTTTAGTTTACTATATAGTCTAATATTATATATACTATGTTTTTTGTACTTTTTAATTTTGACTATAGCTAATAGTTATTATCAATAGTTCATAATAACTAAAAGATATACTCATCTTCATACAAAAATCATTTAATTTCATCTTATTTTCATATAACAAGATTAAATTATACGTAAGTAGATTGAGTAAAATCTACTTTCACAAAATCGTAACTAAACGAAAATTATAATTTGGTATCAGGAGGCATTGCTTATGAAAAATGTTAAGAAAGTATCCAAAGTACTATGTGCATTTGGCGTTAGTACAGTATTATTAGCAGGTGTAGTTGGTGCAGCTAGCAACCATGGTTACAACAACCATAGCAACTGGAATGGTGTTGGTAGCGTTGTTCCATCCGCACAAGCTAACTATTCTGTTGATTATATGGGCGCTATTACAGTATTCCAACAACAATTCCCTGGCGCTACTGTAAAATCTATTTCCTATGACGCAAAACACAATCCTTACTATGAAGTAGAAGGTTATTATGGCAACCGTGAAGTAGAAATTAAAGTAGACGAAGCATCTGGTCAAATCGTTGGTAAAGAAGTAAAAGGTTACTCCAAAGCTTCTAAAACAATTAACGTTCAAAACATCATCATTCCTGAAGTAGCTGAAACAAAAGCTATGGAAAAAGTTGGTTCTGATTTCCAAACTATGGATTGGACTGTTGAACGTGAAAACGGCAGAGTTGTATATGAATTCGATATGACAACTGGCGGCGGTAAAAATGCTGAAGTAAAAGTAGACGCTACATCCGGTAAAGTTATTAGCGCTAAAGTTAAAAACACAAAATACTAAGATTTTTCTTTCATCAAGTGAAACCCTATCCTAACCCACTTAGATGACACACTACACATATAACACACATACTATACACACTGTATCCTTTGGATACACTCTCTAACACACTCTCAGAGAGCCCGTAACACTAACCACGGGTTCCCTAAAATCCTATCTCACACAATAGGAAAACGGTCTGTGCTCACACACCACAGACCAAACGTTACACACACTATACTCCCTTAAAGACCTTGGATCATTGAATCCAAGGTCTTTTTATATATCCATTCTATCAAGGTTGTATTACACCTATACAACTTTTTATTCTTATAAAATTAGCACATACTTACAAAAAGACCTCCCAACGGGAGGTCTTTTGTATAAGTTTTATAGGTTTGATAGTTATGTGTTCTATTTCTTAAGCAAAGTTCAGCTTAAGGATGTCATTTGTAAGTTCTGAAAGTTTGATCTATAGTTTTCAAACTAAAGGTGTGAAAGATTAAGCTTTATCTAAAGCTTGTGCTAAGTCTTCGATGATGTCATCTACATTTTCAAGACCGATAGACAAACGAATCATGTCTGGTGTTACGCCAGCAGATTTTTGTTGTTCTTCGTTAAGTTGTGCATGTGTTGTGGATGCAGGATGGATAACAAGAGATTTAGCATCTGCTACGTTGGCAAGGTTGGAGAAGATTTCCAAGGAGTCAACAAGTTTAATACCTGCTTCTTTACCACCTTTTACGCCGAATGTGAATACAGCACCAACACCTTTAGGGAAGTATTTATCAGCTAATGCTTTGTATTTGCTGTCTTCTAATTCTGGATAGCTTACCCATGCTACCTTAGGATGTTTGCTTAAGAAATCTACTACTTTACGAGTATTTTCAACGTGACGTTCTACGCGCAAAGACAATGTTTCGATACCTTGCAAGATTTGCCAAGATGCAAGCGGTGTAATGCATGCACCAGTATCGCGAAGTAATTGAGCACGAATTTTTACAGTGAATGGGATTGGCAAATCACCAAATACTAATCCATTGTAGTGTTCGTCACCTTCGGAGAAGCCAGGGTATTTACCAGAACCTTTATAGTCGAATTTACCAGATTCTACAACTACGCCAGCCAATGTTGTACCGTGACCACCAAGGTATTTAGTAGCAGAGTGTACAACTACGTCAGCACCATGTTCTAATGGACGGAATAAGTATGGAGATGCAAATGTATTGTCTACAATCAAGATGATATTGTGTTTATGTGCAATATCAGCTATGGCTTGTACATCGATAAGATTAATACCAGGGTTACCAATAGATTCGATATAAACGGCTTTAGTCTTTTCATCGATAGCTGCTTCAAATTCTTCCAAATGATCCGGATTTACGAATTTAGTTTGAATCCCCAAACGAGGCAATGTAGCAGTAAACAAATTATAAGTACCACCATACAATGTGGATGCAGCAACAATATTATCACCAGCATCTGCTACATTTAAAATAGAGTACGTAACCGCTGCAGAACCAGATGCTACTGCAATACCAGCAGCACCGCCTTCAAGTTGTGCAACACGAGCATCCAACACATCTGTAGTAGGATTACCAAGGCGAGAGTAAATACTACCAGGATTAGTCAATGCAAAACGACCCGCTGCTTCCTCAGCATCTTTAAATACGAAAGATGTAGTTTGATAAATCGGTACTGCACGAGAACCTGTTGGATCCACCGTATGACCAGCGTGTAATTGTAATGTTTCAAATCTGTATTGTTTACTCATTATAATAACTCCTTTATATTAACTATATTTTAAGTTCGTTCTTTATGCCTAGTATATTACTATGCTTTAAAAGTTATGTCTACTATTTTTTATATTCTTTTCTCCATAACTTTAAACTATGGTGGACAAAGGAGGATAAAAGCTTTTACCAAAACCGCTAAAGCGAACTAAGTCATTTATGAGAAATAAAATCCCCTAATTACTTTCAAAGAACTAGCTCCCTTGAGAGATGTTAGAAGTAATTAGGGGTACATAGTACTAACAATAGATTAGAAATAAGTACTTACGTTTAGATGTAAGCGCCTAAATTTTTATCCCGTTCAAATTTCATTTTTTGGATTTGTTCAATGATGTACGGTGTTTCTTGGTATACATAGTAGTTTAACCAGTTTGTAAATAAAAGTGTACTTACAGAGCGCCAGCGCACGATTGGACGTTGTTTCGGATCATTATCTGGGAAGTAGTTTTCAGGAACCGCAATATCCATACCTTTTTTGATATCCCGCACGTACTCACGGTTAAGTGTATCCCAATCGTATTCGGCATGACCAAATACAAAGATATGTTTATTATCTAAACTACGAACGATAGCGGCTCCTGTTGGTTCAGACCCAGCCAAGAGTTCCAAGTCACGATTTTCCTTAATTTGTTGCAACGAAACTGTGGTATGCCGTGAGTGTGGCATCCAAAACTTTTCATCAAATCCACGCATGAGCACTGGTCGATCATTATAAATATCGTGTTCGTAAACACCAAATAATTTCTCATCCATAATGGATTTATTAATACCAAAGTGATGATATAAGCCAGCTTGAGCACCCCAACAGATATAAAACGTAGAGTAAACGTGCTCTTCACCCCAATTCATGATTTCTACGAGTTCAGACCAATAGTCTACCTCTTCAAAAGGCATTAGCTCAACAGGAGCACCGGTAATAATCATACCATCAAAGAACTGGTCTTTTACTTCATCAAAGGTGCGGTAGAAGGTTTCTAAATATTGTTCATCTGTATTTTTAGCCTTACGAGATGCAGTATGCAACAATGTTAAATTAACTTGCAATGGGCTATTACTGAGAGCACGCAAAATTTGCGTTTCCGTCACTTCTTTAGTAGGCATCAAATTGACTAGCAAAATTTGCAAAGGTCGGATCTGTTGATTCTCCGCCCGTTCAGTATCCATAACGAAAATATTCTCTTGAGCTAATTTCGTAATGGCCGGTAAATTTTTTATTACTTTAATAGGCATAATATCACCTCTACACACTAAACAATTTGATAACCTAATCTAAATAATTTAACTAAGCTAGTTAAAAACCTCTCGCCTCATAGGCACGGCGCCAAGATTCGAGCCCTTCTTCTAATATTTTACGAGGACAAGCAACATTAATGCGTTCAAAGTCCTCCCCATCGATGCCAAACATAGAACCCGTATCGAGCCATAGCTTGGCATCATTAACGATCCATTCATCTCGCTCTTTAGGGCTCAGAGGCAATTGAGAACAATCTAGCCACATGAGATATGTCCCTTCAGGCCGATACACATGGATTTTTGGCATATATTTTGCTATATAGTCGATGGTGAATTGAATATTATCTTGAATATATTCTTTCAATTCATCAAGCCAAGGAGCCCCTACTTTGTAGGCCCCTTCACAGCCCACAATCCCCATCGTGTTCAATTGGCTATAACCAGCACGGTCGATTTCTTTGATGAAACGGCGGCGTAAGGAATCATTAGGAATGAAAATATTACTTACTTGTAAGCCTGCAATGTTAAAAGTCTTACTAGGCGCTGTACATACAACACAGTGTTCTGCATAACTTTCACCAAGGTCCGCAAATACCTTGTGCGTATGCCCTTTCCATACAAAATCCGCATGAATTTCATCGCTCACAATGAGCACATTATATTTAATACAAATATCGCCGAGGCGTTTCAGCTCGTCCTCAGTCCACACGCGTCCTACCGGATTATGGGGGTTACACAAGAGGAATAATGTTATATTCTCCTCAATGATTGCTCGCTCAATGCCTTCAAAGTCGATAGTATATCTCTCTTCGTCTTTGATGAGTGGCACATTGATAAGACGCCGATTGTTGTCATCAATAACCATACTAAATGGGTAGTACACTGGTTGGTTGATGAGCACGCCCTCACCTTCCTTGGTGAAAGCTCGAACCGCCATCGCCAAGGCAAATACTATACCTGGCGTTTTAACGAGCCATTTTTGTTCTGGAGTCCAATTGAAACGTGTAGCAAACCAATTTTTCAACACATCGAAATACTCATCATCAGACTCGGTATAACCAAATACGCCATGGTTTACGCGGTCTAATAAGATTTGCTTCAATTCAGGGGGAATTTCAAAATCCATATCCGCTACCCAGAATGGCAACACATCAGCTGGTTTACCGCGCTTAACAGCAAAATCATATTTTAAAGATTTCGTGTGCGTTCTATCTAAAATTTGATCAAAGTTATATTGTCCCATAGGAACTCCTTTATTTATTGAAAGCTTGTTCCAAGTCTGCAATCAAGTCTTCTGTATCTTCGATGCCTACAGATAAACGTAATAAACGACGTGTAATGCCTTTGCGTTCTGCATCTTCCGGTTTTAAGTCTGGATGTGTTTGCGTTACAGGGTATGTCAACAAGGATTCTGTACCACCAAGACTTTCAGCGAATTGAATAAGCTCAATCCCTTCTAATACTTGTTTAGCTGTTTCTTCGCTATCTACTTCAAAGGATAGCATGCCGCCAAAGCCAGTTGTTTGGGCCTTATTGATTTCATAACCAGGATGTTCTGGAAGGCCTGGGAACAAAACTTTAGTTACTTTTGGTTGTTCTTTTAGCCATTCAGCAAGAGCAATGGCATTCTTTTGATGTTGCTCCATGCGTAGAGCCAATGTTTTTACACCGCGAATGACGAGCCAGCTATCCATAGCAGATAAACATGCACCTACGGTTTTGTACGTTAAACGCAATTTTGCCGCGATTTCTTCGTCTTTTACAATAGTAAAACCAGAGATTACATCGTGATGACCACCAATAAATTTTGTACCACTATGAACGACAATATCGGCACCCAAGGTCAATGGCTTTTGGAAATATGGGCTCAAGAAGGTATTGTCGATGATCACTAGCGCATTACGTTCATGCGCCAACGCACAGAGTGCACGAATATCGGTTATTTCCATCATAGGATTTGTTGGAGTTTCAATATATACAGCCTTTGTATTCGGTTTGAAAGCCGCTTTCACTGCATCAAGATCAGAGGTACCTACATAAGTGAACTCGATGCCGTTTTGTTCGTAAATATTTGTGAACATACGGATAGAGCCACCATATAAATCATCGCCCAAGATGGTATGATCTCCAGGAGAGAATAGATGGAATATTGCGTCCACAGCTGCCATACCGGAGGAAAACGCCAATGCATCTATCCCCTCTTCAAGGTCCGCAATTAGTTGCTCCAAACGGTCGCGCGTTGGATTAGACTCGCGCGAATATTGATAACCTGTTGTATCACCCAACTTTGGATGAGAGAACGTACTAGACATATAAATTGCAGGGGAAATCGCGCCGGTATCATCCGGTTTACCACTGCCATGAACGCATTTTGTATTAAACTTCATTCCAATCAACTCCTCATATTTGTATACAATATGTTAATTATAAGAGTAGACAATGATTACGGTCAACAAAAATGGGCACTCATACGTCTTGAGTGCCCTTAAAAGGTCATATATATTTTGAATGGGTTGTCATAACTATAAGTTAAGTTCACCTAATATTTAGTGCGTTTTGTAATAAGTAATGCCAAAATTATACCTAATGATGAAGTTACCAATTGTGGCCAACTAGATACAAACAACATGGTATTTACAATCTTTGGTGGAAATTGGAATAAGGAGAAGAACAAGGAATACCCACCAAAGAGTACGCCGGCTTTTACCAAAGCCGCCACAATAATAAGTATAAGCTTTGGCTTATGTTGTAACCAATGTGCCACAAATACATACGCTGTCGTGCCAAGAGCCGTAATCAAAATGAACGGCGGTAGCGGTAACATACCTTGTAAATGCGCTACTACCGGAGCAATCCAAGCGATAACAAGACCATTCTTCCAACCATAGCGCCACGTCGCTAAAACAAATGTAGCAGATGTAATGGAACCGATGAGGAACATGCTCACTTGGTTTGGAATAAATGGAAACATAAGGCGCAAGCTTTGCGCCAATAAGGCAACGGCCAACAAGAGACCTGTGCCCGTAATAGATTTTGTAGACATAAGAACCTCCTACTATACGATATAGATTTTACAAGAGGTACCTACCTCACATTTAAAATTAAGCCTCTACAAAGTATAGACGTGCTCGATCATATACCCAATTATAAATATAAGTATAACCTAATATGACTAATGTCATCGTTATATCTGTAGCGAAGGCCATCCAAAAACTCATATGCATCATGTACATAATAATAGGCACTGTGGCAAGCATAAACAAACCTTCAAACAACACTGCATGAATTGTGCGGATTACAGGCCCTCGCGCTAATCGGTCACCTGGTACTAGTTTATCAAATATCCAGTTAAACACAAAATTCCAAACCATCGCCAACAAGGAAAAAATAATCATCAAGACCAAAGGCTGCCCCTCATGCGGAACAAACTGCATCACCAAACAGCCAATCAAAACACAGCCCAGCTCATATAAAACCGACTGTACAACACGCTCTGTAGCAGACATAATAATAAACTACCTCCATCAGAAAACTCAAAAAAAGATATTTACTATCATATCAATATTATATTATATTTATTTTCTTAGATTTGTCGAGTTCTGTCGAGTTTTGCCATTTTCGGATATAAAGGAAGCTACTCGTAGTGTTCTTTAAACTCGACTTGCTACTCCCGAAGTGACTATTGCCATTTTAAGATAAAAAGAAGCCGCATTGTATCTACTAAGCAACTTACCCACTTGAAGTGAGTATTGCCATTTTAAGATAGAAGAAGCCGCCATATGTCTGTCCAGCGACTTGCAGCGAATGGAGCGCAGAGAGACATATGGCGGCGGAAAGCCTATCCTAAAAGTGGCATTACGAACTGAATCCATGGAATCCCCACCACGATAAATATCGCAAGGTAGATAATCCCAAAGATAGCGCCTAATTTCCAGAATTCAGGCCCTTTGTTATAGCCACTAGCAAACCAGATTGGACTGTGACCAGTACCATATGGTGTAAGGATACCCATAATACCCATTGGTACTAAAAGAATTAACATAACTTGAGCTGGATCAACACCAGGAATTTGAAGAATTAGAGTAGCAAACAAGCCTACCATAGCTGTTACATAAGCAGTGCCAGAAGCAAAGAAGTAACGAAGTAAGCAAAATGCTAATAACAAGCCAAGAACTGCCATTGTAGGATCTAAAGAAACCAAAGAATCACCAGCAGATTTAGCAAGCCAGTCTAAGAAACCTACATTTTTAAGGCCAGAAGCCATAGGTACGAGTGTAGCAAACCAAGTCAAAACATTCCATGCTGGTTTGTTAGCAAGGAAGTCTTGCCATGTCATAATCTTAGTGAAAATCATCAAGATAATAACAATCAAAGCTGTTGTTGTAGGGTTTACTTTGAATGTAGAAGCACCAATCCACAACACAAGAGCCAACACGGAAATCAAGGCCATGAAAATTTCACTGCGTGTCATGGAACCTAATTTCTTATATTCATCCCTTGCCCATGCTGCAATTTCAGGGGACCCTTTTACCTCCGGTTTACAGAATACATAGGTCAATAATGGTGTGATGATAAATAGTATAATACCCACTGGCAAGAATGCTAGGAACCATGTGCCCCAGTTGGCAGCTACGATACCCGACTTTGCAGACAATTCAAGAGCCAATGGATTTGGCGCCGCACCAGTCAAGAAAATAGAGCTAGATACACAAGTTGTTGCCAATGCTACCCAGTTCAAATAGGAACCAATTTTACGAGGATTCTTATCGGGGTAAGAATCGAACATCGGACAAATACTAGATACAATTGGATAAATCGTACCACCAGAACGAGCCGCATTACTTGGAATAAATGGAGCCAACACAAGGTCAGTAATAGCAATAGCATACCCAAGGCCTAAAGAGGACTTTCCAAGCTTGGCTACGAGGAACAATGCAATACGTCGACCAAGACCAGAATTTTCATAACCGATACCGATCATAAATGCTGCGAATATCAACCACACGATAGCATTAGAGAAACCGCTAAGTCCCCAGCTGATAGCTTGGGCATCCGTAATAGCCTTTGCTACACCAGTTGCTTTGTCTATAATAGGTGCTGGACCAACCTTAAATAACATAGATACGGTAACAGCAATGATACCGATGAAAGCTGGTGGCATTGGTTCTAAAATCAACCCCACCACAAGGCCTGCAAAAATACTTACATAAATCCAAGAATTTGCGCTAAGACCTTCAGGAGCACCGATGAGCCATACAAGAATAGCTACTACAAGCGGTGCAAATAATTTCCAATTCAACTTCATTAAGAACACTCCTTACTAAAAATAAAACTGCAAAATTGCTAATACAGTATAGCAGAATTTTTTTAGTGAGAATATAATATTCGTCATAATACTTATTGATTAATACTAAACTTTTAGTAATAGTTTTTACTAGATATTTTTGGTTTTATACAATACAATATAAATATCGAAAATTATTAATTTAACTAAAATTACTGAAAGGATTTAAATGAAACCTTTTATACGCTATATAAAATCTTTATGGTTTCCAGTCATTATCGTATCAATTCTTTCGTTACTCACCGTGGCAGGCATATTATATATACCAACCTTAACGGCCACAATCATCAACGATGGCGTAGATATTCGCGACGTATCTCGTGAAAGCTTACACAACACGGTAGGCATGGTACTGCAAGATACTTGGATTTTTACCGGCACTATCACAGAACAAGGAACACACCACGAACTCATCAAACGCGGTGGTCACTATAAAGAACTATACGAAAACTATGTGGCAGGAATAAGTATATAAAATTCAGGATTGCCATTAACATCAATGTGAAGGGTTCCATATCCATCATTGATATCTTTCGTCATTTCATATATAGTAACCATAGAAGCAGAATTACTGGTCTGACTACCTGTACCTTTATGTACAGCAGCAGCAGTAATTCTGCTTTTTATTATAATATATAATTTCATATAAATTAAAATCATTAGGTGAAACCCTTATTTTATTCAAACCTTGTTCCGTAGTTAACCTAATAGCACCTAAATCAAACAAATCAAAATCATGTGACGACCCATGACACGCAGCTTGATAGTACTGATAATTATATTGTTTTTGAAGCTTGTCTAAATCTTTTTCGTTTAGTATACTATTGTTAATCATAAACTGATTAACACTCATTTGTCCGCTTGATTGGACGTTATTGACTGTTAATTGGTTTATTTTTTGTATTACCATACAATAGAATTATAGGAAAAAAGAACCACCGATAAGCTGCAACTTATCGGTGGTTCTCTTATTTATTCACCTTTTGGTACGAACCATAGGCCGTTATTATTTTTCTCCATGTAGTCTTTGAATTCTTGAGATTGGTAAGCTGCTACAATGTCTTTTGCCCATTGTGCATCTTTATTTTTCTCGTTAACTACTACTTGTAACAACCATTGTGGCAATACATCTTCGTTAGCCAACGCTGATTTTGGATCAATTTTTGCATTATAAATGATAGCACCGGTAATAACAATATAGTCGAAATCAGTACGTACAGAAGGAATTGTAAGAGATTTCATTTCAGTAAATTTAAGATGTTTAGGATTTTCAATGATATCAGCTTGTGTTACTGTTGCTAAATCTTTGTTAGGATCAAGTTTAATCCAACCGATTTTTTGCAACAATGCATAGGCACGAGCCATGTTAGATGCATCATTTGGTACTGCAATAGTATCACCATCTGCCACTTGGTCTAAAGAGGTTTTAGAACCGCTAAAGATACCTGCTGGCACCGTTGGAATTGGAGTCAACGCTACAAGATGACCATTTTGTTTTTCGTTGAAGTTTTTCATGTATGCTGTATGTTGTTCAACGTTGAAATCTACTTCACCATCGCTCAACACTTGGTCCGCTTGTACCAAATCAGACATATCTACACCTTTAAAGGTATAGCCTTGTTTTTCCAAAATTGGTTTTACACCTTTTTCAAATAGTTCAGAGTAAGGGCCTTGAGACTTACTATAGGATAATTCCTTTTTAGCACCATTATCGCTATTATTGGAACCGCAGCCTGCGATAAAAGCTACGCTAAATACTAATGCCGCGCCAAGGGCAAGAAGTTTTTTAAATTTCATAGTACATTCTCCTATACTTTCACAATCAATATAACCAAAATCTATTTCATCAAATTAGGAACGACGTGCACGACGTGCAAAGTAGTTACCTATTGTTTGAATAATTTGAACAAAAATAATTAAAATAAAAACGGTAAATAACATCAATGGGAAGTTCAACCGCTCATAACCATAGGTGAGAGCCAAATCGCCTACACCACCTGCACCAATAGCACCAGCCATAGCAGTAGCACCGATCAGACCTATGGTACCGGTCGTAATAGATAGAATAAGTGAGCCCTTTGCCTCTGGTAAAAGGAAATGCCAAATCACTTCAAAATGAGAAGCCCCCATCGATTGCGCAGCCTCGATAATGCCTTTATTAACCTCTAAAATAGAGTTTTCAAAGAGTCGAGCCAGATACGGCGCAATGAATATAACAAGCGGTACGATAGCCGCCGTTGTACCAACCCGAGTACCAACAATCATCTTAGTCAACGGTAAGATAAACACCATCAAGATGATAAATGGGACGGAACGCACAATATTAACAATTGTATTTGTAATGGTGTAAACAATGCTATTTTTAACAATACCATTAGGATTTGTTACCACTAGTGTAACTGCGATAATCAGCCCTAGTACGGTGCCAATGAATAGAGATAGGAACACCATGTATAATGTTTGTTCTGCAGCTAGTAATAACTGCGAACCTGGAACACCAAGTTCTTGCATGAAGAAGTCCATTATAGTGTCACCTCCTGCCATTCAATGCCTTGTGCTACAAGATACTCTTTCACCTTGCCTACTTCAATATCGTCGCCAATAAACTGAACAATAAAAATACCAAGTACTGTATGCTCTAGCTCTGTTACGGTAGCAAATAATACACTCGTTTCCAAATCAAAGGTTTTATTAATATGATATAAAACATTATCGGTCGTATTATTCCCTAAGAAATGCATCTTAAGAATCGTATATGGCCTTTTATCACAAGCCAATGTATGTTTCACTGTTGATGGAATTTCATCAGGAATAACGGTCCTAACAAATCGCTTCGTTGTTTCATGTTTAGGTTTACTAAACACCTCAAGTACAGAGCCACTCTCTATGAGCTTGCCATGCTCCATAACCACAACGCGATTACAAATTTTTTGAATTACATCAATCTCATGAGTGACGATAACCACCGTTACCCCTAGTTCCCGATTGACGCGCTCTAATAATTGAAGAATAGACTCTGTCGTATCTGGATCAAGAGCACTTGTTGCTTCATCACAAAGAAGAATTGAAGGATCTGTAGCCAACGCACGGGCAATACCAACACGTTGCTTTTGACCACCAGATAATTCGCCTGGATAGGCATTTGCTTTATCCCCTAAATCAACAAAGTCTAACAATGTTTTAACCTTGTTATCAATCTCTGATTTAGGGACCTTATTTAGAATCAAAGGAATCGCCACATTATCATATACAGACTTAGCATTCAACAAATTGAATTGTTGAAACACCATGCCGATGCGCTTACGCACCTTTCTGAGCTCGTTGAAACTTAAGCCATTGATATTCACACCATCTATTTCAACATGACCAGAGGTAGGTACCTCTAAAGCGTTAATCATGCGTAACAGTGTAGATTTACCAGCTCCACTGAAGCCAATTATGCCAAATATGTCGCCTTTTTCTATGGTAAAGTTTACATCGGATAATGCAGTAACCTTTTGCTTATTAACGTCAAACTCTTTCGTTACATTTCGTATAGCAATCACTGTACCGCCTCTTCCCCAATAATTAAGTAGGAATTAATTTTTGTTTAAAGCATATCTTTAAGGTATGTTTTAATTATGTATTTAGATTACTACAATTTATAAGGACTGTCAAACCAAAAAGAACCTCACCAATTAAAAGGTTGAGGTTCTTTTATTATATAGCTCTTATCTTATAAGTAAGGGTTTACATCCCTATTCATCTAATTATATATTTTTTACATCAAACCAAAGCGATTCAGACACTAACAAAATAACTTATCTATATTGATTAAAAAGGTATAAAGATCCTAGTATAATAGGCGCCCCTATATAGAGCCCCATATTAGGTATTTCTCCCAATAAAAATGCTGCTACAATAGCTGCCACTATGGGAGAGATATACATAAAATTAGTTACATCAGAAACCTTTTCAGCATGTTCCAAAGCAAAGCTCCAGAATACAAAGCCTAACGCACTAGATAGGAATGCTAAATAGGCCATGGCAAATTTTGCACTAATCGGTGCCACCACAATCATCTTAATAGCATGTTCCGCAAATGGCAATGCCATAATGGCACCTGTAAACATAGACCACATGGCGATAGTGATAGGCTTATAGCCTTTTAAACTAAGTCCACGATTAAGGATATTGTAAACCGCAAAGAGTGTCATTCCTAGCAAGGTCCATAATGCACCTGTAGGAATTGTAAGGGCTGAATTCCAAAGAATGATTATGGCTACACCTATAAATGCAGTTATGGTAAATAACCATCCTATGGGCCGTATTGTATCTTTATAAACAATCATGGCCATCAGTGCCGTCGTCATCGGAGTCAAGGCCATAATAATACTGGATGTGGCCGCTGGAATTGTGCGCAAACCTTCATTAAAAACAACTTGGTAAAGAAAATTCCCTGTAGCACCTAACAGAATATATAGTCCCCACTCACGCCATGTTGTCGGTATATGTAGCCCTTTTACAACACCGATTACCAGCATAAGTAAAGCGCCACCCATGACCCTTGCCACAGACAATGTCAACGAATCTACTGACTGTAATGCGATTTTACTGAAAGGAAATGCAGTAGCCCACACCGCAATTGTAGCAGAAGCACCTAAAAGTGCTTTCTTTCGATTTGTCATTAACATCCACCTTTCAATAGCATTCGCCTATACAATCTTATAATCCACTTTGATCCACGTATATTCTATCCAGATTATTTTTTATCTTGATTCATTCTACCAAGATCATGTTATCTACATGTATTATAGCTTAATAACACTACCTAATAGTACCATAATATACCCCTAACACTACAATAAATTAAATCATACTTTTTACTCCTATGAAGGGGATGATTTCTTCCTTATTGGTCCTACAAACTGTGTAACAAAGTCGTTGGAACAAGTAATAACGCTTTATGAAAACTATGTAGCAGATATGTCTATGTAGTTAATGCAACTATTCACTTAACTTGACTATTGTGAGTTCACTATTGATTCCATTAATTTCAATTTGATTTTCTGATTCAGACACAGAAAAATCATCTACAAGATTTCCACGATCTTCAAAGAGCAGTTTAGTGCGAATACCTTTTTTCACCGCTTTGAAAGCATACTCATGAGGGACATGCAGCCGAGATTTCGCCGATATCTGATTCACATCAATTCGCCCCGTATAATCCGCTACATATATCTCCATTGGGGAGTTGTTATCCAGCTCTATATGACTGTTACCGCCGGCAATATAAATTTTTTTAGCCGCTCCGTCTAGCTCAAACTTTTCACTAATAATATCAAATAGCTCTAGTTTTTCACAATGGGTCGCTAGCTCCGTATCTCCCATATATTTTTCAGGCAAATTTATAAAAATCGACAAATGTTCTTTTACAAGCTCTTCAGATAAGGATTTGGAACGATTTACATCCACATCGATACGCCTTTTGATATCATCGATTTTTACTTTCACCAGTTCCGTCAAATTTTCAATAGTATCACTGACCAGTTGAACCTTTATCTTCTCACCCTCTCCAGCTCTCATTTTTACACGATTAACAGATCCCAGTTTAATGTCGAAATGTTTTATCTCATCGATATCGTATTCTACGATGCTTTCATAAGGATATCGAGGTTTAACCGCTTCTTCTGAAAGCAATTCATCCACAGAGACATTGAATACAGCTGAAAGGGCCTTTAAATTTGAAATATCCGGCATTCCATTGCCCGATTCCCACTTTGTTATGGCCTGTCTCGACACATTAAGTGTTTCTGCTAATTTCCCCTGAGATAATTCAGATTGTTTTCTATACTCCCGTAATTTTTCATTAAAATTCATAATGTGACCTCCTATTTTAGGCAATATCAGTTACTCTTCAACAAGAGCTGCTCAGAGTATAGTATATGATGTCAGTGAAGAAAAGAAACGCTTGTTTTCCTGGCTGGCAACGTTCCGTAGCATTCCAATATGCGTGCATTTATAAAGACTTACAGGCTAATTCTGTACAAGATGTAAACGGCCTCCGAACAATACACAAATATAAACTATCCAATCATACTATTGAATAATCCGCCTTCATCCTCTTTAATGAAATTTTTATTTCCTTTATTAATATTGATATGCAATTTCATATTATTATATATACATTAAATGAAATCGTAAAAAGCAAAATCCCATATAAGCCTATATATACTGGTGTATTTAAACAATTTAGCTTATGGAAATTTATGAGATACTTCACAAAATTGCATAGTATGTATTGAAAATCTATATCATCTATTCATTGTAGAATTGCTACAAACATTGTACACTATAGGCATAGAAATCTATAGTTATATCCTTTTATGGAGGTGCAAAATGCAACATACTGCATGGAAAGATTTTAACACAGGTGTGTGGGATAAAGCCGTTGATGTACGCGACTTTATTCAAAGAAACTATATCCCCTATGAAGGGGACGATTCCTTCCTTGCTGGTCCTACAGAACGAACAACAAAATTGTGGGAACAAGTAATGAAGCTTTATGAAGAAGAACGTGAAAAAGGCGGCATGCTCGATGCTGATACTTCCGTGGCCACACACATTACTGCCCATGCGCCAGGATATATCGACAAAGAACTTGAAACAATCGTTGGTTTGCAAACTGACAAACCTTTAAAACGCGCTATGTTCCCATATGGTGGCTTGCGCACAGCAAAATCCGCTATTGAAGAATACGGCTTCAAAATGGATCCGCAAACAGAGGACTTTTTTAAGAAACATCGCAAAACTCATAATGATGGCGTATTTGATGTATATACTCCAGAAATGCGTGCTGCACGTACAGCTCACATTGTAACTGGTTTACCAGATGCGTATAGCCGTGGTCGTATTATCGGTGACTATCGTCGTATCGCTCTTTACGGTGTTGATTATCTTATTGAAGATAAAAAAGAACAATTTAGCATTACAATGGGTGACATGCTAGAAGATGTTATTCGCGACCGTGAGGAAATACAAGATCAAATTCGCTCTTTGAAAGAATTGAAAGAGATGGCAGCATCCTATGGCTATGATATTTCCAAACCAGCTAAAGATGTTCGTGAAGCTATGCAATGGATTTACTTCGGCTATCTTGGTGCTATTAAAGAGCAAAACGGTGCTGCTATGTCCATTGGTCGTAACTCCACATTCCTCGATATCTATGCGGAACGAGACCTTCGCAACGGCACATACACAGAGGAACAAATCCAAGAATTCGTAGACCATTTCATTATGAAATTGCGCATGGTTCGTTTCGCACGTATCCATGAATACAACAATTTATTCACAGGTGACCCTGTTTGGACCACTGAATCCATCGGTGGTATGGGTACTGACGGCCGTACATTGGTTTCCAAGATGTCCTTCCGTTACCTACATACATTGACTAATCTTGGTCCTGCTCCAGAACCAAACCTCACTGTATTGTGGTCCCCTCGTATGCCAATCGGCTTCCGCCGTTTCTGTGCGAAATTATCCATTGAAACATCTTCCATTCAATACGAAAATGACGAATTAATGCGTCCTAACTCTGGTGATGACTACGCCATCGCATGTTGCGTATCCCCAATGCGTATCGGTAAAGAAATGCAATTCTTTGGTGCTCGTTCCAACTTGGCGAAATGCTTGCTTTACGCTATCAACGGTGGCGTTGACGAAAAGTTGAAGAAACAAATTGGTCCTAAATACCGCCCTATCACTTCCGAATACTTAGAATTTGACGAAGTATGGGAAAAATTCGACGACATGATGGAATGGTTGGCAGGCGTATATGTAAATGCATTGAACATCATTCACTACATGCACGATAAATATGCTTATGAAAAACTAGAAATGGCATTGCATGACCGCAAGGTAACTCGTTGGTTTGCAACTGGTATCGCTGGTTTATCCGTAGTAGCAGACTCCTTATCCGCTATTAAATATGCTAAGGTAAAACCTATCCGTGACGAAAATGGCATCGCTGTTGATTTCGAAATCGAAGGTGACTTCCCTAAATATGGTAACGATGATGACCGTGTAGATAGCTTGGCAGCAAAGGTTGTTTCCACATTTATGAACAAGATTCGTAAACATCCTACATATCGTCAATCCATTCCTACTATGAGCTTGTTAACAATTACTTCCAACGTAGTATATGGTACAGCTACAGGTTCTACTCCAGATGGCCGTAAAGCTGGCGAAGCTTTCGCTCCTGGCGCGAACCCAATGCACGGTCGTGATTCTCACGGTGCCGTATCCTCGTTGGCATCCGTAGCTAAAATGCCATGGCGTGATTGCTCCGATGGTATTTCTAATACCTTCTCTATCATTCCGGACGCATTAGGTAAATCTGGTGAAACATTTGTTTCCGTCAGCGATTTTGATATTGAGTTAGATCCATCTCAATTACCTAACAGCAATACAAACTTCGCATGTAGCGAACCAAATGTTACTATAGAGGAAGATAAATAAAATCTTCCACAGTATCGAACTGCTTTCACCGGCACCGATACGAGTGTTAGTCTTGGTTGAAAGGAGGTTATACCCATGAGCAACCAACAAGTTGATAACTTGGTAGAGTTATTGGATGGTTATTCCCAAAAGGGCGGCCATCATTTGAACGTTAACGTGTTTACTCGTGAAACATTGTTAGACGCTCAAAAACATCCTGAGTTGTACCCTCAATTGACGATTCGTGTATCCGGTTATGCGGTGCACTTCAACAAATTGACAAAACAACAACAGGACGAAGTTATTTCCCGTACATTCCATCAACGTATCTAATCGAGGTTTCCTATGACTGGACGTATTCATTCGGTTGAAACGATGGGTACGGTTGATGGTCCAGGCATGCGCATGGTGGTATTTCTTCAAGGATGCCCCATGCGCTGTGCTTATTGCCATAATCCTGATACATGGGATGAAACTAGCGATAATGCTAAATTCATGACCGTAAAGGAATTATGGGACCAGTACGAACGTAACCGCCAATTTTATACTAATGGTGGTATCACCGTCACAGGTGGGGAAGCTCTTATGCAAATCGACTTTGTTATTGAGCTTTTCACATATTTCCGTGAAAGAAACGTCCATACCTGTTTAGATACAAGTGGAATTTGTTTTGACCCCCACCAAGAGGTGGCATACCGTAAATTACTCAGTGTAACTAGTCTCGTCATCCTAGACATTAAGGAAATCGATCCAGCCAAGCATTTATGGTTAACCGGTAAACCGTTAGAACCCATTCTCGGGTTTGCTCGATTGACGGCAGACGTGGAAGTTCCGATTTGGGTTCGTCACGTAGTAGTCCCTACGATTACAGATAATGCCGATCGTCACTATCGTCTAGGCTTTTTTCTAGGATCTCTGAAAAATTTACAAGCCGTTGATTGCTTACCTTATCACGTTATGGGTATTGCTAAATATAAGGAGTTAGGTATTCCCTATCGCCTAGAGGGCATCCCGGCTGCAACGAAAGATATTGCAGCTAAAGCGACAAGAACCGTGGTGGAAGGCATCAAGGCCTATAGACGCCATTGGTGGAGTCCCATCAAAACACAACAACAATCATAATCAAGTTTGAGGATAACTACCTCCCTTGATATATATAAATATATATACCAAGACTTGATCTATGATAGCCCTAATCAATAGAGAGCCGCCCCCATACAACCGGGGACGGCTCTTATTGCGTTTAAATAAACTTTCTATCATACAAACGGGCTGCAATGAGGACAACCAAACAGGACCCCACATTATGAACTAACGCACCGGTAGTAGGTGTCAAAACCTCAAGTAATGAGAGAATAATAGCGATACAGTTAATGGCCATTGATAAAGCAATACTAAATTTGATAGTTCTAATCGTAGCATCTGATAGTCGCTTAATATAAGGAATTTTGCTAAGATCTTCACTCATCAATGCAATATCAGCTGTTTCTATGGCAATATCACTACCGATACTCCCCATTGCAATACTCACATCAGCAGTCTTCATAGCCGGTGCATCATTAATTCCATCACCAACCATACAAACCTTGTGGTGTTTCCCTTGCAACGTTTCAATAATACTCACTTTTTCTCCAGGTAAAAGCTCCGCATGTATTTCAGAAATACCTGCTTTTTTTCCAATATATGTAGCCGTTTCTTTACTATCCCCCGTGAGAAGTACTGTTTTCATAGCTAGACGAGATACTGCAGACAACATATCTGCCGTATCTCGTCGCATTGTATCAGATAAAGCAATAACACCTATAATATGATCTTTATCTGCAATAATAATAGATACCTTTCCTTCACTTCGATATGTATTAACGTTTTGTTGAATCCTTTCATCAACAATAATATTATGTTCCTCAAGAAAACGTTCATGACCACAATATAATTTAACACCTTTTATTACGGCAATAATGCCCCTTCCTACGGACATTGTAAACAAAGTAGTATCAAGTATTTCTAAATCTTGATGTATGGCATGAGAAACGATAGCCTTGCCAATAGGATGCTCGCTCTTAGCCTCTGCAGATGCAGCTAATTGAAGAATATCGACCTCACTATAATCTGTATCAACGACCAAAATAGATTGAACCGATAACTGACCACGTGTTAATGTGCCGGTTTTATCAAATGCCATGGTATCTACTTTTCCCATAGTTTCAAGAATTTCACCAGATTTAATAATAACGCCATGTTTAGTAGCTTGACCAATAGCGGCCATAACCGCAGTAGGTGTAGCAAGCACCAATGCACAAGGACAAAATACTACCAACACAGTAACACCGACGATGATATTTCCAGTTACTAGATAGCCTATACATGCAATCATCAATGCAATAGGAACCAATCGACTAGCAACAATATCAGCTATACGCTGAATCGGAGCCTGTTTCTGTTCCGCATTTCTAATAAGCTGAATCATTTTTTGAATAGAACTATCTTCGCCCACTTTAGTAGCTATAATATCTATGGTACCAAAACAGTTAATAGTTCCACCAAATACATCATCATCAATTGTTTTATCAACAGGTATAGACTCTCCTGTCATAATGGATTGATCTACCGTTGTTTCACCGTTAATGATTCGCCCATCTACAGGTATTGTTTCGCCCGGAAGGATTCGCAAGTAATCACCACTTTGTATAGACTCTACGGAAATCATTATTTCTTTGTTATCTTTTATTTTACGACCCTTAACAGGTGCTAATGAAATTAACTTTTTTAACCCCTTTTTTGCTCGCTCGGTAGTTGCTTCTTCAAGGAGAGCGCCTAAAGCCATAATAAACGCTACCTCACCAGCCGCAAATATATCTCCGATGGCAATGGCTGCAAACATAGCCATGGAAATCAATAGAGCCGATGAGATTTTACTAATTCCCTTATTATATACGATCCTTCGAATAGATAAATACACAAGGGGAAAACCACAAATAATAACGGTAACCCAAGAAGGCTCAAAAGGGAATATATTTTGAAACGGACTCTGTCCACCAAACTCCTCTATCAAATGCGGAATCCCATCAAGCAGTAAAAATAGCCCTGCTAAAATCGTCATATATAAACCAGATAATATATCATGTATTCGATGTACCATACAGCAATCCCCTTATCAAACTTTCACTATCAATATGAATTGAATTATGACTATACTTACAGTACAATAATTACGATAGCGAACACTTTGTTCACTTTAATTGTATCAACCTATGGTTTTAATACAATATATAAAACATCATATATGTTCATTACGGAACATATATGATGTTTTGTACTAAAAGTATGACAGGAGTTAATATGGATCGTAGACAGAAAAGGACTCGTAAAGCTATATTTATAGCTTTTAACGAATTATTATCTAATAAAGCATATGACAAAATCACCGTTCAGGAAATCATTAGTGCCGCAGATATTGGACGCACCACATTTTATGCTCATTTCGACACAAAAGAGGCATTACTAGAAGCCCTCTGCGAAGACTTATTTTTACATATAAAAGATAGTATTAATCATTTACCTCATGCTCATGGGCTTTATCAACAAAATATTTCCCCAGTCTCAGTATTTGGTCATTTATTACAACATTTACAGCAAAATGAAAATAAAATCCTTGAACTACTAGCTAGTGATAATAACGAAATCTTTTTGCGCTATTTTAGAGATCATTTAAATGAGTTGGTACAAAGATATTTCATCAATCAAGACCGTAAAGCAAATACAAATCTACCGGATGACTTTATTATCAATCATATTTCAGGTAGTTTTGTTGAAATGGTGTTATGGTGGGTAAAAAACGGCATGAAAGAATCGCCTACAAAATTAGACAATTACTTCCATGCCGTTATAGAACCTATTATGTAATATTATAAACTACACTATATTGTAGATGTTCAAACACCGCTATAATATAGACCTTTATATTAAACCAAGGTGTAATAGTATAAATTATACTGTTATAAATCTTTATCGTAACTATTATGACACCACATTAATTGGTTCACCCTTAAAAAAAGCTTGTACATTATCTCGAATAATGCCTACCAAGCGTTGACGTGTTTCAAGGCCTTTCCAACCCATGTGCGGAGTAATGATGACATTATCTAACGTATATAAAGGGCTATCCTCTGCTGGAGGTTCTACCTCTTGTACATCAAGACCTGCCCCAGCGATACGTTTAGCTGCTAATGCTTCACAAAGGTCTGCTTCATTAATGAGAGGGCCACGACCAGTATTCACGATGACTGCATTAGGTTTCATCTTATTGATTTTTTCTTTATTAATAAGATGTTTAGTTTGATCATTCAATGGGCAATGCAATGTAATATAATCACTATTAGCCAATAATTCATCAAGGCTTACATAACGAATACCATCGCCATCAGCCTTTGGTGTGCGTGTATGAATCAAGATATTCATGCCAAGTGCTTTTGCTACTTTGATAACTTCCATTCCGATGTGACCAGCACCAACAACACCTAAGGTTTTGCCATTCACTTCTGTATGGCTCACTTGTAAATGTTTTGTAAAATTACTACGGTCACCCTTAGCAAGCATGCCAATTTGTTGCTGCATAGTAGATGCAAAATTGAGGATCATCATGATTACTGTATGTGCTACACGTTCCGTACTATAGGCTGGGATATTACATACGGTGATACCCTTAGCTTTCGCCGCGTTAAGGTCGATATTATTATAGCCTGTGCCGGCTTCTACGATGAGCTTTACTGTATCTGGGAATTGTGAAAGCAACTCAGCAGTAACAGGAATCTCTTTTGTAACTACCACGCGAGCCCCTTGAATGCGTTCGATAATCTCAGCATTTGTGCTATCATCATAAACCTGTACATCATTAGATAATATAGAGAAATCTAATGCATGGTCATAATTCATTTTACTTGCGTTTACCACTACTACACGTTCACTCATGAGAACCTCCTACATACATGTTGTATTCCATGTATCTTGTTTAATACATACCAACAACTCACAACCCTTTGCCTGTAAATTTATTTCTTACTTTCTAGTAAAGGTAAATAGCATATGAATTGAATAGCCTCAAATATATGTAATACTACTTCTATATAAATTATACTATTTTTTATATAATTTAATATTATGAATTAGTACTGTAAGTAACATATCTATTCATATCAATTAGTATACTTTCACAATTATTGTATATAATATATTCATAAATCCTATAAGATTCAAAGTAAAAATCATTTTTTTGTATATAACTTTCACAAAAGTATTGTGTAATTCCCCAAAAGTTATAAAATAAGAGTAATGTTATATAGAATTGAGGAATACCATGAGACCTACCTATTTGACCATAAATACAAGTCTCGTTCGCGAGAATTTGCGTAAAATTAAAGATAGTTTACCTGAATGGAGCACGTCCACTGCTGTCATCAAGGCAAATGGCTACGGCCACGGTAGCGTTATGATGGGCCGTATTGCTGTGGAGGAAGGTTACGAATCCTTAGCCGTTGCTATTCCAGAAGAATCCGTACCGCTTCGCAACGCAGGTATTATGGTACCTATTTATCTATTAGGACTCACAAGACCACAATCCTTTGAACTTGTAGCAGACACTAATTCGATTCCTGCCGTTTGTGAATCTACCGACTTAGAAGCACTCAATAAAGTAGCCGATAATCACGACATGATTATTCGCGTTGCTGTTGCCGTTGATACAGGCATGCATCGCATCGGTATCAAGCCTGAGGATGCCATTGAGTTTATCAAACGCATTGAGTCCTACGAAAATTTGGAAATAGACGGATTCTTCTCCCACATGAGCAATGCTGATGCGGCGGATCAATCACACGCCCATAGCCAAACGCAAAAATTTCATCGCATGGTAGATGAAATACGAGCATTCCGTCCAGAAGCAGATTACCGTTTCTCCCTCGCCAACAGTGCAGGTCTTTTATCTGTCAAAGATAGTCTATTTACAGATGCTCGTCCTGGTATTATTCAATACGGTATCATGCCATCTCTTGATGTGCCAAATCGATTGGGCTTAAAACCTGTTTTATCTTTCCATAGTGAAGTTGTTCATGTACAACATATCCCTGCTGGCGAAGGCATTGGATATGGATCTACCTATATCACAGCTGAGCCAATGACAATTGCTACTATCCCTGTAGGCTATGCGGATGGCTATCCTCGTAGTTTATCCAATCGGGGCACCGTACTGATTCATGGCACTCGTTGTCCCGTAGTAGGTCGTATTTGTATGGATCAATTCATGGTTTCTGTTCCAGATACAATCACGGTAAAGCCTGGCGATAAGGTGGTACTTCTAGGGTCTCAAGGTCATGAAAGCATTTCTGCTCTAGAAATTGCAGCCCTTGCTTCTACAATACCTTATGAAATCTTTTGTGGATTCTCAGAGCGCGTACCACGACAATATATTTAACCTATGTAAAATAAAGAAAGCCCGTATCACATGTAGAAGTCTACATGTGATACGGGCTTTCTTGCTCTCCTATACCCAGCGTGCTGTAAAGCAGTTACGTTCTTATTGTGAGAGAGAGTATATATACCAAGTATATAATCTTATGATTCGGAGGGAACCACAATTCATAAGGGGCCCTCTGAATGATAGACGGCATAGGAGAGAGTCAATGTTTATCTATCCAATCCAGAGGGCTGTGTGTAATTGTTTAATGTGTGTGTTGTTTATTGTGTGTTTTTGTGTGTTTTATGTGTTGTGTATGTGTGTGTAAGTGTACTTATGTTATGTGTGTATAGTTTTGAGTGCTTAGTGTTCGTTTTTGAAAGGGTTTACTTTACAGCGCTATAGAATAGGAGATCAACTTATTTTGCTACCGTCCCTGTTTTAGCATCCAATACAACGGATATCGGTTTATTTTGTGCATCATGGAACTCTATGGTATATAGTGATTTTCCATTTTGATTAGCAAGAGACCACGCATTAATACCAGTCGCTACCTTGCCAGACTGTACGAAAGCTGCATTAATTGCCACATGTGGAGGTATTACTGTTCCGGCATCAATAGCACTAGCTTCCATAGATGCATCATATGCTTTAGGAGTACCATCAGTTACATTACCAGTAGCCACATCTAGAGTCATAGAATGAGCACCACTAGTATTAAAACCAGCTACTTCATAGATGGCAGTTTTACCTTGAGTTTTGAAGGATACATTAGTGATTTTGGAGTTTCCAAATTTACTTTCGAATTGGTCAATTAAATAATTAGCACCAACTACGAAAATACTATTTTGGTCTACTACGCCTTCTTGCTGGTTGGTTGTGCTAGGTTGTGATTTTCTACTTTTAGAGTTTTTTTTTCCTCTTTAGTAGGCTCTTCTTTATCAGCTTTTTTTTCGTCTTTCACAACTTTTACTTTAGGCGCTTTATCTACTGCAGCTTTTTTAGTATTTTTAACTTCTTTACCATGCTTCGCTACAGAATCAGATTTTTTATCACCACTGCGTACTACTCTTGGTTCACTAGGAGCTTTAGCTACAGATGCGGTTTCAATAGAAGGGACCGCTGCTGCAGGATTTTCTGTACTAGGCACTACAGTTTCTTGAGCTACTGGTGTTTTAACATCTTGTGTAGCTGTTGGAACTGGTGTAGTATTACGAACTGCTGTACCTACTTGATTAGCTTCTGCTACAGGAGCTACCGGAGTTTTAGGTGCAACTGCAGTAGTAGCCACATCTGGAGCCACCGCTACAGTAGGAACTACTGGATCAGTAACTGGTTGTGCTGGAGTCGCTGTACTCGCTGTTTCTTGCGTAACAGGCATTGGAGTTACTGGTTCAGCTGCTGTTACAGCTACAGTGGCACCAAATACGCCAGCCACTGCTAAAGCAATACTACTTTTTAAAATAGATTTTTTCATATTGTCCTCCTTATTAATTCATATACATGCAACTTTACGCATGTATATTTCCAGTCAACTCAATATCATCATGTAAGTTCCAAAACATATATCTAGCATGGACTTGTAGATATATAGTTTGGAAATTTCAGATATAGTTGAGTTTGTCTTTCGACTGGTACACATACTATCGATAGTCTATGAAGTCAAAATGTAGAAGAACCATTAAATGCTTATTTTATAGTGAGTTTAGAATGAATTTATATATAATTCCTATGAAATCCTATGGGATTTACTTTATACTTAAAAATTCCATGAATAACATGTCAAAAGCCGTTTACCCCATATATAAGGGATAAACGGCTTTCAAAATACACGTATTGATATCTAAAAATTCACATTCATGAGCAAACTTTCACAAAAAATACTTCAATACTAGTTATTTTTTTAAGAAAAACAGTATTAATGTATTTAATTATTATATTCAGAATAAAATAACTAAGCACTATTAAGATATAATAACTAGTCAATCATATATTAGTCGTCAAATTTAACAGATAGCAATTTACCGTTCATTGCATCCATACGTACATGTACCTCTTTATTATCTTCTGTACCAAAGCTAACTTTGTACACGATTTTACCTTTATCATAGCGCACAGCCCATTCGTTGAGACTCACAGCTTTGCCTTTTGTTTGGGCATAAGCAAAGTTCACCACTGCTGCAGGAGGTAAAATTTCTCGTGGATCAAAAGATTTTTTCTTTAACGATTTATGGAAGTCCCCTTCGCGTTTTTCAAAGATTTGATTAGTAGCATAGATATACGTTAACTCATATTTGCCAGTTTCATCAAAACCTTCTACATCATACTTAATTTGACCTCCATCCGCATCAAAGGCGATTTCCGTAATTCCAGCATTTGGATGATTTTGGATAAAGGCATTTAATAAACCATTAGCACCTACAATTGCCGCATGGTTGCCATCAACAACTGCCACAGTTGGCTCTACAGCTACTAAAGGGGCTGCACTTGCATTTGGCATGCCAAATGCCGCTGCCAAGGCCAATACAAGGCTACCTTTTACAAAAAATGATCTCATTGGTTCCTCCATATCTCAAACAGTTATCATAACAATATATATACAATTATACACTAAATCAACACGGTTTATAATCTTTATTTATATAATTAGTGCATGTACCTGCACCCTATGATACAATGCACATAGATTCATTTTTGTAACTACATGTGAGCTAACTATGATTTCAATTTACCCCACTATATATCACGAATTTCAATGCAAGGCCAATCGATGCGAAAATACATGTTGTCAGCTGTGGACCATCGATATAGATGAACATACTGCTGAACGTTATCATTCCATGACAGGTTCTCTTGGTGAAAGTTTACAACAAGCCATCACGGTTGATGACGAAGGTAGTCATTTCGTATTTTCCAAAACACAACCTATGTGCCCCTTACTCAATGAAAATGGACTGTGTAAGGTTGTACTCGAATTGGGCGAAGAAGGACTTTGCGACACCTGCCATATGCATCCGCGCTTTTATAAATATATTGAAGACTTAGAGCTATGTGGAGTCGGTTTATCTTGTGAAGCCTCTGTTGAGTTATTAGCCCAAAATAAAACGGTAGACTCCCTCCTCTTTACAATTGAGGATGACGATAACGAATTTACTTCTGAGGAGCGATTAACACTTCAGAATGTATTTGAATTATTGGCCCTTGATCTAGATTCTAATCTATTCCAATATGCGCCAAATCCCACAAAACAGTCTTTCAAAGAATTATTAGACCTATATAAAAAAACGGAACCCATCGATGAAAATTGGACTGCACAGGTTAATACATTATCTAGTAAACTAGACCAACTCGCCGCATCCGTACAGACCTATATACAGCAAGAGGATATGAGCCTATTTAACAAAGTGTACCAATATATATTGTATCGCCAAATTGATATGCTATCAGACCATTCCTTGGAATCTATCTTAGCTTATGCAAAGGATGGTACTGACTATATACTTATGGCTAGCGCCTTAGAGGGGCAGCCCTTAAAGCAAATTGCAAGATGGTCACAACAAATCGAATACGACGAAGATAATGTGGCGCTATTATTACAATACTATGAAGCCCAACTTATAGAGTGAAAAAAACCGCAAGAATTTTATCTTGCGGTTTTTAGGTCTTATCACAATACATCATTTGATTAGGGTGTGAACAAAGCGGATCCATTGAGGTAATATGGAGACAGATAATAATGCTACAATAAACATAACAATATAGGTTTTAACGATACCTAATTCAACATAACGTCTCATTAATTGGGCTACAATAAATACAGCATAATATTGACTAAACATCGTAATAAGATACGCCATATCTCCAACATATTTTTGAAGGGATAGCGAGAAGAAAATAATCCCTAGTATATGAACTAATACTAAGACAACCGTGCGAAGTGCATTTGTATAAGCTATGCCATATATATAATTGCGCAGCACGCCGCTATACGTACCATGTCCACCCACTAAAATAAGTAAGCGCCATATGACGAATGAACCGATGATAATTTGAAAAATCAAGAATGTAGAACTTGCTAGAGTGCTAACTAAATCAAAATGAGTTAACCCAGTAATCCGTTTAATCCCAAGCAATGGAGATATAACTTTTACCATAAACGGTAAGCTATAGGTCATTATATATAATACAATAGTAGATACAACTAGATTCAGAATGGCTCTCGTATGAGATCCGTAATTGATAATATTTTGAAATGATTGTTCGCTAAGTTTGGTAAATAAATGTAATATATCCTTATACCATGTCATAAATGCTCCTTTTAGTTTAAAACTAGTAAAAAAGGACGAGTCATAGCTCATCCTAGATATATCATATGTATTTTATCGAGTCAACATATAAACCCATTCAAACACGTGTGCTACCAAAAGAGCAATCAACATTAGAATCAGACCTTCATAAGGGGTCCCATTAATACATGCTCCCGCAATACGTCCCATAGTTTGTAACAATAATACGGTACTTAAAATACATAGCACAATCATACAGAAGCCAATGATCGCTTGCAGTATTAATGGTACCGAAGTTAGAATCAGCATAATCCCTGCTGTAAAAGTAATCAGTGCCACAACAAGTTGAGCAAATGACATGATATGCAAAATACCGGTTGTAACAGTTCGAACATAGAATTTACGCTGTTGAGCAACCGCATAGACTATAATGATACATGCCATGAGAATTACTTTTCCGATTACCCATGCAAAGCGACCTATATTCCAAAATTCTCTAGGACTACCCATCTGTTCCAAAAAAAGTTGTATTTCATGTTGACCGACTGGAAGAGATAGCGATTCCCACCTTACCAATAACGAAGAATTACGTATAAACGCACGTATAGCATCTAAATATACGCCTTCACCTACAATAGTAAATTGATAGCATATAAGTGTTAATAGCAACATTCCTATGAGTTGCCCATAGGCAATATCAAAGTGATACATACGAGGATTATTCTCTTCAATAGGGTTTAATAAACGATAGATAAACTGCATTAAACCTACCATCATAAGTATCACCACCTTTTACACAATATACATACATAACATTCAAGTTTAAATACTATAACATACAACACACCAAAAGGAACTATAAAAAATAGTTCTTTTTCATTTTCCGTTCATCATTATAGCACAAAAGAGCCTATAAAAGAATGTGGTTTTACCATATTCTAATTGCGATTCCTTTAAAATATAAAAAAGGGGCTGTTTTGTTACAGCCCCCTTTCATATTTTTCATGTTATGTAATTATCTGGAAGTAGCAAGTGCTATCATTCCAATCAAGATACCTAAAACGATTATGGGAATTAAACTCGTAATAATAGAAATGCCAAAAGTTGCTAAACGGGATTTATTAATTTGGCGACTTAACAATGTTAAACATACCCAGAATGTATAGACTGCAAAAGCTATCGTTGCGAATATAATAATAATTATCCATACGATACCACCTACTGTAGAATCAGGATTAGATCCTAGTAGCAACAAAAATGGCAATGATAGTAATAGGAATCCAATGAAATATACTAGGCCCATAATCTGATTATAAGCTTGTTCATACCACATAATTTTTAACACAGACTCATATGTAGTATTGGCATCAAATTTATTAGCGACCCAAGAAAAAATAGCAGAATAAATAGCAATACCAATAAAAGCAAATAGCAAGCCAACCGCTAGACCTAATAAGCCGACCCCAGAAAGAGCAGCTGCACCAGTAAGTGCAACATTAAGTTTATCCACAAATATCATACTCAGAAGAGACGGTAGAATATTTGAAAATACGAATGACGTCAATGCCAAAGCTACTGTAGCATAGAACCCTTTGCGACAAGATCCATGCTCTACAATCTGTGGAATACCACGTTTAAAGGGAGCTACTATAAGCTGCCAAATATCTGAATACCATTTTGTTTCCATAAAACCTCCAAAACACCTATATTTCTCTAATTGTAACACAAACTATATTTAAACCGTCATGGACAACATTATACCTCCCACACCAAAGATGAAGGATACTATGTAAAAAGAAATACCCGTTATCCAAAGATTTAGACCAAATTGCTTATAGGTAACTTGCCCCTTCAAAATAATAATTATGGTCAAGCCCTTTCATCAGCAACCCCTGATTTATTAATGATAACCATATTAGGTCTCCTTTTTATTTAATCTGATAATATATATTATACTATATAATTCAAATTTTAAGACATTATTCTAACCTATTATAACGCAAAAAAGCAGCCCACTAGGGGCTGCCTTTTCGTTTATCTTATTGCAAAGATGCTGCAATTTTTGTAAGGTTTTCATCCATACGTTCTAAGTATGTTTTATTATCTTCGTTACTTTCGATAGTGTAAATTGTTTCTACCTTAGCTCCTACTTCTTGTGCCAAAGTTTTGGATACTTCTGGACTAGCCATTTCTTCTGCAAAGATAGTAGTGATATGGTTTTCTTTAGCGTATTCGATGAGTTTAGCCAATTGCGCTGCATTTGGTTCGCCTTCAGCAAATACATCTTCCACACTATTTTGTTCTAAACCAAAGTCACGGCATAGGTACGCAAACGCTGCATGGCCTGTAACAAAGTTTTTATGCGGAGCTTTAGCGAATTGCTCTTCATATTTTTTAATCATTGCATCTAATTTAGCAACGTATTCAGTATAATTCTTTTCATAATAATCCTTGTTTGCTGGGTCAACTTTTACAAGGGCATCCTTGATATTTTTCACTTCAATTTTAGCATTTTTCAAAGATAACCATGCATGAGGATCTTCTGCACCATGTTCTTTAATTTCTTCTGGATCAGTATTTTTAATAGCTTCAACGCCTTCAGTAGCTACAACAGATACGAGTTTATCATTCTTAGCTGCTTCGATAGCTTGTTTTGCCCAAGGCTCCATACCAAAACCGTTATACACAAACACTTGAGCTGTTGCCAATTGTTTCATATTTTCAGGTTTCAACTCGAAATCATGTGGTTCCACGCCATCTGGTATAATAGTAGATACCTCTACCTTGTCACCACCAATAGCCTTTGTAAACTCAGCCATTGCATTAAAGCTTGTTACCACTTGGATTTTTTTACCTGCTTGTTCCTTCTGTGCATTCGGTGCATCGTTGCCACAACCTGCAAATAAAGCAGCCATCATAATACCTACAACTAACAAAATCAGTTTCTTGATCATCGTAGTCCTCCTTTGTAAAAACCTGATCGCTATGCCTATACAGAATATAAACCATTCTTTAGTTGCAGTTGCGACTCAGTTGCATTTGTAATATAGTTATAGTATAAACTTACTTAGAATTTTGTCAATCAGAAATGTGGTTTTCATATGTTATCAATAGAACATCTTTATTTTTCCTATCAAGGTCAACCGCCTTATGTGTTAAATGACCTTAATTTACATATTCACAGTGGTGATTATATATCCATCGTTGGGGATAATGGGTGTGGTAAAAGTACCTTGCTCCGTCTCATTTTAGGTTTTCTTACCCCTGTAAAAGGCTCTATCAAGCGAAGCACCAATAATATTCGGTATGTGTCTCAAAAAAATGACTTCTCTCACGCAGGCTTTCCTATTACGGTAAAAGAAATCCTCGATTCCTACCGTAAACTTTTAAAGATTAAGGATAAACAGGAAGTCAATCGCGTATTAGAGCTTACCCATATGACGGAATTTAAAGACCGTCTCATCAGCAAACTTTCAGGTGGACAAGCTCAGCGTGTATCTATCGCCCGCGCCCTCATCGGTAAGCCTGACCTCATCATCCTCGATGAGCCTTCAACAGGTATCGATAGAAAAAGCCAAGAGGGCATCTATGCTCTACTTCGAAATTTGAACCAAGAGCACCATATTACGATTATCTCTGTTGAGCACAATATCGAAATGGCTCTCGCCAACTCTACCAATATCTACCATATTGCAAATGGTCAAGGTCACCTTTGCTCCCCTGAGCAATATGCTAGTGAAATCATGCACAGTACAGGTCGCAATCCAATAGATCACAAAAACTGCTCCTGTTTCACAGATGTAACAATAGAAGCTCAGGCTCAGGCTCAGGCTCAGGCTCAGGCTCAGGCTCAGGCTCAGGCTCAGGCCGATGATACCACAATTGAGGAGGTGCACCATGTTTAGTTATGATTTCATGCAAAATGCCTTCTTCGTAGCGATTTGTATTTCTCTTTTATGTCCATGTATTGGTATCTTCATGGTGCTACGCCGTTCCAGTATGATTGGGGACACCATGAGTCATGCATCTCTAGCAGGTATTACGCTAGGTTTATTGACGAATACTAATCCAATTTTAGGGGCTTTTATCTTTACTGCTATCTGTGGTGCACTCATCGAGTTCTTGCGAAAATATTTTTCACACCATCTCGATTTGATTCTTACTATAATCTTATCCCTCAGCATTGGTACAGCTATTACGCTTATTAGCTCAGGCAAACTAAAGGCTAACGCAAATGTATTCTTTTTTGGTAGCATCCTAACGGTAAACGCAACTGATATGATTAGTATTGCTGTGCTTACAATCTTATCTGTACTCACCTTATATTTCCTATACAACTCACTTCTTTACATCGCCTATGACGAAGAGGCCGCTCGTGTAGCAGGTGTTAAGGTAGATTTTATTAACTATATCTTTGCCATCTTAATGGCTGCAGCCGTATCAATTTCTATTAAAATTGTTGGTGTCCTCGTATTGAGTGCCATGATTGCGTTACCTGTAGCATCTGCATTACAATTAGAAAAAGGATTTAAAATAACTTTATTATGCTCCATTGGATTTAGCTTGCTCGCTATGATCATTGGACTCTTTGGATCCTACTTCCTTAACGTAGCTCCTGGTGGCTTCGTATCTCTAACATCGGTAGGTATTTTACTAGTAGTATTAGTCATTAAGAATATTCGAGCTATCATACGACGCATGCAGTTTAGCAAATAAACTAAAACAATCATTAATATGTTTAGATATAAACAACATAGCTAGTTAGAATAATATAGCTAGTTAGAATTGAATAATATAATTAGTTAAATAAAAAAATACAGCTAACTAAATCCGATAGTATATTTGATATATTATTAGCCATATAAATCATCTAACTATACAAGTGTATAACAGTTTTAGTATTAAAACAGAATCGAAAAAGAGTTATGAATACAACAGCTTGGCCGGAAGGCATAAAAAAGACCAAACAGCGCGAAGCCATTTGGTCTGTATTAACAACTACAGATAAACCTATTACAGCCCTTGAAATCGCAGAACGCTTAGGTAATGGTAGCACTACTTGGATGTCTACTATCTACCGTACACTTGAACTATTAGAAACTAAGGGTATCGTTACACGTACCACGCTCATGGGTAGTGAGATGGCATATTATGAAATTACCCCTCATACACATCGACACTATGCTGTATGTACGAGCTGTGGTGCCATGATACCGCTCCATACCTGTCCCGTCGTAGAAATGCCACAAGAACTTAACGATGCAGGATTTACTGTAACGGAACATCACCTTGAGATCGCAGGGATTTGTAAGAAGTGCAAAAACAAGAAGTAGAAAATAGACAACTAATGTTTAAACAACAAAAAGGACGCAACTGATAGTTACGTCCTTTTTAGTTTTAAAATATATTTTGTATTAACCTTATTTAGCTTTCACCAATTACAGCATCAACGGAGCCACTACGAAACCGAGTGCTACAGAAATGGCGATGGCAAGTACGCCTGGAATAAAGAACGGATGGTTAAATACAAGCTTACCGATTCGCGTAGAGCCCGTATCGTCCATTTGTACAGCCCCCAAAAGTGTTGGATATGTAGGCAATACGAAGAGTGCAGATACAGCTGCGAAGGATGCGATAATAATATAAACAGATCCTGTGTTCTCTGGTGTAATACCGAGAGCTAGAATTACAGCTGGTACCAAAGCTTGTGTAGTTGCCGCTTGGCTATACAACAATGTACTTGCAAAGAAGAAGGCTACCGCCAATAGGAACGGATATGCTGTTACCATGCTAGAAGCGAGTGCTTTAATTTCAGGAATATGACCTTTTACAAAGGTATCGCCCAACCATGCTACACCTAGTACGCAAACACAAGCAGATAAGCCAGATTTGAATGTACTTGTATTAACAAGTTCTGCTGTATCAAGCTTACAGAAGAATGTTATAGCAGCCGCAATAATCATCATAAATCCGATGATAGCATCGTTTCGACCAAAAATAACTGGTTTAATAATACCAATATTTTTGGAAATTGCTGTTGCGTAGAATACGATACAAATGATACCAATCAAGAAGATTAATACAGAAGTTTTTGCGCCTGGTTTTAAATGGAAATCAGTGCTTTTTTCACGAGGTGGCGTCACATGACCTGCCGCCAAACGTTCTTGATATACTGGATCAGAAGATAAATCATTATTCGCAAAGGTAGACATGATAAATGCCGTAATCATAACCCCTACGAATGTTGTGGAAATACAGATGGCAAGCAATGTAGGATAGTTAACACCATATGGTTCAAGGAACCCACTCATAGCAACTACTGCTGCCGATACAGGACTCGCTGTAATACCAATTTGGCTTGCTACAACGGCGATGGATAATGGCACAGATGGCTTAATGTTTTCACTTTTCGCCACCTCTACAATTACTGGAATCATAGAGAATGCTGTATGACCAGTACCCGCTAAAATAGTTAAGAAATACGTAACAGTTGGTGCTAAGTAGTTGATATGCTTAGGATTTTTACGCAAAATACTTTCAGCAATGCGCACTAAATAATCAAGACCGCCGGCTAACTGTAAAGCACAGATGGCTGCGATAGCAGACATGATAATCAGAATTACATCCCATGGAATCTGTCCCGGAAACATCCCCATACCAAGGCTTAACAACACAACCCCAAGGCCGCCAGCGTAACCGATGCCCATGCCGCCTAGGCGAACACCGAGGAAGATGGCACCAAATAAAATAATAACTTGCATAATTACATAAATGTCCATACGATGACCTCCTTTATACATATATAGTATCATAGATATGCTAAATAATCATCGAATTTTGGCAATGTATAGTCTATAGTTTAAAATATGACGAAATTTCGATATGCTATACCAAAAAAACTACACCCCATTGTCTTAAACTACTAACAAAAGACAATAGGTGTAGCTTTCCAATAATTAATTTAGCATTATAAAATAATTGGGCGCATATCTTCAAGTATCCCCTCTTCCTCAGTTGCACGTTGGATACTTTCACCCACAATATGAACCATATCCTCTAATTGTTCCACAGTGGATGCCAATGGAGGCATGAGAATAACCACGTCACCGATAGGACGACAGATAAGTCCTTGCTCACGGGCGAGGATTGCCACCTTAGCACCGACCGCATCATTCGGGCGATACGCTTCGTGAGTTGCCACATTTTTTTCAAGTTCAATACCTACGATGAGGCCTCGCTGACGAACCTCTTTAACATGCTTCAATGACTTAATAGGTTCTAAAGCCTTTGTGAAAGCTTCTACTTTAACAGGCAATTGTTCAATTACCTTTTCATCACGGAATACTTTCAAAGAAGCCAACGCAACGGCACAGGCCAAGGCATTACCGGTATAAGAGTGACCATGATAGAAGGTTTTCTTTTCTTCAAAAGTGCCGAGGAATGCATCGAATACGCGTTTTGTAGTCAATGTTGCTGCTAATGGAAGGTACCCACCAGTGATGCCTTTGGATAAGGTCATAAAATCTGGAGATACGCCTTCATGCTCGCAGGCAAAGAATTTACCAGTCCGACCAAAGCCTGTAGCCACTTCGTCGACGATGAGGAATACATCGTGTTGTTCTGTTAACTCACGAACACGTTTCAAATAGCCGTGAGGCATTACGAGCATACCCGCTGCTGCTTGCACCAATGGTTCCATAACAAGAGCTGTAATTTCATCGCCTTCTTCGTTAAGGATACGTTCCAATTCAGTCAACGACTCTTCAAAAGCTTTATCTCGATCTGCCAAATCTCTATACACACCAGGGCTTGGCAATGTTAATGGTTTAAATAATAGATTATGGAATACTTGGTGAAATAATTGAATACCACCTACGGATACCGTGCCTAATGTATCCCCATGATAGCCTGCATTGAGGGCGATAAACTTAGTTTTCTTAGTTTGGCCCACTTGCTGACGATATTGATATGCCATCTTAATGGCAACTTCGATAGCCGTACTACCATCATCGGACAAAAATACTTTATCGAGGCCTTCTGGAGCAAGTTCTACCAGTTCTTTACACAATTGTGCCGACGGAGGACTTACGAGGCCTAATAATGTGCTATGTGCAATTTTATCGATTTGATCCTTCAATGCTTGATTCAATACAGGATGGTTGTGACCGTGAATATTAACCCACAAGGAGGATACGCCATCGTAATACTTTTTACCGTTCTCATCGATGAGGTATACCCCCTCACCGCGCTCGATTACTACTGGCTCTTGCGCTAGCCAATCTTGCATTTGTGTAAATGGATGCCACACAAACTCGTGGTCCCATTGTGCTGCTTGTGAAAGCTGTTTTTCTGCCATTTCGTCACCTCATACTTACTAAGTTTTACAAACTATAACTCTCTATGACTATAATTAATGTAAGTTAAATTACTATATATAATGTAAGTTATATAACTATACATATCTAACTACGCTAAATTGATGTATATAATTTATGCTAAGTTTCTACCACTAATAAATAACGAATTATTCAATCTAAGCTTTATAGCCCTAAGACGATGTTCCATAATTCCTTAGAATCAATAAAAGAGCGAGCCCAACCAAGTTGAACCTTGTGAATATCCGGGCCTTGGTATGGCGGTACTACAGCTACTACAGGAACACCTGTGTAACGCTCCATATCTGCCACATTTGTTTTCAACAAGAACAGATCTACAGCTGTCGTATCATTTACGATAATAGCTTTCACCTCGATACCATGCAATTTAGCATATTCGCAAGTCAAAACGGCACGATTAATAGAACCAAGACGACCATCTGCTACGATAATAGCAGGTAATTTGATATCTTTCATAAAATCCGTGAAAGTTTTATCTCCATAAAGAGGGGTCGTAATACCGCCAGCACCTTCTACAAAGGTTATGTCATAGCGACTCACTACATCTAATGTATGTTCTACAAGGCCATCATAGTCAATCTCGATACCAGCCAATTCCGCTGCAAGGCGAGGAGAAAAATCACCGGCAATAGCATAAGGATTCACTTCATGACGACGAGATTCAGGAATACCTGCCGAGCGCATCAAATGTGTCGCATCTTTACTCTCAAGGCCGATATTATAATTATCCTCATCCATCGTCACACATTCAGGGAAAGGCACTGCACTAGAAGACACAGGTTTCACCATCCCAACAGCAAAGCCATCGTCTACAGCCATCGCCCCCAATAACCCGGTCACAAACGTCTTACCTACATCTGTATCTGTACCAATTATAGAAATACCTAACTGCTTCATACAAAGCTCCTCTCAAGCGAATACTTACTGCCGCATAGGTTAACTAATTTATATGATTAAGTTTACAATCTAATTACAATATACAGCGAAAAGGAATATATAGTCAACCTATTATTACGCTTAAGGTTTACCATAATAGGACTATATGGGACCCGAATACATTAGTGAGAGCCTAGTTAAAAATCACAGAACCTAGCTCATCGCTCCAAAGCGAGCTAAGTCGCTCTTTACTAGGTTCTGTGATTTTTATAGCTGTACTTATGTAATAGTCCCATATAGTCCTACCATCAACCTTAAATGCAAAAATAATAGGTTGGCTATATAGAGAGCGAGAAAAGGGAATGGCTAAGCCATTCCCTTTCTCTTTTGATACAGTGAATTTTGTTTTATTGATTTATGGATAGACTCGATGGGACGAGTTCACAAATACAGTTATAAAAAGAGTGATGATTAACCGATTAGCGACTTAGCTCGCTTCGGAGCGTAGAGGTTAGTCATCACTCTTTTTTACCTAAATGTAGTTATCTAACGGGGCTCCATCAAGGCCACCACTAAATCTCAATATAACGGAATTCGCCTGTATCAGGATCCATCATACCTCCATAGAAGCCCATTCCTTTTGGAAATAGTGGATGGTGGCGTAGGAAGTTAACTGTATAAATTACATTGTCTTCAGAGATATGGAATCGATCCATCCAGTCGATAAGGCCCGGTTCAATCATGCGAATAGCATCTTCACTGATACCTTTTGCTTTCATAGATTCCATGAATGTAGTAGCAGAAAAATCAATCATACCACAGTTTTCATGACCGATAATTAGCACATCTTCAATTTCCATACCATAGGTAGCAACGAGCAAGCTTTGCACGATGTTATCGATAGGTTGTGTTACACTATTGCCTGCAGTTTTGATGACAATTATCTCGCCTCGATTAAAGCCTAGTGCTTCTTCAAGCATACCTACTAAGCGGGTATCCATACAAGTTACGATGCCTAACTTTTTTGTAGGATGGCTTGTTAGCCCCGCCTTTGGTAGCTCAGGGTGTTGTTTCACATATTCTTTATTGGTTTCAATTATTTTTGTAATATCAATCATAAGGATCCTCACTTTATATACTCTATTTCCACCTGAAATAGATTCTATTCATTATATACACCTTATTCATCACAAAACAAGTTTAAATTTCAACTTATAAATTATTATTATGAATTTTACGATTATACAAAATCTTTAACTCAATAATATTAACTTTTATCTTATAATTTGTTTTTATTTATATCAATCATATAAAAACTTCAAAAATGCGATGAATATTCTGTATAATTCTGACATATATAGTAGATTTAAAAACCCTTCCTATGGTACTATTAACACTATAGAAAGCAAACGCCACATGATACCGCATATGACGTGAACTGTATGTACAGTAAGGAGGTTTTATAATGGGTATCAATCAAAAAACGTTGCCAGGCATTTTGCTCTGTGCCATTCTCGCTATTCCTTGTTGGCTACTAGGACAGCAATTTCATCTAGTAGGTAGTCCAATCTTTGCCATCATTTTAGGTATAATTATTGGTTCTATCTTTACCTCTTGGAAACGGGAAAAAACAGGTGCTGGCATTGGATTTACATCCAAAAAGATTTTACAGTGGGCCGTTATTTTGTTGGGCTTTGGTCTTAACATTACACAGATTCTACATGTAGGTTGGATTTCTTTACCTGTCATCATTTCTACCATCGCTACATCGTTAATCGTATCCTATGTTATTTATCGATTAACCCATATTGACTCTAACTCAGCTGTTCTCATCGGTGTTGGTTCATCCATTTGTGGTGGTTCCGCTATTGCTGCAGCGGCACCAGTTATTAAAGCAGAGGATCATGATATTGCACAAGCAATCTCTGTTGTATTCTTCTTCAATGTGGTAGCCGCCTTCGTATTCCCTCAATTAGGCGACGCCATTGGGCTCTCTAACATGGGCTTTGGATTGTTCGCTGGTACTGCAGTTAACGATACTTCTTCTGTAACAGCAACAGCTGCTGTATGGGATAGTATGAAAGGTACGGGCACTCAAGTTTTGGAATATGCTACTATCGTAAAGCTAACACGTACCCTAGCTATTATTCCTATATGTTTAGGCCTCGCTAGTTATCAAGTATACAAAGCCAAGAAAAATGCCTCTCAGACAGATGGTGCAAACGTTAGTATTGCTAAGATTTTCCCAAGATTCGTTTTATACTTTGTACTTTGCTCCCTTATTACAACAGCATTATCCTATGCTAATGTAGATATTCAATTCTTGAGTATCTTCAAAACAATTTCCAAATACTTTATTACAATGGCCATGGTAGCAATCGGCCTTAATACAAATATTGTAAAATTATTAAAATCCGGCGGCTCTGCCCTAGCCTTAGGCGCTTGTTGCTGGATTGCTATCTCCGCCGTAAGCCTTATGGCACAACATATGATAGGTTTATGGTAGAAAATATACATATATTGTATATTATGTTATAATTATATATGAATAGAATAGTAAGGACCCCTCCAGTAATGGAGGGGTTTCGTGCTACTATTCACCTTATTAGTACTTTATCATACCATAGTCAGGAGGGTTAATATGTACTTCTTACAAGGACTTCTTGTCGGTCTCGCTACGTTTGCCCCTGTTGGCATGCAAAACCTCTTCATTATTAATACGGCCTTGGTGCAACCTGTCCGTCGCATTATATTGACGCTAATCATACTAGCGTTTTTTGACATGAGTTTAAGTGCTGCCGCCTTCTATGGTATTGGTGCCGTTCTTGAAATGTGGCCACTCACAAAGCTCATAGTTCTCCTCTTTGGGGGCCTCCTCATTGTTTATATGGGCTTTAATATATTTAAAACTGAACCAGACATGCGCAATGTGGACACACATATTCCAATTAGAAAAATTATTGTCTCAGCCATTGCGGTATCATGGGGCAATCCTCAAGCCATTCTAGATGCGACAATGATGCTCGGTGCTTTTCAAGCTAATATTCCAAAAGAAAGCATCTACCACTTCTTCGCTGGTTTCTTAGTTATGACACCTATTTGGTTTGGTTCTCTAGCTACTACAATGCATCTACTAGCTAAAAAAATTAAAATTACTCATATGGCATGGATTAACCGTTTCTGTGGTTCGGTTCTCGTCATTTATGGTATCAAATTATGTATTGATGGCTTCATGATGTTAAGAGACTTTTTGTGAGGTTATACAAAGAAAAGTCTAAATCACTAATACCATCATAACTATATAAGAAAAATACAAATAGATGATGTACAGAAAAAGAAAAAAGTCGTTAGCAAGTTGCTAACGGCTTTTTCATTTATAATCTCATTTATAATTCTTCAAGTACTTGCCGGAACATATCTCTAAGAGCTACAATATACGAATTATTTTGATTTCGTTGCGATATAAAGTAGTAGTGGCGTTCCATAGGTTTACTATGATTCGTCAATACCTTACGTTCAATACCTGGCATAGGATCTGTTAAGTATTTAAAACAATCTAATAGTAATAGCCCTTGCTGCCCTGCAACCAAGTATCGTGCTTCTTCTAACGTGCGAGCATAAGCGAAAGCACCATTATAACCTATAGCTTTGCGATAATGTTCCTCTTCAGACAAGGTATATTTCCCGCGACACAATAAAATAAGTGGTAAATCATCGATATGCTTTAGTTCTACACAATCTTCATTAGTATATCCTTGTGGTACCTCTATAAATGTAGTGGATTTATCAATTAAATGACTTTCAAAATCATCAGATAAAATTTGCCATTGATCATTAAATACTACATCTACACGACGATCACTAAGCATGCCATATAGCTCTTCATGGCTGCCGCTGTACATACGAATATCTAAATTTTTATAACGCTTTGCCATGTGAATCACAGTTTGCTGCATAGCAATCCCACTATAACGGTTCAAATAGCCAATGCGCAAACTCACCCGTGCATCTGTACCAATGCGCGTCGTTTCTACCTTAATATCATGGAACCGTTCTAATAACTTCTTACCAGATCGATATAAATATTGTCCTGCTGGTGTTAGATGAAAGCTTCGTTTCTCTCGAACCATTAATTCAACACCAAGGCTATTTTCAAGAGCCTTGATTTGCTGAGATATAGCAGATTGAGATACATATTGCTCTGTTGCAGCTTGTGTAAAACTGTTATTATCTACTACACATACAAAATACTCTAATTGTTTTAATAACATAACGATGCACTCTCATCTCTCTTACGGATTAGACAAATCAATACCTTTGAAACATTTCGCAACATATAGCCCCATATTGGAGTTTGCTATACGTTTTCTCTACATAGTATCTTACATAGAATCTATAGTATCTATCGATTCTCTACATAGTACTAAATATATTTAACTATGTCTAAAACGGTGAAAGCAGATCAGCTATGATGATTAACTTTCACTGGGAATAACTAAACTACGATAAATAAACAGGGCCGCTACAAAGAATATAGCTGCTGTAGACCAAAAGACCGCCCCATACCCAAAGGCATGAGCAATCATGCCACTAAGGACAGGCCCCAATACATTTCCCATCATGGCTACACTGGACACTGCACCAAACACGATACCTCGGCGCTCAATAGGAACAGCCTTGGATATGAGCGTATTCGCAATCGGTGTAATAAAGCCCATGAAGAATCCTGCAATGGCACGGAATATACCAAGTCCCCATATGCTAGGCATTATATATTGAAGTATAAACAAAGTCCCTACAGCCCATGTAGCAGTAAAAACAATACGAGGCATGGTTAAACGTTCTGTTATCTTACCAATGGAGATTGAAGCTAAAGCACTAAACAAACCGGCGCCAAAGATGATTATACCAACAATAGTGGCTATAAACTCATCATTCATATGCATATAGTGCTTAATGTATAGTGGTAAAATGGGGCCAATGCCGGTAATACCAAAATTACATAGAAACAATAGCCCTACCAAGAGGCGAACACGAGGTATGACCAAAAAGGATTTAATTAGAGACAGCTGCGACTCTCTAGCATCTACCTTATGCTCAAACTGTAGATTAGGCATGAATAGATAAATCCCCAACATACAAAGCCCTGTTAAGGATGAGAACATAACAAATGGAGCGCGATAACCTAATAAGTCCGCTGCCAAACCACCCATGAGTGGTCCAAATACGAGGCCCATAACCATGGAAGCTTGGTATAAGCCCATTGCCCAAGGTACCTTATCCTCAGGGGTTACGAGAATAATAATAGCCAATCCTATTGGAACATAGCCCCCTACCACGCCTTGCAAGATACGTAACATCAATAACTGCCATGGTGTTTGTGTAAAAGCACAGGCGCCAACAGTCACCATCAGGGTAAACAAGATGAACATCATTACCTTACGCGGACCAAGCTGATTTGCCTTACGCGACCAATATGGTGCACTCAGTGCCACCATACAAGGCGTTACACCTGATACAAGGCCTGCCCACATGGCCGCTTCCCCTGGATCATGCAGGCCTAGCTCAGCTAAAAATAACGGAAGGAAGGATAATACACCGATAATTGTTATACCCCCACCAACCTGTATAGTACAGATTAGGTATATAATTCGTTTCCAAGAAGAATCCATAATATCCTTCTTTCCTATTTGAAATTACCTATAAAGGTAGTAATATACATATCGATATGAGCTAAAGTATACTATAATACAAAAAAATGTTTATAGAACAGATTTTTACTCTTACCTCAAAAGAATGCAATAGCATATATTTACATAAATCCATAGAATATATACTTATGATTCTATTGTATCGCAAACGACAAAAAAAGACCATCGCTTATACCCATAAGGGCCAGAGATGGTCTCTTTTATCATGTGGTTCCCCTACTTTTACTAAAGAAAGAGATGCCTACAATATATTATTTTTGTTTGAACATCCAATAAATATAGTAAATAACAAGCGCATAAGTTACTACGTCAAATACAGGCAAGAATGGTACCATTTTAGATAAACGGCCAAATCCATGAACATGGATATTTGCCGCAATAATGGCAATTAGATTCAAGCGATGAATCCAGATTGCTTTTTTACGGGATACAGATTTTGCCATATTGCCTACCCAAGGTGTTAAGTATAATACCGCAAAGATAAGAGCAATAAACATAGCCACAAGGGAGATATAACCGCCCCAGAAGCCTAAGAAGGATTTCAAAGCTTTCAAGAAGTATACATACCAGTGTGCACATACGAGAACAACACTAACAATACCTACAATGCGATGAACTTCAAACATTTCTTTTGGATTATATCGTTTGATAAACCATTTTGGTTTTGTTGCAATGTATGTTAATACAAGCCATGCCACATAAGGAATAAGTCCTAAGTGAACCTTCCAGTTGCCGAATGGTCTACCACCTGTTACATAACCATATTCCACCATACCCATAAATATTAGGGATAAAACTGCAATCCAAATTAAAATATGGTATTTACTCTTAAACTGTTTTTTTACAACTTCTGCCATAATAAACCTCTCTACGTCCTATACGATCTACAAGTATACATCTAGTTTGGCCTAATGTAGCATGCTAATAAAACACTCTCACCCTATAGCATTCTACTTAGAACTAATTACTGATTAAATTAGAATCCAATTATTACATTAGAATTTGAAGTTAAGATCCGCACGATAGTAATCATTTACGCGATTGCCTTCTTGTGTTTTAGCATTGAAACCGTAGTATGCATTAATGCCAATATTTTTCTCTGGTGCATAAGATGCGCCCAACTCCCACGCCTTATAACCTTCAAAACGCGTTGTTTTTTGTAAATCATTAGATTCGTATTTTTGTGTTTTGAAAATCGGTGCATTTTTAGCTTGATCGTAGTAATCTAAGCCTACTGCCCAAGAATTCTTTTTATCAATTTTGTAGTTGCCCCATTTAGCGCCTACATTCCAAATATCAGAATCACTCAAGCCTGATGCTTTAACCCACTCACCGTGAACATCAAGTTTACCTACATTATATTTCGCATTGAAGCCATATACATTATCAAAGTCATTATTTTTCTTGCCATTACCCATGCGTACATTCGCTGTACCTACATGAGCAAGCATACCACCAAAGCTAAAGTGATCATTTACAGCCACATTAGCATTCACAATGCCCACATCACCGTTATTTTCCTTGGAAACTTTTGCAAAACGGCCTGCTGTCATATAACCATAGCCACCATTTAATGTCACTTTTTTACCAAGCTTAGCTGTAGCACCAACACCATCAAAGTTGGAGTTATAAATGAGACCACCGCCAAATTTTTGAGTATAGCGCCCCGCATCGACCACAACATTTTTATCGAACTTGTGCTCTACGTATGCCAAATCCCAATTAGCTTGTGCCTCTTTAGAGCTATCACCTAGCTCGATAGAACCTGTAGTAATACGCGCTTTAACAGAGGTATTTTTATTAACCTTTGCATCGAGACCTAGACGTACACGAGCTGTGATCTTATCTTCGTAATCATAACCATCGCCACCCTCTTTACCGATGTAGTTGATACGAGCATCACCAGTAACTTTTACATTGCCTACGCGGTCTTCCAATTTAGCTACACGCACACCAAGTGTATTCAATTCATTGGAAAATTCATCCGCCAAGCGATTTAACATAGCTTGTTGTTCCGCATTTGCCCGATCTTGATTAGCCATGCCTTTCGCAATCATTTGGGCCATTTCATAACGCGTAATATTATTTTGCCCTTTGAAAGTACCATCAGGATATCCATTGATAATACCAGCTGTAGCCAATTGATCTACTGCTTGATAAGCCCAACTATCAGAAGGAACATCAGAAAATGGGTTAACAGCAAAAGCTGTAGCCACACCCATCATGGCAGCCACTGCAAAAGCACTGGTCATTTTACGTTTAATCATACTAAACCTCACACAATAAAAATAACAAGAATAAAAATGAATAGATAATGAATTTATGAACCTAATTATCATTATCATGTTTAACATACAGATAATAACAATTTTCATTATACGAGTAAAGGGAAAATGTATATCAATCTCATAATCATTTATGACTCAAACTGATAATATCCTATGTTAATTTACTAGAAACTATAAATGTAACGAAAAATCCCTTCTGCATGATACAGAAGGGATTCTAGTAATTCATATTATTTCTTTTTAAACATCAAGTAAATGCAGTAAAGAACGAGACCGTATGTAATGATATCAAACACTTGTAAGAATGGTACCATTTTAGAAATACGATTAAAACCATGAATATGGATATCTGCAGCAACAAGTGCTACAAGATTTAATCGATGTAACCAAATACCTACATTACGACCAGATGGTGTAACCTTTCTAAGTTTTGGAGTTAAGAACGCAAGGCCAGAGATTGTAGCAATACCAAAGGAGGTAAGAGCCACATATCCGCCCCACCAACCAAGGATGGATTTAGCCGCTTTACCAAAATAGAGATATAAATGGAATGCAATAACAGCTACAGTGGCAATACCTAATGCACGGTGTACCTTATACATGTCACCTAAATTATAGCGACTTGTAAACCATTTAGGGCGAGTCGCTAAATAGGTCATGATGATCCATACACACCATGGCACAAGACCCGTATACACTTTATAATTACCAAAGGCACGACCACCGGCCATGTAGCCCCACTCTAATAAACCGATCATAACTAAGGAGAAAATAGCAATCCATACAAAGATATGGTAAATACTTTTTTTCTGTTTTGTTTCAACTTGATTCATCATATACCTCTCGAAAATAATACCTAAAAAATTCAATCTATACGATATAGTTTATCATTTAAATCGAATTTTGTAGATTACTTATATTAGATACATAGTATATATTATAAGAATAATTCTAAATTAAAATACCTATTATAGTCATTCTAAGCTTATTACAATGAATAAATTTCTTCTCTACAGAGAATACATTGTAATCTACTAATATAGAATCGGTAAATAAAAGCCCCTCATAGTTGTGAGCATATGCTTTCACCACTACAAGGGGCCATAGATTAATGAATCCTATTATATATAGGCATACAAATTAATCATCATCCTAATTATTTTTGATCCCGTTTACGATATACGATGAACGGACGTGTTAAGTAGTTGAGTGGAACACTCAAGCAGTGTACCAAACGGCTGAATGGGAAAATAATAGCAACCACCATCCATGCCAACATGTGGAATTTAAACATGAATGGTACGCCTTCCATCAAGGATGGATCAGGCATAAAGGATAGTAAGCTACGGAACCATGGACCGATGGATACACGGTAATCAAAGAAGCCAGATGCATTAAGCAATGTACCAGCCATACCACTAAAGATAGCTAATGTTAAGAATAAATATAACCATTTATCAAGGCCAGATGTATTTACTTTCATAGCAGGTACAGTAAAGCGACGTTTCATCAAGAGCAAGAAACCAACGATGAAAATGATACCCGCTACAGCACCCATATATAATGCACCTTCATGGTACATATGGTCATTGATACCCATAGCTGCAGTCCAAGCTTTAGGTACTAATACACCTACTACGTGACCGCCGATAACGCATAGCAAACCAAAGTGAAACAATGGATTGGCAATACGCAATTGTTTTTTCTCTAAAAATTCACTTGATTTTGTAGTCCAGTTTCTTTCAAAGTAGAAGAAACGAACAAGTGTGCCTACGATTAAGAAGGTAAACGCAATATATGGCAAAGCGCCCCATAAAAATAGATTCATCGTGCACCGTCCTCCAATCCATTTGCAACCGACAATATGATATCAAATAAGAATGCATAGGTCAGTTTTGCTTCGATCAATCGATCCCTAATATATTCTAGCTTTGGTTTACAATAATCATATACTTCACGAGCCTTTTCAGGTTCGATAACTGCACATAACTCTAAAATAGCTGGAATATAGTCAGGCATCTCCTTTGGTAAATCATAGCCATTTTCTAGGAAGAAGGCTTTATATTTAACGAGTTCCTCTGCTTGTTCCCCTGTACCTTGCAATTCGTAAGTCGATAAGTACATCGTCGTATTACGGCTGAAGTCAAAGATACGTACGTATTGGTCTTCAAAGGCCTTACGATCCGTTTCTTCAATGTAATCAAAGAACTCTAGCAATCCTTGGCGAAGCTGAGGATGCTCAACAGAGTAAGTATCCTCTTTCCATTCACCAAGTTCATTGTACCAAGATTCATCTGGATACCGAAGCAAAAAAGAAGCAATGAGAGCTATTTTTTGTGCATCATCCATTATGGCAACCCCCTGTCGGGCATGCAAAACCACGATTGTGTTGCATTTCTAAGCGACCTTCGCGAGATACATTAACATCGGATGGGATAACAAAACGATCATTATATTTAGACAAGGCTAACAATTTGTACATAGCATACATTTGCTCTTCTGTAAGATCTACTTCATGAGCGATTGCTTCATCACCTGTTTCACGGCGACGCATGTATTCACGCATATCGAGAATGCGTTGTAATACACGAGCTAAAATATCTGTATTACCAGCAGTAAACATATTAGCTAAGTATTGTACAGGCACGCGCATTTCATGTGCATCTGGCAAGTATACATCAGATGTAACACGTTGTAAAATTGGGCTGAGCGGTGGCACATACCAAACCATTGGCAATGTGCGATACTCTGGATGCAATGGCAATGCAACGCCCCATTCTTTTACAAGCTTGTAAACAGGAGATTTTTTAGCTGCTTTCAAGAATGCTTCAGAGATACCTGCTTCGCGAGCGGCTTTAATAACCTCTGGATCATTAGGGTCCAAGATTAAATCTACTGTATTTTGGTAGATGTCTTGTTCATCCTTCGTAGCTGCCATTTCTTGAACTTTGTCCATATCGTATAAGACTACACCAACATAGCGCATACGACCTACACATGTTTCAGCGCATATTTGAGGCAGACCATTTTCCAAACGAGGATAACAGAATACACATTTTTCAGCTTTATTCGTTTCCCAGTTATAGAAGATTTTTTTGTATGGGCAAGATGGAACGCAATGTCTCCAACCGCGGCATACATCTTGGGAAACAAGTACAACACCATCTTCATCACGCTTGTAGATGGCACCGGATGGACATGCCGCTACACATGCAGGATTTAAACAGTGGTTACAAAGACGTGGTAAATAACGCATGAATACTTCTTCGTAGTCAAATACGATATCGTCACCCATCTTAGCCAAGTTCACATCTTCTCGTGCATGATGACCTCCAGCCAAATCATCATCCCAGTTAGGGCCCCATGTTACTTCCATTTTTTGCTTTGTTAGCAAGGAACGAGGACGTGCTACAGGTTGATTATTTTTACGACCGGTATGAATCAATGTTTCATAATCGTATGTCCAAGGTTCAAAGTAATCCGTAATTTCTGGTTGTTCTGGATGATAGAACAACTTCATCAATCGAGAGCCTTTAGAGCCTGTTGAAAGCGCCAAATTACCGCTTTTATCGAGAGTCCAGCCACCCTTCCATTTCTCTTGGTTTTCCCAATTACGTGGGTAACCCACGCCAGGGCGGGTTTCCACGTTATTAAAGTACATATATTCCGCGCCTTCGCGGTTCGTCCATGTATTTTTACAAGTAATAGAGCATGTATGACAGCCTAAACACTTGTCCAAATTTAGGACCATGGATACTTGAGCTTTAATCTTCAAGCCAATCCACCTCCTTCAATTTACGAGCCACAATTGTCATATCACGTTGGTTACCAGTTGGGCCATAGTAGTTAAAGCCATAGCTCAATTGACCATAACCGCCGATCATGTGTGTCGGCTTCATGTGAATATGAGTTGGCGCATTGTGTGTACCACCGCGACGATCTTTCTTAACTTGCGTACCAGGAACGTTGATGTGACGGTCTTGGGAGTGATGCATATAAGAAATGCCACGAGGAATACGTGGAGATACAACTGCACGAGCTGCAACTACACCATTTTTATTGAAAGCTTCTACCCAGTCGTTATCTTTAACACCAATTTCTGCTGCATCATCTTCGTTGAGCCAAATTGTTTGGCCACCACGGAATAATGTTAACATTTGTTGGCTATCAAAATACATACTATGTGTAGACCACTTATTATGTGGTGTTAAGTATTTCAATGTAATTTCTGGAATACCTTCTTGTTTATAATCACCTTGTACTGGTTTATATGATAATACAGGTTTATACAATGCCATAGCTTCGCCATAGTCGCGCATCATTTCATGATCACAATAGAACGATTGACGACCTGTTACAGTACGGAATGGTACCTTATCTTCTGTAGATGTTGTAAATGGAGAATAACGACGATTTTTATCGTTCTTACCAGTACTTGTTACAGAGCTAATGATAAAGCGTGGTTGACGAACCATGTCATCGAAAGTAATCTTTTCTTGTTCGCGACCTTTTGCATTCTTTTCAAGCCCAGAAAGACCTGTTTTTTCTTCCATCGCTTTCCAAGAACGAACCGCTAATTTACCATTTGTACAAGAAGATAATGTTAATACAACATTACAAGCTTCCTTACATTCGTAAATGCTTGGACGGCCATGAGAAATGAAGTCTGGATTATCAATCGTACCATTTTGACCATACAATGTTTGATATTCGTCAGATACATCCCACGCCAAACCGTGAGCACCCATTTTATTTTCGATATTAGGTCCTAAAGCAATGTATTTTTCAAAGATCTGACTGTAATCGCGTTTTACATGAACGAGGTTCGGCATTGTTTTACCAGGGATTGGTTCACATTCGCCTTTACTCCAATCAAGAACTTTACCTTCTGGTTGCGCTACTTCGCCTGGGCTATCATGGCCAAGTGGAGTAGCTACAATATCTTCATATTCTGTAAAGCCAGATTCTTTTGCTACGCGAGATACTGTTTCTGCAAGAGTGCGGAATGTATCCCAGTCAGATTTAGTTTCCCATGCGCAATCAACAGCTGCTTGGAATACATGTACATATGGATGCATGTCCGTAGAAGACAAGTCTTCTTTTTCATACCATGTAGCTGCGGGGAACACGATATCAGAATATAAACCTGTAGACGCCATACGGAAGTCGATATCAATTAAGAGATCAAGCTTACCCGCACCATCTGCTTCACGCCATTTAATTTCTTCTGGGCGTGTAGGAGCATCATCATCTTCCAATACGGCATTTTTTGTGCCTAATAAATGTTTCAAGAAGTATTCGTGGCCTTTAGAAGAAGAACCGATAAGGTTCGCACGCCATACAAACAAGTTACGTGGATGGTTTTCTTTAGCTGCTGGATCCTCTACACAGAATTGTAAATCTTTATTTTTCAAGGCTTGTGCCACATATTGGTTGATTTCCGCTTCTGTACTAGCACCGGCTGCACGAGCATCATTAATCAATTCTTGGCTACCTTTATTGAAAGTAGGATAGGATGGCAACCAACCTAAACGAGCTGCTAAGACGTTGTAATCCCCAGGATGACGATAGCGAGGTTTAGCCAATTTAGATACGCGGTCTGCCAAGTCGATGCAGTCAGAACGATATTGTTCTGTAGCAAAGTAGAACCAAGATGTACCATTTTGCAAACGAGGAGCCTTACTCCAGTCATTGGCAGTCATGATACCACCCCAACCTTCAACAGGACGAAGCTTTTCTTGACCTACGTAGTGGGCCCAACCACCGCCGTTAACACCTTCTGTACCACAGAACATGATAAGGTTCAAAATAGTACGGTAAATAACATCGGCATGGTACCAGTGGTTGATGCCACCGCCCATGATAATCATGGAACGACCTTTGGTTTTTTCAGCATTATCTGCAAATTCACGTGCTGTAGCAATAGCAATGTCCGCTTTTACGCCAGTGATTTTTTCTTGCCATGTAGGTGTATAAGGTGTGTCGTCAGTGTAAGCTGTCGCTACCTCACCACCGATACCGCGGTCAATACCGTAGTTAGCAAGAATGAGATCGTATACAGTAGTCACTTTCACAGGACCATCAACAGTTTGTACTGTAATAGTTGGAATAGCGCGTTCAATAATACCTTCGTGTTCTTCATCACCAAAGTACGGTAACTTAACAACAGTCACGTCTTCACGTTGATCAAATACGGACAAGCGAGGATCAATTTTAGCTCCTGTATCACGATTTTCAAGTCGTAAATTCCATTTTTGTGGGTTCGTGTGACGTTCACCCATTGTACCATTAGGTACAACGATTTCATTTGTTAATTCATCAATCAATACCATTTGGAAGTCAGCGCCTTCCTCTTGGCGACCTAAGTCCTTAGCATTCAAGAAACGGCCTGGTTGAACTGTGCCGTTGATATCTTCAACGCGTACAAGGAATGGCATATCTGTGAACTCTTTTGCATACTCTTTGAAGTATGGAGTTTCTTTGTCGATGTAATATTCTTTTAGGATAACGTGACCCATTGCCATTGCAAGAGCCGCATCGGTACCAGCTTTTACATTGAGCCATGCATCGGAAGAAGTTGTAGATTCCGCATAGTCAGGAGACACGGATACTACTTTAGTACCTTTATAACGAACCTCTGTCAAGAAGTGAGCATCTGGCGTACGGGTCAACGGTACATTAGAACCCCACGTCATGATGTAACCAGCATTATACCAGTCACCAGATTCAGGTGTATCAGTTTGTTCACCCCAAACTTGAGGGCTGGAAGGTGGCAAATCGGCATACCAGTCATAGAAGGACAATGGTGTGCCACCCATCAAGTTAAGGAAACGAGCCCCTGCTGCATAGGACAACATGGACATCGCAGGAATTACAGAGAAGCCTGCGTTGCGGTCAGGGCCATATGTTTTTGCTGTATATAGTAAGGATGCTGCAGTAATTTCTGTTGCTTCATCCCATGTGGAGCGCACAAAGCCACCCATACCACGGGCTGACTTATATTTTTTCGCTTTTTCAGGATCTTCTACGATAGATTTCCAAGCTTCGATTGGATTCTTAGCATGCTTCTTCGCTTCTCTCCAAAGCTCGACCAATTCGCCACGTACATAAGGATATTTTACGCGCAAAGGGCTATAAAGATACCAAGAGAATGTTGCACCACGAGGGCACCCACGTGGTTCATAATCTGGCATATCATCTGGTGTTTCAGGGTAGTCAATTGCTTGATTCTCCCAGGCTACAACACCGTTTTTAACATAAATATTCCAGCTACAAGAACCAGTACAGTTTACGCCATGCGTTGTGCGGACAACTTTATCGTAAGACCAACGGTCACGATAATAATTTTCCCATTCACGACCTCCATCTTCTGTGATTTGATGGCCGTTTGGAGATACTTCCTTCTTGCGAAGAAACTTAAACTTTTGAGACAACAAGCTCATCTCGTGTCCTCCTTCAAAACTACAAAAAAATCCCTTGTGCTAGATGTGCTAACACAAGGGAGAAAATCCTGTTATTCGATATTACTAATATTAGGGTCAATACTATCAACCTCTAAATCAAGTAATCCGATTAAAGCGTCAAAATCACAGATTACTAGATGGTGTTTGTCATAGGCTACATAGCCTAACTTACGTAACTCACTTAACATGCGATTTAAACTTTCTCTTGATGTGGCAGCAAACTCAGCCAATTCTTGATTTGTTAGGGCAATATCAATAAAGATACCATCCTCGCGCTTTACACCATAACTATTGGCTAAGCGCAACAAGGTAGAATAGAATGCTCCCTTCTTGCCGTAAAGTAGCAAGTCCCGGTATTTTGCCTGTTGACGACGCATATGTAAAGTGTAGATTTTCATCATTGCAATAGCCAATGAATGGTCTTTTGCAATAGCCCCTTCCAACACATCATAGCGTATACAATAAACAGAGCAATCCTCCCGAGCAATGGCGTTGAACACATATGTTCTAGTGTTCTCCTCATACAACGGAACCTCACCAATTACATTATTCGGCCCTACTAAACGCAACGCAAAAATGTGTCCGCTAGCTTCGAACTTCTTAATGCTCATTCTACCTTTTACTACTACGTAAAAGTATTCTGCCTTGTCCCCCTCACGGAAGAGAAAATCACCTTTTTTAAGATGTAGTTCCTCACCCGGCAAAGCAAGCAATTGGTTAATTAATTCTTGATCCATACCATTATCACTCCACAGTACTTTTATAACAAAATCCATTAGTTATACTAATCTATTTATAGTAAAAGTACGTATACTATATACTTTTTCGTATATATATGATTATTATAACTTATTAATTTCAGAATATGTGTGTTTTACATCACATTCACAAAAAAAAATACACTATATAATATATCTGTGATGTAAGACATTGAAAAATATTAATGCTACAATAATTATAACGCAGTTTTGTAAGTAAATCGAATGCTTTCTATGGAAATTCTTTAGATTTTACTATATATATATATATATATATATATATATATATATATATATATTATATATAATCTTATATATTTTTCTTGTCTACGTGTATAGTTGTTACAGTAAGGAGAAGTTCAAAATGAGCGAACTAAAAATGCCTCAAGTAGGGGCAAGCCGTAGCGAAATTGTGGCTAATTGGCAACCAGAAAATCCAGAATTTTGGGAAAAGTTTGGTAAAAAAATTGCTAAACAAAACCTGGTTATATCCACAATTGCATTAACCCTTTCATTCTGTGTATGGTATTTATGGGCAACCATTGCAGCACAACTAAATGGCGCTGGCTTTAACTTTACAACAGATCAATTATTTACATTAGCCGCATTACCAGGTCTTGTAGGTGCTACATTACGTTTCGTATATACCTACATGCCGGCCTTAATCGGTGGTAAGAACTGGACATTTATTTCCACACTTATTCTATTAGTTCCTGTTGTATGGCTTGGCTTTGCCGTTCAAGATACAACAACTTCTTATACGACATTCATGATCTTAACTGTCCTCATCGGTTTAGCGGGCGGCAACTTCTCGTCCTCCATGGCGTACATTGGCAACTTCTTCCCTAAATCCGAAAAAGGTACTGCTCTTGGTATCAACGGCGGCGTTGGTAACCTTGGTGTTTCTGTAATCTACTTCTTGGCTCCATTTGCTATGGGTTCTACTGCACTAGGTAGTGTATTTGGTGTAACACCAGCTATCATCAAAGGTAACGCAGTATACCTTGCCAATGCAGCTTTCATGTGGATCGTACCACTCGTTGTTATCCTTGCACTTATGACACGTTTCATGGATAACTTACCACTAGAAAAACCAAATCCTAAAAATCTTGTACAAATCTTTGGGAACAAACACACTTGGGCGTTTACATTACTTTATACATGTTCCTTCGGTGCTTTCTCTGGTTATGCAGCAGCACTTGGTCTATTAGTAGGTAAAGAATTCCCAGAAGTACCATTTGCTTCTATCGCATTCGTAGGTCCACTTGTAGCAGGTGCACTTCGCCCTGTAGGTGGTTGGTTAGCAGACAAAATTAACAGCGGTACAAAAGTTACCTTTGTAAGCCTTCTCGGTCTATGTGCAACAACAGCGCTAATTGCGGTTGGCGTAGATATGCACAACTTCCCATTCTTCTTTGCTATGTCCGTGTTGACATTCGTATGCTGTGGCTTCGCAACTGGTGCTACATTCCGTATGATTCCTCACGTATTTGGCAATCCATTGCTTTCCTCTTTAATTACAGGTTTCGTTGCTGCCGTAGCTGCATACGGTGCCTTCATTACACCTAAAATCTTCGGTTTTGTATATTCCATGTTTGGCAATATTCACCCAGCCTTTGCTGTATTACTTGCGTTCAACCTTGTAACTGTATCTGTGTGCTACTGGTTCTATGTGCGTAAAGGTGCAAACATGAACGTATAATTTTCTGGAACAGAAAATTTACGTTCACTGAACAGTACAACAAAATATAATTCACTTTTCTATACTAAGTGATAAAAGAAACCCCGCATCTCTCCTCCATACTTATCAGTTCTACGGCCTAGGGCCTTGACCTCGTAAGTCGGATCGATGCGGGGTTCTCTTTTATGAGAATATAGTTGCGAATGCGATACTCATATATTGTGAATTATATTTTACGAAGTATAGTGCGTATATTAACTTTTCTGTTCAAAATTATAGCCTTCATTTTGAGGGGAGAAAAATGGACTGTTAAGCAGTCCATTCATTCTAATTTGACGATATATATCTTTATCTCTATAATATAAATAGATAGTCAGACGAGTAGGAACGTCAGGCGCATCTCAAAAACAAAACATATAGGAAATGGCCTTTCTGTTTATCTAATTACACTGGGTAACGGAGGGCTATTTGCTTTTTGAGAGACCCAACCTCGCCGACTACCTTAAGAACATTATAAATCGAACGAATATACGATACAATAAGCAGTTATTTATCGATATATATGAATTAAATAATAACAAAAAGGGACTGCAACGCAGTCCCTTTTTTATTATCCAAAGATTTCTTCTAGTAGTGCATCATCGATGATGGTACCAACGTAGAAGTCGCTGAAGATACCATATTTTGCACTGGCAACTTCAAAGCGCATATCATATACAATTTTTTTGAATTGGATGTCGTCGTTGCTGAAAATGGTAATGCCCCATTCCCAGTCGTCTAGGCCACAGCCCCCAGTAGTGAATTCAGATAATACATCCAAGTATGTTTTACCAAGTTCACCATGAGCTTTCATCAAAGCACCGCGTTCTTGCGGTGGTAACATGAACCAATTGTCATCACCTTCGCGTTTTTTACTCATATTATAAAAACAGATATATTTATCGCGAGGTACATGAGGATATAATTTTTGATTAACCTCCTCTGTATCTAACTTGGCCTTAACATAGGTGCTTACTTCTGTTACAGAAGTATAAGAATAAGTTTGCACCAACACGCTTGCAATAGCTAAACGACGGAATTTACGTTCTACTTGAGCCAAGTATTCAAGGGATGGACCGAGAATCCATAAGATTAAATCCCCTTTTGCTCCATTACAATCATAGAATGCATAGCTACCTTCTTTAGCTTGATGTTTAGCTTCAAGGTCGGCTAAGAATGCTTTTAATTCATTGCGCGCTGCTGCTTTTTCATCCTCTGTGAAGCAGTTCCATGCGCTGAAATCCATGGCGAATACCATGTGTTGGCTATGCCAACCTTCTACTGTAGGGATTGCTTTTCCCATTATGATCACTCCTATCTATGGTGATTATATCAAAATAATAATGTATATCTATAATTACGGAAATCAAAAGACTCCACTTACTATTATAGCATATAGAGTCTTTTCAATTTAGTTTCTATTGAGATTTTTTATTAGTATATTCTTTAGTTAAGACTAAACTACTGCTTTTAGGCTGAGATAATCCTATGCCTCTTAATACTATACTAACTCTTTTAAGCAAGTCACTATCTTACTTGTCATTCACAAGTTTTTCTACGAGTTCTTTTGCTTGCTTTACACCATCAGGAATACCAATGCCATCAAATGGCGTACCGATGAGGTGTAAATTTGGATAATGTTCCGCCACATGTTCACGGACTGCTTTAATCCCTGCACGATGGCCTACATTATATTGCGGCATGCAGTGAATGAGACGATTTATACGTACCCATTCAGGTTTGACAGAAAAGCCCATGATATGTTGAATTTCTTTGACTGCCAATTCTGAAAGTTCCTCTTCGCTGAGTCGTTCTACCACATCATTACCAGGCTTACCGATGAAGACGCGCAACACTACCTTATCATCAGGCGTAGTTTGTGGCCATTTTTGATTAAGAATAGTACACGCTGTAAGAGGTGTATCTGTATTACGGGTAATAAGCAGACCCGATCCTTTTAAATCACCATCAAAAGTACTTTTATCAAAGGCCATAATAGCAATGGCGCAACTAGATTGCTCCATGGATCGCAAGAAATCAAAACCCGCATCATCCTTGAACCATTGAGTATATGTTGCCGGTGGTGTAGTGATAATCACATGATCTGCCGTAGATTGACAGCCACAAGAATCGTTACACGACTTCACTACATCGATTGCATATACACCATCAATATATCGAATATCAGAAACTAGCGCACCTGTATGCAAGTGTACATTACTAGGCATAGCCTTGACGATAGCAGTAATCACGCTTTCAAGTCCACCTGTCAATTGACGGAACATGCCGGATTGAGCAGCAGTACCCTTTCGACTTTCCATATCCGCTTGTGCCTTAGCAGACCGATGATTAGAACTAGTCTTTGTCACATGGCTAGAGCCGTTTACACTATTACTAGCAGCACTATCTTGACTAGTCTTAGCTTCGTGACTTTCAAATTGACGATCCGTCATGGTTCCTTTACCAGCTCGAGGCACATCACCTTCAGTAACAGCCCCTTTGGCGGCCTTAGAGACACCTGCTTTGGAGTGACTCATCTTAGCAGCCATCATACCTTTTACCATGTTCCCATATTTTTGTTCTACTTGAATAAAATGAGGGAATGTCGACAATAGGCTAATTTTATAAATATCGCCACCATAGATACCAGCTAATAGGGGTTCGATGAGTTTATCCATCATCTCTTGTCCTAAGTGGTATTTGAAGAAATGACCAATGGATACATCCCCATTTTCATCGAGTTGGTATGGTTTCTTAAAATAATCTAAGCCTGCACGCAATTTACCAGGCCAGGAAATGAGCGTTGCTTTCACAAAGGGCATCATTTCCGTAGGAATGCCCATGATGGAGCCGCCCGGAATTGGATGGATAGAGCCCTTATCATACACAAAGGCTTGACCTGTTTCATTAGACACAAGGGTATCCCCTAGCCCAAGATCATGCACGAGATCTGTCATTTCTGTTTTACGACCCAAATAGGAGTCAGGACCGAGTTCCACTACGAAGTCATCCACACATTGCGTTTGTATTTTCCCACCAAATCGTGGTGCTTGTTCGTAAAGAGTAATGGTCCATTCCGGCTTTGCATGACCTAAATAATAAGCCGCTGTTAGCCCTGTTAAGCCACCGCCCACAATTGTTACGTTCACGAATGAATCCTTTCTGTTATTGCACTCGCCATTGCTTGTAAAAATGTTTCATTACAATTTGGCATGGGTGCACGCATATATGTTGCGCCCTTTGCTTCAACGAGTTCTTTACACTCCACATCATTATCGTACAGTACCTCAACATGATTGCTTACAAATCCAAATGGTACAAAAGCAATGCGAGTAGCACCAGTTTGTAAAGCTTCATTGATTGCATCCTCTACAGTAGGGCCCAACCATTGGCCATGAGGAGCCGCACTTTGCCATGCCACAGTCCAGTTCGGTAATTTACAATATTCAGCAATCTCTTTAGCGCTTTCTTCTAACGCTAACGCGTACGAATCGCCACCATGATTATTAATGAGCGGTATACTGTGAGCACTAAAAATAGCGAATACATTTTTACCGTCCGCATCTAAGACTGTGCACTCTGATTTAGCACTATCTACATACGCTGATTTAACACTTTTCACACAATCAGCGTTAATACTATCTACACATTCTGATTTATCATTATTCACACACTTTGAAACTGCTTTTACCCAGTATTCCTTAAAAGTTGGTTGGTCCCACCAGGAACGAATAAAGTCGAATGTCACATTATCATAGTTTGAAATGGCTGCTTGCACTTGTTTTTCATAAGCTCCAGTACCGAGAGCGGTGAAGAATGGAGCTGTTACAATAGCGATAATATGCTCCACTCCTTGCTGGACTAAGCAGTCAACCGCATCTGCAATGGATGGTTTCATGTGTAAAAAACCAATAGCGGAAGGCATAGTTGGCAACAGAGTAAGCAATGCTTTATATTGGCACTCTGCCATAGTTTGAAGCTTAATATTTTCCCATTGACCGATTGTATCATAACGCTTAGTAAGATTTGTAATCTCTGCTTCCGTTGGTACACGGCCACGACGAATGCTCGTCATATAGGGTACTAAATCATCCTTACTTAAAGGGCTACCATAAGACAGGAATAATAATCCTTTTTTTTCTACTTTCACTAATTTACCTCTCTTGAGTCCAAATCTCACGACTACGTTCATGCACATAGTCCGTTAGCCAATGGAGTTTTTGAGGATCTGCCTCTGGGAATACGCCATGACCTAAATTAAAGATATGGCGCCCATAGCGAACGCCGTCGAGCAAGATGCGATCCACTTCGCGAGCCAATGTTTTTTCGTCCCCGAACAAATACGCCGGATCTAAGTTACCTTGTACCGTTTGTGTTACGCCGCGCTCGTTTGCCATAACGATGGAACTACGCCAATCAAGGGCAATGACATCTAAAGGCAAGTGAGACCAAATAGACACCAAATGATCCGTACCAACACCATTCATGGCCATTGGCAAATGAGGATATTTAGCTTTCACAGTCTTTATGATTCGTTCCATATGAGGGTAAATTCCTTGTTTATACTGGTCTGCATTAACAGCACCTACCCAAGAGTCAAAGATTTGAAGTGCATTAGCACCCGCTTCGGCTTGCATGGACAAGTACGCAATGGACATGTCCGCTAGTTTTGTCATCAATGCATTCCACATATCTGGAGCACCGATGAGCATACCGCGAGTCTTATTGTAATTCTTTGTTGGGCCCCCTTCGATAAGGTAGGACGCAATAGTAAACGGTGCCCCGCAGAAACCAATGAGCGGCACGTCGAGCATACCAGAAGTTAATAATGTAATCGTTTTCGCAATATAATCTACCTTTGTAGGATCAAAGGTTTCTAATTTATCCACATCAGCCATAGAGCGGATAGGCGTGCTAAATACAGGCCCCACACCAGCCTTGAGCTCTACATTTACATTCATAGCCACCATGGGGCTCATAATATCTTTGTAGAGAATCGCCGCATCGACGCCATATTCCTTAACAGGTAATTCCGTAACGCGAGCACATAGCTCAGGCTCTTTTGTAATTTCAAATAATGTATATTTTTCTTTGATTTTGCGATATTCCGCTTGGCTACGGCCAGCTTGACGCATATACCACACAGGCGTTACACCTGGGTTCTTCCCCTGGATCATGTCCAAATAAGCTGTGTTCAAGTACTCAACCCCTTTCATTCTAAATGTATACTAACACACTATGGTAACCAAAACAGTTACTTTAGTTACAATCACTTACATTATATATTCTTTAATAATCCCTAATAATCCCTGTGAAAGCATATGCCTCCACAGGGATTATTATTTCATTACCACTTTAATTTGACTGAGTCTTTAATTCAAGTCTGAAATTCATTTAGCTACGACTCAATCTATGGCAATCGATGCCCATAATAGATTGAGCCATATCATATACGGAGCGTTGACAAGTAAAGAGCCAAATCTGTTGATTTTTCCCAAGCTCAGCCAATAATTCTAAAGCACTACGTTGACGATTTTCGTCAAAGCGCACAAGAATATCGTCCAAGATAATCGGTAAGGACTCCACTTGATAAGAGAATACCTTAGCTAGGGCGAGACGCAAGGCCAAGTACACTTGATCAGCTAAGCCACTAGACCAAAATTTAAGTTCTAGTCGTTCCCCATTATTGTTGATAAGTGCTACCCCTTTATTGATGCCTAGAATATCAAGCGTATACCTCTCATCAGTTAGTCTTTCAACATAAGAGGATGCAAGTTCTAACATATGAGGTTGTTTTTCTTGTTCATATGATTGTTGAGCCTTATCCATACAATGGCTTATCAATACTTGCGTAGCCCAATCTTCGAGAGCAGACTCTAATTCACTTTGTAAAGCCTCTCGTTCTTGCAACATTTGGTGTTGTTCCTGGTCAGAACCAAGTGTACGCATGGCTTCAACGATTTGGCCGCGACGCTCGTACAAGGTAGCCAATTTATCTTCGATAGAGGCTATTTCACGCTCAGAATGAGCCAATTCATCCAACCAGTTATCCTTGTTGCCTTCACGCAAACGACGGTAGAACAAGTCTTTATTCTCCGCATCAGGAGCAAGCAAATCAAGCTGCACTTGACTTTGCTTGTAGATGGTTTGCCACTGTTTATATTGGTCCTCATCGATAAGATGTTGACGATACTCGTTGGAACTTTCCATACCCGCTTTATGGAGCAGTTCTTGTTGACGAAGGAGTAGCTCTTTTTCCTTACGATGCCAATTATCGTATTCATTGCGGAAGCTTTTACGTTGTGCTTCCTTTTGTTCCCATACAATCTTATTTTGTTGGAAGTTCTTATATTGGTTATAAATGCGTTTTAGCTCTGTTGGAGATACTGGCGCCTCTATCCCAAGGTTATACCACAAAGCCATCGCTTGGTCTTCAATAATACGTAGACCTTCTTTATGCTCCGCCAAACGCTTTTCATAGCCTTCTATGGTACGTAGTTGCTCATGATATTGATCATATTCATGTTTGAGGCCAAAGAAATCATCTTCATCGAGACTCTTAGCCGCCCCTTGTGGTAACCAGTTTTGCCATGCTGCGAGAGCTTCATCGTAAATGCCTTGTAATGTATGACCTTCTTGAATCCAACGTTCAAGATGTGCCACCCCTTCTAAGGATGGTACAGGACTCGCTGTAGGCGTAGCAGCCTTGATCAAAGCCTCTAGCTGATGCTCTACATCGGATTTACGGGAGGATAAAATTTGTAACTCATAGTTTAATTTAGACACTTCAGAGTTACCATTATGAAGCCTCCAGGTAGCATACCAGAATAGCCCCATAGATAGAATCAAGAAAATAAAACCACCTATAGTATATAATGCAGATTCAAGAACCAACAGGCCTGCTAATACTACCAATACAGCAATAACAGCACCTATACCACTAATGCGTTGTAGCCATTTTGGCAGAATTGTGGGCTGTGCGTCTGAACCATAACTATTCCGTCTAGCCTCTAGTCTAGCCTCTACTTGATCTATATCCATTAAAATACGATCTAATTCACGTTCTAAATATTCTTTTTTAGCTAATTCTTCTTCACTAAAGTTAGGTAAAGTTGCACCTTCAAGGTTCGCCGTCGGCACCTCATCGGTAGCCTCTGCAGGTTTGCGGTCTTGCCAATGTAAAAGTTGTTCTTTTGCGGTGCGCAAACGACTTGCCAAACGTTCTCCATCAAACCAATTGATGTCTTCTGCCATTGGCTCATCGTGACGCCACGCAGAATGTAAGGTGCGTGAAAACTCTAATTGTTCTCTAACCTTACGGATGTACGCATCGCCTTCTTCGCACTCACGGCGTAATTGCTCCCATTTAGCACCTTGTTGAATAAGGTCTTCAATATCTTGGCCGTAAGTTCCAAATGGGCTATCAGGACTAAAGTTGGCGGGCATCAATGCCGCTTCCTTTTCCTGCCATAATTGCATATTGTCACGAGCCCGTTTTATTTCTTCATCAAGACGTAGGAACTCATCACGACTCAAGGCGAGCTCACTATTATACTGCTGCATGTGCATACGCGCCTCTTCACTGCGACGATACGTATCCCACGCACGCAATACTACATCGATACCATCCCGATATTCCTTCCATTCTTTCAACTGATTTTGCAATTCCATTTCGGTTTGCTCCGTACTGTGAAAGACGGTTTGTAATTCCACATATTGCGCTTCATGCTCCGCCAACTGACTCAACTTTTGACGGTTTTCTTTAAGCTCATCCATCAATACATTGATGCGACGTTTACCATTCGAGGATGCTACAAGTAGGTCTGTAGCCCCTTTTTCAACATCCTTAACAGCTCCACCTAAGTGTTCTCCCCCTTCGGCGCCAAAGAATCGAGAACGAACCTCTACCTCTTGTAATACATCAAGGCCTTGTAGATCGTCTAATGTTAACGCAAATATGCGGTTATATGTTTTTTTATCGATGCCATGCCACCAATGTTGAGCCGGCTCTTCATGGATGGCAGGATGACCAGGGCTGTAAAAGTCTAACTGCTTACCCTTACGACCGATATAGTAACTTTCACCATTACGGTCCACATCAAGGGCCCCCGTCATAGGGCCATAAGCCTTATGAGTACCGCCAAATAACAAGGTGCGCATCCCTTCGAGCAAGGATGTTTTACCACTTTCATTAGGGCCATACATGAGTTGAACCCCATTGTCACCCGTGGTGAAAGACCAGTCGCGATACGGGCCAAATTCATCAAATCGTATACGTTTAATGTTCATCATTAGCCCCCATCAACACAGTAACACCTTCAATTTCACAACGTTTCAAAGCTCGTGCCAATAATTCATCACTCAATAAATCGGCATATGCGCCTAAGCGCTTAAATTCAGGACGATCAGCCATGATTTGACGCGCAATCTGTATCGCATCTCCATCTACCATATCGTCATAAGCACGCAAGTAATCACCTACTACATCTGTTAATAAACGTCGTTCAACTAGATTAATACTAGGTCGTGTATTAGAAATAATACGGTAAGGCATAACGAATATAGATTTGCCTTTCTCTTCATTTTGAGACTCTTGCAACCATAGTTTTCGAATCCCCTCTTGCGTACATAGGCGATGTAGAGGTCCCGTTCCTGACAAAACGAGGGATAGCAAGATATTTTTCTTATGTTGCTTTCGCAAGTTTTCTTTTTTACGCCGCAAAATCTCTAAGAAATCTGTTTCATTTTGCATGCCAGTAATATCGATTTTGATTTCCTCAAATCGAACAGCACAGGTGTCGATAAATCGCAAATCACAATGACCATTATGAGATACGGATACAAGATAACATCCTTTAGGTCCATGTTCTTTACGATGCAATCCTTGCGAATTACCCGCATAAACTACGAGAGGTTCCTCGCTAAGAACTTGAGATTTATGAATATGGCCCAATGCCCAATAATCCATGGCAGCCTCTGTTAAATCAGTTAAGTTACAAGGTCCTGTTACATTATGATTTTCAGAGCCTACACTAGAACCTACAGTACCATGCATGACAGCAAGGGAAAACTCATCCCGTTCAAAAGCTCTATATTGACGAGCATAGTTGTCGCTTTCATTACCATGACCACAACTAATGCCATATACGCCACCAATTTCTATATTATTAACGATGAGCGGGAAACGCTGTACCTGTTCGCTAGAAAATATATGGACATTATCTGGCATCTGCAGTTGCGCTTTCCAGCTTTCAGCAGGATCATGATTACCTTGTACCATATAAACATCAATACGATGCTCAGCCAAACGATACATGGCGCGCACAAAACGGACTTGAGCCTCTAAATTATGGTCTTCGCTATTATAAATATCCCCAGCTATTACGACAGCATGCACATGTTCTGTAATAGCAGTATCAATAATTTTATCTAAGGCTACATAGGTTGCTTCACTTACGGCGCGATCAACAGCATTGCTAATACCTGTAGCATATTGAAAGGGTGCCCCTAAATGCAGATCACCACAGTGTATAAATCGAAACGGCTGCATCTATATCCACTCCTCCATTAATATTTTTATTATAGTTATATATAGTAATTACAATAGTTTATTATACTACAAAACCTTAAAGATAAGTTAAAAATAACTATCATTTAGCATCAAAAAGATATAGTTAAACTAAACTTCTCTTAACTATTAATAAATATAAATTATAAGATAAGCTCAGATTCTTTCATCATAAGATATGAACCATAACATGTTATTATTTTTGTTAACCAATTCATGTATTAAGTTGACAATTTATACGTGAACGTTTACAATCAAATTGTCAATATATTATGTTTTTATTAAGTTAACAATTTACCGGAGGCTATTATGGCTTTGCCTATAGATCAACAACCATCCCAAGTGGGTACATACGAAAAAATTCTTACCATTGCAAACCGCATCATGAACGGCGGCGAAATTACAAAAGAAGAAGCAATCGAGCTGATTCATACTTCAGATGATGATACCATGATTCTACTCGCTATGGCTGATAAAATTCGCCAACATTTCAATGATAATTCTGTGGATGTATGTGCCATTGTTAATGCTCGGTCCGGCAAATGTCCTGAAAACTGTAAATTCTGTGCTCAATCCGCACACCATAACACAGGCGTTCAGGAGTATCCTTTCATGGATGAAGAAAGCATTCTCCAAGCAGCACGTAAAGCTAAAGAGGCTGGTGCAATTCGTTTTTCCATCGTAACAAGCGGTCGTAATACTAATAACCCTGATGAATTTAATCAAATCATCCATGTATTAGGCCGTATCAAAAATGAAATTGGCCTTGAAATCTGCTGTTCCCTTGGGTTGTTAACTTACGAACAAGCACTCAAATTAAAAGAAGTTGGCGTTACTCGATACCACTCCAATATCGAAACGGCACCTAGTCACTTCCCAGATATTTGTACTACACATTCCTACGAAGACAAAATGTTTACCATAGATAATGCACAAAAAGCAGGCATCCGTGTTTGCTCTGGCGGCATTCTTGGTCTTAACGAAACATTAGAACAACGCGTTGAAATGGCGTTCGAACTTAAACGTTTACATATTGACTCCGTGCCATTAAACATTTTGAATCCTGTTAAAGGGACTCCATTTGAAAGCAACGAAGCTTTACGTCCATTGGATATCTTACGTACCTTCGCTGTATTCCGTTTCATCTTGCCAAACGCATTGATACGGACTGCAGGTGGCCGCGAAGTAAATCTACGAGACTTACAAGCTTATGCTCTAAAAGGTGGCCTAAACGGTATCATGGTTGGTGGCTACTTAACTACTGGCGGTCGTTCACCTCAAGACGATCTCCAAATGATTCAAGACTTGGAGTTGACTCGCAATACAGCTCAAGTCTAAAAACCTCATATATACCATTCTCTACATCTAGAGGATGTAGTATATAAAATATTCCCTAATGCTTTATAAATATTTTACACATAAAAAGAACCATCTAGTTTGCTGTACTAGATGGTTCTTTTATTTCCATAATAAAATGTAAATGGCTTGACCATTTGTATTCCCTGCAATGGGCTCAGGATTCTCATTAAATTCTACATTCTCATACGGCGTCCCGTCTGACATGTACGCATCTACCTTCAATGTTTCCATGGTTCGATTATATCTACTGATATAAACTTTATATCGCAATTCGTCGCCACCCAGTTCATTAACTCGCAGCCACAAAAGCGCATCGTAATCACTCTTCTGTACACTGTCATTGTCAATAAATAATTGGTTTCCTGATGCATCTGGTCCAACATAGTACCAGTCCGTTGCGTTAGTAGTCCCCCCTATACTGAGTAGCCACAAAAGTGTTAATATGGTGAATATTTTACTCATATGACTGCCCCTCTCATGCTATCGAGCTGTATATTTTATAAAAGCTTAATGTAGATAAACCTTTATAAAATATACAACTTCTCCTTTATATAATACCAAAATTGTCCCATATTTATCAACAATAATTAAAATTAATTACCATGTTTTTTACAAATATAAGAAATTTAAAGAAATTTATTAAATTTCTTCATTTTTAACTCATTTACCATTCCTATAATGATAATGTCAAATGATAGATAGAGGTAACAATTCCCTGGTTGCCGTACGTGTATTTATCTCCCGACAAGTAATACTAACCCCAAACCTACTACTTGTTTAAATACATGTTTCATTTGATATTAATACTAACACTCCCCTTACATGAAAAAAGGACTCCCAATGGAGTCCTTTTTTCGTTGTCTAAAAAATTCATAGAATACTAAAACATAAGCGAGTTTGAATACTATTTACTTTGTAAACCACGATAAACGAGTTCAAAAATAATTTTCTGAGCTTCTAACCACTTATCGCTCTGAGACCACTTGTATTCTTTATTAATAGCGTATAGTCCATGTACTAAAAATACAAAAACGGATACACCCACATCAAATGAAATCCCAAGTGCTTCTGCCATAACGAGCCCTTGCCGATCTTTTTCACGCCGTATAATGCGTTGTAATACATATTCTGCAATTTGCTCATCTAGAAATAAAGGTAAATACTTTTTATGTCGTATAATACGCTGACATAACGGCAGTCTATCAAAAATAGAATCGTATGCTTCTCTCAATGACACAGAATCAGAAGCAGCTGATAAGGTTTTAGCTATAGTTTGTAAATTATTATTATCTACCATTCCCGGGTTTGAATAAGCGATTGCATCATCCACTAAATCATCAACAATTTCCATAATATTACTATAGTGTAAATAAAAAGTAGAACGAGTTATACCTGACGTTTTACACAACAATGTTACTGTTACAGACTCAAAAGAATGGTTCTCTAAACAACTAAGCAACCCTTCTTTTAACAACCTACGTGTCATTTCTTTTCGAGTTATCATAAAACCTCCAATATAGACACTTTTATACAATGTGTCTATTAATAAACATAGTGTTAATTATTGTTGAGACTAGTATAACAAAACAAGGTACACTAATTCTAGAGATTACAAATAATAATCTATTCAATTAAATCAATAATAATTCAATTAAGGAGATAACTATGACACAATATACTCACATTCGAAATGCAACGGGAAAACTAACAATAAAAAACACAACATTTCTTATTGATCCATTCTTAGCACCAAAAGATACTTATCCTGGCTTTGAAGGTACATTTAACTACCAACAGAGAATGCCTATGGTTGATTTACCTCTATCAATAGATGATCTATTAAGCGATATAACTGCAGTAGTAGTTACACATACACATCTCGATCATTGGGATGATACGGCAATTAATTCTATTCCAAAATCACTTCCTATTTTTGTACAAAATACAGCGGACAAAGAACTTATTACGTCACAAGGCTTTAATGATGTACGCATCATTTTTGAAAGTCTAGAGTTTAATGGTATCACATTGAGAAAAACAGGTGGCTCTCACGGCACTGTAGAAATGTATGCAAATCCAATTCTCGCACCATTAGCAGGCGATGCGATGGGAGTTATTTTTGAAGCACAGGACGAACCAACAGTTTACCTTGTAGGCGATACGGTGTGGACAAGCGATGTAGAGAAGGCCCTCCTTCGCTTCGACCCTAACGTTATTATTATGAATACAGGATATGCTCAAATTTTAGGCTTTGAAGATAGTATTATTATGGGTACAAAAGATATTGGCCGCATGGTGGTACGCAAACCAGAGGCTAAAATCATCGCTGTTCACATGGATACAGTTAATCATACAGCAATAAGCCGTAAGGATGTGCACAAATTTATCAAAGGCAACAACATTGAAAGCCATGTAGCAGTGCCTGAAGATGGTGAAACCATCACACTTTAATAGGTCTAAAACAATTAGTACATTATACTACGGCTAATACAAGACTAGTAAAAAATCTATCTACAAACAATAAAAAACACCCTCTTATTCTAATAGTCATAATAACTATAAGATCTATAGAGGGTGTTTTTATACTTAACTACAAATTATTTTTATCAAAAGATAAACTATTTTACTTCAGCCCAACCTAAAGCAGCACGTTTAGCATCGATATCAGCTAAGATTTTCTCAGCTACTTTAGCAGGATCAGTATTTACATACATAACAGAACCTAAGATATCCTTAGTGTCTTCTTTAAGCCATTTTGTAACGGCATCAGAGCCTTGTGTAGGTGGCTCAACACAGTGGTAAGAGTTAATCCCCATCAAGCGGAAGCCAAGGGATGCATCAATCCCCTTTTCATTAGACCATTCAGGGCTAGACATAGCAAATGGCAATTGTGGTAAATTAAGGCCGAGCTCTGCAGCAATACCACCGAAGATGCCGGAGGAACGTGCATTATCTACACATTCGCCCACATGCCATACTGGTGGTTGATCATCACCCAAGAACTCTTGCAATGCAGGGCTACATTTTTTGTTAGCATCTGTATTGCAATAGCCAAGCTTCATCAATGGGAAGGATGCACAACCGTTTGTAAGGATGATACAGCCATTTTTAATAAGTGTATCAACGATATCTACAGTTGCTTTTTCGTAGATAACGCGAGGGTTGGAACAACCTACTACGTTAACGATACCGCGAACTTTACCAGATTTTAATGCCTCTGCCAATGGTTTGAAGGAACCATAATGTTTAACAGTAGATTCTGGAGAGAAACCAACTTCTGCAGTAATTTCATATGGCGGAATGAATACAGGCATACCCTTGCGCAATTCATGAGCTTCAAGAGCACGATCCAAGATTTTACGAGCCAATTCTTTTGTTTCAGCCAAGTTAGTGTGATGATGGTCGTAGCCGATATGTTCTGCACCTGGTAAACGAGCTGCATCAGATGTAGTGATAACTTTTGTGTTGAAGCAACGTGCTACGTCCATAATAGCAGGGTAAACGTCTTGAACGTCAGCTACCCAGCAATCGAGTGCGCCAGTACCAAGTACAAGTTCTGCACCAATAGCATTACACAATGGAATAACATTTTCATAACGGTACATACTGGACAAACCAGAACAACAGATACCATAGAATTGGATACCTTTAGCGCCGATAGCTTTTGCTTTTTCTAAATATTCTTCAGATGCACCAATTGTACAAATTTGAGATACTAATGTTGGCAAGTGACCATGAACAGCAATGTTAACATACCCTTTTTTCAAGGCACCAATGTTAACTTTGGAAGTACGACGACCACCTTGCCCGAACAATGCGTCTGTTGCGATATCCGCTGCCACTACGCCAGTGAATGTGAAAGCAAGGCCACAACGTAAGAATTGCTTCATGTTGCTTTCCCAATCGCCATCTGTACCTACGCATGTACGATGATATGCATCGAAGGCTTCATTGTATGCAGAAATAGGTAAGATATCCAAGTTTTTCCAAACTTCGCGGCGTTCAGCAGGAGCCATCGCAGTAATTGTTTTATATTCACCAGGTAATGCACGGCTCAAATCTTCTAATAGAACATCTGCCAAGTCATTTGCCACTTCTTTTAAGGAACGGCCTTCTTCAGGGATATTGAAAGCTTTACATACAGTACGGATTTTTTCTTCCCCCAAAATTGGAATATCCAATTGATCATTAGCAGCCGCTTTCAAAGAAATCAAGATTTCACGAGCATGCGCACCATGTTGAGTCAAACCACCTGCAGCAGCACGTGTCATATTACGAGCTACGATAAGATCAGCATCGGCACCACAGACACCACGAGGACTCTTAGGTGTAATTTTACATGGACCCATGAAGCAGATACGGCAACATACACCGGCAATACCAAATGTACATTGTGGTTGTTGTTTATCAAAACGGTCAAATACTGTATCACAACCGATTTGCTCCATGCGAAGAATCATTTCGCGTACCGCAGGATCTGGTGTTTGTTCAATAACATCTTGTTTTGTAGGCCATGTTTTACGATACTCAGCAACGGCTTTCATATAGTCATTTACGCCATGTTCATGAGGTACCCCTGGTTCATGAGTGTGTGGCACCCATTTATCCGTCGGAAGAGCCTTTGCATGACTATGGTCGTGACCATGGTCATGATCGTGGTCATGTTGATGGTCGTGGTCGTGACCATGATGATCATGACCGCCACAGTGGCAATGATGTTCATGATTATGATTGTGACCATGTTCATGTTGTTCACCATAATTATGGTCATGGGTATTTTTGTTTTCCACATCTTTACTCATTTGAAACCTCCTAGGGACCTACATAGGCCAACCAATAATAACAAAAACATATGCTACTTTTAATTATATTTAAATCCACTACAATGATGGGTTTTAAATCCTATCTCCTAAATATGTTTTAAACTACTATAAGTATATTTTCTGAAAGGACATTTGTCAATTAAAATTTGAGAAATTTTTGACGCATATATATCAAAAAATACGATAAATACTATATTCATTAAATTCGATTCTTTCAGTTTCTTTTCATAAATAAAAAGAGACTAATGCCCGAACCTTACAGGAATTAGCCTCTATAATTTATTGATTAATTGATGTTGATGGATTTACGTATTAATTTATATATTAATTATTAATTCATTAAAATGCCCCGCCCTCCTCAGGATACGCCACCTAACTATCTTTATACCTATACATTACAAAAATTGCTGCATAATATGTGCTACTTCAGATAAATGGAAACGTTTTGCCCTATCAGACCTCGCCACAAGAACTAATTGGCGGAAGCAAAGTTTCGATGCAAGAGGATAGAATTTAACCTTATCGTCATCCCCCTTGCTATTGAGCGTGCTCGGCAAGAAGGTAATACCATAATCATCCTCTACCAAGGACCGGCATGAATCTAACGTTTCAGAGCCAATGACGGCTTTTGGCACAAAGGACTCTGCTTGGCATAGACGGTTAACCAACGTCCGCAATTTGAGACCTTCTCTTAGCAAAATAAATGGAAATGCTCCAAAGGGTGCAATTTTTCGAATTCCATCACTGGTCATGAGAGAATCTGCAATATCTATGGCCTTCTTGTTTTCCACACTAATGGCCAATAAAATCTGCTCATCTAAAACGGGATAACTTTCAAGGTCCTGAGAATAAATCGGCGTTGGGAATAATCCTACATCTACTAAACCATCACAAATTTGCTGTTCCAAGAAGTGAGATTCGCCCTCTACAACATGGAACTCCCAAGAAGGCTCTATCTGTTGAAAGCTTTTCAATGTTTTCCCGAGCATATGGTGTCCATAGAATTGAGACAAGCCGATACGCACATGATAGGCTACATCTGTGCCTTGATTAATGATAGATTGCGTTAAAGCCTCCGCCTTTAAAACTAACGGCATGCCCTCTTTTGCAATTTGTAACGCCGCAGCAGTTGGCACGACTTTTGTACGATCACGAACAAATAACGTAACTCCTAGCTCTGCTTCAATACGACGAATCCCCTGACTCAACGCTGGCTGAGAAATATATAATTTTTTAGATGCCTTTGAAAATGATGCCATCTCAACGATGGTACTAATATATTTAATATCTTTTATGTCCATATACGAGTCCTTATAACTATGTACATATACAAGTCTTATAATAAAACATTATTTCTATTATAACTATATATTACTAAAATATACGTTACATATACATGGGGAAAAATAAAAAATACCAAGAAATTTAGTGTCTTACAAACCTAAATTTCTTGGTATATCTTATAAGTTAAACGAACTATAGGATGCGGTAAAACCGCATGCTATTACAGCCCCATTCTATTACAGCCTTTTTAATTTTTAGATTACATTAAGGATTTAAGTACATCCAATACTTCTTGAGGTAATTCATTTTTATGACCTTTAAGTTTTTCTACATAATCATAACGGAACTCAAAAGCTTGGTGCAATTGGTGATGATACTCGCGCACTTCGAATGGAGGTTCAAAGCCAGGAACCTCTACATAGGAAAGATTTTCGTATTCACAGAATGGTTTAAATTCTAATGTACCTTCTACCAAACGCTCTAATAAATCAAGCGTAACTTCTTTAGGAATTTTATTTTCCAAGAAGAAGCCGGTGTTCATGATGTAGCATTCTACGCCACATTTGGAGAATAATTTTTTGTAGCTTTCATAATCACGAACCAATGGATATGTACGGAATGGATTTGCGTATGGTTCGATAACAAGCGCATTTGGATCGACGTGAGCATCAAGTTTTTCTGCTGTAGAACGACGAGTCGCAAGGGTTGCACCCATTGTAGAAGCCAATACAGGATCGGAAATCTTAAGGATTGGTGGCAATGTTTTATCTTTCATAAGCCATACAATCGCATTAACAGGTTCACCTACGTAGTTTACGCGGTTATCTGTCCAGAATTGAGATTTAATAGCACGTCCATTGCTGTTTCGCACATCTTCGGCCAGTACAACCTTACGGCCATCCTCATCCATCGTTACACCTACATTTTGTAGCGTCAACAAGAATTCGTTAGCAGGATGTTCCACAGGATAATCTTGCATTTTGTCAAAGTACGTAGGTTCAAGAGCAATAGAACTCAAATCCTCAGTATTGATGATATATGCATCGTCATGCAAGATAGAAATATCATAACGACCATCATGTTTTTCATGAGTCAATGTGGATTTACCGGAACCGGACAAACCGAATACACCAATAGTGTAAGATTTACCATCTTCAAGGTTGTAACGTTTCATGCCACCGTGGCAAGCAACATAGTCGAAGCGATTTGCCAAGGACCACGCAAGTGTAAGCGTACCTTTTTTATGCTCTCCAAAGTAGCGCATACCAAGAATCATAGCACAGTTATGAGCAGGGTCGAAAATAGCAAGACCGCCTGGATGACCTGGTACAACATAGTCAGGATCAGAGTAAATATAGATGTCGCCTTCTGGAATCTCTACACTGTCATTGTAGAATTCTTTTACAGCTGCATCAAAGAACTTGAAGTTCATGAGCCAAGAATACAAAATGGACGCGTGATCTTTTGGAATCATCAAATGAGCACGAGCTGTGAATTTTTTATCAAGACCAACGATAGATTCTGCAGAAATCCACTCTTTATTGCGGCTATCATACACAGCATCACGTGCAATATTCGCGAGTTCAACTTCATCGATGCCCTCGTCTCCAATAATACGACGAGCTTTAGCATAACGACCTGTAGTTTTACCATCATTTGTAACAAGGACCTTTGCATCAGCTGGCAAACCTTGTTCTAATGGTTTAAATACCGGCATATCGAGGACGATAACACCTGGCTCTTCAGAGGCTAGTTGATACGCTTGTGCCACAGATGTTACAGGAGTTACATTGTTCCCATAGAATGCAGTTTCAATTGTACTGCGCATCATAGAAAATAATGGGTTTGTTTTGATTTCACTTTGCTTCCAAACGCGTCTTGTCGACATAGTATCTAGATCCTCACCTTTTAATATTTAAGCAATTTCTCTTGTAAAAGTAATGTTGTATACGAAAACACTGCTTACGCAAATACTTTCATTATTTTCTATTTTACCCTGTTCAATCAAATTTGTATACATAAAACAGATGATTTATAGAAAATTAATGTATGTTTATTTTGAATTAGTGCAACACATTTGACTAGACAAAAGAGACGAGGTCCAAAGCCCTCGCCTCTTTTCAAGTTTTAAAAGTACAATTATTTCTTATCTTTATTGATAAATGCATCAATTTTACTAATTAGATCATCTACCTCAAAATCGCCGCGTTCTGCCATCATCTTGATTGTTGCCACCTTAGCCATTACTTTTACCATAGGTGTTTTTAATTTCTCAAACTTAGGATTTAAAGAAATCAAATGATCTACAATTTCTGGGCATTGTTTAATTAGATTAGATAATGTCGTTTTAGCATCGATATGGAATCGACCATCCGCATCAGTTGTTAATGGTTCTTCTTCTACCTCTTCTGCAGCCTCTTGAGCCAAGGATTTTTCTGTACCACCATCGCCTACAAAATCAGTTTTATCCCAAGTCAACAATGTACGGGAACCTTCGAGCTCACGGATATGAGTGCAGTCTTGCATCATTTCCAATACGCCACGGAATTTACCATTTTCATCGCGTACGGCTGTGTAAATAACATAGATGAACAAGCCTGGTTTATTGATCCAGAATTCTGCTTGGCTTTGCTCGCCAGAACGGAACTTCTCTACAATTTCCTCTACTATATGAACAGATTTCGCTGGGTGACAATTCTTCACCTCACGACCGATAACGTTCGCACTGCGAGGGAAAATACGATGTGGTGTATCACTATAGAACTTAACTAGTTCATTTTCATCTACATAGGATAAATCTACAGGAAGATGACGGAACAACAAATTAATTTGCTCTAATGTTAATTTGCCGGTGGCTACATCGAGAACTGCATCCTTACCAACGGGCGCACCTCCAACAGGGCCTACATATTTAGATAGCAAACCTGCTAAATCATTTAAGAATTCGTTAGATACAGCACCACCTTGAGCTGAATTATTACCATTCAATTGCGCCGCAGAATCATTAATACCTGGCACTACATATAAGCCTGGCGCATTGATGATGGCATAACCAATTTCATGGTCATTTTTACTCATCCGAACAAACTCTTCGTCACTCAACAATTTATAAGACGTTGGCAATAAGACTTCTAACTCTTTAGAATTCAAATCCCGTAATTTCGCCAAAGTTTCTGGCACAGACGCTAGGAATTCTTCATACTTATCTTCCCGAAGCAATGCATAGGATGCAGAGATAGCATCGCGCACAGCATCATCAAAGGTCCACATAATGCGCGTTGGGCGGTCAAAACCGTGGTCCTCAAGCATTGGATACAGTTGATTTTGCTTACGAGACAGATGTGTTCTCCACTCTGCTAAGGAATCAAAAACACCAAGCCACGGATTTTTGATAAACTTCTCTTGCTTTAATAATTCATCCGCTTCTAGAGCAACCTTCTCAACAGCGTTGATTTCTTCCAAGTATGCCCACAACGGATGGTTTTCAGGGTATTCATTTTCGGCACGTACTAAAACGCCGTCAAATAAATCTAAGAGATCATCCATTTTCTCTAGGATTTCTTCGTCCTTGTAAACACCTTTCAAGCTTTGCTCTGCATAGGCAAACTCATCAGGTGTACAAGTACCTAGTTTCTCTTTTAAAATGCGATTGCCCTCTTCTAAGGACAATTTACCATCTAAATAATCTTCTTTAATGGACACAATAATTCTGTAACGTTCATTGTTAATATCTAGCTTTTGTTTTAATGGATTCATATGCTTATACCTCCACGGGCTAATCTATAATTATATTTTTATTATACCATTTTGAAAGTAATTTTCAGTTGCTACAGATACAATTTTGATTTATTTTTAAAATTTACGAATCCAATGTTATGAAAGTGAATAACCTTACTTTATTTTTTAGAATATTTTAGCATACAAAAACTGCACTTCAAAAATTGTGTCCAATTTTTGGAGTGCAGTTCTGTATGAGTGCCTTTGATTAGTTTTTAAAATCAATATATTCAGTTTTAGAAGATGCTACAGGTTTACCATTAGAATCTGTGGCAGGACTAAATCTCCATTTAGAAATAGTATCAACAATGGCTGCATCAAGAGTACTAGAACCACTAGATGAGACAACTTCAACGTCTCCTACAGAACCATCTTCCTTGATGGTAAAACGTATATCTGCACCATGAGCAGCTTCACCATAGGCAGCGAGCAATGCTCGGTCAATAGGTGGTGTAGCTATAGCTACTGGTGGATCATATGGAGCTGCCAACACAGAAGCTACCATACTCATTACAAACAATGAGCTTAAGATAATACAACGCAACACTTTATTCATCATTTTCTCCTTATTTAGCTTTCACAGCTTGCTTAGGCAGAGTAATTGTCATCCCAATAATGGATTCGTGTGCCTTTTGATCTGTGCCAATAGCAGGGGTAAACTTCCACTGCAAAATTGCTTTTTTTACTGCTTCATCAACAGGAGCATATCCAGAAGAGCGCTCTACGAAAACATTTTTAACATTACCTTTTTTATCAATCAAGAAGCGTACGCGCATATCAGGCGCTACCGTAGCGGTTTGAGGGATTTCAGGCAACTCAGGTTTTACAATAGTAACCTCCCTTGGAGATTCTAAAAACTTCGCTGCATCAGCTGTATAATCACCTAACATGCCAAAAGATGCAACGAGTACTGCTGCAGCAGCGTATCGGAATAATTTATTCATAAGAAGCCTCCTTATTAACCTTTTATCTATGCATAATATCATACTAAATAAAGATGAATATTAAAAGAATAAATTCTTATTGATAAAATTTCTCATTTATGATATATTGAATTCAAGATAACTGTTCGAACTCACATATCTAGTTGATATGACAAAAAACTACACAAAGGAGGTTCATCATGAGACGTAGAAAGCGTATTCAAATGAAGGTCATGATGGTACTTGGTATCGTTGCCCTCATTGGGCCTAGCCATCTACAAGCACTTATTCCCTAGATTATTTTGACCTTAGCAGAAGACCGTATAACTGCCACTAGCCGCTACGTTAGTAGCGGCTATTTTTCCGTTTAGATTCAGAGAGATATTTTCCTTCTTCAAATTATTTCATTATTAGAACAAAATATTTCCCTCAAACAAAGTCATTAATGTTTTTAAATTTAGTATCTATAAAAAGGAGGCTTATTATGAAATTTAATCGAATTTTATTAGTCGTCGTATCATTAGCACTTATAGTATTTGCCCTTGCAGGCTGCGGAAAAGACACCGCGCAAGATAGTCAGAAAAAACTTAATGTCGTAGCTACAACGACGATGTTAACGGATTTAGTAAAAGAAATCGGCGGAGACCATGTAACCGTACAAGGTCTCATGGGACCTGGTGTAGACCCTCACCTATATCAAGCTAGTGCAGGCGATGTAACAGCTATGTCTAAGGCGGATGTTGTAGTATACAACGGCATTCACTTGGAAGGTAAAATGGGCTCCATTTTCGATAATCTAACAAAGCAAAATAAAGCGACCATCCGCGTATCTGATGCCATTGATCCAGCTACATTGCTCGACTTTGACGAAGAAGATGGTGTAAAAACAAAAGACCCTCATATTTGGTTTGACGTTGCTAACTGGAAACTGGCAGCAAAAGCAGTATACGAAGGTCTTGCTAAAGCCGATCCGGCTCATAAAGAAGATTACAAAAAACGCTATGACGCATATCTTACTAAATTAGATGAAACTGATGCGTACGTTAAAGCTCAAGCAGAGTCTATTCCGAAAGAATCTCGCGTACTCGTAACAGCTCACGATGCGTTCCAATACTTCGCTCGCGCGTACGGCTTTGAAGTAAAAGGTTTACAAGGTGTAAGTACTGCCACAGAAGCAGGTACACAAGATGTGAATAATCTAGTTCAATTCATTGTTGACCACAAAATCAAAGCTATCTTCGTAGAATCTTCTGTTCCGCATAAAACTATCGAGGCTGTTCAAGAAGCAGCTAAAGCTAAAGGCTGGAACGTTTCCATTGGTGGTGAATTATATTCTGACTCCCTCGGCTCCGAAGGAACTGAAGGTGGCACATATATCGGTATGGTAAAAGCTAATATCGATACAATTACCAAAGCACTTAAATAATCAATTGCTAGATTTTCTTAATTAAATAAGACAAATTAAATTTACGTATACTAACTTAAATTGACTTAAATTTACTTTGTTATTGTAAGTACATGTGCTACTAGCAATTCACAGCTAGTAGCACTCATTAATACAAGGAGGTTTCCATGGAATGGGCCGTTGAAGTTGAAGATATGACCGTAGCATATACGACAAAACCCGTATTATGGGACGTAGATATGAAGGTACCCATCGGTTCCTTAGCGGCCATTGTCGGCCCTAATGGCGCCGGTAAATCCACATTATTAAAGGCCATGCTCGGCCTACTAACAGTTATCTCAGGAAGTGTAAAATTTTATATTGATCACCACTTGGCAATGGACAAAAAGGATTACAAGAAAATCGCCTACGTCCCGCAAAGTGGTAGCGTAGACTGGGACTTTCCCACTACCGTACTAGATGTAGTACTCATGGGCCGTTATGGTCATCTAGGTTGGTTTAAGCGTCCTAGCAAAAAGGATAAGGAACTCGCCCTCTCCATGATTGAAAAAATGGGCATGAGCGACTATGTGGACAGACAAATTCGCCAGCTTTCAGGGGGACAACAACAACGCGTCTTCCTCGCAAGAGCTCTCGTCCAAGAGGCAGATATTTACCTCATGGACGAACCCTTTAAGGGCGTCGATAAAACCACAGAGCATGCTATTATTTCGCTTTTACAAGAAATGAAAGCTCGCGGCAAAACGGTTATCGTCGTCCACCACGATTTAAATACGGTGCCCCAATATTTCGATTGGGTAACGATGGTAAACAAACAAACTGTCGCCTATGGCCCTGTAGCAGATACGTTTACAGACGAAGCTATTGAGCGCACCTACGGCAAAGGGAGGATTGTATGACCATATTCCAATCCTATACGACGCAGATGGTACTGCTCGGCACGGCTCTATTAGGCCTCGCTAGCGGTATCGCTGGTACCTTTGCGGTACTTCGCAAAGAAAGCCTCATCGGTGATGGCCTATCTCATGCGGCACTACCCGGTGTGGTCATCGCCTTCTTGCTGACAGGCATCAAGGACATCGAAGTTCTCATCACAGGTGCTGCCCTATCCTCTATCACTGCGGCTTGGCTCATTACCATCACCGTAGAAAACAGCAAAATCAAATTTGATGGTGCTTTAGCCACTATACTCTCCGCCTTCTTTGGGCTCGGTATGGTATTGCTCACCTATGTACAAAGCTTAAACAATGCTGGTCAAGCGGGACTTTCAAAATTTATATTTGGACAGGCAGCCACCATATTAGCGCGCGACGTGTACATCACATCTGCAGCAGCGCTCATCATCATCGTGTTAACCGCATTATTCTGGAAGGAGTTAAAGCTTATCTCCTTCGATGTGGAATACGCCAAAACACTACAAATTCCCGTCACTTTCACCCTTATTTTATATCGTTCATTATTGATCATGACCATCATTATCGGAATTCAATCGGTAGGGGCTATCTTGATTAGCTCTCTCCTCATTGCACCCGCCGTTGGGGCAAGACAGTGGACGAATAAACTGGGCACCATGTGTATATTAGCAGGATTTTTCGGCATGATATCTGCCATCGGCGGTACTATCTGGAGTACATCGATTCCAAAATTACCGACAGGCCCAGCTATCATCGTCATTTTATCGATTCTCGTATTACTGAGTCTCATCTTTGCTCCTAACAGAGGTATGCTCTGGCAGTTCCGCAAAAATAGACAGTCAAAGCACGCATTATTGTTAGAAACCACAAGGGCTCCCAAATCCAAGGCACAGCAAAGTATTTACGTAGCAGAGGACGCACAACCTCGCATAGGAGGTGCCCCATGACAGTTCATACAGAGATATTGCTCATTGCCATTGCGGTATCCATCGCATGTGCCATCCCTGGGGTCTTCCTCGTATTGCGTCGCATGTCCATGATGGCCGATGCCATTACACACACCGTATTCCTCGGCATCGTGCTTGCTTTCTTTATGACGGAAGATTTAAACTCTCCATTTCTACTCGTCGGGGCTACCTTGGTTGGTGTAGGCACCGTATGGCTTACGGAAATGATACACAATACGGGGCTTGTCAACGAAGATGCGTCTATCGGCATCATCTTCCCTCTTCTATTCTCTATCGCCATCATTCTAGTCAGCCTATACAGTGGTAACGCTCATCTCGATGTAGATACCGCATTACTCGGCGAAATAGCCTTTGCCCCCTTTGATCGATGGATTGTGAACGGCACCGACTTGGGGCCTGTATCGCTATGGATTTCTCTAGGCGTGGCGCTCATCAATTTAATTTTAGTCATGCTGTTCTACAAAGAATTGCAATTATCTACCTTTGATCCCCTACTAGCGGGACTCTTCGGCTTTATGCCAGCCCTCATCCACTATGTACTCATGACCATGGTATCCCTCACCGTTGTGGCCTCGTTCCAAGCGGTAGGCGCCATTCTCGTTATCGGCCTCATGATTGGGCCTGCGGTCATCGCTTATTTATGGACGGACTCTGTGAAAGCCATGCTTACTAGCAGTATCATCATCGGTATTATCTGTGCCGTCGTCGGTACGGAAGTAGCTTTCACCATGGATGTATCCATCGCTGGTTCCATTGCAACCACCATCGGTATCGCACTAATTATCGCTGTTATTGCAACACCGAAGACAGGCTATATCGCCACATACCGCCGTCAACGTCACTTACGCCGCCATTATCGGGAAACGATGATGCTATGCCATATTTATACACATATGGATACACCTATCGCGCACGTTGAAAACGGCATTGGCACTATTCATGAGCATTTGAACTGGAGGCCTGATTATACTCATCAAGCTGCTTCACAGCTAAAGAAACAAGGTCTATTATATGTGACAAATGGACACTACGTGCTTACTGATAAGGGTATAGCACAGGTTAAAGAGATTATTTAAATACAATACCAATACTTTTCCCAACAAAAAGAAGCTGAAATCAATGCTGCTCTGCAAAGATTTCAGCCTCTTTTATTTTTAACTAATTATTTTATAGCCTATTAATATAACTGGATTCACGTCAATGACTATCTATAATAAATAGTTCCAACACTATAATAGATCAGTGCAATCACAAAGAATCCTATTAATTAATAATAGCTTCTAATGGAATTACATGAGGTAGCCCATTGTCATCCATATAAATTTTCGTTTTAACACGGTATACATCTTCCATCATGGCTTCTGTAAAGATGTCTTTCGGCGCCCCTTGAGCGTATACTGTACCCTCTTTAAGCACGATGATTTCATCTGCGAACATAGCCGCCAGATCAAGATGATGCAATGTTACGAGCGTTGTAAAATCATTTTCTTGAGTCAGATTTCTTAGCAATGTTAACAAGTCAAATTGCTTGTGCAAATCTAAAGCACTTGTCGGTTCATCAAGAATTAGGATTTTAGGTTCTTTTACAAGGGCTTGCGCCATGAACACAAGTTGGCGTTGACCACCGCTGAGCTCCATGATGCTGCGCGATGCAAAGCGCTGTAAGTTCAACCGTTCCAATACCTCTTGTGTGGCTGCAATATCCTCATCACTTACGCGGAAGGACATGGACCCCATGCGCCCTAGCATAACGACTTCAAAAACAGATAGATTGACTTTACAGTCATTATCTTGAGACAAATAGCTCACTGTACTACTAAAATCCTTTGTAGAATATTGAGATACAGGTTTACCATTAACGGAAATCTCGCCCTTGCCTTTCAAGATACCCATAATTGTTTTTAAAAGTGTAGATTTACCAGCACCGTTAGTACCAATGAGAGCCGTTAGTTTACCAGTTTGAGCAGTAAAATCAACGCTCTTTAGTATTTGTCCGTCTTCCGTGGAGGAATAGCCAAAGGTTAGATTATGAACTTCAATCATTTGAAATAGCTCCTTTTCCTAGTTAATACCAACGAGAAGAAGAACGGTACGCCGATGATTGCCGTCACAATACCGATTGGGAACATCGCCCCTGGAACTAGCATCTTACTAACGATAGATGCTAGTGACAAAATCGCCATGCCACACACTGCTGACAGTGGTAAGAAATAACGTTGATCCTCACCAACGAGCATACGTGCAATATGTGGACCTACAATACCAATAAAACCAATGGTTCCCACGAAGGAAACGGCAACGGCAGTGATAATAGAAATGAAAACAAACACTTTTACCCGTAAACTTTCAACATTAACACCTAAACCAGAAGCCTTTTCATCGCCTAATTTCAGCGCCGTCAAACGCCAAGACTCACGCATCATAAGAGGAAGCATGATAGCTAGTACGATGAGAACGATAGAGATATTTATCCAGTTAGCCTTCGCTAAACTACCCATCGTCCAGAATACGATGTTTTGAAGTGCCTCAGGAGATGCCATGTATTGCATCAAAGATTGAAGCGCTTGGAACAAGAACATCATGCCGATACCAGCGAGAATCATCGTTTCAGAGGAAAAATTCTTAATCTTATTGATGGAATAGATAAAGAAACTCGTCAAACTAGCAAATACAAAGGCGCCAAATGGAACCATAAAGACACCTAAAAACTCTAATGCACTAGCGCCTACAACAACCATAAGAGATGCACCGAAGCCAGCCCCTGCGGATATACCAAGTGTATACGGGCTAGATAACGGGTTATCAAGGATAGTCTGCATGCCAGCGCCAGCAATGCCCAAAGAAGCACCCACGAGCAATGCCATAATGGCCGTCGGTAAGCGAATCGACCAAATGATGACATAAGCGTTTTTGGAAACCTCTGCTGGGTCTGTCAAGGCGAGCCACACATCACTCAAGGTGAGTGATGCAGGGCCCACAATAATATCGGTAACAAAACTTACCGTACAAATGATCAGACCGATGATAATAAACAACAGCTTTTTATAACTTTGCTTCTTATAATCGTACTGATTGTTAACTTCAGTCACTATGCAAAACCCCTTTTTAATTCATATGCATAAACCAAACGCCACCGTAAGAGAACGGAAGGAATTTTTCATAGAATTCCTTAAGTGTGCCTTCTGGATCTACATCTGCAAACTCTTCAGGATAGAATGTTTTAGCTAAATATTCGAATACCGCCACATCATATACTTCACGAGGTAAACCATGATGAGTAGAGTACACTTTTTTGTCTTGTACTGCTTTCAATTCAGGCCAGCCTTGACGTTCTGTGGTGAAAGCTTTCAACAACTCTTGAGATTTGGCTTCGTTTGTATCGAAACCTAAACGCATGGAAGTTGGTTTCTTAGGCCAGTACGAGCCAATAATCATGATGATATCTGGGTTTTTATCCAAAATAAACTCTGGGTTAACTGGACCGGCCTTTTGAACTACATCTTTTGTAATAAGGTCGCCACCAACTTGAGTTGCTAATGCGCCCCATGCTACGTTTGCACTATACGCAAAACCTAAACCTTCTGGACCTTCGTTGCCTGTTTCAATATAAACAGTTGGTTTTGGTTTATTGATTTTACTAATGCGATCCATAACTCTATTTAAGCGATCAGTGTAGAACTTACTGATTTCTGCAGCACGTTCTTCTTTCCCCAATGCTTTACCGATAGCTTCGATAGATTTTTGGTGATTCTCAAGCTTTTCAGCATGGTAGTCGATATAGATAGTAGGAATACCAGCTGCATCGATTTTAGGTTTGTAATCAGCTTCGTATTGCTCTTTAAAGAACAATGGCATGAAGATAACATCTGGGTTCAAAGAGATAACCTTTTCAACATCAAATGTTTTGTCATTTACATTACCGATGAGAGGAATTTTTTCCAATTCTGGAACATCCGCTTTGTAGTGATCCCACATATCTGTACGCAATTTGCTCAAATATGGGTCCATACCAACAATGGTCTTAGCTACATCTTTGCCTTGCAACGCAGCCATAGTCAAGAAAGCACCACCGGAAGCACTCAATTGTACTACTACGCGTTCAGCCGGTTTTTTCAATGTCACCTTTTGACCAGTTACATCTGTAATCTCAATTTGTTTGCCAGATTGTGCCGCATCCTTTTTCGTATCTGCTGGACCACCACAAGCTGTCATAATCATGCTCACAACTAGCAGCAGCACCGTGGCAAGATAGGCCATAAACTTCTTTTTCTTAACCATAGAATACCTCGATTCAAAATTCAAAACTCAATACATTCTAATAAACACAATGTACGACAGCATTTATATAGTTTTACTCCATCAACTCCTTCTACACACACTCTTAATTCATATGCATAAACCAGATACCACTATAAGAGTATGGCAAGAATTTGTCATAGAACTCTTTCAGTGTAGCTTCTGGATCTACATCTTTAAACTCTTCAGGATAGAAGGTTTTTGCTAAATATTCAAAGACGGCTGCATCAAAGACTTCACGTGGAAGACCGTGGTGCGCAGAGTAAACTTGTTTATTTTCAACAGCTTTTAATTCGCTCCAACCTTGACGTTCTGTGGTGAAAGCTTTCAACAACGCTTGAGACGATGCTTCGGTTGCTTCAAAACCTAAACGCATAGAGGTTGGTTTCTTAGGCCAGTAAGAACCCATAATCATGATGATATCCGGATTCTTTTCAAGTATAAACTCTGGATTAATAGGAGATGTTTTCTTAATAACATCCTTGGTGATTACATCACCACCAGCCATAGTAGCTAATGCCCCCCAAGAGTAATTACTACTAAAAGAATTACCAAATTCTTCCGGGCCATTGATACCAACTTCAATATAAACAGTTGGTTTTGGCTTGTTAATTTTACTAACACGGTCAAGAACTCTTGTCACGCGATCCGTATAGAACTTGCTAATTTCTGCAGCTCGTTCTTCTTTACCCAAAGCCTTACCGATGGCTTCAATGGATTTCTGATGACTTTCCAATTTTTCTGCATGGTAGTCTATGTAAATAGTCTGGATACCAGCAGCATCCATTTTTGGTTTTGCATCAGACTCGTACTGATCTTTCAAATCTACAGGAATAAAAATAACATCTGGATTTAATGCCACAACTTGCTCAGCATTAAATGTTTTATCACCGATAGTACCAACTACTGGAATCTTAGCTAACTCAGGCATTTCAGCAGTAAAGTGCTTCCACATATCCGCTCTGTAATCCTGTAAGGATGTATCCATACCGGCAATAACCTTCGGCGTATCCTTACCCATAAGTGCAGAAATCGTAAAGAATGGACCACCGGCACCACTCCATTGTAAGACAACTCTCTCTGCTGGCTTTTTCAGTGTTACCGTACGACCTGTTACGTCTGTGATTTCGATTGGCTTATTCATCTGAGACGCATCTTTCTTCGTCTCACTAGGACCTCCACATGCAGCGATGAGCATACTAACAATTAGGAGGAAAACCGTGGCTAAATACGCCATAAACTTCTTTTGTTTGAACATAAGTACCTCTCTTCTCTCAACTAAAACTATCACTATAAGTGCACATAAAAAGCCCGTTTCCCCACGAGGAGGAAACGGGCTGTCATCTCAGTTAGACTAACTACCACGCCTAATAAGCTAGCATATAGTATGAGCTTTCAACTATGCATAGCTAGTATAAATTCATCTATATCAATCCCCATCCCTGTCTCTCGCAGGTCAATTGGCAATTGTTAATTAGGCAGTTCTCCTGGCTCCAGTTTAACGTTACTTTGCGCCTTCCCAAAAACTTCAGTGACCGAGAGCATTTCACCCTCTATGCAAAGTACCTCGCTGTTACAGTGGCGTGACCGCTTTGGCTTGTACCAAATTCTCTATTAAGTCAATAGACACCTAACCCAATCATATGTGATTTTTCTCATCGTAGCATGAGGGGTATACAGTGTCAATAAACATATAGGGGTACGGCTATTCTTGTAAAATCTACACGTTTCAGCAAAAAAAAGCTAAAACTCAACCACTAAGCGGAGTTTTAGCTTCTCATTAGGACAATCTGTAGAAATGTCCTTCAAATTCTATAATTTCTTTTTATCGATTAATAACTTTTCCTCTACAATTCAAGGCGCATTTGGTACCATTTGGCACCGCCATGATCCGATGTAGACGCCCCTTCATTTACAAAACCAAACTTGGCATAATAGTGAATCTTTTCTTCCTTACAGGTTAGAATTACGCCCTTTCGGTTTTCCTCTCTAGCCAGTTCTATGAAAGCCTCTATCAACTGACCACCAACACCACGATTGCGGTATTCAGGTATCGTATTTAGACCAAAAATCATTTGCCATGCACCATTAGGGTTATGCAAAGAAGCATCGCTAAACATCTCATCTGTTAAGATTTCATCATCCGTTACGAAACCATCGATAAAACCAATAGGTGTATCGCCGTCAAAGGCAATTAAAAACTGACTCGCATAATGGTCTAATCGTTCCTTAAAAGCCTCACGAGGCGCAGCCTCTGCCGGAGGGAAACAAGTTTCTTCTATATGTGTCACTAAATCTAAATCAGCGGTTGTCGCTTTTCGTATTAATATCTTCATGTCCTTATTATCTTTCTTTATCTCTCTACTATTTACTCGTATATTTCGGAACATTCCGATACCGCTTTATCAATTTATTTCAATAATATTACTACTAGTTACTATTCAGCACCATTATACTCAAGAACTGGACTTCTATTATAAGACGTCACATCAGTACCCAACAGCTTATATAATTCTTGTACTGTCATCTTTTTGTCTTTTACAGCAAGTAATTCTTCGTTAGTCACACCGATGAACTCTACAAATTCTAATTTCCCATTAGGAGTGTCAAGAGGCTGCAATTTAGTATCAGGAATCGTAATAAAGCCAACGATATTAGATCTATTATTAGAATCTATCCCCTCTGTTTGGCCACTGTAAATATATTCATAAGGTTTAAAAATTTCTCCAGCGGTAAAAGTAAATTTTGCAATTTGTTGTAATAAACCACAAACACTTCTGATTTCATCATCGTTGGCACTGGCTTTATCTAAGCGATAAGTAAACTCCATACCGTAACCGCTGATTGTAGGATCTTCGCTATCCTTTTCATACAACTCCGACAAACCATATGTTACAAAGTGCCAATTATCTTTATCATCATACACACTGATTCCATCAAGAGGGCTATCACCACCAAGCCGCCAGCTAATCAATGTTCCAAAATGCATGGGATCTGTTTGACCAGGATATACACGTTCACATTCTGCAGTAATTGCATCCCACCCAATAGTACAAGGATCCAGTTCATCATCCAATAAATCAGAATTTTGCTCGACAGACTTTGCAGCATCTACGCTCGTATGAGAATCAAGAGATTCTTTATTAGAAGAAAAAAGATTTTTTAACCAGGAAAACATACTTATAATACCTCTCACTCTATACAATAGACACACAATGTATTAATTTACTCATTTAAGTATATAATATATAAATAACAAAGGCTACACATTGATTACTAATGTCCCCATTTAATTCATAAACTATATCATTAAATCGGCACCTTAATCATGTGTAGCCTTTGTCTCTATTTACTTTTTCGTATATTTAGGTACATTACGATATTGCATTGGTAAGGAATTTTCCTTTACCTTAAATCCATGCTTCTCGTAAAATGCTGCATTCTTGCTATCACCAATCATAACATTGATGTACAAATACGATTTGTAAGCGTCTTTCACCATTTCAAGCAAGTGCCCTGCAATACCTCGGCCCCGATAATCAGGATGAACTAGCACATAATTGATGAAACACACAAGTTCACTATCGTCCATGACACGAATAAGACCTATTAAACGATCGCCATCCCAAGCAGAAATCACACGAGATGAATTCATCAAAGCCTTGTACAGTCGGTCTGGATACTTGCCTACCACCCAGCGAACAGAAAGAAATAACTCTGCTACCTGCTGAGGGGTAAAGTTTTTTTCTTCGGTATAGGTAATCGCCCTATCGCCCTTAACGATATTAATCATGCTACTGCCTTTTCTAATCTATTTATCAACTATATCTTAGGTGTGTGACACAACTTCCTTAGGATTCCACCAGATTATAGCAGACCGAGAGGAAATCAAGCATTTATTGTCCTTAGATTTGGCTATGATTTCTTTCTTGATTTGTTTCTCTGCTGCTGGCGTTAAATCTCCATAGTACTGTTCGTATATGATTTTTCGGCACTCGATTTCGTCATCTACAGTACGTTCACATCTATAATCAATGATGCTTACATTAGGTGAGCGCCCTTGTGAAAGCAACATATTATACAGAATTTGAAACTCTTGTACATCAGATTTACTAGCTTCCCGAGGATTCTTCCAATCAGGAATGCCAGCCACGATTGCACAATAGCCTTTAGAATATTGTTCCATTTGTAAAAGCCGAGGCCACACATCAGGGAACATCCAAAGCACAAGAGATATGGTTACCAGATCAAATCGAAAATCTGGAGAGCCATCTTGGGGTAAGTCCTGCACCAATTCTTCAATGATGTTAATGTTCTCAACGTTTACTTCTTTGGCATTTTCTTTAAGGACTGCCACCATGCCCTTTGATGGCTCAATAGCAGTAACAGATTTAATATGTTGAGCAAAAGGAATTGTGAAAGAACCTGGACCAGCACCTATGTCTAACATGCTAGAATCAGGTGTTAAGACACTACTTAAAGCCGCATACACTTTCCGTCCAAAGTCGTAGTCATTGCTTTTACGCATAAGAGAAAAATCATTAGCCCGCTTGTCCCAATACTCTAATAATGGATTCGCCCGAATCCCTTTCTCACGATCATAATAACTTTGTTTCCACATTTCATTCCAGAACGAAAAATCTGTAACCTGCGGTGCCATACGAAACCTCCTGACTTAGTCTAAATTCCTCATTTCTCGGATAAACTCTTCTGCCTCTTGCAGATTCTTAGGGAACTCAAAATAAATACATTGCTCATGTCCACAATAAGGATTACGGAAATCATATCCACTTAATAATAAATACTCTATAATCTTCCACTCTTTGTCATTAGATTTTTTAGGGGCTTTGAACTTCTCGTTCACAAAGTACATCTTGCCTTTGCATGTAGGGCAGGTTTTATTCCTGTTAAATAGTTCATAATTTGTGCCCTCCGACAAGGAGATCCGACAATTTACACATACATTTTTATAACCCATAGTTATTTACTCCCATACGATTTATGTTGAAAGATTTCTTTTACAATCCCTTCACCAACAATATTTCCGCCTTCCATGATAAAGAATTCAGTACCTGCTTGTATAGCAGAATAATCTACAGTTTCATATACTGGTAAAGCGTTAGCTTGAATTGGTTTATCAAAGATGACATCTTCACCATCAATAAAATTGATACCAAGATATTCCTCAGTACCTTTTATAACAAAATGAGGATAGTACATTCCATTATTTAAATTCGGTGGAGTTCTCCTCTTCTTGCTGAAGAAAGTAACTGTACAGCAAATCGTAAAATCTAAATCGCTCATTTCAGGCCTCATTCAACTACATATACCATATCACCTTTAAAGTATATGTTCATTATACAATGTACGGGATTTCCTTCGGTCCATAACCATCCCTGGAATACAGCGTGTCCCCAATTATAGGTCTCCGTAATGACCTCAAATTCACTATCACTATAATCCTGTTGATACTGAGGTAACTCAATTCTTTTACCTGTGAAAGCATCTAATATTGTAGTATTAAATACGAAAATTTCAAAAAAATCTATATCGCACGTCTCAAACACAACTTGAGCCTTATGAGTTTGCTCAATACCGTTTTCGTAGGAAAAAATATAATCAAATGTAAAGATTAAATCATCGTCTACGTATTCTATTTTCTGTACCCTTGCATCGTGAAGAGAATATTTGGAATGATTGCCAAAAGATTTTGTCGTTTTCATAGGACCTCTATTTTCAAACAACTATTTAAGCCAAAATCTATAACTTAAAATCAGTATACCAATTTTGGGTGACAATATGAAAGCTAATAAATATCATAATCTATTGGCTTAATTATTAAACTAGGCAATAACAATTTCTTTTGGATTCCACCAGATTATGGCCTCCCGAGAGGAAACCAAACATTTATTATCCTTTGTTCATTCCAAGAAGTAAAATCAAGTGATTGTTGTGCCATGGGAAACCTCCTGATTTAGTATATCTAAATATCTTAGCTAAAAACCTCTTTATATAATGCTATCACATTTTTTGCATATTTCGTTGCCTTAGGAATATATATTCTTTTATAGTAATCAGCTAATATGTCTTGATGATTCTTCAAGAGGTCAAATTCAATTATATACAAACCAATACTCGTTATAGAGTATTTTCCTATTTCAATTACAGTTGATTCATCATCTTCAGACAGTTCTTCACCTATAGAAAACTCACCATCAGGTTGTTCCTCAATAGTATCATCGTTATATTGCCAAAACTTCTTAGTCCAAACGATAATATCTTTTCTATGTTCTTCTATCATTTGATTGTAAAACTGCAACATCGCTTTTTCTGAAAGCACCTTACAATTAAACCCTTCTAGTAAGAAATATCTCTGTTTCAATCGATATTTTAGTTCTTCTACTTCAACACTTTGTAAATCTTGATTAAAGTTGTCGACACCTAGTTCTTTTATAATATCTAAATATATATCACTATCTAAAAATTCTTTGATGGTTTTCATACATTTATTTCCTTAACAATACTGTCAGTTTCCATGATATGTAACTCTGTATTTTTTATACTAAACAAAGACAGCACACTTCATTATTTAAATTATGTGGAGTCCTTTTCTTTTTACAAAAAAAGATAATTATGCAACTAATAATTAAATATAGAGCTCAATTAATGCGAGCCAATTTCATTAATCAATACTCCTTTTTAATTTCTATTGTATCACGTGATGCATAACCCATATAAAAAATCGAGGTGATACCATATGGTATCACCCCAATAACTCATAGAGATAATATATATTTCATATAATTCCACTTAAATTATTAATGAAGAATAACTCCTTAGTAGACAAATTATATATTACTTTATTAACACATCCTAAAAACTAACAAATATTTGACCTAGCAACATACTAGTAATTCTAAAATAATTAACTAAATCTTATAATTATGATTCCACAATATAATCTGAAATGTTAATCCCACTCTTACACTTACTATGTATATTCTCCTTATTAAATCCATGATTTTCAATTAGGTCAGAAAGCAACTCTACCCACTCAATTGTATATAGATAATCATTATGTGGCTCATCGTAGATACAATATTCTATTCTTGTATCAAACTTTGATTTTGAATCAGAATCAGGCCTAACATTAAATGCCTTCCATAAAGACGTATGATTATTCAAATTAATCTCGATTCCCGTTTTGTCTTTAATAGCATGTATAACAGCTTTGGGTCTCAACAGATTAGCATTTGACACAGGTTGCTTTATTATTTTATCTTTTATTATTGCCGTTAATTTTTCATACTTTTCTCGATCCTCTTCCATAAGACTATTCCAATTAACAAATTCAATTGATAGCTCAGAACGATTCGTATTACTCACCTTAGGTATTTGTAATAGTTTTACACTATATTCTTGACTATTATAAATTTCATCCGAGAGATGTGTCTTGTATTTATCAATATATTTTTTAATATCCTTCATATCTTTAGAAAGTAATTCTCTTTGTGCTTTTAATTGCTCTGAAGCTCTAAGATGAGAAAACTGAAGCGCATATGCTAAACTTGTATTCAAAGAATATTCTTCTCCAAAAAGAGAAACTATTAAATTTTCATAATTATAAAGCAAAGATTGGCACTCACCAAAAAGTAATATATCAAGAGTAGTAGAATCCCAATGACGATGCTCTATTTTATTTCTTATCCCTATAAAAAATTTTAAATTTGCAATAGTTGCCTTTGTTAATTTATTTCTCCTAGATATACTTTGATATTTTTTTATACATTCTGTTAACTCCCAAGCCTTTTTCTCACCATCAACCAGCTTATATCTTCCATTTCTTTCTTTATAGAAATAGCGTTCTCCGATTATAACTTGAAAATATGCATGAAATAATTTTGTCCAAGCTATGATCATTAAAATAATATAGTTTTCAATTCTAAACTGAGTGCGTGGCCTATTATATGTTTCCACCGCAGTAAAAGCGCTATTTAAAGAACTTTCTAAAATCGTCTTTGCTTTTCCTTGTCTAAGAGTAATCATAGAATAACTCCCACTCTAATTAATGAACTATTACAGTAAACGGTTTACTCACTTACTATAGATGCGTTTTGTCAAAAATATAAAGCCTTAGAATTACAACATCCACTCCATAAATATTCTCTCTATTATCACAGTGCATCCTTAATTATATTTCCCTATATCATCAGCAACCATAGATAGTCGTTCGTCTGTGGGCATTGGATAGGAATAAACCTTATGTTCTTCTTCCATATCATAATTATCCGTCCATAGCTCGCATTGTGTTATTACAGTCTGAACCGCATCATCCATACCTTCTGGAGGGTATTTGTGCTTTTTCAAAAGTTTTTTAATGATCATACGCATTTTGGCTCTTGCTGATTCACGTTTTTGCCAATCTATGGTTCTATTTTTACGCAGAGTCTCAGCCAATTCTTTCGTTATCGAGATTAACTCTTCATTTTCGTAGAAATCTTTAATAGCCTGTGGTTTTACCAATGCATCATAAAAGGCTAACTCATCTGCAGTTAGGCCAAGTTTTTTCCCTTCTTCTCTATCAGCTGCGATTTGTTTTGCTAGTTTTAGCATCTCTGCAATAACTTCTTCATTTGTTAACATCCCATTTAAATAAGCATTGAGAGAGCGTTGCATAATTTCACTAAATTTCTCAGACTTAACTACATTTGTTCTACGATAAACAGAGACTTGATTAGAAATTAATCTCTTCAACAATTCAATTGCAAGATTCTTTTCCTTCATATTAGCAACATCTTGTAAGAATTTAGGATCAAATAAAGAGAACTCTTCTTTAATGTCAGAGAATAAATTAATTACACCATCACTCTTAATACTATGTTTTAAAAGTTCGTTTATTCTTGCATTCATCTCTGGTAATGAAATCTTTTTACCAACACCAGTATTAGTAAGTCTCAAAATAAGTACACGAACGGCTTCAAAAAATGCTGCTTCAAATCTATCATCTTCATTAACTAACGAAGAACAAAGAGAGAGTGCTTGATGAAGCATAAGGGCTTCTTTTACAAATACCTCCTTATCCTCTGACCGCTCTTTATCCATAATGAAATTCACTGCACCACTAATAGTTTTAGCTCTTTCAAGATCCGTACCACTTTTAAATTTAGAATAATCATATCCATGGAATATATCACGGCATATAGACAATTTCTCTAAGAATTTAGGATATGCCACCATAGAAACATCCGTATCACCATAATTTTTTTTATCACGAGATGTATAATCGTTCATCGCCTGCTTCAAAGCAGTAGCAATACCCACATAATCAACAATAAGCCCGCCTTCTTTATCTCGGAATACACGATTAACACGAGCAATTGCTTGCATTAGATTATGTCCAGTCATAGGCTTGTAAATATACATAGTCGCAAGAGAAGGAACATCAAAACCTGTCAGCCACATATCAACAACTATAGCAATCTTTAAAGGACTTTTATTATCCTTAAATTTCTTAGCGAGCTCGTTTTTATGATGCTTATTGCCAATAATTTGTCGCCACTCTTCTGGATCATTATTACCAGAAGTCATAACTACAGCAACTTTTTCGTCCCAATTTGGTCGAAGCTCTAAAATACGTTTATAGATTTTCATAGCAATAGAGCGAGAATATGCAACAATCATTGCCTTACCGGTAAGTAAATATTCCCTATTATTTTCATAGTGATCAAGAATATCATGCACAAGAGAATCTAGAGTATTATCATTACCAAGAATGGCTTCCATCTGTCCTAGCTCATGTTTGCTTTTCTCTATAACTTCACTATCTGCATTCAAAGACATCAAATCATATTCAGCGTCAATCAACCTCAATGTAGCTTGATCAAGATTCAATCTGATAACACGACTTTCATAGTAAACAGGTCGTGTTGCACCATCTTCAACAGACTGCGTCATATCATAGATATCGATATAATCACCAAAGACCTCCCGCGTACTACGGTCTTTTGAAGAAATAGGTGTTCCTGTAAAACCAATATATGTAGCATTAGGCAATGTATTACGAATAAGTCTGGCTGTACCAATAACACGTTTTGCTACTTCCTCACCATATTCATTCTTTGTAATCTTAATTTTTTCAGCAAGTCCATATTGCCCTCTATGTGCTTCATCCGCCATAACTATAATATTATGACGCTCAGATAGAGGTTCATCCGATTCCTCAAACTTTTGCATCGTAGTGAAAATAATACCGTTTGCCTGTCTCCCAGCAAGTAAGGTTTTAAGATTTTCTCTACTTTCTGCTTGTAACGGCTCTTGTCGTAAAAAGTCTTTACACTTTACAAACTGACTATAGAGTTGATCATCAAGATCATTTCGGTCAGTAAGCACAACAATAGTAGGGCTATCTAGGGCCTCCTGCAACAAATGGGCATAGAATACCATTGAAAGAGACTTACCACTACCTTGAGTATGCCAAAAAACTCCACCCTTACCATCAGTAACAGTAGCGTGCTTAGTCGATTCAATAGCCTTTTTTACTGCAAAATATTGATGATATCCAGCAAGGATTTTGTAGCTATTTACTCCTTCATTCGAGAAACAAATAAAGTTCTTAATAATATCAAGTAATCGTTCTTTTGGGAATATTCCCTCAAAGAATGTATCAAACTGTGCATATTGGGTATTCTCATAATTACCATCTTTTGTTTTCCACTCCATAAAACGGTCTTCACCTGAAGTAATTGTACCCGCTTTAGAAATCAACTGATCACTCATAACACAAATAGCATTATAAATGAACATTGATGGAATCTCTTGCATATAGTTGCGAAGTTGTCTATATGCCTCGGAAGCATCTGTTTCTTCACGCGAAGGAGACTTAAGTTCCATTAATACTATTGGCAGACCATTTAGAAATAGAATAAGATCAGGGCGTTTATTGCTGTTCTCAATGAAAGTCCATTGGTTAGCTACAACAAATGAATTATTTTCAGGGTTCTTATAATCCACAAGATAAACAATTGAAGAACGTTCTTCTCCATCAACAAAATATCTTACAGGAATACCATTCTGTAAGTAGTCCATAAAGATTGCATTCTTCTGTACAAGCTCCCCATTTTCAAAGTTTTTAAGTTTAAATAATGCATCCTGAATCGCATCATTAGTTGCACCATGATTTATACGATATAAAGACTCAATTAAAACTTCTTCATAGAAAGGACTATAAAAATCTCTTTCTATATCTGGGCCATATACATATTCATACTCTAAATCATTTTGAAATAATTCAATTAATGATTTTTCATAATCTTCCTCTCGGAAAAAATTTAGCACTACTAATCACTCCCTTTTAATAGTTTAATCCCCGTTTCTATTACATTGTTACATATATAATCAGCATCCTTCTTAGCCTGTTCTTTATTTAAACCATTATCTATCAATACTCTTTGAATTCGTATTTTAAATTTACTTATTATTGATCCTTGACAGTTCCAATCAACAATCGACGTCCACAACTCAATCACTTTCCAAAGTTCATCTATATCAAAGCTATACATCTCATTCAGCGCTTTAATTACTTCAAGCTTAAATTCTTCATTATCCAATATATTCTCAATTATATTACCACCACTTATTTTTGAGTTCTCTAGTATATCATGATAGTTAAACTTTATAAACTCCGATGAAGGTATTTTTAGTGCATTCTTCTTATTTTTTATATAACTTAAATGATGTTCTAACTCAGGAAATAACGTTGCCTCATTTATATTATAAGTATCCAGTTCATCTAATATCCTAGCTTTATTCTCCCCTAAAATATAAAAAAAACGTCTATCAAACTCATCTCTTAAATCTTTATAACCTTTTTCTATTGTAGATGTTTTGATAGACTCGGTATAACTAAAATTGAAACAACTTACTAATAGAAATAGCCCACATTGTCTAGTTAATCTTTCATTCGTATATGGAGGGATAACCACATAATTATTCTGAACAATATCTATAAACTCTTTATAATAATCTTCTGACCGCCATTTTTCACCTAGACTTTTGGATATAACATTATTTTCTTCAAGCTTTCCCAATACAGACTCAACTGTATTATCCTTTGATAAATCCATTTTAGACAACGCTGATATTACTTTTATCTCTACTCCATTTGTGTGTGTAGGATAGCTTTTGTTAAAAAATACGACACCATTCGCCTCTTGTACCTTGCTATCTTGCTCCTTATCATCTTCTTTACTCAAATCGTCTAATAGACCTTTATAGTACACCTCACCGTATGGTTCACAAGCAAAAAATAAGGCTACCAATGGATTAGTAGTTAAATCCAATAGTCTTGTACACATACCATAATGCTGATATTTGGTCATGATTTCAAAGTCATTATTTATAGATTTAAATTCATGCGGTACTTTTAGCAAAGGGACCTGCATTAACGTATGCTCAACACTTAAAGAATAATCCCTAAATATACTAGGTTTAATATCCCAAAAATCAGTCTTTTGACCTCTAAAGAATAATTCCTCATTACTTCCAGATAAATCATCTTTTATCTTATTTACTTCATCAATAAAAGAACTTACAGAAGTTATCTCTATTCCATAGTTTTCCATTTCATCTTTATTAAATATTCTTTCTTCCATATTTACGACTCCTTCTGTAATATAAACAATAATTTAGCGGCTTAGAGGTCGATATCGGATACATCAAGTTCGCCGGACATAAGCTGTGGTAGCAGACTATCTCGGGTATTTGCAAGAGTCTCGTTTTCAAACTCATTAGCTTGTATTGTTTCGGTAAGTGTCTTGAAAATTGGCATGTATTGAGCAAAAGTTTCGTTGTTATATATGAATTCGAATTTTGCAAGATCATTCATTACGATATAAGGAATTGCAGATCCTCGTGTTCCGCCCATAATTTTCTTACTTAATTCTAACTTGACGAACCAATAAAGCGGGAAGATATAGTCTGGATTGATATTATCAAGCAATGTACAAGCATATGTTCGCTGGTAGAGATCAAACCTTCCGCTATAAAAACGCGTGCGACCTGCGTATGCTCCATTACCTGAAACTATTATGGCATTGCCGTCATATATGTAACTATCAATCTGCAGAGCATCAGGAGCGCAAGTAAAAAATTTATACTGGCCGCCGTCAACAGATGCATTGGCATTCTTCTTTCCGGTAAAGATTGAGCAATACTCATCAAGGGTAGCTATTTTCCCTTGTGTCCCTGATTTAGGAGAAAAGAATTCCTGATAAAGAGCATCCGCTTGTTGCTCTAAATTATTGTTTATTCTCTCATTTTCTTCGATTTTATCATCAATAGAGCCAAGCATAGATGATATTCTCTCTTGTACTTTCTTATCTGTTGGAACAGAAACAACAATATTTTTCATTGTGTTTCCTGATACTTCTTTGAATGTTGTTCCGCTTCCCATACCTTCGATTTTGTCTTTGTTATATTTGAGCAAATAATACAAGAACAACGGATTAGTATTTTCATTTGAAATAACACTCTTAAATCCCTGATTGGTACATACATCATTTGCAGCAATAGCCACATATCCTATTGGTGCCCTTGAAGAAAACAACACCGTATTCTTCGGTAACAACTGTGTAGAACAGCTTCTCAATCCTGCTTCGGTAATGTTTCTTTCGCCATGCTGAATATATCGACCACTGAATGTAGATAAATCTTTAGGTGTTATCCAAGCAATAGTTCCATTTTCATAATTCTCAGGTTTCTTCGTCGAAGGAGTTGCACCACCAACAACCGTTCCAATGTCAGATATTTTACATTCAATCCATTCAGCCATAATCGCTATCCTCTCTATCCAATATATTTTCGATGAGCAATCTTAACATTGCTCTGTTTGACCATTGCGTACTGCAAGGTCGTATCTATTTTCCTATGCCCCAAGAGCTGTTGCAATTGCTCAATAGGCATTCCTTTATCTATTGCCATTGTTGCAAGCGTACGCCTGAACTTATGCGGATGCACTTTTTGTAACCCTAATTGCTTTCCAAATTCACGCAAACGAACCTCAACTCCACCAATTTTCAGCCTTTCGTGTGGCGATTTCAACGACACAAACAGAGCCGGATTATCGTCCGTTCTGCTTCCTAAGTAATTCTGCAAATGTATCTTTGTTCTTGCATCAAAGTAAACAACCCTTTCTTTACTGCCCTTACCGAAAACAATACATTCTCTCTCATTGAAATCAATATCATTGCGGTTAAGTAGCACCATTTCTCCTACACGCATACCAGTAGAAGCAAGCATATCTATCATTGCCAAGTCCCTCGGCTCGGTACAGTTATCTCTCATAAGTTCCAATGCTTCGTCAGAGTATGTTTCTTTAATATTCGTGCCTGTTTTGACCTTATGTATTCGCCTGACAGGACTTTTCAGTATATAGTCCTCATCTTCCAACCACGAGAAGAAACTTGAAAGAATACGGCGTATATTGTCTATTGTAACTTTACTTGACTTTTTCTTTTCCTGATACTCTGTCAGGTATCCTCTTATATCATCTGTAACTATATGTTTGACATCTTTTTGGAGTTCATTAAGCATAGCTTCAATAGTAGCTTTGTAGTACTTAAGAGATTTTTCAGAACAGCCCTCTATTCGCTTTGCCGATAAGAACAGTTCTACAAAGTTCTGCTCCGAAATTTTTTCTTGTTGCTTGTTTTCTGTTACCTCGTACCTTACGAGGGTGTATTGTAACACCTCTTGCAACCTTTCGCTTTGTGCATTGTTCAAGTACGGTAACATTCCTTGAACAACATCTTTGATTAAATCTTGTTTCACAGTCAATCCTCCTTTATTTATTCTTAGAGAACGACTATGGGGCGGAAGTCCCCCGATATTAACTTCTGCCACCCACAGAAGTTATGGGTATGTTATATGCTAAACAATAATTTACAGGAGCAGGCACAAACACTTTACACCAACATGTTTATTCATAATGCCTCCGATCAGTGGGCTGAAGGAGCCCTTTCTGATGTAGCAGACATAACGATGGGACAGTCTCCTAAAGGCGATACCTATAATGAGGATGGCATCGGTACCGTTTTCTTCCAAGGAAGAGGAGAATTCGGATTCAGATTCCCGACACGGCGTCTATTCACAACTGATCCCAAGCGCATAGCTCAATCAAACGATGTTCTTATGAGTGTTCGCGCGCCTGTCGGTGATCTTAATGTTGCTTATGAACCTTGTTGCATAGGTCGTGGTCTTGGCGCAATCCGTTCGAAGGACAATCATCAGTCTTTCGTGTTATATACAGTTTTCTCTCTGAGAGAGAAACTGGATATGTTTAATGGCGAGGGTACCGTTTTCGGCTCCATCAACCGGGATGCACTTAATTCGATGCCGATTATCATTCCTACAAAGGGTGAAATGGATCGGTTTGAAGAAATTGTAGCACCTATGGATGCCGCCATACGCAATAACTATGAGGAAATATGCCGTCTTGAAGCTATCCGTGACAGTTTACTTCCTCGGCTGATGTCCGGCGAATTGGATGTCTCCGACCTTGACCTTTAGGCTGCTAAATTATTGTTTATCGCATTGTTCAATTCGATTTTTCTATCTATCGGATTAAGACAAGAAAGCACTATCTCCTGTTCTTCTATAGACGGAATATCAAATTCAAGCCTGTTAAGAGTTTCTGTCCTCAGACTTGGAATGGTTGTTCCCTCATTATAGTTGTTTAAGTCTATAAGGGACATAACATAATATAGGTATTTGGGAATTACAATGTCCACATCGATAATAGTATAAAAAAGCGTATCAACTGTCCAAAATGGATGCTCCACATATTTAACCTTTCCGATTGTCCCTTTTCTTCCAATTAAAACGGATGGCTTATCATAAAGCGCTGTTGTCGCATATCCCATTAATCCTCCCGTACCATAAATAGGAATATTTCCATCCTCCGAAAGAACTTTTTTCTGATTTTTCCCATATTTAATTGTCGCCAATTTTGAAAGAGCGTACCTTTTAAATTTCATAACCAATCGCCCCCAATTTCTTCCTGATCTCCTCTTCCAGTTCATGAGATTTCTCAAACATATCCGAAAGCTCTGAAGTCAGTCTTGTCATCTTTTCCTCAAAAGGCTCTCCGTCATCTTCTTGTTCCTCAATACCTACATATCGTCCTGGAGTTAAGATATAATCTTGCTTTGCAATATCTTCTATTGTGGCAATCGCCGAAAATCCTTTTTTTTCTTCCAGTATTCCATTTTGGAAATCCTCAAAGGTTTTTGCTAATAAGTCAATATCTCCAAGACTTCCATCTTCCTGTATCCCTTCTGTAAAATCTCTATGTTTTCTATCAACCATATATCCCATTTTTCTAGCATCAATAAATAGAGTCTTTCCCTTTTGCTTTTTATTTTTAGTAATGAACCACAAGGTTACAGGAATTGTTACACTATAAAATAACTGTGTAGGCAAAGCTACTATACCTTCAACAAGATCATCTTCTATAATCTTTCTCCTTATTTCTCCTTCTCCGGAAGATTGAGAAGATAAGGCTCCATTAGCAAGCACCAATCCAATTTTTCCATTTGGTGCTAAATGATGTATCATATGCTGTATCCATGCATAGTTTGCATTCCCAGATGGTGGTGTTCCATATTTCCACCTTACATCATCTTTTAATTTATCCGCTCCCCAATTTGAAAGATTAAATGGTGGATTCGCCATAATAAAATCTGATTTTAATGTTTTATGAATATCGTTGAAAAATGTATCTGCATGATAGGAACCAAAATTGGCATCAATTCCTCTTATAGCCATATTCATTTTCGCCATCTTCCATGTATCTGCATTAGATTCCTGTCCATAAACAGAAATATTACCTCTATTGTCACTATGAGATTGTACAAACTTTTCACTTTGCACAAACATACCGCCACTGCCACAGCAAGGATCATATACACGGCAATTATTAAACGGCTTTAAAATAGCAACAATAGTCTTAACAATACTTGATGGTGTATAAAATTCACCACCTTTAGTTCCCTCATAGGCTGCAAACTGAGCGATACAATATTCATAAGTTCTTCCAAGTAAATCTTTACTTGCCTCAGTTCCATCCATTTTTACTTCGTTAGTAAATAAGTCAACGACTTCCCCCAATACTCTTTTATCCAAATCAGGGCTGGCATAGTTCTTAGGCAAAACATTTTTTAAACTCGCATTTTCTTTTTCGATTGCCCTCATTGCTTCATCAATTACTGTACCAATTTCAGGTGTGTGTGCAGCAGAAGAAATCTTGCTCCAACGAGCTTCTTCTGGAACAAAGAAAATATTTTCTTCTGCATATGCATCTCTATCATTTTCAAATCCGTCGCCTTCTTTTATAAGCTCTTCATAGCGTTTCTCAAAAGCAGTTGATATATAACGAAGAAATATTAACCCTACAATTACTTTTCGATATTCTGCAGCAGGAATATGCCCCCAAAGGACACAAGCCGCATCCCATATTTGTTTTTCAAACCCAATATCTGTATTATTTTTTGCTGCCATAACTTATATACCATCCTCATTAAAACTTACAAATCAAGATTATTTACATGAAATCCGTATAATCTAGTAAATATAATATAAATCCTAATATTTTTTATTATAACATCTTAGATAATTAGAACACATCATTAATTCATTTATTTTTCATAGTAATAACAAATAAATATATTGCTTTTACCATTTTAATCACTAATACAAAATTTCTATTATCATATAAAATACATATTTTGAAGACCTATAAAAAAATCATCCAAAGAAAGACTCTTTGGATGACTAAATTATATTATGTATTTTTATATATTACCTATATTAAGCAAATCATCTTATTCCCACTCAATTGTAGCAGGTGGTTTAGATGTAATATCGTACACGATACGGTTGATGTGTTGTACTTCGTTTACGATACGACGGGAGATTGTGTCCAATACATCGTAAGGGATGCGCGCCCAGTCAGCAGTCATGAAGTCTGTTGTCGTTACGCCACGCAATGCCAATGTGTAGTCGTATGTACGGAAGTCACCCATAACGCCTACGGTACGTGTAGATGTTAATACTGCAAAATATTGGTTGATGCTGCGATCAAGGCCAGCTTTTGCAATTTCATCACGGAAGATGTAGTCCGCATCACGCAAGATGTCGAGTTTGTCTTTCGTAATTTCGCCCATTACGCGAATAGCAAGACCAGGACCTGGGAATGGTTGACGCCATACGAGGTAGTCAGCCAAACCTAATTCAGAACCAAGTTCACGTACTTCGTCTTTGAAGAGATTGCGCAATGGTTCGATAAGGCCTTTGAAGTCTACCACTGCTGGCAGGCCGCCAACATTATGGTGAGATTTGATAACTTCTGCTTCGCCAGTACCGGACTCGATAACGTCAGGATAGATTGTACCTTGTGCCAAGAAGTCAACGGAACCGATTTTACGGCCTTCATCTTCGAATACGCGGATGAATTCTTCACCAATAGCTTTACGTTTCGCTTCTGGATCTTCAAGACCAGCCAATTTATCTAAGAAACGTTTTTCCGCATCGACGCGGATGAAATGCATGCCGGAATCTTTGAAAGCTGCCTCAACTTCGTCACCTTCGTTTTTACGCATTAAACCATGGTCAACGAAAATACAAGTCAATTGGTCGCCTACAGCTTTAGAGATAAGAGCTGCCGCAACGGAGCTGTCTACACCGCCGGACAAAGCCAATAATACTTTGCCGTCACCAACGGTTTTGCGGATGTCTTCAATAGCAGATTTCGCATAGTTTGCCATTGTCCATCTGCCTGTGAAGCCACACACTTCGTACAGGAAGTTGTGAAGCATTTCTTTGCCATGTTCAGTGTGCAACACTTCTGCATGGTATTGCATAGCATATAGTTTACGTTCTTTATTTTGCATGGATGCAACAGGGCAATCCTTAGTATGTGCTACGATTTCAAAGCCTTCAGGAACTTTTGCTACATAGTCAACATGGGACATCCAAACAACTTGGTCTTCTTCCAAGCCTTTGAACAATGGAGATGTGGTGTCCACTTTAGTAGGTGTTTTACCAAATTCACGGTTGTCCGCAGATTTAACTTCGCCACCCAATGTATGCGCCATAAATTGCATACCATAGCACATGCCAAGAATAGGAATACCAAGTTCAAAAATCTCTTTCTCAATTTTGGGGGAATTTTCTTCATACACGCTGTTAGGACCACCTGTGAAGATGATACCTTGCGGTTTTAATTCCTTAATTTTCTCCAGCGCTTTGTTGTATGGATATACTTCGCAGTATACGTGATTTTCACGAACACGGCGCGCGATCAATTGGTTATATTGACCACCAAAGTCAACAACAATTACAAATTCCTTGTTTTCCATGCCTTCCTCCATATGCATCTATTTGTGAAAGTATATTCACTATTTGTTATGCCCATACATTTCTGTACTGGGACGCGTTTTTCCGAGCCAAACGCTAATTTTTCATTACATTTTATTATACCATAGGAAGTATAACGACTCCATATATTCCGTATGTAAGTTATAAATAACTTTTTAATGTTCGGATTTTAGTTGTCACTCTTTAGGGGCCTCGCGTTTATGCATTTTCACGGCCCCTACAGGACAGATCGAATAACAATCACCACAGCCAATACAGCCTTTCCCGATATTAAATCGAGTCTTACCTTCGGTGATGCATTGAACAGGACAATCCTCAGCGCAAGCGCCACATTTAACACAAGTGTCATCAATATTAAATTTTAGATTTCCCATTATACATCACCTCCTATGTACTGTTTATCTATGCCAAACTTAACATTATCTACTTTGACTTTTTCTTATTTAACTCATTATTATATGCAATAGCCGAGTAAATAGCTTTTGCCACGCCTTGGTGGTTATTATCTGTCGTTTCGTATCGTGCCGCTTCTTTAATGTTCGGCTTGCTATTGCCCATCGCTACGCCTGCACCCGCAAAGCGTAACATAGATAGATCATTTTCGCTATCCCCCAGTGTCATCACCTCATCAGGACTTAAACCCCAGTGTTTTGCCAAGGCTTCTACGGCAGTGCCTTTTGTAGTATGAGGCAATACAAATTCTAGATTGCCTTCACTAGAGAGCAATACATCATAGAAACGTTCACGGCCTGTACCGTCGTGAGATAGCCCTTGGTATTCATCTCGTAAGTCTTGCAAGATGCGCTGACGCATCGGTTCATCTCCGTAGAAGATTTGAATCTTCTCAGGCCCTTCGTCTAAGGATTCCATATGAGCTAGCAAATCACATACCATTGTCCGCGTAGCCAAGATAAATGGACGAATATTAGGTCTAAAGAAGAAATTAGACTGCTCTATTTCACATTCAGACATGTTTATTTTTACTGCTTCGTTGCCTTCCGCTAATGCATAGTGAGCATAAGTTGCTCCTGGCAGACGAGTGTCCCCTATACTAGAAATCTGATTTTTAGTATTAGACAGATGATTATCCATTATGCCATGTAACGTCTTTTTATTACTGTTACTTCGTTCACAAGCGCACGCCCCTAAACGTTCAGGTGTAATACATCTAGACGGCGGATACATACCAAAGATTTGGTCTTTCACATAGGCCTCTACATACACGCCGTAGGTTAATAGTTTGCGCAACAAATGTAGTGCTTGTTCTTTATCAAAATTTACGTGGAATAGACTGCGGTTTTCATCCTTGTCCATCACGTAAGCACCATTGGTGCACATAAAATAGCGCAAGCAAGGCAGTTTTTCGATGACATCATTCATCTCATTCCAAGCACGGCCAGAAGCAATGGCTACCCGAATCCCACTTTCACGAGCTGCACGAATCGCCTCAATGGCATCCTCAGGAATCGCCTTTGCATCGTTTACCAATGTGCCGTCTACATCAGATGCGATGAATCGAATGCGCTTATCTCCAACTAGACCTATATAATTTTTTATAGTTAATGTTTCTTTTGAGGTCATACTGCCTCCCTTATGGTATCTAACAAATCAATAAGCTCAAGCATTACCCTATGGATGCGTTAAATTCGGCTACAATTTCTTCTAAGACTGTTGGGTCCTCAACTAATCGCAATAAGGAGCCCCCTATAATAGTAGCACCATCAATGATAGTTTGTTCAATGGTAGGCTCTAACATGGCAGCGGCAAATTCTTTAGAATGGCACACCTTTGGCTCGCCAGCGAGGCGCAATTTAGGATGGAGTGCCGCACATTGATAGCTTACATTACCAATATCTGAACTACCTCCGAGGGCTGCCGGACCAGGTTCAAAATCGAGACCCATGTCGGCCATTACCTCTTCGATAAGCTTTGTGCCACGGTGGTTTTGGTTCATATCATCATACGGATTGCCATAAAACTCTACATCCACAGTTGTACCTGTACAAAGGGCAGCCCCTTCAAAGATTTTTTTGATCTGCTCAGATAAACGATTTAAGTAATCCCGCTCTGTGTGACGCACGGTGACCTCTAATTCACCGAAGGCAGGAATCACATTGGATGCGGTACCTCCAGCAATGATCCACGTGCCTATGCGCGTTTCAGGGCGTACTTGTTGACGCATCATATCCATAGCATGGATAGCGAGTTGCACACCATTTACCGCGTTGATGCCATTCCAAGGCTCGCCGGCTGCATGAGCCGGTTTACCGTAATACTTAGCACGGAAACAATCGAGTGCCAAGAATTGTGAGTTAGGGCGTGTTTCCTCGCCGTCGAGATGAACCATTATGGCAAAATCGTATTCTTTGAATACCCCTGTATTGCACATATCTACCTTACACCCCATCGCTTCTTCGTCTGGTGTGCCGATAATATCGATGTCCATGTTGAAAGCTACGCCCTCTTCTTGCATTTTATGCAGTGTCAATGCAGCCAATACACTCATAGAACCACTGGCGGAATGACCACACGCATGGCCTACCTCAGGGAGTGCATCATATTCACAAAGTATCGCTAAGCGACCTTTTGGATGATCTACTTTTACGGCAGACGCCTTGAAGGCAGTCGGCAAATTACAGAATTCATAGGTTACGTCCATACCATATTTTTCGAGAACAGCACCAATGGTTTTGACAGACTCGAATTCTTGACTGGAAATCTCAGGGTTTTTAGCTAATGTATAATTCACCGCAAAAGCATCTGGGGCGAAGCTTTTACAAAGATCGGAAAATGTATGCATAAGGTTCATAGCGCCTCCAATAGATATAATCAAAAATGTGTGCAAATCGATGGATTTAAACAATGTTAAATGAAATCCATTTTTAAATATGAAACTCATGTACTCTTAATTATACAATGTTATTGCCTATTGGTGTAAAATTCCGTACAATATAAACAGAAATGTATAAATCATGTATATGGATGTTTAAGGAGGATACTATGTTTAAGTTCAAAAAATTGACAGCCATCGCCCTCGTAGCGGTAGCAGCAATGGGTTTATTGGCTGGTTGTGGCAACGACAAACCTAAAATGACACAACAAGAAGGTGTATTGCGTGTAGGTTCTGAAACTACATTCCCACCATTCGAATTCACTGAAGGCGACAAATACGTTGGTTTCGACGTTGATTTGTCCGAAGCAATTGCTAAAAAACTTGGTTTAAAAATGGAATTCAAATCCATGGGCTTCGATGCTTTGATTCCAGCAGTTCAATCTGGTGATATCGACATGATCGCAGCAGGCATCAATGCTACACCTGAACGTGAAAAAGCATTGGACTTCTCCGATGTATACTTCGACCAAGGCGGTTTCATCACAGTTGTTCGTAAAGACAACACAACAATCCACAACATGGATGAATTAGCAGGTAAAACTGTAGGCGCTCAAATCGGTACAATCCCGGTTGAAATGGCTCAAAAAATTCCTGGTACAACAGTAAAACAAATCGATTCTAATGCTAATATCTTCATGGAATTGAAAGCTGGTACAATCGACGGTGCTATCATCGATAATGCAGTTGCTATGTACTACCTCAAACAAGGTGCTGATCAAGACCTTAAACTTGTAGGCGAACCTACTAAAGCTGAAGGTACAGTTCTTGGCGTGAAAAAAGGCAACAAAGCTTTACAAGAAGCTGTTAACAAAGCTCTTAAAGAACTTAAAGAAGACGGCACTTACCAAAAAATCTACAACAAATGGTTCGGCGATTACAACAAAAAATAATATGTATTCCTAAGAACTAGGATACATAATAACCCCTCTGAAAGATTGCAGACATCACATAAAATTTGTGACAGCAGATTTTCTTCAGAGGGGATTTTTTTATCATTTGAATCCAATACATGCTGAAGGCTCTGTATTATGCATAGATATAAATTAGAAATAGGCTAGTATATTGTGAGAACAGGTAATCGATAGCAGTATGATATCAATAGAGAACATGCAGATATACTAGTATTTTCTCTTTTACGGTACCTCGCGTTCGTTATATAATAAATATGTATTTACTGTATACATGTATAAAAGGAGGCCTAATGGCACAGTACTTTACGGAACGCCTGCAAAAGGTCTTCCACATGATTTTTACATCCTACAATCAAAAAATGGCTCAAGAAGGCTTACGTCAATTGGAGCTCATCGTCAATAATCAGCAAAATCCAAGTCAACTAAAAGATAGAGCCTTACGAAACGACAAGACAAGCCGTCTTGAAAGTGATATAGACACTAAAGAGGACGCTCTCAAGATAGCCAATGACCCAGAGGCTCGAGAGCTAGGTGACGCCTATGCACTCTTGGCACGCGTCTATGCAGGGCCTCGCTTTACCTGGGAAGAGTCTAACTTTCCAGAGGATAATATGCGCACCTATCAGTGCTTGCATGATAGCATTCGCCGCTGTAGCCCTATCGGCACATTACAAGCTTTGCGCATTAAAGGCTCCATTACGCCTACCGTAGAGAAGGATATGCAAATTTCCTTCGACGAAGCATTTCGCATTGTCTATGATTACGCAAACCAAGGCGATGCCTATTGCCAATATGTTATAGGCAATGTCTTTTTCTGGCGTGATGATAATCGCATCAGCTCCGCTGAGACTATGCTAACACCTCCGCCTATGAGTTGGACTAAACGCATTCAAAGAAGCCTTACAGCAAACTCTGTGCAGGATCGCATCGCCGCTTTGCAAGGCACTGTGCCAGATGAAACATTACAAGAAAATGCATCTAACCTTGCGAAAGAGTGGTTTAACAAGGCCCTCGACAACGGTCTTGCTATGTTCCAAGGGAACTTGCGCAATATCTATATCGATGAAGCCGATTTCAGCAATGCGCGCCGTGTCGCTAGGACTGCGGCCGAACTTGGCAACCCTGCCATGATGTTATATACAGGCCTCGACTGCCATGAAAATGGTAAATTCGAGGATGCTTTCACATGGTTCACTAAAGGTGCCGCCTTAGGTCAATCTGAAAGTATCGCAGAATTAGCGGATTATTACTATCATTTCTATGATGCTAAAGTGTTACGTTCTACGATTCCCTACGATCCGGTAAAGGCTATTGGCCTCTACCGCCGTGCGGCAACAAAACAGTTTAGTGATGCAGGATATACCGCCTTACAGGCAGCCTTTGGCTACATCTTTCACATAGGCCACCTGCCTCTCGACTGGGGACTCATTGCAGATTTAACACATATGGCGGCTACAAAAGATCGCTTCATATTTGCCTTGCCCTATATCGGATACATGCGAATCCACGGTTTAGGGGTAACGAAAAACATACGCTTTGGTGTGCAATCATTACTACGTGTCTTAGACGAGGAACAACGAGCCTTTGAAGAGGAGAATCGCGTTCTTTTCTACGATATTACACGCGCTTTAACACGCGTTGCCTTAGGTTATGCCTACGAAAAAGGCTATGTAACTGGCAAACCAGATTTAGATCAAGCCGTATCCTATTACGAGCAATCCCATCAATATATCTTATCTCATAAAACCAATTTAGATCCGGAGCTAAAAGATATTCCTATCGATGATGAAGCAGAAGAACGCTTAGCCGCCTTTGAGGAGATCGATGGTCATTGGCAGTACAAAGAAGGTATTACTGAGTCAACTACTACGGTGCGTCCTGCACCTACCAACTGGCCTCAAAATGCGGCCCGCTTATCTGTAATCATGGACGACTTCCTATGGGATACAACCTTGTACGACTGGCAAACCATTGAAACCGCCTTAGAGTCACAGGAAGAAATGAAGCTCAGCTTTTACAATCATTTCCTATCCGTTCCAGATACATTGCGCAATATCTTTAAGGTCGATGTAAAACGGATGCTACGAGATCACTATCAAATAAGGCTACATGGTTATGATCCATCAGAAGGACACGAAATTATCTACAAGTCCATTTACGACAAAGAGAATACCATAAGCCTATTGAAAGAGCTTTACGATAATCATCAAGTGCCTAGCATCGAGGGTAATTGGACTATCGAAAAGAACGAAGAAAAGCCAACCTGGCATTACGTGCTCGATGTGGATCAACAGCCGTTTTTGCTAGAGGAATACGATGATGCAAACGCTATGATTCAAGCTGCATTACAAGGATTAAAAGAGAAAAAGTACGAACAAATTAATATTCGTACCCATGACTTTGTGGGCCCATCCTATTTCATTTTCAAAGGCAATCAGTCGGCCCCATTTAGGGTGCAGCTCTATCTAAAAGAGTCCGCCCGTCATACCATCGATGACGATGGAAACCAACAAGACATGCCTGGTAAGACCTACTTATTTGAACAATATGTGGGAAACGAAGTGTCCTTAAACTATTGGATTCAAAAAACGATAAATACCTTGGAAATCCCTGAACTAGATAATTGGAAACAGTTAACAGTGCCAAAGGATTTACAAACATAAAAAAGACCATCCCCAGTGAACTGTACCCCAAAAATTGGACACAATTTTTGGAAGCGAAGTTCAACAGGATGGTCTTTTTTTATTATAATGTTTTTACAACGTCGGCACAGCGTGCACAAAGTGTAGGATGTGCACTATCTTGGCCGACTGTATCGCGATGAATCCAGCAGCGTTCGCATTTTTCGAGACCAGAGGCAACAACAACTGTTGCAACGCCTGTTTCTTCGTCTTTTACAGCCTCTGCCGGTGCAGCGCCGTTTACGATGTGCGCTTCGGATACGATAACAAGTTTAGCCAAGCCTTCTTCACCAAGGGCATTCAATGCATCGAATGCAGCACCTTCAGCATATACTGTAACGGATGCATCCAATGGATGACCGATTGTTTTATCTTGACGAGCAAGTTCCAATGCTTTTTGTACGGATGTACGCAAGTCTAACAATTGGTTCCATTTGTCAGCCAATTCTTGGTTGAAGTGTTCTGGATGACCTTGTGGCCAATCTTGAAGCATAACGGATTCGCGCATGCCCTCTTCTTTAGGCATATATTTCCAAACTTCTTCCGCTGTGAAAGAAAGTACTGGAGATACCATGGCTACCAATGTTTTCAAGATTTCGTACATCGCTGTTTGAGCAGAACGACGAGCTACATTGTCTTTGCTTTCAGCATACATAGTATCTTTCATTACATCAAGGTAGATGGAACTCAAGTCTACTGTACAGAAGTTATGAATTGCATGGTACAACATGTGGAATTCATAGTTTTCGTACGCATCAGTAACCTTTTGACGCACTTCTTCTAAGCGTAGCAAAGCCCATTTATCGAATTCGGACATATCTGCGTAAGCCACTTTATCGGTGTTTGGATTGAAGTCATCCAAGTTGCCGAGTAAGAAGCGGAATGTATTGCGGATCTTACGGTATACTTCTGATAATTGTTTTACGATGTCTTTGGACAAACGTACGTCTGCTTGGTAATCCGCAGAAGATACCCACAGACGCATAACGTCAGCGCCGTATACGTCGATGATATCACTTGGAGCCACTGTATTACCTACAGATTTAGACATTTTGCGACCTTCACCGTCCACAACAAAACCGTGAGTCAATACGGAGTTGTACGGTGCTTTACCTGTTGTGGCTACTGCAGTCAGCAAGGAAGAGTTGAACCAACCGCGATGTTGGTCAGAACCTTCAAGGTACATAGCACATGGTACATCAAGATCGTTTACTTCGAGCACGCCAGCCCAAGAAGAACCAGAGTCGAACCATACGTCCATGATGTCTGTTTCTTTTTTGAACTCATCATGACCGCAATGAGGACATTTGAAACCTTCTGGTAACAATTCTTTTGCACTATGAGCCCACCAAGCATCAGAGCCCTCTACAGCTACTTTTTCTTGTAATGCTTTGATAGTATCATCGTTGATGATGTGCTCGCCGCAGCTTTCACAATAGTAAATAGGAATTGGCACGCCCCAAATACGTTGACGAGAAATTACCCAGTCACCGCGGTCGCGAACCATGTTGAAAATGCGGTCGTGGCCCCATTTAGGAATCCATTGCACTTGGTTATCGATTGCATCAAGCGCTTGTTGACGGTACCCATCTACAGAGGAGAACCATTGTTCTGTAGCGCGATAGATGACAGGATTTTTACAACGCCAGCAGTGAGCGTATTGGTGACGCAAGCTGGATTTGTGAAGCAATGCATTATTATGCGCCAAGATTTTGATTACAGGCACTTCTGCATCGTGAATTTCTACGCCAGCCAATGGGAATTCAGTATCGCCATAACGGTTGTCGTCTACTTGTTTAGTGTAGTTACCAGTTTCGTTAACAAGAGAAATGATAGGAAGATTAGTTTTACCTTCCTTGTTATAACGCATAACGATGTTAAAGTCGTCTTCACCGTGTGCAGGCGCTGTATGTACGCAACCAGTACCAGCTTCAAGTGTTACATGGTCACCGCATAATACAGTGGATGTACGTTCTACGAATGGATGTTTAAATTCAGCTAATTCTAAGTCTGCCCCAGAGAAGCGGTTTACGATTTCGTAGTTTTCGATACCAATATCTTTCATAGCTGCGTCAACAAGTTCAGTAGCCATCAAGTAGTATTCGTCGCCTACTTTTACCCAGCCATATTCAAGCTCAGGGTTAACGGAAATAGCTACGTTGGCAGGCATTGTCCAAGGAGTAGTTGTCCAAATAACAGAGTATGCTTGTTTTGAATCTACGCCAGCTGGCAATGTGACCTTTTTCTCGGATACGTAAGGGAATTTTACGTAAATGGAGAAGGATTTTTTCTCAGCATATTCGATTTCTGCCTCTGCCAATGCAGTTTCGCAGTGCGTACACCAGTATACAGTTTTAAGACCTTTATAGATGTGACCGCGTTTTGCCATTTCGCCGAAGATGCCAAGTTGTTTAACTTCGAACTCAGGACGCAATGTCAAATACGGACGGTCCCATTCGCCTAATACACCAAAACGAATGAAATCTTGTTTTTGTGTTTCTACGCATTCTAATGCATATTCCTTACATTTATTGCGCAAGTCCAATGGAGCCATTTCATGACGGTTAAGACCAGTGTTTTTAATAACCGCATGCTCGATTGGTAAACCATGTGTATCCCAACCAGGGATGTAGCGAGTATAATGACCAGTCATTGTTTTATATTTCATGATGATGTCCTTCAACGTTTTGTTGAGGGCATGACCGATATGCAATTTACCGTTCGCATATGGAGGGCCATCATGCAAAATGAAAGGTTTTGCGTCTTTACGCAACTCCAAACGTTTTTGATAAATCTTGTTATCTTCCCAGAATTTTAAGATTTCTGGTTCGCGCTTAGGCAAATTGCCGCGCATTGGGAATTCTGTTTCAGGCAAATGTAACGTCTTACCGTAATCCATGCTGTTGCTCCTTTTACATAAAAAAATCGCCCGCCCCCGAAGGGACGGACGTCATATCCGTGGTACCACCCTACTGACTCTCGTTACTTGTGAAAGCTAGCGCCACCGCATTTCTGCGATTGTCACACCATGCTAGCACATGATTGTAACACATAAGACGCAACTCATCTCTCATATTGTGAAAGCCACTTAAACATATAACGGTGTTCACCGGCAGGGTTCCTGCTTGCTCCAAAGTGATCCGCAAATCTCTAGATTTCCAAACCTTTCAGCCCATGAGTTTGGTCTCTACTAAATCCGTCTGAGACATGCCGTCTTTTTCAACGCAATATTCATATAATAGATAATTATAGGACTCAAACGGGGAAATTGTCAAATACTTCATTTCTAAATTTAACAGAACCTACATCCCCTATTAAGCAAAAGAAAAAGCCTACTTACGTAGGCTTTATTGTATATACAATTATTAGATGGCACTCATGAGAATTAATTCAAGAATAATAATTGCAATGCACACGTACATGAATTTACGATCCATGTCGTCAGTTGGAGTTTCTTTAAGACCAGTGCGAGCAGCTTCTTCAGCAGTAATTACTTCATAGCTCATTGGAGATCCATATTGGTTATCACCTTCATCACCCTTTTGAGCGAGTAGATAAATAACATAGATAATACCAAATGGAATCAAGCTAATCAAAAGCATCCAACCACTTTTACCAATGTCATGTAAACGACGCGCAGCAAGACCAATGGAAGGCAATAGAATTGCAAGATTATATACTATGGAAATAAGACCTACAACACTTGCTAGCGCAGTATCCATTACAAGAGCACTCAATACATTGAAGATACCAGCAATAACAATTGTGATACCATAGAAACGCCAATATTCACTGCGGCTTGCACGACCTTTGAAATTAGCATAATTACCCATAATCGTATGTTTAAAATTATCTACATACGAAAGATTTTTGATAGACAAATCAGTCATAATCTTCTCTCCTCTAGAAATAACAAATAAATTCTTCTTGAAAATATTATATCATTACTGTTGACGATTTTGAAAATGAATGTCTATATGTTTTGGGAATAACTTATGCTTTATATTTCATTATAGGATACATCATAAACTACATCGCACTGGTCATAAGTAGTTTATCTACCAAGAACCAGAGTACAAAGATAGCGCAGAATAGTCCTGCAGTTAGTCCCATAGATGGCGTAGTATCAATAAGACCTAATTCACGGGCCATTTGTTTTGTTACAACTACTTGACCGTTAGGGGGACCAAAGCGATTTGGTTGGCTTTCACCAGGCAGAGCCATAAGGATTAACAGGATAATAGTCCCTATTACAGGGATGAATCCAATAAATACGAGGCCCCCTGAGCGGCCTTGATCGTGTAAACGTCGCACTGAAACAGCCACGCCAGGGATAACCATAATCACGGACAAGAGGACAAGGATGACCAAACCAAAACCTACGCCTACTACGCTAGATAGTGGACTAATATAGCTCAAAAAAGCACAAGTAAATAGAATGGCCACAAACAACAATTGATAAACTAACAAGAAATGCCAATATTCACTACGACTTGCACGACCATCAAAATCAGCATATTTATAAACCAAACATTGTTTAAAGTTTTCAATCAAGCCTAGATTGTATTTATCTAACGAGATTTGTGGTCTACTAACATGCCCACACTCTGGGCAGTAACAATCTGTTTTCAACACTGCATGTCCACAATAGGGACAAGATTTCATAATAAACTCCTTCTAGCTACAAACAGAAATCAGCAAAGATTACGATGTCCTGCTGTACTTAACACATATAACAACTAAGATATTCTTTATTTATTAATATCTAAGTTTTTAAATTCATCTGAAATTCATTTTACTATAAAGTGTTATATTGTCTATAAAGGAGATGTTAAACTTTTATAAAATAAAATAATGAGATTGTTAATAAATACAGGTGATTATTATATGTATCCATTCCCATTAATACCATACCATAATATCTCTCTAATGATATCGGCAATAATAATAGATTGGATAATAAAGATGGCAATCCCCATCGCCCAATCTTGACGACGGGATGGAGTCTCTTCTAGTCCTGTAGCCTTGCTAACCTCAGGAGTAATAGGTGTATAGCCGGTTCTTTCACCATATGAATTCTCTCTTTCATCGCCACGACGCAATTCGTAAACGAGGAATATAAAGAAGCCTATAACAGGAATAAATGAGATTAGCTGTGTCCAACCGCTCCGACCAATATCATGCATACGCCGCGCTGTGATAGCTATATTGGGAATTATAAAGAAAAGAGATACCCCTACAGCAACATTATCAATAAGTGTTTCATAATTAGGAAAGCCCAAGGTACTACAAAGTAAAGCTAAAATCCCAAGTAATCCTTGTATCAAGGTAACGCCTGCCACGAATCGCCAATATTCACTACGGCTAACACGGCCGTTAAAATTAGCATAATTTCTAATGCCTAATTTGAAGGCATCAGTATAATTCAAATCATATATATTTATGGTTGACATAACCTAATCCTCCTCCGCGGCTTCAATAGCAACAATGCCCCAGCCTTTGCCTTCATTATGCAAACGAACTAATAGAGGCTCTAGATTATCTTCAAAGGTAACGGTAAAGCCCATATAATTTACAACAATATCATCATCTTGGTCTTGGGAAACATAGTCAAGCTGTATCGCTTTCACCTTATGAACCTCGTCCTTAGCCATGGCTTGTTCCCATAGTTCAAAGGTACCATATCGTTCCATAGCACGAGCGCTCAAATAACGATATGCACCATGATAATCCTTTTTGTTGAGGGCTTCATAATAATTACTTACCACAGTACGCCCCTCTGTTGTAGCCGTTTCACTTTGTAAAAGACGATTTGCTTGTTTCGTTAACGAACTAGGTTCCAAATTGCCATAAGCAGTCTCTTCTACCATAAAATTATGATTAATCATTGTACTACCTGCACTAGTGGCTAGGCATCCTAATACTAATATGGCCACAATAAAAAGGCCCGATACGGAACGTTTTTCCTCTAATTCATTAGATATAGGTGATGTGCGCTTACAGAATAGATACAATAATGCAAGCCAGCCTAAAAAAGGAACCAATAGTAAAATCATCAACATTGGATCATTATTAGAGTCTCGTAGCCGTCTTGCCATTAGCATAATCTTCGGCAAGCATAACAGGATGGACAATACAACTAATACGCCGCCACCGATAGAGACAGCATAGAGAAATCCGTACGGTATGTAGGTTGCAAGACCTGTAATACATATAATTAAGCCATATACAAAGGATATAGCACTTATGGTGAGCCAAAAATCGGCTGTATTTGTACGTCCTTTACTGTTTGCATAGTTTTCCACTAGCTCACGATAGAGGATTTCGTATACTCTCTGTTTCATAAAACTCCTACCATAATCTTAGATAATAAATATATATAGATATTCCTATTATACTATGATTTATCAACTTAGTTGATTCATTTTTTGTTCATGAAATATGCCTATACTACAGATATATTTCTTACAACTAAAATTCGTACAATCAATCATACAGGAGATAATTATGAAAGCTAAATTAATGAAAGCAGTAGCCTTGGCTAGCTTAGGTGCCTTCTTAACAGTTGGTATTGGTGCCAATGTAGCCCAAGCCAAAGATTACCACTTCAAAATCGGTGAAAATCATCGCATGGTAAAAAATGATGATGGCACAGTAGATAGCAGCGATCATCCATGGTACAAAGTAAAAGAGAAAAAGCACAGAAAACATAGAATATCTAAACGTGAAAAGCATGATAAAAATGCAACAGCAAAACGCAGTGAACGACATCAACGTTCTGAATCCTCTAATGACTAAGCCTTGCGCATAATACATATTACTAGCCCTAAAAACACAAAACTAAATTAACCAACCAATGAAAAGGACGTTATACATTGTATAACGTCCTTTTGTGTTATCCCCTATATAATTTTTCCCAAGGCTATATGAGTTATTATGTTATGCGCCAGCCTTTAGAACAGCTTGTTTCATGGATTGTACGTAATCATACAATGCTTGGTCCGCATGTTCACCGTGTTCTGCCACGATTTTAACGATAGCAGAGCCTACGATGGCTCCATCGGATACGCGCGCCATAGCTTCCGCTTGTTCTGGCTTGGAAATACCGAAACCAACAGCGACAGGAATATCCGTATATTTGCGAATCGTTTCAACAATGGATTTAATATCCGTCTTGATTTCACTGCGCATACCTGTAACGCCAAGGGAAGATACACAGTATACAAAGCCTTCTGCGTCTTTGGCAATCATTTCGATGCGGTTTTCAGATGTTGGCGCAATTAAGGATACCACTTCAACACCATGCTTATGAGCCACACTAGCGAGCTCGCCTTTTTCTTCAAATGGCATATCTGGCACGATAACACCAGAAATGCCGACCTCTTCACAGAGGGTAAAGAATTTTTCACGACCGAATACGTAAATAGGATTCAAATAGGTCATGAATACGAGCGGTATAGTCACTGCATCATCGCCTGTACGCAGACGACGCACCATATCAAAGATATCATTGATTTTTACGCCTGTGGAGAGAGCACGCGTGCTCGCCTCTTGAATAACTGGGCCTTCCGCTGTTGGGTCAGAGAAGGGAATACCAATCTCTACCATGTCCGCACCGGCTTTCACCATAATACGAATATAACGTTCTGTATTCTCAATACCGTGATCACCAGCACTAATGAACGGGATGAATGCCTTGCCCTTTGTGAAAGCGTCTTTAATTTTACTCATGAAGATCCACCCCTCTGTATTTCGCCATAGCCGCCACGTCTTTGTCGCCACGACCGGATAAACAAATAATAATGATGTCGTCCTTGCTCATGGTAGGAGCAATTTTACGTGCATGTGCCACCGCATGAGCACTTTCAATGGCTGGAATAATACCTTCCAAGCGAGATAAGTATTCAAAGGCATCGACTGCTTCGTCATCTGTAACCGGCACATATTCAGCACGACCGCTATCGTGCAAGTACGCATGTTCAGGACCGATGCCAGGATAATCAAGACCTGCAGAGATAGAATATACTGGAGCAATTTGGCCGTCTTCGTCTTGGCAGAAGTACGATTTCATGCCGTGGAAGATACCAACGGAACCCTTTGCGATTGTCGCAGCATGTTCTTCTGTATCGATGCCACGACCTGCCGCTTCACAACCGATAAGACGAACACCTTCGTCTGGAATGAAGTGATAGAACATGCCCATCGCATTGGAGCCGCCGCCTACACAAGCCATAACAGCTGTTGGCAATTTACCTTCTGCTTCAAGGATTTGCTCACGCGCTTCACGGCTGATGATGGATTGGAAGTCACGAACGATCATAGGGAATGGATGAGCCCCCATAACAGAGCCCAATACATAGTGCGTATCGGACATGCGATTTGTCCATTCGCGCAATGCTTCGGAAACCGCATCTTTCAATGTGCTAGTCCCTGTTGTTACAGGATGCACCTTAGCGCCTAGTAATTTCATACGATATACGTTAAGTGCTTGACGTTCACAGTCCTCTGCACCCATGTATACTTCGCATTCCATGCCCATCAACGCAGCGATAGTAGCCGTTGCCACACCGTGTTGACCTGCGCCGGTTTCAGCAATAACACGAGTCTTACCCATTCGTTTTGCCAATAACATTTGGCCGATTACGTTATTCAACTTGTGAGAACCAGTATGATTTAAGTCCTCACGTTTTAAATAGATTTTGGCACCTCCAAGGTCCTTTGTCATGCGATCTGCATAGTATAAAAGAGATGGACGACCTGTATATTTTTTATGTAAATCCTCAAGTTCGTGTACGAAATCAGGATCATCTTTGTACTTGTTGTACGCCTCTTCCAATTCGATGACTGCATTCATCAATGTTTCTGGCATAAATTGACCCCCAAAGGAGCCAAAATAACCATGTCTTTGTTCACTCATATAACTTACCTTTCTATATTCCATTCCTGCTAGCACGCCATATTATGGCATTGCTATTGTTCTCACAATGTTGGTGAAAGCTGTAATCTTCTCATCGTCTTTCACGCCATCTGTTTCAATACCACTACTGATATCAATGCCGTACGGTCGAACCGTACGAATGGCACGCGCCACATTGGTGCTATCGATACCACCAGCCAGCATAAATGGTCGTTCAAACTCGTCTAAGCAAGACCAGTCGAATACTTCGCCTGTACCGCCGCGCTCGTCTTTGTGGTACGCATCAAATAATAGCATATCCGCACTGCTATCAATCCACGCCTCTGCATCTGCAGCACTACGGATTTGAACAGCCTTCCAAATCTCTACATTAGTACGTCCTTTTAAGGATTGGATGAAAGCTTCATCTTCATCGCCATGCAATTGCACCACATCAAGATTGATTCCTTTAGCAATTGTAACGAGATTATCTAGCGTTTCATTGACAAAAACGCCGACAGTTTTAATCTCATCATTATTAGACTGTTCAGTACCATTGTTATATCTTTTAGTATATTGCTTATGTAGTGCTTCAACCAATGTTTTAGCTTGGTCTACAGTAACTTGTCGTTTGCTAGGAGCAAATACAAGGCCCATGTAGTCTGGTTTTGCTTCTACTACAGCAGGGATTGTTTCCACCTTTGAGATTCCGCACATCTTAACCTTTGGTGTGTAGTAGGTTGAACCATAAAGATATGCTAATTTCTCCACCTTGTTAGGAGAACGCATGAAGGTTTCCCCCATCAAAGCTACTCCGATATTGTTATCACGCAATACTTGGATGTCCTCTGGCGTTTCAAGGCCGCTTTCAGATACGAAAATCACATCGTCTTGTACGAGATTGCGCAAACGCACACTGTTTTGTACGTCTACGGTGAAGTCTTTCAAGTTGCGATTGTTAACACCGATAATACGTGCACCGCAATCAATGGCCATTTGTACTTCGTTCTCATCATGAGCCTCTACCAAGGAAGATAAGCCAAGAGAATCTGCTAGCTCACGGAACTTTGTCAGCGTCGGCATATCAAGGCATGCACAGATTAAAAGGATGGCACTAGCGCCCCAAACCTTCGCTTGGTAGATTTGGTATTCATCGATGATGAAATCTTTACGTAGTACAGGGATTTTTACGGTGCTAGCGATTTCTTGTAAATATTTTTTATCACCCTTAAAAAAGTCTGGCTCCGTCAATACAGAGATAGCCGCTGCACCAGCAACCTCATATTCTTTAGCGATGTCTAAATATGGGAAGTCCTCAGCAATGATTCCCTTAGATGGAGATGCCTTCTTTACTTCGCAAATAAAGTTGAAGTCTTGCTGACGAAGGGCTGCTTCAAAAGGAAATCCTGTATCAGATGGTAACGCTAAAGCCGCTGCTTTCACAGCCTCAGGAGACTCCACCTGTTTTTCTTGAGCTACCCGAATTTTGGTAGCCTCTATAATCTTATCTAAAATCAATGGTTACACCTCTTGGGTTGCTTTCACAAACTGTTCTAGTGTAGCAAGTGCCTTGCCAGAATCGATCATGTGTTTCGCCTCTTCGATGCCCTCTGCCAATGTAATGCCGTCTTTCGCAAGGTAAATCGCCATGCCCGCGTTAAGAACAACCGCAGTGCGTTTACCACCTTGTTCACCACCGAGAACGCGACGTGTAATCTCAGCATTCACCGTAGCATCACCACCTTCAAGCTCGGTTTTATCAGCATATTCGAAACCATATTCCTTAGGATCGAATTCGTAGTTTGTGAAGGTACCATTATTAATTTCGCATACGTACGTTTTGTTGGTAGCCGTAATCTCATCAAGGCCGTCAAAGCCGTGTACCACAGCACCGCGTTTAACGCCAAGATTAGCCAATACACGAGCCAATGGTTCTACTAAAGATTTATCGTAAACGCCCATCAACTCAACCGTAGCACCTGCTGGATTTGCCAAAGGTCCAAGGATGTTAAACACAGTACGAACGCCCAACGCCTTACGTACAGGGCCCGCATATTTCATGGCTTGGTGATATACAGGCGCAAACATGAAGCACATATTCGCTTTGTTCAACACCGCCTCGTTTTGTTCACCGTTAAGCTCTAATTTAGCGCCCAACGCTTCAATTAAGTCAGCAGCACCACATTTACTAGATACACTACGGTTACCATGTTTTGCTACAGGAATACCTGCGGCGGAAATGATAAAGCCAGATGTAGTAGAAATGTTGAACGTATTAGCCTCGTCACCACCAGTACCTACGATTTCCACAACAGTACCTTCATGAGGCACGGAGCCAGCCTTCTCGCGCATAACCTCAGCGAACGCCGTAACCTCATCTACAGTAGGGCCCTTTGCGGCAAGAGCACACAAGAAACCAGCCATAGGAACCTCTGGTACATCGCCGCTCATAATTTTGTTCATTGTATCTTTAGCAAGGTCGTAGGATAAGTCCTGACCATGCGTTACTGCATATAATGCGTCTTTAATCATTTTATATCTCCTTACTTGTTGTTCATTTTACTTCGGTTCAACGATAATAGGGCATATACCGGCGTTAATGCTACATGTGATTCACATGGACCTATGCCCTCCACTGGCCGGGTCTGACTACGGCCTGTGGCCTTCGCAGGGCCAAAGTCGGGCCTAGAACCCCGTGAACTCACATAAACACCATGACATTTAATCTTTTATATGCCCTGCTCCCTATCACACGCGCAATAAAATGAACAACAATTCAATATCTTTCAAATGATCCTGCGCATTATATGGAGTAATGCACAGGTCATTTCTTTATAAGGGGTGGGAATGGTGGTGCTTTGCACCACCTTTTCCTATATTAGGGGTTCTGATTCGCATATTTCTTTAGAAAATATAGCTACAATTCGATATATGTATTATAGAGGGGCTATTAAGTAGGTACTGCCAAGGTTGAGTTGGCAGGAAATAAGGTCTTAAGGAACGACTTGGCGGCCCCACGTAGTGGGGTTGGTGTCCATCGGAGTTCCGAGAGCCCTTATTTTTGCCTAACGTGTTAATGCTTAAGAATAGCCCCTCGAATACCTAAATTAGACAGTAGCTATTTTTCTAAGAAATTACGAATCATTTGTTCCCCGTCCGGTGTCATGATGGATTCCGGATGGAATTGGACGCCATATATCGGATAGTCTTTGTGTTCCACGCTCATTACTTCGCCGTCGTCTGTAATAGATGTGACAATGAGTTCGCTTGGCATGGTTTCGTCAATAATTGCCAAGGAGTGGTATCTAGCAACTTCGAATTGTTCAGGCAAGCCCTTAAGGATTTTGGATGGGTGTACTTGCTTCGCCACACTTTGTTTGCCGTGCATTACTTGTTTAGCGTAGGAAACGGTGCCGCCGAATACTTCTCCGATGGCTTGGTGACCGAGGCATACGCCGAGGATTGGGAATTCCCCTTTGCATTCACGCAAAAGGTCTTCGTATACGCCCGCATCAGCTGGTCTGCCAGGTCCTGGTGAAAGTATCACATAGTCTGGTTTCAAAGCGCGGATTTCTTCAACTGTTAATTCATCGCTGCGGATAACTTTAATATCTGGATTGATAGATCCTACTAATTGGTATAAATTAAAGGAGAAACTATCGTAATTATCTATAAGGAGTACCATTATTCTACCTCCTGTGCATCTGTAATTGCGGAAATCATGGATTGGCCTTTGATCAAGGTTTCATTAAACTCGCTTTCAGGAACGCTATCTCGAACGATGCCTGCACCAGCACGAACATAGACCTTACCGCCTTTATTCATAGCCATGCGAATGCCGATACATACGTCCATGTTACCAGAAAAATCGATATAACCTACGGCGCCACCATATACACCACGTGGGCTTTTTTCAAGTTCGTGTAAAATTTCTATAGCACGAATCTTAGGCGCCCCAGACAACGTGCCTGCTGGCAGTGTAGCACCGATTGCATCGAGTGCATCTTTGCCGTCTTGCATGTCACCGCTTACAGTAGATGTAATATGGATAACATGCGAGAAACGTTGCAACATATGTAACGCCTCTACTTTTACGGAACCAAATTTAGAAATTTTACCTAAATCGTTACGGCCAAGGTCAACAAGCATATTATGTTCAGCCAACTCTTTTTCGTCATTGATTAGTTTTTCTTCAATAGCAAGGTCCTCTGCTTCATTTTTGCCGCGGCGCATGGTGCCTGCAATTGGGAAGGTGTACATCTTGCCATCTGTTAATTTTACCAATGTCTCTGGAGAAGCACCTGTGAGCTCTACATCGCCACCAGATAGGTAGAACATGTATGGAGATGGATTCAAGGTTCGCAATACGCGGTATGCGTTTAACAAACTCCCCTCAAACTCGGCTTCGCGGCGGTTAGATACAACACATTGGAAGATATCCCCTTCCTTGATATAGTGCTGCGTCTTTTTAACAACTGCTTCAAACTCATCCTTTGTAAATTCAGAGGTAAACTCTGTTTTAAGGATGCCTTTTGGCACATCCGCCTCTTTGCCGTTTATAACGAGATCAGCAAGAGTTTTCAATTCAAGCTCAGCTTTGTTATAGTTGCGTTCTAAATCATTTGTGCTGATGTTGGCAATCAAGTAAATTTTATTTTTGTAGTGGTCAAAAGCGATAACCTTATCAAAGAGCATAAGGTCTACATCGTTTACCATCGCAGAGTCGTCATCTGGCGTTGGGAAATCCAATGTTGGCTCGATGTAGCGAATATATTCACATGCGAAGTACCCTACAAATCCACCTGTAAAAGTTGGTAACTCTTCTAAACGAGGACTTTTATATTGGCTCAAAATATTGCGAATTTCTGCGGCAGGATCAGAGCACTCAAAGGTACGTGTAGTACCGTCTTTGATGGTCATTGTATGGTTTTTACAGAATAGCTCAATCTTAGGATCGTAACCCAAGAAGGAGTAACGGCCCCAATGATTACTATTATCCGCACTTTCAAGCAAGTACGTATGACTGCTCACTTGTTTTAACGCTTTCAACACACTAATCGGCGTACGTACGTCGGATAAAATTTCCATATATACAGGCACGATATCGTAGCCCGGTGCGATAGCTTTCACACGGTCAAGACTAGGGAAAATCATGAGAACCTCCATCTGGCATTTGCCAATAAAAAAACTCGCCCATGACAATATAACGTCAAGGACGAGTTTATAGTTCTATTATTACAATATGATTGTATGTGCTATAAATCGCGGTACCACCTTGTTTGAATGCAGTGCATTCCCCTTTCGCAGGATACTAACATATCCCTCACGACTAACGCTCGTGTGACGTCGCACCATACTAGGAATGACTGTGAAAGTTCATTCTGTTCCATGCGCCCTCGGTGGTCCATTTAATAAGCTGCGTACTACGGGTTCTCAGCTAATCCCGCTCTCTGTGAGTGCATTTCCTATTTTTATCTCCACCTCATCGGTTTCTTTCAGGCGAGTATAAAATTATAATCTGATTATAATGTTTCTATAGAATGAAAGTCAAGAAGTTTTAATTTCTGATTGTTGTTCTATTATGGAAAAATTATTAGCATACATTCCTATATATTGCTAATTATTGCTAATAACTCATCAAAACAAGGATGATTTCTTCGCTTTATCCTTACCTTGCTCAATAATTTCTTTGACAATGGAATAGTCATCACTATCTAATTCTTCTAAGCGATTTAAAACAATAAAATCATTCCCATAGATGTTAGATAATTCTTCTAATGAGTTAGCATATTTATTAGTTCTTCCATATTTACGCACAGACTCATAATATTCATCATTTGGAATCTTTATAATTTTAGGATTTATGACATTCATCGTAATAATAGTTATCCCAGATTCTCCATAAGTGTACAATTTATTATCTACCTTTCTATAGCTATAAATAAGTCGCTCAAATCCATTATCACGCCATGTATCTTCAAATGAATAGTTAGCATGCAATTTATATCTTCCAAAAGCATAGTATTTATTATAATCATAGTTAATGAAGATTAATAAAGACTGTGAGACTATTATACCTAACAAAAAAAGTATAGCAATATATTTATACATTATATTTACTCCAATAAAAAAACTAACTTACAGAAAAATCATATGTAGTTTTGTATGCAAACGTTCGTCTATAACCTGATTGTTGTAAAATATAGGCCGCTTCATAAATTCTTGGGTATTTAATCCATTCAGCTAAAATTTTACCATGATCCCAATTATCAATTATAGTAATAACTGCTCCATTATATGCATTACCATTTTTAAATGTTGTTATTGTTGAAGCACTGCCTAATGCTAAGGCTGCATCAGCTCCATATCCATAAAAACTATGAGAATTAGTATATGTTGGCATATTCTCTGTGGTGTTGCGAGACTCATATACCGCATCTGATACTATATCTAAATTCATAGAACTATATTGTTGTGATCTAAAAATCTGATTTATTACCGAGTCGGAGCCAAATGTATAAATTGGATAACCGTGCTCAGTATAATCTACAGCAACAATACCATGTGCATTAGGATCTTCATCTAAGAAAAACCCAAGTAAGTCTCTGGCTACTGGCGTGATCTCAAATTTCTCAGCATTATTATATGCATATACCAAATCATTATAAGCTTTTTGTATATCTTCTTCACTATAAGGATTCCCTTGAGCAATCTGATCTAAATATTGTCTATCAAATAAATTTTTAAAAGCATTATATTCATTTAATCTAACATCTTTTGCATGTTCTGTTAACTCTAGATTCCACTTAGTCCCATATTGTGCCTCAGCAGCCCCAGTAATAACAGGTTTTCCTAATCCCGCATTTACTACTGCCCCTACACCGGCACTGAGCCATTGCGCCACAGCAGGATTAGTCTTGGCCACTTTTTGAATGTCACCAATTAATGCCTCATTGGTAACTCCAGCATAAAAACCGCTGCCCGCTTTATTACCGGCAACTCGAGCAGACACTTCCGCCACTACACCATGAGCAATCGCTTTAGCCACTTTCTCTTCTTTAGTTTTCGGTTCCCAATAATGCAATTGTTCAAATGCATCTTTAGCAAAAAGTCGGGCTAATTCCTGGCGTTCCTCTACTTTCTTCTTATCAAAAATCTTGTCCAGTTTATTTAGACTATTAGCGGTATCTCTAGAGATCGAACGTATATCTACAGATTCATCATGTACAGTTATTGTACCATCAGCAATAGCAGATTTGGTAGTGCTATGTGCGGAATCCTTAGATTCCGGTAATAATTTTGGTAAAAGTCCTAACGAATTATATACCGCATCTTGTCCCGCTTGACTCAGCGACTTAAAGTTTCCTATATGGTTATAACTCACACCGGTATTCTTCGAAGAGTACTCAGCCGTATTTTCTATATCTTTCATAACTAAGCGACCGGTAGATACTGTATTCTTTTCTGCAGCAGCTTTACTATCTATAATGGCCCCTTCTAATGTGGTAGTGCCTTTTGTAGTAATTGTATAACCATCCTTACCGGCAAAGATACCGGCTTGTTCTGTTACACTGGCATAGTTACTACGCGTATCTCCTTTAGAATGCTCACCGGAGATACTACCTAATTGAGTCCCATTTGTAGAAACACTAAATCCCGTATTTTTCTGTTTTCCTACATAAGTCTCTTTATCTTGTAAACTTTGAATATATAAATTACCGCCTACGTTAGCAATAACTCTATCACCTTTGACTGTAGAGCCGATTACATTCGTATCGTTACCGGAAGTCATATTAACCGTATTAGCTGTTATTCGAGAAGGCGCGTATGATACTTTCTCGGTATTTTCTCGTTGCATACCTTTATTATAGTTAGCATCAAATCCTAACACACCGCCACCATTCACACTTATATTCGCTCCTACGGACCAGCTTTTTGTATCATTATTTTCTGTTTTACGACTTGTATTAGTTGCGGCTTGTAGATTAATCGTATTATCAGCTATTACATCAACCGTCTTACCTTGTATCGTTTCACCTATAGCGGTTATCGTTCCTGTATTCGGTACATTAGATTTAGCCAACAAGGAAGTAGTATTATTGGATATAATCTTACCACCTGCATAGTCTCGATTGTGTAATTCAGTAACACTCTTGCTGTAACTGGAGCCAATACCGACATGAATATTAGCCAGCCCATCCTTCTTAGCACGCTTTTGTGCTTTATATTGAGACTGATCCCCCTGTATATCAGCCATTTCATTAAAACCTGCCTGATACTCCTGGGCACCTTCTACAGCGAACTTGTCACGCATTCCTGTTACAGTCTTAAGTTGTTTTTCAGTTAACTGTCCGGATGATGCCAACCGATCGAGTCTCGCACTGAAATCCATTTTTTGCAGTCCGGAATCCATTAAACTATCTGCATGATTAACAACATTAGCCGGCGTATACGCCCTATATTCGTTAACATTAGTAAGACCTTTACGTAGTTCTTTACCGGCCTCTACATATTCTAAGGCTGCCAATCGTTTGTCATGTCGATCTTTTCCTTTTTGTTGCAACGCATACGCACCATTAAGCGCCGATGCGATAGAGCCCCCTAGGCTTACAGTTAAACCGGATGTTTTAACTTCATGTGTCTGTTTTATATCAGCCGTATTATGTTTACCGTCAAGGATCATCTCCGGCGCCTGTACCGTTGCATCTGTACCTGCTAATATAGAAGCGCTTGTCAAATGAGCGGCCTTATTCGCATGAATCGCAACCTGTCCTTTAGCTGCCCCAATTAACGTTTCCACCTGATTCGTATATTTTCCATCCAGTGTATCCGTTACTTTTTTACTGCCTATGGTAAAGCCTATACCGGCACTCATTAAACCTGTTTTCTTGCTGTGTTCATAGATATCATCGCGCTGTCTTTCTTCACCGGAATCTGTGCGTACATCATGTCCTGCCGTAATATTTACATCCTTCGTCCCTAATACATTGGCCCCTGTTAAGGACACATCATGGTTGGCTTTCATATCGACAGCATTGCCACCGATGGTTGAAGATAGAACACCCGTATGCTCATGGTCAGTACGTAGTGTACGCACTGTTTTAGATAATAAACTCTTTTCCTTATACTTAATACCATATTCATCACGGCTATAGCTTTCACCGGCTGTCACATTCACATCATGACCGGCCGCAATAGTCGTTGTGCCTTGCTCACTATTCACGACACCGTTGCGAACAGATACATCATGTCCAGCACGAATAGCCACATCACCGTCACCTAGAATTGTTGTCCCCAATTCAGTACGACGTTCCGTACGGTTATAATTATCGCTGTTAACGGTCATATCTTTTTTCGCAGCCAGCTGTTCCGTACCAAGATTCACATCATGGCCGGCCGTAATATCCATCGTTGTATGAGAGCCACCATGAACCAACGCACCTTTGAGATGTACATCACGATTCGCGGCGATAGATAGTTGTCCTCCCGGTTCAGATACGCCGACCGTACCTTGACGAATGACCACATCCTGATTCAACAACGCCTTGACACGAGCGCCCACATTCACATCTCGGCCTGCACGAACTGCTACATTGGAATTCCCATGTATAGCTCCGGTAGTATTCACATCCTGCTTCGCTGCAACCGCCACAGTACGTCCGTCAATCGTACCGGTATTATGGATATTCTGTCCATTCAATACAATGGTATCGGCGGTCATCACACCTTGATTGTGTATATCCGCATCTGTATCGCTTACAATCGCCCTACCGCTGATGAGACCTCCCATAGCATCCAAACTCTTGGCGGATTGTTTTGCTAAATATACTTTTGGATAGAGGACTTGCTGTTCTTTACCATTGACAAGAATCGTTTTCGTTTCGAGCCATACCATATCTGTTGTTATGGCTTGCATTTGTGCATCAGACAAGGTAATGCCCGGCGTTAAATTAAATTGTTTACCATACGCAATCCCCTCCTCAAGAAGGGCTTTGTACTCCACCTCATTATCTGAGTAACCGGTCAAATATTGACGACCGGTAGCAGCGAGTATCTGCTGATTCACCAATTGTTGTTCATAAAGCCCGTCGCCTAAGCGCTTAAGACGACGTTCAGGATCCTGAATAAGGGCATCAATCATATATTGAGAGGATAAAAATTGTTTACGGTCTGTGAAAGCCGGATCAGTCTCTACCAATGCATTGGCGGTAATCTCCGGATGAATTCTGTATAGTGACTCCGTAGGTAATGACAGCCCGTCAATCATACCACTACGCTTACCATTTCCTTTTCCTAAACCATACGGATCTAAACTATCATTCACCTTAGCAATGGTTGAAGTCGACAATACATCCTCCGCATGGTCTTTGATAACACCAATAGGTTTAACATTCTGTTCGGTAATAGACGGAGTCATAAACACTTCGGCATTCCAAGCGCGACGACGTTTATGACCTATACCATGCGACTTTCTTACCCGCCTAGTATAACTTTCCTGCGTTGTACCTGTAGAAATCGTTTTCTCACTGACTTCATCAGATTGATTATCTATCGCACCGCTAGTATGTACAGTTCCCCCGGCTACGATACGACTATTTGTATTATGGATAGCTCCGGATACAGTCATATCACCTCCACTGCTGATAACTCCAGGATCATCATGAGTAATATCTGTATGCGTATGTTCAGTTTGACTACGAATAATGGTGAACTTATGAACACGATTTTCCCCTTTATTCAGTTCTTTGTTATACGCTTCATCCTTTTCACTATGTACCGGTATAACACGAGGTGTACCGTATCCACTGCTATCATCGGCATATGGGAACTCCGATTTATCAAATACTTGCCCTTCCAGTTTATGATTCGGATCATTCACTTTAAGCTTATCCGGATTCTTAGTCACATCGTCAGAAACTCTTTTAGCCCCAAACGCCGCATTCTCATTCTTTACCACAGGCGCATCAATTGTCATGGCCCCTGCGGACTTAATGGTAGCACCGGTATTCGTCAAGTCCTTTTTAGCTGTCACACGCATGGAGCCACCGCTATATATAAGCCCTCGGCCTTCATTTGTTACATGCTTCGCTTCAACATCGACTGCTTTACGTCCTGCTATAGTAGCTGACTTATGTGTTGCAAACTCTGTTTCGATAGTGTTCAACTGTATTTGTGCATCATCATATGCTTTTGTAAGATTTTGAATGCGTTGTTTGTGAGCCTCTAACTCTTCTTGCGTTTTGTACCCGGTTATATCCGCATTCCATTCATCATCAAGTGCTTTCTTTGCCGCTTTTAATGCGTCTCCAGCTGTATGATAGCGTACTTCTAATTCACGATTTGTATGGTTATTCACCTGATTCGCTTTAATAGATACAACATCCCCATACACACGTCCACCAGCATGATTATCTACCGTACTCGCTTGCACACGTGTAGTATCGCCAGAGTTAATAAGACCTGCATTATCTACCGTCGTTTGACTCTCTACGGTAGCGTTTGAATCACCTTGTATAATTCCAGATTTCCCTACTGTAACAGCTTGTCCTGATATAGCTGTATTACCATTACTCGTCACGCCACCACTAACAACAATACGTCCATCACTGGTAATATTCGTAGCTTTTGCAGCACTGACGACACCTTTCACATTCACACCCAGTCCGGTATTACTACCCTTCATGGTAATAGCATTGGCATACATGCCACCGATAGCCGCCACATCCAAGCCAACTTGATTGGATGTGCCTATACGTTGTGTATCTAACGTATTCGCATCCACAACATTCTTACCGGTACGGATATCCGCCTCATTGGCCCATACACCGGCATTAATGTGGGCCGCTTCCGTTAGAATTTGTAATGCATTAGCCCCTTTAGCGTTTAACCCTTTTCCATTAACCGATACGGCACCTTGTTCTACACGATAAGTTTGAATATTACCGTCCGCAGTAAGCTCCGGTTTCCCCGTCGTCAATACAGCACGATCGGTATTAATAAAACCGCCACCATCAACACTGATGCCATTCGGATTCGCTACCACAACAGATGCCTTTTGTCCAGCTACCTCAAGAAAGCCTTTCATAGCAGTTGGATTTGTAGATGTTACCTCATTAAGAATCACACGTGCCGCACCACGAGCCATATTAGCATTACCCGGTACATAACCGGCGAGCACAGTGTTGGACATGCCATATGAATTATTTAAAATAGTCCCGGACTCAGGAACATTAAACTTCGTATAATCGTTGCGCGATACACCGCCGGCCGTGGGCCCTGTTACATTAACTAACGTCACCCCATTAGCGGCTTGAGTAACTTGAGCCTGCCGATCTTGAGGGGCCTGGCGGTCCACTTCAATCGGATGTTCAGCATATGAAAAAGGCATCACAAGAGGATCGACAACCAACAATCCCATCGTGAGCCATATAGCAATTTTATATTGTAATGATTTCTGTTTCATACAGTTCTCTTCTCCACACATAATAACACACTATACGTTATATATCATGGCGGCATACACTATAGCATACCGCCAGTTCAAAACACATAACAACTACTGAACAAGTACAATTGCATTCACACATATACAACTATATTGTCAATGCTTAGAATCGAATACCGGCTTGGAACCCAGTCGTTACATGATCAGTTACATATCCGCTCGGTTTATATAAAGGGACTCCAACAAAAGCATCATAAAACAAACCGGACTTAAATTGACCGCGTATACCTAATGCTGTACCGGCTATAAATCGTCCTGTTAATATATCCGTACTAGGCCCATATACTGCACCGAAATCTAAATTAACATATACACTGGAATGAATACGAGGAATATAGCTAGCCACTTCATTCCGTACATACCAACCGCTTTCACCTAAAAGCGTTCGTTCCCCATCAAAACCTTGTACTGTATAGCGATTCCCAATACTCATCATATCTCGAGAAAACAACCGCTTACCGCCTAAGGTCCATTGTCCGTGAAAGGATGTAGTAATGCTGGCCGGACGATGTCCCCACCGACGTGGTATTTGATAATCTACATCGGCAAGAATTTGGGTAAATCGAGTGCTAGGTGCACCGCCGCCAAAATCAGGCTGGGAACCGAACCAACCTACACCTTGCTTTACACCTACACGAGAATATAATGTATTTTGCTTTATATAGCGCCGTTCCGACACCCCCACTTCCACAGCGGCCGTATCAGCTCGTTGTACAGCAATATCCACATCATTAATGTAATTATGTGAATTACGTTTGCTGATACTTATATCCCAACTCCGTTTAGTCGTTCGAGCACGATGGAATACATGCTGCCAAGTACCTCTAACAGATTTCACTCGACTGGAACTAATCACAGGCCCCACTATAGACTGAATCGATTGATGATACGATAAGTTACTATATCCGATACTAAAGGTATCCTTACCACGTGGAATAGAATAGCTGATGCTATGGTTTTTCGTCCCCTTTACATACCCTTCATTGGCACCATCATGATTCGCACTGATACGCAATACATCGTTTGCATTAAAAAGTCGATCAATACTAATCGCCGCATTCCATTGCAGTTTACCCGTATCCTTCATCCCCGAGTCATCCACAGAAATAACACCATGAATCGGTGGGCGTTTCGTTGTTTGTAAAACAATACGGGACGATAGCGGTCTCATTCCCGGCTCCAACTCAATCGCCACATCTTGAGAGCCGATTCGTTTCATCTGTTCCAGCCCTTGTTCAATATCCCGAATATTCAATATATCTCCTGGGCGTAATGGAAACGCATTTTCCCATGGTAAATGGGGACTCTTTTCTTTATATACGACAGATTCGATACGACCTACCTGCAAATTAAACTGTAACTGCCCTGATGCTAACGACTGTGCAGGAATGCCAATTCGTGACGTGATATACCCATGAGAAACTAATGCCATATTTAACCGTTCTGCTAATGTATTAATATCCTCAACAGTCATTTTCTGATTGACAAATGGACGTGCCGTTTTACTCAGAAATGAAAACTCCTTAGGTACATCCAGAACTAACGATGTACGCTGCGCTTCATAAAATAAAGGACCTTTAATCATGCGCGTACTTGCTGGGACACTGTTATCCAGGAAAGTTGTGGTCTCCATTGTGGAGGCCGTAATAGAATCACTTGATATAACGGTTTCCTCATGTATCGGCTCCTTCACAATACGAATATGAGACACAAAAAAAGATGGTCTTACCTGTACTGGCTGCTCTGCCGGTATAGTATGACCATCTAATGATGTACTTGATGCTGCTATAGTATGCATAGCATCTTCTTGTACATGTATACGTTCTTCTCCTAGCCGCGCCTCTCTCGCTATCTGTTCTTCTTTTGCCCGTTCCAACGGTTCCATTTGGTCCATAGTTTGTGCTTGTATGGATAATGGAAAACTCATTACAGCTGTAATTCCCAGCAATAGTTGTCTATATTTCATAAACACGCTCTTTCTATAATTACTGTATACACATTCTGTACTTATTATATGGTGATTATTTCATGAAATCAAATGAGATATACATGAAGTTACATTTATATAAATCTCATCCATTGATATTGTTTTCTCTTAAAAGATAGTAGTATACTGACAATAAATGTATCATGAAGATATTTCAATACATCCACACATATTTACCATTCAATACTAAAGGAGGATCCGCATGGAAACGTGGAAACGTACGGTGTATATAAGTTTAATATGTGTATTCTGTACATCCTTTGGGGTGAGCCAATTAGCACCTATTCTCCCTCTATATTTTCATGATTTAGGTGTGCAAACTCCAGAGGCTATGTCTCTCTGGTCAGGTTTAGCTACAGGTGCAACGTATTTGATTGTTTGCTTAGTCGCACCATTTTGGGGTCGAATAGCAGACAAAAAAGGTCGGAAAATTACATTAATCCGTTCAAGTTTTGGTATGGCCTTATGTAATCTATTAATCGCCTTTCAGACAATACCAGAAGGAGTTGTTCTCATACGTCTCATTCAAGGCCTTGTTAGTGGCTTTTATAGTGCAACTATTACACTTATAGCCTCTGAAACGCCTATTGATCGCACTGGATGGGCTTTAGGTTTATTAGCATCTGCGAATCTAGCAGGCTCACTAATTGGACCTCTGATTGGTGGCTATTTAGCAGATAGTATTGGCATACGAAACGACTTTATCCTTGTAGGCATTCTAATGGGTATATCAGGTGTACTAGCTACCGTATTTATTCACGAAAATTACAAACCTAAAGCAACTGTAGAAAAATTAACGCTTTCAAAGTTAAAAGAAAAAATACCAGAATTCAACAGCATTGTAGCATTATGTATTGCATCCTTTATTTATGCTATATGCATCATGTCCTTACAACCTGTTATCTCCGTATATATCAAAGGTATTGTTCCGAGCAACACTGAAAATCTGGCATTTATTGCAGGCGCTGTCTTCTCAGCTATGGGTATTGCTCAATTGATAAGTAGTTCACCGCTCGGTAAATTAGTTGATAAAATTGGGCCTCGCAAGGTATTAGTCGTATCTCTTATTTATGTAGGCTTATTTAACATCCCTCAAGCCTATGTTACTGATGTTTACCAACTAGCACTTATTCGATTTTTACAGGGCTTCGGCCTAGGTGGTATGTTACCGGCATTAAACACCTATCTCTCTTCAAAAACGCCTCGTGAGTTTACGGGACAAGTATTCTCCTACAACCAATCAAGTTTATTTCTTGGCTATTTCTTAGGTGCTGTCGGTGGTGCAAGCCTAATGGCTTGGCTAGGTTTTACTACCTTATTCTGGGTAAGTGGTGGTCTATTTGTAATCTCTGCCCTTTGGATTGGTTTAAAACTTAAATAATACATACATAAAGCAAAAGAAAACCCTTCTATGTATCTGATTGGTAAAAGTTATATGCTCACGCATATGACTCAATCTAATCAGTACTAGAAGGGTTTTATTTTACAATATAGTTTTATTAGACTAGAGTAACAATAGCATAATGACTACTGTCGCAATAATACAAGGCACGGCATTGCGTTTCGCCATTTCCATAGGGTTAATACCTGCCAGTCCTGCGATGATGATACCTGCACCCGCAACAGGACTCATACTACGACCGATACCAGCACCGATTTGAGCCATGGATCCAAGTTGCATAATACCATAACCAAAGTCTGCAGCATGAGGTGTGACAGCACCGTTAAAGGCAAGAGCTGCTGCATTACCAGAACCAGAGATAACAGCCAATAAGAACGGACCAAAGGCTGCTCCGATTTGAGCGATTTGTTGAGAGTTCTTCATACCATCGATGAGCGCACTTGTAAGTCCAATAAGTTGCATCCCTGCTGTAAAGCATGCTGCTGCAGCCATAAGGCCCACTACATCACACATACCATCTCCAGTACCGCGGAAGAACTTCTTAACAGCTTCTGCCACATTAGGACGCACGGCAATGATGCCAATAGCAGTACCGATGAGCATGGATACAGGAACAGAGATTTCTGGGATCACCGCCACTTGTTTACTACCTAATACAAGTAATACAAGAGGAATAATAGGAATGATTGCATAGAAATAATTTACTTTGAATTCTTTGCCTTCCTCTACAGTATCGTTTTTCATTACATACCCTGTATGCTCCTTCTTAACCATAGCTACAATATTAAGCAAAATAGCGGCTACTACGATACCGATAATTGCTTGCATGGAGAAGCTCGCAATAACTGTCATTACGTCTACCCCCGCCAGTTGTGCCACTTGAGGGTTGAACATAAGGCCTGGACTCAAGGAGCTACCCCATGTACCTAAGAAGATAGCAGAACCAGCCATCGCTGGATGTACTCCAGAACGAATGAGGGCAGGAATCAATAGCGCACCTACGGCCGCCGCACAGCCTGCCGCTGTAGGTAGTGCAATGTTGATTAAGAATGTAATAATAACGGCACCTGGGATGATGATTTTAGTCATCTTTTTGAGGCCTGCAGAAATGAAATACACCATATGCTCCGTACATTTTGTATATTCCATAACATAGCTAAAACCTAACACCGTACAGATTGTAGGCACAAGGCCTGGATTTGTAAGTTCTTTCACAAAGGCCGTCGTACCAGCGCCAAGCTGCCCACCAATAAAGCACATCAGTAAGCCCGATAATAGTAAAACGAGCCGTGTTTCAAACTGTTTAATAATAGCGATAAACGTCGCTACTACGATAACAATACCTGTAATAACCATAACTCTCCTATCCGTGTACATAGGATGCAAGATAACTATATCCCCTCAATAAACGCTTTACACCCAATACACAACTAACAACACTAAATACAATAATCCTATCTATTTCTTACACCTAATAGGCCTAACTATAGTAAAAGTAATCACTTAATTATATACAGTATAACTATATAACTATATAACTATATAACTACTTATCTATATAACTACATAAATACATAAAGAAGTATATTAAACAAGCTTTGTTTCTTCCAAGCTAAGTTTTCTAAGTACCTTGTCAAGCACCGCTGCACCCGTTACAATATCATCCATTTCAGCAAATTCTGCAGGATTATGACTGATGCCATCACGGCATGGAATAAAGATCATTCCCGTCGGAACTACCTCCGCCCAATGCATCGCATCATGACCGGCACCACTCGGTATTGTCATGTACTCCACACCGACAGACTTAACAGCTTCTTCGATTTCTCGAATCATCGCCGGGTGCATCTCTACTGGATGGTCCTGTGCAATTGTTTCAATTGTATACGATAATCCACGTTTCTCGGCAGTAATGTCAATAAATTCTTTAACAAGAGTAACTACAGAATTACGAGCTACCTTAGAAATACTGCGAATATCTACCCCTAGCTTTACAGCACCAGGAATGACATTCATCGCCCCTGGCGTAACCTCCACAACGCCAACAGTTCTCACCACGGGTGGTTCCTCTTGCGTAGATGCAATCTCCTCGATGCCGAGGATGATTTTTGAGGCTCCACATAGGGCGTCATGACGCAAGTTCATCGGCGTAGCGCCACTATGATCGGCATTGCCCCGAATGGTCACATAGAATCGCTCTGGCGCTGCAATACCAGTCACAATGCCAATCGTTTTCTGTTCGTGCTCCAGTACCTTTCCTTGTTCTATATGAATTTCTGTGAAGGACTTTACAGGTCGTTTATATTCCATTTCTTCAATCCCATCGGGATTTAAGTTGCGACCTTTCAATGCTTCGTACAAGGAAATTCCTTGTTTATCTACCAATCGGTGTAAGTCTTGTAATCTTAATTCACCACGCATGGCCTTACTACCTAGTGTAGCATTCCCAAAACGACCGGACTCTTCGCACATGAAGGATACCACAGCGATGGTATGGTCATGTTCATAACCATCGTCAGTCATGCTACGAATTACTTCAATAGCAGATAACACGCCCACCACACCATCGTAATTGCCTCCATTGGGTACGCTATCTGTATGAGACCCTACCATAACAACTGGTAAATCTGGTTTCTTACCAATCTTATAGCCAATGACATTACCAAAATCGTCTATTTCAACGGATAAACCCGCATCAGTCATACGATCTATAATATATTGACGCCCCTCCCAGTCTGCATCTGTGAAAGCAAGGCGATTTATGCCCTCACCAGGTGTTGTCAATTGGGCCATAGCATCAAAATCTTTAACTAATCGCTCTCGTTGAATCATATAACACCTCACAATCTATTACATCAATTACTGATAAACCATATGGTGCTAGTCAGTAAGCCTTATTTTAAATAGTGAGCAGCAATTGTCCCCAACGCTACAATACCGTTTAACATATCCTCTTCATCGATATCAAAGAGCGGATTGTGATGTGGCGCTTTAATAGCAGAACCTACTACCATGTAGGTTGCTCTACCGCCGCGATCAATGACACGGTTCAAGAAGTACGCACAATCTTCACTACCGCCACCGCTGTAATCGAATGGGACCTCTTTAAAGATACCAAGTGGTTCCACGATAGCTTGTACTTCATGAGCTAAATCATCGCTGATGCGACCTGCCGGAGTTTCTCCTTGTTTTGTGATTTCAAAGGTACAATCATGCATTTCTGCAGCACCTTTAATAATAGTCTTCGACCGTTCAATCATGTAATCATTGATTTCTGTAGTGGCACCACGAGTTTCTAGTTTAAGAACCGCCACATCAGGTGTCACATTGCGGCCTGTACCGCTTTCAAAAACACCTACATTCATGCGAGAGGCGCCTTGACTATGACGAGCGATGGCTTGTAAGTTAAGAACCGCTGTACAGCCGGCGAGCATTGCATTTTGTGCCTTTTCTGGAGAGCCACCAGCATGAGCAGAATAACCGTGGAATACCGCATCAAGTTTTGTAGTGGCTAAGAAGCCATGATCACTACATGCAAAGCAATTGGATAATTTTTCGTTAAACCCAATATGCATGCCAAACATCAAATCCACATCATCTACTACGCCCGCTTCCGCCATTGCTTTAGCACCGCGTACACCTTCCTCTGCTGGTTGGAAGATAAGTTTAATAGTGCCGTTGAATTCATCCTTGTGAGTAGCCAAGTATTCGGCAAGACCTAACCCCATTGTCATATGTGCATCATGACCACAAGCGTGCATTGCCTTATCGTGACAAGAACGGAATCCTTTCTTTGTAGGCACATGGCTATCCTCTTTAGCTTCGATGACATCGTTAGAGTCCATATCTACACGAAATGCTACTACAGGGCCTTCACCACCGAAGTTCATAGTTGCAACAATGGCCGTTTTACCATAGCCCATCTTTTCTACAAGCTCAAGATTTGCACCTTCTTCGATGGCTCGATCCATAGCAGCTTTCATGACCTCATCACTAGGCAAGCCCATGCGAGAGTCCAAATCGAGTACATCTGCGCCTAACGCCACATCATAGCCCAAAGAAATAAGCCTATCCGCCACTTTCGCAGCAGATCGATACTCAAGCCAAGCAGGCTCAGGGTACATATGAAAGTCGCGACGCATAGTGATTAACGCATCGCGTCGTTGTTGCACAAAATCTTTTACAGACATAAATACCTCCGTAACAAACTAATAATCACGTATATATTTACTATATGAATAGATAGGTAAATAGTCAACTAAATGGCGCATGTATACAGTATCTAAAATATACTGTATGTTATAACAAAAAACACATATACCACGAAATGATTTCTGTGATATATGTGTGCTTATCAATTTATTCTAATATTGTTTTATTCAGTTTTGTCAGTACCTCTCGTTTAATAGTTCGTTGTCTATCCCAAGCGATGATGAATACGGTGGCAAGGATACATATCATACCGAAAATACCGATAACGGTAAACTCATTCCCTAGGAGAGCCCAACCGAATAAAGCCGCAGAGATGGGTTCTAGTGATGAAAGAATGGATCCTTGTACGGCCCCAATGAGCCTTACTCCTTCCATGTAGGCATTAAAGGATACTACGGTGCCCAAAATTATGATAGCAAAGAGCCCCAATAAGGTCATACTGTCTACAACGGCTTCTGAATCAAATTGTTGGAACATGATAACAGATAAGATGCCACAGATAAACATAGCAAAGCCTACAATAGCGGTGGTGCCATATGTTTTTAATAGCTCAATAGGTTGTAATGTATATACACAAATGCTAGCTGCCGATACAAGGCCCCAAAATAAAGCTTTTTCATTAAAGGATGAAATATCCAGCCCTTTTTGCATGACAATACAGATTGTGCCCACCAAAGCAAGTAGTATACAAAATAACTCTGGCGTAGATGGCTTTTTAAAATACCGTAAAAACAAATAAATAATAATCATCGTAGGCGCTACGTATTGAAGCACTGTAGCAACTCCTACCCCTGAAATGGCGATGGCTCTAAAGTATGTATATTGAGCCAAAGCGATTCCTAGTACGCCAAATATTAATAACTTGCCTATATCTTTAGGTGCTTTAAAAATAGAGAAAATACGTTTTCCCTCTCGCAGATAAGCAAGGCCAATGGTTAATATCCCTGCTACAAGCAAACGCACCTCTAGTAACCACTCTACATTAATATGCTTTGCACTTTCAAGAAATTGTACAGATGTGCCTGAAAGTCCCCAAAACAAGGCCCCCATAATGGCTAGGCTCATGCCCTTCCATTGCTTTTCTTCCATGTGCCCCTCCCGCTCTCTAATGCAATGATAACAACGGTAGCAATAATCATAGCCATACCAATTAGCCCTAATAGACTAAATTCATTTCCTAAAAAAGCCCACCCAAAGAAAGCCGCCGAAATAGGTTCAATAGATGACAAAATAGATCCTGGTACGGCCCCAATTCGTTTAACCCCTTCTAAATAGGCATTGAAAGATACTATCGTCCCGAGGAATATGACATTGAAACAACCAATAATAGTCCATGCGTCCCACACTGCATATGAATTCGGTTGATGGAATAATATAGCGGCTACAATACCACTAATGAACATCCCGAATCCCACAATAGGCAACGTGCCATATTTGTAGAGTAAATCAACAGGAGAAATACTATATACGGCTACACCGACAGCAGATAAAAGCCCCCATACGAGAACCGCCATCGGGAAGCTTTTAATAGAAAGACCATCACCATTCCCCATCAAACAAATGGTCCCCACTAAGGCAAGTATAACAGAAACCGTCTCCCCCTTGGATGGTCGTTTACCATAGCGAACCAGCAGGTAAATAATAATCATAGACGGCGCCAGATATTGTAAAACCGTTGCAATGCCAGCTCCAGCTAAAGCAATGGATCTAAAGTATGTATATTGGCATAATGCCATTCCAAATACGCCAAAAATAATGAGTCCTAGCGTATCCTTTACACTATGAAATACATTAAAGATAGAATTTCCAAATCTAAACCATGCATAAATAACAGTTAGTAAACCTGCTGTAATCAATCGCATAGTTACTAGCCATTCCAAATTCATATCTCTAAAATTGCTTAAGAACTGTACGGATGCACCTGATACACCCCATAAAACAGCGCCTAATAAAGTTATAATAACACCAATAACTTCATATTGTTTCATGCTAGTCACCGAGCAAAGATACGTGAACTTTCACAACCACCTTACGGATTTTGATGGGTTTATCGTTTACAGCAAGCAAGGGCCGATGAACATCAGAGGGGAAGAATACGGTGTAGTACCCTTCTGGGCAATGGATTTGCCCTTCATCAACCGCTTCATTAGGATAGAAATAGCAATCTCGATCTGGATAGGACTCCACAGGTTTAACGAGACCTTTATCTACGAAAAAGCCCATGTTTTCCTCGCCGCTCACCATAAATTGGATATCTACATAATTACGATGCGATTCTGGTTTTGTAGCTTCAAATAGTTTTGTTTCTACATCATCTACGTTAGCATACATCATGTCACCCTCGATGGCATGACGCCCTCCAGGCAACGCTTTCAAATCTGTGTTTTTCAAGAAATCCAAAGCGCGCACGATGGCTTTAGGATAGCCCATTTTTGTATAATCTGCGGTAATATTAGAGAAAAACATACACAATCCTTTCACAATATCTATGGATATGGCACCACAATAAACCAATTATATTACCTTTTATGTTAGCACATATATACATAAAGAACTAGCTATTCTCTTATGTAAAAGCCCTCCATACGCTACATATATGGAGGGCCTCAGTAAAATACTATTCAAATTTATGACTTACGTCAATCATTACACTATGAAATTGTTACAGTATTAAATTGTTACATTATGCAATTGTCTATTCAGTTGTAGTGATTCAAACTGTATTAAATACAGCATGTGGCCATTACCTTATTCTTGGGTTTTATGAGCAGCGATAATTTCTTCCGCTTGCTTATGTGGAACCTCTTCATAGGTATAGAACTGACGGTTAAATACGCCTTGTCCTTGTGTAATGGAGCGCAATGCAGTCACATAATCGGACATTTCAGCCAATGGTACTTGTGCTTTAACAACGGAAATACCGGTTCTTTCACTTTGTTCCATGCCTAATACACGACCTCGACGGCTATTCAAATCACCCATAATGTCGCCCATGAAAGCATCTGGTGCAAACACGTTGACTTCATAGATTGGTTCTAATAGTACTGGTTTCGCCTTAGGAATCACATCCTTGATAGCCTGTGACGTAGCTACTTTAAATGCTAACTCTGAGGAGTCTACGCTGTGGTAAGATCCATCCAAGAGTGTCACTTGCACGCCAATCATAGGATATCCTGCAATTAGGCCTTTATCTAGGGTTTCTTTGGCACCCTTTTCCACTGCTGGTATGTATTGCTTAGGTACAGCACCACCAAAAATTTTGTCTACGAATGCAAATTCGCTACCATCATATAATGGATCCACTTGAATCTTAACGTGACCATATTGACCATGACCGCCACTTTGTTTCTTATACTTAGACTCGGTTTCAGCAGAGCCTTTAATGGTTTCGCGGTATGGAATATATGGAGCCACAAGTTTAGCTTGTACGCCGTATTTACGGTCCATTTTGTTGAGGATATGCTCAAGATGTACTTCGCCCATACAATCGATTTGTAATTGGCGAGCTTCAGCATTTTTCACTACTACGCAAGTAGGATCTTCTTCTGCCACTTTAAGAACAGCACTAGCTAATTTTTCCTCCTCACCTTTTTTCACTGGCTCCATAGCCACTGTATATAGAGGTTGAGGGAAACGAATAGCATCGTATGTTACTTTAAAGTCAGGAGCCGTTAATGTATCGCCGGTCTTAGCATTGGCCAATTTCGGTATCACTACGATATCGCCAGCTTTAGCAGCAGATACAGGGATTTGTTGCTTCCCGATAAGGGTAACCATCTTGCCCCATTTTTCTTCTACACCTTGGTTTACATCATAAAGGCGATCGCCTTCTTTCAGTTCACCAGAGAAGATACGTACAAAGCTTTGTTTGCCTGCGAATGGGTCTAACAATGTTTTAAATACGAATGCAGTTAATGGTTTATCTACATGTACAACACATTGTTCGCCGGTTTCCGCATCAGTTGCGGTCATCACTTTTTTAGTTGCATCCGGCATGTAACGGATCATACGATCCAATACTTGATCTAAGCCAATACGAGATGTGGCACTGCCACACATGATTGGGCACACACGGCCACTAATCATCCCTTCACGCAAGCCTTGGCGGATTTCCTCTAAGGATAATTCTTCGCCTTCTAAATATTTTTCCAACAACTCATCGCTACCTTCAGCCGCGGCTTCTACGGTCATTTCCCGAATTTCTTGAGCCTTTTCGATAAGGTGAGCTGGTACAGCGACCTCTGTTGGTTGGCCGTCCTTATAAGTAAACGCAGTCATTTTCGCTACGTCTACAACGCCTTCAAAATCGGCACCTTCACCGATAGGAATCTGCAATGGCATAATGCCTTTGCCAAATAATTCCCGCATTCTTTCAATAGTGCCAAAGAAGTCAGCACCATCAACATCCATTTTATTGATAAATGCCATGCGAGGCATTTGTAATTCAACTGCATAATCCCATGCGCGAACTGTGTCAGTTTCTACACCAGATGTGGAGGATAGCACCATCAACATACCATCACAAGCACGCAAAGCGGCACGAACTTCGCCATGGAATTCATTATAGCCTGGAGTGTCTATGAAGTTAACCTTATGGTCATGCCACTCACATGGCGCCATGCCCAATTGAATAGTTACATTACGTTTAATTTCTTCCGGTTCAAAGTCCATAATATGTTTATTATCTTGACCTTTACCTACGAAATCAACCGCACCAGAAGTTAACAACAAGGATTCAACAAGAGCTGTTTTACCCGCACCATCGTGGGAAACAACAGCAACGTTTCTAATTTTATCACTACTGTACTCTTTCATTGGAATCGCCTCCTTACTGGCAAATTACGGCTTTTGCTAATACACTTCGACACTACAATAGAAAAATCCTCTTTTTCTGAGAAAAATTTCTCCAAAAAGAGGATTAATATAATTCTTCAATCTATTATTCGACGAATAAAGACTCAAATTTACCAATAAGGACTTAGAAGAGTACCGTACCCGTACAGAGTATAACTAATATTGCAATACTATTCATCTATAGTTTCGACGACTTTCCTTCTATTCCTAAAGAATTTTAGTATTTCTATGTTTATAATGAAGTTAAAGATCTATTAATAAAGCCTTATTCGTAAACCTATATATAGATGGGACTAGTGCCCTTACAAAGTTATAAAAAAGACGGTCTGTACTTGTGTAGCGACATTAGGAACGAGGAGCAAGCAAGTATAGACCGTCTTTTTTAATTAAGTTGTCGTTATGTAATGGGGCCCCATCTATATATAGGCAATACTAAGGACAAAAATATAGTCAACTAAATATTTTAGTTCGAACATAGAATACTAAAATTCTCCCGTCCGTTTGCCGTAGTGTTTAGAGTCCCCATTTTGTTTCCAACCCACTGTATCACCGATGGACATTACGCGGCGTGTCAAGCAGTCTTTACATTGTTCTGCATTGTCGTCTACGCATGGTTTGTTATCGTATAGCAAATATTTTGCACGGTGTTCAGGAATGGTGATGATAGGCATTAGGATATTTGCCCCTGCGGCTAAACCTTTTTCACGGCCTAGTTTATCTAGTGCTTGTAACGCCGTCGTAGCTGCAATGTTTACGTCTTTTAAGAATAAACGAGTCAATGCAATCATCTTGAGGCCCAGTTGAACTCGTCGCAACTTACCCTCTTCATCATCAATGCCCATTGCCAATGCTTCTTGGCCCAGAGGCGTATCATGATGCACTACATAAGGACCCATACCGATCATGTCGATATCCATATCGCGATAGAACAAGATATCGTTCACAAGATCTTCCTCAGTTTGACCAGGTAGGCCAATCATAACACCTGTGCCAACTTGAAAGCCTACGCGGCGTAAACGACGTAAGCATTCTACACGCGTCTCAAAGGAGTGCAATTCATCACGAGGATGAATTTTATGGTATAAATCTGTATTAGTTGTTTCAATGCGTAATAAATATCGGCTAGCACCGGCTTCACGCATGCGGCGGTACGCCTCTTCGCTTTGTTCCCCTACACACATCGTTATGCCAAGAGAACCATCACCGATGGCTTTAATGTCACGAATTAAATCCACAACATAATCTACAAAGGCATCATCACAGCGTTCACCAGATTGGAGTGTAATGGAACCATATTCATGGTCGTATGCCCACTGCGCCATCTTGATGATGTCTTCGCGATTCATATCAAAGCGTTCCGCCTTATCGTTTTCTCGGCGGATACCGCAGTAATTACAATTTTTAATGCATCGGTTCGAGAACTCGATGAGGCCACGATAATATGCTACAGGCTTTACGTATTTTGTCTTTACTTCGTAGGCCTTTTTATATATTAACTGCAACTGTTCTTCATCAGTTACAGACATGAGAAATCTTAGTTCCTCCTCGGTCAGCCATTCATCGCCGACAAGGTCTTTTGCAAGAATGTCTTGCACTTGCAAACAATCACTTCCTTTCATAACGAATCGTCATCGATTCGCTTGGTATGGTAATGGATTTAATGTCAGTGACACAGGTAAATCCATTGATTTCGCGCGGCAAGTCCCGCACATGTTTCACTTGTCGGGTTAAACATTCATGAGCCATCACACCTCGACTTATTTTGGAGGACGTACTCATCTGCTTAAACGTGTCGCCCCGTAATTCCCAAAATTCAATGGTTACCACCTTTGGATGGTTCACCATTTTTGCATATTCTTTAGATGCTAGGTTTAGGATCCAATCTTCCTTGTGAAAGTATGCATCCACCGCTTCACGCCAGGTGTCGTATAGATTAACGCCCACCTTATCGACCATATCGAGTCGATAGTCGCGCACCCCCATATTAGGTTCAACGACACCGTACAATGCAGACAGCACAACGAGATGGCTTTCACCAAAGGTCTTGGCTTCATCAGATAAGTTCGACCAGTCCAAATATTTGAAAGCAATGCCATCGTAACTTTCACAGGCGCGACCTACGGGATGAGCCTCAAAGTCCTGGTAAAAATCAAAGACAGCCTGTGCCTTGTCATCCTTTAGCTTTAGCGCCTTACCAAGCCCAGCAATATCGAGAGATTGTATATGAGTTATAATCTTTTTCGTGATATTCGGCTGAAATTGGCCATCTCGGACTACATGATGTACTGCCTCATCGTTGCTAGCAGCATCGGCAATCGTTTTTGTCTTACTAGGAGAGAGGACGATTTTCATGAGATAATTCCGCCTTAATAGATTCCTCTGTCAAATTATCGATCAATTCAGGGTTCCACAACATGAGAGGCACCGCCACTACGTGGCTTGCTTTCAATTCTTTACATAATTTAATGCATTCTTTAAGATAATTAGAATCTTCATCTACAAGATCGCATACGATAACCACGTGACGCCCTTTAAGGTTTACACCTTCATAATCGATGCTTTCAGCAGATACTGTAAGCATACCTGTTTCCAAGCGGCCTTCACTCATATCGTTCAAACGAGACATCAATACATGCTCAAGCATAGTAGATACAGGTGTCACTACGCGGCCAATGCCGATAAGAGCCTCAGGTTGTGCATGAACGATAACCGTTTTCTTGCGTTTATCCGTTCTGAACTCAATAAGAGCTTTTTCTAAAGCGCCAAAAAATACGAATAACTGCCAAGGATCAAAAGAGCCTGTTTGGAACATATCGATAACAGAACCATCCTCATCCATATTGAGGCGCGTCAATAACTCTTCAGCAATGTCGTTAACCACAACACTAAAATCAGATTGTATTGTCTCTTGTACGTTGATTTCCTTTGCCATTAGGGCCTCCTAGTTTTCCATATATCACACTGCTAAGGAATATCCCCAACAGATATTATATTAATCTTAATTATACTATTTTTAATTGTACCATATTTTATACCCCTCTTGGGTATTCAAAGATACGCTTTTCACATAATAGATACGTTAGCAACATGACAAAAGGACCGCCATAGCGGTCCTTTGCATTTTAATTTTGTATTCTAATGTTGTACTCTAATATTATACTCTAATATTGTACTCTAATGCTGTATTCTAATTATGATTTTATAATAAACCTTTTGGTAACTAACAAAGAATGTTCTATTAGCCTACAATCAATAAGTAGATATTCATGATCGTAACGATGATACCTATGCTCCATAAGAGAATATTTGTAAATTTACGGTTCGCGTATTCTCCCATGACCTTGCGGCTACTTGTCATGTAAAGTTGCAAGAAGATGGTGATTGGTAATTGCAAGCTCAAGAACATTTGAGAGAACAATAATGCTTGGAAGGAATCTGTAATAAACACGATCAACAATAATGCTGGAACATATGTTAGTGCCAAGCCTAATCGCGTATGGAAGTCTTTCATATCGTAAGACTCGCCAAACATTCCTGCAAAGATACTTGCCCCCGCCATACCTGCTGTAGCGGATGAGGCAAAACCTGCAAATAACAATGCTATTGCAAAAATAATACCCGCTGCGGGTCCAATGAGTGGTCGCAACAACTCTTCAGCCTGTTCAAGCTCTGTTACTTCAATACCATGAGCAAAGAAGACAGCCGCCGCCAATATAATCATGGCAGAGTTAATCATCCACCCAATCCCCATAGATAACAAAGTATCGAGGAATTCATAGCGCAACTGCCGTTTCATAATCGCTGGGTCTTGTGTATTAAACTGGCGACTTTGGATGATTTCAGAGTGTAAAAACAAGTTATGAGGCATAATTACGGCCCCTAATATACTCAAAATAACGAGCATCGATGTATTAGGAATATTAGGATCCACCCAACCGATACCAGCCGCTGGCCAATCTACGTTGACCATATTTACCTCAACGAGGTACGCCAATGCGATGAGGGATACAAAGCCAGCAATGATTCGCTCTAATTTACGATAGGAGTTCGTAATGAGCATAACCGTACAGATAAGAGCCGTCAAAATGCTGCCTATCAAGATAGGAATACCAAAGAGCATCTTCAAGGCGATAGCGGCGCCAATAAACTCCGCCAAGGCCGTCGCTGCCGCCGCAATTCCTGCCGTACTAAGCACAAAGCGAGATGCATAACGCGGTAAGAATTCATAAGCACATTCCGACAAGCATTGACCGCGTACAATGCCTAAATGCGCCACATTATGCTGTAATAAAATGAGCATAATCGTAGATAGTGTGACTACCCACAATAATTCGTAACCATAACTAGCACCAGCTGCCAAGTTAGCAGCCCAGTTGCCCGGATCGATAAATCCAACGGTTACGATTATACCAGGTCCTATATATTTAAAGACCTCACTTACCTGCTGCTTACCGTTTTGATGGACAGTAAACAACTGTTTCTTTAAAAAATCAATCATTATAACCCCTTACTAAGAGTTATAGAGTGAAGGTCATCTCCGTCTGCATACGAGCATCTGTTTTAGACTTTTTATCCTTGGAATCAGCGTAACGAATACGCACTTCATTATTTACCTTAACGCGAGAATCATCAATTTTGAATTTCTTCATTTTCTCTTTGATTTGTTCATCTGTTAAAGCCCGTTCTTCCGGTTTTGCTACTTCATCGCCAGCCTTATCAAGGGCTTCTTGTTGATCCTTGGATATTTGATAGGTCTTACCAGATTTTTTAGCCCTTTCAGCACGCTTTTCATCTATTTTTTGACGGCGCTCGTCAGTAACTTTTTTATCGCGAGCAATACGGTAATCCATTACATCACGCATATTTTCTTGGTAAATACGCAATGCATATTCCCGATCATTGTCGTTCATTTGCTCACGTTTTGTGACTACCTCATCGATAAGCGGCATAAGCTCATCCTTTGTGTAGCTAGCACCATCAAAAGTAAATCCATGGGTATCTGTAATGGCACCATGTTTAATGAGCCTTTGTAACGCTGTATATGTCCAATCATTAGGCGTAATAACATCTGAGTTCACATGCTGTTGCCCTTTACTAGAACTACTAACAGTCTCTACATCAGCACTTACGCCATCCACCATAGGACGTGCACTTGGAATGGCAATACTTTCAGCATGACTAAAGCCAACAGACGCAACGAGGCATAATGTGCCAATGCCTAAGGCTCGACGGATACGATTCATTTGACGTGTATGTTTTGTATTCATAAGAGTCTCCTTAAAATTACATTTTATACAATCCATTATATGAAACCCCTAGACATACGTCAACTCTATAACCTTACACACCTGTGTCATTCAATACTAATAAGGCCTTGGACTCACTCGAATCCTCACAAATTAGGCCTATATAAATAATATAATAAATCACTATATTATACAAAAAGACCCCACATCGGGTGATGTGGGGTCTTTACATGGCGGAGGATTAGGGATTCGAACCCTAGCGACGGTAACCCGCCCTAACGATTTAGCAAACCGTCCTCTTCAGCCTCTTGAGTAATCCTCCATGCTTTACTGGGTAATCATATCATACCCAATAAGGCATTGTCAATCGTCTTATTTCAGCATAGATTCGATGAACCAGATTTGTTTTACATAGTATGCAACGTGATCTTCCATCATGCTCACGAGCAAGAAATCATCTTCTTCATCAGCGGCTGCACGAATCGCTACAGCTTGATCTTTCATGTATTTGAAATCTTTAAGAAGAATATCAATTACCTTTGCTTGAGGGATGTCTTCTTGTCCCAATTCTTCGATTTTAGTCAATTTTGCGTATTCCGCAGAATTTACCAATGGAAATTGACCTTGCATTTTCACATGTTCTGCTACGGCATCAAAGTATTCAAATGCTTCATCATAAATGGATTCCAAGTATTCATGGATGGATTTGAATTGCGGACCAGTTACATTGAAGTGTAGGTTATGTAATTTTACATTCCATACAGAAAGATCTGCTAAATATTGATTTACTTGTTGTACGTTTTTCATAATAAAACTCCTTTTTTCACTTAATTCTCAATTATAATTTGTTCTAAAACCAGAACAAGTACAGTTGGCTTCTACGCCATCAATTCGTTTATTTAATTTATAATCAATATTGATTATGATTACATTTTACCAATAATGATTTTCCATGTCAATACATGAACAGATATTTTTGTATAAAAGTTTAATGAAAACATTATAACCATACTAAATCAAACATATCCCCAATCCAATACAATCCAATACAATACATACCAAATCTAAATCCAATAATTCACGGAATCATGTTTCTTCGAATCATAAAAAACCTCTAACTACTAGTTAATCCAATAGTTAGAGGTTTGTATGATTCTATATTAAATATGATTTTATATTAAATACGTTTCTATATTAAATATAGTATTCTATGTAATTATCAGGGATTTTCTTCTCCTCTGCTTGTGCAGCAGTTGCATTGCGACTAGGTTTACGAACATACATATTTTCTGGATCTGTTTCAAAAATTACCATATCCTTAGGAATATCATGTTTGATAACGAGATTACAGCCAATCTTCGTGCGCGCCCCAATCGTAATGTCCCCTAAAATTTTTGTACCCGTACCGATGAGTACATCATTTTCAATCGTCGGATGTCGCTTTACCTTTTTAGAAGACATCCCACCTAGTGTTACTTGATGGAACAAGGTTACATTATCGCCTACAATAGCCGTTTCGCCAATAACAACCCCCATACCGTGATCGATAAAGAGGCCGCGACCAATCGTCGCACCTGGATGGATTTCAATACCCGTTACATGACGAGAATGGAGAGCCACACGACGAGCCAAGATTGGCCACCCCGCCTTATATAAACGGTGGGCAAAGAAATGCCAGAACAAAGCCGTAATATGTGGATATGTCCATATAACCATCCATACACTTGTGGCAGCTGGGTCAGAATCCATTACACGCTTAATATTATATTGAATTTTGCCCCATAAATCGCGCAAACCTTGCATCATAGTGACTCCATCTCAAATAACTCTACTTACATTCTACAGAAATATAGATATATCTAGTATACAACATATTTGGTCTATATTCCTATATATAAGGCTTTATATATAGAACCTATTCTTTTACCAATCCAAAATTCAGTATTTTTATTATCTGAAATCTATTATTTAACATATTCGTTGTTGCCAAAGTCCAATAGGGATAAATATTTCTCTACTCCATCAGGTGCAATAACAACGATATTCGCCTTAGGTAATTCACGAGCCATGCGTTTTGCCGCTACAATGGCCGCCCCCGCGGAAAGACCAATAGAGATACCACTTTCACGCATAAAGGTTTGCACCTCGCTAAAAGCTTCTTCATCACTTACAGTTTGCACGCCGTCCATCAAGCTTTGGTCAAAGTTTTCAGGAATGAAACCAGCCCCAATACCTTGTATTTTGTGAGGGCCGCCCTTACCTTCGGTAATAGCAGGAGATCCCGCTGGCTCTACAGCAATGGCTTTTAGATTAGGATTATGTTCTTTCAATCGTCTTGTAACGCCTGTGAAAGTACCACCTGTACCAATACCCGCTATAAATACATCGACATTTGGCACTTGTTCTACAATTTCATTACCCGTCGTGCGGTAATGCATATCTGGATTTGCAGGATTTACGAATTGGCCCAAGGTGAAAGCATTTGGATACTTCGCTAAAATTTCATTTGCCCGCTCAAGAGCCCCCTTCATACCTGTTTCTTTTGGAGTTAAGATGAGCTGCGCCCCATACGCCTTAATAAGCTCACGGCGTTCTTTACTCATACTTTCAGGCATGATAATCACTGTTTTAATATGTAGAATAGCACCTACCATAGCAAGAGCGATCCCCGTATTACCACTTGTGGCTTCTACGATGATACTATTCTCATGGATACGACCTTGCTCTTTTGCAGCCTGTAACATACCGAGTACGGCACGGTCTTTTACAGAACCGCCTACATTATATTTTTCAAGTTTTACATAAATATTGGTATTTGGCAATTGATATATCGGTGTTTTACCAATAAGTTCAGTTGTTTGGTTTGTTACTATACTCATCTAATTCTCCCTCTAGCGATAGATGATAAAAATCGCCCTTAGGAACATCCCAAGGACGATATTATATTTCACCTTGTTATTCACCATACACGGGGTATAACCGTTTATGTATTCCAATTAATACAACCATACTCTAACATTTGAATCATTTCATTGTCAAGAGAATGAGAACGACTTTTAAAACCCTAAAAATACAGGAAATAACTAGCTTTATCTATTTTTTTGTAAGTGCGTCAAGTACCCCCTCCCATGTAATGGGTACCATTATAATGATGAAGGCCAATCCAATAAAGGAAATTGCCCCTACCAAAACTGTAAGACGAGGGATAAGAGATATAGCCATGCTACTAACTAAGCGCGATACTTTAGTTACATCATGATGTAATGCTACATGGCCCCATAAGAAACCAGCAACTGCATAGGTGATAATGTATGGGTCGAAAATGATTAGGGTAGTCATTTCATTATCAACATGCATAATTCGGTTAATACTCGGAGACACTAGCACATTTACAAGTATGGCTAGGATTTTAAACCACACTAGGCACACGATATAAGACCACATTGTTTTTATCGTCATTCTCAGCATATAGAACAAGCCCACCAAGCTCGCTCCAAGAGAGCCTCTTTGACTCTCCATGTACTGCTCCATCCACGAAGGCTTTTGTTTACCTGCATCTACTTGGTCATAATAAAAGGATAAATCCCGTTCTCCATGGGCTAAATCAACTAGCCCTAATACTTGAAACAACACAAGCGAAAAGACTAGAATAACGCCTATTTGAAAGCTTTCACTAAAAAACATGTCCATCAGATTGAGATCAAGATAACCAATGTTAAAGAGATTACCATACACATCGTGAAACGCAATATATATACCGTTTGTTACGAGCACATCTAGCACAAATAGGAGCAACACAAACATGATATATCCGTTCCAGCGAGTCCATTTACTTTGTTCTCTTAAATAAGTGTGAGTCCCTACGATTATCGATGCAGGTTGTAAAGACAAGGTTACACCAATCATAAAACAAGTAATAAAGGATGTGACCATTGTTAAATATTCGTATGCCATATTAACGATATGCTACGCGCTCTGGCTGCATGTCGTGAAAATGAAGGCGCTCTTTTGCAGTCTTTTCCCACTCTGTACCAGGCTTGCCGTAATTTGCGTATGGATCGATGGACAAACCGCCGCGCGGCGTAAACTTGCCCCACACCTCGATATATTTAGGATCCATCAACTTCACAAGATCTTTCATGATGATGTTGATGCAATCCTCGTGAAAGTCCCCGTGATTGCGGAAACTAAACAGATATAACTTCAAAGACTTGGACTCTACCATTTTCTTATCTGGCACATAAGAAATATAGATTGTGGCAAAGTCTGGTTGACCAGTCATAGGACACAAGCTTGTAAACTCAGGGCAATTAAACTTAACGAAGTAATCATTGTCAGGATGCTTGTTATCAAACGCCTCTAACACCTGTGGCGCATAATCAGTAGGATAATCGGTCTTGTGACCTAACATCGTTACCCCTTGTAACTCTTTTTCAGATCTGCCGGATGCCATAAGGAACCTCTTTCTATAAAATATAAATTCTGCGAAATCATTCAATATAAATAAATTATATCATACGTAGTGCTAAAAAAGTCCTCCCTCAGGTCTAGTTAAACTGTTAGTAGCAACTAATGCATCTAATAACATGCTCTCAAACATCAAATCCATAAAAACTAAAAGGACACTATGGTTCCAACCCATTCAGTAATACCGCTCACTGAAGATTAGACTATAGCGTCCTTTTTTAGATTCATATACCTTATATTAGCATTATACGTTAATCAATAGATCCTGCTATATGTACGGTCAGAATATCTAATAATAGGTCAAAATATATAAATATATGTATAAAGCTACTAGAAATAACCAAACATATACGCCAGCTTTAAAATTAGACTGATATTTTTCTACTTTATCACTTTCAAACTCATCATTTTTAAGCATAAAGTACATTCCAACCAAAGAAATCCCCATACAAACTATTGTCAGAAAAAATAATATAAATACTGGGACAGATTCATGAAGTAATGCTATTCCTCCCCCAATTGCAAGGCCTAAATATGTAATAATTCTGGCTAAAGTAAGCTTACCTTTATAAGTAATAAGTTTATATATAAGGAATATAACACCTAATATTATAATAAAATCCCGAGACATTACTTATCTACATCCTTCTTTAAATTAAATTTAATTTCATCTTTAGCGTAGTTTCTAGCTTTCGTACCGACTATACCAACTACAAAAGAGCCGGCAGATTTTGCAACGTACTTTCTCAATATAGATTATATAAAAGCTACAAATCAACATTACTAAATATCTTTTCACACCTCAAATGAACGTATAAAAATGACCATAAACAAAATGCTGCTTTTAAAGAATTTGCTTACAGCCCCTTTTTTAATTATACTATCTTTCTAAACGTAGAGTTATAAAAATATCTAAACCGGATTCCACCATTAATAAATCATTTAATCTTGTCTTAAATTGTAATAAGTAATGCGACAAAATTAAATCAATTTTCTAATCTGGTGTTTTAAACTTAAGGCATTTCCTAGGTCAATTATTAATCAGCATTAGTGCTTCTGGAGACTAAGTTTGTTATAATCTGGATTTAATTAAAGCCGCTAATTGAGGTATTAAGTTTATTAGTCTTCCTTTATTAGCAGACTTACTAGTTGCTACCTGTTGTGCTTTAATCGTAGAGTATTCGTCTTTAACGCGATTTAATTCTCTTGCTACAGTAGAATGGTAGACACCAATTAAACTAGCAATTTTATGAACAGAGTACCTTTCTTTTCTTAAAATTTCTATTTGACTTCGTTTTTCTATAGCAAATCGATAAAATCATTCCTTCTTCTTTATTAGTTTTGTAAAATTAAAATTCATAATATAATATTCATATATCCATGTTATATTACCAATTATGATTTATCGTGACGTTTTATACACAATGGAGGTTACCATGAAATTAAAACAACTTATTTTATCCGGTATAGCCTTAGGAGTGCTAGCTTTTACAAGCGGAGTGGTACAGCCTGCACAGGCAGCTGTCGGTATGGATACATCTGCACCGACGCAGAGTTTAAAGAGACCTGCATCTGTGACAACACAGCATTACATCAATGTAGATGGCCTATTATTGGAGCCAATTGATAAAAAGCCAAATGTCATCTATGTTGACGGTCAGCCACTCGTAGCTTTACGTCAAGTATCAGAAGCATTAGGTTACAAAGTATCTTGGGATGCACCTACTAAAACAGCATTAATCGACATGAACATTGCTACATTAGCGGTACAACCGGACTCTAAACAAGTCGTGCGCAAGGGTAAATTGCAAATTATCAACCTCGATACATCCGAATCTTTGCTACCTGCAGCACGTATGGTAGACGGAATTCTGTATGTAAATCCGAACGCATTCAAACTCTTGTTAAATGATGTAACTATCAATAAAGACGAAATATACATCGTTCCACAACAAAGTCAATTGGCCACTGATTCAAACACGCAAAAAGGCAAACGAAACGGTATCGAAACATTTTTGCCGGATCAAGGGGATAAAGTAATTCCATACGAAGAAGAGGAAACCAAAGAAAAGAAACCTCTTATTAAGGTAAAACGAACTAATACAAAAACGAATACCAAAGACACAGAAGATACTGAATACCAACGTTCTAACGGATTAGACAGATAATAAAATCTTTCGTATAGGTAAATACAAGTTAGTACCTTATAACAAAAAGATGGCAACTCATCACGATGATGAATTGCCATCTTTTTGTTATCTTTGATACTTTATTATTTTTGATACGTTATTATTTCTTGTTGCTTTTTACTTCTCAATGTATTTTATTACTAAATGTCTTTCATTGCTTGATGCCTTTTGACAGATTATCTAAACTATCTTTTGCCGAGTCCATACTCTGCTTCAGGTCTTTTATCGATTCTTTCATATCCGGCGGTGTGAGCCCAGACGTATCGATACCCTTAGCTGATTCAGAAGCACTTTTACTATTCTCTTTAGCTTGTTTCATATCGTCTTTAATGCGAGTCATATTTTCATCAATTTCATCAAATGACTCATCATACAGAATAAAATTGCTGCCTCCATGGGACGTAATATTAAGCGGCCCCATCGTGAGCTGTCCATCATCGATACGCAGAGCATCCGTAGTGATAGTAGTGATTTTCGTATTTACTTTCACATCGCTAAAGGATAAATGTCGCCCTTTATTGTGAAAGTTTCCCGTAATGCTTTGAATCGGAATCAGCATATAGTGCCCTTCACCAGACCAGAAGTTTCCCCATACCTCCATGTCTCGAGGTTGGCCTTCACTTTTAAAGTTCAAATTTGCCGATACGGGCACAAGGAACTCAGGCGCTTTAAGGGCCACACTACTATCTAGATCTTTTGCTACACCAGTAATCGTATAGGCTCGAGTGTCCAAATTATATACACCTTTAGCCTCCAATTTACCGCTGTATACATTAGCACTAACGTTTTCAAAATTCAAAATACCATCTTGATACGTCACATCTCCTACTACATTCTCAAAGGTAAGTGCAGGGATGCGCAAAATCGGCATCGTTACCCGACCTTTAGCAAAGGGACGGTTAAAATCACCTGTTACCTTTGTAAGCAAGGTCATGGCATCATGAATATTCTCACCAAAGCCTAGTGATGATGGATCCACCCCTTTCACATCAAATTGTAGATCCAGTTGAGGCATGCGATGCTTTAAAACATCCTTTAAGTCTACACGACCTTTTAATACGAGACCATCCCCTATAGCGGTACCACCGAATTTGCCCGTCTCCATATCGATGCGAATGGCTCTCTTACTATCAAGGTCAATTCTAGCGTTTACATCCTTTATCACATAATGGCGATTTCTGTTAAAGACCTCTAACTGACTGTTTCTAAGCCTAATCTTCAAATCTAAATGTTGGCCCGCCCAATTGAAGTTACGTACTTTCTTACCTAGTTCCTCTTGCCGTTCTTGTGTAGTCTTTCTAGGTACTTTGGGACGGGGCTCTATCTCGTTAATTGGTTTATGTACATCTGGAGATATGGGCGCGAAATCTAACCGATTATTATCGTCTAAATCAACGACTACAATCGCATCATCTAATTCAATGCCCTCGATAGCAGAGGACTTAAAATTACGTGTGACCACATCCCACATATTAACGCGGACCTTCCCGCTCGGTGCATTGAGCAACTCATGCCCTTCTGGGTCTTTCCAAATCAGCCCGGTAAAAGTCAAAGTTCCCCACGGTGTGGCAGATAAACTTTCAACAGTAACCGTACCACGCATCATCGTCTGCCGAGCCATAACCTCATTAAAAATAACGCCCATTCCACGACTAGCAATGGTTGCTAGTACAAAGACTATAATCACTCCAATGGCAAGAAAGGCAGCAATGCCTTTTAGGCCTTTCTTATACAATTGTTTATATTTTGTCCAATAAGAACGTATATAATGTTTCATAGCCCTATTATAACATGTTCAAATAACAATACCCATGCGGTGTTAACTGTATCAATCATATTGACCATAAGAAACTCTTTTCCATACAAAAAGCACCTTGCTCACAGAAAACTCTGCATGCAAGACGCCATTACCTAACTATTTTATAAGAAAACAGCAAATTTATAGATTAAAAGTGCACTCACAAATGTGAGTGCACTTTATATATTGCAATAATCAATCTTATGCTTTTACTTCTTTACCGTATTTTACAAGGCTTTCAGCTTCGATTTCAGCTTGTGTCCGATAATCTTGAGGAATATTAGCTAAGCGAATCCAGCTGCGAATCGCTTCTACCAATACGATAAGAATCATGAGGAACATAGCAGCACTAAATGCTACTAGAATCCATTTGCCAGCAGGAATATAGCTGTAGAATACATTTTCATAGTCTGCAGCGATAGCCACGATAGCCATTAAGATACAAGGGATACCTGTTACCCATGCATAGCGTTTGCGTCCAAGTCTCATGATAACTGTAGTACCTACGGCCAATGTCATGGTACCTAATAATTGGTTCGATACACCGAATAGAGGCCAGATAATACCGATATTACCTTGTAGAACTAGGTAGCCCCACAAGATACAAATTAAAGCGGCACAACCATAAACGCCAGGAGCCCAATGTTGGTCGTTGAATTTAGGGTGGAAATGACCTAATAATTCTTGAAGTAAGTAACGACCTACACGAGTACCAGCATCGATTAATGTCATGATGAACAATGCTTCAAACATGATACAGAAGTGATACCAGTAACCCATCAAGTGATCCATATTAGGCAATCTGGAGAAGATATGAGCCATACCTACTGCAAGGGATACAGCACCACCAGGACGGTGCATCAAGTCTTCACCAACCATTGCAGACAATGCTGGCAATTCATGAACTTGAAGGCCTAAAGCTTTAAAAGACTCAACTGTGGAGTTAATCGCAAAGTAATCATCTGGATGCAATGCAGTAGCAGCAATCAACGCCATCATAGCGATGAAGCCTTCTGTTAACATTGCACCATAACCGATAGGTAAAATTTCTTTTTCATTAGTAAGCATTTTAGGTGTTGTACCTGTAGCAATAACAGTATGGAAGCCAGATAACGCACCACATGCGATAGTAATGAAGATGTAAGGGAATACGGAACCTTTCAATACAGGGCCGCCGCCATAGATATAAGGAGTAATAGCCGGCATCTGAATTTCAGGCATTACGATGATAATACCAAGTGCCAATGCGCCGATTGTACCGATTTTAAGATATGTAGACAAATAGTCACGAGGTGCAAGTAACAACCATACTGGTAATGCAGCTGCAAAGAAACCATACACAGCAAGCATAATTTCAATGGTTTGCAAGTCGTATGTGAACCAAGATGCATACTCGCTAGCCGCTATATTTGGGCCGTAGATGATAGCTGCGAAGATTAAAGCTACACCAATAATAGTCGCCTCTTGGATTTTACCAGGACGCAACCATTTCAAATAAATACCAATAAAAATAGCGATTGGAATGGTAGCAAATACGGAGAAGAATCCCCAAGGAGAGTTATGCAATGCATTAGCTACTACTACAGCCATACCAGCAAGGGTAATGATCAATAGGAATAAGGTAGCGAGCATAGCACCAAAACCAGCAAGTTTACTGATTTCTTCTCGAGCAATATCCGCAATCGATTTACCATCGTAACGAACGGAAGCAAACAAGATAACCATATCATGCACAGCACCGGCTAATACAGAACCAATTAGGATCCATAATGCGCCAGGCAAATAACCAAACTGTGCTGCGATAACAGGACCTACCAGTGGACCTGCACCAGCAATTGCTGCAAAGTGATGACCAAAGGTTACCCATTTGTTGGTTGGCACGTAATCGTGACCATCATTGTGAACCATAGCAGGCGTTGGACGATATTGATCCAATGTCAGTACCTTAGCCGCTATAAAAGCCCCGTAAAAGCGGTACGCTAAAATTAGAATACACGCGGAGGCAATAACTAAGTAAATACCATTCATAACCATATAAACACCTCCAATAATCACGTGACATGGAGTATATGAATATTACTGATAAAACTTATGTATCGTATCCATGCCACAATGGCTTCCTAAAATGTTAGTACTTACAACATTATTGTATAACTAATCAACAAGGTGTCAATTATTAATTTCTCATTTTGAAAGTTAAGTATAACTATAAAGCATAATAACGGCATTCTCCACCTATGAGATGCCGTTATTATCCTAGATATATTGGTTACTGAATGACTTATTCCTATCTGTAATGAAAGATAGCTATATCCCTATTCTCCTGCTGCTCTATAAGTTTTTGTAATAGTCCCAAATGTACGCAACAAATTTAGACCTACGACACCACTTTTTTCAGGATGGAATTGCATTCCATATACTCTACCTCGTTCTACAATTCCAGGTACATCGATACCATAATTTGCAGTAGATGTAATATATTCAGGATCTGTATCCACATAATAGGAATGAACGAAATATGTATATTGATCATCTACATTTCTAAAAGCACTATGAGGCTGGTGTACTACATTTTTATTCCAACCCATATGAGGCACGCTAAGACCTAGATCGCGAGGGATTTCTTTTACCTTACCTGGAATAAGTCCTAAACCAGGAGTTGGGCCGTATTCTTCAGATTCTTCAAATAAAAGTTGCATTCCTAAACAAATACCTAATAAAGGAATTTCACGCTTTACTACCTCATGAATGACATCAACTAAACCATGCTCTTTTAGAACTGCCATCGCTGGCGCATATGCGCCTACACCTGGCAAGAGAACGCCATCAGCATTTAGTATTGTCTCAGGATCTGCCGTTAGCACTGCCTCAAGACCGATGTAAGCTAAGGCTTTCTGGACATTGAAGGTATTCCCTGCATCATAATCTATAATGGCAATCATAATAAACTCCATTCTATAGGGTAAAACACGATAAGATAAAATAAAACGTATTACAAATTATACATTATTCTGTACAAATTAATTCATGAAATCTCTTAATATCTTGCGCATAACATCCCCATCTTGAGGCATTGGAATTGTAAGGCGTAACCATCCTTCTCGTTGACCTCGGCGCACTTGGTAACCTGATTTAAGCCAAGCATCTGCAAGGCCTTCCGCATCAGGCGATGCAAAGAAAATAAAATTTGCTTCGCTTTTATAGTAGTGAATACCTAGTTCATCAAAGAGGCTTTCCCATTTTGTCCGTTCCTCTGCATTTTGAGAGACCGTTCTCGCCAAGAATTCTTGATCATCGAAAGCAGCTTCTGCAGCCACTTGAGATAAGGTATTCAGATTGTACGGCAAGCGAATGGTTTGCATATAATTTGCCAATTCTAAAGGTGTCATCATGTAGCCTACACGGTAGTTGGCAAGGCCATAGGCCTTCGAGAAGGTACGCATGATAGCCACATTAGGGAACTCATCCAAGAGCGCACGTGCCGTAGGAACTGCTACGGAAGTGACAAAATCGATATACGCCTCATCTATGATGACCAAGGTATCCTTTGGTACAGCTGCTACAAATTTGCGGATATCTTCAACAGACTCATAGGTACCCGTTGGGTTATTAGGATTACAGATCCACACGAGGCGTGTCGTTTCATCTACAGCATTCACGAGAGCAGAAAAGTCATACTGCCCCGTTTCAAAATCAGCTGGCACCTCGCGAATCTCAGCACCTTCCACGAAACCATTCAAGGCATATTCCGAAAAGGCTGGCACGCTTACTACGATAGAGTCACCAGCGGTAATCAATGTTTTATTGACCATGGCGATCACCTCATCTAGACCTACGCCGATGACGAGTTGCTCAGGTTGCACCTGCCAGTAATTCGCTAATTTCATGCGCAAATCGGTAGCATTACCATCCGGATAGTAGTTGGCATCATTATGTGTTACATAACTAAGGATAGCCTCCCGTACCAATGGCGATGTGCCGTATGGATTTTCATTCGCCGACAAGCGCACCAATCTGTCGATACCAAGGCGCTCTTTCACCGCTTCAGCCGGCTCCTCAGGTATATAAGGCTTCAATGTGCGAATTATCTCTTTCATAGGCTATCCTTTCTATCTATTCCTTAACGCATATAACGCATATAACTCATATAACACATAAAAAACACATATGAACTCCACCAGAGCTCATATGTCTGAGCTCATAATAGGATATACATTATAAATTTGTAATTTCTGGGCGATCCGTAGTCTTGCTAACGACCCCTTCGCGGCTCGCTAGTTCAGCTTCAATGGCTTCGTAAGGAATATTTTTCTCCACTAATAACACGAGCAAGTGATATAATACATCTGCCGTCTCGTAAATCAGTTCTTGAGGGTCATCATTTTTTGCGGCGATTACTACCTCTGTAGCCTCTTCACCAACTTTTTTCAAGATTTTATCAAGTCCTTTGTCGAATAAATAATTCGTATAAGACCCTTCCTTTGGCTGTGCCTTGCGATTTTTAATAATTTCGTATAATTCGTTCAGTGTTTGCTGTGCCATGTTTAACTCCGTTCTACTTCATTAAAGAAACAGCTTGTACGCCCAGTGTGACAGGCAGGCCCTTCAGGCTTAACTTGAATGAGCAAGGTGTCTCCATCACAATCGAGGGCCATACTCACCACATGTTGCACATTACCGCTGGTGCCACCCTTATGCCATAGTTCTTGACGAGATCGAGACCAAAACCACGTTTCCCTTGTTTCTAGTGTCTTGTGAAAGCTTTCTTCGTTCATCCACGCCACCATGAGGACGTCCTTAGTCTCCGCATCCTGCACAACCGTTGGCAACAAGCCATTTCCTTTTTCAAAATCCGGTTTCATATTCTATCCTTTTTTTTAAGTAATCAATAATCTGTTATCCTATATCAGCTTGTATCTCTATCTATTACTATTTCTATTTTCTGTTTATCTATGAACAAACTATTTAACTAACTCTGAACATATAGACTAGCAAAGAGTTTACGAGAGATAGTAATTTTTTAAATCTATTTTAGCGTACTGTAATTCCGTGAGCTCGTAATTCAGCTTTAAGATCAGGAATTTTGATTTCTCCAAAGTGGAATATAGATGCTGCCAGTGCACCGGTAACACCGGTTTGCTTAAAGAGATTTACAAAATCCTCAACCTTACCCGCACCTCCAGATGCTATGATAGGTACATTTACGACAGACTCTATGGCCTTATATAGTTCAATATCAAAACCGGATTTTGTACCATCTTTATCCATACTCGTTACTAGCAATTCCCCTGCTCCACGAGCTACGGCCTCTTTTGCCCAATCTAAAGCTTTCCATTCTGTACGCTTACGACCGCCGTGAGTATAGGCATACCATTCGCCAGTTTCTTCATCTGTTTTCACATCAATGGCTACCACCATACATTGATTGCCAAACTTTTGAGCCCCTTCTGTAATGAGCTCAGGGTTAGCAAGCGCCGCAGAGTTCAAAGATACCTTGTCCGCACCAGCTTTCAGCAAAGCCGTCATATCATCAATACTCTTGATACCACCACCCACGGTGAGTGGCATAAATACTTGTGTGGAGATTTCTTGTACCACATCGCGCATAGTAGTCCGTGCATCAACAGTGGCCGTAATATCTAAGAATACCAGCTCATCTGCCTGTTGCTGTTCATAGGATGCCGCAATATCTACGGGACTGCCTACATCTACGAGATTAACAAAGTTAACCCCTTTTTTTACGCGCCCATCATCTACATCTAGGCAGGGAATAATCCGTTTCGCTAACATAAATCTCCTTTCCATCGAGTGTCACTCAATATAATTCAGCGGTTACGCCCAATACATTTCAACCGTTATACTCAACATATTTCATTGACTATACACAATATATTTATTGATTATGCACAATATTCCATTGGTTACAGCCAATAATTAATTTGAGAGCATCACATTTATTTCTATTATTTCTGCTGATTGTACTCGGCGATTTCCTCTAACGTAATCGTGCCCTCGTACAGAGCCTTACCAACAATACTATCCATAACGCCTTTTTGTTCTAGCGATTTAATATCCCCTAGATTACGAACGCCCCCAGAAGCAACGATGCGTGCTGTAGGAAATTCTTTTTGCAAATTTCCAAGTAACTCTTCATTGGCGCCCTGCATCGTACCATCCCTGTCTACATCGGTAACGATAAAATACTTTGCGCCACCTTCAACCATGGCACCGATTAAATCACTCATAGGAACATCGGATTGGTCGAGCCACCCTTCAGCAGCAACCTTGCCATGTTTTCCATCTACACCGATAACGATGCGCTCCGCACCGTATTCAGTGATCACCTCTTTTGTAAGCGCTGGATTTTTAAGTGCTACAGATCCTAAGATAACCCGATCTACGCCCAAACTCAAATAGAGGTCAACGGCCTCTTTATCTCGGATGCCGCCTCCAATTTCAAGGATGCCTGTGAAAGCTGCACGCACTGCTTTTACAATGTCTACATTTACAGGCATGCCCGCCTTGGCACCATCTAAATCAACGAGGTGCAAGGCTCCCACTTTAGCTGCCTCATATTGTTTCGCTTGATCTACTGGATCAGGATTGATGACCGTTTCCTGTGCGAAATCGCCTTTATACAAGCGAACACTGCGCCCATCTTGTAAATCTATAGCTGGAAAAATCATGCATTCTCCTTTATTAAATAACGCCCTTTGTAGAGTTAACCCCTTGGATATCCGGATTAATAGCAACTGCTTTGCGCAATGCACGGCCCGTTGCCTTAAACATGCTTTCAATAATGTGATGTGTATTGCGACCATATAAATTGCGCACATGTAAGTTCATAGCTGCGCTCATAGCAAGAGCTTGGAAAAAGTCCTCCACCAGCTCTGTTTCAAAGTTGCCACCTAAAATCGGCGTGCTCCATTCACCTTGGAATACGAGGTATGGGCGACCGCTCAAATCGATTACAACTTGCGTCAATGCTTCATCCATAGGAACCCACGCATCGCCATAGCGCTCAATGCCAGCTTTATCGCCAAGGGCTTTCACCAAGGCCTGCCCTAAGGCAAGTCCAACGTCCTCAACCGTATGATGAGCATCCACATATGTATCGCCCTTTGCCTCTACCACAAGGCCAAAACGGCCGTGCTTCGCTAAGAGCGTCAACATATGGTCAAAGAAGCCAATTCCGGTCGAGATGGAGCTCGTTTGCGCCCCATCAAGGGTAATTTCTACTGTAATATCTGTTTCTTGAGTGGTGCGTTGCACCGTGCCTGTGCGTATCATAACGACCTCTATACTCCAAATCTATTTCTGTAATCTATATTTCCACTCTATATTTTAAATATTTATATAAATATAGATGCCAAATATATACCAAATCTATTTTCTAATATTTTTTATAAACTATTTTTCAAATCGTACTTCAATGGCGCGAGCATGCGCTTCGAGCCCTTCCGTACGAGCCAACGTAGTAATGTGTTTTGCCACTTCTTCTAAACGTTCTTTTGTAAATTGTGTGAAAGACGTACGTTTCACGAAATCATATACGCCTAACGGAGACGAGAATCGCGCTGTACCGCTAGTAGGCAATACGTGGTTCGTACCACCCAAGTAATCGCCCAACGGTTCAGATGCATAAGCACCGAGGAATACAGAGCCCGCATTTTGAACGAGGCTCATGTAGTTCATTGGGTCTGGCAATTGGATTTCCAAATGCTCTGGCGCCACTTCGTTCATCACCGTAAACATGTCTTCAATGCTGTCCATAACGGCAATATAACTATTATTTTCAATGGCTGGACGAGCGATGCTTTCACGAGGCAACAATTTTAATTGTCGTTCTACTTCATCAGATACGGCATTTGCTAACGTTTCACTAGTAGTGACCATAATAGCGCGCGCACGAGGATCATGTTCCGCTTGGGATAAGAGATCTGCTGCAAGGTGAACTGGATTAGCACTATCATCGGCGATAACACCGATTTCACTTGGGCCTGCAATCATGTCGATATCGACTTGGCCGAATACTTGGCGCTTCGCTGTGGCTACGTAAATATTGCCAGGGCCTACAATTTTATCTACCTTTGGAATTGTTTCCGTACCATAAGCAAGGGCCGCCACGCCTTGGGCACCGCCCACTTGATATACCGCATCAACGCCGGCAAGCTTTGCAGCACCTAATACGGCAGGATTAATGCCATCCTTTTGAGGAGGTGTCACCATAACGATTTCTTTTACCCCTGCAATCTTGGCTGGCAATGCAGTCATGATAATGGTCGAAGGGTACGCAGCTGTACCACCAGGAACGTAGAGACCAACACGAGCCAAGGGAATGACCTTTTGACCGCGGATAATACCCGGTGTATCCATGTCCACAAAGCCCTGCTCGATTTCTCGGCTATGGAACTCCGTAATATTAGCCTTTGCCTTTAATAATGCGGCTTTTAACTCATCAGATAAAGACTCATAGGCTGCATCGATTTCCTCTTGAGGCACCTTGAAATCTTCGATGGATACGCCATCAAATTTTTCAGAATACGCTTTGAGCGCCGCATCACCGTTAGTCCGGACATCCGCGATGATATCGTACACGCGACGCTCAATCTCCATATCTGTAGTTTGCTGTGTGTAATCTCGTACGATGGCAAGCATCGCCTCTAGTGATTCTTTATATATTTTCATCTGTCATCCTTCTTCCTACTTGAGCTATCAGTATCACTAGTTAGACCTATTATTCATTTTCTATTATTCATTCCATATATTAATAGTTTTATCTGCTATTAATCCTAGATCTTACTAGCTGGATATATGATTCACTCTACGTCTTATTTATTAATTGCTTCTGAAAGCTGATCAATGAGTTTAAAAATAGTATTTCTCTTTTGTTTTAAAGCTAATGGATTGGCTACGAGGCGTGTAGATATGGGCTGCAACCAGTCGAAAATTTCTAAATTATTCTCACGCAAAGTTGTACCCGTTTCCGTAATATCTACGATAGCATCAGCTAGCCCTACGAGTGGAGCCAACTCAACGGAGCCTTCAATTTTGATGATTTCTACATCTTGAGCTCCAAAGTATTGTTTTGTAACAGTTGGATATTTTGTACCAATTCGTTGACGGCGACCTTCTTTAGGGTCATAGCTTGCTAAGGACGCCAAAATAAATTGGCATTTACCCGTTTGTAAATCAAGCATTTCATAGCTCGTATCGTCTTGTTCATCTAATACATCACTGCCGACGATACCGAGGTCCACAACGCCGTTTTTCAAATATGTCGTTACATCCGGCCCCTTTGCGAGGATGACCTCCATAAAATCTCCCAAAGAGATAATGAGCTTACGCGCCTTATTATGTAATGGCTCGCAATCAACGCCACATGCTTCTAGGAGTGGAATAAAATCCTTTTCTACGCGCCCCTTCGTAAGAGCGATGCGTAATGTATCGTTATCTTGAACTTTGCTTTTACCTTGCAAGGTAATCTCAGTCAAAACGTCAATGTTGAAAGCCATCCCAACGGCCGGCATCGGTGTACCATCAAAGCTAGATAACAGTCCGTCATAACGACCACCACTGACGATATATTGAGACACGCCGTCCACATAACCTCTAAAGGTAATGCCTGTGTAATAAGATTGAGGCGGTTCTGTAGACACATCGATGCAAACCTGTTGCCCTGTTTGCTCCACTTGGTTTGCCATGTCTATGAGATTATCTAAAATGCGCTGCGCCGCTGCAGGCAAGATGATTTGGTTCAACTCATCCTTGATATCTTGAACCATACCAAATAAACGAGGCCACACATTGAGGAATGGGAACAACGCACTATTTTTAAAGTCAGCAATCAACTCGTTGTAACGAGGTAAATATTTAGTGAACAAAGCCTCGAGGAGTTCTGTTCTTTCCTCATCACTGAGCCCTAGGGCATCGGTGATAGCATGAGAGAATCGAGCATCACCAATTTCGAGCAACAAGCTACCACATAGCTGCGTTTCATTTACCTCTTTAATGATCTTGAAGCACTCTTGCTCTGCCTCAATGCCATCATAGCCCACCATCTCGATACCACCTTGCGTCACCTGGTTCACATCGCCGCGGTGCTTTTTATGTTTCATGAACACATCGCCCAAGTAGTAGAACGTGCGAGGCAATTCAATATTTGTAGTCGCCAAGAAACGACCGATAGGCATAGTCAAATCGGGACGAATTACGACGGATGCTTCAGAACTATCCATGAATTCGTACATATGTTGACCGCGTCCCATTGCATAGCCATTGAATACGTCTTTATACTCTACGAGAGGCGTAGAGATCTTTGTGTATTGACGATTTCGACAAAGACCGAGCACATATTGACTCACATCATCCTTACGCTCTGCTACGATCCCTATATCATCACGGAAACCAGTAGGTAATTGCTGCTGTACCATCGTAAACATCCTTTCTGTCAATTCATTTATATTATTTCTCATGTTTTTGAAAGCTATATATCATCTGTATTAACCATTTAAGTTATATGACGGTTTAAGTCATCTAGCTATTCAGTTTGTTATGAGAAAAAATTTACCTATATCGATACTTTTCTATTTTATCGCTTTACTTTATTAAAGTATGAAATTATAATATAACGGTTCTATAGAATTGTCAATAGAACCGTTATAAATTCATGTATTTACTATAATAATGATTTGATGCTATCCCCAAACGTTTTCTATATCTGCCACACTATGTGCATCAGATCCCAGTACAAATGGCACACCAATGATAGCCGCCATACCTTGAATAAAACGGCTTGGGTACATTTCACGGCAGTCTGGCTTGAAGAAGCCACTCATGTTGTAGTCTAGTTCGCGACCTTGGACGCGCATAATATGCAAAATATCGCTCACCACCTGCGCATTGCGACGATCTAAATGACGTTCAAAGCCAAAGTGATGTTGGTATTTCTTGATTAAATCAAAGTGACCTATGCGTTTAGGTGTATATTCACCGAGGTCAGCTCGCACGGCTTGGCGCACTGTGGAATAATACTTGTAGTACAACTCATATTGCTTTTCAATCCACGGTCCGAAACCTTTTTCAAATTCTTCAGGACTGTAGTCTAAGCAGAAAAAGGCATTATTAACACCTTCCATAAAGTGAACGGATAAAATATTATCATCCGTCAACGGACCATAGCGATCCAAGAACTCTTGAATGTCTGATTCAAAGCCTGGAATATAATCGACTTCAAAACCGAGGGAGATATCGATATGTGTACCATAAGCGCGTTGTAATTGACGTCCTAGTTCTAAGTAGGCATCAACTTGATTCAATTTCAAAGACGCTGTATCATAAGCCTTTTTATCACCACCGTATTCAGCAACAAAAGCTGTTGGCAATGGTGCATGTTCTGTAAGGCATACCTTTTCTATACGCAACTCGATGGCCTTTTCAATCATCATCGCAGTTCGGTCCCCACTACCATGTGGACACAATTCCGTATGTACATGACCGTCCACGAGACGGCTGCGATACTTACTGTATCCAACGAACTGCCGTTCATCTTTCATGTTCATTCAATCACCCCTATTCGCCCTAACCCCTGGCGAATCCTTATCTATAATCTATACATTATTAGTATATCGTATTAATATCTATGTTTTCCTATACTAATTATTATACCAATAATGCGTATGTTTCGGTATCCTGATATTTACCATGTTTGAATCCCACTTGAGGAGTTAGTCCACAATAGGTAAACCCAAATCGTTCATGTAGTACTGTACTTGCCGCATTCCCTGCAGTAATGACAGATACCACCGTATGTAATGTTTCCGTTTCTTTCGCATGGTCTAATATATGAGCCATCAATTTAGACGCCAAACCTTTACCACGATACTCTTGATGGATATAAATAGATAGCTCCACCGTACTTTTGAAAGCATCTTTTGTTCTATATGGTGAAAGCGATGCATAACCTACCACAAGATTATCCATAAGGCCTACAAAAATGCAATGTTCCGACGTTTGATGTGCCTCATACCACTCCTGCCATTCTGGCAACGTGCGAGGTTCAAGATCAAGTGTGGCTACACCGTTCACAACCTCGTAATTATAAATAGCTAAACAAGAAGCTATATCATCCTTTGTAATTGGTCGTATTGCTAATTCACTCATAAGTATTCCCCAAAACAGTCGGTATCCTAAAAAAATATTATTTCTATTTAACATACTATAATAAAAAGAATACAAATAAGCAAGAAAAAGGATGAACTGTTCGTATGACATACCATTTGACTTTTCTGCATTTTTTAAAATGTAAAAATTATATATTTTACTTCTATATCCCCAATACAACAAAACTGAGTGGTAAAAACAACGATTTTTACCACTCAGTTTATACATTTTGAAGTATATATAAGTAAAAAGCTCTTATTTTACTTATATACTTTCATCATATTTTTTATTATAACTATTAGAACTAATACACTTCTATAAGATCAAAATTAAACGCTTGCTTAATTTATAAAAAGATTAAACAACTAAGAATAAAAGTACTGTAATAGCAATTAAAGCACCAATCACAGTATAGTCGATTCTTTTCAATCCTACAGAGGCAGCAAAGCTGTGTGTTGGACCACCGAAGCCACGTAGTTCTAAGGACAAGGCCATTGTTTCGGAGCGCCCCAAGGATTTTAACAGCAATGGTTGGATAACGGACGCATAGGATTTGATTCGTTCAATGAAGTTACCTTCTAAAGACAAACCACGACACGCTTGCGCCTCTTGTACAGCATGGCTTTCAGCAATGAAATCAGGTACGAAGCGAAGCGCAGCAGTGAACATAAAAGCATATTCATAAGGAATTTTACATTGTGTTACGAGAGCTGCCGTAAGATCTTGCAATTTTGTAGTTGCCAACAGTCCAATGAACACAAGTGTCATAGCGAGCATACGTAAGCCAGATACGATGGCAGATGTCACATCGCCGCTACCGAGGAATTGGACGAGGCCAAGGAATACGGCAAAGCTAGTCAATGCTAATACGGCTTTATGTTGTTTAAACAACAAACCCGCTACAAACAATACACCGAGTTCTACTACGACTAATACCAATAGAGATACCCAATCGCGCAACAGGATGGCCCACACGGATACAGCGAGGGTCATCAAGATTTTTGTTAACGGTACTAAACGTTCCATATGTCCCTCCTATTTTCCGCTCAACTGAGCCACTAACTTAGATTTCAATTCATCCATAGATTTGCAATAGCCCAAGGATGGTACCGCTAGTGAAAGTTCCACACTTGGCGGCTTCGTAAGGCCTAAATCTTGCAATTCATCCGTAGATTTTTTGAATAATTCTTCTGGACTGCCGTCAAAGGCTACGGTTTGGTTGCCCATGATGATAGCACGGCTACATTCGCTAGCCATGATTTCCATATCATGAGTAATGAGAAGGATCGTGATGCCTTCTGCATTGAGCTGACGCAATAATGCTAGTAGCTCTTTTGTTTCCTTACCATCTTGACCACTTGTTGGCTCATCGAGGATGAGGATTTTAGACTTCATAGCCAACGCGGAAGCAATGGCTACGCGTTGCTTTTCACCACGACGCAATGTCGGCGGGTATGCTTCACGCAAGTGGGCAATACCTGTACGTTTCAATACTTCATCAACAATGCGTTTCACTTCGGATTTAGTACGACCCAAAGACTCAGGGCCAAAGGCAACCTCAGTGGCTACAGTGGGTCTAAACATTTGACAATCTGGCTGTTGGAATACATAGCCGATAAATTGCCCCCGTTTAGACGGCGGCATGGACGTAATGTCCCTACCGTTATAATACATGCGGCCTTCGCTAGCCTTTTCGAGGCCTACGAGCAAACGAGTAATGGTCGTTTTACCGCAACCATTACGACCACCGATGGCGATATATTCGCCCCCTTCGATAGTGAAAGTCACGTCTCGGAAAATATCTACGGATGGCACATAGCCAAAGCGGATGTTTTCAACCTTAAGCATGAGCGCCACCGTCCTTTCCTGGTACATCATCAACACGTTGAACTGGTTGTCTATTTTCTACTATATTAGAATGATCAGCAAAATTATCTACTATATTTCTTTGATTAGCTGGAGAGTTGCTTTCACCATGCACCTCAGTTTGAATAGCATGAGCCATTTCAATTTGGTGCAAGCCCTTGATAGCAGACTCGATGCTGAGCCAAGGTTCATCACTGTGGAAGCCAGCCTGTTCCAGTTCCATATACGTAGTAAACACGGATGGCAATGCATCGACGTGAATGTTGTGCTCGTACATGTAACGAAGCGTAGTAGGTACATCGTCATCACAAGCGATAGAGCCATCCACCATGAGGGCCATGCGGTTTGCATACGGCAATACAGCATGCAAGTCATGGTCGATAACGACAACGGTGATACCGTCTTTTTGGTTCAAGTCACCTACGAGGCGATATAATTCAGCGGTCCCATCTGGATCGAGGGAGCTAGTCGGTTCATCAAGAACAAGTACGGTTGGGTTCGTAGCCAAAACGGAAGCGATAGCCAAACGTTGGCGTTGACCACCAGATAGACTTGTAATCTTGCGGTCTTCTAATCCCACAAGACCAACTTGTTCAAACACCTCTTGAGAGCGAGAGGTAATCGTTTCACGGTCGTAACCACGGTTTTCCATGGCAAAGGCTACTTCTTCACGAACCGTCATCGTTACGAGCTGTGTATCGTAATCGGCGAGAACTACACCGATATGGTTCGCTAATTCTGGAATTTCCATTTGTGTGGTCGCATGACCATCTACAAAGACCATGCCTTCTAAGCGTCCACCATAGAATTTAGGCACCGCCCCTACCATCGCCATACAAAGGGTGCTTTTACCACAACCGGCAGGACCTGTAACAACGAGGAAATCACCTTCATTTACATCGAGATTGATGTTTTCAAGGGATGGGGTAGTCGCCTTTGGATGATAGTAATTAACGTGCTCAATAGAGATCTTAGCTTGGCGCTCAGGCAAGATAGTCAAGCGACTATGATCAGATGTCAATTGATCCGCATTTGGCAACATGCCACGTTTAGAAAATAGACGTTGTGCCGGAATATACAAAATTGGCGTAATGGCACCATTCAAGGCACCTATGATGAGTACCAATGGCCACATACCATACATGTACACATTATTTGGCAGACCAAGCACTTGCCACAAAATAGTAACAAAGATACCACCAGATACAACAGTTGCTAAGAAGCCAGACACGACAGGCGTTAAATCAAAACCACCAATTTTACGGAACTTCATGGACAACATAGCACGCGTTACTAGAGCCGCCGTCAAAGCACCACCTGGCTCAGACAACAAGTTGCCGTAAGGGAACGCTGACTTAGACGTCAATACATTGATGAGGGCCGCCACGAGGCCAATCCCCAAGGTTTGACTCAAACTAGGACGAGTCAATAAAATAGCTACGCAGTACGTAGCAATCGTCCAGTTCGGCGTTACCCCAGCCACACTAGGGCTCACCAAATGCAAAATCGTGCCCAATGCGAGCATCAATGTGCTAACAGTAACCCATCTAAACTGGCCACCCTGCACATGCGTGTACACAAGATCCTGAATCCGTTCCATAATAGCCTCATTTCTATAAAAATATATATGGATTTATTTTATCATTCTTCGAGAATTTGTGAAAGCCTAGAGACTATCCGTAATGTTAATCTACGATTACCTAATTCATAAATAGACATATAAGAAATAATTTTCTACATTCTCCATTTATACAAAAGAAAGAGGCTACGTAAGTAGCCTCTTATCAAAACTTTAATATACTATCAAAAATATTGAAACTAGAAAATACTATGCCATATATCCAAATCTAGTATATACATACTCAAAGACTTCTCCACGACAAACTTCTATTTGTTGTTCATCGTAGCTTTCTGGAAGTTCTCTCCAAAGAATATCACGAATTAGATTTTGTATTTCTGCTGTTGTTTCATCCTTATCCGTCCAATGATCCATCCTTGAAATGGCTTCTGTTATTTTGTTATACATCTCTGTAGCAGTACCTTTTAGTTTCTTAATATCTGCTTTATTAGGATTGTCTCTTTTTAACAAATCAAAAATAGCCAATTCATCATCAGTAGTAAAACCTTCACGGATATAACGAGATTCTTCTTCCGTTAACTCTTTTACTAACTGTATTAATGCTTCAAATGTTTTTTCTATATTAGAACGGTCTTTTCCAGAGTTATAATCTTCAATAATTTGTCTATAGCGCTCAAAGTAATCCCTACGGTTAGGATTAGTTGCTACCAGTCTATCCAAACTTTGTTCAATAAAATCCCCTAAGTCCTTAAATAATAAGTTCTTATGTTTGACTCTTATAAACTCTTTACGCAAGATATTAAAATTGATAGCACTTATATCAATACGGGTTATATACTCTGAACCGATTGCATCTTCTGTTTGTCCTAAAGATTCTTTCATCCCTATATGTTCACTAATAATAGCATTTATAGTAACCATCAAGTCAGTAGTATCTACATCTCGTCTTTTAGGCTTTAACATCCGATGAATTGCTGCAATTGTCTCATATACTCTTCGTGTATCCACTGAAATATCATCACGTTCAATATATTTAATCAACTTATGCAACTCTGAGGCACAGGCAGTAAAGGTTTGTTTATCTGCTACAGTATCGCAGACAGCATTAGCGGCCTCATTTAAATTAGATAATCTACTAAAAGTATTAGTTTGTGCATCAGAAAAATTTTCTATATATATATTCTTTTGCTTAAAAAAGGTTACTAATATATCAATCAACTCTAGTATACGAGCAATGAGTTTCTCTTTATCGATAGTTGGATCTACACCATCATGATTACCGACATTTGCCGTATATTCAGCCAACGCCTTTTTAAGTGCTTCTACAATACCAATATAATCAATTATTAGGCCATTACTCTTACCTTCATTAACACGATTAGCACGAGCGATTGTTTGCATTAATGTATGTGCTTTTAATGGTTTATCTAGATATAAACAAGACAAGCACTTAACATCAAAGCCTGTAAGCCACATAGCACATACAAACACAATACGTAATGGGTTATCTGAATCTTTAAACTCTTTATCGAGGTCTCGTTTTATCATTTTCCGTCGATGTGTTTCAATGTCTAGCCCCCAAGCTTTAAATGTTTGGATTTCATTTTGTTCTTGACTGATAACAACAGCCATGTCCGTTTCTTCCATCCATTTTAGTTTGCGTTCTAGTTCTTGTGCTTCCTGTTGTGTCGCTACTTTAATTTGTTTTTTAAGATGCTTAATTTCTTCTTTCCAATATTCCTGTACATAATCGTACATACGAACACAGGTAACTTTATTTAAGCACACAAACATGGCTTTGCCACTAGTCCACACATCGGAATAATGTCGTACAAAGTCCTTGGCAATAGAGCGAAGTCTCGGCTCAGCAGTAAGGATATGAATTGATTTTTCAAATTCCTTCTCTAACTTCTCTTGTTGTGCACTATCTAAATCTGCTGCTTCGATAGCATCAAGAATCTCATTAGTTATCTCTGGATTTTGTAAATCATCTAGCTTAGCACCACGATTTTCATAATATAATGGCACCGTAGCACCATCCTCAACAGCTCGTTTAAAATCATAGACCGATATATAGCCACCAAAAGTACGCTCTGTAATATTGTCATATGAAAGTAACGGTGTACCAGTAAAGCCAATACGTGCCGCTGTCGGTAACAGTTTCATCATATTATCTGCATACAGCCCATACTGACTACGATGAGCCTCATCAGACATGATAATGATGTCATGATCAGGATAAATCGGCTCTACATCAGATTTATTGAACTTATGAATCAATGTAAAGATAAAGCTAGGATTCCCCTTTAATTTAGCAATTAAATCCTCGCCACTAGTTGCAATACATTGCTTTGCCTTACTATCCTTACCCAGAATGCCACAATTTTCAAAGATATCACTGATTTGTATATTAAGCTCTTCTCGATCTGTAAGCACTACAAAGGTTGGTGAACCTGCCATCTTGCGACGTATCTTCTGTGCAAAAAAAGCCATAGAATAGCTTTTACCAGAACCTTGTGTATGCCAAAAGACACCAAGTTTACCATCTCTTAATCTTCTATCTGCATAAGCCTCTACCGCCTTATTTACACCTAAGTATTGGTGATTACGAGCTAATATTTTAGCAGTGCGACCATCAGAATGGTCAAAGAGAATAAAATTCTCTAACAAATCAAGAAAATTTTCCTTATTACAAATACCAAGAAGCATAGTTTCAAAAGCTACACTCCCCTTTTCATCCTCATCTAGACGCTTCCATTCATGAAAGAATTCATATTTACTACTAACTGTACCAACCTTTGCTTCTAAGCCATTAGAAAGCATTACAAAGGCATTGTAGTAAAATAATTGTGGAATGGTATCTAGATAATCTTTATAGTTATCCTCATATGCATTTCGCACATCAATATCCGGCCGTTTCGATTCAATAAACAGCAAAGGAATCCCATTCACAAATCCAACGATATCTGCTCGCCGATTATACAAATCACCATGAACAATGAGTTCCTTTACTGCTAAGAATTCATTATTCTGTGCGTTTTTAAAGTCTATAATAGCAGCCTTTTTAATCTCTGCTCTCCCATCAGGACGCTTAACCGTTACAGGGATACCATCACGAAGATAATTGTATTTCTCTTCGTTGATTTGTATCAAAGATGCCGTTGACATTCTACGAGTTAATTTAGAAATTGCCTCTATAATTTGTTGTTCATTAATCCAAGGATTTAGTCGTTTAAGGCCCTTGCGTATTTCTCTGGTCAATAAGACTTCTTTATAACTAGTCCTGCCAAATGTGCCATCTACTCCGAGTTGCTCTAAATTATATGCATACGCAACCTTCCACCCCAATCTATTCTGCAGCACATCACAAGCACTATCTTGAACTAGTTTCTCTTCAGAATAATCATGACTCATAGTAACACCTCCTTTACACCTCTATTTCCCCATTCATAAGCTTAGGAAGTAAACGATCTCGGGCTTGTTCACAATTTCTATTAATATCTCTCAATACTTGTACTCTTTTAAATAAAGGCTCAACAATATTATTAAAAGTATCCGCTATTTCTTGTGAAGGAATTATTATCATTTCTTCCTTCAAGTACTTAAAATGTCTTGCATAATGATAGTTAGATAAATCAACTGATAAAAGAGATAAATATAATAATGGCGCTGGCATCAGTTCAGTATTACTAATTATTAACTGTGTGCCATCTGCACCTTTAGCAAATGGAAATTGAATATACTTTAAAATACGAGTATGATCACCAAATACGATTACAGGGGCTTCGGATGATACGATTGCATCCTCAAGATTTGTATATCCTGCAATGAACTCCCTACTTTGATCAATAATAGGGATAGTCCCTTCCCGTAAATAATCTTTCGTTTTTATCTGTACTGTCCGTGGTACTGTTTTAATAACACTACCAACAGATTCCAATTTCCAACCTTCTGGAACTCCATCTACATTTTTTATATTTTCATACCCAGGAAATCGTAAATCTACAAACCATTCTTTATATAAACGCTGTGCAGCCTCTTCAAGGAGCTTGATTTGCTTTTGATTGTTTCCAATGAGGTCATCATAGCTACCAATAATAGACGCAATTTTTCTCTGAATAGTTATTTCAGGGCAAGGAATATCTAAACCATTTAAGATCTTAATTGTTAAAAACTTTGTTGTAGATCCAGAAGACATTGACTTTAATAAACGAAGCTGCTCAGTAATAGCAAAAGCTAAAAATCTAACTGTCAATAGACTAGTATTTGCACTCTCAATAATATATGTTCGTTGATACGCATTAAATTTTCCTTTATAATATTTTGCCGTATAATTTCCACTAGCGTTATTTCCTGCCAACAAAACAGCTTCAGTATCATATGCCCAATCATCAATCTTTAGGGTATTGGGATCACAAGTAAAAAATGGATAGGCACCATCGGTCACGGCTGCATTAGAATCTAATTTACCTGTTTTTATTAATGCAATATTCTTTAGCTTTTCAATCTGATAACTCATAACCCCATCTCCTTCATATTTTTAGAGATAGTTTCCATAAGTGCATTAGATTCTTGTTGTAATGCTAACAGTTCTTCATGTATTTCAGCCATACGTTCTTCAAAGTTAACCCCATCATCTTCTACAGGGGCTACACCAACGTAAGCACCTGGTGTGAGGGACCAACTTTTATCTTCGATGCTCACACCGTCATTATCACCTTTGGCTTCATTTGTGATATATGCAATTTTACATAACCCTGGTACGTCTACATATTCTCCATCGCCAAATTTTTCATATAACCATTGTGCTTCTTGAGCAATGGTTAATGTTTCTTTAACAGCTTCTACCTTTTCATCGTATTCTTTCTGAACCTTTCTTCCTTTGCCTCGACCCGCATCAGCAACAGCTTGTTTACCTTCAGTCTCAATAGCTTTCACTTGTTCGGAAAGAACCTCTATATGTTGAGAAAAGGTTTTATCTTCACCTAATGTCTTGCGATATTCATTAAGTAATGCTGTATATTTTTCAACTTCACCACGATAGAGCCAAACAATAGCATTTAAATTTTTTAATTGCCATTCGGTCCATTCGTTTAATGTACGATCAACAACAGTATAGTAATTACGGGCATCAATGAAGAGTACCTTATCTTCAATAGCATCTGGCTTTGCTCTATCAAAGAACCACAAAGAACATGGTAAAGATTTTGTATAGAAGAAGTTATTACCAACACTCACCATTACATCAACTGCACCAGTTTTAACTAGGCTTTCACGGATATTTTTATCCTTGCCTTGACTGTCCGTAGCAGAGGACGCCATAACGAAACCAGCTCGACCTGTATCGTTTAAATAGCTATAAAAATAGGAAATCCAAAGATAATTAGCATTACCGATTTCCTTATTTTTATTAACGCCAGGCATACCAAATGGCAAACGTCCCGCAGCCTGTGTAGATTCAGATTTAACCTTATCTACGTTAAATGGAGGATTCGCCATAATATAGTCACAGCGACCTTCTAATTGATGAGCATCATTGTAAAAGCTGTTTCCTTCATCTCCAGATTTAATAACACCAGTTAAACCATGAACCGCCATATTCATTAAACAAAGCTGTGCATTATACTCAACCTTTTCTTGTCCATAAAATGTCATTGTGGTGTTCGCATTCAATCCGTGAGAGTTTACAAAATCACCAGATTGAATAAACATACCACCAGATCCACAGGCTGGATCAAATAGCGTGCCATGAGTCGGTTCCAGAACATTAACAATCATCTTAACTAGAGATTTAGGCGTAAAGAACACACCATCATCGGAGGCAATGTTCTTGGCAAATTTGTTTAAGAAATACTCATAGATTCGGCCAATGATATCTCCACCTACTTCATCAAGAGCAGAGTTATTAAAGATACGAAGAATTTCTGCTAACAGCTCATCAGAAAAATCTGTATAATTCTTAGGCAATATCCCTGTCAGCTGTGAACTTTGTTCTTCAATCAAAGCCATGGCATTATTGACCACTTCACCAAGACTAGTCATGACTTGACCATCTTTGCTAGTTAAGGCTGCACCTTTGATGTCCTCTGGTAAGTTAAGGAGATAGTCATATTGTGCTTCTAGTGGTAAATAAAGAGCACTTTTAGCCTTAAAGTCACTAGCTTCTACAGGCATAACACGACCATTACGCATAGGTCTATCTTTTAAGATTTCAACCTCAATAAGTTTGAAACGACTATACGCATAACGCAAGAAGATAAGCCCCAATACAGGCATACAATATTGATTTGACGTCAGTTTAGATCCTGCACGTAGCGCATCTGCAGCTTCCCACAATTCATTTTCTAATTTTCGTATATTAACCATCGTTTCAATCCTTGCATTATCAATAATACCGCTAAAGCCACATAGAGGTTTAATACCGATATATGGCTTTAAGGTATGTATTTTTACGTATTTTATATCAATATTATACCATTACAAACAAGTACTATTTTAGGTATAAAAAAAGCACCCTTGAGGGCGCCCATATAAAAAATAAAGCAACACCGAATTAACGATGCTGCCGCTTGAAACCAAAAATGGTTTTTCTATGTACCTAAATATTACCTTATGTGGAACCATGTGTCAATAGCTCTAATAAGCACATCAAATGTAGCTTTTATATTATCATTCAACCTATAATCATTATCTCGGAAAAAGCGTTTCTTAAGTTCATCTAATTCACCACATATATGATTATGAACACCAGTACTAATACATATTCTCTGATGAGCATACATCGTAGTTAAAATTTGATAGGTAGAAATATGACCCAAATGTCTACGTCTACTTGATGGTGATTTTATAAATTTAGTGCATTCACGTTGCAAATCAGCATTAATACGTTTATTATGTGTAGAGTTTATATCGTTAATAATACAATTATTATGCGCACATGCATTCCGTAAACTTTTAACGGTATACATTAAGTATAATCGTTCAGTAATTTCAGTATTTTGCAATAGTTCTACACAATATTTATAGAAATATAAATACTGTCCAAAAGAAATCATTTCTAGAAAAGCCCATACTGGGCAACGTTTATTTTGATCATCAATATATTTAGCATATAAATTACCGCAATATAAGCTACCACTATTTTTCCATAAGTCATGCTGTAATTGTTCAAAATTAGATTTCTCTAGTTGATTCATATATTCCTCAACTACATCATAAGGATCAATATTATTCTGCTGTAAAATAGATAATAAATGAACTTTTGAAAAATGCTCAATCCCAATAGTCATCTCTAACATGATTCGTCTCAATCTATTATCAATACATGCTAAATCTATTAAATAGCTAAAATCTAAATTTACATATTTTCCAGATTTTGTGGATTTTAAGAAGTTCTTCCTAAAGGATCTAAGTCTAAAGTAGTTATTATTCTCTACTAAATATTGCTCTGATTCCGCTTCAGTAATATTATTAAAAGTAATACCTTTAGATATACTATGCTCTATCTGTTCTCTTGGTGTTAAAAACGGACCATCGGACATACAGTCGCTCCCTTCAAAATAACCAACCACACACAAAACAAAGGCAAAATTTATATATACAATTATACCACTGCTTAAATATATTTGACTCTATTGAAAAATCATCTTTCTTTTACATATAATATGGCTTAAACACCTACATTCTACTTAAGCAAAGTGACTTTTTGTATAACTTTTGTTGTCGCACCCGCATAGTGGATAGTTTTATAATTCGCGACTACGTCGCGAACCAGTCTAAAGGCAATAATAAAGACCTCCTCTATCTTGGTGTATAATTATTATAATCTCCATATATTATTTAGTATTTCGCTATAATTATAATAAACTCATCATTTACCTTATCAGGGAGGTTCATAATGGCACAAGCATTAATCGTAATCGATATACAAGAAGGCTTAGTTAAGGAAAACCCTTACAATGCCAAAAACTTTATCTCAAATACAAAAGCAATCATTCAACATTTTAGAGATCAAAATATAGAAGTCATTTATATCAGACATTCTGAAGATGAAGGCTTATTAGCAACGGGCAGTGATAATTGGCAAGTCTATCACGAATTAAAACCGCAAGAAAACGAAAAGATTTTCAATAAATATTACAATAGCATCTTCAAGGATACTGAATTAAAGGAATATTTAAACCGAAAAAATATTACCGATGTAACATTCGTAGGAATGCAAGTGGAATTTTGCATTGATACATCTGTGAAAGTAGGCTTTGAATATGGTTATAATATCACCATCGTCGAAGATGCTATCTCAACCTTTGATAATGATCATCTATCCGCCGATACAATCCTATTCTTTTACAAAGAAAAGATTTGGCGGAATCGATTTGCACAGCTAAAAACAACAAACGAAATGTTAAGTATCAATTAAATTACGAAAATAATACAAAGATTTTTATAATTTTTTCTCACGTATTTGTCATATATGTATGTTAAAATTTCATTAAATATTTATGCCCGAACATAGGAGGTCTTTTTTATGTATAAGTATATTACGATTTTAGGAGCTGCGGGCCAAATAGCTCAAAAGTTGACTGCTACACTATTAACATATACAGATATGCACATTACATTATATGGTCGTCAGTTGAAAACACGTATACCTCCAGAGATTATCGACCATGAACGCGTTACAGTGATTGAAGGTTCGTTCCAAAATCCAGGTAAATTAGAACAAGCTGTAACAAATGCGGAGGTTGTATTTGTAGGTGCTATGGAGTCTGGCAGTGATATGGCGTCCATCGTGAAAGCATTGAGCCGCAAAAATATACGCCGTGTTATCGGTGTGTCCATGGCTGGACTTTCTGGTGAATTCCCTGTAGCACTTGAAAAATGGACCTTCGATAACTTGCCGATTAGCTATGTTCAAGGTGAGCGCCAAGCACGCAATGTATTACGCGAATCCAACTTAAATTACACCATCTTGCGCCTCACATGGCTTTATAATGATCCAGAGAAAACTGATTACGAACTCATCCCTGAAGGGGCTCAATTCAACGATGCCCAAGTTTCACGCGAAGCAGTGGTAAAAGCCATCTTTGATATCTTACACGCTGCGGATGAAACGCCTTTCCACCGCACAAGCATCGGTGTAGGTGAACCAGGTACACACTATGACAAACCAAGCTTTCACTAATATATAGCTATATTAACAATAAAGGCCTGATAGACTATGAAAATAGATAAAAGCTACAGTAATACAATAAATATTGACGATAATGCAACTAATATTTTACAAGGTAAGGTAGATATATTATCTGCTCTTGTACAAGGCCAAAATGACATCATTCAAGGTCGTATTCTATCTTTAGAGAAATCTTTTGATAGTATAGATAAAATGTTAGATAAAATATAAATAGTATAATATATTAATTCTTTAATAATAAGGTATATCCAAGATCTAAAGAGTACATTTTTACTCATGTAACATAGATTTTGGATATACCTTTTTTATTCCTACATTTTATAGATATTTATATAGATAAACTCACGTATTTACGCTATACTAATAAATGATTAATATACACTTATAGGTATGTGAAAGCAAATGCCTCTTAGATTATCAATTATATTTATATATACAGTTCGTTGTATAAAATGTGCAAGATTCTATGTATAAAAATAAATGATAGTCATTTTTAGTCCCAGTTAGGGCAGAGGCTTATTAAGGAGTTATTATGAATCGTATTGTTGTTATTGGCAGTTGCAACATGGATATTGTAGTCCTCGCGGATAAACGCCCTACTGCGGGCGAAACAATTATGGGCAACGAATTGCACATCGCGCACGGTGGCAAGGGTGCAAACCAAGCGGTGGCTGCAGCTCGTCTAGGTGCAGAGGTCACAATGGTCGGCTGTATCGGTGAGGATGCATACGGCCAAATGATTTTAGATAATTTAAAAGAAAATTTCATCAATACAGATTACATCGTTACGGTACCGAACACTACAACCGGTACAGCACACATTACATTAGCTGAAGGCGATAACAGTATCATCGTGATTGCAGGCGCTAACGCTAAGGTCAATAAATCCGTAGTAGATAATGCGTGGGCCGCTATTGAGAAAGCCGATCTCGTAATGGTGCAAAACGAGATTCCTATTCCAACTATTGAATACATCGTTCGTCGTTGTCACGAGGCTAATGTGAAAGTCCTCTTAAATCCGGCTCCAGCGGCTGACCTCAACCCTGAATGGTTAGAATTAGCAACCTATATTACACCAAACGAACATGAGTTATCTGCCCTCTACCCTAACCAATCTACAGAGGAAACCTTGCTGGCGAACGAAAATAAAATCATCGTTACCCTTGGTAGCAAAGGCGTAGGTTATGCTGACGACGGTGAAATCCGCATCGTACCGGGCTTCAAGGTTGAATCCGTAGATACAACAGGCGCTGGCGATACTTTTAACGGTGCCTTTGCAACGGCTATCGTTAATGGTGAAAGCTTAGCCGACGCTCTACACTACGGCAATGCAGCCGCCGCCCTCTCCATCCAACGCTTAGGTGCCCAAGGTGGCATGCCAACAAAGGACGAGGTCGCTGCATTCTTGGCAGAGAATTAACATATTGAATACAAGCTATACATTCTTATGTAACGAATGCATCTGCCCTCTATATAACAAAGGGAGTTAATGAATGAGGCGTTAAAACCTCGTTCATTAGAATAGAAAAAGGAGTTTACCATGCAACGACACGGCATTTTAAATAGCCATATCGCTAAGGTATTGGCAGATCTTGGCCACACAGATACAATTTGTATCTCTGATTGTGGCTTGCCAGTACCTGAAGGGGTTCAAAAAATCGACTTAGCCTTAGATTTTGGTGTACCTAGCTTTGAGCAAGTAGTATCCATCATCGCTAAGCATATGAAAGCCGAAGCGATTCATGTGGCTACAGAAATTAAAGAAAACAATCCTAAGGCTTACGCCTTCTTAGAGTCTACCTTCTCATCCGAGCAATACGAATGGATTGAAACGAGCCATGAAGCTTTCAAAGAAGCCACAAAACAATGCAAGTGCATCATTCGAACTGGTGAAGCATCTCCGTATGCAAACATTATCTTGCGCGCCGATTGTATTTTCAGCGATCGTCCGTAGAATAATAGATTAAGATATACTTTCATCAGTCATATAGGAGTAGTTATGGAAATTGTTATGTCAGGCATTGCGAAGGCATTTGGCACAAACCAAGTGTTGCGCGATGTAAGTATTACCCTCAAGGAGGGCGAGGTTCACGCCTTGATGGGCGAAAACGGCGCCGGCAAATCTACACTCATGAATATCCTCACCGGTATTCACAAAGCAGACGCTGGTACGATTACCATCGACGGCGTAGAGCGTACCTTCCCGAACCCGAGAGAGGCCGAGCTGAACGGTGTAGCTTTCATCCACCAAGAGCTCAACATTTGGCCAAATCTAACATTGTTAGAAAATCTATATTTAATGAGACCAAAGCGCAATAAATTTGGCATGCTCGATAAAAAGGCGATGCTCGCTGAGGCAGAAAATACATGCCGCGAACTAGGCATCGAATTGCCACTCACAACAGAAGCAGGCCTTTGCTCCGTTGGTCACCAACAAATGACGGAAATCCTTCGTATCTTGATGTTAGATGCAAAGGTTGTCATCATGGACGAACCGACAGCAGCCCTCACAGAGCGTGAAACGGCGACATTGTTCAACATGATGCGCAAAATGAAAGCACGCGGCGTTGCTATCGTATATATCTCTCATCGTATGGAAGAGGTATTTAGCGAATGTGACACAATTACGGTTATGCGTGATGGTCACACAATTATCACTAAACCAACATCTGAGATTTCTGTAGACGAAGTGGTACGCCACATGGTAGGCCGTTCCATCGACGAGTTCTACCCTGCTCGCACTACAACACCGGGCGATGTGGTTATGAACGTGGATAACCTCAAACCAGAAGGTTTCGACAACGACATCTCCTTCTCCTTGCGCAAAGGCGAAATCCTCGGCGTAGCAGGTCTCATGGGTGCTGGCCGTACAGAAATTATGCGCGCCATTTTCGGTGTAGATAAACACAACGGCGGCACCGTAACAGTAAACGGCTCCGTCCTAAACTGTAAAAAACCAGAAGATGCCATCAAGGCTGGCATTGCTTTCATCACAGAAAATAGAAAGAGCGAAGGATTGATTCTTGATTTCTCCATCGGTTCTAACATTACATTGCCTAATCTTGGCGAAATTTGCCCCTCTCATGTACTTGATAAGGGCAAACTCAATTCCTTTGCTGACGAATTGTCTAAAAAACTAGGCGTTAAAACACAATCTATTCACGAACCCGCATCATCCCTATCCGGTGGTAACCAACAAAAGGTGGTTATCGCGAAATGGGTCGGTAAAAAGCCATCTATTATCATCATGGACGAACCTACGCGCGGTATCGACATCGGCGCCAAGCGTGATATTTACGATTTAATGAACGAATTAACGAACGATGGTGTGTCCATTATCATGGTGTCCTCTGAGTTACCGGAAGTGCTCGGCATGAGCGACCGCGTTATGGTCATTCATGAAGGTCGCGTAGCAGGTATCTTGGACCGTAGCGATGCAACACCAGAATCGATTATGACATTAGCCACAGGAGGACAATAATGGACAGCAAAGCTCTACAATATGTAAAAAAATTAGGCCCCCTCATCGGCCTCATCCTATTATTCGTAATTATCTCTGTCATGAACGACAGTTTCCTTGAATTTTCTAACTTGCGTAACTTGTTACGCCAAGTATCCATCAATGCAATCATCGCCTTTGGTATGACATTCGTCATCTTAACTGGCGGTATCGACTTATCCGTTGGTTCCATCCTTGCCCTCTCTAGTGCAGTGATGGCCAACCTCATCGTAACTGGTACTGACCCTGTATTGGCTATCGTATTAGCCGCAGGTGCAGGCCTCGTATTGGGCGGTATTAACGGTCTCGTTATCACCTATGGCCGCGTAGCTCCATTTATTGCTACCTTGGCAACCATGACCATCTACCGTGGTGCAACGCTAGTATTCACAGACGGTAACCCAATCTCCGGCCTTACACAAGATCCTCTATTCCACGGCTTTGGCCAAGGGGACATCGCAGGCCTTCCAGTTCCAGCTATCACTATGTTCCTAGCTTTCATCATTCTCTGGTTCGTATTGAGCCGCACCTCCTTGGGTCGTAAAACATACGCCGTAGGTGGTAGTGAAAAGGTTAGTTACATTGCTGGTATTAAGATTGACCGTGTTAAAATCTTCGTGTATGCCTTAACGGGTATGCTCTGTGGTATCGCCGGTGCAATCATCACATCTCGTCTTAACTCTGCACAACCTACAGCAGGTGCAGGCTACGAACTGGACGCTATCGCGGCGGTAGTTCTTGGCGGCACAAGCCTAGCTGGTGGTCGTGGTCATATCGTTGGCACATTAATTGGTGCCCTAATTATCGGTACCCTCAACAACGGGTTAAATATTCTCGACGTTTCCAGTTTCTATCAACAAGTCGTAAAAGGTATTGTCATTTTATTGGCGGTTCTTGCAGATCGCAAGAAAGCCTAGGAGGTTCCTATGAAAAAACTATTGTTACTGTTGGCGATGGCTATCATGGTTATCGGTCTTGTATCAGGCTGTGGTAAAAGCGCTGATAACGGCGGCGACAAAAAATCCGGCACCATCGGCTTCTCTGTTTCCACATTGAACAACCCATTCTTCGTAACTATGAAGGAAGGCGTTGAGGCTCAAGCTAAAGCGCTTGGTCTTAAAGTTAAAATCGTTGATGCTCAAAACGATCCTGCAAAACAAGCAAACGATATTTCTGACTTGCTTGAAAGCGGCGTTTCTGTATTGATCATCAACCCTGTAGACTCTGCAGCTATCTCTACTTCCGTAGAAGCAGCAAATGCTAAAAACATTCCTGTAATCACTGTTGACCGTTCTGCTGACAAAGGCAAAGTAGTAGCTCACATCGCTTCCGATAACGTAAAAGGCGGCGAAATGGCAGCTCAACTGATCACTGATAAAGTAGGTAAAGCTGCAAAAGTTGCTGAAATCGAAGGTATCCCTGGTGCTTCTGCAACTCGTGAACGGGGCCAAGGTTTCCATAATGTAGCTGACAAAGACTTAACAGTAGTAGCAAAACAAAGTGCTGACTTCGACCGCACAAAAGGTTTGAACGTAGCAACAAACATTTTGCAAGCTAACCCTGATGTACAAGCTATCTTCGCTCATAACGACGAAATGGCATTAGGCGCTATCCAAGCAGCTAAATCCGCAGGCAAAACAATCTTCATCGTAGGCTTTGACGGTACTGCTGATGCAGACAAAGCTGTTAAAGACGGCACATTGGCTGCAACAATTGCGCAACAACCGGACCAAATGGGTAAAATCGCTATTGATACAGCTCAAATAGTTATCAAAGGCGAAGCTGTAGAAGCTAAAATCCCTGTAGATCTTAAAGTTGTTACAAAATAATTGTAAATAGAAACTGGGTACAAAAAAGAGTCGCATCCTTTGATGCGACTCTTTTTATTTTGGCTCTCGTTCCAAAAATTCTTTGAAAAACTCAATAAACTTTGGCAAATATGTTTGATCTAAACTTTCAATTGTCATATTACATTTGTAATTATAAGTAGTACAGATAGTAACATCTATCGCCAATGCACCCTTTTGATCTAACGAGAATGTTAAGGTATCCCCTTCTCCAGTTAATACATGGGTAAAGGTTGCTTTGCCTTTACACTTCTCATACAAATCGACTAATTCTTGATAGCCTTTACGAATTCCGGACCAATCGCTAGGATCAATATAGCCAGAACAGATATTATAGCCTCGTTTAATATATACGCCAAACACACCAAATTCAGATAACTCTACATCCATATCAAAAGCTATTGTTAAATTTGGTTCATTTACGATTTCATACATACTATTCACACTCCACAGACAAAAACAATTTCATTTATTATAACGTAACTATATGTAAAAATAAAATAGCGACTAGTTGATTATCTTAACTAGTCGCTATTTGTATGGTAGGACTTTAAAATTAGAGTTCTTATTACAGTGTTTTCTTAAAGAATATGGTCGTATGTACCTTTCCAGGTAGTTGTTTCCGTTTATATTCTTTAAAGCCAAAGCCTTCATACATTTTGGCAAGCCATGGGTGTTCTGCAGCAGTACCTAGTGTTACGGCTGGTGTTTTATATACATTGCGCAGTAGATTTTCTGCTTCAGTTAAAACTTCACGAGCATAGCCCTTTCCCTTATGTTCAGGGGCTGTCACAAAGTGTGCAATGTGCGGATATACGTCTGGCGTAGCTTTGGGAATCCAAGGCATGCGGAATGAAATAGAGCATACTAAGGAACCATCTACGTAGAGACCAAATACAGGATATTTTAAGATCCACACCCGAGATTCTTCTGGGCTAAAGTTAATAGCATCGAAGGATATAGGGTAGTTCTTATTCTCCGCATATCCTGCAATTAACACCTCGTGATATTCAGCCGCATCATCTACGGTTAATTGTCTAAATTCTTTCATATGTACCTCGTTTAAAGCGACCTAATTCTAAAAATATTAGGTCGCCATGAATTTCTATATTACTAGGATAGCACGCATTATTATGCTCTGCATTATTTATAGAGCAGTATTTTTATAGAGCAGTACTATTTATAAAGCTGCACTATCTAGTGGCTGTTCGCTATCTAGTGTAAGGTAACGGCTCAAGAATTTGCGTGTTCGTTCTTCTGTTGGATGTTCAAGGACAACCTTAGGATCCCCTTGTTCTACGATGACGCCGCCTTCCATAAATACGACTTGGTCAGCCACTTCTTTGGCAAAGCCAATTTCGTGAGTTACGATAATCATCGTAACCTTGAGCTCTTTCGCAATCTTGCGTATAACAGCTAATACTTCACCTACGAGCTCTGGATCGAGGGCTGATGTAGGTTCGTCAAAGAGGATAACCTCTGGGTCCATCGCAAGGGCACGAGCGATGCCAATACGTTGTTGTTGACCACCGGAAAGTTGTACCGGATAGTAATCATCATAGCCTTCCATGCCTACTTCCTTGAGGAAGCGTTGTGCGATTTCACGGGCTTGAGATTTCTTCATCTTCTTAACCGTTACAAGGCCTTCCATAATATTTTCAATAACGGTCTTATTAGAGAACAAGTTATAAGATTGGAACACCATGGATGTGTTACGGCGTGCGTTTAAGATTTCCTTGTTAGACGCTTTATGGAGGTCTACAGAAATATCATTTAACTGCATTGTCCCTGCATCGGCCTTTTCAAGGAAGTTAAGCGTTCTAAGGAATGTCGTCTTACCACTACCGGATGGGCCAAGGATAACCGTTACAGACCCTGTTGGCACATGTAAGTCGATGCCCTTTAAAATTTCACGGTTCCCGAAGGATTTGTGAACTTGTTTAATATCTATCATAATGCATTACCTCGTTTATACTTGCTTGCATAGATTTCTAAACGATGGAAGATAAATTCAAATACAATCCCCATCACCCAGAATAGACCGGCCACCACGATGTAGGCCTCAAAATATTGTGAATTTTCCTCTGTATATAACTTTGCAGCGCCAAATAGTTCAATAACTGTGATGACAAATACGATACTCGTACTCTTCATGGTGTTAAGGAACTGATTTGTAAATAGTGGCAACGCAAAGACTGTAGCCTGTGGCAATACGATGCGACGGAACGCTTGGAACCAAGTCATACCGATGGCCTGAGCCGCTTCCATTTGCCCTTTCGGTACCGATTGTAAGGCAGCCCGGAAGATTTCACTCAAATAGGCTCCTGTGTGCAAGGTTAAACCTACAACGGCTACAAAGGTAGCTGGCACCTTTTCAAAGGGCACATGCACCCCTGTTTGATCCTCTAGCGCGAGGAATAGAATTGGTAAACCATAGTACACGAGGTATAAGAGAACCATGTTCGGAATACTACGGCACAATAATACATATAGGTAGCTGAGCTGACTGAGCACAGGCACTTTATTTTGTTGTAGCACGCAACTTAATAACCCTAGGATTGTACCCAAACCAACGCTGAGGAAGGTAATCATAAGGGTGACTTTCACATAAGGAATGACAGCAAAGAAGGTGCCATAAATATAGGTTGAATCGATTATATGTCCCATACGCCCCTACTCCTCACTGATCAAAATGCGTTGCGTTTCCTTGCCCGCAACGGTAAAACGTTTTTCAAGCAATCGGCCCAAGAGAGACACGATGATAATTAGAATACCATAAATGATGGCCGCATCGACGAATAGCTCAAGATAGCGCTGACTATTGCCGCCCATGAGGTCCGCCTTACGCATCATATCGACAACGCCGACGTTAAAAATGAGCGCCGTCCCTTTCAACATGCCGATAACGAGGTTCGTCAACGGTGGAATGCTCATGGTGAAAGCCTGCGGCAAGATGATGCGCACATAGTTTTGGAACTCGGTCATACCAAGACTTTTAGCGGCTTCCTTCTCACCAGGAGCCACCGCATCAATACTGGAGCGCATGATTTCAGCGCTGTAAGCTGCAATGTGCAATGTAAATACGGCGTATACGAATACGAGGCCTGGCACATTTTTCATGTTAAGCCCCATGTGGGACATGATTTCTGGTACCCCAAAGTAAATAAGGAAGAGCTGTACCAAGAACGGAGTGCCCCGCATAAAGGAGATAAATACGATAAATAATTGGTTTAATACTGGTACCTTCTTGAGGCGAATGATGGCTATGATAGAGCCCAAAATAACACCTAAGATGGCAGAAATAACGGTGATAAGCACCGTTACGTGCACATAATTCAAGAGCTGTGGAAACGCTTGGATCATGTAGGACACATCAAAATACTTGCCCACAGTAACACCTCGCTTCTAGACATAATAGAATAAGGCCGCCAAGGCGGCCTATCCGTTATTTTTGTGTTGGATCGAATGTGTAATCCCCACCAAGATATTGTTCAGAAAGTTTTTTCAACGTACCATCTGCACGCATTTCTTTCATAGTTTTATCGATTTTTTCGTTTACTTGTTTCATGTCATCTGTACGTTTAGACAAGAAATAAGTTGGTACTACGGCCAATACATCACCTACGGCTTTAAGTGGCAAGCCACGGTCTTTAATAGCAGAGTTAATTACGTATTCATACTCACCTGCTGCATCAGCACGGCCTGTAGCAACGAGGTTTAATGTTTCTGCACCTGCTTTATCTGTATAGATAACTTCGATTTGAGGATTTGCTGTTTCGTTGAATTGTTTTACTAACTCGTTGAACTCAGAGGATGTAGTAACGGCGATTTTCTTGCCTTTCAAATCATCCAATTTAGAGATGTCGTTGCGATCGTTTTTAACTACTAATTTACGTGTAGAGTAGTTGTTAACCTCATTTGTGTAGTAGTATTTTGCTTCACGTGTCGGGTTGCGACGCATTTGGTTTGCAATCATGTCCACTTGGCCTGCATCCATTGCTACAAAGGCAGCATCAACGGCCATTGGCTTGAAGTTGAAGTGAAGGTCTGGATTACGACGCTCAATTTCTTTCAACAATTCTACGTCAAAACCAGTAAGGTTGCCATTATCATCTGTATAGGAATAGGGGCGAACTGTACCGCGTGTAGCTACGTTAATTACTTTAGCATCAGGATTTACCTTTGCGTCCTTAGATGTATCGTCACCGCAACCAGCTACGACAAGCACGCCTAGTGCCAACGCGCCGATGGCGAATAATTTCGTTAATTTCTTTGTATTAAACATGTAAAACTCCTTCTTTTCGCAATGTTTGCAGGAATGACTCTACCTTATCTGTATGGGTAAAAGCCTCAATAACTCTATCTATTTGGTCAGCCTCCAAGGTGAGACCTAATTTAATGCGTATATCCTCCATAGTAAGAGGATTCTTCGGCGATCCTTTAGGATTATTCACCGTTTCTGTGAAAGTATCTCCATTTTTCAAGGTAACGGTTACTTTCGTAATCCGCTCTGTTTGAGATACCTTCGGCAAGTCATAGACACGCTCTATGCGCGACATACAGTCTCGTACATCTGTGTCTATGGCATCTATCTTGAACAACTCATCCTGTACCGACCCATACGCGAGGACTTGGTACACGATGTACTCTATGGAAAACTGCCCTTCTCGACCTGTTGTTGACGATGTATAACGCAATGCCGCATCAGCACCAGGTGGGAAGTGAACAGTCACTCGATTTATCTCATCCCAAAGGGAGAAATCGGGGGTGGTACATAATCTACATTGATCTTGTTCCTCTGTATCTGGTGAAAGGTAGTTGTGTTTAGACACATACGAAGAAGATGTATATAGTCTATGTACCACGATTTCTGCTGCTTCAGCGCCACAAATGGCTGCCGAGCAATACGGGTGAACTTTCATCCACAAACCAGGATCAATGAGTTGTCCTGGTGCTAGCCAACGGCTAGCAATGTCATTTGATGTAACGGTAATATTACCGATAGTTTTAAACCAACCCCGTTCAGGGTCAAATGGTTTTGTACTTGTTCGCAGTGATGTATGTTGTAACAGTTCGTAAGCCCATACGCCATTGCGTGCCGCCAGTCCCGCATGGAGCGGCTTACCATCTGTGCCACTTTGAAAGAACATGCCCGCCGATTGAGTAGCAGCCAAAGACAGGAGCTGAGCCAAGCTTTCACCATGAAGGCCTCGCAAAGCGCCTATAGCGGCCGCCGCCCCAATAACACCAACGGTCCCCGTAGAATGCCATCCTTGGGTCCGATGGGCAGGATTGATAAGGGAACCAATAATCCCTTCTAACTCGGCACCGATGATATAGGCCCGAAAGAATTCGTGCCATGTATCCGTCGGCTCGAGCACTGCCAGTAAAGCAGAGTATAAAACAGTACTGAAATGACCTGCTAGATTTGCCTGGGCGTCATCAGAATCTAAATAATGGGAGGCAAAGCCATAATACAAAGCTTTATCGGCTTTAGATACATTTTCTATTGCTAAGTCAATTTTGCCCTCTGATATAACCTTGCCACTCAAAACAGTGGAGTTCATAACATGACCAACATCCGAGCCTATAGATGACTTAGCCCCTATGAACCGAGCCAAGTCTTGAACGGCTTGTTCGTTCTCTGCTGGTGCTAAGGATGCCAGATAATCTAGAAAGGCAATACGAGCCACTGACAGGAGGTCCTCACGGTTCGTCACATCCGTTTGTTCTATGTAGTTCACAATCGTCTGTGTTACAGAATCCATGAAGCCGTCCTTTCAGTTATCTATAATTAAATATATTGATTGATTCGTCAGTAATATATCAGATTTTATAGTAAAAGATTTACTAAATACAGCTCATCCAACATATGAATTTACTGTCTATTTTATTTACCAAATTTTTCAGCACGGTCATTTGGTTCTAACCAAATGGAGTCGTCTGGACCTTTTGGAACGAGGCGTGGTAGGTCTTCAAATGGCGTATGGTCTACATAGTAGAAACGTTTACGCATGGAATCGAAGTCTGTTGTGCCACCGAAGGCTGGATTGGAGTACAAGTCCTTCGCATAGTTCCAAAGATTTGGATAGTCTACGAGGCGTTTTTTATTCACCAAGTATTTTTGGTAGAATACAAGGTCAAAACGTGCCAATGTTGGGAAGATACGAATATCTGGGTCCGTAATAGTATCACCCATCAAGTAACGTTGCTTGCTAAGGCGTTCTTCAAGCCAGTCTAAGCGAGCAAAAATGCGGTTATAGTAATATTCGTAATCTTTTTGGTTCGTTACGAGGGCTGCTAGATTTACAGCCAAGTTGAAGTCAGCATAGATGATAACATTCAATGCATCGATATCAGCACGCAATTCCTCAGGATAAATATCTGGTGCATTAGGGGAAATGAAATCTTTAAAGCCTAATGCCAATTCCGTAGTCAACGCATGGTAGTCGTTGTTAACTACCGCGCCAGTCGTAACATCTACGATAGCTGGTACTGTGGAACGTGCATCATAGTTAGGGTCGCCCTTGCGATACGCTTCACCTAAAGAGTGAATACCCAATACGGGGTCTTTTTCATCTTTATCAAGGGTAAAGAACCAGTCCGCAATAACGCCTGCTGGACGCAATGGATCAACAACACCTTTGGAAATTACCTTATCTAGTCCGAGCAAATCGATGGCGATAGCAATACGGTGAGCCCAAGGACAATGCTTAGACCATACAAGGCGATAACGGTCCTTTTCTACAGGTAAAAGCCCTGGTTCACCGCCAAAAGGTGTTGTGAATTGAGGCTCTTCACTATCAGAATATTTTTGACGACGGTTAAAATTCGATGCATCTTTACCTTCATACTCCTTCTGCTCCCCTTGAGAACGAGGGTTACTAGATTGAAACTCAGAAAAATCGATGGGACAAGGATTCATAGCGCGTTGGAACTCAACTTCTTTTCGAGCCGCCGCAATGGTAGGATCCTTGATTTTACTTACATCTACGTGTTCACTCATTCTATACTCCTTATAGAGGTCATCCCCATTAGCTTTATTCCACTTTTCATGGTGAAAGCTTCTGTGATATTCCTCAATTATTCCTACTAACTTAATATGAATATAAGCCTATATTATATTATTTAAAAACCTATGTCAATAGTGGGTATTTAAAATTTATAATATCTATTACAAACAAAAATCTCGAGTTATATCGTTTCTAGATATAACTCGAGCTTTATTTAAATTATGTGTATTAAACAAACACTAGTATTGGTAATATTTTTATTCGTGAGGTGTTGTATAGTTAATATCTTGTGCCTTGTAACTTTCACCATGAGCTAATACATGAACGATGGTTTCCAATGTGGCACGTACAGTTTCAACAGCCATGCTTGGTTGATTTGGTTTATCCACCACTTGGGATGGCAAGTATGGGATGTGCATAAAGCCCGCCTTAATATTGCCCTTTTGCGCGGCATAGTGACATACACCATACATCAAGTGGTTGCATACGAAGGTTCCCGCTGTATTGGAGACCTTAGCAGGAATACCGTTTTGATGTAACGCATTGACGATATTTTTTATGGGCAATGTCGCAAAATAGGCACTAGGGCCATCGGCTACAACAGGCTCATCTTCCGGTTGGTTGCCCCCATTATCTGGGATGCGAAAATCGTCGCAGTTAATAGCAACGCGTTCCACTGTAATATCAGGACGACCACCTGCTTGACCTACACACAGGATAAAATCTGGTTGGCACTGTTCAGCTGCTGCTTTTACAGTATCAACAGATTTATAACGAATGGTAGAAACCATTTGTGTCACTACCTTGTAATCACCATCGGTATAACCATCCATTGTTTTGACCGCTTCCCAAGCCGGATTAATAGGTTCACCGCCAAATGGATCAAAGCCGGTAATTAAAATTGTTTTCATCACACTACCTCATAACGATATCTTATGGTTCATTAGAATAATCAAGCATGATACATAACCTTACAAGATATATCATATAGTTTCATAAGCATATCGTACTTTCACAAAAGGGTTAAATAAAGTAATACATTAATAGAATATTCAATACGAGCATGATTAATGCAATTGGAAGTTGTGCTTTAATAACGCCGTATTGGTCGCGCATTTCAAGGAGCGCTACCGGTACGATGTTAAAGTTGGCGGCCATAGGTGTCATCAAAGTACCGCAATAGCCAGCAAGCATTGCTATAGCACCAACAGCCGCAGGGTTCGCACCATGAGCTACAACGAGCATTGGGATACCGATGGCACTTGTAATCATCGCAAATGCAGCAAAGGCGTTACCCATGATCATTGTGAAGATAACCATACCAATGCAGTAAGCCACAACAACAAGGAATACATTATCTGCTGGTACTACACTTGCGACTGCACTGGAGATAAGTTTACCAACGCCAGCCAAATTAAATAGATACCCAAGAGCCGCTAATAACTGGGACAAAATAGCAGTCCAACTGATAGCATCGATAAGTCGACGGCCTTCATGGAAACCTTGGTTAAGTTCGCCCTTTGTAATAAAAAGAGCAGCACACATAGCTATGATTGCGGCAATACCTAGACCAACAAGAGCACCTAACTTAGTAAAGAAACCAATAAAGAATGTAATAATACCAACAAGTAACGCTGGTACGAAGATAACATTACCAATACGAACAGCTTCGCCTTTTTTGAATTCGATAGGAGATTCAAAGTAATGGCCTTTGCCGAGTTGTTTTACTAATACAATAGCCGCCATAGCAATGACAAGCCAACCATTAATTTCCTTGGAGAGATAAGAACCAAAGATAAAGGATACGCTATATAAGAGCCAAAATAAGCCTGTACCAATGCGATATTTATGTTCTTTATCTAGAAATGATTGAATAGCAAAGATAAATAGAATAATCCCTACGAGAAGATATACATAATCTAAGGGCTGCATTTTATAGAATATTTCTAACATATTATTCAGCCTCCTTCTTCAATTCTTCTGGTGTAACAAGAATATTTAACTCATTAGGTACTAATTTACCAGCTTTCATATCCGCTTCGTCACGAGCTACAGAGGCTTGAATTGTTTTATCAAAGATAATAAAGCGAATAAAGTTAACGATATAAGCACAAACAGCAGTTGGCAATCCGTACAATACCATATCTGTTAACTCTACAGAATAACCTAATTGTTCCATAACGCCTTTGATGAGTAATAACCCACCAGCAGCAAGGAATAAGTTTTGACCGAAGAAGTTACCTATATTATCTGCAGAAGCAGCCACACCGCGCACCTTATCAAGCGTACATTGAGATACTGGACGGCCTTGAGCTACCGCAGCTTCACTCATAGGAGCAATCAATGGACGAACCATAGCAACCATACCGGACATGTTAATGCCAAAGGCTACAGTTACTTGACGCACAAATAAGTAAATCATAAAGATACGACCTGCCGTAGCAGCGTTGATCTTGCCAATCAAAATTTCTGCCCGTTCACGCAAGCCGTGACGTTCCATAAGACCGATAACAGGTAAAATCAAAATAAATAATGACATATAACGATTTTTAACAAAGGCCTCTCCAATAGCACCAACGATATCGTTAATACTGAGACCACCTGCAAGGCCCGTTACAAAGCCTGCGGCTACGACAACTAACAAGGCATTAAAGCGCAGCATCAGACCGATGACCATCACTAAAATACCAGACAAAATCAACATATGGACACATCCTTTCTACAAATCATCCATAACACATATAACCATAAAGATACGTTATATGTATATATTATATACTGAATAGTCATAATCTTACACAAAAAAATACCTTGTATCTAAATTTAGTGAATGTCCCTGATCTGCGATCAGAGCATAAAACACTCAAATAGAGTACAAGGTAATTTACGTAATTAATATAACGCTTTCTTAATTAATTTAATTCTTTCTTGAATAATATAGTTGTATGCTGTTTTCCTCTAAAATGAACCTTATCATATGCCGTAAACCCAAAGGATTCATACATTTTAGGCAACCACGGATGTTCCTTAGCCGTTCCTAGTGTAACAATATGTGTTTTAAACTGTTCTTTTAAAAGCTCCTCTGCATAGCCCAAGACTTCCCGTGCATATCCTTTGCCTTTGAAAGCTGGTGCCGTTACAAAATGAGCAATATGCGGATATTTATCCGGCGTTGAGTATTTCACCCAAGGCATACAAAACGTAATAGAACTAACTAATTGCCCATCAATATACAAGCCGTATACAGGATAATTTTCAATCCATTCCTTAGATTCCTCTTCCGTAAAATCAATAGCGTCGAAGCTAATGGGATAGTCTTTTATAGCTGCGTAACCATCGATTAATACCTTATGATATTCTGCTGTGTCTGCAACTGTTAATTGTCTAAATTCTTTCATGGTCTTTCCCTCATATCTATATTTTTATTCACAAACTACGAATATTAATTCACTTTGTGAAAGTAATTATACACCTATATGTATTTATTTGCAATACAATTACATAAATATTATATGAAATTATAATATCTATAAAGAGGATCTCATATGGAGTGCCATAATATATACACAGAAGAAACTAATAACAAGATAAAACTATTGAGACAAATAAGTTATCAACTACGCCATATTGATAGATTTATATTACGTATTCTATTTTTAATCAAAAAGAATGACACCAACCATAAAATGATTGGTGTCAAAAAATACTCATAAGATAAAATTGTAATATTTGACGGATAGCAAAAATAAATTATGTCTCCTTAATAATAGTATTATACATATAAGGAGACATAACTCAAAATCTTTTTAAAACACTTTTAAAAATATACGTTATAAATGATATATTTACGCCCTATCATTGGACATCCAATCACAATAAAACAGATTTTTTCTCATATGAAAATCTTTCGATTCTATTAACCGCGACCTTTAATAACGCGAACACGTTGAATATCAGGCGTACCATCTTTATGTTTAGAAATAGTATCTACTCTGATACGTTCAAGTTCTGGTTGGAATTCTTTAAGTGCTCTAACCATTTGATCATCGGCGACAGCACCGTTTTGAATAGCCCTGTAAATTAATGCAGCCATTTCATAACGAGTCATCATACGATCTCCACCAAATTTACCGTCTGGATAACCCACAATAATACCATTACCTGCTAATGTCGCCACATAGTCGTATGCCCAATGGTTTTCAGGTATATCTGGGAAAAGTTGCATCTTATCCAAATCCAAGGAGTTGAGCTGTTTCCCCTCAGAAACCTTCATGAGTATGCCCTTCACATTTTCAAGCTCAGCACGAAGATCTTTGATTTCTTTCGCCATTGCTACTCTAGAAGTAGACACATGATTGCCTTGACCGATTTTCATGCTAACACCAGCGTTCAACATATTTTCACCGCCGCCGAAGGAACCACCTACACTAAATAGAGTATCCTCATTTGGACGATAGAATGCACCGATTGAAGCTGCATGAGCATCTTTGTAGTTACCATAGCCTGCAGCGATATCCCATTTATCATCAGGATCGAAATCTAGAGGGTGAAGTGCTGCCAATGCGGCTGCCCCTGCACCAACCCTATTCATACGACTATCAATATTCTTGATATTTCCACCGATTTCTTTTAATTGACTTACATTAACGGCATCCGAATCAGACGTACCTGCTGCAACATTGGTGATTTTCTTATTACCTGCATTGATACCAGTTTCTGTGATGCTAGGACCATTCTTAATTGTCAAGCCATTATTGTTCATTATGGTATTACCAGTTGTTACAGATTTAAATGTCGGTGTATCGATTACAGATACTTTATAGTCTACACCACCAATTGCATTTGTCCCTTTAATTACGCTAATATTGTTACCTTCCGATACGGAAGAGTATTTACCTGCCCCATTAGCTACAGCCTTCAATTGGTCTTCTGTTGCCGCTTGACCACTAGTTATGTTAGCAGGGTCCCAGGTCTTATTAGTCAAATTATTCACTGTACCAGCTGTGCCATTAACAGTTACTTTACCTGCTTGTATTGTTCCTTCAGAACCCTTAATAGAAATTTGCTTATTAGGATCTGTTCCAAGAGTAATATCATCATTGAGGTTTACTTTATAAGTCTTAGATCCATCATTATTAGTTATGGAAGTTACTGTTGTATTTTTACCATTCTCTAGTTTTGTTGTAGCACCAGCTACCGCTTTACTCAATTGACTCACATTTACTGCATCTGTAACATCAGTACCGTCAGCGACATTAGTAATCTTCTTTCCACCCGCATCGATACCAGTCTTAACAATCTTGGGACCACCATTAATAGTCAATCCATCAGTATTCATAACAGTATCACCGGTAGTTACGCTGTTCAAACCTTTCAAGTCCTTAGCTAGACGAACTTTTAAGTTGCTATCACCATCGGATATAACACCGATATTGTCATCAGTAGTCAATTTACTTACATCGGTAATACCACCAACTACATTCACTTGTTCGTTAAGTTTCTTCTTGATAACAGCGCCTGTATCTCCGCCATACTTCATACCGTCATCTAAAGTTGCAACATCATGCTTGTCGCCATTCTTTTCTTCGATTACTAAGCGAGTAATATTTTTGCCATCAATACCAGATTTTCCGTCGCCCCCCTTGATAGAAATAGCGTTATTACCATCCTTGCCATTCAAACCAATAGATCCATCTTTACCATTGATAACAACAGCTGAACCATCTTTACCGTTAACTCCGATGGAACCGTCTTTGCCATCAATACCTTTCTTACCAAGGACTAGATCATCATTTACATTAACTTTGTAAGGATTAGCAGCTGAGCCATCACCTTCAACAGTTGTATTTTTACCATCTTTAAGAATAGTCTTACCTGCTGCAATAGCGTCTTTCAGTTGACCAACATTTACTGCATCCGTATTATCAGTACCAGCCGCTACATTAGTAATCTTCTTATTGCCTGCATCGATGCCGTTCTTAAGAATCTTAGGACCACCATTTATAGTCAAGCCATCCGTATTCATAACGGTATCGCCGGTAGTTACACTAGTCAGATTTTTCAATTCTTTTGCTAATTTAACATTAAGCGCACCATTTGCAGATACTACACCAATATTGTCATCAGACAATTTATTAGTATCGGCACCACCTTTGATATCTAACTGTTCACCTAATTGTTTATTGATAACAGTTGTATCGTCACCTTTGAAGTTTAAGCCTTTTACAATGGTTTTATTGATATTTGTAATATCATTTTTATTATTTTTTACACCGTCACTAACATATTTTAATTGGTCTTCTGTTGCTGCTTGACCATGTACAACTGTAGGATTATCGATATCCCATATACGGTTAGTCAATTCATTTACCGTACCGGCGCCAGTTATTTTAACTATTCCCGCCTTAATATCACCTGTTGTACCATGAATTGTAACCTTATTTCCAGCTGTAATCGTACCAGTAGTACCATCTATAACGACTTGTTTATCAGCATCTGAACCGAGAGTAATCTTATCGCCTAATCCAACTGTATATTCTTTACCGCCAGCAGCGTTAACTCCTTCTGTAACGGTTACGTTAGCATCTTTAGCTTTTACAGTTGTTGCTTTGGCTGTACCACCAATTGCGGCATTTAATTGATCCACATTGACAGCATCAGTTCCAGCAGTACCTGCTGCTACATTAGTAATTTTTTGACCACCCGCATTCAAACCATCTTTATTGACATAAGTCTTCCCATTGATAGCCAAGCTACCATCAGGTCCTAAGTTAATATCTTTTTTAAGTTTAACATTTAGTTGAGTACCATCAGATTCTACACCAATATTATTATCTGTCAAGTCCGCAGAAGCGCCACCCTTAATAGATAACTTATCACCCAATTGCTTATTAATATCTGTACCAGTATCACCAGCGAAGTTCAATCCTTTTGCAATAGTAGTATTGATATTTGTGATATTTGTTGTATTGGTATCTTGTTGTACTTTGGATGCGATATCTGTCAATGTAACTTGTTTTTTATCGCCTTTATCATTAGCTACAGTCAATACCATGTTGCCATCACTGTCAACTTTATATTTACCTTGGCTATTTAAATCAGGGTTTGCTACCAAACGATAGTCCCCTTTTCCCACTTCGGTAAATACATTACTCAAATCAACATTGACTTTACCTGTATCGTTACGTTCCAATGTCAAAGTTTTACCATCATTGGATACACTACCACTTGTAACAAAGTTATTTTTAAGGCCTGTCACATTAGCGGTCAAACCGTTTGTACCGGTTAGATTTGCAATGCCGTCACCATTAGCTTGATAAGTTGCTGTACCACCGGTCACGTATTTATCCTTTGCATCAACGATACGGTTGATATCTCCGATATTAGCACCATTTGTAATGACATCTCCACCGCTAGCAACGCCTGTAATCTGTTTGTTCCCCGCATTAATACCATCTTTTACGATTTTTGGACCTCCGGTAATAGTCACACCGTCAGTATTCATAACCGTATTACCAGTTGTTACACTAGTCAGATTGTTAAGTTCTTTAGCCAATTTAACATTCAGCGTATTTATTCCATCGGATACCACACCAATATTGTTGTCGCTCAATTTAGATACATCTGTTACCCCGCCAACAACATTAGTTTGTGCACCTAGTCTTTGAATAAATTTATTATCCGTAGCTCCTGCAGCCTTTACATCACCTGCATACACTACGCCTTTATTCACTTCAGTATTCACCGCATATAATTGGCTACCATTTATAGCATCGGTAGATGTAGCAGAAAGACGTCCAGCTGCTACGTTAGTAATGGTACGCTCTACACCTGTCTTGCCAACACTTACTGTAGAAGTAGGATTAATGCCTGCAAAATTATGTATTTCTCCATTGACCGTTTCAGACGTAGTACCAACTGCTGTTGCAGTTTCAGATCCAGAACCGATAGCTACAGCATTTTCATTCTTTGCATTTGCTTCATTACCGATAGCTACACCATTCTTTACTGTTACGTTAGCCTTATTACCTATTGAGGTACCATTTAATCCAGTAACAGAAGTCGAAGACCCTATGGCAGTGCCATCTACTGCAGTAACATTCGTGAGTCTACCAAGTGCCGTTGCTCCTAAAGCTTTTGCTTTGGCTTGATAGCCAACAGCTGCAGACTGCCCACTCGTAGCATTTGACCATGTTCCAATCGCCACACTAGCATCATCTTCAGCCACCGCATTTGTTCCCATAGCAATAGACCATCTTCCCTTTGCCTGCGCATTACCACCAATTGCATAAGCATAGGTATTTGTAGCTTTCGCTAAACTTCCCATCGCCAAAGAAGATTCTTCTTGAGCATGAGCAACGCTACCAATAGCAATAGCATGAGTCTTATCCGCTTTTGCGTCTCCACCAATAGCAGCAGCATATTCTCCAGAAGCTTTAGCATTTGCACCTACAGCAACTGCATTTTTAGCTGATGCATATGCTACGCCACCAATAGCAGTAGCATTTTGAGCCGTAGCATTTGAGCCTCCACCAAGAGCAGTCGAATATTGAGCCGAAGAATTACTATGAGCACCTATCGCCAAAGCAACTGCACCTAAAGACTTAGCATAACCACCTATTGCCACATTATTAGGATCAGATCCTGTCTCAGTTCCATTTCCCAATGATATACCTGATCCTGTTCCTTCAGGAATTACTGCATGAACAGTGTTCAATGGCAGTGCTATACTTCCCACCAATGCAAGTGCACATAAAACAGTACACGCACTCGTTCCACCACTTCCGCTGATTTTTCCACGATTATTGGCAAATTCCGAAACAACCACATAACATTTTTTCACCCGACTCCAAATGACTTTATAAATCCGGTTCATAACACTCCTCCTAAATTTTTTCTGTTACACTAACTAATTACACTAAAAATACACTATATATTAAGATAAAAGATATATACTCTCTGCCAAAAACACCTCTTCAAAAACAGGTAAGTATATATTTTAAAATCATTATTACATTATTATTATAATAATAATTCAAGAACCCCAAAATCTTAATTATTATGCAATTCTATTTATAGTGCTAGAAAACAAAATAAGGCTACTTTGATTTGTAAAAGTTTTGTAGAAAAACCATATAAATCAAGGCAGTCTTTTTTAAATTTCATTATAACATAAAGAAAAACATCTGAAAAGGAGCATAAAAGAGGCTTCGTCAAATATTGGGACATTTATCTCACAAATCTTTTTTCATTAAAAGTAGAATACGTATTCAAAAAACATATAAGATAATACAAAAGCATATTAGACAAAAAAACAGGATGTATCAAAGATACATCCTGTTTTGAACTTTTACAAACTCTAGAAAAGTTAATTCTATTGATTATTGTATATACGGGAACCGTATACGTCACGTTCGTTTTTAGGTTCGTTGTTAACGCGAACACGTTCAGTTTTATGACGGTCGTTATCATCACCAGAAATACGATCAACACGGAAATGGTTAAGACGAATATTTTGTAATTCAGGACCGAATTCATTCAATGCACGTTTCATGTTTTCGTCAATAGGAGCACCGTTTTGAAGTGCACGGTACAACATAGTAGCGAATTCGTAACGAGTCATCTTAACATCGCCTTTGAATGTGCCATCAGGGTAACCAACAAGGATACCATTACCAGCCAATTGGCTAATATATTGGTAAGCCCAGTGGTTACGAGGAACGTCTGGGAATTCAGCAGTTTTGCTAGGATCAATTGCATGTGGAGTCAAGATTTGTAACAAGTTATTATATTTGTTTTCCATATCTTGAAGACGTGCGTTCAATTCAGCAATTTCACGACCCATAGCTACGCGGGAACGGGATTCTGGGGAACGTTTACCAAGACGAATAGATACACCTGCGTTCAATTGAGTTTCGCCAGTACCTACAGTGCCACCAACGGAGAACATTGTATCTTCGTTAGGACGGTAGAACGCACCCAACGCAGCGGAGTTAGCATTATGGTAGTGACCATAACCAGCAGCAATTGTCCATTTGTCATCTGGGTTGAAGTCCAATGGATGCAATGCAGCCAATGCAGCAGAACCTGCGCCTACTTTGTTAACGCGTCTTTCAACAGTACCAACACGACTAGTCAAGTTCTTAATATTGTTATTAATTTGACCAGGTGTGGAATTGTTGATTTGTGTTTGTAAGTCATTAGCTACGGAATATAATTGGCTACCGTTTACAGCATCTGTAGAAGTAGCGGAGATTTCCCCAGCCGCAACATTTTTAATTTGACGTTCAGCACCAGCTTTACCTACAGACACGGAACCATTAGCTGCAGAACCTACGCCAGCAAAACCACCAAAGGTATGACCAGCGATGGTTGCACTACTTTGAGCTGTAGCTTCACTTGTAGTAGAACCTGTGCCTAATGCGATAGAGTTTAAATGTGTTGCATTTGCATGATCACCAATCGCCATAGCGTAGTCAGCTGTAGCACTCGCATCAGAACCAAATGCATTAGAACGCACATTAGTTGCCTGTGCACCAGCGCCAAATGCTTGAGCATGATCACCAGATGCAAGGGCAGAGGAACCCATAGCAACAGAATGATTATTAGTTGCTTGTGCGCTAGAACCAATCGCATTAGATTTATAGCCAGACGCTAGTGCTTCATAGCCAATAGCTTGTGAGCGAACTTCGGAAGCCTTTGCACGAGTACCAATAGCGGTAGACCATGTACGTTGTGCTTCAGCAGAATGACCAATAGCAATAGATTCATTCATCAACGCTTTGGAAGAATTCCCCATTGCTAATGCAGAGGTACCTGCTGCAGTATTGTTAACACCTATAGCGACAGAATTACTTTTCCAGTCACCAGTTCTCTTTGTAGCATCATCTGGCTCATTTTCATAATCACGATCACGGAAGTTTGCATCAGATTCTTTTACAGTATTACCACTACCATACGCAACTGCATTATTAGCACCTGTAACAACATTAGTGTTGTCCATTACAACAGAAGCAGCGTCTACTGGATTAACATTCGCACCAACAGCAGTGACAGCAGCCAATACAGCAAATGCTAATTTTTTGGAATGTTTCATTTCTCTCATCTTACACCCTCACTAAATTAAAAAATTATCTAAATTACAATACAATTTTTCATTCTCTCTATGTTCCGTCTCTCACCTCGGTCTGAACAGGTGATATTCTAAATTAGCATAAAGAAATACCCCTATATCAGTTTAAGAAAAATTTATATTGTCGATTACTCGCATAGAATATCAAAGTTTTACGATATACACAACCCTTTTTTCTAACACAAATCAAATTAACAAGTTTCTATACCTATCAAAATCCGCTTTATTCCTAGCTTTATAAGGAAATAAATTTTACTCATTATTTTCCCTTATGAGTTAAATTTTTCGCAACTTTGTAAACTTTTCTCATGTAACAAACTGTATAACTTATAAATAAATAACCACCTTATAAGTACGCAAAATATACCTTTTACCCTTATTATATCCCATTCACACTTAATTCATGAATTATATGTGAATTAAACTGTTTTGTATATTTAATCAACAACTTAACATTTTATTATAATTTTATATTTCTATAGCGCCAGTATCTATCAATGCAAATCGGTGCCCCAAAAAACGCTAACGAGAATGTTATGAGAATAAACATGACAAATACAATTTATATTGACTAATATTTTATGTATATGTTTAAAAAAAGAAGGCCCCTATTCTTCATGAAAATACCCCTTTTACTGATTATCCAGTAAAGGGGGTACATATCAAAAATAGGGGTTTTATAACAAGAATCTTTCTTTATTATATGTAATTATACTAATAATGCACTTACAAGTGCTTCTGCTTTATTAAAGTCGGATTCTTCGGGGTTCCAGTTGCATTTGATTTCAGGTTCTACTACAGAGAATCCATATTTAGTCAACTCTTCACGGAGTACCTTTGTAGATTCACCAGACCAGCCATAGGTACCAAATACAGCAGCCTTTTTATTTTTGAATTTCAACTCACGCAAGAAGTCGAGCCAACCAGCTACAGCAGATAATACGCTGTTACCCACTGTTGGAGAGCCTACAGCAATCGCTCTAGACTTAAAGACTTCCGTCATAATATCATTTTTATTGGTTTTGCTAATGTTAAAAATCTTAACACGTGTATCAGGGGATTGCTTAGCAATTTCTTCAGCAATCTTATGGGCCAATTTCTTGGTGCCATCCCACATAGTATCGTATACAACTGTGACTTGATCTTCTTGGTACGCTTGAGACCATTCATAATATTTTTCTACGATTTGCATTGGATTTTCTCGCCAAATGGCGCCATGACTAGTAGCGATGATATCGATTGGCAAGTTAAGCTTTTGAATTTCTTCAACTTTAGCTTTTACCAATGGAGAGAATGGATTCAAGATATTAGCGTAATATTTCATCGCCTCTTCCCATAGACGGCATTGATCGGCCTTATCCGCCCATAGTTCTTCTACGGCAAAATGCTGACCGAATGCATCGTTGGAGAACAAGATATTATCCCCTGTCATATAAGTCGCCATGGAATCAGGCCAGTGAAGCATGCGCATTTCTACGAACACCAAGGATTTACCGTTCCCGATATCTACGGAGTCACCAGTTTTAACAGTTTTGAAATTCCATTCTGGATGATGATATTGACCAACCAAGGACTTAACTGCATTTTCGGTACAATAAATTGGCGTATTAGGTATTTTTTCCATCAACGCAGGCAAAGAACCACTATGATCTACTTCGCCGTGGTTACATACGATGAAATCAATCTTATTCAAATCGATTTCGGATTCCAAGTTATCAATGAACTCAGAGGAATGAGGTTTCCACACAGTATCGATGAGGACAGTCTTCTCCTCTTCAATCAAATAGGCATTTTGGCTTGAACCATTATTAATACTGTAATCAGAACCGTGGAACTCTTGCAATTCCCAGTCGATTTTGCCAACCCAAGAAACATTGTTTTTAATGTGCTTTCTCATAATAACCTCCATGTTCTGTGAAAGTTGACGTGCTTAACTCAGATTTTTTTAATGAACCTATATAGAAACACGAATGATAGAAGCAACTTTCACCGATAATACCAAATATATGGCCAAATGTTATATCAATGGATACAACATAAATCGGTCATTAACTATAGTTTTATTATATCGATATCACACAATTAAGTCTGTACCTGTAGGTACAGTTTTGAGAATTATTATAAAAACCACTCATAGGTAATCACATGCCGTACATTAGTACACATCGATTTCCCATGAGTGGTTACGAGTATATGTAATTATATGATTATTTATTACCCGATTTAGATAGTCCAGGGATAGCTTTATAGATATATAATGCAATATATCCATCAACCAAGCTATGAACGATGGTACCGCCACCTACAAGAACAAATACAACGTAGATGAGATCAATGTTTGGCATCGTAGTGGTAGTATAGAACAATAGGCATGCTAGTACCTCACCAATAGCGTGAACGATAGCACAAGCAAGGTTAAACGCAACAAAGGATAGAGCCCCTGTTAATACGCCTGGATGATGTTTAATATAGTAAGCCCCCATCAAGGCAAAGATGATATGAGATGCAGCACGCATAACGATAACAAGTGGGAACCCTGCTACAAAGAAGCCGAGCGTAGAACCTATCACGACACAAGCTGCCATCTTTCTAGATAAGAACATAGCTAGGAATATAGGAACATGACTCGCCAATGTATACGATGCCGGTGGAATCACAACTTTCAAAGGCATCACGATAGGAATCATGATGGCTAATGCCATCAATAAAGCAGTAATGGTTAAATTTCGATACATCGAAGAATTCATAAAGGCCTCCTTAAAGAATATTTTGCCATACATCTACCAATATAGCACTCTAATATATGAAGAACAACTACGTATACCGCTAGTGTCCTACAAAAAAAAGAGAGGGCCTTACAACCTTCTCTTTTTTAATTGGACAAATATATTATAATACCTATATCTTAACGCTTATAATACGATTTTAAAAATGACGTAACTCACGTTAATACCTTTCAGGAATCTTAATTCATTACTTTTATAAACGTTCGATTACGGCTTGCGCCATTTCTGTTGTACCTACGCGTTTCAACCCTTCACGGTAGATATCGCCAGTGCGGTAACCATCAACGAGCACTTGTTCTACAGCACTTTCAATAGCGTCAGCCACTTGAGGTAAATCAAGGGAATGACGGCACATCATCGCAGCGGACAAGATTGTACCCAACGGATTCGCCAAGTTTTTGCCCATGATGTCCGGTGCAGATCCGTGGATTGGCTCGTACAATGCAGTACCGGTACCCATGGATGCAGATGGTAAAAGCCCGATAGAACCGGAAATAACAGCACCTTCGTCGGACAAGATATCGCCGAACAAGTTTGTCGTAACGATAACATCAAACTGTGCAGGATTTACAACGAGCTGCATCGCGGTGTTATCTACATAAAGGTAATCTGTTGCAATATCTGGATTAGCAGCCGCTTTCTCTTGCGCGATTTTACGCCACAAACGAGAAGACGCCAATACGTTTGCTTTATCTACGGATACGACCTTTTTGTTACGTTTACGAGCTGTTTCCATAGCGATATCCATGATGCGTTCTACTTCATAACGGCTGTATGTTTCTTTATCCCAAGCGAACTCATTAGCACCTTCACCTTGTGCCTCTTCACGTTCACCGAAATAAATACCGCCAGTTAACTCACGAACGATAACGAAATCTACATCTTGTACGAGCTCCTTTTTAAGCGGAGAATACTCTTGCAAAGATGGATAGATTTTCACAGGACGCAAGTTACAGAACAAACCAAGCTCCTTGCGAAGACCTAGGATTGCCTTTTCAGGACGGATAGACGGATCTACATTATCCCATTTAGGACCGCCAACAGCACCAAGCAATACAGCATCAGCATTTTTACAAGCCTCGATAGTATCCTCAGTCAAAGGCACGCCGTATGCATCAATAGACGCACCGCCCGCTTTCTTATCAATCCAATTAACCTTTATACCGGCTTTCTCAAAAGCCACATCACACACAGCCTTCGCTGCAGCAATAATCTCAGTACCGATACCATCACCAGAAATCAATACGATATTTTTTTCGCTCATTCTTATTTCCTCATATACTACATTCATCCGAGGCAAGGTGAAGTCCTAAAGCTCCAGCTAGCTTAACGGCCTTCGCCCAAGGGGCTCGACCTACTAAAGTCGCTTGAGGACTTCACCTTGCCTCTACATTATCAATACATTGCGGAACTCCGCAAGACCGAAAAACACATCCACCCTCAGAACAGAAGATTACAATTTGGCTCAAACCTCACCGACAAATTGCTAAGAGCCGAATGCCCGTTGAAACCGACTTTGGCCCTGCGAAGGCCGCAGGCCGGAGTCAGACCCGGCCAGTGGAGGTTGAGACGGATGTTTGGCTCGCCTCCGAAGACCGCTAAGGCAACTGGAGGGAAAAACAAACATTCCATCCCGGATATGTACTACTTGCGATGTTTCGCAAAGTTTACAAGACCTCCTGCTGCCGCAATGTCTTGAATGAATTGTGGCAATTCAGTACCTTGGTATTGTTCGTTTTTAGTCAAGTTATACACGATGCCTTTAGACAAGTCTACGCCGATAGCGTCGCCTGCATCGATACGATCTACTTGTTCGCCGATTTCAATAACTGGTAAACCGATATTGATGGCATTACGGAAGAAGATACGTGCAAAGGAGTGTGCTACGATAACAGACACGCCTTTTGCTTTAATAACGCCTGGTGCGTGTTCACGAGAGGAACCGCAACCGAAGTTTTTGCCAGCTACCATGATTTCACCAGCTTTCACATTAGGAGCGAATGTAGTATCAATGTCCTCCATCGCATGTTCAGCTAATTCGTTCCAATCAGCAATCGCCAAGTAACGAGCTGGAATGATTACGTCTGTATCTACATCGTCGCCGTAGCGCCAGATTTTCTTGCTTTCAAAATCCATATTAAACCTCCTCAGGGCCTGCAATGCGGCCTAATACAGCACTTGCTGCCGCCACGTAAGGGCTTGCCAAATATACTTCAGAATCAACGTGACCCATACGACCACGGAAGTTACGGTTTGTAGTGGAAACGGTTCTTTCACCAGCTGCCATGATCCCCATGTAACCACCAAGGCAAGGACCACATGTTGGCGTGGACACAGCGCAATCAGCTTGAATGAAGATATCCAACAAACCATCTTTCATCGCTTGGTCGTATACATCTTGGGAGCCAGGAATTACGATACAACGAACGAATGGAGCCACCTTGCGACCTTTGAAGATTTCCGCAGCTGCTACCAAGTCCTCATAACGGCCATTTGTACAAGAGCCGATGATCACTTGGTCGATTTTAATATCTTTGTCAATCTCGTTGATGTAATGTGTGTTGGATGGCAAATGAGGGAATGCTACAACTGGTTGCAATTTAGACAAATCGATAGTCACAGTTTGAGCATATACTGCATCAGGGTCTGGATTAATTGGTTCTACAGGACGGTTTACGCGACCTTTGATATAGGCTTCGGTGATTTCATCATAAGGGAACACGCCACATTTACCGCCCGCTTCGATAGCCATATTACAGATTGTAAGACGGTCAGCCATAGTCATATGTTGCACGCCTTCGCCACCGAATTCAAGGGCCATGTAACGAGCGCCATCTACGCCAATTTTGCCGATTAAATCAAGGATTACGTCCTTACCAGTTACCCATTTGTTAGGTTTACCGATAAGCTCAACCTTAATTGTTTCAGGCACTTTGAACCAAGTTTTACCTTCTGCCATAGCAACACCTGCATCAGTGGAGCCAACGCCTGTGGAGAATGCATTCACCGCACCATATGTACAAGTGTGGGAGTCAGCACCAATCATCATTTCACCGGGACCGATAAGACCTTTTTCTGGCAAGATAACGTGCTCGATACCCATACGACCTACTTCAAAGTAATTCGTAATGCCATGTTCGCGTACGAAATCGCGCATGACTTTCGCTTGTGTAGCAGATTGAATATCTTTATTTGGTGTGAAATGGTCAGGAACCAAGTAGATTTTATGACGATCAAATACAGGTTTGCCGATTTTTAAGAACTCTTTGCGAGCCGGTGGGAATGTGATGTCGTTCATCAATACCGCATCCAAATGACACTCGATGATTTGGCCTGGCTTTACAACATCAAGACCCGCATGACGAGCCATATTCTTTTCAGTAATGGTCATACCCATATTATTCTTCCTCCTGTTGTTCTAGCTCCATAGCTAGGAATACTGAGTTTACTGCATTAATATATGCATTTACACTTGATTTAACAATATCGGTGCTGATACCACGACCATGGTACAAACGACCGTTATATTCTACCTTGAGAGTTGCTTCCCCAAGGGCATCTTTACCAGCTGTTATAGCGCGGATTTGGTAATCTTTCAAACTGATTGGCAAGCCAACCACACGTTCAACCGCTTTAAGGGATGCGTCTACTGGACCATCACCAACGGCTGCATCTGCTTTTTCACCTTCTGGAGTCATGAGACGAACGTCAGCATAGGCATAGCCTTTTTCGCCCGATTTGTAGTATTGAGCCACGAGTTCGAATGCTTTTTTGTGGTGAAGATTATCTACTACAAGGGCTACGATATCATCATCGTATACTTGTTTTTTGCGGTCCGCCAATTCTTTGAATTTACCAAAGAGATCATTGATTTTCTCTTCTGTGAAAGATTGAAATCCAAGTTTTGCCAAATGATCGGCAAAGGCATGACGGCCAGAGTGTTTACCCAATACGAGATCTGTTTTTTCAGCACCTACGGACTCAGGCGTCATGATTTCATACGTTTCAGGGTTGCTCATCATACCATGTTGGTGAATACCAGACTCATGAGCAAAGGCGTTAGAACCTACGATTGGTTTATTGGGAGGAACTACAACACCTGTTAAACGGCTCACAAGTTTAGATACTTTCGTAAATTGTTTTGTATCAATATTCACTTGAAGGTCATCGAAATAATCATGGCGTGTTTTAAGAGCCATAACAACCTCTTCAATTGCTACATTACCTGCACGTTCACCTAGACCATTAATTGTACCCTCTACTTGACGTGCACCTGCTTTAATAGCAGCTAATGTATTCGCATTGGCAAGGCCTAAGTCGTCATGACAGTGAACAGAGATGATGGCATTTTCAATACCTGGTGTATGTTCTTTAATATAACGGATTTTGTCACCAAATTCGTTAGGGTTCATGTACCCCACAGTATCTGGTACATTAATAATTGTAGCGCCACCAGCGATAGCCACGCCGAATACTTCACACAAGAAATCTAAGTCTGTACGAGCCGCATCTTCACCAGAGAACTCGATTTCATCAAATTTGCCTTTTGCAAATTCCAAGATAGATTCAACGCGATCCAATACCTCTTGACGAGTCATTTTCAATTTATATTTCATGTGGATTTCGGATGTAGCGATAAACACATGCAAACGGCTGCGCTCTGCATCTTTCAACGCATCAGCCACCTTTTGCACGTCCTTTTCGTTGGCACGGGCCAAGCCACAAATCGTTGTGCCTTTAACCTCGCGAGCAATCATTTGTACCGCGTCAAAATCTCCAGGGGATGCAGCCGGGAAGCCAGCCTCGATTACGTCGATGCCGAGGCGTACTAGGCCTTTCGCAATTTCAATTTTTTCAGGAGTTTGTAAAGACACACCTGGTGTTTGTTCCCCATCACGAAGGGTTGTATCGAAGAAATATACGCGATTCTGTTCCATAATAGCCACCTTTTCTATCCTCATAAAACATAACACTTTATTATATCTATCCATAGTGAAAGTTTGTAACATCACCAATGTCGACACTATGTATAATCAGTGATTTACTAGACTTTCACAAATAAAAAAGCCCCTCAGAACAACCGTCGTTGCTCAAAGGGGCGTTATATTCATAACACGGTACCACCCTAATTGGGACTCGTTTCGGGTATAACGGAACCACCGTCGATGACTACTGACGTTCGCCACCGAAGCTCACGGGAGAGTGTCAGCGTACAACCTCTATTGCCTCGCACCAGCCGGCAACTCTCTGAAAGCAGGATTTGTAAACCTTTATACCCGTTCATCGCTTGATTTAAGATATAAGGGTATTGTACTGTATTCTATAGACTTATGTCAATTAAAATAAAATGAATATGATTTCATAAAACTCATCGTTAGTAGTTAGTCCACTCTAAACTATCAAAATCATTCATAATGAGTTTCTTCTTCTTTACCACTTGGTTCGTTAGCTCAATGCGTTCACTAACAAATGAAATATCTGTATACCATTCCTTTAAATTAGCATACACTTCATTCTCTAAATCAATAATGATAGTTTCTATGGGATCCCAAGTTTTACACTGTACAGATTCCACCATAACCATGCTACTACCTATGAAAGTAACATCTCTACCATAAATCCAAAATGGCAATATCTTATTTTTTATAGAAATAGAATATATAGCATCCCCATGAGGCGGTTCCGTTTCATATTGCGTGCGTATTTGGTACTTTTCCATAATTTCATTACTACCATTTTCTATATATGGTAGCTTTGAAATCTTATAATTTTCTGCGTTCATATAAGCTCCATTATTTTTAATATCAACCACACTATAGAGAACTGTATATCGCTATTTGTGTAGCATATATTTTGCTATACTTATTACGAAGAGAGTCCGTTGACGTGAGTTAGGTTCATCTCCGCGAGGAGGTGATACTATGACAAATCATGAGGTTACCTATGTAATTATCATAGTTCTGTTATCAGTAGTCACTATCATTGCACTAGTTAAGTAGTACAACGATAAACGCCTAACGTATAGAGGAGTGCAGTCCTCTAACACGTTAGGCGCTATCATAATTTTGTTCAGTTTTAGATGAGCCTAACGCCCTAATCACGTTAATGGGCTCTCTTTATATATATTATAAGCTAATCATACTTAAAAAGATAGTACAATAAATAACTCAATTTATACCTACACTATTAATTATTTCTCTAGCCCGTTTAACAGAAATTGGCTCATCAAATAAGAACACATGGTTCTGCCCCGCATGTTCCCAAAATGCTAAGTAAACGGCGTCATCCACCATTCGATAGGTTATCGTCATCCCATTTATAACATCGGTTTTCTGAGGTAAGTATTCCTTATAATCACCTGCGATGTTACCTGATAGAGTCGACACACGATACTTAATATATTTCGGCATATCATCCACACGATCAAAATATCTCCCATTTAAAAACTCATGATAAGCATACACGACTTGTAATACATCGTGATCCACAATAGATACATGTATAAGACGTAATCCCTCTATTCCACTTGGTAACTGCGGTTTAAAGTTCAGATGTTGCTTAGTCTCATATATAGTATCAAACACCTCTAGCGATTGACCCTTATGAATGCTTCTATAATCCTCATCAGTCATAGTACAACTTCCAAGCCCATCGGGACAAGGAAACTCATTTCGATCACCATAAGGCTGATTATAAATAGAATTACCATTAAGGCGAAACCGCATCAAGTCATCTGCTGAGACGACATTGATAGAACCTATAAAAGCTAATGTAGTCAGTGCACATATAATCTTTTTCATGATACATTCCCCTATAAATAAACTACATCTATTAAGTAAATTATATCATTAAAAGAAGACTATCTAGATGATATTTACTGTCCCATACACTCTATCCGATGCACTCCAATAGAATTTACTTTCACAAGCTCAGATTTTTTAAAAATTGAATTATGTATTATCTAAAATCTATCACATTTGATAGTATCTATCATAAATTATCCTACTATTCAAAATAATCGTAGGTGCTATAATGAACTCAACAAAAGGAACATGTGCTCATATAATACTAGTTAACGCACTGTTCTATATAATTAGTAGTTTATAAAAGGAGACCATCATGACACATACACAAGTAAAAGAACTCGTACAAGCTTTATTAGATGCACCTACAAGCAATCCAACATTAAAAGAATTCGCTCAATCTTGGATCAATGCAGAAGGCAAACCTGAACAAGAAGCACTTACAAAACAACTCGTATCCGTTGCGGAGCAAAACATTGCACTCATCGACGAAACAATCGGCTTTGCAGGATCTGAACTTGGTACACAAATTCTTGGTGCAGAAGGTGCTGCTAACCTATTGCAACACGCTAAAGACATTAAGGCAAAAGGCGCTAAATTCTGCGACTGCCCTGGATGCACAGCATGTAAACACGTTATCGATTTGAAAGCGGAAATTATGTAGAGAAATCAATAGAGACAATAAACGGCTCCTTTTAGGGAGCCGTTTTCTATATGTTAACTGATTTATATCATTTTATAATCACCTAAAGCGCTACTATTTTTAAAAATCTTTGCTTCAACTTCTACTCTATTTTTATTGATAAGTAAACTTAAACCATATTTATATTTAAAGTCACTATCTATACTAGTCAAGAATTCTAACTTCTTTTTATCATATAAGGTATCGTCACTATTCCACCAAGGCTTTATTTCTATAACAACAAAATTATTCTCATTACTTCCACGCTTATGAATAATAATATCAGGTCTAATCCGACTTTCACCCATATATTTCTTATCATCTTTATTTCGATTATATTCACAGTCTACATCATATTCAGTAATAAGTAATGCTAAATAATGTCCAAGCTTATATGAAATCGATAATTCACTAACATGTTCATCATCCTTAACATGTTGCTCAGATTTATGATTTACTAAATACTGATCCTTATAATACAGCATATCTAATGCTAGCTTCAACACTTTTAAGAACTCTTCTAAACTCTTCATAATATATCCTCCTAATACTATAAACAAAAATAATTCAACCTATATTATTTATTATTCTACACTTTTATATAAATTTCTCTATTAGTATTGCTAATTTATTTTACCAACAATATAACCTTACTCTAACTTAAATAAAGCGGTCCCTCATGGAAAAGCCGCTTTATTTAACAATATGTCTATATATCTGTGAAAGCTTTCCGTTCACAGTCTAATCAGATGGTTTTTGTAACACCTGTAATATTTTAAAACTCACCGCAATATTTACAAGGATAAGCAGCAATGTTATAAACGAATACGCCAAGAGCCAATAGTTTGCTGATACCGCATCATAGATTCGGCAAGTACAATAACCGGCTGTGATGATACCGCTTAGAACGCCCGGTATATACTGTTGCAGGAAAATACTTTGGAATATATGTCCAATCACATGATATATATACGCTATGATGACAGTGATGTAAATGTCGAAGCTTTCAAAATAAATACTTAAGCCCAGCACAATCAACAAAAGCAGGAATTCCTGACAAACGATGGCATTAAATCTAGACGGTGTAAAAGCGGCCGCTAAGAATTGCTGTTGCAGTTTTGGATTCCTTCGCATAAATCTTGGAAATAAAAGAATCTCTTCAAATTCGTGCAACATAAAAATGCTTGGGAATAATAAGAAAAAACTATTCAGATCCATAAGGTGCCTCCTTCATAAATCCGATTAGGTTTATTATGACAGCCTTATACTATCCCTTTTTCACTTGTACGCGCAGCACCGTTTTCAATTTTGCGAGCTCCACCTTTCGTGCATCGGACAAATAGATTTCCCGATGCCACTCGTTGTTAGCACGTTGCAAACTATGAGAAGAGCAGAATTCATCTACTTTCATAAACGATTCCGGTTCATCATCATAAGGCCCGACATGCAATATCTGCACACAATCCCCATCCTCTATCGATTCGAGCCGCACGTCCTTAAATCGAGGCAACAATTTTTTCTTGGACACATTAACAATGGCCTCCTCTAACACGTCAGACGTCACAAAATCCGGTTGTCTGATCATCACCCGGTATTGCAGATTATTCTTATCAAACTGCTCCGTATACTCAATCTGCTTCCAGAGCGCCTCCAACGGATACACGGTGTAATCAAAATACCCGTCTGGTGTCACGCCTTTTTTCGGCAACATCTTTATCCCGTAAGACAACGAATATAACGCCTCGATATCATCGGCGAAGGCCGCATGATTTGGATTTCCCACGCCGTCCAAAACGAGAAACTTCATGCTCGGTACTGTAACCTGCACCGCCTGCTGCTTCGGACAATACAGTTCCTTTTCGTGCTTGCGCCATTCATGCTTTACTGCAGTCATAATTAACCCCTCTTTCTGAAAGAAAATATATGATTTCTTTTATCGTAAAGGAGGATTATGAAATTAGTTTTAAAAAGAACGTTTACATACTAAATTAAAGACTTTACTAACTTAGATCTATATTCCACCACTGATTATCCACACCAAATTTCTCTGCTAATCTTTTATATATAGCAGCAGTATATGTATATCCCTGTTCAGATAAACTTAAAGATTTTCCATAATAATTATTGTATAATGCTTTATCTCCTTCTGAAGATGCCCAATGAACACCTCTGGAATTATAAGCTTCAACAGCATATCCCCTTCTTAAAGTATCAAACTCTGGTTTTTCTAAAATATCTATCACTACTTTAGATAAAAATTCACAAATTTCATCAGATTTAACATGAAATAACTTTCCACCCAGAAGATTTAATACTATATCTAAGCGATTAACATTTTTTGCATGATAACATACTGATTCAAACCAATTATTAAAAGATATCTCTGAATCAATAACACTTTCAAGTTTAAGCCACTTATTTAATATTGCATTACATCGTCGCACAAGAATAGAATTTTCTTTTCCACTTAATGATAAATCATCATCAACATTATCATCAGTTCTATATACAATACCTACAATTTCTATAAATAGACATATATTGTAATATAAAAGATTATTTAACGCCTTTAGATTACAATCATCATCATATAAAAATAAATTTATAAACTGGCATTCAATATAGGCTAATTTTTCCAAATTTGCACTATTCATCTCATGATTTTCACAATATATAATTAAAGTTTTAATTATACTCCCGTTAATTCTTTCGTCATTATCCTTTTCAATTGCCTCCAAACTTTCTATAAGATAATCGATATTAACATCCATATTATAGTGATAATGATAAATTGCTAGCAATGCAAGACTATATAAATTAAAATCCATTAACAACTTTATATATCGATTTTTATTATTCTCTTCTTTTAAATTCAATTGATATATATCAATTTCCTTAACTTGCTCCTTATAATTTAACCATCCAGCCTTTATCAAAACATCAAAAACACTATCATTAATTATTATGGCCTTAAAAAAATCTACATCAAAAGAGTTTTCAAAGATATGATGAGAAATAAACTCAGGATAATTTATACACACACCATTTAAAAAACCTTTAACTAAATCTGAAGAGTATTTCTTAAATCTAGTAAGATAATATGTAAATTTACTTTCATCATTCAATTCTCTAGAAATAAGAACCCCTATAATAACTTTATCTTCAACACTTGATATAAATTCGAAGAGTTGATTCTCTGCAATTTTTTCTCTTAATATTTTGGTTTGTACCTTTTCTACTGCTTTCTCCCTATCTTCCCAGCGTTCAATCTTACTAAACAAAAATAATCGATCTTTTGAGAATAAAAGCTTGCTATTATAATCTGAATGTTTTAATTCTATTAAATCAATACAACTCTTAATTTTTTCTATTATTTTTCCATATTGATTACTTTCATTTTGTCTTTGACACAAATAATACTCCTCATAAACCTTTACTAAGTTTAAATATAAATCAAAAGATACTCCCTCTTTTTGATTTATTCTACTCTCAACTTCTTTAAGTAAATTTATTTGCATCTCAGGAAACAAAAGCCAGAAATTCTTTAATAAAAGAATTAACTTATCTTCATGAATAGTCGCATAGTCTAAAAGCAACTTAAAATATTTCCCACAGATATCAAGATATTCTTTTTTTAATACCGTAATAGTATCGATTGGCCCCCTATATTTTAACCCATCAATATTTTGAGCTATCTGTATCTTGTTTGGTAGTAATTGTTCTACTATATCCCAAGCTAGTTCAATATCATCCGAAAAAAAAGTATTAATAATATTAATACGTGCAGAACAACTAGCCTGTGTTAAAGGCTTCCATGGTAGTAATGACATAATAATATATTGCTTAACATCATCTCGTATTTTAGATAATTGAAATAAAATATTCATAGAAATATTAAAATAATCTTTTAAATATGCTATTTTTTGTAACCCTTGGCACAACCTATCACCATAGGAAATGGACATAAATCCCGTAGATTCTTCATTAAATAATTGTATAAATACTTGATTATTAGTTCGTAAGTTTCTATCAAATAACGCTAAAAAAACATCTGGATTCCATTCAATAATTGAATCAATATAACTTTCTAAGGTCCCCCATACTCTCCAATCAGATTGTATAAAAATTGTTTCAATCCATTCATAAATTAAACTATCTATTTTTTGTAAATTACATGAACTAAAATCATTTTTATGTGTTGCTAAATATGCAATAAAATCATATATTCCCGTAAGAAAACCTTTTGAATATTTTCCATCTTCTCCCCGTGTAATACACCATCTTTGATCTTTGGGTTTAGATAAATTTGCACCTATACTATTAAGAACCGTTTTAACATTACCCTTAATACCATTCCAATACGAATCATAAAACTTAGATGCTAAAAATTCTAATAAACTATTTCTATTATTAAATTTTCCTTGATCACCTTTAATTTTAATAAAACCTTTTTCATTCCAATGAAAACTCTGAATATCTCTTTTAAACTGCTCCAAAGAACACCCAGTCGTGTTAACAATAAATTCTATATCTCCAGCATATATAAAATCCCAAGCTCCAATCATTAAAGCAACCATAATTGGAGGTATCCCATTACCTTGATACGAATCAATTAACTCTACTAATTTCTCTCTATATTTTGATTCATCAAAATAAGATGATCTAATCTTTCTTCTAACTTCTTCTGTTAATACTGCATTTTGGCTTCCCTGTCTATAAAAAGTCTGTCCTTCATGAATTGGTTGAATATTAACACCTTGTACCAGTTCATATATCTGTCCATCATTTTCTTTATTAATACATATTATCTCAAAAACTTTATTACCATACTTAATTTGTCCCGTATTAACAATTGGTTTGGGACTAATTTTATTTATCCAATTTTGGTACTCATTATCATCTCGAATTTCTTCTTCTGAAATACCCACTAATTCCCTATTATCATCTACACCAATAATAATAAAACGGTTTCTACCATATGCAGTATAAGCATTAAGCATAGAAATAACATCTTTTATAAAATATCCTTGTTTATCTTTTTTATAGCCAGTTTGTTTATAATCGATAAACTCACACTCAGGTGGCAAAGCTTTTAATAATTCTATAACTTCATCTTCTGTATACATGATAGTTCACATCCTTCATATCTTTAATTATGAATTCAACAATTAAACTAATTGCAATATCATCATTTTATGAAAGTATACTTTATCTCATACTATTATATTTCTACATATTATTAAAAACTCCTGCATATATAAGTATGGTTAATTTATTTTATTATTTTTATACTTTTGATAAATTTTAAGGTTATAATCCTTATTACATTACATGTACTAGATTACAGTAATTTAATTCTAAAAGAGCTATTTTATCAATATCACGGAACTGAATAAATATCAAAAGTATCCTTAATAGTTAAACTTATGCTTTTATAAATACTCCAAAAAAGAGCCCCTGTTCAAAACAGGGGCTCTTTGCTTTTTACTCACTTGCTTCTACAAGTGCTTGTGTATATGGATGTACCGCTTCTTTTAGTCGTTTTGATTCGATTATCTCTACGATTTGTCCATCTTTCATGACGATGATTCGGTCTGTTACAGCTTGTAATAGACCTATGTCATGGCTGACGAATACGTAGCCGAAGGGTTGTTCCGTATGGAGTTTTTGTAATAGGTCTAGCACCAGTTTTTGGTTCACCGCATCAAGGGCTGATGTAGGTTCATCAAAGAGTACTAGTTTTGGATGCATCAACATAATCCTTGCCAGTACTAACCGTTGCAGCTGACCACCACTTACTTCATGAGGGTATTTCTGAACAATAGTTTCAGGTAGATCTACATGTTTAATCCATTGGCGGATATCGTCCTTTGCTGCCGATATATCCATGAGACCATAGTTGATATACGGCTCTAAGAGAAATGCTTCTAAGTTCATCCGCGGTGGAATCACCGCCAAGGGATTTTGGAACATCATCTGCATAGAGTGATATATTTCTGTATGATTTTGAATGGAATGGATTTCCTCACCAAAGAGTCGCAAGGTGCCAGATGTAGGTTTTTCTAGCATAGCAATCAGCCTAAGCAGCGTACTTTTACCAGAACCACTACCACCAGCAATACCTACCCGTTCATTCTCCGCTACAGAAAAGGATACGTTATCAACGGCGTGGACCGTATGATTGTGGTTCGTATATTGTTTACATATATTCTCGAGTTGAATCATACTACACCACTTTCATTACGGAATCTAACAAAATACGGGTATACTCATCTTTTGGATGGGCCATGACCTCTGTGGTGGATCCCACTTCAACGAGTTGCCCCTTATTCATAACACCGATGCTATTGGCAATGCGAGCAGCCGCCTTGATATTATGGGTTACAATAATCACCGTTGCCCCAAGAGCCTGTGTTACCTCTTTCATAAGGTCTAATACAGAGGATTGCACCAGCATATCTAAGGCACTAGTCGGTTCATCGGCAAATACGATGCTAGGCTTTAAGATAAGGCTTAGCGCAATGGCCAACCGTTGTTGCATACCACCGCTCAACTGAAACGGATAGGCCTGCAAGATACGCGCTCCGTCAATTAAGTGAACGAGATTAAGCATATCTATCACTCGACTGACCTCGTAGCTTTCACCATGAGCACGGAATAAATCTTTAAAGTGATTTTCTACGGTGCGATTTGGGTTTAAATAGGCGCTGGGATTTTGAAAGATCATAGAAATCTTCGTGCCCCGCAATTGTCGCCAATCACCATCACTCAATGTAGAAACATCGGTTCCGTTTAGCAAAATTTGGCCGCTAATGCTAGCTTGTTTCAACATGCCAAAGGCGGCACGAACTAACGTAGATTTACCAGATCCACTTTCACCAACGATGGCAAAGACCTCACCATTGGGCACGGAGAAGGATACATCGCGTACCGCTTGCTCCGCACCGTATGAAATTGTAACCTTATTAAATACGATACAATCAGATTTATTCAATAGTAGAATCCTTTGTTAATAAGTAGTAATCGATTGGATGTACCGGTACATTTTTAACTTTTGTAGTAGATACAACTGTTGCACTTGGATACAACAAATAGATATCTGCTACGTCATCAACTAAGATTTGTTGCGCTTGTTTTGCAATATTAGAGCGTTCGTTTTGATCAAATGTTACTGACAATTGGTCGATTAACGCATCTACTTGAGGGTTAGAGTAGCCACCAACGTTTGCTTTCGCACCAGTTTTGTAGAACAAGCTGAGGAACCAGTAAGGATCGTTTGTAGACATAGTAACTACATTGCGTTCTACCAAATCGAAACCATCTGTACCAAGTGTATCTACTTCATCAGGGCTTTGTAATTTCTTAAGAGTTACAGCAATACCTGCTTTTTTCAATTCTTGTTGAATTTCTTCGTATAAGCTTGTGTCTTTACCCCAAATAGCAATAGTAATCGCTAATTCTTTGCCATCTTTTGCATACATGCCGTTTGCATTCTTAGCGTAACCAGCTTGAGTCAAGATTTGGTCAGCTTTTGCTACATCTGTCATCGGTTTATTAGCAATTGCATCATAGCCTAAGTTGGCAGATGGCGGGAATGGTGCCGCCCCTGGTGTAGAGCCATTGCCAATGATTTTAGCCATGGAATCATAATTAATGATATGAGCAATAGCGGAACGCACAGCTTTATCATGTAATGGAGATGCTTCTGTGTGGTTTGCTTTTAACATAAATACACGAACGCCAGCAACGTCTTGAATATTGAAACCGTCTTTGAACAAGCTGCGGTTAGCAGAGTCCACTTTTTGAATTACGTCTACGTCTTTAGATTGCAACGCCATAGCGCGTTTGTTATTGTCTTCGATGTCTTTTACAGTTACAGAATCAAGACCTGGTTTGCCGCCCCAGTAATCTGCGAAGGCTGCGAGTTCAATTGTTTCACCTTTTTTGAAAGCAGTGATTTTGTAAGGACCTGTAAGTACTGGTTTAGATGCTACATCTTTAAGATCTGCAGTGTCCATGATAACGAAAGCAGGTTCAGTCAAGCTAGCTAACAAGGAACCATTAGGTTCTGTTGTTTTAATAATCAAATTTTGACCATCTACTGCGATGGACTCGATTTTAACAGCTTTTGCAGAACGAGCACTTTGTTTCATTGTGTACTCGATGGACTCTTTTACCTTTTGTGGAGTCATAGGCGTACCATTGTGGAATTTAACATTTTCACGGATGTGGAATTTCCATGTTGTAGGGTCCACATTTTCCCAGGAGTCTGCCAATTGTGGAGTAAATTTCATATCTGGTGTTACTGTTGCCAATGTTTCACCAGCACCGATACGCGTCAATGTCCACGCATCCCATTCGTGAGTTGGGTCTAATGTTTCACCAAACCAATACAAACCAACATTCATATGCTTCCCTTGTTTGCCATCTTTAGCAGTATCATTGCCACAGCCAACCAAGAGAGCTACCATGCATAGCATGGACAAACATGCTAATAACCAACGTTTCATAATATCTCCTTTAAAATACATTGCCTCGTCGAGGCTTTCACCATAAAAAATCTATACACAGCACGGTTAACGAGATACATCAAGGGCATCGCGCAACGCATCACCAATATAGTTAAATAAAACAACGGTAATAAAAATAGCGAGCCCTGGGTAAATTAGCAGCCACGGCGCAGTTTGTAGAAAATCTCGGGAACTCAACAGAATCGCGCCCCACTCCGGATCCGGCGGTTGTACACCGATGCCGATGAGCGAAAAACTGGCTACCAAAATGATGGCGTCCCCTAAATGTTGAATAATAACGATCACCAACGGTGGCAATACATTCGGCAGAATATAGCGCCACAGAATTCGTAGATTTGAAGCATCTGACATACGAGCAAAGGTAATGTACTCCGCATGGCGTTCAATCTGTACGAGGCCTCTAGTGATACGGGCATATTCCGCCCATTTCGTAATGCACAAGGAAATGATTACATTCGTTATGCTAGGTCCCATAATACCGATGAAAGCAATGGCAATCACCATGTTCGGGAACCCTAGTACCAAATCAATCAAGCGAGATAACCAACGGTCAATGCTAGGTGTAGAGAATCCTGCTAACCCACCAATAGCGATACCGATGGCCCCACTAATGCCAATGATGGTGAAAGCAATCCCTAAAGAGGCTTTACCACCGTACAGAATACGAGACCACACATCACGACCGAGTTGGTCAGTACCTAATAGATGGGTACTACTAATGTCTTGTAAGCGGTCCGCGATACTCGTCGTTTCAGGATCAAAGGGTGCTATATAGGGAGCACATAAGAAAAATACGATCCACAGAGTTGCTAATACCAACATAGCGTATAAAGTATAGGGCTTTTGTCTATTCATAAGAGCCTCCTTTTATGGCGGCTCTTCGCTTCGGATTCAGCCAAACACTCAATACATCAATGATGATATTAATCACGATAAACACCAAGGTAATCCATATGATATAACCTTGCATCAATACATAATCGCGAGCCATAATGCCTTGTACCATCATGTAACCAATACCTTTTATAGAGAATACCGTTTCAATAACGGCAGAGCCACCTAGCATAGCGCCCATAGTTACCCCCATCATAGGCAACAACATAAGTCCCACATGAGGGAATATGTAACGGGTGTAGACCATCCATTCTGGCAAGCCCAATGCTCGCGCCCCCTGTACAAAGGGCTGTCGCGACACTTCTAAAATAGCATTGCGCAATCGACGAATGTAGAGACCACATATCCATAAAGCAAGGGTTACCGCGGGCAATACATAGGCAGAAAAGCCATTGGTATTCGTTATCGACACTAGCTGTAATTTAACACCAAATAAGTACAGTAATAATAAACCGACCCAGAACCCGGGGATTGCTAATGCTAGAAATGTAACGAGACGAACCCCATGATCAATCCATGAGTCTTGATACTTTGCAGATAACATACCGAGCGGTATGGTTACCACTATCCCCATAACAAGAGCTAAGGATACTAGCCCCAAGGTATTAGGCAAGGCGCCACCAAGAATAGTCGCCACTGGTAAAGCGTACAGAATGGACTCACCAAAGTCCCCTTGTACAATTTGACCTAACCAACGTAGGTATTGCTGCCACCAAGGGTCATTGAGCCCCAACTGCTCTCGTGTCTGTGCAACTACAACTGGATCTGGTGTAGCTCCTAGAAGATTAAACTTCATCGACACGGGATCAATAGGAGATAATTTTATCAATACAAATGTACCGATGGTAACAACCAATAAAATACCTACAATACTTGCCAAACGCTGTAGTATTAATCGATACAATACATCACCTGCCTTCTTTATCACAAAACAGCCATATTTATATTTATATTTATATTTATATTTATATTTATATTTATATTCTATCAATAGTCTTTATATATATGTATACCCGCAGAGGTATATTAGAGTGATTCTCATTATGAAAGTTTTGCATACCAACAAAAACGGCTCCTCATATGAGGAGCCGTTCCATATAAAACCCTTACAGTGTCCATGCGAGTGCTTCACCACAGCTCGCATGCCTATTCCACTAGACCTGGGCTTTTATATATTATTTTGTATGTAAATTTGGTGCAACTGTATTAGCAACGATGGCTTTAGCCATGTCACGAGTTACAGGCCTTTCGAAGTACATCCCATGAGTTTGGCCGTCTTTGGTCCAACCTATGAGATATACCATTTTATTGCCACCTTTGAAAATAACCTTTGTACCGTTTACTTTTTCATTAGCTGTTACACGAAAATCGCTATAATCGCCGCTAATATCTTCTTTTATTTCATTAGATACGCGATACACGATGCGTTTGCCTACAGCTTGATTACGAGTAGTATCTTCACCAGGTTGGTAAACATAAACCACTTGCAATACATCCTTATCAATAGTACTTACAGATTCAATGTTATAACCTACAGGCAATACCTTAGGCATTTGAGGTGTAATATTCATATATTTAGCCGCTTCATCTACAGTAGAAAACTCATGAAACGGACTTGGCATGCCAACCATTGGCGCTTCTTGTTCAGCTACCACAGATTTAGGTTGATTCGGTTTTACATCAAGAGTACCTTGAGCACCCGCAACAGTATAAGAACCTACACACGCACAAGCAACAGCCATCAATACGAATTTCTTCAACATGATTATAATCTCCGCTCTTTTACATATACATCTGTACAAACACAACACATGTATTAAGAATATTATAATTTATAAATATATTTTACAAAATATTCTTTATCAAAACTTATTTTATAATTATACCATAAATGATAGGGAATTTCAAGTAGTTATTTTTGATATAAAATCCTGAGTTCTATATTAGCTACTATACAAACATATATTCAAAATAGATGCTAAGACGCTCATCAGGAGTATCTATGTTTATATATAATCCATCCCTATCTACTATTTGGCAGCAGCTAGGTAATTAAATTTTGGCCCGCTGAGCTTAAACTCAAAGCTAGTTAAATCCACCTCGCCAACACATGCATCGCTATCATAAAGGGTGAGCAAAAAATCTGCGGTCTGTTCACTGCTATGATACTTTTCAAATGAAGCATCGTAATCAAATCCGCTTTTACCTGAAGCTACATCGCAGAACTCGCTTTTAGTAGCAGCAGGCGCTAAGATTTTAGCCTGCATTTTAGCATCTACATCCTGTGCAAGCTCATGATATAAGCCCTCTGTGAAGGCACTTACAAAAAATTTTGTGCCACAATATGGTACTACTCCGGGCGCTAAAAAATATCCACCCACGGAGGAAACATTTATCAACTGTGTTTGTTTACATTTATAATCTCGCACGAATAAACTAGAAAGTATCGCAAGTGCAGTTACATTTAAATCTATCATTTTTACCATTTTTTGAATATCATGATTGCCCATGAATCCAAAATCACCAAAGCCTGCATTATTAATAAGTGCCTTTAACTCATAGCTTTTAAGGTCATCCCAAAGCGCTAAAACGTTTTCGCTACGCGAGAGATCACAAGGTTTTACAATAACGTCTGAATCAGGCGAAATGTTAGCAATCTCGCCTTTCAAATTTTCTAATAATTCTGCTCTACGTGCAATAACGATCAAATTTTCTCCACGGCGTGCAAAAGCTTTTGCCGTAGCTGCTCCTATGCCTGAACTTGCTCCTGTAATAACGATATATTTTTTCATTTTTTTGCCTTTCCTTTATAAATAAGAGTATCTGGCTTTATTGCACTTGCTATGCCTCCTTAGTTAACATACGAGACCTTTACTCAGCTTTCACATTAAATCATAGGAAATCTTATTTCTTATGCACCATAAACCCAGCTGCTTGTTGGTTCGCCATGATTGTAACATCAGAAATTTGCAAGCGTTTAGGTTGGTTTGTTACATATAACACAATGTCCGCCACATCCTCAGGTTGGATGGCATCGATGCCGGCATAGACAGCTTTAGCTCTTTCAGCATCACCGTGAAAGCGGACTTCACTAAATGGAGTCTCTACGATGCCCGGTTGAATGGTTGTGACCTTAATATCCGTAGCAATCGTATCCATCCGAATACCATCGCTTAACGTCTTAACGGCTGCCTTTGTAGCGCAGTAAACGGCGCCACCAGGATATGCATAAATACCAGCTGTAGAGCCCATATTCACGATATGTCCTGCATTTTTATCAATCATATAAGGTAGTACAGCCTTTATTACATATAAAAGGCCTTTCACATTCGTATCAATCATAGTCACCGCATCATCGACAGTACTATCTTGGAAAGGATCTAAACCTTGTGCAAGACCTGCGTTATTTACGAGGACATCAACGCCACCAAAAGCCTCAATTGCTGCTGGGACCTTACTTTCAACATCCTCACGACTACGCACATCAAGAACCAAAGTCTCAACGCGCACGCCGTATTCCTTAGACAAACGACCCTGTACCTCAGCTAACACCTCAGCACGACGGCCAGAAATCAACACATTATCACCATACTTTGCATACGCCTCGGCAATACAAAGACCAATACCAGACGTTGCACCAGTAACAAAAACATTACGAGCCATAAAAACCTCCTTATCAATCCGAACTATATCTATACCCTAATTATACCACTTTAATATGTAATCGACTCTAGGCCGCTACGCGTACCACACTCTCCTACTCCCCAAAATAACATATTGACGCATTTGAAGGTAAAACGCATAGAAATGAAAAAGGATTACCGTTCCGGAAGTGACTTAGCTCGCCTTTGTCCCTTCCACTTTCTCTAAAATGATATGTAGGCGTATCTGTATTTAATACGATAATATTTGAGCTCTATCGCAGCTAGGAAATAAATAGGGATACCTATTCGAAGCCGCCTTGGGCGCTATGCGTACCCATGAAGGCTGAGGATAGGTATCCCTATGTCTTATTTAGTCTGATAAGTAGAGCTCAAATACTACTTCTTTTATTTCAAATGCGCCAACATATCATTTAACACTTCCATGCAATCCCCCACTATCCCATAGTTAGCGTGTTGGAAGATTTCTGCATTTGGATCGTTGTTGATAGCTACGATTGTGTCAGCACCAGAGATACCGCTCACGTGTTGAATAGCCCCAGAGATACCGAATGCCAAGTATAGTTTAGGGCTTACAGTTTTACCTGTTTGGCCTACTTGGTATGGCAATTCAATCCAACCCTTTTCAACGAGAGGACGTGTAGCACCTACAACGCCGCCGATAGCATCAGCAAGTTCGTAAAGCTTATCAAAGTTTTCTTTGGAGCCCATGCCACGGCCACCTGCTACGATGATGTCCGCTTCTTGAATGTTGTACCCAGCTTTGCTGAACGGAATGAAATCAAGACACTTCATACGAATGTCTTCAGGTTTAAGGTCGAATGGTTCAATTTGAATGCGGCCCCAACTATCTGCAATGCGTTCAGGCTTTTTAAATACATTAGGACGGACAGAGCCCATTTGTGGACGGTGATTTGGGGAAATAATTTCAGCTAAAATATTGCCACCCAAGGCAGGGCGTGTCCATTCTACAAGGCCTTCTTCAGTATCTACTGTCAAAATGGTACAGTCAGCTACGACGCCGTTTTTCATGCGACCAGACATGCGAGGTGCTAGGTCGCGACCATTATTTGTTGCACCAATCAAAAGAATATTAGGCTTATGGTCTTCAAAGAAGTCCGTCAAAACCTTTGTATAGCCGTCTGTTGTATAGTATTTCAAAAGAGGGCTTTCAAAAACGTGAACAATATCCGCACCATGTGCCACAAGTTCCTCCGCCTCGGATTGAACATTCTCACCAAGCAGCATAACTTGAACGAGTTGTCCCAATTCCTTAGCAATACGGCGAGCTTGACCGATAAGTTCGTACGTAACCGGATGTACTACGTCATCGATGGTATCCGCTACGACAAAGACGTCTCTATATTCATCAAAATTTGTCACTCCCATTATCGATCACCTCCTTTGGAACCTTCTTCACCTTTAACAGCTGCTAAAACCTTAAACTCACTAGAGGATACACTTTCAACAGAGGCAGCCCGCTGCACAGGATCTTTTACATCTACGCCCTCATCATTGGTATCTACAGGCTCTTCAATCAGTTCTTCGCTGGGCACTAATAGATGAGAAAACTTTTCTGGCTTGATATTATAAGCCAATTCAAGAATTTTCTTAGCCCCTTCGTCTACGGATGAAAGCATTTCTACCTTGCCCCGAAGCGGTGGTTGGTATACCTTGCGCACACGTGTAGGAGAGCCATTGAGACCAATACGGCTTTCATCAATATGCGGCATATCTCGCAATGTAATATGTGTAATCGTATATCGTTTAGCGTAAATCGAGCTCCAAAGACCGGGTTGACGAGGCTCATTGAGTTCAGCCGTAGCCGTTACCAATAGTGGCAAAGGAACTTCCACAATTTCGTAACCATTTTCATGTTCTCGTTTCACAATCGCCTTTTGGGCTGCTTGGTCTACGGATAATTCACAAGCATAGGTAGCTTGCGCCATACCTAGTTCCTCAGCAATTTGAGGCCCTACCTGAGCCGTATCACCATCGATAGCCTGCTTGCCGCAGAAAATGATTTGGAACTCACGATTCATGGTACGTTGAATATGACGAATGGCAGAGGCAATTGTATAGCTTGTCGCCAATGTATCAGCACCGCCAAACGCACGGTCTGTAATGAGCACCGCATCATCTGCACCGAGGGATAAACACTCGCGCAGTGCCGCCTCGGCTTGTGGAGGCCCCATAGTGACAACGGTTACACGGCTATCTTCATATTGATCTTTTACCGCAAGAGCTGCCTCTAACGCATGCATATCATAAGGGTTTACAATACTAGGCAGACCTGTGCGGATGAGATTATTCGTTTCTGGATCCAGCTTAATCTCAGATGTATCTGGAACCTGTTTGATACATACTAATAACTCCATACACTCACCCCTGTCTAAATTCTACGCCCTTAGCGTTACGCGGATATTTCCAAGTTTTTACGATAGTTTCGCCACAGAGAACACGGCAGGTACCGCATTCAAGGCAACCAGCAAAATCAAAGGCTAAATCGCCATTCTCTTGTAATGTATATAAACCAGCAGGACAGCCATTTACAAGTTTCATTTTCTCTTCCAGACCAAAGCCAGCGCCATCCACAATGATATGAGGAGACGTTTCATCTACATAGTATTTATTGGCGCCCAAGCGCTCTTCTAATTTCATAGGGAACGCACCCCTTTCCAAGCATCACGAATCAAGGTAACTAAACCTACATCACTTACACTACTCATCAATTTTTTCATCATTGGTACTGCCCCATCACCGTTTACAGTGAATACATCGCGCATCACATTATTCACAAGAGCTGGATACTCTTTAAATATACGAGGGTTGGATGCGAGGAAGGCAGGCATATTTTTATAAAGCTTCATGTCCTTATATAGCCAAGAATTCTTGATTTGACGTTCATACAATTTAGCAACGCGCTCCATGTTCTCATCGCGCAAGGCTACGTTAACCGCATCCGCTGCACACATGCCAGATTCGATGGCGAGGTCCATCCCACGAATGGTATACCCCAAGTTCATACACATGCGCGCTGCATCACCGACGATAACATACCCATTACCGCCCAACTTAGGCAGTGCTTTAAATCCGCCTTCTGGTACGAGATGCGCACTATGCTCCTTCAATTGACCATTTTTTAATAATGGTGCGATTCTTGGATGATTGGTGAAAGCTAACAGCATATCATCTACCGATTTAGTAGCTTTGCCGATATCTTCAAGGCCTACAACCATACCTACGGAAAGGCTGTCTTTATTCGTATAAATAAAACCACCACCTAATAGGCCATCGGTCATGTCCCCCAATGTAAGCCACGCCATCCCCTCATCGCCAGATAGCATAAGGCGATTTTCAAGATCCTCTTTTTTGAGTTTATATACCTCTTTTACCCCTACAGCCATTGTTTTTGGATCTGTAGGGCCTGTAAGACCAGCCTGTTCCAATAATAATGTATTAGAACCTTCTGCGATGACAACTAATTTTGCATATACTTCGTCATCGTGACAGCGAACCCCTATTACGCGGCGATGTTTACCTTCACCTTCGGTAATAAGCTCTGTTACCTGTACATTAGATACGAGGAGAGCCCCTTTTTTCTCTGCCTCTTCTGCTAGCCATTTATCAAATTTAGCACGCAATACTACGTAGGATTCTTCATTAGGTTCACCATCTTCGTAACTATACTCGATGGTAGTCATTTCATTACCTGTGCCTATAGAAATGCGCTCTTTTGTTACCTTTCGTTCCAACGGCGCACGGTCTCTAAAGTCCGGTACAAGACGCTCCAAAGAATGTGTATAGATGCGTCCACCCATCATATTTTTAGCACCTGGTGCGGTTCCACGTTCGATAAGTAAAACTTTTACCCTCTGCTCCGCTAAGCGTAATGCTGCCGCAGAACCCGCTGGCCCTGCGCCAACAACGATAACATCAAATGTTTCATTGCGATCAATTGCCATATACTCAGCTCCTTTAAATGAAAGCTTAGACTTACATAAGTTCATATAGTATATATATTTCTCTATTTAGAACCAAAATACCTTTAAAAATTATCACAGAAAGATGAATATATTCTATATTTTTCAGAAATATATTATAAAAGTCTCTACAGGTTGTATATATACTCATTATATATTAATACTAATGTATACTTTCCGTTCTAAATAAGTGCAATAAAATTCATCAATTCGTGAAATTTATAAGTAAGTCTAGCTTTCACGGTGAAAGTAGCGTATGATAAAAGTAGCAAAAACCCTATACGGAGCAAGACGCGTATAATACGACCGCATAATGCAAGTCCACGGTCAAGGTTGGGAACTCGTTATTTTTTAATTAAGAGGAGGCCCTATGGACCCGTTAAAAATCTTGAAAGCATTATCAAATCCGCATCGGTTAGATATTATATTGTGGCTAAAACACCCAGAGAAAGAATTCGGTGTACAAGTACACTCTAAAACTCTTATCGATTTTCCACATAGTGTGAGCGTTAAGAGCATCCAAAAGCGCTGCGGTGTATCTCAATCTTCTATTTCTACATTTATGAGCATTTTAGAAAATGCTGAACTTGTAGAATCGCGTAAAATCGACCAATATACCTATTTCCGTCGCAACGAAGAAGTTATTCGCGAATTTGGCGAATGGTACAACAAAGAAGTATCCATCCAGTCTGATGAAATTGACAAATTATTAGAAACGGTTATCTTAGAAGACACTTCATATCCAGCAACTGAGGAACGCTCCATACCTAGCGAGCAACTGGCAGTCGAAATACGTACTAAGGGACCGCATCATGATGAAGAAAGTAAATAAAAGCCCTTCCCTACTTACCATATCTAGGGAAAAACGAAAAGAGCTATAATTTTGAATATTATAGCTCTTTTTTATGTAATACTATACCATACATAGTATCTATATGACTCATAATGATAACTTACAATGCAAAAAGAGTGCCTCCCTTTGGGAATGGCACTCTTTACATTTATACATTTCGTTGTGCTTCGTAAGCTCTGAATAGTTTAGATAATAATTCAGGAGCCAAACGCAATAAATCAGGATTCTCACAGAAAGACACGCGCAATTGTGTTTTACCAGGGTTATTATCACCATTTTTACCGCTATAGAAACCATTGAGCGGCGCCATGAGGAGTGTATATTCCTTACCATCATCAAGGCTCACTGCACCGTGTTCGGCGCACCAGGACGCGAACTCTACACCGTCAAAGCCAGGTTTTGCCACCTTTCTCACGTCGATTACAAAGTAAATAGATGCTTCAGGGCGAGACACGATAAAGTCCGGTTCTACCTCTTTAAACCCTTTGTGGAGTTCAAAGATCATTTGACGATAGTAGTCGCGTTGTTGCTCATACCAGTTATGCAATTGCGCATAGGACTCATGCTTCAATGCGCCAAAGATATATTGGCCCAATGTATTAGCGCTAAGGTTTGCCGTATATTCCGCAACAGATTTTTCATAGCATAATTTATTATCTGTAATGATGGCTCCAATGCGAAGTCCACACGCATTCCAAACCTTACTGGCCGTTTCAAGGCTGATGCGGCGCCCTTCGATGCCAGGCACATCTTTATCGGTTAAAGCCCAAATACTAGATGTTTCTTTCCCTTTTTCATAAGCCAATTCACGGTACGCTTCGTCAGAGATAATCCATAAATTATGTTTAACGCACAATTTTGTATATTCAATGAGCGTTTCTTTGCTAAACAATTGACCAGTCGGATTGTCATAAGGAATGATGAGCAATGCACCTGGTTTTGTATCGATAATGCGTTGTTCAACAGTCTCCACAGACGGCAGTTCAAACTCACCATTTTCATTGAGCTCCCGTTCTACAGTCACAGTTTTACGGCCAATGCGAAGACCTACTGCATCATAGTTTGTATAAGAAGGATTGAACATCAAAAGAGGGCGTTCCTCTTCGCCAGCACCACCACATACGCCGAGCATGATAATTTCCATCGCCATGGATGCACCGTCTGTCACGAGTACATCAAGACCTGTCGTATCAAAACCTTGACTGCGCAAAATATGTAGAAATGCTTCACGGCATTCATCAGTGCCCGTAGTTGGTACATACGGCACAATACCATTATGAAACGGACTATTGACACCACCCAAATCAAACAACCTACGCTGCATGGCGGGATGCATAGGACGCATTACATTGCCAATAGAACCATTCACCAAGATAGGTGGGTTCTTACGTTCCAAGAATTTAATTTGTCCTAGGCGAATGCCAGACGGCTTGCGAGCCATCATATACGGCGATAATTCTGGTTGTTTCATTTCGATCCAACTCCTCTAAAAATCAACCTTCTCCATGGGAAGGTTTTGATAACTGTGAAAGTAACAAAACATTTACTATACAAGCAAATATACGTTTACATCACAAAACATAAACTATGAATACCTATAGATAGATACATAATATTATAGAGCTTTTACTATAGAAAATCTATAGTTTTATAACATATACTTATTTACCTATACCTAATTTATCGGTTATTGAAAATAGCTCTCATAGTTCTTAGTGCGGTCTCAATATATCATCAAAAATTATAATAAAAATGAAAGAGCCCCATAAGAGGCTCTTTCACCATGATATAGATTACATTTTGAAGCTATACAAATAACTATGATGTAATTGTCAATTATTAGTATAGCTTTATAATCGAACCATTACAGTAGTTATATCTATTAGCCATTGCAGTAGTTATATCTATTAGATAGTCACTTCTACACCTAGACGGAAGTTGCGACCTTGACCTGGCCACCAGTCACCAGGGTTGCCCCAACGAACGCTAGATTGTTCTGCATAGTATGTATCAAAGATATTATTGATACGACCAAATATAGTAACATTTTCGCGTACCCGATAGTTAGCGCTGATATCCGCCAACCAGTACGTTTTACGTGGGAATACATTATCTGCAGGGCCAGGACGATTAATGATACCGCGGATATCCAAATGAGCATCCCATTTAGCATCGTTGTAATCAAGGCCTGCATTAACAGCATGTTTTGGCACATACCCATCACGATTTGCTTTGCGAGTTGGTGTCGCATCAATATGAGTATACGTATAGCCAAGGCGTGCGGACAAGTGGTTCGTCAATTGTTTACGCACATCCGCATTGATGCCACGAGCTTTTTCAGTGTCAAAATTGCGATATTGGCCTGTAAAATTTGCTGGATCAGTCATAACCCAACCGATTTTATCCTTCGTACTACGGCTGAAGAAACTAAGATTACTATTCCATGTTTTACCGAATTTGTGGTGTACACCTAAATCAAATTCATGACCTGTTTCCGGTTTCAAATTGCGATTGCCATTGAAGCCATCAAATAATTGGTATGGTGTAGGGGCTAAGAAGTACTCTTTATACGCAGCATACACATTTGTCTTCTCATTTACATCATAGCCAAGGCTGATGGATGGAGATGTATGAGTACCGAAGGAGGAATGATGGTCAACGCGGATACCAGGCGTTACAGTCCACTTAGGAGCAAATTTCCATTCATCTTGAATGAAGTATGATGTGTTCGTAAGCTTCACGCCGCCCATATTAAGCACCTTATCTTGTCTCCAGTCGAAGCCGCCTACTACAGTATGGTCTTTTGCTTTATACGTAACTTGATCCCCAATACCACGAGTCTTCACATCTGTTAAGTACCCATCGTATGTTGTTTTATAATGATTGTTCATCAAGTATAATTGATGGCTCCAGCGATTGCTGATTTTGTTGTTCCAAATCGCGCGTAAGGAGTCATTCGCTTCATTACCATAACGAATATGGTTGAGGGCACCCAAATGGTCGGAGTACATTACATCACCACGATATGTGTCGTAAGCTATTTTTACATCGTTCTTATCATTGATTTTATTGCCCACCATGAAAGATGCACTATGGCTGTTGCCATGTTGAGGAATACGCACACCATGACCATCTTTGTAAGAGCCAATGATATCTTTTTGTACGCCTACACGCCAGTACCAATCGTTTTGGCTACCTTCGTTGGTAATTGCGTATTGCTCTAAATCATTACTGCCGCCCATCACGCGAAGCTTAGTTTGTACACCTTGCTCAGGTTTTGCGGTGATTACGTTTACTACACCACCAATGGCACCAGAACCATACAATGTAGAGCCTGCGCCACGTTGAACTTCAATGCGATCAATACTAGACATATCTTTCAAAATAGTCATCGGCGGATTCACACCTGCTGCGCCCATATTGATGCCGTCTACCAAATACAATACTTGGTCAGACCCATTGATGCGGAATGCATTGGAGTTCGTGTAACCTACGCCACCACCATACGTATTAATATCTACGCCCGGTACGATGTTCAAGGCTTCGTTCATATTCGTAGCATGGCGCTCACGAATATCGTCACCTGTTACTACGCCTACACTAGCTGGCACTTCTGAAAGCTGTTGTTCACTACGAGTCGCCGTAACAACAATGGTATGCGCTTCTTTCGCATCACCAGCGTCAACAGCTGATACACTAGGTGCACTCAATGTGCTACCAAATACGAGAGCTAACCCTACGTACATGGATAATCGTTGCATTCTTGATACTTTCATAAAAACCTCCACACACACTAAATCACTTGTCATATATATTTTGTGCCATAGAAACCATTGCACGAGTCATAAATTGAGAATAACTCATGACCTGCGAGGAATCTACGAGGAACACACGACGATTAGCGATGGCCTTAACCCCTTGCAAAGCAGGGTCAGAATAGAGCTGTTCTGCCGTTGCTGGCGTAGTACCATCCGAAGTATAGGCCACCGATGGGATGATGATAATGTCTGGATTCACTTTAATTAAATCCTCTCGCGTCCCATTATCAAAAGGCCCCAAGCCTAATTGGGCGGCCGCATTGGTAACCTTCAGATATTTAGTCATATCATCAAAGGTTGACCCTTTGCCACCGGTTAAACCAAATTGCGTATAAAATGCTACTACAGGGCGTTCACCGGTATGTTTATTTGCTAACTCTTCGACAGTTTTCAAATCTGCATCCATGCTAGCAATCATCTTTTCATCCGAAGCGTGTAAGAGTCCTGCAATTTCATGGATAACTGCTTTTGCTTCTTCTACCGTAGTCGGAGTCTTATAGACGTAAACGGGAATCTGCATATTCCGCATTTCCCCAATTGCATCTGGAGATATCCAGTTTGGAACTAATACTAAATCAGGTTGTACTGAAAGCATGGATTCAGCAGTTGCTTTCACATGCGTCCCCACCTTGGCAGACTCATCAGGTACATTATTAGGCACGGTGCCAACGGCTGCCACTCGGCTCGGATCAACCAAGGATAACACTATATCCTCTGTACTCGCAGCAATAGGGACGATTCGCTTCGGCTCACTAGGCATTGTAACAGTTACACCAGTGCCATCCGTAACTTGATGTGTCGTGCCCGTTGTCCCCGTCTGCGTAGGACCACAACCGACCACTAGAAGTACCATCATTACTATGGTACATATAATAGATATTCTTTGCTTCATACTAACGACCTTCTATAACCCCTTCCATGGAAATAAATAATGATTGCAAATCCTGTAATATTTCAGGCGATGCATTCCAATAGCCACGTTGAGAAGCCTCTAGCAAGGTTTCTGTAATGCGCTGTAAGGCCCAAGGATTTACATTGCGCATCCAGTCTTGTACTGTCTTGTCTAAAGCATACTTATTAGCATACCCTTCATAGACCCAGTCTGGTACGACATCACTCGTAGCATCCCAACCAAATGTATGGGATACGACATTCGACATATCCGATGCCCCTTTATAGCCATGTTTCATCATGGCTTGAATAAATTTAGGGTTCTGCGTTTCCCCTTGCACGACGCGGCGAATTTCGTCACCTAAAGGCCTCATCACAACACGACTGCGGTCTGAGCTATCCCCCACATAGGCGCGCGGCGCACTGCCCTTTGCGGTGCGCACCGCCGCAATGAGACCACCGTGATAGCTATAATAATCGTCGGCACTCATAATATGGGTTTCTCGATTATCTTCGTTCTTAATGGTCACATCCATCGTGGTTAATCGACGTTGGAATAGCCTCATGTCCTGAGGAATGTCCTTGTGCAGGTGAAAGCTACTCCACTGGCTATAAACTTGAGCAATATCTTGTAAAGACTCCCAGTTTTTGCCTTCAATCAAGGCACCTACACCCGTGCCATAAGCTTGGGGCGGATCGCCAAAGATGCGGAGTCTAGCCTTTTTAGTAGCCAATAGAGGGTCCTCACCTTGCTCAACGAGCCAGTCTACATCATCGTGAATATGCTTTTTCACGTAGTTGTCTTCCAACGACTCATCTAATTCTGCCACCATTTCAACGGCTTTGTCGAGCCAGCCGATAGCAGTAGGCATCATATCTCGAATGAGGCCACTGATGCGGCCCATCACATCGATGCGAGGGCGCTGCAATTCCTCTAAAGGAATCACTTCTAAACCTGACACGCGACCGCCCGATTGCCATTTAGGTCGAACTCCTAACAAGTAAAGGAACTCACCCAAGCACTGACCATGACTTCTAGAATTGCTCGTAGCCCATAGGATGATGCCAATCGTCTCAGGATACCGTTGTTCATTCAAAATATAATCAGCGATAACTTGATCTGCTAACTCTATGCCTAATTGATAGGCTATCTTCGTCGGTAAAGCTCTTTCATCTAAACCATAGAAGTTACGCCCCGTAGGCAGTACGTCGACTTGACCGCTCGAGGGGGCTCCACCTGGACCGGGCTCTACATATCTGCCCTGTAAGGCATTTGAAATAGAGGTTAGCTCGTTCTTGGTGTCACCTAATTTTGGAATATACTCTCGAACGATCTCATTCGCCAAAGGTTCTAACCGTTCGGGCACTGTATAATCTGGTATATTGATCACATGCCTTACAAAGCTACGCAATTCATTCCAAATTCGATCTATGGTAACACTATATCGTATACCATCTGAATGAATTTCGCCAGCATGTTCCGCCATATAAGACCAATCATAACCTAATTCTTCTGCGATGGTGGCAAGGCCTGACGCGATTTCACCTTGAGGAGTGCTTACAATAGCAGTAATAAACTCTTCTAATGCTTCCCCTTCAGGACCTTGCCCCAAGATGTGCAAACCATTGCGCATCTGCATATGTTTCAAGTCGCTCAGCTTTTCGTGGACCTCTGTAATTATATCGTCCACCGTCATGGTAGAACCTCGTTCTTTATCGATGAGATGGCACTCCATGGCCTTTTCTCGAATCACTTCACCTAGAGTAGAGACACTTTCAGGATGTTCCCGCTCAAAATGACTATGTTCATCGAGTAAGGCCTCTAATTCTTCGAACTCATCATAGAGGCCCGCTGTCGTCATCGGCGGCGACAAGTGACCCACTAAGCAAGCCGAACTACGCCGCTTGGCTTGTATGCCTTCCCCAATAATGGTTGTCCAATACGGGTAAATATTTGGCAAACTGGAAATGCCGATTTCCGGATAACAACTAGCGCTGAGTCCAGCCCCCTTACCGGGCAGCCATTCTAGAGAGCCATGGGTACCAACATGGATAAATGCATCAGCTTCAAAGACATCGCGCACCCAGTGATAAAACGCTAAGTATTGATGTGGTGGAGGCAAGCAAGGATCGTGATAAATGGCCGATACATTCTCCCCAAATCCACGGGGTGGCTGTACCGTAATCCACAGATTGCCATTGGAGAAACCTGGGATAATCACGTCATCATCGTAGACGAATACATCCCCTGGGGCTTCGCCCCAAGATTTAATCATCGCCACCTGCGTATCTTCCGGCAGCGTAGCAAAATATGCTTTGTAATCATCGCTACTTAACCGACCTTCTGCAGAGGCTAGTAGTTCATCGGTGAGCATGGAGCGGTCATTCGTCATATGAGACGTTACCACATCCATCAAGTCTGCACTTGTTTCTGGCACCGTGTCGATGGTATAACCTTCCGCCTTCATATCTCGCAATAACCGTAGCACCGACTCAGGTGTATCAAGACCTGCGGCAGAGCCAATGTTGGAGTTCTTAGGCGGATAGTTATGTAATATAACGGCCACTTTTCGCTCCGATACAGGGATATGGCGCAATGTAGACCATTTAATAGCTCGTTGTACAATAGCAGCGATGCGTTCTTTCACAGGCAAGTACACATAGTGTCCACGCTCATCATAGGTTTGGCATGCCACAACACCGCCTTGAATAACCCCATCTAGCTCAGGCTGAGATATAGATAAATTCACGTCTAAAGGCGTTACACCTTGTGGATTCTCGATCCAAGATTTCTCATCCATGTATATGGTATAGCCCTGAACGATAGGAACGCCCTGTAATTTTAACTCCTCCAAGGTTTGAGCCCCTAAGGACTGGAAGGAGAATTTACAAGTATTTATGAGCACATCAAAGGGGAATATATCCTTTCCAAAAAGATGGTTCATGGACAACTTCATATTCGGAATGCCTACGCGCGGATTCGAGCCATACTGACCATAAAAGATAATCGGATTGTACTGATGCTTATAAATCTCTTCAAATAAGGCCTGTTGATACTCAATATCCCCCATAATCCATTCGTCACGGTAAAAGTAGACCGCTATAGATGGCCAATCTCGATGCCCTTCGGCATCCATAAACTCATCATAAGTTTCGTAGATATTGCCTTCTCGACCCATAATGGCTTGCCAAGGAATAGGATCTGGCTCTTCCCATTCAGAGGTAGGTTTTGTACTGAAAGCACCATTGATTAAGCGTACATAATTCATGACCCCACTGGTTCGGCGGTAGCTTTCAAGAAGGACCCGTTTATCCTCATCCAAATTGCGATATAAAATATCTGTTTTCTTAGGTTCTACTACATCAATCCAGTATTTAGGATGATGTGCATATAACCAGCGTTCCAGACGTTCTAAGAAGGGCGAGTCTAAACCAACCCCCATATTCGTTACCAGAACTACATCGGCAGCGCGTAAGCGACTTTCAAAGTCAGCATCCCATTGAGGAGGCTTTTTCATATTGCAAAGGTCCACCTCGCCCTGTAAGAGTTCCGGGTAAGTAGCAACAGCTTTTTCTATATATTGGATTTGTTTTCCTAAATTAGAAATATACAGGAGTCGACTCATGATCTACCTCCGCGATACGCGCAAAATACTATCTGACGTAATAGAGTCCATCGCATAATAACTGCCATTCATTAATTTACACAATTCCTTAGCTAAGCCGAGCTTGATAAAGCCCGTTTCCGTATCGATAACGATATAGTCTACTGGCAAGGTCCCTAAAATACGAGCCCATTGTTTCGCCTCTCCTACAGGGTCCTCAGAAGCACCCGAAGTAGCACGACCATCGGTAATACAAATCATTTGAATCCGCTCCGCCGAATGTCTGCGAAGCAATCTATCACACATAGTATAGGCGACTCGTAAACCTTGGGCTAAGGGCGTCTTGCCCCCCGTTGGCAATGTAGCTAACAGTCGTTCTGCTCGCTCTACACTACGGGTGAAAGGCAATAATACCTCTGCGGAGTCCTTGCGAAATACAATGAGTCCCACCGAATCACGGTGAATATAGGAGTCTCGCAATAAGCTCAAAATTGCGCTCTTAGTCGCCTCCATGCGATGTCGGGCTGCCATAGAGCCACTAGCATCCACTACAAAAAGCTGGTACGCACCGATCCGCTTTTCACGAGCTTTTCGGCGGTAATCTTGGGGTTTTACTACAATAGATAGCCCTTTTAAATCATGATGCTCTGTTTGTGGGGCCCTTTGACATAAGCATTCTGATGTAACAGATCGCTCTACCACATTTAATGGGGTATCTGCCTGTAATGGCGTTACCCTTTCAACGGCTCGCAATCGTTGATACGGTGCGGCTGCACGCAATGTGTCAATTAAGGCCAAATCCTCTAAAGCATGTTCATCTTGATAGGCTCGAATCATGCGCCCTCTAATGTCCTTTGTTTTAGTCATGAGGCGCCGACCGGAACCCTTACGGTACTGACGGTCTACTGTTTTAGAAGATTGCAGTTTCCACTGAAAAAATTGGTTAGCTATACGGGCAACAGTATCTGGCAAACATAAAGAAGATATTCTATCAGATACATCACCTTGAGTATTCATTGAATCAGAAGTTCCCCACTCATTCGCTGTAGACTCTAATGTTTCTGGATGATTGGATGTCCTTGATTTACCATCATCAAAATCCATATCACTTGAGCCATCATGACCATCACTATTTGAATTATCTAGCCCATTAGCATTTAACTCGTCAGAATGGAATTCATCACGCTTGGAATCTTCGGAATCAAAGTTATTAGAGTCGTCCATATCCGAATCATCCATTGCTGATTCGGTATTCTTCTGGAACTGGTTTTGGTCACTTGTACTATTAGATGCCTCTCCTTGTGAAGTCCGAGACTCAGGTGTATCATTGCGTTTCATGCGATGAGGTAGTACATAGAGAGCGGCTCGTTCCGCATGAGACGGCTTACAGTAAGAACTGCCATCAAGAACTGCTAAGGATTTCATAACTTGTAATAATATATACTCTGCACCATGACCTACTGTGTGAGCTTGCAATGCATAGGATATAGCCAGTGAAAGCATGGCATCGGAAACAACTATCAATTGAACTCGTTTAGGATCTATTAGGCCCAATAAATCCTCAGATAAAGGCTCAATTTCATCTCGCCTTCGTCGTAACACCTTCACCTTAGATTGTAGTGTAGGTGCGTCCATAGATACATGCACATCTACGAGTTCCCACTCCGCATCATCTAAAGTTCTATCCTCATGATTTATGGTCAGTATCAGTAGTATTTGACGACGTTTCGCTTCTACCAATAGTGTATGACGGACTTCAGACGATAAAACGTGAGCATCATCGACGCCCCAGCATCGAATACTCATATCACCTAACAAGCCAGATGCCATAACCATCTTGCTCTGTGCAAGGGATGCTTCAAAATCGATGGACTCTTGTAGTTGTGAACTATCTATATAAACAGGTATCAAACGATATGGAATTTGCCATTTCTCGAAATACTGGCGAAGTAAATAACTTTTACCCACACCGGTACCACCAGAAATGACAATGGTATGAATCTGGTCGTTTACAAGGCCTATTTTGAGGGCCTCTTGTACAGATGTTTCCATAACTAGTCCTCAAACACTGCGGATACTACTGTATCAATACGGTCTTCATCGTGACCTTGTTCTTCAAAGGGCAAGCGACGTAAGCGATGTTTTAACGCTAATCGTGCCGCCACCTTAAGGTCTTCCGCAGTAATTTGGTTGCGACCGTGAAAGGCTGCATGAGCACGAGCCGTATGCATCATCGTAATGTCTGGGCGATGTCCATCGACGCCGACACCAATGCTAATACTCGCTATTTTTAACAAAATATCATCAGATGGAATGATACTCGGCAATAATTCACGCGCTTGTAATAAACGTTCGTGCAGGCTACGTTCTGATTCCTCGTAAGATGCTACAAAGCTTTTAGGATTGTCGCCAAAGGCGAGGCGACGCTTGATAACCTCCATACGTTGTGCTGGGTCCTGTTCTCCATAGACCATGACAGATAGTCCGAAACGGTCTAACAGTTGAGGTCGAAGGTCGCCTTCTTCAGGATTCATCGTTCCTACGAGAATAAAACGAGATGGATGAGAGTGGCTCACTCCTTCCCGCTCTACCGTATTCACCCCCATAGCTGCCACATCTAATAAAATATCTACAATATGGTCATCTAATAGATTAACCTCGTCTACATAGAGGATATTTTGATGGGCTGCGTGTAAAATACCCGGTTCAAAGGCTTTTACCCCCTCTTGCAATGCCTTTTCCAAATTTATGGATCCTACAACGCGATCTTCCGTAGCATTGATAGGTAGCTCAACAACAGACATCGCTGATGCGCCTGTTTCCATAGGAGGTAACAGATTCGCTAACGCACGTACAGCCGTAGACTTAGCAGTGCCTTTTTCGCCTTCAATTAACACACCGCCGATTGATGGGTTTATGGCATTGAGCAACAAGGCCAATTTCATTTCATCTTGACCAACAATAGCAGTAAATGGATATAGCATACGTCTAACCTCACTCAGATTCGCAATACAAAACTGTCACCATACCTAATAAATCAATAATCCCTAAGATAACTCAAGTATCATAATCCACTCTAACTATTTCAGATTTGGATCAATAGATATTGCTGTATTAGCATCAGTTTGTTTAAAGTCATCAATATTTGTAGTTCCTTTTGGGAATACAAAGATACGTTGTTGTTTAAAGTACGGATCATCGTAAACCGCGGCCGATAAACGAAACGCTTTTCGTAGATTTTCTGCCGTCAATACATCACGAGGCGTACCTACATCAATGATGTGTCCATCGCTAACCAAAACGAGTTTAGTGCAGTATTTTGCGGCTAATTCTAAGTCATGAACAACAATTAAAATCGTTTTACCTTCGTCACATAATCTGCGCCCTTCATGAAAGATATCGTCAGCGTAGACTAAATCGAGAGCAGCCGTCGGTTCATCTAGTAATAGGACCTCTGTTTGTTGTGCCAAAGCCTTTGCTAAGAATACCCGTTGTCGTTCACCACCACTCAAGGATTGTACAGAACGATTCCGCAGGTGATAAACACCTACCTCTTTCATCGCCTGTTCAACGATAACCTTATCTTCTGGCCCCTCTTGTTGCCACCATTTCAAATAAGGATAACGAGCGGTCATCACAATATCGATGGCTTCATAATCAAAGGAAACATTGACGGACTGTTGCATATACGCCACATGATGAGCGATTTCTTTATCACTCAAAGAAGCGATGCTTTTACCATCCCACAAAACATCTCCACCAGACGTAGGATAGAGGCCACGCAAGGTTTTTAACAACGTCGTTTTACCGGAGCCATTAGGGCCGATAATACCGACGAACTCGCCACTATCAATAGAGAAGGACGCATTCTTTAGAATGGTAGTTTCCCCTAATGTGACGCATAGAGATTGGACATCTAGTTTCATTAGGCCCCTCCTTTACTACGCAAGCGATGAAGTAAATAAAGAAAATACGGTGCCCCTAAGAGAGCCGTCATGATACCGACGCGAATCTCAATTGGTTGAGCAATGACGCGACCTAAGGTATCGCAGAACACAAGGAACAGCGCACCACCAACGGCCGCCATCGGCAATAATATCCTATGATCTGGCCCTACCAAAAGGCGCACGATATGAGGTACCACGAGGCCCACAAAGCCAATAGAACCGCTGACACATACGGCAGTAGCCGTAACTACAGACGCTAGGAATAGGAATAGCATGCGATACACCATAACAGGCAAGCCTAAGGCACGCGCCTCTGTATCGCCCAGAACGAGCACATTCAAGTGGCGACCGAGCATCATCAATATAACGCTGCCCGTCACGATAGGGCCCACGGCTAGCAAAACGTGATCCCAACGGCGGAAATCAAGGCCGCCCACCATCCAGAATAGGAATTCGCGCAAGCGATATTCATTAATCATCGTCAAAATACCCGATGTGAAAGCGCCGAGCAGCATACTAACAGCTACACCCGCCAGCAACAAGGTTGTGGTATCGAGCTTGTTATTACGCCAGGTTAACAAAATAGTAATTCCAACGGATACAAAGGCCCCTACGAAGGCAAAGGCAGGCATGTAAAACATGCTAAGAGATGTTACGCCAAGGGCAATGGCGATAACCGCACCGAGGGATGCCCCAGCGGATACACCCATAATACCTGGATCTGCCAATGGGTTGGAGAATACCCCTTGCATAACGGCACCAGCCAGTGCCAAGGCGCCCCCTACGAGAAGGCCGATGATAAGGCGTGGCATGCGGATAAACCACAGTACAGCCTCTTGCTCAGCCGTAATAGGCTCCGTGAAGCTCACAGGTATGCCCATGCCATTTAAAATACTTTGCACGCCCCCTCCGATAGGGATCATAATGGTTCCTACATGGAGCGCCAATAAACTCACAATACATAGCAACACCCCAATCAGAGTTATAGCCATGATGCGTTGTTTCTGTTTAGTCATGAGAATTCCTTTCTAATTGAGGATACACCGTATGCATAATGGCTAGCATCGCTTCGCCGATATGCTGGTTCATTGTATATAAATACGCTGCCGGTAAGGGCTTAACTCGATTTTCCTTAATAGCAGGTAGATTTTGAAAGGCCGGATTCTTTAAATATCTATCCGCCAAATTCTTGTCCATTCCCTTATAGGATGGAATAAAAATATAGTCTGGATTCATGGCTAGCACACGCTCCTCCCCAAAAGGTATTCGTGGTGGTAAACCAATCCGATCAGGTGCATTATAGATGCTCATATAGTGACACATATCATCAAAAAGGCTTCCTGTGCCCGTGTATCCGTCCATAGATGATACAAAGAGAACCGTCTTGCGCTGCTCAAGTGGAATAGATTCCGCTAGGTGCTTTATTTCATCTATTTCACGGTGAATCTTCCGATTGTAAAAGCTACCCTTTTCATCTTCCCCGATAATATGAGCAATCTCCATCACATTCTGAATCACTCCGTCCACCGTAGAAGGGGTCGGTACCACAACAGTGGCTATACCCATGTGCCGTAAACCATAGATAACATCAGCCGATATATAATCTGGCGCTATAACGAGATCCGGTTTCAAGGCTATAATTTTCTCCAAAGGATACGAGCTCAACACAGGCTTTACCATCCTTGCGCGCTTTGCCTCTAAGGAATATTCCTCATAGGTAGACAATTTATTAATGCCTACCAAGCGTTCTGGTTCTATAAGTCCCAATAAAATTGTGTCGAACGCAGAGGATAGCGATAAAATCCGCTTTGGATGCTCTGGAACAACAACTTGAACGCCATCTTGACTTTCAACATAACGAGTATATGGCGTTACATTTGCCTCCGATTGTGGTCCACAACCCGCTATACATACACAAAGGAGTATCATCAAACATATGAAAAATCCAATTTTCTTGTTCATGATGATACTCCTTGTATAGTTCTAATTAGTGATTACATAAAGACTAGAATTTTTGAGTATAACTAAGTTGGTAATTAAATGGTTCATCCCAGTACTCCCAGTCGCCATTTGAAATAACATTATGACGGTTTAACAAGTTACGTGCATCTAACCGCAAGGATGCGTTTTCATTGAACTGATAGCCTACGTATGCATTCCAAGCTATAAGGTTTGGGTTTGTACCGCCATCGCGGTTCTTCATCCGTTTTGTAACAAAGTTGATGCTAGTACCTGCAGTCCAGGTTGAGCTATTATAATGGATTCCCCCGGTAAATTGCAATTTAGGGTTAGCTTGTTTCCAATAGGTCTTATCGATTTCTCGTTGTTTTGGATTAGAATACGATGCACCCACAGTCATTTTTAAGTGATCTGTTAATTTACGACCATATTGGGCTTCGATACCGACATTTCTATAGCGACCACCATTTACGCGAATCGTGTTTTTACCATTGCTATCCGGTTTCCAAGAGAAGAAGTTCTTAAAGTCCATATAAAAGGCCGCTATTTTCCAGCTATCTTTGTTGGTAATATGTTTGTAGCCTAATTCATAATTCCAACCTTCTTCAGGTTTCAAATTACGTCCACTAACAGAGGCATAGCCTTTATTAATTTTCTTGAAAGTATCGCTTAAGTTCGGCATTCTAAAGGCTTTACCAACATTTATATACATGGATGATTCGTTGTTAATACGATGTTGTAATTGGAACTGAGGAATTAATACGCGTTGATTTTTCACAGGGTCTTTAATATCCGAATAACGCAAGCCTAAAATACTCGTCCATTTAGGATTAATCTGATAAGAGTATGTACCATAAACGGCATAACTATTGCGATGTGGATTTCCATAGTACGGACCAGATGTGGTGCGATATGTTTCTCGTTTACCAAGTACACCCGCAATAAAATAGTCCTTACCACCGCGGAAATCCCATTCATGTTGTACATCAAAACCATATTGTCGAGCAATATAGTTATTATCACTCAACGTATATGCCTTTTTGCTATGTACGCGACTTTTACCATACAAATCTCTATCATTGTAGAAGATTGTACCTGTAGTATTGCCATCTTTATAAACTAAAGACGCATTGTTTTTAGTATCTTTATAAGCATATGTTGTAGAGTGAAGCTTTTGCTTAATAGGATTCGTTTCTGTACTCAACTGTCCAAAAGAAGAATTACCTTCAAAGCGGCTAAAGTTCAAAGTCAACTTATCATTTAATTTACCGCTCATAAATACACCTAAAGAATTCCCTTTGTTACGAGCTGTATAATATTCATAGCCTCTAGCATAAGCGCCGATATCTGAGCGGATAGGCGTTTCTGGGTCTTGAGCACCAAAGAAGTTACGTTCCACACCAATTAAGAAGCGAGGCGTGCCATAGTTAATTTGATAAGTTTGACGACCCATATTACCAAAACCTACCGTAGCAGAGCCCCCTTCTTTACTTGGAGTCTTCGTAATTACATTGATAACACCACTCATAGCATCAGAGCCATATAAAGCAGATGCTGCACCTTTTAATACTTCAATGCGTTCAATAGAGCTAGTCGGAATAGAGCTAAGTCCGCCCTTGCCATTGAGGTTCATCGGTACCCCATTCATGAGAATCAAGGAGCCCCGTTCAAGACCACGGATATTTACACGGCTATCCATAGCCCCATATTCAAGACCAGATGCACCATAGGAAAAAGACGTAATGCCGGGTACCATATTAACTGCATCAAATGCATTTTTGGCACCACTATTAGCTAAGTCCTTTTGAGTAATAACATCCATCGCAGCCGGCGTATCTAAATCTAAAAGAGCCATGCGATTTGCTGTCACATTAATTGTGTGGGTTTCAGATACTCCATTTGTTTCACTCGCCGCAGCTGTATTAGGAGTCTTAACAGCACTCACCTCTGCTGCATATCCATTCACAGATAAGCCCATTAATGCTAAACCTACAAGTATAGATATACGTTGCTTAATTTGTTGTCTCATACCAAATGCCTCACTTAACACATATATACATTCACACAATTATATAAACTACATATTTGTATTATTACACATTTATTTGGCCCGCACAAAACCCATACCCCTACCACTACTGTATTTTGGGGGGATTGTATCACTAATACATATTAGAATTTTTGTGTATAACTTAATTCATAATTGAATGGTCCATCCCAGTATTCATAATCGCCATTGGATACCACATTATGACGATTCAAAAGATTGCGTGCATCGAGGCGTAATGTAGCATCTTTATTAAAGTGATACCCAACGTAAGCATTCCAAAGAACAATGTTAGGGTTCAAGCCACCATCGCGATTGCGCAAGCGTTTGGTTACAAAGTTCAAGGATGTACCTGCATCCCACGTAGAGCTTTTATAATGAATGCCGGTTGTAAACTGTAACTTAGGAGCCGCTTGTTTCCAATAGGTTTCATTCATTTCCCTTTGTTTTGGATTAGAATAAGAACCACTTACACTCATTTTGAGTCGATCTGACAAATGTCTACTATACTCAGCTTCAATCCCAACATTGTGGAATTTACCACCATTTACGCGAACGGTTGGGCGACCATTTACATCAGGTTGCCATTGGAAGAAGTTCTTGAAGTCCATATAGAACACGTCCACCTTCCAGCTATCCTTCTTATTAAGGCGTTTATAACCTAATTCATAGTTCCAACCCTCTTCAGGCTTAAGATTTTTACCACTTACTGCTGTGTATTGGCGGTTCACGCTACGGAATGTATCACTCAAGCTAGGCATCGTGTAAGCTTTCCCTATATTTAAGTACATAGAGGAATCTTTATTGATGGTGCGCAATAATTGGAACTGAGGCGTTAACACATGTTGGTCCTTAATAGGATCACTAATAGCTGTATAGCGCAAGCCCAAAATGGCAGTCCATTTTGGATTGATTTCACGAGAATAGCTACCGTACACCGCATAGGTATTACGATGAGGACGTGTATACACAGGGGCCTGTGTGGCGCGATAGGTTTCTTGCTTACCTGTAATACCGGCAATCAAATAATCCTTACCGCCTCTAAAGTCCCATTCATGTTGTGCATCTATACCATATTGACGAGCTACATAACTAGTTTCGGTCGGCTTGAACTGTTTAGCACTATGAACACGACTTTCACCACGCATAGTACGGTCATTATAAAATAATGTTCCCGTCGTATTATCATCCTTATAGATCAAGGATGCATTGTTGCGGTCATCCTTGTAATGATAGGTCGTAGAATGACGAGCCTGTCTCATAGGATTTGTTTCTGTACTAATCAGACCAAAGGAGGAACGGCTTTCAGCGCGATTATAATTTAAGGTTATTTTATCTGAAAGCTTACCACTCATGAACACGCCTAAGGAGTTACCCTTGTTGCGCGTAGTGTAGTAATCATAACCCTTGCGGCCTGTATAGTCATACCGCACCGGTGTAGATGGATCTTGAGTCCCCCAGTATCTTCTATCGATACCAATAAGGAATCGATCGGTACCATAAGAAATGTCAAATCGCTTAGAGCCTCGATTACCTACAGCTACCGTAGCAGAACCACCCTCTTTTGACGGCGTTTTTGTAATGATATTTATAACGCCACCTAAAGCTTCAGCGCCATATAAGGTAGAGGCCGCCCCCTTTACCACTTCGATGCGCTCAATGGCACTGATAGGTATAGAGCCAATTCCGCTCTTACCATTTAAGTTCATAGGTACACCGTTTACAAGAACAAGTGCACCGCGGTCGAGTCCACGAATATTCGTACGGCTATCCATGCCACCGAAATCCGCGCCAGACGCACTAAAGGAATTAATAGTTACACCCGGTACATTGGCAACCGCATCAAAAGCCGTCTTAGCACCACTATTTTGTATATCCTCTTGAGTAATAACAGAAGTCGATACCGGTGTATCTAAATCTAATAACGCTGTACGATTAGCTGTAACATTTATGGTAACTTCTTCTTCATTATTGTTCATTATTACATCTGCAGCATAACTATTAATTGACATAGTAGTTAATGCCATAAGCACTGCTGCACAGACTTGTTTATTCATTCGTTTCATCATCCACGCCTCTTTTTTATTTATTCCATATTATATATAATATTTAATCGTCCATTTGGTAATGTTTGTACCGTGGCGGACACGCCGTAGATGTGTCGGATGGTCTCCTCTGTCAATACTTCATGAGGGGTCCCTGTACACACTACGGAGCCGTCTTTTAGGGCAATGAGACGGTCACAATAGATGGCTGCTAAATTCAAATCATGAATAGCAGACACTACAGTTGCATCAAGGCGTTTTACAATCGTCATCAGTTCCAGCTGATACTTAATATCTAAGTGGTTTGTCGGTTCGTCTAGCACTAGGCATTCTGTGCGCTGTGCCAAGGCACGTGCTAAGATAACACGCTGCTGCTCACCACCAGATAAGGTATTAAAATTGCGACTTTCAAAATCACTAAGTCCTACTTGAGACAGCGCATGTCGAGCGATTTCATAGTCATCGATTTTATCTCTGTCGAGCAGTCCTTTATAAGGGGAGCGGCCCATAAGGACCATTTCAAGAACGGAAAAATCAAAGTTAACCGTACTATGCTGTGCTACTACAGCCATTTTTAAAGCCGTGTCGCGATGACTTAAGGAACTCATTTCAGTGCCGTCAAAGAAAATCTTGCCATGATTAGGTTGAAGCACGCGATATAAGCATTTCAAAAACGTACTTTTACCACTCCCATTAGGACCTATAATTCCAACAAATTCCTTATTTCGTATATCTAGGGAAATATCATGGAGGATCGTTTTCGGGCCAAATGAGACTTGGATATTATCTGTTTGAATATTCATTATTCCCCTCCAAATCCGTAGTTCTTACGCACCAACATATACACAAAGGTTGGTGCACCAATGAGAGAAATGAGAATGCCGATTGGCAATTCTGCGTGAGGAATAATGCAGCGGCACAAGCCATCCGCAATAACGAGGAAAATGCTACCCCCTAATGCGCTGAATGGAATCAAGGTCCAGTGATTCGTGCCGATCGTCATGCGCACAAGGTGAGGAATCAAGAGTCCTACAAAACCAATCATACCCGCAGCATACACCACAAAGCCAATAATAAGTGAGCTAATAATCAAATAGACTTGTCGATATCTATGCAAATCACGACCTAAGGTGATGGCCACCTCATCGCCGAGAAGCATAATGTTTAAAACTCTGCTTTGAGACCAAAAGAATAGAATGCTCACGAAGACAACGATGGCAATAAATGGCAACATATCCCATTTAGCGCCTGCAAAGCTCCCCATCAACCAGTACGTAATGGTTTGAATGCCTTCTTTATCGTCCGCTAAATAAACCACAAAACTAGAGAAGGAGCTACATACGGCGCTTAACGCCAAACCCCCTAAAATCAATTTCACCGAATTTGGTCGGCCACCCAAGTTCGAGATAAACAATACACCGAAGGAAATCGCCATAGCCCCGATAAATGCCATAACGCCGACGAAGTTCTCACCGAACATAACGCCTACACCAAATAAAATAGCTATCGTAGCACCGAGAGACGCACCGGAGGAAATCCCCAAGATATAAGGATCTGCCAGTGGATTCTTAACGATGGCCTGCATGATAACGCCAGATACGGCAAGACCTGCTCCAATAATAGCGGCCATCAACAACCGCGGCATACGTAGTAACCAAATAATAGTCTGATCAGGACTATTCATAGGATCATCAATAGCCAATGGGCTAGAAAATTGATCTATTACAATATTGAGAATTTGAGAAAGTGAAAACTGTACTGTACCAACAGAAAGTCCCCATAGAATGGCTACTGCTAGCACCCCTATGAGGACAAATCCGCCAGCAGTATATCCAATTCGTTTTAGCATACTGCTCCTTTATTAATGAATTAAATCTGGTACCCCTTCTGGATATAGATTAGGATACAACCCATGCGATACGATGTCGATACCATCTAATAAACGAATACCAGGACTATATACAGCAAGCAATGGCAAGAAATGAACGCGTTTATTGCGCAATGCATTAACACCTTGTAAACCTGGCTGCGTTAATACATAGTTCATAATCACATCCGCTTGACTATATTCGCCGTCAGACACAATCAAGAAAATTACATCCGGATTCTGCTCCACCACGTCCTCCATGCTAATGGACGGCGTTTCCGTGTCGATCACGTCGGCGTGCAAGGAAGCCCCTATATTACCAGCTAATGTCTTATGTCCATACAATCGAAAATGCTTGCCTTGCACCTCAATAAACAATGCCTTTGGTGGCTTCTCATGAGCCGTTTGGGCTACCGTGTACGCCACAGATTGTTGCATCTCTTGAATGAGACGCTCTGCTTCCATGTTTCGATTAAAAATACGCCCCAAATCTCGAATATATTTATACTCCATATCCATGGTGAGCGCCGATTGAGCCCCCAAGGAGGACTCTGCAATATATACATTCGCTTGTCTCGCCTGCCAAAATGTAGGTGTTTGTAACATTTTATTTGTGAAAGTAGACTTCCAACCTACCAACAAATCAGGCTTCATCATTAATACGCTTTCCAAATTGGCGTATTTCAGATCCTTGTATGGAATTTTATCGTATGCCTCACGGTATTCTGGTCGCACGTATTTGCGATCTGGAATCCCCATGCCCGCTACGATACGATCCCCTTCACCAAGAGCAATGATAGTTTCTATGGAGTTTTGCCACATCGCCACCACACGCTCGGGCACTGCCGTATAGGTACTTTCAAAAGGCTCACCTCGACGTACAAAGGATTCAATTGTCACTGGTGGCTGCAATTTGATATGTACTGGTGTAGACTGATGGTCCTCAACAGTTACCTGCTGAGGACCACAACCTACACATATTAATAGACATAGTATTAATACGCTGAATCTAATCATTAGAATTTATATTTCGCCCCAATCATGAAGGAACGTGCTGGCATAGCCGCACTACCGCGACCATTATAAGCGCTATAGCTTGTTTCATAAGCGCGGTTAAGAACGTTATTTACCACGATGTACGCCGTTAAATCTTTTGTTACATCATAGTTGAGGTTCCAGTCCACGATGAGGAAACGTCTATGAGTGAATGCATAGTCGCTATTGCCAGTGTACCAATTAATCAACAAGCCAGAATATAGACGCTTGTTATCATAGGAAATGTTCAATGCATAGTGGTTTTGCGGACGCAAGCTATTAATAGCCACATTGATATCATCGCTATTGCTATAACCCCAGTTTGGATCAAGAATCCAACCACCTTTAGATAACCATTTATCTTTCATATGAGAGTAAGACGCACTCATTGTTACATGTTCATTTAATCTGTGGTCTACTGTAATATTGAAAGATTGTTTGTTTTCTTTTGCATTAACTGCTGTTTTTTCAAACTCGCCTGTTCTGCTATTCAAAATTGGCAATGTAGCGATGGCATTTCTCATACGCGTGTAATCATAATGAACTGCTACAGTAGTATTATTACCTTTACCAAATGTATGTAATAGGCCCCATGTGAAAGCATCGCCTCTTTCGTCATCTAACGGTGTATTAAATACGCCATCAGTCGCACTATAGTCGCCTGTTTTAAGCGGTCTTAAGATACGAGTCCACCCAGCGTACATGCTAGTCTTCTTGTTAAATTTAACCTGACCATGCAAGCTAGGAGTCAAGGCGCTTACACTACCTTTACCTTGGGAGTCACCGCTGCCATTACCTTGAATGCTGCTATAGTGTACATAGCGCAACGCTGGTGTTAATTCCACATTGTTACCAATGTAGATTTTATCTTGCAAATAAGCATATAAAGTATTGCGACGAATATCAGAAGACACTACATCACCATTACGTTTAATAGAACGGGAGTTCAAATTAGAGCGACTATAGTCGATATTAGCAATAATATCATGCTTATTAAGTTGGCGAGTCCATTGAAGCTCTACGCCTGTTTTGTTTTCTTTATACCATCTATTTGGGCTACCTGCCATACCACCTGTGTCAGCAATCCATTGACGCAATGCATCACGACGATCAGGGAATGGTGCCAAATTGGAATCAACCCAGGCATTGAATTGCTCTACAGTAGCACCATTAGGGAATGCCGCCGCATAGGCGGCACGTGCAGCATCACTACCAAGCTTAGACCATGTATATGTATCACGACCTTCATATCGATGATCTAAACGATACAAGCTAGCAAAGCTTTCCATTTGGCCTTGGCGATCGAAAGTAAATTTTAAATCTGTATCCAAGTTTTTGAACTTACTATAAGAACCATAATGACCGTCTAAAGCGAATAAATTATGGTAACCAGGATTTCTGGAATCACCGTACAAAGTTGGCGCATACCCTTTAGGGTTATTTGGTGTTATATATTTAGGATCTGTAATCAATTTATTGTTCGCATCAAATTGACCAATAGTAGCGTTGGAAATGATACGACGCCAATCATCTGCATTCCAGTATTTACGACTAGGCGTAGAAATTGGATAGCCATCGCGACCTTTTTTGAAGTTCATAGAAAACTGTAAGCTTTGTTTCTTATTAAACTCATGGTCAATACGCGTATTAAAACCTTCTTCACGCCATTTAGAACCTGTAAGAGTGGCTACTTCACCAGTATCGCCATCTTTATACTTCGTATCTTGAGACATAGTACGTGTAGCTGTTACAAAGTAACCAGTAGATGCATTCTTACCTGCCGCACCTTGTACAGTCAAGTTATAACTATGCTTGTTCCAGCTGCCTGTAGCCAAATCAACGGAACCGCTGAAATTGCCTTTACCACGGCGTGTAATGATATTGATGACACCACCTGTAGCATCAGAACCATATTGAGAAGCACCAGGGCCTTTGATAACTTCGATTTTATCAATAGCATCCATATTGGTTACTTCATCAATATTTACACCTGTAGATTTAGAGCCTCTTTCAGAGCTATCACCTAAACGACCAGATGTAATATTGTCTACACGACGACCATCTACTAATACTACAACGCGGGAGTCACCATTGATGGACACACCATTGTTGTAAAATTGGTAACCATACTCGCCACCACGGTAACCAGGATTTTGGAATGTAACACCTGGGACGCGTTTAATTGCTTCAGTTACATCACGATAATGACGTTTTTCAATCTCCTCACGAGTGATAACCTTTACGTCACCACCAGTACGGTAATAGGATTGCTCAGTAATGGTATTACCATACTCATCCTTAGCCGCATCAGCTTTCACCGAAACATTATGAACCTCATAACCCTTGAAGTTCTCATCATACGCATAGGCTTGATACGTACCTAACGCTAACGTTGCCGCAATAGCAGCAGATAAAATACGACGACTCGTCATAACCCCTCCACACACAATAAATACACAATAAAAAAAATATTAAAACTAATCCTCTAACAAATGCGTTTCTTGTATTTTCTGAATTAAAACTACACACAAACATAATTCATACATTATCAGCTATAGAAGATTAGTTAAAACCATAATCTACATTAACCACAATCGTAACTGGCTCACCTGTTGTATTCTCTATACCGCCAGAGCTCTCTACGAGGCTAGCAGCAGCATTATCGAGAATGCTAGAGCCACTGCTACCGATCATATTCGCACCAGCAAAGTTGCCATCGGCATCAAAAGTGATTTCAAAGGAAACTCGTCCACTGAGTCCACGGCGCACCGCCTGTTGCGGCATCACTTTATTACTCTCAACACGAGCGATATAACCTGAACTATCGTAAGAGCCCCCACGACGTTCTACATCGCCAGGACCTGGATCACCACCTTTAGATCCAGTACCTTCATCACCAAGCCCACCATTACCAGCATTACCACCACCAGGGCCTGGTACATTGCCACTTCCTGGATTACCAACAGGATTATCAGTATTACCATTCAAATTGACTGATGCCGTCTCATTGCCACCTAAGTAAGGATTCAGATTTTTTAAGCCTTCTGTAGGCTTTCCCGATAAATCAGGCAACACACTTCCTGCTTTACCGCCCCCTGCGACGGGTTTGTCGTCAGGATGAATCTTTAATTTCTCAGGATCTTTCTTCTCTTGAGGAGGTTCTTGCTGCCCCATATCAAGGTTGATAACCAAGTCTTTTTTGGGTGTTTCTGGAGGTTTTATATGACCAAACCAATCACCTACAACACCCCAATATACAAGATTTAATGCCAATGCAGCTACGAAAGGAATTCCATATCGTTTATCTACCATAGAATCACTTCCGTTCTGTAGCTACGCTAACAAACCGAGCACCACTAATTTTAAGATTATCTAAAATATTGATAACGTCCTTATACGCAATATCCTCAGAGGCACGCACAATAAATGCCTGTTGAGGTTCTTTTGCAACAATACCTTGAATTTCATTGCCCAGTTGATCAGGGACAATCTCACGTTCATTCAAATACATCTTATGTGTAGCTGTTAATGAAATTGTGATAGGCTCAATCGTCTTTGCAGAAGAAGAGGAAGCCTTTGGTAAGTTAAGAGGAATTTGTTCCTCTGTATTCATATACAACGTACTCATCATGAAAAATACGAGCAAGAAGAAAACGATATCAATCATAGGTATAATCATGATGGTAGGTTCTTTTTGTATGCCTACTGAACTACGTTTCATCGTTGACTCCTAATATATAAATCCATAATAGAACCTAATTTTTGCTCTAACTTTGCGATATCTGAATTTACTTTATCTGTGCACCAACTATGGATGGCTAATGCTACGATGGCTACTGAAAGCCCTGTTGCAGTGGCAACCAGCGCTTCGGATACGCCGCCTGTAATAACAGTAGGCGCACCAATATCGCCACCAACGGCCGCGAAGGAGCGGATCATACCAACAACAGTACCCAAAAGGCCAAGTAATGGAGCCATTGTTACCATCATGCTAAGCCAGTTAAGACCACGTTTTAAACGTTCATCCATGTACCCTACCACATCATGTAAACGATTCTCTAAACCTTCCGCACTATATACAGACTCCACGATAGGAGACACGAATCGACTCAATGCATCATCACTATTTTTTATAGAATTCTCTAGAGTAGACCAATTATTACTATTACGACCGGCATCAATGCTATCGGACAACTGCTGTAACTCATGATTGATGTTTCTGTACGTACGAATACGTTCAAATAAAATAGTACATGCTGCTAACATGAATAGTACAAGTGGATACATAACGAAACCACCTGCATTAAATAGGTGAATTGTATACTCCATCATAGCCTCCATATAATATATAAAATTACGTGTTATTTAACAAAAAAATGGTCATCTATATTATTAGATTAACCACCAACATTGACATTATCCTATAAAGTATTTATAAGTACAATAACCCTATACCCCCTACCGTTATGATATTTCTATAGGATTCCATTCTAACTACATATTTTATCCACCTTAAATATACATCTATCCACTATATATAGACAATACTAATCTATCACATAAATAATTCATAAATATTACAAAAATTAAAATAAAATTCTCTATAAAAACTTTATTTAATAAGATAATTCCTTATATTTTATGGTATAAACCCATTATAATTCACTTTCCATCCTCAAAAGATTCTCTGTATTTTTATGAATCTATTCTTACTTTATGAGCTTATTATTACTTCATGAATATAATTTATTCACACATGAATAATACTTATACTCCAGACTATCCATATCTTTACGGTCTATTTATTACTCCTATAGCGCTCAATATATCTTATAAACTTATAAATAGTATACTCAAGTCACAAATTTGCAATCTATATAAAAAGAGGACTAAGCCTTTATGGGCTCAGTCCTCTGATTAGTCTCATTATAATAGCATAAATCCTTAAAGCAAATTATATGCCATGTATAGCTCTTATTTATTTTTTAGCTTTATCAGCTTTTGCCTTTTTATTTTCTTTTACCTTTTTAGGTTTTTCTTGTTTAACCTTTATTGGTTTTTTCGCATTAACAGCAGAACCTGCAGGTTTTACAAATGCATTATTAAGATTTGTTGCCACTTGTAATGCTACGTCCGCATTTGGCGTAGAAACAATGGATTGACCAGCTACCGTTACAGTGTCACCACTATACGATGCAGAACCTGGTGTCACTTGATTATTATGATACAATCGTGCCAATTTACCGGCCATGTAATAAGCACGCTCTTCGCCTGTGTAACGGCCACTACCTGCTGGAGTATAGATATTATCACCGTTTACGTACACAGTACCATTCGATACATTTACATGGTTCCCAGAATAGGCGTACATGCGAGAAATATTATTGTTCACCCGATCGGACAACTTTGGATGGTTGTTAGGTGCTACCACTTGTGAAAGCCCTTCACGGTAGTGTTCCCCCACTTTGTTGCGCAGTACTGCCATAGAACCAGCTGCACCACCCACATTGTATGGAGATTCACTTAAAATCTTAAAGCCTAACTCATCAGCAGCTTTTTCTTGACTCATCGTAAACACTTGATTAGATAAGTAGTTGCCTGCCACATTAGATAAAATAGCCGCACCTTCACTACCGCCAGCAGCAATGCCAACCGCTGTAGAAAGACCGATTTGCTTCTTAGCGCCATTAATAATATCTTTATGCTCACCATGAGAGATTTCATGAGCCATTACATAGGCTAATTGATCATCATCCAGTGTATCTAGAGCACCCTTGTTAATGGACATAACACGGCCAAGTGTGGCAAACGCATTAAACTCCTCATCAGGATTTGCATATACAACGTAAGAACGCTTTACACTAGGTGTAGCCTCTAATGTCTTCATGATTCGATTTACACGCTCTTGGGCTGCACTATCGTTTAAGTAACCAGTTTTCTCTTTTGTGCGCGCCAAACTCTCCTGTTGCCCCTCTGCAGAATTATCCATTTTATTTAATGCAGTAGATACGTAAGCCATAGCAATAGCACCACCAGCTAAGGATTGTACCGCAGCAGAAGCAGCATTGACAGAAGCCGTTTGCATCACAGTAGGTGCCATTGTCACTGCCATAGCAATAGATAAAGTAGCCGCTGTAAGTTTCTTATTCATTCTCTCAACCTCTCAAAATGATAAATATATCACTCATAATTTACATACTATCTATATAATATAGGTTTAGTGTAAATATAGAATGAATAATGGAACAATTATTCATCTATTATAAGATATTGCAAATTGTTATAGTTAATTCAAGCATTGCTGACTATTGATCTGTCGTTACTGGTTTAGCTGAAAGTACTATCGCTTCTTTACCATCTTTAGAAACAGCACCACCATGTGTATAGCCTACTACATCAAAGCCCGCCTCAGCACACTGCTCTGCGATGCTTTCATAATTTTCATTCTTACCACGCGTACATGTAGAAAGATGTACCGCAGTAACACCTTTTTTCTTGAAAGACTCAATCTTCTTGGCTAGATCCCCACCACTATGTGTGAACCCCACCAACTCAATATCCTCATCAGCATAACGCTCAAAAGAATCCGCTTTATTCATAAATGCTTTCAAACAACCGCCACAAGAACAGCGCTGCATTGTCTCCTCATTAACGAGGACCGCAATTTTTTTAGACATAAAACCTCCTATAAATATGATATAAGCCTAAGTATACCATATCCATGAGAAAAATATGTGCTTCAAAGCACGATAATTAATACTAATTATATAAGTAACTCCTTCAACGTCTACTGCTTTGCTCATTAGTTCCCTTAAAAGAATAAAAATCCATACAAAAAAAGACACACCCTCAGGTGTGCCTTTAGCTTAATCAGCAAGTTCTTATATACGGTTCTTCCCTCCAAAATACTGGGTGTTCGTCGCTGTGGATGGACCTATGTAGCTGCGCTACATATCCATCTTACGCTCCGAACTAAGCGATGCAGTGAATCTGTCGTCGTTTAATTCTTATTACCTTTAACTTGCCCTACTTGCTTCCTTACTGTGGATTTCCCTTCACTGCTTCGCAGTTCGGTAAATCTTACGTTCGGAAGAAAGTGATGCAGTGAATCTGTCGTCGCGTTGCTCCTCCATCTTCTACTGCCCTACTTTTACTGCCCTGCTTACCAGGTCCCCTGGGAGGATAGGAAGCCATACAAAAAAAAGACACACCCTCAGGTGTGCCTTTAGCTTAATCAGCAGCTTCCTATCCTCCCAGGCCGTCTCCAGCCAAGTACTTTCGGCGT
>NZ_JANGAL010000019.1:0-680 GCF_024461875.1 Veillonella parvula
GAAAGTATAGGAACTTCAGAGCGCTTTGAAAACCAAAAGCGCTTTGAAGACGCACTTTGAAAAATCCAAAAACGCACCGCACCGTAACTACTACACCGCGAATACTGTGCCCTGAAACATTGCTCAAAAGTATCTCTTTGCTATATATCTCTGTGCTATATCCCTATATAACCTACCCATCCACCTTTCGCTCCTTGAACTTGCATCTAAACTCGACCTCTACATCAACAGGCTTCCAATGCTCTTCAAATTTTACTGTCAAGTAGACCCATACGGCTGTAATATGCTGCTCTTCATAATGTAAGCTTATCTTTATCGAATCGTGTGAAAAACTACTACCGCGATAAACCTTTACGGTTCCCTGAGATTGAATTAGTTCCTTTAGTATATGATACAAGACACTTTTGAACTTTGTACGACGAATTTTGAGGTTCGCCATCCTCTGGCTATTTCCAATTATCCTGTCGGCTATTATCTCCGCCTCAGTTTGATCTTCCGCTTCAGACTGCCATTTTTCACATAATGAATCTATTTCACCCCACAATCCTTCATCCGCCTCCGCATCTTGTTCCGTTAAACTATTGACTTCATGTTGTACATTGTTTAGTTCACGAGAAGGGTCCTCTTCAGGCGGTAGCTCCTGATCTCCTATATGACCTTTATCCTGTTCTCTTTCCACA
>NZ_JANGAL010000163.1:0-213 GCF_024461875.1 Veillonella parvula
ATGGCCTTTTGTTTTACCTAGCTACCCAGCGGTAACGAATGGCTATTTGCTTTTTCTGGAGCAAATACGAACAATAAGTGTCCCGAATGAAATACCAACTGTCAAAAAGCCAAGAACAGTAGAAAAGATCTCAAATTCACTCATAAGCATCCCTCCCATTATAAACGAAGAGAGTCCCAACCTCGTCGGCTATCTACTTCATTATAAACCGAA
>NZ_JANGAL010000164.1:0-212 GCF_024461875.1 Veillonella parvula
TGATCGCCTGTGATCGAAGTAACTCCTGTATAAACCCATACATCATCGTTGATCGCCAGATAATTATATCCGTCCGTTGTGGCAAGACAGTCTTTCTGTCCGAGCACGCTGTTAAAATATCCATGCTTCAATGTTCCGTAATAATCGTATAATTGAACAAGAAGATCTGCCGAATATACGCGATCTACCCACTGCGGAACGTCTTTGACTTT
>NZ_JANGAL010000165.1:0-212 GCF_024461875.1 Veillonella parvula
GTACATGATACACGGAATATGGAAGAGTTTGGGTATCACGTTGTAATATAGAATTGACAAAAAGGAGACAGAAATGAACTCAATTATAGAAACTAAAGATCTGAAATTATGGTATGGAGATCATCAGGTGTTAAAGGGAATTACAATGGATATCCCGGAACATCAGATTACTGCATTGATTGGACCGAGTGGTTGTGGTAAATCCACGTTTT
>NZ_JANGAL010000166.1:0-212 GCF_024461875.1 Veillonella parvula
ACTAGTTTCAATACGAATAGAGCATAATACATGAGACTTATCTACACTACCAAATAACTTAATTACCTGTATCTGAGTAATTTTTGTAAAAGAAATATGAACCTTACGTTCTTTATCATCTACTGATGGCATCCACATATAGTTATTTGGATCATATACATTAGATTTGACATCTACAGTGTTAAATCGTAAAAAGGCATTGAGATAGTTAG
>NZ_JANGAL010000167.1:0-212 GCF_024461875.1 Veillonella parvula
TTTTGGAATCATTCGTTCCAAGCATAATAATTACAATGTCTGCATTATAAGCTTTACTTTGTTCGTATTCTGTACCGCTTTTATATGGATTACTTGTCCCCTCCATCAAAAACGCACCTGTTTCCCCAAAGTTTTTTACTTCATATCCGCTTCCAAGTAAACTCTGCAAACGTGCCGGATATGCATTTGGTCCTTTCTTTCCTGAATTCGCG
>NZ_JANGAL010000168.1:0-211 GCF_024461875.1 Veillonella parvula
TGTTCAGGCTATATTGCAGAAAGGAAAGGTAATTTATGGCGAAGAAAGAAAATTCACTCGCACATACGAAATGGATGTGCAAATATCATATCGTCTTCACACCAAAGTATAGACGAAAAGTAATTTACAATCAATACAAAGAGGACATAAGAGATATTATAAAGCAACTGTGCGGTTATAAAGGTGTTGAAATTATTGAAGGACATCTAAT
>NZ_JANGAL010000169.1:0-211 GCF_024461875.1 Veillonella parvula
AAGGAAGTTTCATTCGGAAAAATGACAAAAGAGGAGACAGCCGCAGAACTTTTGACGATGATTGCAGAAGCCAGAAAAGTCTGATAAGAAACAGACAAAAAGCAAATGTATTGTATCCCGAAAGGGAACGATAAGAAGCAGACAAAAAGCAAATGTATTGTATCCCGAAAGGTAATGATAACAAGGAGGCAGACATGGAAAACAAAACAGT
>NZ_JANGAL010000170.1:0-211 GCF_024461875.1 Veillonella parvula
CTTCATAATGATATTTCCGAACGCATATCCGCACAGAAGACCGGTTATTAATCTCCGTATATTATTTGATTCGTAATGAAATTTATATTGTACGAACCAATCTGCAAACATGATCAGAGAAAACACGACCGCAATTATATTGGAAATCTCGCCGACCTTGAATAAGAAGATTCCCAAAACTTCTCCTATAAACACCCCCGTACATCTTGCG
>NZ_JANGAL010000020.1:0-637 GCF_024461875.1 Veillonella parvula
ATCCGCCTGCGCGCGCTTTACGCCCAATAATTCCGGACAACGCTTGCCACCTACGTATTACCGCGGCTGCTGGCACGTAGTTAGCCGTGGCTTTCTATTCCGGTACCGTCAATCCTTCTAACTATTCGCAAGAAGGCCTTTCGTCCCGATTAACAGAGCTTTACAACCCGAAGGCCGTCATCACTCACGCGGCGTTGCTCCGTCAGACTTTCGTCCATTGCGGAAGATTCCCCACTGCTGCCTCCCGTAGGAGTCTGGGCCGTGTCTCAGTCCCAATGTGGCCGTTCATCCTCTCAGACCGGCTACTGATCATCGCCTTGGTGGGCCGTTACCCCTCCAACTAGCTAATCAGACGCAATCCCCTCCTTCAGTGATAGCTTATACATAGAGGCCACCTTTCATCTTTCCTCGATGCCGAGGTTAGATCGTATGCGGTATTAGCAGTCGTTTCCAACTGTTGTCCCCCTCTGAAGGGCAGGTTGATTACGCGTTACTCACCCGTTCGCCACTAAGATTGATAGAAGCAAGCTTCCATCGCTCTTCGTTCGACTTGCATGTGTTAAGCACGCCGCCAGCGTTCGTCCTGAGCCAGGATCAAACTCTCCAAGATATCTTGAAGCTATTTGAATAGCTCATT
>NZ_JANGAL010000171.1:0-210 GCF_024461875.1 Veillonella parvula
GGATGAAAACGAAGTAGGAAATAGAAAATACGTTGAGTAATGAAAGAAGATAGTGTGATGTTAAATGCGGTGATGGCTGTGATTATTTACATCCTGCAGGCAGGACCGATTTAAGGAGGCGAACAAAGAAATGTACAAAGAAATGGACAGAGAGGTAAAGAAAGACGCTGAAGAAGAAATGAACTGCATCTTGGATCTGCTCGAAGATTG
>NZ_JANGAL010000172.1:0-210 GCF_024461875.1 Veillonella parvula
CAAGGAAGTTCTGTCCTGCTGCCGCGATCTTGCGAACTTTTTCAACTGTCTCTTCCAGCTCGTTCAGGTGGAAGCAAAGATATGTTGCAAGATACATGTTAGAATAGCTTGATGTCATTGCAAAGCTCTGATCATGTGTCTCATCTGTCAGATTGATTGCGTAGCAGTTATGTGTCTCTGCCGCACGTTTGGAAAGAGCTCCGTTTTTAT
>NZ_JANGAL010000173.1:0-209 GCF_024461875.1 Veillonella parvula
CTGATTTTCCATAATAGCCGCTGCCGTAGCATCACTGACATCGGAAGCAAGTACGGTTGTAAGCCATTGCTGATAACTATTCAGTCCCATAGCATAACGCATATTGACCATTTTCAGAATATATGCGGCATCATGTTCGGAATAATCCAATCCGTATCGTTTGCATAAATAATGTACGATCTGCTCGGCTGTCTTATTTTTTTCTTTTT
>NZ_JANGAL010000174.1:0-209 GCF_024461875.1 Veillonella parvula
TTTTCCTTTAAGCTGCTCAAGAAGCGCTTTCTGCTCCTGATCTTTCGCGCGCTTTTCTTCCATGACTTTCATTGTTTCTTCATCAGGATCAATGTATAACATTCCGGTAAATCCGTCAATCACCGCCATTTTACCGTCATATTTTGTCAACAGATCTTCTCCGAGTCCGATCACCGCCGGAATATTCATTGTACGGGCAAGAATTGCCG
>NZ_JANGAL010000175.1:0-209 GCF_024461875.1 Veillonella parvula
GTTTAACCCGATGATGGGACATCGTGGATGCCGTCTGGCAGTGACATATCCGGAAATCGCTAAGATGCAGACAAGAGCTGTTATCCGCGCAGCGATCAATGTACAGAACGCTCATCCGGACTGGACAGTAAAACCGGAGATCATGATTCCGCTCGTAGGCGATGTAAAAGAGTTAAAATATGTTAAGAAGTTCGTTGTTGAGACAGCAG
>NZ_JANGAL010000176.1:0-209 GCF_024461875.1 Veillonella parvula
ATTATTGAAGACGATTTGACAATGGCGCAGGCAATCCAAAAAGAGATGAAGATGTGGGGAAACGACGCGCAGTACGTTCAGGATTTTAAAAACGTACTTGAAACTTTTGCGGAATTTGACCCGCATCTTGTTCTTATGGACATTACTCTGCCATTTTACAACGGGTACCACTGGTGCAGCGAGATTAGGAAAATATCGAACGTACCGGT
>NZ_JANGAL010000177.1:0-209 GCF_024461875.1 Veillonella parvula
GTATTTATTAATAATATAATAATTGTTATTATAAATATTAATAATAATATAAAAATAGGGTAAATAATATAAATAATATGAATAAATATAAAAACATATTAAATATAAAATATATCATAAATTTAATAAATATTATAATAATTTATAAATGATAGATATCTGGGGTCCTATAAATAATAATTATTTCAATAATTATAGGGACCCCCACC
>NZ_JANGAL010000178.1:0-209 GCF_024461875.1 Veillonella parvula
ATACGTTGACGGTCAATATCGCCAGACTGCGCAGAAAACTGGACAAAGCGGGACTTACGGATTTTATTTCCACAAAAGTCGGAGAAGGTTATATTATCAGACAGGAACGGCAGGTGAGCGAATGAAACGATTTTTAGGCTATCTGTATGACTGCCGTTATATGTGGATTTGGTTTATTTTGAGCGGGGGCGCTTTCGTACTCTGTTTTG
>NZ_JANGAL010000021.1:0-622 GCF_024461875.1 Veillonella parvula
GGACCGTTATAGTTACGGCCGCCGTTTACTGGGGCTTCAATTCAGAGCTTCGACCGAAGTCTAACCCCTCCTCTTAACCTTCCAGCACCGGGCAGGTGTCAGCACCTATACATCAGCTTTCGCTTTAGCAGGCACCTGTGTTTGTGGTAAACAGTCGCTTGCGCCTCTCTTGTGCCACTCATTCATGCTCCAAGCGTTGCTGCTCTTCACACTACATGAGTCCTCCTTTTCCCGAAGTTACGGAGGCATTTTGCCGAGTTCCTTAACGAGGGTTTTCCCGCGCACCTTAGGATTCTCTCCCCGCCTACCTGTGTCGGTTTTGGTACGGGCGATGTGTCTCTACCTAGAAGCTTTTCTCGACAGTGTAGGATCAATCACTTCGCGACTATTGCTAGTCACTCGTCATCACATCTCAGATTTTAGAGCTACGGATTTACCTATAGCTCAACCTACCTGCTTAAACACGCTCTTCCAATCGCGTGCTGACCTACCTTACTGTGTCACTCCATCGATCAAACGATTCACACCGGTACAGGAATTTCAACCTGTTGTCCATCGCCTACGCTTTTCCGCCTCGGCTTAGGTCCCGACTTACCCTGAGACGACGATCGTTGCTCAGGAA
>NZ_JANGAL010000179.1:0-209 GCF_024461875.1 Veillonella parvula
TCATAAAACGTCTAGTAAAATTAGCCATTATACTACCAGCGCGTTGTACATAAAAATAAAGTGGGTTATTTACTTTTACTATACTATTAGCATTCAAAAATAGTCTGAAAATACTAAAATTATCTTCTTGAACTCGTCCCTTTGGAAAACGAACTGGCTCGACTCCATTGAATAAATCCAATTTAAAAATTTTATTCCATACTACATTT
>NZ_JANGAL010000180.1:0-209 GCF_024461875.1 Veillonella parvula
CCGTAAAACTGTGAATGTAGAACGGGAGATCAATGAAAATGGGGAGTTTGAACTGCAGTCTGTGGAGACTGTTGAACAACGCATTATAGATACAAAACCAGGTGCATTGCTCATCATTCCTTATGACAATCCGACTGGGCAATTGTTTAGCAAAGAAACGCTCATTGAATATAGAAAATTGTGCGTTAAACATAATTTATGGATTATCT
>NZ_JANGAL010000181.1:0-209 GCF_024461875.1 Veillonella parvula
CGTTACCATAGCGAGAGCAGTATTAGTTACACTTAGAAGGTCCCAAGAAGCGCCTGTACTGATTTCATCTAAAATCAAGGCTGCTGCAATTCGACCACCAAGAGCAACTCGAATATATGCTAATAATTGAGATTTTGTTTTGTAGTTTTGTTCCTCAGAAGGAAGCATCATAGTGTAGCCACCAGCTGCACAACGAGGAATAATCGTTA
>NZ_JANGAL010000182.1:0-209 GCF_024461875.1 Veillonella parvula
GTCGTCTCTAAGGTAGAAATTTTCTTTAAAAAAAAATGGAAGCAATACAGACACATCAACTGATGAACTAGTTATCTGTCGATTTTTTTATATTTACAAATTCTTTGCTAATAGAAAAGAATAATGTAAACAGCTTCAGAAAGGCATGAATGGTAATTTTAATAGTTGTGTCTTCACGAATGATCAGACTCGTCATCTATAAATATCTC
>NZ_JANGAL010000183.1:0-208 GCF_024461875.1 Veillonella parvula
CATTTATTGCATTAACAATGCTCGAAAATAGAGATCTGATGGAGTGTATCAGACGGTTAAAAGTTGATTATTGTATGATGAAACCGTTTCAGGCAGGAATTCTTGCAGAGAGAATTTCACAGATGATACGGATACGTTCAGTAAATAATGATATTCAAAAAAATGAGAAAGCATTGCATGGTCGATCAAAAAGAATGTGTAGCATGTG
>NZ_JANGAL010000184.1:0-208 GCF_024461875.1 Veillonella parvula
CATATACGAAGGAACGGATATCTGCGTTCTCACAGATGAAAAATGGCTTGTGTTTATTATTGAGCAGCTTTTGTCGAACGCAGTAAAATATACGGTAAGCGGAAATGTGACGATCACGGTAGACAGAGAGAAAAAGCAGCTTAGTATCAGCGATACGGGAATCGGTATTTCACCTGAAGATCTTCCCCGTATTTTTGAAAAAGGTTAT
>NZ_JANGAL010000185.1:0-208 GCF_024461875.1 Veillonella parvula
CTAAAACCAAAAATATCTTCCTTTTTAGCACTGCATACTTTTGCAATAGAAGGAATCGTTACAGATTTACCTTTATTTACATATTCACTAATCAGCTCTAGTTTCTGAACTTCAGTTATCTTCACACCTTGAATCGTTAAATTATTTAGATGATTTAACAAATTAAATAAGCATGAACTATAGCTCCATTTAGGTGCTCTTAATTCAT
>NZ_JANGAL010000186.1:0-208 GCF_024461875.1 Veillonella parvula
TCCGTCATTTTTATGGAAAATCTGCTGTAATTCAGGATATGCGGTCTTCTTCGTTTCCTCGATCAGTTCTTCATCTGTTAAAGGAGTCTCATACACTTCGATCTTATGGATATTTCCTCCGAAAGTATATTTATTAATTCCTCCCCTTTTTGTTGCCCCCAGAGAAACAGTATCTAATCCCGTAATTTCAGAAATAAAGCGGTATCCT
>NZ_JANGAL010000187.1:0-207 GCF_024461875.1 Veillonella parvula
TATCGGAAGGTGCGGCTGGATCACCTCCTTTCTAGGGAGACATACACCAAGCCAAAAGCTTGGATGTCACTTAGGTCGACACTTTGGCACCTAACATTGTTCGGTTTTGAGAGATCTGTTATCTACAAGATAATAATTTCTCATTATATTAAATGGGCCTATAGCTCAGCTGGTTAGAGCGCACGCCTGATAAGCGTGAGGTCGGTG
>NZ_JANGAL010000188.1:0-207 GCF_024461875.1 Veillonella parvula
GGTAGTGAAAACGGTGAACAACTTTCCGGTGACGCTGGAAGACATCGCCGACGTGAAAATAGGTCCCAAAGCCCCGAAACTGGGCACAGCCTCGGAGCGTGGCAAACCGGCCGTACTCATGACCGTCACCAAACAGCCCGCCACCAGCACGCTGGAACTGACGGACAAATTGGAGGCCTCTCTGCAAGACTTACAGAAGAATTTGCC
>NZ_JANGAL010000189.1:0-207 GCF_024461875.1 Veillonella parvula
CCAAAATATTCGGACGGAACAAAACGAGAAATTGTACAATTCTTTTATGATGTCAATCCAGGTGGTCAGGCAATTCAATGTTCAACAATGCAGCCTGTCAATTTAACACGATTACCTATATATTCCTTAGCAATAATTGTCCTTACAACCGGTGCAGGTGTTTGGATTTTCAAGAAAAAAGATTTAAAATAAAGGAGCGAACACATT
>NZ_JANGAL010000190.1:0-207 GCF_024461875.1 Veillonella parvula
GAATTATTGGCGGAACTGCTAAGGGACATCCTATAAAAGCACCTAAAGGATTAGATACTAGGCCTACACTTGATCGTGTTAGTGAAAGTGTATTTAATGTATTAGCAAATAGAGGTATATTAGGTTCTGATATACTAGATATATTTTCTGGCACTGGTGCTGTAGCAATTGAAGCCTTAAGTCGTGGTGCAGCACATGCAGTAGCAG
>NZ_JANGAL010000191.1:0-207 GCF_024461875.1 Veillonella parvula
CAGCTAAGTAAATAATCCATCATATAAATCAATCATTATAAATTAAAGTTATTGTATTGTGTGTTTGTTAATATTACTACTTTAGAATGATTTCATATACATATTAATAGGGATGAAGGGATGCGTATTGTATGACGTTAAGTGTTGAACGTTATTTATCTTTTTCTGAAGAAGCACAATTACAAACTATTAAAGATCTTAATGATA
>NZ_JANGAL010000192.1:0-207 GCF_024461875.1 Veillonella parvula
AGAACTTCGTCGTCCGGTGGCGATAAACATCAGTTTTGGCAACACATATGGATCTCATGACGGAACTTCTCTTGTAGAACGTTTTTTGAACGATATTGCGGACATGTGGAAAAATGTTATCTGCATCGGTAGCGGAAATGAGGGGGCGTCGGCAGGTCATGTGTCGGGAAAAGTGCGGCGGCAGATATCTGAGACGGTAGAACTTGC
>NZ_JANGAL010000193.1:0-206 GCF_024461875.1 Veillonella parvula
AGTACATGTCCAACAAATGCAAATGCTAACGTTTTGTATTTCTTATAATTGTCAGGAACTGGAAAAGTCCCCCTTGTCGTCTCGATTACACACCTACTTTCATCGTACACCATAGGTTGGAAGTGCTGCATAATACATTGCTTAATACAAACAAGCAGTCTCTCGCCATTCATATTTCAGTTATTTTCCATTACAGCTGATGTCAT
>NZ_JANGAL010000194.1:0-206 GCF_024461875.1 Veillonella parvula
TGGGGAGTTGACGTTGGATAAAAAAGCAATCGAAGGAATGGTTCGTTCTCACTTGCATGAAGATGAATTTATCCATTCACCAAAAGTAAATGTCAAAGCAACGAAAAACAAGATCGCCGTCAATGTAAAAGGGGAGTTGAAACGCACTTCAGCACTCATTGGTAAAACGGGAACATTGATGAAAGAAATCGAAAACGAAGTACAAC
>NZ_JANGAL010000195.1:0-206 GCF_024461875.1 Veillonella parvula
CTTCACCTTGTGGTCATACTCATCACCTGTGCGTACACCGCCTCTGTCAGGATCTGTCTGCACGAAATTTTTTGCCACGTTTTGAGGATAAGTATAATTCCCGCCGATCTCGATATTTTGCGGTATCTCATTTTCCTCGTGGATCGTATATACAGTCTCTTTCGGAATACCGTACACTGCTACGCTTGCAGTCTGTTTTCCCGCCG
>NZ_JANGAL010000196.1:0-206 GCF_024461875.1 Veillonella parvula
CAAAATCTTTCGCATGACCGAGTCCGTATCTTCCTGTCTCCAAAGAACGAATCGCTTTCTGGAACGCTTCTTTGAAGTTCTTACCGATGCTCATTACTTCGCCTACCGCACGCATCTGTGTTCCAAGCTTGTCTTCCACACCTTTGAATTTCTCAAATGCCCAGCGCGCGAACTTGATCACAACATAATCTCCGTCAGGAACGTAT
>NZ_JANGAL010000197.1:0-206 GCF_024461875.1 Veillonella parvula
ACCGTTAAAAGTCTCGCCAGCGCCTGTTGTATCTACGGATTCAACCTTGAAGCCCGGTTCGATGCGGATTTCACCGTCGTCAGCATAACCTACGCCTTTGCTACCAAGGGTATCGATGATTTTATTTTCGTTCGCCAGCAAGGTTTCCTCTGTAGAGTGGTTAGGGTAGAGGGCAGATAACTCATGTTCGTTTGGTGTAATATAGG
>NZ_JANGAL010000022.1:0-582 GCF_024461875.1 Veillonella parvula
TTACCGATAAAGGCTTAAACAATGGTGGTAAAGTCATCTCCAATGTAGCGAGCGGTGGTGATGTTGATACGAATGCGGCAAACATCGGTGATGTGAAGAAAGCGGCTGCAGCATCTAAAACGACAGTATCTGTTAATAAGAAGAATACAGAAACTCCGAATTTGGTACTAGAAGAAACTGTAGATCCTGCTGATGGTCATACAAATTACGATATCAAATTGGCGGATAAAGTTAACTTGGGCAATGGTAATATCGTTCTTGACGGAACTGATGGCAGCATCAAGACTAAAGGCAATATTACATCCGAAGGTACTGTAGAAGGTAAAGACCTAAAAGCGGGCGATGTAACTGTTAACAAGGACAACAAAGGTACTGTGAACGGTTTATCCAATAAGACATGGACTCGTGGACAGGCTCCTGTAAGTGGTCAAGCAGCGACAGAAGACCAAATCCAAGCGGTAGATACTCGTGTTATCGCGGTAGAAGATAAGGTAGCGGACTTCGGCTGGTTGGCGAAGAGCAGTGCAGTAGGTACAGGTCAAGCAACAGGTAATAACACAGCCACTAAAGTGGGGGACAAAA
>NZ_JANGAL010000023.1:0-464 GCF_024461875.1 Veillonella parvula
GCTGCGTCAGCACCACCAACGATTTCAAGTTTTTGATTCAATGTTTTATCGATAACAGTATTTCCATTATCGCCAGCGAAATGTAAACCATCGTTCATTGTTGCTACAGTTTCTTTTACAGGATTGCCGTTAGCGTCTTTCGTTTCATAAACGATACGATCTTTACCAGCACCAGTACCTGTCAAGCCGTCAGCACCTTTAGCCGCCGTAATAGATGCATTCGCACCATCTTTACCGCGTACGCCCATAGTGCCGTCAGCACCGTTCAATACAACGCCTGGTTTATCATTTGCTACATCGCCTACGGATACACTTTCAAGACCTGTCATGTTTTTATTCAAGGAATACGTGAAAGTAGTACCTGTTTGGTCAATAGTGAGGTTGTCACCGGCACGGAATTCTACTTCCGTTTTGTCCCCCACTTTAGTGGCTGTGTTATTACCTGTTGCTTGACCTGTACCTAC
>NZ_JANGAL010000003.1:0-362783 GCF_024461875.1 Veillonella parvula
AAAGCAAAAGCAAAAGCAAAAGCAAAAGCAAAAGCAAAAGCAAAAGCAAAAGCAATAGCCGTAACACCAACAATAATAGTAACGATAATAGTAACAACAATAACAATAATAACAGCTATAGCAATTGCAATAGTCGTAATAGTAATAATAACAATCTGCAGTAAAAGTGTAGTCTACGGGCTGCGCTTTTACTGTATTCTAAAGAGATTATAATAAATAATATGATAAGTTATTAGATAATTTATCAGAAGCTTTATAATATATTTTGTAATATATGTGAAGGTTAAGTAACAAGGATAGGTTATGGAACAAACACCTAAGGCAAACCGCATACATATTGCCTTTTTTGGCCGTTGTAATGCTGGTAAGTCTACATTGATCAATATGTTAACTGATCAGCCTGTATCGTTAGTATCCGATGTGGCAGGGACTACAACAGATCCTGTAAGCAAAGCTATGGAAATCTTACCACTTGGCCCTGTGGTGATTACTGATACTGCTGGTATAGATGATACAACTGAATTAGGTGCATTGCGCATGGAGAAAACCGAAGAGGTCGTGAAAAAGATTAACTTGGCTGTTTATGTGCTTCGCACCGATGAAGAGCCAACCTCCGACGATATGCACTGGTTAGGTCTTTTGAAACAAAATAATGTACCTGTTGCACTTTTCATTAATGAGATTAATGCGGTGCCAAACAATTTAACGGAGTCTAAAGCTAGTGTAGGTAGAGATATACTGGGAGAGCGTTATATAGCAGAGCATACGGGTTTATCTGATTTGGTTACTGTCATTGGCTCTGCTGACTTCACATCTGATGCGAAACGATTAGAGTTGCTTGATCTACTCGGTGGGCTAACACCACTTGATGTAGAAGGGGAGCAAACTCTTTTACAAGGTTTAGTTGAAGAGGGGGATACAATCATTCTTGTATGTCCTATCGACAGTGCCGCACCAAAGGGGCGACTCATCTTGCCACAGGTACAGACTATCCGAGAAATTCTCGATCATAAAGGCCTAGCTTTAGTCTGCCAAACAGAAGAATTACCGGCTATGATTCACTCGCTTAAGAATCCCCCTAAAATGGTAATCTGTGACTCCCAAGCGTTTGATCGGGTTGATGAGTTAACACCTGATTCGATTCCGTTGACGTCTTTTTCTATTTTGATGGCGCGGTTCAAGGGAAAATTACAGGATTTAGTAGCTGGTGTTAAGGCTATTAAGAATTTGAAAGCTGGTTCCAAGGTACTTATCAGTGAAGGTTGTACACATCGTCGTCAATGTGATGATATTGGGACTGTAAAAATACCTAATCTTTTAAAGAAGCAAGGCCATACAGATTTACAGTTAGAATTCACTAGTGGGGGAGCATTCCCTAAGGATGTATCACAGTATGATTTGATCATCCACTGTGGTGCTTGTATGCTAACACGCCGTGAGGTGTTACGTCGTATAGAATGCGCTGTTGTACAAGGTACACCCATTGTAAATTACGGTGTACTCATAGCAGCTCTACATGGTATACTAGAACGAGCAATAAGCCCATTTGTTGACGAACTAGAGGGCTGATAAATAGCCTAATAAATATCATTGAAATATGTATGTAACACATACATTTAGATATACATTACATGCTTGTTATATACATTGTTATATAGGTATCGTTTATCTATATTAGATATATTAAATATTAGATATATTAAATTAAATTGCATGCAGTCATTTAACTTTCACAATAGGAGTGGTATAATTAACTGTTGGAGTTTTGATGATTGTATAGGAAGGAAAATACATGTTCGAATCGATTCAACCGTGGATAGGCATGGTTACCATCGTTCTTGTTATAGTGTTATTCGTATATTGTGTAATCTTACACATCCGTTTAGGTAGCTTGAAAAAGAAATACGATTTCTTTATGCAAGGGGAGCATGGTGCGAGCCTAGAGCGTAAATTATCTGTAGAGGTCAGTGAAATTCGCGATGCTGCGAAGGGCCTTGAGTCCTTGTTATCCGAGCAAGTGGCGATCCGCAATATTCAGAGTAATACGATACAAAAAATTGGCTTTATTAAGTATAATGCCTTTGAAAATATCGGAAATGATTTGTCCTTTGCGCTTACCTTGCTAGATGGCAACAATAATGGTATCTGTATCTCTAGTATTTACGGTCGTAGCGAATCTCGTATTTTTAGTAAACCTATTGTGAAAGGTAAAAGTTTAGTAAGTCTTTCACAAGAAGAATTAGAAAGTTTGAACGAAGCGTTGGGTGAGCGTACTAATGAGGAAGCGTTGACGAGCGCTATCGTTTCGAAATAAGGAAGTTTTATGTTGAAAATACCGGCATTCATTTCAAACAAAGTTGAAAGAAATGGTGACAACTGCATATTGACATTAACTACCAAGCAAGCGAAACTCGTTGCCATTATTGGTTCCGTAGTATTGGTCTTGGCATTGGTACTCGGTATTTGGGGCATCGTGCGCCAAGCTGAGATTGTGCAATTACGTCAACAAACGCAATTGCAATCGGAACAGTTGAAATTGTTACAACAAAAAACAGAAGTTCTGGATAAGAAAATTCAAAACTTAAATCAAATTAGTGAAGAGAATAAGCAAATGCTGAAGGGCGCTGAATCTGGCACACCAGCTCAAGGTGGCGGGGATGGTAGCGACCCAAAGCAGGAAGCCGCTGATAATAGTGAAGCACAGACGTTAACAGCGGCACAATTATCGGCTCGACTATCCAAAATGGATAAGGAAGCACAAAAATTGCTTGTTAGTTTCTATACGATGCGCAATATCCTTCGCGATGGTGGCGCACAAGATTTGATGGCATTACAATCCATCAACTTCTCCGCTGGTTCTGGTGGTGCTGTGAATAGTACGACACCTAGTATTTGGCCAAGTAAGGGCGTTATTACATCTCCATTTGGTAGCCGTGTTGACCCTGTTACGGGTGCTATTGGTGCATTCCATGAAGGTATCGATATTGCCGATGACTATGGTTCCCAAATCGTGGCTACTGCGGCAGGGGTGGTAACCTTTGCAGGGTATACAAGCGGCGGTTATGGTAACCTCGTTGAAATCGATCATGGCAATGGCTTTGTTACCCGTTATGGCCATAATAGTGCCGTATTGGTAACGGTAGGGATGAGCGTGAAACAAGGTCAAACCATAGCCTTGATGGGTAGTACTGGTAAAAGTACGGGTGCCCACGTTCATTACGAGGTACGCCTTAATAATACGCCTGTAGATCCTATGATTTTCTTACCAATTAGCAATTAGAAATATAAAAGCTTATATAAGACCTAAAAAGAACTTGTTATGCGTGCATATGTGCTCATAGCAAGTTCTTTTTCTTTCCTTTTGTATATATATATTGTAAAATAAAAGTATATGAATGGAGGTATATCTATGAAGGCCTATGTACAAGTTTATACCGGCGAAGGCAAGGGCAAAACAACTGCCGCAATCGGCCTAGCCATTCGTGCCATCGGCGCTGGCAAGAAAGTCCTCTTCTTACAATTTATGAAATCTAAAGTATATAGTGAGCATACTATTTTACCTACCTTAACAAATTTAACATTAGAAACTGTGGGCAAGCCATTCTTTATCATCAAAGAAGGCATGAAGAGTAAGGATGAACTTGCTAAATGGGGCGATGAAGTCGTTGTCTTTGAGTCTGGTAATCCTCCGAAAGATTATGTGGCTCTCATCGAAAAAGGCTATGAACGTGCACTCGCTGCGATCAGCAGTGGTGAGTACGACCTCGTTGTACTTGATGAGTACAATATGGCTCTCTTCTTTGAACTCATTACATGGGATAAAACTAAAGCTTTACTCGATGCTCGTCATCCAGAAACGGAACTCGTATTTACGGGCCGTGGGGCGCCTCAAGAATTAATTGATGAGGCCGATCTCGTAACGGAGATGAAAGAGATTAAACATTACTACCTGCAAGGCGTAATGGCTCGAAAAGGCATTGAAAACTAATCATAGGAACACCTAAGGAGGTGATGTGGTTGAGTACAGTGGCTATTGTGGCCCTCGTTATTGTGGCCATCATTGTAGCACTCATCTTGACTATCCTACTGGCACCAATCACATATAGCATCGAAATTGATGGGCGGACGCCATATCGTGGCGAGCTGCGTATCAAATGGCTGTGGCGCGTATTTTCACTCCACTTAGCGTACATTCAAAATAAACCATTTTTTAAGGAATTATACGTTTTAGGTGTACTTAAGATCGGTCCTGTGAAAGACTATGAACAATGGCTTGAAAATCGTGTAGATGAAGAATATCAAAAGGTAATGGATGATGACGGCGACATATCACAAGCAGAAGCTTTTGCAAAGGCTATGCAAGGAGGCGGACAAGGTCCAACTGCAAGCTCTAGCGGCACAAGCTTTGATGATTTGAAGAGCGCCCAAGGCTCCGATACAATTTTTGATGATGATGAATCACCAGGAGCGGGGAGCGCACCTAGGGCAAAGGAGCGCATTGAGCGACCTGATGCGGCTTCTAAGGATATGGATGCACAAGCTCGTGCTGAGCGGTATGATTCGATACAACAAGATTCAACGGCTCATATTCAAGATGATGATGAAGTAGTAAGTCATGTTACTTTCAATAGTGACGGATCTATCAAGGAAAAGGTATTTACAAAGGTAAATGATATTAAAACGACTGTGAAACAACGTTTTGGAAAGCCTGATCCCAATGATCCGGTAGCATCATTCAAGTCTGAAATTCCTACATTCTGGTTCATGAAACACTTGAGAAATACAGAGTTGTGGCGTCAGATATTCCTTGTGTCGAAACGATGCTATAACCACTCTAAACCACGTGATATGGTTATAGAGGGCCGATTTGGTATTGGTGATCCGTATCGGATGGGGCTTATTGCATCTATGTTGTATAGCATTTGGCCTGAGCAAGCAGAGTCTATTGAGATAGATTATGTGAACTGGGTAGCTGAAGGCAGCGGCCATATTAAAGGTCGTATGATTCTTGCCGTATTGGCGTGGTATGGTACTAGATTTTTGGTATCTAGACCTATGCGTTCCCTATTGGGTGAAAGTGCTCGTGTCTTCTGGGTTAAACGGAAGGAAGCAAAGCAGCTAGAAAAGCTAAAAGCCGAACAGGGTCAAACAGCGTAAGGATATATAAAGTCAATTGAGTATATGAGCTGTATTATTATAGCTATAATAATAATACTTTCACAAAAAGCGGAGGTACTGTGATGGAGAACAGTAATGTAAAAGAGAATTTGGAAGTCCTATTCGAGAAGTTTAAAAATATGATTAAAGTGGAAACTGTAGTTGGTGAAGCTGTGCAAATCGGCGACACTACGCTCGTTCCATTCGTTGACGTAACCTTTGGCTTCGGTACTGGTACAAACCACTGCACAGCCAATAAAAATCAAGAATCTGGCGGCGGTGGCGGTGGTGCCAAGATGGAACCAAGTGCAATCCTTGTTATTAAAGGTGACCGCATCGAATTGTTCAACATTAAGGGCAATCCTTACAGCAGCAGCTTTGATCGCCTTATCGGTTTGGTACCTGATCTCGTATCCAAATTGAAATCCGATAAATACATCTATTTAAATGATGAACAATAATTCGGTGAATAATAAACCATTATTTGATGACAAATTATAAATAATTGGTGAAAGTTGAAATGCCCACATGTGTGTTCTGAATATGTCTGTATTGACTGCTTTAAGGGTCTCAGAGTATGCTTGTGGGTATTATTTTAAGTTCTAATAACTTTCATAAGTAGTTCATAGGGCTTTATTATGCTATTTATCATAGTCTTGTGAAATTTAGCAAGATTTGCTATAGTAAAAATAGTACACTATTGGATTGTATAGTGACACTTTTAATCGAGGAGGATTTCAGATGAAATTATCTAAAAAATTGACTACCTTAGCTATCGTTGGTGCTATGTCTGCTACTGCTGCAGTAGCAAGTGCTGCTAACATTGGCTTAGTAAATATGAGCCAAGTAGTAAATAGCTACCCTGGCTATGGTGCATTAGATATGAAAATGCAACAAGTAGACGCTCAATACCGTCCACAAATTGAAAAAAAAGTACAAGAAATTGAAAAGATTAAAGACTCTGCACAAGCAGAAGCAGAATTCAACAAAACTGTAGCTCCATTGCTTCAAAAAGAAAACGAAGAAATCAATAAAATTGCTCAACCTATGATGCAAGCAATTCACAACACTGTTGAAGCTATTCGCGTTGAAAAACAAATGGACGTAGTATTGGATGATCCATACACTATTCGTGCTGCTGATGCTAACAGCAAAATCGAAAACATTACTAACGAAGTAATTAGCCGTCTTAAAAAATAATAAGCACGAAACCCCCTAACTGAGGTATCAGCTAGGGGGTTATTTTTTGTATAAGATACTTACTGTTTAACATATATTCTGTCTTGTCTATATACTGTCTAAACGTTACAGTCTAGTTTATGCATTCTTGGTAGAAATAAGTACACTTGGTAGAAGTGGTACAGGATTTTTTCTGGTACATAGCGAACTATTATACTATGAGGATTATATAAAGGATTATATAGGAATTTTCATTAAAATACATTTTAATAAATCCGATAAAGGAGTGAGATTTAATGAAAGATTTTAAAGCGTTAGCCACAGAGCGGTATTCGGTTCGGAAGTTCGATGCTCGACCAGTGGAACAGGAGAAGGTAGATATGTTACTAGCAGTTGCTCGATTAGCACCTACGGCACATAATTATCAGCCACAACGACTGCTCGTGTTAAATACAGAAGATAGCTTAGATAAGCTGAAAGATTGCACTAATGGTCACTTCAATGCACCGTTGGCAATTATCGTTTGTTACGATAATACGGTGAGTTGGAAGCGAGAATACGATGATGCGGATATGGGGGTTGTAGATGCTAGCATTGTGGGATCCCATATTATGTTTACCGTAGCCGATATCGGTCTAGGTACAACGTGGGTTGCTCACTTTGATCCTGCTAAAGTACGCAAGGCATATAACTTGCCTAATAATATCATCCCTGTAGCCATCTTCCCAATTGGTTACCCTCATCCAGACTGTGTTCCTGCACCGGGGCATATAAAACGATATGAGCTTACTATATTTGTTAAATATAATTCTTTTGATTAAATACTGTAAATTTACAACTTATTATAAATATTATAGAAAGTGCTATTTTTGCATAATTATAGAAAATAAAAAATAGGAGTTAGTTGATTAAATAATATCAGCTATCTCCTATTTTTATTATTTTTTAAAAATGAAAAATTAATGAAGTTTTTAAAGCTGATTTAACCATTATTTAGTGATAAATGATATACTAACCATAATAATTAGAAGGGGCGGATATTTATGTATAAGCGATTTTTTGTTAGGTGTTTCTTTTTGACATGTATATTAAGTTCCATTTCTTTCATATCATATGCAGTGTCATTATATGATTTACAACATTCAAATCAATATAAATTATTGTATTCTGATGAAAGTAGAGATTTGTATATGAATTTAAGTTCTATACAGAGCTTACGTTACAATCCACCTTATTATACATTAAAATATCAAACATATTTAATTGATTATAATGAGAGTAGTATTACTTCATCTGATTTTATTGCTAATTATAATTATAATAATTCAATTGAAGGTATTGTTAGGACTCTAAATGTAATAAATCTATCTTTTAATGAGGCAAAATTAGCTTTAAAAAGAGCTAAACTTAAGGATTCTGGTATCATAGGTACTTATAAACTTAATAAAGTATATAGCTTTGACGGTAGTGTAAAGGTAGATTTTAATATTTTAGATGATATTAAATATAAACAATTAGATTATAGCTATGCTAATCCATTTTATATAGGCGCTGCATATGCTTTTGAAAAAGCATATAATAAAGTTTTTTAATTATTATCCTATTTAGGGTATAAGTGTTATATCAAATTAATGATTAAAAAATAAAGGAGCTATTTATGAAAAAGTTAATAGTTATTACTTTGGGAATATTGACTTTAGGTGCTACTGTATTTGCTAATAGTTCTAATGATAATAGTAAAATTGAATTAAGTCATTATGTTGCCAATAATACTCCAGAAATACAATCTAGTCAAAATAAAACTATTTTATCTACATTATCACTAATCGATCAAGAAAGAGCTTTATCAGAATATAAAAAAGGAAAGAAACATTATTATGATTTAGGTAGTAAGGCACCTGGTGGGTTATCTGCATTATTCAAGTCACCAACATTGTTTGTCATAGCGACACCTTATAGTCTTTATCGACATGAGGTGTATGAAGAAAAGCAAAAGTTTATTCCTTTTACTGATGAAGAAAGGGAGGATTTAATTAATCGTAGAGAAGTCTATATTCAAACATATTCTAATCCTTACATGGGTATTCCTACATTAATTGAAAATATGGTTATAAAAAAGGGCGATAAAGTTTATCCTGGACGTCCAGTCGAATTAAACTCTAATAAATATGGGCAGTTATTACGTGAAGGATACTCAAATATATATGCTTTTGATATAGATCTTTTCAATGGTACTGATATGGATTTAATTGCTATTAATGCATCTAATGATAATCAAATTACTATTCATATAACTGCAGAAACATATAAAAAATATCAATGGTATTGATGTTAAATAAAAAGGAGCGCTAAGCGCTCCTTTTTATTCTGGTTTATGAATGAGGTTTACAACGAATTCGCTGTCTTCTACGAGTGTAGCTTGGATGTAGTTGTCGCCGTTAAATTCCAATACTTGGCCTGGTACAAGTACATGCTCTTCAGTTTCATTAAGGAACACTTGTACTTTACCTTTTACAACTGTAAAGATGACATTAGCTTCAGGGTGGTTATGTTTTTCCACCTTTTCACCAGCCTTGCCGCCTTTTTTTACGATTACATAGTTAGGACCTTGGAATAATAAACCTAATTCTTGATTAACTGTGCCTGCCATAATGGACCTCCTAGTTCTAATTTTTATATTGAAAGTTTAATGTAATACATACTATGTTGTATATCTATCTTATAATTGTATTATAAATGATATTGTTTATCAATTCTGTGCTTATGGCTACAGTTTCGAAAATAGTTAAGCTATTGTATAATTTATATAAAAATAGGTATGAAAAAAGGAGCGTAAGTTACGCTCCTTTTTCAGTACATATATCTGAGAGTAGATAGTTTATATTATTTTTTACGAATGGTATATAAACGTGTGCCGTTTTCTTCTGTCGTTACAAGTTCAAATGCTGGATCGATAGCTTTTACAAAGGCCTCGAACCATGTTTGGTAAGCTAATGCCATGAACTTAGGGTCAACGCCCGCTGTACGCCAGTAGCCTGCTTGTAATCTGTGGTCGCCAACCCAGGTAAATTCTTCTGGACTTTCAGAAACCACTTGGTCACCACCATCGCAAGGCATGCCATTTACGTAGAAGTTTTGTAACGCATTGTAAATCGCTGGTGCAGTGTGTTCTTCAAGGTTATCTTGAGCCACAACACCACATGCTTGGCCTTGTACTGCAAAGGCATCTAGAATAGCGGTTACTACGTGTACTGCTTCATCGCCGGAATTTGTGTCGAGCATATCTTTGATGAAAGCTGCTTCACGAACGGAAGCAATATTGATTTGGTTAGCTAACCAGCCGTGAATATTGCCATGGTCGATGATGTTTTCCAAGGGAATGCTTGGATTAATTGGCTCGCCGTATGTATCTACGGAGATGGAGTGTAGTTCCTCCGCCAAATCATCAACAACTTTAGAAGTTTTTTCTAAAATCAAATTTTCACGCTCAACGAGCAATTGAATTTTGTGATATAACCAGTAATGGATGTGACCTAAGAATGCGGACATATTAAGCTCCTTTTCGTGCTGTTTCTAATTTCTCTACTAAATCGTATACATTAAAACCGTGGATTTCTGCGGCTTGCCATAATGGCTCAGCTGTTGCAGATGGGCAACCTAGGCAGCCCATACCAATACCTTGTAATACAGGTACAACATGTGGGTAGGTTTCAACGATGTCGCGAATAATTGTGTCTGGAGTGATAGGGGAACCTGCTTCGAGACGTGGTGCTTCTACTTCAGGATCGTTACCTTGACCAGGCAAGAACACAGCTGGTTCTTCGGATTTGCTTTCAGCTGGAGCCCCTTCAAGGTCGCCCAATACAGCTGCTTTGAAAGCCTCTAAACCAATGCGGTCGATGAATTCGCCCATGCGTTCGATTTGTGCGTTTTCTTTATAGTATGCGATGATTCGATCAACTAATGCAAGAGCTTCTTTTTCTGTTTTAACTTCTGCGATGAGGTCGCCGATGCGAGGATGCGCACCGCCGCTACCGCCAGCGTATACATTCCAACCGTCTACAGTACCGATAACGCCCACATCTTTCATGCGGCTTTCAGTACAAGAGTTTGGACAACCGGACACGCCGATTTTCATTTTACTTGGCATTTCAAGAGATAAATATTTGCGTTCAATTTGCATGCCAAGGTGTACGCTGTCTTGTTTAGCACGTTTACAGAAGGTAGTACCTGGGCAGATTTTTACGCTGCGCACGCGGTTGGACACAGTGTACGCTGGCTCCATGCCAAGCATTTCCCATGCTTTATCTACGTCTTCTGCTTTCAAATTCGTAATCATAATGCGTTGGCTGCCAGTTAATTTAAGAACAGCGCCGAACTCATTCGCTACGTCGATATATTTTTGTAATTGATCTGGTTGAATGAAACCTGCAGGAACGCGAGGTGTAATTGCATAACGGCGTTGACCGTTTTTTATGCGTTGTAAATTTGCTGCAATTTGTGCCATATTAAATCCTTTCTCGAGCCCTCTCTGCGGAGAATAGTGGCTAAAACTACTTAGTTAATCTATAAAACTCTTTATATATTAATTATTTACGCCCTAGGGTTTTGTGAAAGCTTCGCACATATATACGGACAAGTGGGATGAGATCAACTAGGCGATGCCTCATCAAAACCCGGCGTAATGATCAGTATGGGTATTTAGAATACTGACCCGACGCTCTTAGTATAAACCATTTTAACAAACAATAATGTAACTCAAGCTACAAAAATAGAACTTTTTTAATATTAATTATTGATTGTTTACTAACTATCATTATATACGATACTGTTTACAGATGAAACCCAAGGTTACATATCGTATAATAGACATATAGAGTGTTCTTGATGTAGGAGAAACGATGAAAGTCCTTTACGATACTATTTTAAAAGCAACATATATAGGTCGCCCGAACCGTTTTGTGGTGACTTTAGATTTGAATGGTGAAAGTGTACTCGCTCATTTGCCAAATCCTGGTCGCATGTGGGAGCTCTTGTTTACGGGGGTAACGATGTACATCGTGCCTCACGATAAACCGGATGCGAAGACGAAATATCGCGTGGTAGGCATCGAGCGCGATGGCGTTGTTATCATGCTCGATACAAACTACAGCAACGATGTGGCGCAACATTTGATTGAAAATAAATGTATCCCTGGTTGGGAGGAGTGGCGCGTAGTGAGACGGGAATATACGGTTAAACTACATGGCACATCATCTCGATTTGACTTGCTCCTCACCAATGATAAGGGGGATGAGTTTTTACTAGAGGTTAAGTCGTGTACCTTGTTCTCTAAGATGGGAGCCATGTTCCCTGATGCTATTACAGAGCGAGGCCGCAAGCATTTATTGCATCTGAAAGAATTACAAAATGAAGGCTACCACACGGGTGTTCTATTCCTCGTACAATGGGATCAAGCGCAGTGGTTCTTGCCAGATTATCATACGGATTTGGAATTTGCTAAAACCTTTAAAGAGGTGGCACCTTCATTAGATTGGAAAGCTGTGGCTGTGGCGTGGGATGAGACTTTCACCATGCCTACGGTGACACATGAATGTTCCTATCCAAGTAGTATCCTCGACACAGAGGCTCATGATAGTGGTGTGTATGTGATGGTCATGTACCTCAATCACGACCTAGATCTCGAAATCGGTTCTAAAGGGATGATGCATTTCAAACCTGGTTACTATATGTATGTTGGTTCCGCGAAGGCAAATTTAACGAAACGCATTGAACGTCATAAACGAAAACGGAAGAAAATGCATTGGCATCTAGATTACTTCCGCGGTCACTGTGAAATGATAGCGGGCTTGCCGATTCGTACTAGTGGGCGGCCGCAGGCTATGACAACTTCTGCTCAGGAACGGCGTAAAGGTAAACTCTCTGACGATGATTCCGCTGCTCGTGAAAGTGCAGATGTAGATCTAACCAAAATCGACGTAGAATGTGCTCTTGCTGATGCGGTGCGAGCTATTGCGGAATGGAATGTACCGAACTTTGGGTGTAGCGACTGTGACTGCAATAGCCATCTATTCGGAATGAGCGAAAATCCGATACACAATCAATTCTTTATGAATGTAATAGAAAATTACAGGATGAATATGCTAGATGAACTAGTTAATAGGTAATTATTATTGATGGGGCCCGAGAACTATATACGTAATTAATTAAAAAGTGCTATTACCTATCTCTTCGCTCCATAGTGACCTAAGTCGCTCATCAATAGGTAATAGCACTTTTTAAAACACTAGCTATAGAGGTGTCCCATCAATAATAATATAGTCCTATCCATAGTTATCCCAGCATATTCATTCTATAGTTTCTACAAAGAGAGAGGGGAGGTTTTGTGTATGAGGTTGTTTAGGTATGTGTTGTTAGGTATCGTTGGTGTTTGTAGTGTTGTGTTGAGTGGTTGTTCTTTCATTTGGACGACGGAGAATGGTGATCCTGCTACACCAGAGGATATCAAGTCTAGCGTGGAGAAGGAGTTTGCTGTTGTGCATCCGAATCTTGTTCTCCAGTCGTCTGTGGTGGAGAAGGAGAAGCCATTCCAGCGAAATGTGTATGTGTTTTATGATGAAAGTAATGGTATTTCCTTTACTACAAATTCTGTAGTCAAGCGGCCAACATTGCCGGCCCCTGGTGGCGAGCGAAAAAATGATGCGGATTTTGCGTATTCACAAGCGTATTTAGTTCATTTGAATGGTTCGTTAGTGGAACGTGCTAAGCAGTATGGCATACGGATGGCGACGCACGAGGAAGCCTTGGAGCTAGCTAAGTCTAAAGCGACACGTGTAGCAGGTACTAATAAGATATCTCTATTCACATATGATGAGATTATCTTTGTAGACGAATCTGTAAAGGGTGGAGATATTCTAACCTTTATGAAATCTATATATAGCCTGTATAAACCGCAAGACAACCCAGCGTTATTGCACCCTCGTTCTGATAGAAGCGTAGGCTTTTATTATCTACCAAAAGGAGAAGCGGACAAAACAAAAGCTAAGTATTTGATCGCCTTTCGATTTATGGCAAAAAATGATTGGAAAGAAACCATGCTAACAGGTATTGGTAGTACTGGTAACGACACTTCGGCTGTAGAACGAGATTTTGTTAGCATTTTAGATCATATGATACAACATGCGGCTCATTGAATAAGAGATAGAGGTTACTATATTTTATAGAATTAATTACAGCTATGCAACAGTTGTACAATTGGGCCATGTAATGGGAAGGAACTTTTACAAAATATAGCGTTATATACGCAAAAATGCTATAATTATATGATGAATTAGTATCAGTGTTAGTAAAATGAGGTGAGATTGTGGCAGACCAACAATGGTCCCACGGGAATATTCATCCCGTTCAGATTGATAAAGAAATGAAGAATGCGTACATCGATTATGCAATGTCCGTAATCGTTATGCGTGCGCTTCCAGATGTGCGCGATGGCTTGAAACCAGTACATCGTCGTATTTTGTATGCGATGCACGAAACAGGCATGACGCCAAATAAACCGTACAAGAAATCCGCTCGTATCGTCGGTGACGTACTCGGTAAGTATCATCCACATGGTGATAGCTCCGTTTACGATGCGACGGTTCGTTTGGCACAGGATTTTAATACGCGCTACCTTTTGGTTGACGGTCACGGTAACTTTGGCTCCATCGACGGCGATAGTGCCGCTGCGATGCGTTATACCGAAGTACGTATGGCGAAGATTACAACGGAAATGCTTGCCGATATCGACAAGGAAACTGTTGATTTCATGCCGAACTATGATGAAAGCTTGCAAGAACCAACTGTATTGCCAGCGATGATTCCTAATCTTCTCATCAATGGTTCCAGCGGTATCGCCGTAGGGATGGCGACAAATATTCCACCACATAACCTCAACGAGGTATGTAATGGCCTAGCGATGCTCATCGACAATCCGGATGTGACTGTAGATGAATTGATGACTGCTATTAAGGGTCCAGACTTTCCGACTGGTGCACTCATTCTGGGCCGAGAAGGCATCAAAAAAGCGTATTCCACAGGTCGTGGTAGCGTTAAAATGCGTGCTCGTGCAACCATCGAAGAGATGTCTAAGGGCAAGCATAAAATCGTAGTGACTGAGATTCCGTACCAAGTGAATAAGGCTCGCGTTATCGAAACAATTGCGAACTTGAGCCGTGACAAGGTTATTGATGGCATCACAGCACTTCGTGATGAATCTGACCGCCAAGGTATGCGCATCGTTATCGAATTGCGGGCTGATGTGCAACCAGACATCGTACTTAACAAATTATATAAACACACTCAACTTCAAGAAACATTCGGCGTGATTATGCTAGCCCTTGTGGACGGTCATCCTCGCGTATTGAATTTGAAAGAAGTATTGGGTTACTACTTAGATCATCGTCTAGATGTTATCGTACGCCGCACTCAATTCGAGCTTAATAAAGCCGAAGCGCGTGCTCATATCTTGGAAGGCTTGTTAATCGCCCTCGACTACATCGATGAAGTGATTGCTACCATCCGCAGTTCCCAAACTGACGAAATTGCACGCAATGCATTGATGCAAAAATTCGGGCTTTCAGAAAAACAAGCGGTAGCCATCCTCGACATGCGTTTACGCCGTTTAACAGGCTTGGAACGCGAGAAAATCGAAGAGGAATACAAGGAATTATTGGCATTAATCGAAGATTTGAAAGCTATCTTGGCTAGTGAAGCGCGTCAACGTCAAATCATTAAAGACGAACTCGATGATATGAAGAAAAAATACGGCGATCCTCGTCGTTCTGAAATCACCATCGATACGTCCGACCTTGATGTAGAAGACCTCATCGCTGACGAAGAAATGGTTATTACCTTGACTAAACAAGGTTACATCAAACGCATGAACGCGAACGTATATCGCAACCAACATAAAGGCGGCGCTGGCGTTATCGGCATGAAGACGAAGGAAGATGATTATGTAACGCAAATTATGCATGTGCGGACCCATAATACATTGTTATTCTTCACATCTGCAGGCCGTGCATATCGCCTCAAGGCGTACGAAGTGCCAGAAGCAGGCTCCCGCAACTCTCGCGGTACTGCTATGGTTAACGTATTGCCACTCGCAGTAGGCGAATCCGTTACGACTATGATTGACCTTGAACGGGTCCATGAAGATGTAAATTTATTCATGGTCACTGAGTTCGGCGTTGTAAAACGTACAGCTATTGAAGAATACCGCAATATCCGTCGTTCTGGCCTCAATGCAATTAACCTCGACGAAGGTGATCGCTTGATTTCCGTTAATGTAACGACTGGCAACCAAGATATCTTGATTGGCACTAAGTTGGGTATCGCTATTCGCTTCAGCGAGCACGATGTGCGCCTCATGAAACGGGCGGCTCACGGCGTGCGCGGCATTAAATTGAATGCAGGCGACGTAGTTGTAGGCGCTGGTGTTCTTAATACTGATGAAAGTGAAGCACAAGTGTTTACTATCTCTGAAGAAGGTTTTGGTAAACGCAATGATGCGGAAGCTTATACATTGCAAAAACGCGGTGGTAAAGGCTCTAAGAACTTCAAGATTACAAACAAAACCGGTGATGTAGTAGCCGTAGAGGTTGTTCATAACGATGACGAAGTCATGCTTATTTCTGAGCAAGGTAAAATCATCCGCTTCAATATGAATGACATCGCTGTGAAGAAGGGCAAAGCTATCTCTGGTGTGAAAACACAAAACCTCGACGAAGGTGATAAGGTAGCTAGTATTGCTGTTATTCCAGGCGCTGAAATCGAAGAAGAAGTAGAATAATATAAAATACTATATAACTATTAAGTAACCATGGGCGACCATCTTAGATGGTCGCCTCTAGTGTTGAGGAGTTTAAAAATGAAAAAATGGTTAGCTGCTATGTTTGCAGCAGGGGTTTTCTTTGTAGGTGGCTTTAGTCAAGCTAGTGCTGCTGACTGGTACTATATCGATGCTGATGCTGACGATGCGGCATGGTTTATTGACAACTCTTCTGTATATAAAACAGATGATGCGGCTACAGTACTTGTTAAAATTAACAATGTTGAAGGCTTTACATATATCTACACAGTACGAATCGATCGTAAAGAAAAAACATGGACAGAACTTGATACAACAGTATATAGCAATGCTGGTATAGCATTGTTATCCAGTAAACAAGCACAAAAACCTACGAAAATTGAACCGGATACCATGGGGGCGGAAGTTATGCAGGCCCTATGGGGAAAATAATCCAACAATTTAATAGAAGCTGATATTCGCTCTGTCTATTTAGATACTCAGAACGTATAAGTAGCCCCGAACTATCCTGAAAGCCTCCATAGTGACCTAAGTCGGTTTCAGGATATTCGGGGCTTTCTATATTATTAGTACTCTTACAGGGCGAATATCAGCTTTCAAATCTGTTGGATTACACAAGGTAGAGGAATAGAGAATTATTTATTCCCTTATTTTATGGTATAATTTAAGGGAATAGTTTTATTTATAAGGGATTAGAGCGGAATGGAGGTGTGTGTATGCGTCGTTTTGAGTATGGTCAGATTCAATCTTTGTCGTGGGATATGGATATTTTGAGTCTTATTGCGGGGATTTATCGGGCAAATGGCAAGGAGGAGGTTTTGCTTTCACAGAGTCCTGCCATATTAGACTCGCTTGTAGAGTTGGCAAAGGTACAGAGTACAGAGGCTTCAAATGCGATTGAAGGGATTGTGACGACGAGTACACGTCTCCGGCAGTTAGTGGCTGACAAGACGATACCGCGAAATCGGGATGAGCAGGAAATCATGGGATATCGTGATGCATTGAATGTTATCCATGAGAGTTATGATTCCATATCGTTGTCTCGGAACCATATTTTACAGTTGCACAAGATTTTGTATAATTATCAGTTTAATGTTCGTAGTGGGCAGTTAAAGAGCGTACAGAATTATATTAGTGCTACGTATCCAGATGGTCGAACAGAGGTATTATTTACTCCGCTAGCACCTTATGAAACGGCGGAGGCTCTCGATCAGATTTGCGCGGAATATAATCGGGTTGTAGGTAATGGCGAGGTGGAACCACTTCTAGCGATTCCCATTTTTATTCATGACTTTTTATGTATTCACCCTTTTAATGATGGGAACGGTCGCATGAGTCGATTGTTGACGACGTTATTGTTGTATCGCAGTGGCTTTATGGTTGGTAAATATGTGTCCTTAGAGGCTAAAATTGCAGCAAATAAGGACATGTATTATGCGGCTTTACGCGAGTCTAGTGGTGCGTGGTATGGTGAAAGCTCCTGTCCTACGGCTTTCATTCGGTATTGGTTACAAATGTTATTGGCCGCTTATCATGATTTTGAGGACCGCAGTGCTTTGCTAGTAAATAGCGGTTCTGCGATGAATCAGGTGCAAGCTGCCATCGATAGGCATTTAGGGGCTTTCACAAAGCAAGATATTAGAGAATGGTGTCCAAATATCAGCGATAGTGCTATTGAAGGCGCAATACGTTCTCTTGTGAAGGCTGGTCGTATTCAGCGTAAAGGTGGCGGCCGTTCGACCTATTATGTGAAGCTTTAAGATTCGAGTCCATAAGTTTATTTTTCATAAAATATTTAGTTTTTCCTTATATACTAGTTTGTATATTTTTGTATTTTCTTTGAGAGGTATTAATATGAAAAAAACATTGGCAGCTGTTTTGGCAGCAGGCGCATTATTAATCTGCGGTATTGGTAGTGTTGATGCGGCTAATTGGTATACAGTAGGCACTGATAGCAATGGTGTTACTTGGTCTATCGACAATGATTCTGTTAAAAAAGATGATAAAAAAGCGGTAATGGATATTAAAGCGATGGACTACGAAGGGTACCACTACATCGTGACTGAAGAGTTCAATCATAAAAAACGGGAAGTTAAGGATCTTAAGGTGACTCTTTATAACCCACAAGGTTATGTTGTGAAAGAGGAACAAGTTAATAAAAATAGCCGTAAAGTTGAGCCAGGTACGCCTGCGTACGCTGTATTCCAACTTATTTGGGGCGGTAAATAATTGAATCCTACAGATGAGTATAATATTGATTAGTACAGGCTTGTCTAGATTGAATGATTTTGTGAAAGTTTCACTGGCGCACGTTCTTTAGAAGAACGTGCGTTTTTTATGTATAATATAATTTTGTTTTAGCTTTTATAGTATTAACAATTAAGCCATTAGTTTTTATAGCGCTATAAGTAAGTCACTTATTAAGGCACGTTAGTTAACGCTCTTAAGATAGATGAATTATTCATCTTTCTATGGTAAAATGTGATTTATATTACACTTTTTTGGAGATTTTGTGCAAAAGTGTAACAATTCTACATAGTATAAACTTTCACCATATCGTATACTATAGGTAAGATGCAGAAGTATGGCTTGGGCGCAGTGCTCCGTAGTTTAGCATATTTCGCCCCAATAGGTTTGGTAGTTATAGTTTGTTAGAGGAGGTCCTCATGTCTCAATACGAATTTATCGATAAACGCGTGCCGATTGCACTCGACAATCCATCCATTTATCACGACATTTCCAAGTGTAAAAACTGTACGTTATGCCGTCGCGCTTGTGCGGATGTAATGAGCGTTCTTGATTACTACGACCTTGATGCAAACGGCGATGTGCCTGTATGTATCCATTGCGGTCAATGTGCGGCAGCATGCCCATTCGACTCCATGCATGCTAAATCCGAGCTTGAAAAGGTAAAAGCAGCCCTTGCTGATCCTGAAAAAATCGTTGTAATCCAAACAGCTCCAGCAGTTCGTGTATCCATCGGTGAAGGTTTTGGTTATGAACCAGGTACATTCTTGGAAGGCAAAATGGTTGGTGCCTTGCGTAAACTTGGTGCAGACTATGTAGTAGATACTAACTTTGGTGCGGACTTAACCATCATGGAGGAAGCATCCGAGCTTGTAGAACGCCTTAAAAATGGCGGTCAAATTCCTCAGTTTACAAGCTGTTGCCCAGCGTGGGTACGCTTTGCGGAAATCTATTTCCCTGAATTGATTCCTAACTTGTCTTCCACACGTTCTTGTATCGCTATGGAAGCGGCTATGATTAAAACGTACTTTGCAGAGAAAAAAGGCATCGATCCTCGTAAGATCGTATCCGTATCTGTAAACCCTTGTACGGCTAAAAAAGCAGAAACGAAACGGGAAGAAGAAAATGCAGCGGCTCGTTACCACAATGACGAATCTCTTGGCATGGACACAGATATTTCCATCACAACTCGTGAATTCATCCGTTGGATTCAAGAGGAACATATTGAATTCAACACAGTAGAAGAATCTCAATTCGACGACTTAATCGGCATGGAAACTGGCGCATCCATCATCTTCGGTAACACAGGTGGTGTTATGGAAGCGGCGATGCGTACGGCTTATAAGCTCATCACTGATAAAGAGCCACCTCCATACGCGTTGACTCACCTTGAAGACGTTCGCGGTATGGAAGGCGTAAAAGAGGCAACTGTTCAATTGGGTGATGACGTAACATTGTCCGTTGCCGTTGTTCACGGTGGTAAAAATACACGTGACTTCTTGAATGCATTGAAAGACAGCGGTAAACACTACGACTTCATCGAAGTTATGGCGTGCCCAGGTGGCTGTATTGGTGGCGGTGGCCAACCGCGCACTAAATTGCCGCAAGCCGTGAAAACTAAAGAAGCTCGTATCGGCGGTCTTTACGAAGCTGATGAAAACTACAAATGGGTTGCGTCCTATGAAAATGAAGAAATCCAAACATTGTACAAAGATTTCTTAGGCGAACCATTGGGCCATAAGGCACACGAACTTTTACACACACACTACACAAACCGCAGCGCGGTTCTTGGTACTCGTAAAGACGTAACACCTGAAACATGTCCAACATCCCCTAAATTCAAAGGCTAATGATAGCCGATTGTTTAAATATGGTGCAAGTTGGTGTTGACTATGTACCAGTAAACAAAGAAAAATTTAAAGGTTAATAATAGTCGATTACTTAAACAGTAGGCTGTTACGGCAACTCAATGTTTATAAACATATAGTAGCGTTAGCTGTTTAGGGTATAACAACATAAAATAGAAAATCCTACGGGTCATGAGTGACTTGATACTCACGTAGCCTTTTGTTACAGTGCGGTCACTTTTTAAACGATTCGTAGGATTTTTTTATATAATTATTCAAAATTCACATATTTTTACTGTATAACTTTATTATAATAATTCAGTATAAAAAAAATTATTTTATTATGAGGAAAAGATGAATCATTTAGTGTATAATATAAAAATATACTGTACGGATCAAGAGGGGACTTATGGGTGTTGCATTGGGAGAGCAACATAGAAAGCCCATAATATTCATAATATTGCGTAAGCATTAAGGAGCTTTTAGGAGAGATGAACCAGTTTTTTCGGCGGGTCCTGAGTGGCCTTGCCTTACTAGTTGCTGTCGTTGGTACAACTGGATGCCAACATGAGAGTCAGGCAGAACAAGAAACGGTACGAACCGTATCGTACCGTGCCGTCCTGGAGTCCAACAAACCCGTGTCTGAAAAGGTGGACACTTGGATTGCGGCCATGTCCCAAGAGGATAAGGTAGGGCAGCTGATGATGATCAGCCTTCATGGTAGTACGATAGGACAATCTCAAAAGGATGTGATTCGAAAATACCGTGTCAGTGGCGTTATGTTAACGAATGAAAATCTTATTAATAAGAACCAAGTGAAAACTTTCACCAGCGATATCATGCAAACGGCGATAACCTCTAGCATGGTGACACCTTATATTGCGGTGCATCGTGATCGTATATTGCATGGGAATGAAAGTTTCTTGCGGTTGCCGAAGCCCAATCGATGGGGGCAATTGCCTATGGATCGTATCATTAATTTGGCCACGCGATCTGCTATTGAAATGCGGGATATGGGCTTTAACTTGGTTATTGGGCCTAATGCTAACCTTGGCGTACCGAATATGTCCTATACATCTGACCCCACGTGGGCAGGTCATATAAACCTTGCCATGGTGGAGCGTTACCAAATTAATCATATGTGGTCCGCTTATAACTACTTTCCGGCGGTGACCTTAGGGGATGCGTCCTTTGTGTCAGCTAATGAGGCGAAAGCGTATCTCAGCAATAATGATGTGGCCGTCTTTAAACGTCTCATTGCGCAGACGACGGCGAATAGCTATATGCTTGTGATGAGTCACATCCAGATTCCCGCTATCGATAATGAACACTTGGCGAGTTCCTCTAAGCCGATTATAGACGGTTGGCTTCGCAAGGAGCTCGGTTATAAGGGTATCGTTATGACGGACCGTATCGATGTGGGTGCGTTGCAATCCAATCAAAAGATAGGCGATTACGCTGTGGCTTCCATTTTGGCGGGCAGTGACCTCATTCTTGTTGATGCGGATACGATTCATATCGATGAAGTCCATCGTGCGCTGACGCAAGCGGTGGCGGATGGAACGATTTCGACCGAGCGTCTCAATGAATCGATTAAGCGCATCTTATTGATGAAAATGCAAACGCAAATTGATCCATAAGATATTTAGGAATATTAGATTTTGTAATTAGGAATTTACGAATTAGATATTTATAAGTTAGATATTTACTATTAAGAAACTTAGTATAAGAAAATTCAGTAACAATTTAATATGCTTTACATGCAAATGACGTGCTATACCTTTTAGGTAGCACGTCATTTTTAACATATATGGATTAAACTATATAGATTAAAATATATAGTTTAATATGTATAGCTTATCTTATCTTATAATGTATAACTTATATAACCATGCCTTATAGGATATATTGATATCAAAGGTATCTGGGAATAAAGTAATCAAAAGGCCTTTTATGATGGTAAGATAACACGTATCGCATAAAAGCTCTGATTTGATGCGTAAAAAAATTAACATAATAAAAAGCTATGTTAACTATATGAAAAAAAGTTTAATAATGATTTAAAATTATGATATAATAATTTCCGTAAATAGTTGGAGGTGAGTATATGAATTTTGTGGGACGTGCTGAAATTATAGAGCGTATCCAGTCCCGAATTGCAATGGGCCAAATGAGTTTATGTGTTGTATATGGTCCTCATCGCAGTGGTAAATCCTATGTGGCTTCGCAACTTGTACGCCGTCATAAGGCGATATACTTGGCGGGGCGCATGGCCAATGAATCAGTCCATGTAGCTGATATAAATAGAGCTCTTGAGGCACGTTTTGTTCCTGCTAATGCTCAAGATACATTCGAGCCTGTAGAGAGTTTGCAGCAGGCCTTTGTAAGACTTTTTGAAAGTAGTGTGAAAATACCTCAGACTGTGGTGATTGATGATTATCCATTCTTGGTGGAAGCAGTTCCTCAGTTTCCCATTCACTTGCGTGATTTATTAGATACCTATAAAGATACGAGCCGTTTAAACATCATTTTGATGGCGAATGGCATGGAACAGCTCGATGGCCGCATCATTGGCGATCGTAGCCTTATTGGGCCTTTCGTGTCTGAATATCTCGAGGTGAAACCATTTTCCTTAGTGGATATGAAATCCTTGGGCCTTCACTATGCAAAGGACGATTTGCGCACCGTCTTTGCTGTAACAGGTGGTTTGCCTGCCTATGTGCAATACTTTGATAATGGTGAAAGCATCGATACGAATATTATTAATTTGTTCTTCTCAGTAACGGGAGCTCTCTTTGAAGAAACACAGTATATCTTGCATCGAGATATGAAAAATATAACCGGTGCCAATGCTATTTTAACGGGCCTTGCTAGATTGGAAAGACCGTACTACGTGGAGCTTTTACAAGAAAGCCAAATTAAAAGTGGTACGTTCACATCTCGTTTGAACGATCTCATCTCTATGGGGCTCGTGGGCCGCATTCAGGCAAGTAACCGTGGGAACGCGAAGTACGCGGATTACCATTTCACGAATAGTATGTTCCATTTCTGGTACCGCTATGTATATAAATACTGGGGCGATATCGTGCGCGGTTATGGCGCTGATGTATATTATAATCATGTAAAACCGCAGCTAAAGGACTTTGTTCAAGCCGCGTGTATTGCGATGTAATCAGACAATTTCAGATTGAATACTATTACTTAAAGATTGAATACTATTACCCAATGATAGTATATATTTCCTCTAAAAAATGACACCACATTGTGTATGTGGTGTCATTTTTAGTAATAATATATTTTCAGCAATTACCCTTTGAATCTCATACTTATGATGTACTATGGATGAAAATTAAGGCTCAAGTATAACAGAATATAGGGAAATTCCAAGGAATTGCCGATTTGTCAAAACACTCATTCCGCGGTATTGTGTACATAAGCGCTATGCCATGGCAGGAAAGGGGATTTATGTTATATACAAACGAAGAACCTTTAGTACAAAAAACATGTATTAAAACTGCAAACTTACAACATGATAACTATCAGTCAAAAAAATTAGAAACACAGGCATTACCATCTCATTCTTTATTATCGAAAGCTGATGAGTCTAGCCGAAGTATTCCAGAGAAATTGAAATTACAGACCCTCGTCTGTGGTCATCAAGTCTTATCGTCCTTGTCAGACAAGAGTCTCGTGTCCATTTGTCAAAAGCCAAATATGAGGATTCAGACGGTAGGGTATCAACCGTGGTCCGTTGATGAGCTTCGTCATGATGCGGCACAAATTGAGCTCTGTCGTAGGTATCGACCGCTCATCTTGCACTATACTAATCGCATGGGAAACCGTGAGTTCCGCGAGGACGTAGAGAGCTATCTTTGGGCCATCCTCATAGAATCGATTTATAGCTTTGATTTGGAAGGGCCCGTACCGTTCCCAGGCTTTGTGAAAGCTGGCATCATGTACGGTTATATGAGGTACTGGAAGCGGGAACGATTGCGTTATCGCCGTGAAATTCACATCCCAGATCGCACCACCGATGATGGAGAAGTCGCCTTTGGTATGGATATCTTCGCATCTGGCGAGAATGTGGCGGATATGGTGATGAGTGCCGACGAAGAGCATAGACTGCGAGCGCGCCTCGTGTGGGCCTTAGGCAGACTGTCTCCTGACCAACGAGACCTACTGCGCCGTGTCTACGGTGAGTGCCAAAGCTTGGTATCGGTTAGTGAAGAATTGAACTGTAGTCGTCAAGCTATTCAACGGCGCCACGAACGAGCCATTCGGAAGCTGCGCAGGTATTTGAGTACGGACTTTACAGACGTGCGTGTGCATTAGTTATTATAATTTAATTTCTTATTTATATCCTATATATTGCATATTTCTTTTAATCTCGATTAACGAATATACATAAAATATGCAATTCTCAATTTAAATGAGAAAATAATGACACATCAAGGTATATATAACTTTTACAAGATCATAAAGTCTTTAAATATACATAAATTTCTATAGTTTTGTATATATATTTACAAATTATACAGGCTGATATACAATTAAGTCAGCAGCAGATTAAAGCATGCTAATCTGCTTTCACAGAACACGTGTTCATTGTATTGTTGAAAGGAATGTTCCTGATTAGATTGGAGAGGATTCCATGGCAATAGATGATAAACTAACAGATTTGATGGCCGCTCGGCTATCTAAGGGAGAAGATTTGGATTTGATCTATACGAATCCAAAGAATCACATTGTTTGTTTTATTCCTACCTATCAACCTAGTGGTGGGGACAGTACGAAGTGTTATTTTGTGGATGGACGGGAAGAAATGGTCTATCTGCCGATGCGCACGATCACGCGAGAGTTGGCGATGCAGGAAGGGCTGAGACCCAATTACATCATGACCAGCGATGGTCGACGCAGCAGTTATACCGCACCTAAGACCTATGGTCCGCATCTAACCTTTGCTCATATTAAATGTCGCCGCCCTATCGGCAAGGACGTAGTGTACGGCCTCTTTAACGTGGCTATACCCTATGAATATATCGTTACGGAAGGTCCAGAACCCGATACGAGCTATATTCATGTGGCGGACTTTGCACCCATCTTGGTGTACCAATCCCCACGTCATGTCAAACACAAACTGAATGAAGCGATGCTAGAACACTGCAACTACGTGCGAAAAATGCTAGCCCGCATCAAACTTAGCCAAAACTCTCAAGTCGTGGCCGAACTATTTATCGCCTGGAGAGACCTAACGAGATAACTCGTTGGGTGGTGAAAGTAGAAATAGGAGGGTGGAGAGAAATCTAGAAAAGGAGGATAGGCGTATAAGAAAATAAATAGAACTGCGGGAGCAGATAAATTATTGAAAATAAGTTACATATGGCACCTCAATAGAGCTACCTTATATAAGGTGGCTCTATTTTCATATGTTTTTCATTATTTGCATAATTTGTGATATAATATACATAAAATTATATTGATGCAGGGATTACTTCTTATCTACAATTTTGTATTATTTATTGGTATTTTGGGGGAAATATTATGGATAATAATGGAGAAAAAAGATTTATTGTAGGAGATATTGCTGTTTTCTTAATGGCTGCCATTAGTGTAGTTTGGCCGATTATGCTTATTGGGGTTGCAATATTGTTACTTGCTAGATATCATCGATGGGCGATGGTTGAAAATGAAATTTACAAAGAGCATATTTTAAATCAAACTCTTATTCAGAATATAGAAGCCAATCAATCAAAATTGGCTACATTGGAAGAGACTATTGAAAGAGAAAAGGCCAAAATAGAGCATGATATTGAAGCACGTATTAGTGAAAAGAGTACTGAGCTTAATCAGTTGTCCTCTGAAATATCAAAAGTTAAAAAGGAACTAAAAAATAAAAAGCTAGAGGTTGAAAATCTAGAGCCTTTAGTAACAGTAGTTAATATAGATACGGAAGGACTTGAACTTGCTACATCTCAGGAACTAAAAAATATATTATCTAAATATAAGTTAGAAGAAGCTGAATTAGTAAAAAATAATACAGCTGTAGATGCGCTTATTAACGATGATAAAAAGTTTGTAAATAATCAAATACGTCAGATTTTACGTTCATTTAATGCTGAATGTGATTTAGCTATATCGAATGTTACACTTAAAAATATTGATACTATGAGGAGTAAAATCCTAAGATCCTATGAAACTCTAAATAAAATTTATAAATCTGATGGAGTACAAATTACAAAAGATTTTCTTGAAAATAAGTTACAACAATTAATTACAGCTCACGCATATCAAGAAAAGTTAGAGGATGAGCGAGAACAAAAGAGAATTATACAAGAACAATTAAAAGAAGAAGAAAAAGTCCGTCGTGAAATTGAACGTGAAAAAGCAAAAATTGAGAAAGATGAAATTCAATTTAAAAATGAAATTTCTAAGCTAATGAAATACTTACAAAAGACTGATAATGAAGTAGAAAAGACCTTATACATTGATAAGATTAAAGAATGTGAAGAAAAACTTTCTGAGCTTGAAACTGTTAAATCTGATGTATTAAATCGAGAAAAGAATACACGTGCTGGTTTTGTTTATATTATCTCTAATATTGGTTCATTTGGGGAAAATATTTTTAAAATTGGTATGACTAGACGTTTGGAACCTATGGATAGAATTAAGGAGTTAAGTAGTGCATCTGTGCCATTTGAATTTGATGTTCATGCATTAATTTTTTCAGATGATGCACCTACATTAGAATCTATTTTACATAATACCTTTAGAGAATATGAGGTAAATAAAGTAAATCATAGAAAAGAATTTTTCTCTATTCCGCTTGATAAAATTGAAAAAGTTGTGACAGAACATCATAATGCAACTGTACAATGGACTTATGATGCGGCTGCAGAAGAATATAGAGAATCTCTGGCTCAATAAGATATTTTGGGAAAATTAATTATTATAAATAGCTCTACAATAAAAGTTTATACTTATGTAGAGCTTTTATTTATAGCATTATGATTTTTGGAGAGACCTATGAATGATCAACAAATATTATCAGTAATTAAGGATTATATTCAGAATCGTGGCATTAACCAAGCCTTGATGATTAATGGCGAATGGGGATGTGGCAAAAGTTATTTTGTAAAAAATAGTGTAAAAGAATATTTGCGAAAAAATGGCATTTTAGATAATAAAAACTATATAGTATTCTCCTTATATGGGATTAATAATTTAGTTGACTTTAAAACTTCATTTTACGACAAAATTTTTATTAATCAATATTTAGGAGAGTCTAATAAAGCACAGAAAACAAAAAATATTTGTGAACGATTATTTAATTCGGTCTCTAGTACAATCGATACAAGTGCTATTGGAGTACCAGTAAAGATAAATTTAGCCGAATTAATACATAAGAGTGATCTCGTACAATTAGAGAAGTGTATTTTTGTATTTGATGATATTGAACGTTGTGAATTATCTGCTACTGAGTTATGGGGATTTATAAATAAGTTGACAGAGAATAGAGGTATTCCTGTAATTACTGTAGCAAACGAGAATAAAATTTTAGAGAAAGATTCAGAAAATGACAATTATCAAACAGAGAAAGAGAAAGCCGTTTATTGTACTCTTGCATTTTCTTATGAAATAGCTAATATTTTTGATGAATTAGTAAATGAATACGAAGAAAAAGATATCAGAGAATATATATTAAGTAATAAAGAAATTATATTAGAGGAAATTTTTAGACGACAACCTAATAATATTAGGACTCTAAAATTTGTGCTAGCCGTTTTAGTCAATTTATTGAGAGAAATTTATAACTTGGAGAATAAGTCTTTCTTAGAACATAGTGAATTGTATGATAGATTCTTAAAATATATTGTCTTAAGAGCTATACAATATAAAGTTGATCCTAAAGAAGAAATTGATTGGAGAAAAGAGAATTTTGGATTTATTTCTTGGGTAGATGATCCAGATACTCCCGAAAACATAATATGGGGGTTTAAATTTATAGATATTTATATTAATAGCTCATATTTAGATAATCAGTTGTTAAGAGACGCTTATGAAAATGAATTGAAGCTATATGAAGATGCTTTTTTGGCATTTAATCATTTAGCAGACTGGACTCAATATTGTGATGAGCAAGTTTGCGAATGGTTAAATCAATTAAAGGATGAAGTAAAAAATTATAAATATAAAACCTCAATGCTTAGACAAATTTTATGGCGTGTTGCATCGATAAAGCACTATACAACGTTACAATATGATTTTGAAAGCTTTGTTGAGGACATTAAAATAGCATTTTATAGTGACAATGAAATAACCAGAGATATATTGTTACAACAAAATAAAGATGATAGTGTTTATAAAACATATGAAGAGCTTATTAGTCCTTTAGTTAAAATTGCTGATGAGAATTATAGACAACGGTTGGAAAAATTAAATCTATTTAAGTATTTATCTAGCAATCATATGTCAAATATGGAGCTATTAAAATATATACATTCTAATATAAATGAGTATTATAATGCCAAAGAATTCGCCAAATATCTAGGCACAATAGATGAGTTAAAAGGATATTTTATGAGTGCAAGTGAATGTGACATAGATTCTTTTCGAGGCATAATTCGAACAGTGTATTTGCAGATACTTAATATCGGCCAATTTTTGGGGGCTGATAAACCCTATTTAGAAGAAATACTGGTAATAGTTAAAAGCAAGATAGAAAAAGAAAAATATGGAGCGATTATGAAATTCAATTTAGACTGTTTAGTTCATGATTTAAAAAATGCAATACAGGTCTTAAGTTCTAGTTCTAATAATGTTAGATAAATTAAGAAAATCTGTTCAAACTTTATAGTATACAGTCAGTAAAAGTTAGTGATTTATAGTGGATGAAAATATGTGGTGTTAGGAGAAGATAAATTGAGAGATAATATAACTGAAAAAATAATTGATTTTGCTCTTGGTATTTTGGATTTGACTGCTACTGGTGGTATTCCAATATTAAGCTCTATTAAAGAAACAGCCAAATTTATAAAAGATATACCTAATGAGATTTTTTTAATAAAATTAGATTGTTTTATTAAAGCTCTTACTTCAAATGATGAAAAAGGTGTTATATCTTTTAAAAAAATGTATAGAAAAAAATACTTTGATAATGAAGATGTACGATTAGAACATATAAAATGGCTTATGATTAAGATTGACTCATTCAATGAAGAAAAAAAGGCAGAATGGATGGGGATACTATTTAAACAGTATATCGAGGAGAAATTAGATTGGAAACGATTTTGTGTTTTTGTTAATGCACTTGAGTTTTTATTAGTTCAAGATATAGAAACCTTATTATCTTGTAAATTTGAAGAATCGGAATATAATATAGACTTAGATTTAAAAGGAATCTATGAGCAAGCTAAAAACGGAGTAATTGAAGAAAAGAATAATTCTATATTTTTACAATCAATAGAGATTGATAAAGGAATTTATTTGCGATTGCTATCAGTTGGGTTAGCTAGTATTAGTGGAGCGACATTAAGTTTAGTGCAAATGCCTGATATTATAAAGGTACCATTAGATAAAGATTTAGAGTTAATGATAAGGATTTTATCTAATTTCTAGGTTTACATTTAAATACTGATAACAATAGTAACTTATTATTTCTATTGATTATAAAATCAATACGAAAGGTTATATCATCGTATACCTTTGTATTAAGTATTTTATTATTTTTAGTCCGGATTATAGTTTAGCCAGCATCCTTCGTCATCAGCATTAAAGAAGTGTATATCAGTATTATTATTTATATTAGTAATTCTCTCAATTATCTTGGTACATTCAGCATTTATTATATAATCTTCTTTGTGTCCTTTGTGAATAGAAATAAATATCTTAAAGGGATCACTATTATCTTTTAGTATTTGTTTTAAAATGTGTTCATCATTTTCACTTAGTGACCAGCCATAACACACAATATTTTTGGGGAGATTTGGTAGGATTTTTTTATATACATATGTTAAATAGTAATTTTTATATATACCCTTTACTTTTTCATTAGACGAACCTTCACAAATGAATAGTGGATAAAGTTGCGCTGTACTTTCCCAAATATTTAAAATTTCTTGTAAAAGTGTATTGCCTTCAGAGCAACGAATTTTTTGCTCCTCTCCATTGGAATCTACACAAAGTACAATATTTCCATGGGGATAATATAACTTGGTTTTATAGCCATATCTTGTATTTATAACATCTTCATTAAAAGCCAAATTATGTCTACTTGTACTAGCATTTCGGAAAGAGTCTATGAAATCTGTCTTATTTGAAAGAATAATATAATACACTAACAAATCATAATTAAGGTTAATGATGTAGTCGAATTGATTTAAAAACTTATTGAGCTTTAATATACCATTAGATTCGTCCTGTGTTATTGATAGTTCGGTATAATTAGGATGTACACTTCTAATAGTTTCTATTAAGGCAGTTTTTATCTGCTTACTAGATGTAGAAATAGAATTATTAATTATGGGCAGTTGCGATATTAAAATATCAGGTAGAGAAAGTGCATTATTTATTTTTTGTGTTATATCCAGTTGATTTAAAATAGCCTCAAAATTTGAGGTACCAATTTGGGAGAATATTCTTGCAATTTCAGGTGATAGGTATCCTAGTTCCTCAGCTTTTAAAAATAGGTTATTATAATTAAAACTATCTGATAGTGATATACTAGCACCATTCCCTACTATTAGTGCTGTCTCGTTGAAGTCCATACCGGCTGTAAGTTCAGAATATTTTTCTAACATTTTACAAGTCCTTTTATATTAATAATTAGATTTATGACTACTTTTTAGTTGCTAAGAGTTTACTTTAAAAAGAGCCTTTCTTTATTAACTTTACTGTTATAAAAGGAAGGTTCTTTTTATAATATGAGGATGAGGAACTTTTATATTAGTTAATTACGGCTGCCATTTTGAATATCCAAATCCCATCATAATAATGCTCACCACGAGCATGCCGTTACCAAGGGTAATGGCACTTTCACTTGTGGCTAGACAGGTAATAAAGGATCCGATGCCCATAATGATTGTACCTAGTATAGCAGATAGTTTATGAATTGCCATGATAATCACCCTTTGCTTTCACTAACAACATTAGGTTTAACAATATACGTAATGACTGCGTACAGTAAAGCACCGATTACAATCCCGTTCAGCGAAGCCAATCCGAATGGTATGAATTTAACACAGACTAATGCGATGGCCCATGTGATCCATGGAACTAGATTCCATTTTTTGAAAGTCGCTTTGTTGTAATCGATATATTTTCCACGATGAACCAGGTAAAAGTCCGCTAAGATAATACCGCATAGTGGCGGAACGATGATGCCTAATGTACTTAAGAATACAAAGAGAGAGTCGATTTTATACGGCTGCGTCATTGTTGCTAATGCAGAGATTGCAATGAGTACGGCTAGCATAATATTTCGGTTTAGTTTGAAAGAGTTTGCTAGGTTCAATGATGTGGAATAGAGGTTCGCACCATTTGTTGTGAAGATATTTGTAGTCAACAATAATAAGCTTGGGAAAACGAGTCCAAAGCTTAATAGTACGTTGATTAAGTCACCATCATTCATAGCAACGCCTGCGATAGCACCGCAGCTGATCATCAAGGTATTGCCACCCAATAGACCAATTGTGCTCGCTGTAATAACGTCTTTCTTGCTTTTACCATAGCGCATAATATCAGCGATACATGTGGCAGTAGATAAAATCCATGTGCCGATAACGATGGTAATGCCTGAAAGTAAATCGATAGGTTGTAATGGCACATAGTTAAATAATTCTTGCCAACCACCGATTGTTTGAACCGAGCGAGCCGCCGTTCCTAGGGAAAGGAATACGATGGACGGAATCGCAATATAGCCGAATACGGCGAGAGATTTAATGCCGAGAACTGCAAAGATACCCATAATAACGGCGCTGAGCATCATAGCAATGACTTCGCCCGTATAGGAGAGGTTGAATACTTGAGCAATAAAATGTCCATATAAAGCCGCTTGAATAGTGTACCAACCTAGATTGACGATAGGTACGAAGAGAGAGGCAATTCTAGATCCTTCCTGACCGAAACTGTATCGAGTCAAAAGGGCAAAGGTAAGGCCTGTTTTATAGGCGATTACACTCACTAGTCCTGCGATGATACATAAGAAAATATTTCCTAGAATCATGGCTAATAGTAATTCGTTGAAAGTCAGCCCCGCAGCTAATCCGCCACCAGCCATCATACTAGTAACAAGAAAAACGAACCCAGTCCAAACGATGGTGAGAGAAAAGCAGGACTTTCTTGCCTCTAATGGGACAGGCTCTCTAGAGTACTCATTATCTGTGTTTGTATTAACTGGTTCTACAAACTCTAATTTCTCCTTACTCATACATCTATACTCCTTTACGTAATAAAAAAACTACCATGATGTGTTTAAGATTTATATAAGCATGGTAGTAAAGACCTATTATGTAGCGTAAATATAGTGAATTCTTCTAATAAAGGATAGATATTTAATTTGTCATAAACGAATGGTATTTGTCTTCATTAAAACATACGGGGAATGAATATTCAATATGTATACTATGCATATTGAGCAATGTTGAGAATAAGACATATTCTATATTTTAATAGTGATATAGATATTTGGTATTTTGTTAAAAGAATAAAGGCAGTACTATTATATTTCATATTAGTACTGCCTTTTGGTTTGTTTCAGTTATTGTATTAGTTAAAGTATTCTATTGTCTTGATATTATACAAATGCTTTCATAATAACCATGGAAATCAATGCATTTACAACGCTGATAGTCATAAGCATTGGCCAATATTTTTTAGGTACTTCAACTACACCTAGTAATCGGCCCATGTATTGGATTTGGGAGCCCATTAAGAGTAGAGCTGGAGCCAAAATAGTCACTTGTATCATATCAATCGTATTGTTAGAAAGCAAGTTAACTGCAACGCCGATACCAGCAGAGTAGGATAACCACGCTGTTAACAAGATTGTTACGCTTTCACCTGGAAGACCAAATAGAGCCATTGCAGGAGCAAATAGGTTACCTAAAAATGCCATGATACCTAAGATGCGTAATAGCTCGGCAAGTGTGTATGCCATCAATACGTTTGGTAATAAGTTTTGAGTGGCTAGCGTAAAGCCTTTTCGTGCACCACGAATAAATATATCAAATGGATTGTTTGTTTCTTTATTGTTGCTCATCTTTGAAATCTCCCTTGAATACTGTATTAAGTGCGATTCGACATACGGCACCACCAAAGAACTTCATAACAAATACTACGATGAGTGGAAGGATAATTGGTACTGTTAAGTACGCAAAAATAGCAGATCCAATGGCTACGTAGTTGTTAATCATGCCCGCACCGCTATACTGCCATGCCGTCATAATTGTTAATTCTTTACGGTTAACTAGATTGTTGTCATAAAGGTCTTTGGTAATCGCTGCACCTGCATCTGTACTTTGTAAGTCCGTAATCATTGCAAGGCCAGTTAATCCAGGGATACCTAAAATAGGTTTCAATAATGGAGTCATTAATTTATGGGCTGCACGGATTGCACCGTAATGTTCTAAAATCTCAAGTACACCCAATGCCAACATAACTGTTGGTGTTAAGCCCAAGGCAAAGAGGAAACCTGCGCGAGCGCTGACGCCGCCTTCCCCAATAAAGGTATTTTTTGCAGGGTTGACCATGGTACCAAATTTACCAGAAACAGTCGCAAAGTCTAATGCAGAGAGCCATTTAAAACCTTCTACATTGTTAAGTAATCCTGAGAAGAATAGGACTGCTACAGCTAATGCAATATAGCAACCGACAGTCACCTTCTTAGTAAATTGAGTATAGTTTTTCTCATTGTTAGGGTCACTCATGATTTTCAACCTCCTACATAAAACATATAGAGTTATATGATTTATAATTATATAGTAGAGATAATAAATAGTGCAAGAATATCATTTATAAAAGTTATATATATTATTAAAAGTTTTTATTTCAACTGATTTAAAAGCAGATATTTGTGTAGTATAATTAATGTGTTAGACGCTATTCTATAGAAAGAGGTGTTGGCGATGAGTGAAGTATTAAATTTCTATAATTATTTACATACAATTCCTGAAGAAGGTTTTCAAGAGTTCAAGACTTCCGTATTTTTAGCAGAAAAATTGGAAAGTTACGGCTACGATGTAACACGTAAAGTGGGCGGAGAAACGGGCATTATCGGTATCTATGATAGCGGTAGATCTGGTCCTGTGGTAGCGCTTCGTGCCGATATGGATGCGCTTGGTCATATTATCGATGGCAAACATGTATCTCGTCATACTTGTGGTCATGATGGACATATGTCAATGCTGTTGGCTGCGGCTCAAATTATTAAAGAAAAGCAATTAGTAAAACGTGGTAAGTTAAAGATTTTATTTCAACCCGCGGAAGAGCTAGGTTCTGGTGCGAATAGCATGATTAGGGGTGGAGCTATTGATGATGTAGAATACATCTTTGGTGCGCATGTGCGTCCATTTGAAGAAGCAGAAAATGGGCAGGCTAGCCCTGCGATTCATTATGCATCCTCTTGCCGTATGGTCATTGCTTTTCATGGCAAGCCAGCTCATGGTGCTCGCCCTCATTTAGGGATTAATGCTTTGGATGCAGCGGCTCAAGCGGTTAATGCAGTTAATGCTATCCATTTAAAACCAACTGATAATTATAGTGTTAAGGCGACTCGTTTCCTTTGTGACTCTGGCGTAACGAATGCGATTCCAGCGAAAGCGGTTGTTACATGGGATTTACGTGCACAATATAATAAAACGATGGATGAGCTTTGTGCTAAGTTTTTACCAGCTATTGAAGGGGCAGCTGCTTCTATCGGTGCGACTGTTGAGGTTTTGGATTCCTTCCGTATTCCTGCGGCTGAGTTAAATGACGAGGCAACGGCTCTATTAGCTGACTCTATATCTTCTATTCTTGGTAAAAGCAACTGCATTGATCCAATTTACACACCAGGTGGGGAAGATTTCTTCTTCTACACTGTGGAAAAGCCAAGCTTGAAAGCAGGTTTCTTTGGGCTTGGGTGTAATTTGCGTCCAGGTTTGCATCATCCTGACATGAGTTTTGATACAAGTGCCTTAGAAGATGGTGTTTCTATTTGGATCGATTTAGTAGAACGGCTATTAGGAGAATAAGTGTTTATTGCTAAACTTGGAGAAACACATGAGGTTTAATTCGGTTGTAGGGATAATACTTAAAGCTTGGCTATACTGCAATCTTTCTATAAAATTTTAGTTATATTAAAAGAGCCATTAACACAATACGGTGGATTGTGTTAATGGTTCTTTTTGGTGGTAGTGAAATTACGACTTATGCATCTTAGTCATTTTTAAATTCTTTATGAATGTGTTATTGTTATGTTTGTAATGACTTAGTTGCACTATATGTCTTTCAGAGGCATCAAAAGAGATCTAACAGATTATGTATATTGTTAAATTTATCATTAGTTTTAGTAGAATATAGAAACGTATTAAACGGTAATAATCTAGTATGTTTCTTTGGATATGAATATGGTTCAATCAATAGAGCGTGGTATAGAGATACTCAAGTTATTAGAGGTGGGCCCGCTTGGTGTGACCGAGTTGGCGAATGCGACGGCGTTGCCCAAGGCTACTGTACATCGGTTGCTCAAGACATTTGAAGCTCATCATTGGGTTGAGTTTAATAGGGCCAAGAAGTATCAGTTGTCTTGGGGTATTTTGCCGATGGCAAAGTCTTTTCTTACGTCCTTGGATGTGCGAGCTATTGCGCAGCCCTATATGGTAGCAATCCGCGATCAGTTGCAGCAGTCCGTGAATTTGTTCTTGGCGCAGGGCGATTATCGCATTTGTATCGAGCGTGTTGCGGCGGACAAGCCGTTGCGTCACGATATCAAGATCGGCACGGTGTACCCTATCTTTAAAGGGGCGGCAGGCAAGATTTTCGGTGCCTATTTGGCGGATTTTAAGGATACTAATATGAGTGCTGGTGAAAGTGCCCAAATTCGTCATGATGGGTATGTGGTGACTCGCGGCAATCGAGTACCTGATGCGGCATCTATCGCAGTGCCTATCTTCTCCTTTGGTAATAAGCTTGAGGCGGTGATGACTATCTCTGGTCCTATAGGGGACTACACGGAAGAGCGTGTCAAAGAGTATCTATCAGTCATGATGGAATTAGGTCAAACCATTTCCAAACACATGGGGGCGACCTTATAAATTTATTTTTTTTCTTAATTTATGGAATGATGTTCCATTATACGGAACAAATATTAATGTATTAATAGACTAATAATAGAAAGATAGATAAAAAATAGGTTATTAGATACAGGTTTTATAAGGCTTGTATTTGTAGTTATATGAATTTATGTTTTTATAGTGTGTATGTTGGAGGTAGAAATGAGTCAGCTTTTACAAGAGATTGAAGCATTAAGAAAGCCTATGAAGGAGTTAAACGATTTCATTTTTGATCATCCTGAGCTCGGAAATGAAGAGTTTAAAGCTCATGAGTTGTTGACAAATTTATTAGAGAAGGAAGGGTTCATCGTAGACCGTGAGGTGAGTGGTCTTAAGACTGCCTTTAGAGCGGTGTACCACGTAAACGGTGGCGGTCCTAAAATCGGTTTGCTTTGCGAGTACGATGCCCTTGAAGGCTTGGGGCATGCGTGTGGCCATAATTTGCAAGGTCCATCTATTTGCACGGCGGCAATCGCTTTGAAACGCACGTTGCAAGCACCTTGCACATTGGTTGTGTACGGTACGCCTGCAGAGGAAACGGCGAGCGGCAAGCTTGTTATGGCTCGTGAAGGCGTGTTTGACGATTTAGATCTCGCTTTCATGATGCATGGCAGCGATACGACCACGGTAGACGGCAAGTCTTTGGCGCTAAATCTCGTTAATATCAAGTTCCACGGCAAGTCTGCTCACGCGGCGATTGCCCCAGAGAAGGGTATCAGCGCGTTAGATGCGGTGTTGTTGTTCTTTAACGGCATGGAGTACTTGCGCGAGCACGTACCGACTGAGGTTCGCATGCACGGCATTATCACTGACGGTGGCAAAGCCGCGAACATCGTACCTGATTATGCGTGTACCCAATGGTATATTCGTTCCTCTAGTCGCATTCGTCTCGACGAGGTTGTGGCTCGTGTGAAAGACGTGGCGCAAGGTGCGGCTTTACAGGTGGGCGCTACGATGGAATGGGAAGAGGTTAAGGCGTACGACAACAAAGTCAATGTACAGACCTTGAACGATATACTTTTAAAAAATGCAGAAAAGGTAGGTGCCCCAGAGATTTCCGAGCCTCGTAAGGTGACAGGATCCACCGATTTCTCTAGTGTTACGTTCCGCGTGCCAGGTGCATGCTTGCGTGTGAAATTCGTAGGTAAGGGTGTGACGAGTCATTCTCAAGAATGGTTAGATAATGGTAAAAGCCAACTCGCAGAGGATGCTATCATGTATGGCGCGAAGGGCATAGCTTTATCCGTGGAGGAAATCCTTGAAACACCGGGCTTGCTAGAAAAAATCCAAGAGGATTTCAAACAAGCAAAGGAAAACTTTTAAGTATTGTGTTGTGAATGGAGGGAACATGTATGAATTTATTAGTTTGTTTATTGGTTATAGCCATAACGGGAACACTGGTTATTAAGAAGTTTAAAGCACAAACTGTATTGTTATTGGGCGGTCTCATTATGATGTTTGCCGCGTACTTGCTTGGCTATACAACATCTTTTGTAGAAGCAAAAAAGGCTACAGGGGTTCTTTTCTTTGATGCATTTGAATTTATTAATATTACTACTGCTAAAGATGCGGCGAACCTTGGCCTCGTGATCATGACTTGTACTGGTTTCGCGAAGTACATGGACCACATTGGTGCTAGCTCTCGCCTTGTTGTAACAGCCATTAAACCACTTGGTAAAATGAAATCTGCATACCTAGTAATGGCGCTTACATTTATTCTAAATATGTTCATGTCCCTTGTAATTCCAAGTGCTTCTGGCCTTGCAATGCTTATGATGGTGACAATCTTCCCAATTCTTGTACGCTTAGGTGTTAGTCCTGTAGGTGCTGCAGCGGCTGTTGCTACAGGTCACTTGCTCGACATCGGTCCTGCCTCTGCCACTACATTGCTCGTATCCAAAATAGTAAACATGCCTGTTCATGAGTACTTTGTAGATTATCAGTTGAAAGTATATATTATCTGTGGTTTAATGGCTGCTATTGCTCATTTCGTATGGCAAAAATACTTGGATAAAAAGTCTGGCCATGTTCCTACGGAATATGTGGAGGCTCATAAATCTGATGACCTCGAAGTTGGTCCATTACCATATATATTCTTACCATTGTTGCCATTAATCTTTATCCTTGGCTTCAGTGAATATGGTATTCAAGGTGTTAAGATGAATGTAAACCTTGCGATGTTCCTTAGTTTGTTTATCGCCATGGGTTGTGAACTTATCCGTCATCGCGACTTCCGTAAAATGGCGGCTAGCATCCAAACCTTCTTCAAAGGTATGGGCGACCAATTTGCTAACACTGTAACATTGATTGTTGCAGGTGAAACGTTTGCTTTCGGATTAACTTCTTTGGGCATCGTAAAAGAATTCGTTGCTGCTATCCAAGGCCTTGCTATTTCTGCTGATGTAGTAGGTGTTATTGTATCTACAATTATTACAGGTTTAAGTATCGTAATGGGCTCTGGCGTTGCATCTATGTTTGCATTTGCTCCATTGGTTCCAAATTTTGCAGCTGACCTAGGTGGTAATGCGACAACAATCCTTCTCGGTATGCAAAATGCAGCGAGCGTAGGCCGCCTACTCAGCCCAATTAGTGCCGTTATGATTGCTGTAGCTGGTATTGCAAATATCTCTAGCTTCGACCTTGTAAAACGTACAAGTGTGCCTGTAATCGTTACCTTCATTACAAGTACAATTGCTATCTGGATTATTCACTAATTTGAAGTTGGTAATTTATAAATAAATAAGAAAATAGATAAAGGCTCTACCTTATTTTGAACCGCACCCCAAAAATTGTGTCCAATTTTGGGGTGCAGTTCATTGGTTTAATTCTCTAGGAGTTTTTCTTATATTTATCTATATATCCCTATTATTCGTTCCTTATTGTATCGTATATTAGTTCGTTCTATAATAGACCTAGGATAGTTAGATGAGGTTGGGCCTCTCTTCGTTTTTGAAGGGAGGGATAAGCCTATGAGTGATTATGAAGTAATCATGCTCCTGTTACAAGTAATGGCTATTGTCATTGCTTTTGGGGCTTTAATAGCACTTATTTGTCTAGGAAAAGACAAATAGCCCTTCATTTCCACTAATCTGGAGATTAGTATAAAACGAAAAGGCCATTTCTCAAAATCTTATATTTTCCGAGATGAGCCTGACGTAGCTACTCGTCTGACTATCTTCTTATATTATAGTAAGGTTATGATATATCGTCAAATTGTGATGAATGTGTGTATGGCATACAGTTTGATGATGGTATTGTAAAATGAGAAAACTCCTATTGGCTTTCACCGATAGGAGTTTTTGGTTTTATAATTGTAATTTTATAGCACTTTTAAGTCTATTATTAAGTTACAGATTATAATAAATTGATTATATTTCTTTTACATCATCAGGTATAGCCGGAGGAGCCGGTGGTTTACCCATGGCTCTTTCAATGAACACCACAGCCACAAAGACGATAAGGCTGACGATGGAACCGAAGATGATGGACATGATGCCATATGGGTTGCCAACGAATTCCCAGTATACGCCTGCGATGGAGCCGAGCACGATGGACCAAATGCCAGCGCCAGCTGTTGCATTTTTCCAAGTGAGGCCAAGTAGGAATGCAGCGAATGGGCCAGCGGATCTCATGGTGAAAGCAAATACGAGCATCGGAATGATAGCTTTGCTTACGAGGGAGATGATGATGGCGATGATGCCGAGGAATAGTACGCACAGACGGCTGTAATTTGTGAGCTGAGCATCAGTGAGTCTTTTACCAAAATGATGTTCCACAATATCCTTGGTAAATACTGTTGCGGCACCTAAGAGGTCGCCTGCGCCTGATGAAAGCGTAGCCGAAACGACCGCAGCCATAACGAAGCCTGCCATTACAGGAGGCATGAGGTTAAGCGCTACCGTTGCCACCGCATTGTTCGCTTCGATGTTCGGAAACTCAGCCAATGCTACGAGGCCTAAAACCGCAGGAACAAAGGCGAAAAGAGCCATGATAATGCCACAAATGATAGAACCGAGAACGGCCGTCCTTTCGTCCTTCGCTGCAAAGTACCGTTGAACGGATTCTTGGCCGGTGGAGAAGGTCATGAAGTACATGATAATGAGGCCGATGATGGTTTTCCAACCAACCTTTGTGAAGCCTAGCTGTTCAGGTGGCAATTTCGCCACTACCGATTCCCAACCGCCCACATTGTGCAATACGAATGGCACCGCGAGGGAGAAGCCCCCAACGAGAACGAAGAAATGGATAACGTCCGTCATCGTAACGCTCCACATACCGCCGGACATGGTGTAAATTACGAGTACCGCGCCACAGATGAGGATGGCGAGTTCTGTTGAAAGTCCGGTGAGAACGCTAATAATGGTTGCAGTTGCTGTAATCTGTACGCCTGCTAGTGTAATCGTTGCCAGCATGGACAGAATAGAAGTAATGAGATGGCTAGACGCGCCGAAACGACGGCCGATGATCTCTGGTACTGTTGTTGCCATGGCACGCCGCAAGAGTGGTGCGATGAAAGCAACGAGAATAACACCAATCCCTGCAGATACGACATACCAACCTGCAGATAAACCCCAAGAACCATACGCTTTTGCTGCTACACCTACGGTGCTCCCACCACCGATTTCTGTAGCTGCTAATGTACCTGCCGTCATAAGAACCCCAATACGACGACCTGCGAGTAGATAGTCAGTACTATCTTTTACACGAATATGACAATATATGCCGACTAATAAATTCAGTAATAAATAGGCGCAAACAATAACCCAAATAATAGTCAGAGAATCCATATGACACCTCCAAAAATTTACACTATCTAGAGATTCATACTAAATCACCCTTACTACTTGCGGTGCATATATCAAGTATAGTTTAATTATCCATAAAAACTGGGGAAAATACAAAGAGGAGTTTCTTGGAACGTTGGAGAATGTATATATATTAGGAACTAAAATATAAAATTATTAATCATAGGCACAGCCTTATTTACATAGTATACTTATGCTAATAAGACTGTGCTTATTTTATTGAGAGACAAGATTCATTTTTTGAGAGAGGTTTTTATGATTCAACGTATTTTGATGCTAGCTCTTGTGTTGCTGGCTTTCACCATGCCTACAGAGGCAATTACATTTCAGGAGCTGAAGACGTCACCACAGTTTAAGCTTGTTTATTCTCAGTCGATGAATGGGCCCATAGAGAGTGGTGGCTTGTATATCTATTTAAACACTTATTCGATTGAGGCCCTACGCTATGCACCGCCACAGTATTCCTTGCGCGGGACTTACTATATTGTGATGGATACGTCTTATCAATCTATCATCAATGAGAGACAGCTCACCGTGGATTATGATACTAACTATTCGTTAGCGACACTTATTCATTCGTCTCGTATCATGAATCCGAGCCCGTCTATGCTGGCTTTGATTGAGGCTAGTGAAAGTAAGTCTGGTTTAGCTATGACAGGGGTAGATGTAGCGAGATATACATTTGATGGGGCGACAAAGTCAATGCATTATGTAAACGATACGCGTAAGGTCCCACTTAACCGTAATAATACTATTATATATGATATAGCGGATGCTATGTTTGTATCTGTATATCAGCAGCATTTTGATGATATTGTGGCCCAATGAGGTGGATGATGAAACGCATATATTTACTTTCACTATGGTTACTAAGCTGCCTCGTGTTGCCAATGCAAATCCAAGCCGTATCACAAGCTGACTTATTAAACGCAGAACGATTTGAACACATCGATTCGAGTGCTGACTCTGGAAGAGGAGATGGAAAATATTTGGATCTTTCATCTGTTAAGTCTGTAACGGCGCCGAATGGCCATCGTCGTATTGAAGCCGTCATTTATGTTTCCATGCCTGCTGCGAATATGATTCAAGGACTTTCAGTACAATACGATTACCAAATGGATCGTTCTTTGTGCCATTTGATTAATGATCATGATAGAAGTTTAAAACAAGGTGATAAGACCCCATATATCTCTATTTGGCGTGCAAAGCAAGGAAGTTCAGGAATTACAGGGACCGTTAATGATGGCGGTACCTATTACAATAATGGACAAATTCGCCAACAACGTATATATGCAGAAAATCTAAAAGCTATGATTCTACCTGCTGAATTTGGTGATGAAAAATATAAATTGCCTAATTTGATCTATAAAAAGATCTTTGGACTATCTTATGATGATGAGTTGTAATATTTATGTATGGCACTAGAGTGGTTAAAACAGTGAATAAACATAGATTAAAGATAAAACTTGTTTTTGGACTCCTAATAAAGCTTGTACTTTTACTTATTTGGGGAATCTCTATTTGGGCTTTCTATACATTGCTCTATGATCGATATGTATTAGAAGCATATCCATTAAGGGATTATTTGCCAGTATTGATATTTACCTTTGGGAATATTTGGGTTTTACCGTGGCTTATTTTGTGGCATGAGAAACTATATCCAGCGTTTGATAAACCAAAAATTTATTATAGAGTGAAAGCTTGGTACTTTTCTTTGAAAGACCAATCTTTAGTGGGGACATTTATCTTTTATAGTATAGATTTTGTTATAAAGCTAGGGATATTAATGTATGGCACTATTATTGTTTTAGCTATTGTTATTTTTGTGTTTCTTACCTGGCTCCGATTCTGATTATTATTGGACTGATATTTCATTAGCTTTTGAAAGCTCCTAAATACGCATATTAGATTTCTGATATATTTTTAACTTATTTACATAATGTAAAAGCCAAGCTATTCATAGTTAGGAATAACTTGGCTTTTATTAGTTTATTCGTATATTTTTATAATATAATGCTTATTGTATCGCATATTAGTTCGTTCTATAATAGACTTAGGATAGTTAGGCGAGGTTGGGCCTCTCTTCGTTTTTGAAGGGAGGGTTGCTTATGAGTGGTTATAAAATCATTATGATTATCCTTGGGATTTTATCAGTCATGATATCCTTTGGAGCACTTGTGGCGCTTATTTGTCTAGAAATAGCAAAATAGCCCTTCGTTTCTTCGGAAATTAGATAAAACGAAAAGGCCATTTCTACATGTTATTTGTTTGTGAGATGAGCCTGACGTCACTACTCGTCTGACTATCTACTTATATTATAGGGATAAAGGGATATATCGTCAAATGGAGATAAACCTTATATATACCAATTATAGATATATCATACATATACTAAATTATAAAATTATTAATAATAGGCACAGCCTTGTTTACATAGTATACTTATGCTAATAAGGTTGTGCTTATTTATGTTGTAATGTGAGAGAAAAAAGAGAGGGTTTTATGTTACGTAAAAGTTTGATTATCATGGCTGTACTAGCTGCTTTCACCATGAATGTAAGCGCTGTACAGATAGAAGTGCCAGCAGGACAGCCACCTATACCAGGAGCAGATGCGAATATCCCTGCCAATGCCTATGAAAACTATCGGGCCGGTAGCTTGAGCAATGTAGGAGCTAGTGATGTTATAAAATTACATTCTGAATCTAAAAAACGCATGGACATGTATGTAACTGACTGGGGACTAACACGAGATGAAGTCAATCAGATAGCAAGCGATTCGGAGAAGTTGATGGACTTACTTGTTAATGAGTCTGCAGTTGTGTTGTTGCATGATGAGCGTAATAACATTCGGGCATCTGTTCCTGGACTACTATTAGCAAGTAAGTATTACCCAAAACGCAGTGATGGTGAACGTTTATCTATTGTAAGAGAGAATTCCATATTTTTTGCGATTGGTACAAAACAGAATTATGATGATGCATTAGGCAAATTAAAATCAGAGCGAAAAGGGGAGTTTACATATCCGGGTATCACACATGGTAAATGGGCTATTGAAACTGAGTCTTTCGGTGAGAATACGCCTGCTATGGTTGCTGTAGTTGGTTTATTTAATCAACCGAATCAAGAATATATGGTAGGTCTTAGCTACAAAAATCAGCCTGTTACCGGCAAGCTCGAGCATGTTATGAGTAATTATGTAATTCCGTCGATTCGATCGTTAGATGACATGGATCATTATAGTGAAAGTATTCAATGGGATAATTTCACATATCGTATTCCTAAAGGGCTCAAACTAATAGCACAGAAATCGTTAAAGGACTCTGCCGAAATGAGAGACTATCGTGGATCAGGTATCCGACTTATTGTAGCTAAGAAACCTGTAAAAGTAGATGATAAATATATCTATTCATTTATTGACGAGATTTCGGAAATAAAGCCAGAAAGTCAAATCATAGGTGATGCACCTATTCAATCAGCATCTGTTTGGAATAATGGCGTTCCTAGTCTTTTAGTAGATAACTATCAACCAGGAAAAACGTCTTTAATGCATCGATTCTTACGTGATGACAAGAATGTATATATAATGAGCTTAGTTTATATTGATGGGGCTACGCCATATTCTCATATTCAGCTGCGTAATACGGTAGAATATTCTGATTTTGCAAATGTTGAGACACTGCGGAATAAAGTAATCCGTATGCAAAGTAAAGATAAAATGTAATTCAGTTGTTTATAAGATCGTTCAGGAGAGAGAACATGAAAAGAAAATACATGATTACGGGGCTTGTTATCGGCCTGCAATTGGTAAGTGGTTATAGTTATGTGACAGATGCAAGTTGGTTGAGCAAAACGTGGGATCGCCTTGAAACAAATGCAGCGAAACAGTCTTACGATTGGCCGAAAGCTGAGCAGTATACTCATTATGCGGGAGGACAACTTGTAGGTGCTAACTTACCAGACGAGGATATGATGGTTCTTGGTGTTTCATTAGGTAATACCTTTGATAGTGTGAAAGCAAGTTTGGGGCAGCCTACTAAAGAAACTAGTAGAGGACTCACCTATGGTGGTGTTACCTTTGGGAGTTTTAAAATGGATGGTGTAGAGTCAGTTGTTACCTATATGATGATCGAGAATCGTGATGCCACAACACATAGAGGCATTGCCGTAGGCGACTCCATGCGAAAAGTCCTTAATGTATACGGTAGACCTGATTTAGTAGACTCTAATAATCGATGGTTTTATGGGAAATATCGCTATCGTACGGATATGATGCATGGCATACAATTTGAACAAAAAGGCGATAAAGTAAGTAAAATTATGATTTATAGATAATTATATTAGAATAAAAGAGACGAAAAAGCCGAGCTACGTTAAATTTTGAGTAGCTCGGCTTTACTTATAAACATAACTATTTATTAACTTTTATGTACTCGATTATGAGTATAATTATAAGATTTATGAAAAACATATGAATTAATTTATTGTTTTATGCTAAAATGAAGTTAATTATACGGTGTTTGGCGACTTATAGATTATATATCACGTTTAAATAGTAAATTTTGGCAATAAAAAACTCAATTCCGAAGAATTGAGAGTAGGTGCCCTACGTCGGGCAGCCCGAAGGCATTGTAAATTAATTTGTATTTGAACTCGTAATGTAATTCTGTAAACCTCCAAAACTAGTTGGATTAATTATAGTATAGTTAAGCATTTGATGAATGTCAATTATTAATTTCCAAAGGAGAGGACTTATGGAAACGCAAGCATCGAACCAACTTATTTCAAGTCATTTGAAAGGATATCCAATTAAAGATTATTTTGTGGGGTTAGATATTGGTACAAGCTCAGTGGGCTGGGCAGTAACCAATAAGGCCTATGAGTTGCTGAAATTTCGATCTCATAAAATGTGGGGAAGTCGTTTGTTTGATGAGGGAGAATCCGCTGTAGCACGTCGTGGATTCCGGTCCATGCGTCGTCGTTTGGAACGTCGTAAATTACGCTTAAAACTATTAGAAGAATTGTTTGCTGATGCTATGGCACAGGTGGATCCTACATTCTTTATGCGCCTTCGTGAAAGTAAGTACCACTATGAGGATAAAACGACCGGTCATAGTTCAAAACATATTTTGTTTATCGATAAAAACTATAATGATCAAGATTATTTTAAAGAGTATCCTACTGTTTATCATTTGCGTTCAGAATTGATGAAATCTGGTACTGATGATATTCGCAAACTATTTTTAGCTGTACATCATATTTTAAAATATCGTGGTAACTTCCTTTATGAAGGGGCTACATTTGACTCTAATGCTTCAACGCTTGATGATGTTATTAAACAAGCTTTAGAAAATATTACATTTAATTGCTTTGATTGTAATTCTGCTATTAGCTCTATAGGGCAAATCCTTATGGAGGCTGGAAAAACAAAATCTGACAAAGCAAAGGCCATAGAACGTCTTGTTGATACATATATAATTACTGATGAAGTGGATATTTCTGGTAAAACTCAAAAAGAACAGGTCAAGGAGGATAAAAAAAGACTTAAATCATTTGCTAATTTGGTGTTAGGTTTATCTGCAAGTCTTACTGACTTATTCGGCTCTGTAGAGGATTTAGATGAAGATCTTAAAAAGTTACAAATTATAGGAGATACATATGATGAGAGACGTGATGACCTAGCTAAAGTTTGGGGGGACGAGATTCATATTATTGATGATTGTAAATCTGTATATGATGCTATTATCCTAATGTCTATTAAAGAACCTGGCCTTACTATTTCTGAATCTAAGGTAAAAGCTTTCAACAAGCATAAAGATGATTTAGCTATATTGAAATCTTTACTAAAGTCGGATAGAAGCATTTACAATACAATGTTCAAAGTTGATGAAAAAGGTCTACACAACTATGTGCATTATATTAAACAAGGTCGTACTGAGGAAACTAGTTGTAACCGTGAAGATTTTTATAAATACACTAAGAAAATAGTAGAAGGACTATCTGATTCTAAGGATAAAGAATATATTCTTAGTGAAATTGAATTACAAACGTTATTGCCATTACAGCGGATTAAAGATAATGGTGTTATTCCATATCAATTACATTTGGAAGAGCTTAAAACTATTCTTGATACATGTAAATCTAAATTCCCATTCTTAAATGTAGTGGCAGATGGTTATTCTGTAGCAGATAAACTCATTAAAATGCTAGAGTTTCGCATTCCGTATTACGTAGGGCCTTTAAATACTCATCATAATGTAGATAACGGTGGTTTTGCTTGGGCGGTTCGTAAAGCGTCTGGACGAGTAACTCCGTGGAATTTTGATGATAAAATTGATCGGGAGAAATCAGCAGCAGCTTTTATCAAAAACCTTACTAATAAATGCACCTACCTTTTGGGTGAGGATGTGCTGCCCAAATCATCACTTTTGTATAGTAAGTTTATGTTGCTTAACGAACTTAATAATGTACGTATTGATGGTAAACCATTAGAGACAAAGGTAAAAGCGCATCTTATTAAGGCCGTATTTAAGCAAGACCATAAAAAAATGACCAAAAATCGGATAGAGCAGTTTTTAAAAGATAATGGTTATATTTCAAAAACTCATAAACATGAGATTACAGGTCTTGATGGAGAAATTAAAAATGATTTAGCCTCTTATCGTGATATGGTTCGTATTCTTGGGACTAATTTTGATGTATCTATGGCTGAAGACATTATTGCGGATATAACTATCTTTGGTGAAAGTAAGAAAATGTTGCGAGAAACATTGCGTAATAAATTTTCTTCGCGCCTTGATGATGAAGCTATCAAAAAATTGTCAAAATTAAGATATCGAGATTGGGGCCGTCTTTCTAAGAAATTACTAAATGGTATCGATGGTTGTGATAAGATTGGAGACGGTACTTCTGTAACCATTATAGAAGCAATGCGTGATTTTAGCTATAACTTAATGGAACTATTAGGCGATAAATTTTCCTTTATGGAACGTATTCAAGAAATAAATGCTAAATTAACAGAAGATCAAATCGTGAACCCTCATGATATTATCGATGATTTAGCGCTTTCACCTGCTGTTAAACGTGCGGTATGGCAAGCATTGCGCATCGTTGATGAGGTTGTACATATTAAAAAAGCTTTACCGGCTCGTATCTTTGTAGAAGTAACACGGTCAAATAAAGCGGAGAAAAAGAAAAAAGATTCCCGCCAAAAACGATTATCAGATTTATATGCAGCGATAAAAAAAGATGATGCATTATTAAGCGGACTTACGAACGAAGAGTTTGGAGGGCTAAAATCAGGACTAGCTAAATATGATGATGCGGCGTTAAGAAGTAAAAAGCTTTATTTATACTACACTCAAATGGGCCGCTGTGCTTATACTGGTGAAGTTATAGATTTAAGTCAGTTAAATACAGATAACTATGATATTGATCATATTTATCCTCGTAGCCTTACCAAGGATGATAGTTTTGATAACTTAGTGTTATGTAAACGAACTGCAAATGCTCAAAAATCAGATACATATCCAATTAGTAAAGAAATTCAAAAGGCACAAAAGGCATTCTGGATATTCTTAAAACAACAAGGTCTTATTAGTGAACGGAAATATGAGCGTCTTACTCGCATTACACCACTTACAGCTGATGATTTAAGTGGCTTTATTGCTCGTCAACTAGTAGAAACTAATCAATCTGTTAAGGCTGCTACAACATTGTTGCGTCGTCTTTACCCGGATATTGATGTAGTCTTTGTAAAAGCTGAGAATGTAACGGATTTCCGCCATGATAATAACTTTATTAAGGTCCGCTCATTAAACCATCATCATCACGCTAAAGATGCATATTTAAATATCGTAGTAGGTAATGTGTACCATGAGAAATTTACACGTAACTTCCGTGCATTTTTCAAAAAGAATGGGGCTAATCGCACATATAATCTGGCGAAGATGTTCAACTATGACGTCAAATGTACTAATGCTAAAGCTTGGGATGTAAAAACAAGCATGGATACAGTTAACAAAATGATGACTAGTAATGATGTTCGTGTTACGAAACGATTGCTAGAACAATCTGGTGCCTTAGCTGATGCAACTGTATATAAAGCCACTGTCGCAGCGAAGGCTAAAGATGGCGCTTATATTGGAATGAAAACAAAATCCAGCGTATTTGCAGATGTAACTAAATATGGTGGCATGACAAAAATTAAGAATGCCTATTCTATTATTGTTCAATATATTGGTAAAAAGGGAGAAGTTGTTAAAGAGATTGTGCCACTACCGATTTATTTAACAAATCGAAATATAACAGATCAAGATTTGATTGATTATGTAGCCTCTATCACTCCACAAGCGAAAGATATCTCTATTATTTATAGAAAGCTATGTATTAATCAACTTGTTAAGGTTAATGGGTTCTATTACTATTTGGGCGGGAAGACTAATAGTAAATTCTGTATTGATAATGCGATTCAAGTCATTGTTTCAAATGAATGGATTCCATACCTCAAAGTGCTTGAGAAGTTTAATAATATGAGAAAAGATAATAAGGATTTGAAGGCAAATGTTGTATCAACAAGAGCTCTTGATAATAAGCATACGATAGAGGTTAGAATCGTAGAAGAGAAAAATATAGAGTTCTTTGATTACTTGGTAAGTAAACTTAAAATGCCTATATATCAAAAGATGAAAGGGAATAAAGCAGATGAATTATCAGAAAAGGGATATGGTTTATTTAAAAAAATGTCTTTAGAAGAACAGAGTATTCATTTGATAGAGCTTTTAAACTTATTAACAAATCAAAAAACTACTTTTGAAGTTAAGCCTTTAGGAATAACAGCATCTAGATCAACTGTGGGGAGTAAAATAAGTAATCAAGATGAATTTAAAGTTATCAATGAATCCATTACAGGATTATATTCTAATGAAGTAACTATAGTTTAAAACGAATGTGTTAGTATTAGGGGTTATTATGAGTTGGCGTACGGTAGTCATAAGTAGTCGTTCTAAGTTAGATTTTAAAATGAATTACATGATTATTCGCAAAGACTTTGAGACGACTAAGGTATATATTGATGAAATATATATGCTGATTGTTGAATCTACGGCGGTGAGTCTCACCGCCGTACTACTAAACGAGTTGATTAAGAAAAAAGTGGCTATTGTGTTTTGTGATGAGAAACGGAATCCAGCCAGTGAGCTTCTTCCGTTACATGGTAGTCACAATAGTAGTAAACGATGTTTTGAACAGGCTGAATGGTCTAAAGAGTTGAAAGCTTCTATATGGACAGAAATTGTACGACGTAAGATTATGAATCAAGCAGAGCTATTACAGCATCAGGAGTTAGTTGAAGCAGATTTACTATACCAATATCTTGATGAGTTGACTCTAAATGATGAAACTCAACGTGAGGGGCATGCTGCAAAAGTATATTTTAATGCTTTGTTTGGAAAATCATTTTCTCGTGAACAGGATAATGCTATTAATGCAGCACTGAATTATGGATATGCGATATTGCTTTCTGCGGTAAATCGAGAGATTTTATCGTTAGGTTATATTACTCAGCTAGGTCTTAATCATTGTAATCAATTTAATCCGTATAATTTAGGTTCTGATTTGATGGAACCGTTGAGAGGCTTTGTTGATGCGGTTGTTATCAAGTCGATACCTACAGAATTTAATCGAGATGTTAAATTGTCACTTATAGAATTACTATCTGAAGATGTAAAAATTAATGATACTATTCAGACATTTAGTGTTGCTATTCGCATTTACTGTAAAAGTGTATTTGATGCATTGCGGAATCAAGATGCTTCAGAGATTAGGTTTATAGAATATGAGCTATAGATTTATGAGAATACTAGTGATGTTTGATCTACCGACGTCGACTTCGGAAGATAGAAAAGAATATAGGAATTTTAGAAAGTATTTAATTGTATCAGGATTCCTCATGTTACAAGAATCTGTGTACTCAAAATTAGTTCTTAATACAACTAGTGCCAACATTATAATGGACCATGTACGTAAAAATAAGCCACCTAGTGGTAGCTTGTTTATGTTAACTGTTACAGAAAAACAGTTTTCAAGAATGGAGATTGTAGTAGGAGATAAGCAAAGTGAGGTTATAGACTCAACGGAGAGGGTGCTCGTGATATGAAATTAATGTATCAAGATTCTATATTGGACTTTGAGATATTTCATGATAAGGTAACCGTTATATCTTTTGAAGATTGTAAAGCTTTTCGACATATGGTTACAGAGCTCGATATACAGTGTGATGGTGGTGAAGGGCCTTGGATCTTAAACGATAATAATAAAGCTTTTAGTATAGATAAGTATAGCCATATGATACTTAATCCATTATATGTAGATGTAAATAGTAAAACTTTATTAACTAAATTACAAAACCAACTATCTAAAGACGCTTTATTGATGACTGAAGAGGTAGCGGATATTGTAAATCGACTTCATGCCTTTTACTATTCTTTAGAATTTGGATATCCTTTATCAATCCAACATAAACTTGAAATTGGTACTGCTGAACTTATTAAGTTAGGTAGCTTTAACTTTGAGTTTAATCGTACAGGGGATATTATGGATTTCATGTCCTACATAGAAGTGGTTGATACATTATTATCTCCCATGGTATATATTATGGTAAATCTAGATTTAGTTTTAAATGATGATGAGATTAATGCATTTTATCACAACATGTTGAGTAGACAATTACGATTAGTTTGTTTAACGACAGGATCTTTTGTTAAAGAAAATCTTGATAAAAGTCTTATTAATGGGTATATTTTAGATAATGATTTTTGTGTTATTTAAGGAGTATACAGAATTACACCTGGTGGTAGCCCGAGTTACTCTTGAGCCTCAAATTTAATTTGGGGTTTGAGAGTAGTGTAATTCTGTAAACCTCTAAAACTTCTATGATGAATTAGAATATAAAGCCTGTGTTTGAGAGTAGTGTAATTCTGTAAACCTCTAAAACTATTGTCTTTTAATTCTTCCATGTCTAAAGAGTTTGAGAGTAGTGTAATTCTGTAAACCTCTAAAACTCACATATTGGATTAAGTATTAACGATGTAGTTTGAGAGTAGTGTAATTCTGTAAACCTCTAAAACATAAAAAAGAGGTGAGATCGTGGCAGCTAAGTTTGAGAGTAGTGTAATTCTGTAAACCTCTAAAACTTTCTTTCTTTTCCAATGTCTCTAGAATGTGTTTGAGAGTAGTGTAATTCTGTAAACCTCTAAAACGATATTTTGTGCGAATTCACCCGGACTATCGTTTGAGAGTAGTGTAATTCTGTAAACCTCTAAAACCACCCCCTTTTCTATTTGATATACTTGCGAGTTTGAGAGTAGTGTAATTCTGTAAACCTCTAAAACTAAAGTAGAGGTGATGCAATGCTAAAAGCAGTTTGAGAGTAGTGTAATTCTGTAAACCTCTAAAACATCACTCTTATTCACATAATGTACATCGCTGTTTGAGAGTAGTGTAATTCTGTAAACCTCTAAAACCTGCCGTTGTGGCTCTTACACCAACACCTTGTTTGAGAGTAGTGTAATTCTGTAAACCTCTAAAACCATCTGTTCACGTTCATGAAATGTGCCACGGTTTGAGAGTAGTGTAATTCTGTAAACCTCTAAAACAAACTTTGGAGTGAACACCTTGTATGGTTCGTTTGAGAGTAGTGTAATTCTGTAAACCTCTAAAACCGCCATATCCTTTTTGTAACCATACATGGAGTTTGAGAGTAGTGTAATTCTGTAAACCTCTAAAACTGGAACATATGTGAAATGTCCACAGTCCTTGTTTGAGAGTAGTGTAATTCTGTAAACCTCTAAAACGAACTTGATGCGGTTAAGGCAAGATTATCTGTTTGAGAGTAGTGTAATTCTGTAAACCTCTAAAACTAATAGGTTCTTTTCAATCTGCAGTCTTTGGTTTGAGAGTAGTGTAATTCTGTAAACCTCTAAAACGTTGGCTTCATCAGATACATAACCACTAATGTTTGAGAGTAGTGTAATTCTGTAAACCTCTAAAACGCTGTATATCATTCATATTGTTATTTCCCCGTTTGAGAGTAGTGTAATTCTGTAAACCTCTAAAACCCCTTATCATACTGATATCCGACTGCATTCGTTTGAGAGTAGTGTAATTCTGTAAACCTCTAAAACTCATTAATGAGGAATAAGCTCAAATCTGTAGTTTGAGAGTAGTGTAATTCTGTAAACCTCTAAAACTCCGTAGAAGTGCTGAAAGGGCTGCCTGATGTTTGAGAGTAGTGTAATTCTGTAAACCTCTAAAACTGAAATAATTAGACACCCTTTACCTAACGCGTTTGAGAGTAGTGTAATTCTGTAAACCTCTAAAATGCGATTGGGATTATGCAAAACTAGCAGAGGGTTTGAGAGTAGTGTGATTCTGTAAACCTCTAAAACGAGCAAATTAGATCCTTCTTTAAAGATTTGGTTTGAGAGTAATGTAATTAGAATTTAGTAGATTATAAATTTGTGAAATGACATAAAAAGCCGAGCTACCTTGTTTTAGTAGCTCGGCTTTATTTGTTAATTTATATATTTATATAATATGATGCTTATTGTATCGTATATTAGTTCGCTCTATAATAGATTTAGGATAGTTAGACGAGGTTGGGACTCTCTTCGTTTTTGAAGGGAGGGATAAGTCTATGAGCGATTATGAAATAATCATGCTCCTGTTACAAGTAATGGCTATTGTTATTGCTTTTGGGGCTTTAATAGCACTTATTTGCCTTACAAGAAGCAAATAGCCCTCCGTTGCCTAGTGTAACTAGATAACTGAAAGGCCATTTCCTAATGTTTTACTGATTTAGAGATGAGCCTGACGGCACTACTCGTCTGACTATCTACCTATATTATAGGGATAAAGATTTATATCGTCAAATTGAGATAAACCTTATAAATATCAATATAGGTAAATCCTATATACTAAATTATAAAATTATAAAATTATTAATCATAGGCACAGCCTTATCTGCATAGTATACTTATGTTAACAAGGTTGTGCTTATTTATTTTATAAAAATTGAGAGAGGGTACTATGTTACGTAAAAGTGTAATTATGATGGCACTAGCAACTGCTTTCACCATAAATGTAAGTGCTGTACAGATTGAAGTGCCAGCCGGACAGCCACCTATGCCTGGGGCGGATGCGAGTATTCCTGCTAATGCGTATGAAGATTATCGACATATTAATAAGGTGGCGGAGCAAGAGGTAGAGTCATATATTCAATTTGTAGAATCGAAGTCTGTAAATCCGGCATCGAAACTGGATAAGTTATATCGAGAACGGTCTGGTTTTGTTAAGGCTTCGGAGCTTGCAGATTATTCGCAGTCTACAGTTGTGTTGCTTCATGAAGGGGATAAGAATATCAGATTATCCGTACCAAATGTTAGCTTACGGGGTGATGTTGTAGAGTCTCCATCCGGAAAACAAGGGCCCTTGTTTGCTGTTCGAAGCCTTAGTGCGTTTTTAGTTGTCGGTCCACCGCATGCTAAAGAGCTTAATAAATATTCTGAAAGTAAAGGAAAATATATGTATCCAGGATTACGGAACACATCTTGGAAGCTCATGTCAAATAATGCCCATGTAATGTATACGGAATTTACACCAAATGATACAAATACATCTTATGGCATTACCTATGGCGGTTGGGTAAATACAGAGGATCCATATCAAGATAAAGCGCCTGAAGTGGTGATGAGTAATTATATTATTCCATCTATCGAATCATTATCTGGATTAGATGCTTATACTAATATTGAGCATTGGGGTAATTTTAACTATCGTATTCCTAAAACGGCTAAGCTCATCAGTGAAACTGTGGAAGACGAGACATATGATGTAAGAACCTATGAGGATACAGGATTTAAAATGCGGGTAATACGTAGCTTAATCAAGAAAGAAAAGCCAGATGTAACGATTATTAAGATCCCAACATTTTATTTTTTACATAAATATAATGATTTAGACACACCTACACAGTATGCAGTAGTATGGAACAATGGGATTGCAGGCTCTTTAGTTGATTCCTATAAGCCTAATAGTGAATCCTATCTTCGTCATGTTGTGAGAGATTCTGTATACGTTTACAGTTATCGTATTAATTATGATGAAAGTAAAACATCTTATACACATAAACAACTGAGAGATATGATCGAATATGTGGGCTTTGATGATGCGGCAAGATTACGAAAAGAGCCACAATGGCGAGAAGAAGGGTCTTATAAGGAGAAACTTGAAGAGAGCCCAGTATTTATACCGTGGTATATGGAATGGATTAATATATTAACTCAATAAGAAATGTAGTTTTAAAGTTTTTATGGTGTAAGCGATTACCGCCAGCTTTTAATTCATAGAATTAGCTCGGCTTTTATTATTGTATTCATATATTTGTATAATATAATACTTATTGTATCGTATATTAGTTCGCTATATAATAAGCATAGGATAGTTAGACGAGGTTGGGCCTCTCTTCGTCATCGAAGGGAGGGATAAGCCTATGAGTGATTATGAAATAATCATGCTCTTATTACAGGTGATAACTGTGGTTATTGCTTTTGGAGCTTTAATAGCGCTTATTTGTCTCACAAAAGACAAATAGCCCTTCGTTATCTTAGATGATTCGATAACTGAAAGGCCATTTCTCAAGCTTTTTTGTTTTCAGAGATGAGCCTGACGGTATGACTCGTCTGACTATCTACCTATATTATAGGGGTAAAGATTTATATCGTCAAATTGAGATAAACTGGAGGTTCTTATGAAAGCATTTGAAACAAAGGATTATAAAGCTTTTACCATGTTTGAGAATCGTTGGGCTCTTGTTACGGCTGGAATGCTTGATGATTTTAATACATGTACGGTTAGTTGGGGCAGTATGGGCAACATATGGGGCCCTAATGGTGGCGATATATCCACTGTGACGGTGTACATCCATCCAGCGCGTTACACTCAAGAGTTTATGGCTAAATATGATACTTTTACAGTTAGTTTCTTCCCTGAAAGCTATCACAAGGCTCTTGGTTATTTAGGTTCTCATTCTGGCCGCGACGAAAATAAGGTGGCAAATTCTGGCCTAACACCAGTTGTGGCAGGCGATGGGGTAACTTTCAAAGAAGCAGAGTTAACTTTTGTATGTAAAAAGCTATATGAACACCAATTCGATGAAGCCTATTTGGCAGAAAAGGTAAAAGATTATTACGCATCTAATCCTGCTGTATATACACAAGCTGGGCATGATCGTTGGGAACCACATTATATGTACATTGGCGAAGTAGTTGACGCCATAGAGGACTAGTCTGTCCACATAACAAATGAAGACATACATACAATTCTTTGGGATACCGTGAATGCTGCATCTTAACTAAGTATATTTTAGTTTTCTAGTACTAAAAAAGTCGAGCTTCTATCGTTTAGTTGCTCGACTTTTGTTAGTTAATTTATATATTTGTATAATATAATGCTTATGAAAGCTATTTTATAATGGTGTTGATATAAATCGTCTATGCTTCTGGAAATAGAACGTGTTCTTGCATTTTAAAACTAGGATTATTGGTAGAGTCAAAGAACTCAATCATATTTCGTAATTTTTGAACCTCTTTAGCATGTAAAAAACTTGGATAAAAGATGATATAGGTAAAGCTATAGGTCCCATCATAGGAGTTAAAGGTTAGGATGTGATCATCCTTATTAGGTTCATAGCTGTGTATGGATAGACCAGGGATGTTATTGTTCCATACAACTGAGTAATTGATATAGTCTGATGCTGATGGATGGTAACGGTAAATATCCCAGAACGTATTTAAATCAGTTTTAAAATTGTAATGACCGTTTATAACAAGTTCGTGCGCATATGGGTTTCTAGGAACATTGTCAGTAGAAACAAAGAATGTTATATCTCCTTTTTTGTAGTATCTAATATCTTGGTGTTCAGAGCCCTTACTTTCACCTTCGTATATGGCGTCTTTTGGTACGCGGTATTGTACACCGTTTAAGCTTTCTATGCGTGAATATTGATTTAATTCATTTAGGTTTTGTACAGAGGGAAGCACATAATTAGCCAATAATTTATCTGTAGGAACCTTGTTCAGGACGGGGTTGTTATCATAATAGACAAATCCTGCGTGATATAAGGGATGACGCATGTTATAGCCCTTAAATTTAAAATTGATCGTGTCGATGGTGAGCGTTGTTTTTTTACCGTTTTTAAAGTGTGGCATCTTCATGCTATCCCAAGTGCTGTAGGTAACAGTAGGATATGAAAATACAGTGCCCTTTATATCAGAAATCTGTTTGGAGGACTTTCGTTTCGCATTGTCTTGCAAGAAATTACGGACGTCTTTGTCTGTTAGCTTTTCATAAGCTATTTTGGTGTTGCGCCAGTCGTAATCTTTAAAATCTGCGTAGTCAATTTCTAAATTGAGACTTCCATTATTGGTTAACACTCGATAGTCCTCAATGGTTCGACTTGGATTTTGGTAACGTCCTATATGATAATCACTTTTTATGCCCGCTACTGGGAATGAAAGGCGAATTTGGTTGTATTGATCATGAACGGAAATGACCGTATTATGGTAATTTTGACCGCGATATGTAGAGGCTGCTTTAGTATACTCAATTTCGTTTTTATTAATACCGTTAGCCTTGTCCGTTAACTTTAATGTTTTCACATAGTTTGCTACATCCTTTTCAATATCAGGGTTCGTGGTTTGGTAATTTATGTAGGCATCCTTGGAAAACTTAGAATCTGCACCAGGAATATTAACATCGATGGCTCCTATTGGGGATAATATAGTGCTCATGATGAAAGCACACGCTAATAGTGGTAGTTTAGTCATGGTGGTATCTCCCGTTTACATTTCTATATTTATTAGTATTGTAGTAATCCGTAGGTTATGTCATTAAGTATAATTATATAACTAAATGAATATATTTTTAAGTGACATGGAAACGTGTTTTGTTTACATTCTACTACTCCCTATGGGGCATGAGTGCTTTTTTTATAGGTATTGTAGCGTTAGGTTCTGATTTCAGTGTGATTATGTTAATATTAGGTCTATAGGTTATTTGTAGTTTGAGAGGTTAGGAGAGAAACGTGATGAGCTCACTTATGGGGGCATCAAATTTGGACATTCTTTGATGCAAGATAGTCGTCCTATCGTATGGTATATGATTGTCAGCAATCGTGATGCCGTGACTGCCCGTGGCATTGCTGTTGGCGATTCCTTGAAAAAAGTGATGGACATCTATGGCCGTCCTGATTTTATAGACTTTAATAATCGATGGTTCTATGGATATCTACGCTATAACAGTGACAATATTGTAGGTATATTTTTCGAGCACAATGGCAGCAAGGTGACGAAAATTATTATTAGTGACAACTAAACTGCTTTTATTAGTGAAAGTCTTAATACATACATGCAGCCCTTTATCTATTAAAATGGATAAAGGGCTTTTTAGAGTGATAAAATAGAGCGGATGGCTTATATAGTGACTTCTTTTGTTAATCAGTACTATAAATAGTGTAAATTGATAAAATTTTTATAAAATATAATCCCACAAGAACTGCAAAATCTGATATAATATTAATATGAAAATTGATGTATGTAAGGACTAAAAAATGGTGTGTATGAAGTGATTTTCTAACCTAGAAAATCGCTATGTCCTTGGTATTCAGTCGATATAATCGGAATGTCGTATATATGAAATGACTACGCAAATGCGTAGTTTTTATTATTTTTTGTTTGGTGTAGGTAGTCCCATGAGTGTAGTGAAGCCCTTATTATGGCTATTAGAACCGTATATCGTATACAAAGCCTATTTGTGGGGGGCCCGTTTCATGGCACAACCCTTCACGTGGGAAGGCGAATTAGATTGGTTTGCTTTTATGCTAACCCTATTGCTCGTCATTGATGTGGTGGCGTTGCCCTTGGTGATCTTCTATTGCCCTGGTTTGAATCCTGGGGTACGTGTTCCAGACTGGATTCGCCGTTTAGGAACGCCTATTTACACCGTCCATAATTGGCTTGATAGTAAAGTAGGTGGCGACACATCTACACCGATTGTATGGCTTCGTAAAGCTTTGCATTCCTTGCTTTTATTCATTTATTATTTAGTGCCATTTTATGTGGGGGGGCATCTCGTAATGGGCCTCGTAGTAGCGCTCATGTATGACGTCCTCGTCTGGGCGCATGGAGGTGTGTGATGACGACTTGTGAATGGCCGACGACGCCTTTATATCAGGATTACCACGATTACGAGTGGGGCCGACCAATTCATGATGACCAACATCAATTTGAACATCTTTGTCTTGAAAGTCTCCAATGTGGTCTCAGTTGGCTTACGATTTTGAATAAACGAAACATCATTCGAGAATGCTTTGATCATTTTGATATTGATGCGGTGGCTGCTTATGGTGAAAGCGATATTAAACGCATCATGCAGACGAAGGGGATGCTTAAGCATCGTCCTAAAATTGAAGCTATTATCAATAATGCTGCTGCTTTTAAACGTATTCAATCTGAATTTGGTTCGTTTTGTAACTATATTTGGGGATTTACCAATCATAAAACGATTATTTATGAAAATCATCCAGAAGGTCATTTTCCTACAAAGAATGGTTTATCTACGCGGATTAGTAAAGACTTAAAGCAGCGGGGCTTTAAGTTTGTAGGTCCTGTTACGATTTATTCGCATCTACAAGCTAGTGGCCTCATCAATGATCACGGTAAAGACTGCCCTTGCTTTAAGGAGATTAATAAAACAGCAGATATCGTACGGTTACCTGTAGACGATGAAGCATAAGGGAGATAAGTATAAATTAGTTAACAATAGTTTTTGTGCATACTTGTGTTTACATAATTGAATTTGTTGTTATGTGGAATTGGGTGTACACTAAAGTCGATGAGGCGATAGCGACTCATCTCATGTCGGCCCGCTTTATATATAAACACATATACTCTCTCTCTCCTAAGCGGGTCTATCATTAGTTCTCTCTCAACGCTATAAACTATACAGAGCCTCTATCTTTATTGGATAGAGGCTTTTTGCTGTATATAATGCTATAAGAGGAGCAATGCTGTAGTATGGAGACCTATAGTAGCATTAATCAGGCTATATGTATGGGCCTAAAAAAAACTTTAATTAATCCATTTTCAACTATATATTTTATACCATATAAATTGATTTGTTTCGATATAGTTGTTATACTGAAGTAAATTGATAGTGTTACTTTCACAATTAAAGAAGGGAAATATATGATTGGTTTGGGAACGGCCATTAATGTTGGCCTCATTATAGCTGGCAGCCTATGTGGCCTCGCGTTTGGTCGCTTTATGAAAGAAAATTTAAAGCAAACGCTCATGATTGTGAGCGGTATTATCGTGCTTCTCCTCGGTATGAGCGGGGCCATGCAGTATATGCTCGTCATTGTCAATAGATCTCTACAAACAACGGGCCCTCTATTGATGATTATTAGCATGGTTGTAGGTGCCGTTATTGGCGAAATTATCGACCTTAATCATTGGATTACTGTATTTGGTGACTGGGTGAAAGCTCGCACTGGCAATGCGGGTGATCCAAAGTTTACGCACGCCTTTATCACGGCATCTTTGACGTTTACCGTAGGTGCTATGGGTGTACTTGGTTCCATTCAAGATGGCCTTACTGGAAATTATCAGACATTACTTTTAAAAGGCATCCTCGACGGCATCATCGTTATGGTTATGGTATCCTCTATGGGGAAAGGGGCGCTGTTCTCCTTTATTCCAGTAGGTATTACGCAATGGCTCATTACGGCTATGGCACATATTGCGGCGCCGTTGATGACACCTAGTGCTATCGATAATTTATCCTATGTCGGATCTATTCTAATTTTCTGCGTTGGTATCGACCTCATCTGGCCTGGTAAAGTACGTATTGCAAACCTTCTGCCAGCCATCTTCGTGGCAATGGGACTTACATTTTTGCTATAACTAGTATTATAAATAATACATAGATTTTTATAAGAGACCTATATTCTCTCAACCTTTAATATGTATTTTATACATGATACGGTCGAGGATGTAGGTTTTTTTACTTTTTAAAATTAATTTAGTTGAAGTGGGAATTAATGATAGTTTTAATTCAATTATAACGATAGGGTAAATTGATTACATTCCGAAATAGGTGGCCAATAGAGTCATCGCGAGTGTAGGATTTAGATAATGTTTTATAGAATCTTTTTACCAAAATTGTTTGTAGAATAATTTTAATTTTATGTATAGTTATTATTCAAGTATATGTTATTGAATTATACCTGTTAAACAGGTATAATCAAAGGAGAGATTCTATGATTATCGGATTTGTAGATTATCATTAATAGAGAGGAAATTAATATGGAAAAGTTTATTCCTACACCTACCATTAGTGAAATATTAAAAGAAGAGTTTATGGATCCATTAGGACTATCTGCATATCGATTGGCTAAGGATATACATGTGCCTGTTTCACGGATTCAAGAAATATTGAATGGTACACGATCTATTTCAGCAGATACATCGTTGCGTTTAGCGAAATACTTTGGTGTTTCGGAAGGGTATTTCTTGCGTTTACAGATGGATGTTGATTTGCGTACAGCAAAACTTAGTGAAGGGATGGATGAAGTATTATCCTCTATTACACATTGTGCTTCATTAGAACCCGTAGACTGTCAATAAGAGATTGATAGTTTTCGATGTGTTTGGTACAATTATCTTAAATTAGTAAGTTGTTACAACATTGAATATTGATATAAGGAGAACCTATGTTATTCGTTGAATATCCTAAATGCACAACATGCAAAAAAGCAAAGAAATTCTTAGATGATCACAAAATTAAGTACACAGATCGTGACATCAAGTCCGAAAATCCTACAGCAGAGGAAATCGCTGCTTGGTATCCACAATCTGGCAAGGATTTGAAAGCATTCTTTAATACTTCTGGTATGATTTACCGTGAACAACAATTAAAGGATAAATTGCCGAACCTTAGTGAAGAAGAAAAACTAGCTTTATTAGCATCTAATGGCATGCTTGTAAAACGTCCTATCTTGGTTCTTGAAGACAAAGTACTCGTTGGATTTAAAGAAGCAGAATGGGTTGAGGCGTTGAAGCTCTAATTTCATATTAGTTAACCGAAAGAACAGGTCCCTAAAAGCCTCCATAGCGAGCTAAGTCGTTTTTAGGGACCTGTTCTTTCTACTTTTTTAATAAAGAAATTAGAGCTCACAACTAGGACCTATTAAAATAGCCTACAAAGCGAGCTAAGTCGTTTTTAGAGATAGGTCCGTTCCTTTTTTATACAATATGAAATTAGAGTAACAACTGGGGCTCTCATTTATCAAAAATTTTGATTTGTATATAACTTATATATTTTGTATAATATTTACACAATAGATATACCCCTATGGGTACTATAAAAATTTAGAATAGAAACAAAAGGTACTTCAGATCGGTAGTTGATTACTATTAGGTTAATATTAGTACGATATTAACACAAGATTAGTGTCATATTGCATGGGTGTACCTTACTATTTAATAAATTGTTTTGTATTTTATTTCCGGATTAAGTAAGGCCGGTATCTCATTTATAGAGAGGTCTATATGAAGTTTTTACAGTCTTTATCAGCGCAGGTTTCTCTGCGTACGCAGGGGGCTATTTTGGCACTCGGCTTGTTATTTATTATATTAGATGCGCTTACGGAGCCTATGAACCCAGCTATTGATTTGGCGTGGGTAACGGTCATCATTTGTGGCTTGCCATTGCTCATTAACAGCGTGCAAAGTATTTTGGATCATTTAGAGATTCATGCTAATTTTCTCATCGTGATAGCCATGGTGGCGCTTATTGCGATTGGAGATTACCATACGGCGGCTTATGTAGGACTCATCGTACATGGTGGCTTTTTCTTAGAGCAGCTTATTACGGGTGACGTACATTATACATTGGATGATGATATGTTGCCGACCATGCCTACACAGCTTGTAGCCTTGCGTCAGGGCATTAACAATTATTCATCTGTTATTGTTGTGGCTGTTATGTTGCTTTCCATGGGTTCCTATGCATTGACGCAGAACTTTATGCATACCATTACATTGCTAGTTATCCTTTGCCCATGCTCTTTGGAACTCGTTCTTGTGGCACTCATGATGGGTTCTCTCGTAGATGAAAACTCTCCAACAGCGGGGCTTTCAAAAGAGGCAAAACAATGCCATTTGGGCCTACTTATCGTGTCCATAATGTTCCACGTTGCCATCATCGGTGCTGGTGTGTTAGGATCTATCAATCCAGTAACAGCTGCTGCATTACATGGCTTGGCTCGACTTGGTCTCGTGTATAATTTGAAAGTATTAAACGGTTCCTTGTGCGTCGCATAAATAATTAAACTCCCCTAGTAATCATAAGTATTACTAGGGGAGTTTTGTATATACAACAGTGAGTTGTACAGTACGTATTTATACATTACGTATTATACAGTACGTATTCTATTGTTGTCCTTTGTCTCCAAGGGTGAGGAGTAGGAATACGATGGATAGGATACATGCACCAACGAGGGCAATGAAACCACCATCCCAACCGTAGAGGTCAACCATGAGACCCATGAAAGCACCAGCACCGGCAGAACCGATGAGGTAACCAAGAAGGCCTGTAAGGCCAGTAGCTCCACCTGTTGCTACGCGTGGCACCATATCTGCTGCTTGAAGGCCAATCATCATAACAGGACCGTAGATGAGGAAGCCGATAGCGATGAGTGCTAAGTTATCGATGAGAATATTGCCTGCAGGGTTAAACCAGTACACGAGAATCGCCAAGATAACGAATAGCATGAAGCAAATTGTAGCTGGAGCACGACGGCCGCGGAATACGCGGTCACTCAAGTAACCACTTACGAGCATGCCTGGAATACCAGCCCATTCGTATAAGAAGTAAGCCCAACGGGAACCTTCTTTTGTGAAGCCTTTCACAGCGGTTAAATAGGTCGGTGCCCAGCTAACTACGCCGTAACGGATGAAGTATACAAAAATGTTTGCAATCGCAAGATACCATAAGTATTTATTATGCAAAATATATTTGTAGAAGATTTCTTTGAAAGTACTTTTTTCTTCATTTGCTGTATGTGTATGAACTACTTCATGTTTGTATTCTTCGATAGGCGGTAAGCCACAAGATTGAGGCGTATCTTTCAACAATACAAAGGTAATAATCGCTAACACGATAGAGATAAGGGCAGGGAAGAAAAAGATACTATGCCATGTACCGAATAGGTAGATGCCAAGCGTAGCAAGAGGAGCGATAATGCCGCCACCTAGGTTGTGGGACACGTTCCACCAAGACCACCAAGCACCGCGTTCGGAACGGGAGAACCAAGTTACCATGTTTTTCGCATATGGAGGGTAGCCCATACCTTGGAACCAACCGTTTAATAAGGCAAGAACACACATGATAGGAATACTGCTCATAACACCTGGTAAGGTGCCGAATAATAACATAACTAAAGCACTAAGCAATAGACCTACTGTGGAGAAGTATTTTGGGTTAGAGCGGTCAGACGCATTACCCATAACAAATTTACTTACGCCGTAAGCTACGGATAAGATGGTCATAACTATACCAAGATCCGCTTTGGTGTAGCCGTACTCAGCAATCATGTACGGAACAGCTAAACTAAAGTTTTGACGGATCAAATAGAATGTAGCATAACCAATAAATGTACCTGCAAAGACTTCGCGACGAAGACGTTTGTAGGTGGAATCGATTTGCGCCTCAGGTAAACGTTCAATATGAGGAGCAGGAGAGAAAATCGACATCGTTACACATCCTTTCTACAACATGTCATTTGTAATAATACCATGTTGGGTATGTAGTCGACTATACTTAATTTTCTATTATAATAAATAGTTATTAGGAAACTGCATTATGGATAGCATTGATTAGGGTGAAATAGTATTGAATAGATTGAGAATCATCAGAATATCTTTTATGTAAAAATCATTAAATTTGCGAATATATATATGAGTAACTGTTCATACATTTGTGTAATGAGGCTATGCATGAATAATATAGCCTCAATAGATCCAGTATCTATCTGTGTTTTTTAATATATATGAATGATTGTACATATTTTGTTATTGACACAAATATACCCATATGGGTATAACATAACCATAAGATATACCCCTATGGGTATAAAACAATAAAAATGGTAAACAGAACGATACATAACATGTTTGCCCTTAAGGTGTTATATACATGAACGCATGTATGTAGACCATAATTAATGTGTACATATCATTATATATAAGCTTTCACAGGAGGTAATTATGGAACGGTGGAGCAAAATAGCAGAATGGTTCGATTTGAATCGTGAAAAGATTACATTAGTAGCCGGCGGTATCGGCGTAGTATTTAGTGTATTAGGTGTTCGTTTAGGCTTGCCCTTCGACTGGGCTTGGTTCACAATAGTATTGTGTGGCCTTCCTATCGTGTGGGGGCCCTTGTTCATAACGGAGGGAGCCTTCTCGTAGTTGCAAACTCTGCATTACTGTTGCGTTGGGCTTACAAATCTAATTACATAGTAGATGATGATCATTCCGTTCTCATGAACGCAGCTCGTAAACGTGTGTTTGAGGCTTAATAGTAGTTCATTATAAATATCAGTAAGGAGTGTGTGTATCGATTTGATTACTAAATCGATGAGCGTTAAAAAATAATATAGTCAATAAAAAGCGCTATCTATCCCTAAGGAAACTCAAATAGAGTTGTGGGATAGATAGCGCTTTTGTTTTATATATTATGAGTCTCAATTAATCAATGTATGTTACAGGATAGCCTTTTGGCTCGATTTCGCGGCGATTAAGGCCATTTGGTAGGTCTGGATAGCCGATAGCGAGGCTAGCGTAGACTTTTTCGTCTTCGCTAAGACCTAGTTCACGCATTTTAGCTTGGATGCGTTCATTATCTTGAAGATGACGGATTTGGTTAACCCAGCAACTACCAAGGTCAAGTTCATTGCAAGCAAGCATCATATTTTGCATAGCACAAGATACATCAGCAAAGTTATTAGCATAGTTTGCTTTACTAGCTAATACGATGAGCACAGGTGCATTATAGTGGAATACAAATTTGCCTTCGGCGGACATCTTAATGATATTCACCATGTAAGGTAAAGTATTTTCTGTAATCGGCATTTTGCCGTATTCTTCTTGAATGAGTGTTACTAGTTCTTGAAGCACATCTTGGTTTGTAATGACCATGAAATGTGTTAATTGTGTATTACCGCCGGATGGAGCGCGGCGACCAGCGTCGAGTACTTGGTCAATAAGTTCTCGAGATACTTGATCTGCTTTAAATTTACGTGTACTATGACGAGTTTTGATGCACTCTAAGGTGTTCATATAGGCCTCCTATTATAAGTTAGCTTTGATATAGAATTTCTTTTATTATACTACAAGGAAGGACCTAGTAGGGGGCGTATTTTTACTAAGTCATTTATTAGGAGACGGTCCTGCAACGAAAAAAGATTTCATTGAAAACAGAAGTTATAACTTTCTAATTTGATATCAAATAGACTTATAAATAAAGTAACAATTTTATGGTATGATTTTTACCCATAAATTCTATAGAAGTGCCTAATTCTTAACGAATAAGAAAATAAATATTAATTAATTGACAAATTTAAAAATATCTGTTCAAAGTAGGCTTTTTGCGTTGACTGTTTACCGTAAAATTGTGTACAATTAATTAGTAGACAATTGTGTGCATATGGAGGTAGAATATGGCAGAAATTGGTGTACTCGAAGGGTACAAACATAAAGAAGATGTTCCTGATTCAGAATATTTAAGATTGGAAAATCAATTGAGCTTTCCACTTTATGTAGTGGCGAAGGAAATTGTTAATGCATATCGTAATCACTTAGATCCTTTAAATTTGACATATACTCAATACATCGTAATGATGGCATTGTGGCAATATGGTGATTTATCAGTTAAGGAATTGGGCCAAGTATTGCGCCTTGATTCCGGTACATTAACACCACTTTTAAAGAAATTAGAAGCCAAAGCATTTTTGAAACGTAAACGTAGTCGTCAAGATGAACGCGTAGTTATGGTAACCCTTACTGATACGGGCAAAGAATTACGTGATGTAGCTGTTCATATACCACGCCGCTTGGCTGAAGCGTCAGGTCCAATTTTTGATGTAGAAGAGACACGTCAATTGCGTATGTTGCTCAATAAATTACTAGAAGCAATCGATAATGCAAACGCAAAAACAGCAGAGAACATGAAGGGCTAATTTGATACAACCTCATATGCATATATTCTGTAACCTTGGAAATCTAAAAATTTTATTAAAAATGTGATATACTATACCTATAGCGTATTGTATTCAGGTCATGTGAGAGTATGACTGATTCGTGATTTGCCCTCGTGGCACAAAGGAGAGCATTATGAATAAAAATTTATTAGGTGCATTTGTATTAGCCGGTACATTATTAGTAGGTGGTGTTGCAAACGCAGCAAACTGGAATGGGTTAGCTAACTATCCAGAGGTTCCAAATAGTGCAAATGGTACAGAAACGTATTTCTTTGATAAAGCATCTGAGTTTAAAGGTATCGATAGCAGCCGTAACCATGTATTTGGTGTTAATGTAATTAATATGCATAATAACCAATACGGGGAAGCTACATTGTTCAAATATCTTGTTCATCCAAGCTTACATACTGTATATCGTTACGCTCCAGATGGTCAAGTTTACCAAATTCAACCTGGAACAAATGAGTTCAATATGTTCATGGCTGCTTGGAAAGAAGTATACGGCACAACTTTCGAATTCCCAGCGTTATAATTTGATGGCCCGTATCGTAATAATTACATAACTATTGCTGGTGAAAGCTCCTTTTGGGCTTTCACCAGTGTTGTTTATGGAGGTTTTTTATGTCTAAATCTGAATTTGCTCAAGCCTACACTGAGCGTATGTTCCCTGATATTGCAGCCCCAGCAGGTTATATTGATCCAGAGTTTGAAGTATTGTTTGATAATTTTGCCTTTGATGAAGTCATCACCGAAGAAGGCCGTAATGTACCGGCAAAAGATCGCTTCTTAGCCATTCTTGCAACATTAGTAGGCGCCTCTGCTGTTGATGAATATGCATTAATGCTACCGGCAGCATTAAACTTTGGTCTTATTCCTGATGAAGTGGTAGAGCTCATTTATCAAGCGGTACCCTATCTTGGCATCGGACGTGTGCGCCCATTCTTTAAGGTGACCAATAAGATTTTTGACTATCGAGGAGAAGCTATTGTTGATCCATCTCGTAGCACGATTACTGGCGAGTCTCGTCTTGAAAAAGGCGTAGAAAAGCAAGTGGAAATCTTTGGCGAGCCTATGCGTAATTCTTACCAAGAAGGGCCAGAAGATATTCGTCACATCAACAAATGGCTTGCCAATATGTTCGGCGATTACTATACGCGTAAAGGCCTTAGCGTGGCTCATCGTGAAATGATTACTTTCTGCTTCCTTGCGGCTCAAGGTGGCTGTGAAGCTCAACTCAAGGCTCATGTAGAGGGTAATTTGAACGTAGGGAACAGCAAACAATATTTGATTAACATCGCATCCCAATGCGTGCCGTATATCGGCTATCCTCGTACCTTGAATGCCCTTCGTTGCATTCAAGAAGGTTACACCGCATGGGAAGCTAAACAATAAAGGAGTTCTATGTTTGATTTAAATCCAGTTCAGATATTAGCAAGTATTCCTGCTATTATGATCGTTTTTTCTATCTTTGGATATGCAGAGGCGAAGGTAGCAACTTGGTTTGGTGATCCAACGCCGCGTCTGGCGGGACGCCTCACATTGTCACCAATGGCGCACCTTGATCTAATTGGTACCATCTGTATTATTCTTGTTGGCTTCGGTTGGGCAAAACCTATGTCAATTAATCCATCTTACTTTAAAGATCCACGACGTGATATAAGCTTGCTTGCTTTTGCAGGTCCTGTGGCAGGTCTTATAGCAGGCTTCATATTCACCTTTATATATATGCTTCTTGGAAAATTAGGCCTCATGGAGTCCCAAGGTCTTGCCATGGTTATGCAATATATTATTTTATATAGTATTGGCTTATCAATCTTCTGTTTGATTCCGTTCCCACCATTGCCTGGTTTTAATATTATCTTGCCGTGGTTGCCTACAGAGTGGCAGATGAGATATTACCAATTAGGGATGCTTAATTTATTATTCTTTATCATCCTTATTAACACACCCATTATTTCCATGGTTATTCGTCCATTACAACAAACGATATTTAAAATCTACTTTGCCATTATTGGGCTCATACTATAATTATATTTTGTGAAAGTTTCTACCATAAAGATAATATCTTTATGGTAGTTTTTTTATAGTTTATAGATAGATTTAGCTTATCTTTACATATAATGTATTTGTAAATTTTTTTCGTTTTTTATAGTAACAATTTTACTTTTGACTGTTCTTTGGATTTTATATTAAAAACTATCGATATAGTTCCTCAATTGTGTTATAATAAATACAGAAATCGTAAATTTTCGATATAGCAATATTATAGTGCATCACTAGATATTGTTGATATAGTAAATCGATACACTAAATCGATACACTAAATTGATACTGTATATAGATATTCAAGTGAATAAATGAGGAATTACATATGAATTTTGAAGAAAATCAAGTGCCAGAGGCGATTCTGGACAAGCTTACAAAGGTGTGCACATGTCGTAGTATTACGCGCAAAACGATTAAAGAAGCCATTTTAGATGGTGCTCATACATTTCCACAAGTAAAAGAAGCAACTCGTGCTGGCACGGGCGCTTGCGGTGGCAAAGGCTGTGGACCTCGTATCGTAAAGCTCTTAGCGGAAATGAAAGAGCAAGGCAAAATTTAATTTGCAAAATGTAACATACACATTTTACACATCCAAAATGTAAGATACATAGTTTATACTCTAAAATGTAAACTATAATGTTTACACAACAAAAATGAAACATATAAAGATTGTTATTTGATTCTCTCAATGGATATACCCGTTGGGTTTTCGAGTAACAATCTTTTTGTTTTGTAAGATGCATGTACTATACTGCTGCTTGTCGTGTATTGATTATGTTGGGCTCGTTTATATTTTTTGATATACTATACATATTACTTTTTAGAGATTTAAGGGAGGTATGCATGTTTCGACGTTTCGTAGCAGCCATTATGATTGGTGCATTAGCAGTCACAACGGGTTGCGGTTTACATAATCCATTTACTTCAAAGGCAGAGCCTGTGACCTATGAGTCCGTGGCACAAAGCGAGCTTTCACCAGAGCAAAAGGTGGACAAGTTAGTGGCTAATATGTCCGATGCAGACAAGGTGGGCCAATTGTTGATGATTGGCATTCACGGCAAGACGTTGAATGATGATGCTAAATTCATGCTCAACGAGTACCGCGTGGGGGGCATCATTTTGTTTGATCGAAATATGGAGTCCAAGGATCAAGTTAAAACGCTCATTGCAGATATTAATAAGGCTGGTAAAAGCGCCGGTTTAACGCCATTGTTCCTCGGCATCGACCAAGAGGGCGGTGCAGTAGCGCGCATGGATGATAAGCTCATCAAGGTTCCTCCCGCTGAGGAGGTAGGCAAAATGCCCGTTGAGCAAGCTGTATCCTTGGCAAAACAGTCTGGTGCAGAACTAAAAGACTTGGGCTTTAACATTAACTTTGCTCCTGTGGCGGACTTAGGATTAACCTATGGTCGCTCTTATAGTACGAGCCCTGATGAGGTCGTTCGCTATGCAGGCGCCGTTGGCAAGGCTTACGATGAAGCGGGCTTGTGGTATTCCTATAAGCACTTTCCGGGCATTGGTAAGATCGATGTAGACTTGCACGCGGATACAAGCATCGTTCCTGTATCTAAAGAAACATTGCTTTCAGAGGACACAAAGGTATTTATAGACCTCATCAAACAGTCTAAACCAAATACCTATACAATCATGGTGTCTCATGCGATGTACCCACAAATCGATCCAGACCATCCTGCTAGTTTATCGAAAGCAATCATTACCGATTGGTTGCGCAAGGACATAGGCTATAATGGTGTTGTGGTAACGGACGATATGGACATGGGTGCCCTCGCAAAACACTATACCTTTGGTGATATGGCAGTGCAATCCATCCTCGCCGGCAGTGATATCTTGCTCGTATGTCACGAATACGAACACATGCAAGAGGCTTATAACGGTCTTATGAAAGCCGTGAAAGACGGTCGTATCTCGAAAGAACGACTCGACGAATCGGTGAAACGGATTTTGCTTATGAAAATGAATAAAATTTCTTAGAATTTCTTATTTTAAGGAAGGAATTTTAAGAGTATATCACGAATATAGACAGTGGAAATACTATTCATGGACGGCGAATCTGAGTTGACACTTAATGGAGACAAACTTTAGAATCGTTACAATAGAAAAATATATAGTGTATACATAACGTGCTATCAAGGATTTTATTAAACCGATAGAGAATTAATAAGTAAAGTGATTCTCTGTCGGTTTATTTTTTTATTGTATAGTTTGTTTTGTTAGGAGTGAAGTATATGGCTCGCAGAATAATGTTGAACGGTACGTCCTATTTTGGACAAGGCGCGATTCAGGAGATTGTGAACGAAATTAAGAATCGCCATTTCAAAAAAGCCCTCGTTACATCTACGCCAGATTTATTTGAATTTAAAGTGGCTACAAAGGTTACGGATTTGCTTGATGCGGCAGGTATTGCTTATGAAGTCTACGACGGTATCAAACCAAATCCTACCATCGAAAACGTAACGGCTGGTGTTGAGGCTTGTAAAGCGGCTGGCGCCGATGTTATCGTTGCTGTTGGTGGCGGTAGCCCGATCGATACAAGCAAGGCGATTGCTACTATTATTACGAACCCTGAGTTCGCCGATGTACGCAGCCTTGAAGGTTTAGCGCCTACTAAGAATCCGTGCTTGCCAATCATCGCTGTTACTACTACATCTGGTACGGCTGCAGAGGTTACTATCAACTACGTTATTACAGACGTTGAAAAGAACCGCAAATTCGTTTGCGTTGATCCTCATGACATCCCAATCGTTGCCATCGTGGATCCTGATATGTCCGCGTCTATGCCAACAGGCCTTTGCGCTGCCACAGGTATGGATGCCCTCGTACACGCCGTAGAAGGTTATATCACAAAAGGTGCGTGGGAGCTAACTGATATGCTCCATTTGAAAGCTATAGAAATTATTGGTCGTTCCTTGCGTAGCGCTGTGGCTGGCGATTATGCAGGCCGTGAAGCCATGTCTTTAGGTCAATACATCGCGGGTATGGGCTTCTCCAACGTTGGCCTCGGCATCGTTCACTCCATGGCTCATCCATTGAGTGCTGTGTACGATATCCCTCATGGTAAGGCTTGTGCGATGCTGTTAACAGCAGTATTGAAATTCAATGCCCCTGCTACAGGTGAAAAATATCGTGAAATCGCTCGCGTTATGGGCGTTCCTAATGTAGATGCTATGGATGAAGCAACCTATCGTCAAGCGGCTATCGACGTAATTCAGAAATTAGCTGATGACGTAGGTATTCCTAAATCTCTTAGCGAAGCAGGCGTAAAACGGGAAGACATTCCATTCCTCGCTGAATCTGCTTTCAACGATGCATGTACTCCTGGTAACCCACGGGATGCCTCTTTAGAAGAAATAATCGGCATCTATGAATCCATATTCTAATTAGCGTCTTTACATATTTCAAATGCCTCCGAATGTGTAAAGAAAATACATTTACACACTTGCTTAACAAAACTAGCCATCTCTTTTTAGAGGTGGCTAGCTTTGTGTTTAAAGCGCTATCTATTGTTTTGTGATTCAGACCTTTGATCTCGTGTTCCGTGAGAAAGCTATTTTTATACGTAATCCTTTCTTGAAAATGGTGGTTTACATAAGTATACTAAGGATATGAATGCATAGTTCGTGTAGACCTATGTCGGCAGAGGAACGGTTGGTTTTGGTCACTGCTAAGGAGGATGTTATGAAATTATGGAAATTTAATAAGCGTAGTTCTACCTTGGCAGATATGTCCATGAATCGAGTGCTCTTAACGGAACTCATTGCAAAGGGTGCTCTTGTTGGGGTGATTGCAGGTTTTTTTGGGGCATCATATCGCTATTTGATACTTGAATCAGAGCATATCAGGTGGCATTTGATGGATGGTATTACTATGGAATGGGCCATAGGTTGGCTTGTGGTAATGGTCATTTTTGCGTTTATTGTAGATCGATTGCTCGCATGGGCCCCATTGTCTGGTGGTTCTGGTATCCCGCAAATTGAAGGGGAGATGTTAGGTCTCTTTGATATGAAGCCCTATCGGACGCTAGTATCTAAAATGATTGGTGGCGTACTGACCGGCTTTGCAGGATTTTCCGTAGGTCGTGAAGGGCCAGCCGTACAGATTGGCGGCTCTGCTGGGAAGATTGTGTCCTACTGGATGAATTCGGGACTACGAGAACAGCGTATTTTGACATCCGCAGGTGCTGGGGCAGGCTTAACAGCTGCCTTTAGTGCGCCCGTATCGGGGGCGATGTTCGTCTTTGAAGAGGTACATAAAAGCTTTTATCCGTATCTCGTTGTACCAACCTTCGTGGCAACTTTGATTTCTAACTATATTACAGTTAGTATCTTTGGACTTACACCAGCGCTGGGCTTTACGGTGACCTCAGGGGTTCCTCTTGAATATTTCCCGATACTACTCATGGTTGGTGTTATCATGGGGCTATGTGGTGTGTTATTTTGCCGTATGATTTTTGCTTTCAAGAGGTTCTTTGACTGGCTCAAATGTTCTCGATTCTTGAAATTAGCCCTTACCTTTGTGGCAGTGGCAGCCATTGGCTTTGATTCGCAGCTCCTCTTGGGTGGGGGCAATGACCTTGTGGGTCAGCTTGCCTTTCAATCTCATGGCGTATTGCTCTTAGGTGGCATCGTATTAGGCAAGATTTTACTTACCACCTTCTGCTATGGCAGTGGTGCTCAAGGGGGCATATTTTTGCCCATGCTCGTAATTGGTGCTGCAACAGGTGCTTTTTGTGAAAGCTTACTTTCAACCTTAGGACTTATTTCTCCTGATTTTGTACCACAGTTCGTTATCTGTGCCATGGGAGGTATGTTAGCGGCCGCTATGCGGACCCCAATTTTGGCGATTTTGCTCGTTCTTGAAATGACGGATAGTTTCTCTAATATTTATGCTATCGGTATCGTTACGCTCGTGGCCTATCTTGTGGCGGAGCTTTTAAAAGAACCGCCGATTTACGATTCCTTGTTGCAAGCCATGAGTGGTCAAAGCAATCTAGAATCTGTACAAACCTTCTTTCAAACGAAGGTGCCTGTGGTGGCAAACTATACGGATGTACAGCTACAAGACTTGGCATTGCCAGATGGTACATTGATCGTAAGTATTCGCCGTAATGGTACCTACATTGTGCCATTAGGCGATGTAAAACTCGAACCAGGGGATGAATTACAAGTCTCTTGTGAGCGTGGCCGATTGAAAGCGGCTAAGGAGTTTTTCCAATCAAATTAGTCATTATATCTAAAGCTAATCGTTGATTCGTGGTATATATTAGGAGTAGTTTATGAAAATTGTGAAAGCTACTGAGTCAGATGTATTGGATCTGTACCGTTTGCAATTGCTTACATTTGAAAGCGAAGCGGAGATGATTGGAAGTCGAATGGTTCCTGCATTGATGGAGTCGGAAGAGGAGTTTAACGCTACTTTCACCCAATGGCATACCTATAAACTAGTAGATGATGGGGGAAGAATCATCGGAGGTATTCGCTATCAATATGACGATGGCGTGGTAGAGGTCGGTCGCTTGATGGTGCATCCAAACTATCGGCAACAAGGGTTGGCTCGGAAGTTATTAGTTTTCGTAGATGAACAATGCAGTCAAGACCGGCGTGTATTATATACATGTACGAAAAGCTGGATCAATATAAAGTTATATACAAAAATGGGGTATAAAGCCGTTAGAGAAATACAGGATGAAACGGGATTATCTTTTGTATATATGGAGAAACAATAATTCAAACGGCATGGGAGGTCTTAATGTGATTGATAATATAGTGGTATTCTATATATTCTTTACCATAGTTGGCTTTTTAGCAGCTATGATTGGTACCATCATCGGTGCCGGTGGAGGACTTGTTTTTGTGCCTCTTTTTATGTATTGGTTCCCTGAGTGGTCTCCGTCCATGATTGTAGGGACGTCACTCTTTTCTGTTATGTGTAATGCTATTTCTGGATCTATAGCATATCTGAAACAAAAAAAGGTATACATTAACGCTGCTATTGTCTTTAGTTTAGCTACCTTCCCAGGCGCTATTTTAGGGGCCCAAATGTCTGGATGGTTCTCCGGTAAGGGATTTATGTTTGCCTTTGGATGCTTTATGCTGTGTGCATCTGTATTGATTGGTTTTAAAAATTTTAGAAAAGGGGAACGAAAGGAAGAGTCTCTGACTCTTGAGCAGTTGAGCTATAGCAAACCTATCGGTATTAGTATTAGCTTTTTTGTTGGCTTTATTTCGAGTATCTTTGGTATCGGTGGTGGCCTCATCCATGTGCCGGCTTTGATTTATCTCATGGGCTTTCCTACCCATATGGCAACGGCTACAAGTCAATCTATTCTCGCCGTATCAACAACGGTGGGGGTTATTACACATTTAATTGAAAGCCACATCATATTTAGTATTGCTATCCCTACTAGTATTGGCGCTATCTTTGGTGCTCAAGTAGGTGCTCGTATTGCAAAACGTCTCAAAGCAAAAGCTATCCTCGCCCTCATGAGCATAGCTGTCTTTGCATTGGCGGTACGCCTCATTCTTAAATCTGGTATTTTGGGATAATATGGTTTTATAATTAATCTATCTTTAATAAGCATAATTTAGTAAAGCTCTCTAATGGTGATTCGTAAGCGTTTATCATTAGAGGACTTTCTGTATTTTCAGCATTTTATAAAAGGGTATAACTAAAAGTCATAGAGAACTATAAATGAGAATGAAAAATTTAAAATATATAAATCATACTATTTTTATGCATAATGTTAGTAATGTATTTACTATAGAATTATAGGTAGTACGAATCGTTATTTAGAGAGGTTTTAGCATATAATTACTGACTATATCTATACATGCTTAATAAATAAGGATTCTTGATTGTATATGAGGAAAAATGGGTACATGATAATGCTAATGAGATGTACTTTCAACTGAGGAAATAAAAAGGTAATGCATATCGATTTTTATTAGAAGAGATATAAATTATGCATAATTATAGTGAGGAGAATGAGAACGGCGTATACTAAAAGTAATAGATTCCTTAAGAAAGGATAGGAGGAAATAGAAGTGAGTACACTTATTAGAGATTATGAACGTTTTGCCAAGGAGGCAAATGAGATTTGTAAAGGTCGCGTATACACCGATCATTTACGTCGTTATGCATATGGCGTTGATGCGTCTTGCTATAGCTATTTACCAAAGGTAGTTGTTAAAGCTGAAGATGAACGAGAAGTAAGACGACTTATTCGTTTGTGTCAACAATGTGGGACACCATTTACATTCCGTGCGGCCGGCTCCTCCTTGTCTGGTCAATGCTCCAGTGAAGATGTGCTCATCGTATGTAATGATGGCTTCAAGAAAATGGAAGTTATCGATGATGGGAAAGCCTTGAAATGTGAATGTGGTGTTATCGGTTCCGATGCGAATGATTTATTGAAACCGTACAACCGCAAAATTGGTCCAGATCCTGCAACGCTTGCCACCGCATTAGTGGGCGGTATTTTGAATAATAACTCCTCTGGTATGTGCTGTGGTACGGCGCAAAACTCTTATAAAACAATTCGGTCCATTCGCGTTGTATTACTAGATGGCTCCATCCTTGATACGTCTGACCAAAAGAGCATTGATCAATTCCTTAAAGAAAAACCTCAAATGGTAGAGGATATCTTACAATTGCGCAAGGATATCTTGGCCGATGAAGAATTGACACACTTGATTCATCACAAGTACAAAATCAAAAATACCACAGGTTACGGCTTGAACTCCCTTGTTGATTTCGAAGATATTATCGATATCATCAACCACTTGTTCATCGGTTCTGAAGGTACATTGGGCTTCGTATCTGAAATCGTGTACAATACTGTTGAAGACGTACCTTACAAAGGTTGCGGTCTCATGTTCTTTAAAACATTGAACGATGCATCTCTTGCGGTTGTAGCATTGGCTAATATGGGTCGCGATAAGGTTGTAGCTGCGGAAATGATGGACTATCAATCCCTTAAGGCCGTTCAATCGCTAGATAATGTGCCTGAATTTGTTCGTGAAGTTCCTGAAGGTACAAGTGCTATCTTGTTCCAAACTGAAAGTTACTCCAAAGAAATTGTCGATGAAAACTTAGCTTTCATTAAAGACAAATTGAAAGATATTCCAACGGCTATCCCAAGTCTTTACTCTCAAGATCCTAAAGAATACGATTCCTGGTGGGCAATCCGTAAAGGTATCTTGCCAATCGTTGGTGGTCAACGTAGAAAAGGCACCACTGTTATTACAGAAGACGTATGCTTCCAAATCGAAGATTTCACGAAGGGTATCGAAATGCTTACCGAATTATTTCACAAATACGATTTCGTAGATGGTGGTGTAATCTTCGGCCATGCGTTATCTGGTAATGTTCACTTTAACATTACGCCTGATTTCAGCGATCCTAAAGATACTAAGAACTTTGGCGATTTGGTAAAAGAAATGTCCGAACGCGTTTCTGGCTTTGGTGGTTCTTTGAAAGCTGAACATGGTACAGGCCGCATGGTTGCACCGTTCATTGAAATGGAATGGGGCCGTAAAGCATACGAAATCAACCGTCGTATTAAAGCTATCTTTGACCCTGAACGCATCTTGAATCCTGATGTTATCATTACTGATGACCCAGATGTGTATAAGAAAAACCTTAAAGCTCAATGTGTTATTGATGATGCTTTCACAATCTGTATGGAATGCGGTTTCTGTGAAAAACATTGTCCAAGCCGCAATTTAACATTGACTCCTCGTCAACGTATTGCATTATTGCGCGAAACGAAACGCCTTGAAAACGAAGGTAATTTCACATTGGCTGCGGAGCTTAAAAAAGGCTATGAATACTTTGGTGTAGATACTTGTGCTGCGTGCTCCATGTGTAAAGGCCTTTGCCCACTCAGCATCGATACGGCTCAAATTGCATTATCCATGCGTCGCATCGATCCTCCAGCACCAGAATTGGCTAAGAAGATTTACGATAATTTCCCTACTACACTTCAAATGGCTCGTGCCGGCGTAAGTCTCGAAGGTATTGCCGGTTCTATCGTTACGCAAAAAGCGATTTCCAAGATTACAGAAGGCTTACATGGTGTAACTGGTATTACTCCGTACATTCCTAAGACTACGCCTAAGGCCAACCGTTACAGATTGAGAAGCCGCATTAAACCGACTAATTTTGAAAAGGTTGTATACTTTAGTACCTGTGCGAACCGTGCGTTCAAACCTAATCAAGGTTATGACGATGAACGTAGCTTGCAACAAGTAGTGGAAAGCCTTTGCAACAAGGCCCATATCGATATTATCTACCCTGAACATATCGAAAACCTCTGCTGTGGCTTGAGCTTTGAAAACTACGATGACGTTCATGAGCGTGCTGTGAAAGACTTACACGATGCATTGATGAAAGCATCTCAAAATGGTAAATACCCAATCGTGATTGACCATAGTGCATGCTTTAATCATGCATTCAAACATATGCCAGACTTAGAAATCAACGATATTTCTGAATTCTTGTGCAAATACGTTGTGCCTCATCTCGACATTGAAAAATGCGATGAACGCGTAATTGTACACAAACAATGTAAGATCAAATCCTTGAATAAATCTCAATATATTGAAGATTTGGCTCGTCTATGCACAGACCATGTATTCAACATTAAATCCTTTGCATGTGATGGCTTTGCTGGTCAAAAAGGGTTCTTCACACCAGAACTCAACAAATGTGCTACCAAAGACCTTGCAGCTGAAATCGCTGAATACGGTGCAACACTAGGCGTAAGCTCCAGCTCCACCTGTGAAATCGGCCTTGGCGAAAACGGCGGCATCCCATTCATTGGTGTTGCATTCCTATTGGACCGTTGCTCTAAGGCTAAGAAATAAGTCTTGTATATCTATTGCTATTTACGTTAATGTTGCTAGTAGTTTACACTAAGGTTACTAGTAGGTTGGGTTAAAGTAACTGGTAGTTTATGTTAATGTTGCTTTAATATTGCTCGTAAATTATGTTAAAACTACTAATAGTTTTTAGGAGTTTTATGAGATTTATTGCTAATTCTTTATTTTTCTAAGAAATGTGGTATACTAAACGTAGGTAGTAGAGTGTATGAAATTACCTGCAATATAACCAAAAAAAAGGACGAGTGGCAGCTCGTCCTTTTTCTTGCTTATTTTTTGTTTTTATTGTTAAGCCAGTAGCTGTAGGTAGTTACAACTAAGGCAACAATAATAGGGGCAAGCAAGGTGCCCCAGAGTGCATAAAACAGCTCCTGCAATATACCACCTCCTTTCGGGAGGTATTTTATATTATATCATCATGCTATGGAGTCTTGTATATAATTAATGATTGGAGAATTTCTAATGAAGAAGGTTGTGCTTTTCTTTCTTTTAATAACAGCCCTTACGGGATGTGGATTGAATCAAAATACGAATAGTAATAAAACAGAATCAAATGCAACTAGTTCTGCTACTGCAACTGGTTTCTCTACATCTGCTGCGGGAAACAGCCAAGCGACTACCAAGCAAGATGACCATCTAATTACAGCAAAGCAAGCCTTATCTGCTGGTGAGTACACGAAAGCCATAGACGAAGCTACAGCATCCATTAAGAATAACGCTAATAATGCAGAAGCCTATTCTGTACGTGGCTTTGCAACAGCATTAAACGGTGATGCGACTAAAGGTTTGACAGATACTAAAAAGGCTTATGATTTAGACCCTAATAATGTGGCCAATTACTATAATATGGCTATGGTTTATAAGCTACAAGGTCAGTTAAACGATTCTAAACAATGGTTTGAAAAGGTATTGGAAAAGGACCCTAGTAACACCTGGTCTGTGTATGGTATTGCTACCATTTATGCAGACAAAGGGGAAGATACTAAGGCCCTTGATTGGCTAGAAAAGGCTATAAAAATTGATCCTTCTGTAAAAGCTGTTGCAGCCGAACAAGACCATTTTGAACGCTTTCACAATAATAGGCGATTTAAAACATTGGTTGGGTTATAGTTTTTAAATCTATTGAGCAATTAATAATACTATTAGAGTAGAAATGATGTTTCCTGATTCTATTAGTCGCTTGACAAAATTGATACATGACTTTTATATATTAATCCTATTCATAAAAATCATATTAGTATATAATTAATATGTATAAATTAGGTTGTGTATTGATGAAAGGAGAGGATTCATCATGAAACCATTTGGTAAAAGGGTAGTAATGGCTGTGTTGTGTGCGGCGACATTGACATCCCCATTTTTTTTGAGCGGTTGTAGTATGTCAGAGTTATGGCAGGGTACTGAACAGAGCCGTAAGGAAATTGCGCAACGGTCTGAGCAGGATCAGGTGCAGTTATTTAATCAATATGTGAAAGCTGTAAGTCGATACAATCGCATGGCTGTCATGTTTGATTATGCGAATACGCCAACTCTTAATGAGTTAAAAGCGGGGCAGCATTTAACTGTATTTAGTGCACCAAACTTTAAGCAGCTACAAAAAGAATTAGAAGAGGCTAAGCAAGCAGGTATTCCGTATGATGAAATGAAGGAGCCTTTAGATAAGTTGCTTTCAAAATTGAACGAAATTACACCGGTAGCGGAAGAACTCGATGCATATTATAAATCTAAAGGGTATACCACAGATAATTATGCTAAGGAGCAACAATTAGGCCCTAAATATGTTCAATTGTATGAACAATTTGTTCCTATTTATGCTGATTTTGATAATGTTATGCATAAAATCAATACAGACCGTTTGCAACAACGGTTGCAACAATTGCGTGATGCAGGCAAGAAAAATGCTGCTGCAGCACAAGAGGTTCATTTGCGACTTACTGCGGTCCTGGAAAAGATCGATAGTGAAAAACAACTAGACGTAAATGCTATCAATCAAGAGTTGCAATCTATTGGTGATGTATCAAATGGTATTACTAGTCCTAAATATGATTCTGTTAAAACCTCTGTAAACTCTACAATTGGTGCAATCCGTACCTATATGGGTTCAAAACAAGATAATGACTATAATCGTATGATTGAGGCCTATAACCATTACATTTCTAATCTGAATACGACCAATATGAATGAGTTAGATTAAAATAAGTTAGATTAATACGTTTATATAAAAGAAAGCTGTATCAAATGAGAATGTCATTTGATACAGCTTTTTAGTTGATTAGTAGATGTATTACTTTTTAAGGCTAATGCGCGTTGTAATTTGGCTTGATAAGGAGAATAATACTAAGGCTATCCAGATACAACCGAAGGCGATTATCTGTGGTGTGCCAAAGCTTTCACCAAAGTAAAAGATGGCTAGCAACAAGGCAATGGTAGGGGATACATATTGCAAGAAGCCTAGTAGGTTGAGCGGCAATAGCTGCGCACCATAGGAGAATAGCACCAATGGGACAGATGTAGTTAGACCGCAGGCTATGAGCAACATGGTCGTATACCAGTCTGTGCCGAAATAGGACCACACGGTATTATCGACCATGGTCGTATATAGTAAGGCTAGCGGTGTTAATAGCCAGGCCTCAAAGGCGATGCTCGTAAAGGGAGAGATGAGTAGTTTCTTTTTTACGGCCCCATAGAGACCGAAGGAAACGGCGAGAATCATCGATACTAATGGCAAGGATCCCACTTGATAGGTGAGTAAGGCGATGCCGATGGTAGCGATGAGGACACTCAGCTTTTTCGGTATAGATAGAACCTCTTTAAATAGGATGATACCTAATACTACATTGAAGAGTGGGTTGATGTAATAGCCAAGGCTCGTGTTCATAACTTGATTATTAGCGATGGCCCAAATGTAGGTGAACCAGTTTACACTGATGATGACTGCCGCAACTAAAAGTAGGAATAGTTGTGAACGTTGTTCTTTTAGTAATTGAAAGTCCTTTTTGAATTGTTTAAAGTGTAGGCCAAATACAACGATAGCCATGCAAACACCTGACCAGATAATGCGCTGTGCCAGTATATTATACGGTGAAACATGGTTTAATAATGCCCAATATAGAGGGAGTAAGCCCCAAATTATATAACAACTAAGGGCTGTGATTAACCCTTTTTTACTTGTATGCTCCATAATGCCTCCTCGTGATAGTATTTATTATATCACTGATTCTCAAGTCATGCGTTTTAGTTATTGCATATGATTTTCAGTTATAACTTTGATTTTGGCACTTATGATTAAATGTTATGTTCATTGACTTTGTGCATATTGTTACACTATATTGGACTTAGAACAACGAATATAGAGAATAGGTGTCGCAAGACTTAATAGAGAAATCGGTATAAGCCGATGCGGTCCCGCCACTGTAAGGATGAGTCTGCTTTCATACATGTCACTGGAGTAATCTGGGAAGGCGAAAGCGAGGTGATGATCCCGAGCCAGGAGAACTGCCTATTTGATAATCACCGTTATGTACCTACGAGCGATAGGAAGGGGATTGGGGTATGCTGGCTACAGTATTTTTTAGTGTACCTTTCAATAAGAAACCTTACGTGTCACTTTAGGTGGCACGTTTTTTATTGCCCTTAGAGTGGATGTTGAGTATAGGAATCAGGTTTTATAGATATTAAACAGATGGACACATTTTGAGGTTGATGTGGTCCAATAAGATAAAGCTCGAGTGATTCATATATCTAACAATTCGCAGGTACGGTGCGCTGTTTCTCGGTATGGTTTCGAGTTGAAAAGGAGGCACATATATGTCTGACAAAAAGACTTCAAAGGATGCTGAACGCGATTTATTAGCACCTGTATCCTTTGATGAGTTTAAGAAACCTACGTATGAACAATGGCAGGCCGAGGTTGAAAAAGCGTTAAAAGGTGGCGACTTCCATAAGAAGATGTTCACTAAAACCTATGAGGGAATTACGTTACAACCAATTTACACGCCTGCATTGCATGGAGAAAAAATTCCAAAGGGTGTATACCCTGGGGCAGGTGAGTTCCTACGTGGCACAAAGGCAAGTGGTTATATTAAAGACTCTTGGGGCGTATCCCAATATGTAGATGAATCCTTTCCTAAGGATGCTAATCATGCAAGTTTATACGAAATTGTAAAAGGTGGCACCATTCACAATATTCGCCTTGATGAAGCAACACGCCATGATCAAGATGTGCAAGTAGGCGCAGCTGTTGGTATCGGCGGTACGTCTCTGTCTACTATGGATGATTGTAGCCAATTGATTGAGCGTTTTAATTTAAAGGAAAATCCTTTATACATTGAAACAGGTGCTTCTGCAGCTATCTTGCTCGGTATGTTAGCCGCTACGGTGAAAGGCTCTAAAAAACAAACCTCTGACTTAAAAGGTCTCGTTGGTGCAGACCCTATTGGTGTTTGGGCTAAAGATGGTACATTGCATATGTCTTTAGATACAGCCTTTGATGAAATGGCACATACTGTTGTATGGGCTAAAGAACAAGCTCCAGAGCTTAAAACTGTACTTGTATCTGGCGATGTATACGCTAATGGTGGCGCTAATGATGTACAAGAGGTTGCGTATGCATTGGCAACAGCAGTTTGTTATGTTCGTCAATTAGCACAAAGGAACATCGATATCCATACTATTGCTAAAAGCATGATGTTTACATTCTCCTTGGGTGCAAACTTCTTCATGGAAATTGCTAAATTACGTGCATTACGTGTGCTTTGGGCGCGCATTATGGAGGCCTTCGGTGCAGAAGAAGCTGACCGTGCCGTTCATGTACACGGCAGAACATCGGCTTTCACAAAAACTGTATACGACCCATATGTAAACTTGTTGCGCAATACAACACAAGCATTCTCTGGTGTTGTAGGCGGTTTGAATAGCCTTGAAGTATCTCCATTTGACCAACCAATTCGCAAAGCTGACGATTTCTCTCGTCGTATTGCCCGTAACATCCAAGTGATGTTGCAAACTGAGTTCGAGTTGCGTCAACCAGTAGACCCTGTAGGCGGTTCCTGGTATGTGGAAACATTGGCTGCTGAATTATGCGAAAAAATTTGGGCTGAGTTCCAAACTATTGAGGCTAAAGGTGGTATTGTAGCAGCTTTGAAAGAAGGCTATCCACAAGCTCAAGTTAAATCGGTTCTTGATGAACGCTTCAAAAACCTTGCATTCCGCAGAGATGTGGCTGTAGGTAACAACATGTATGCGAACATGACGGAAGAATTGCTTGATCCAAAACCAGAAAATCAAGAAACATTGCGTCAAAAACGGGTTGCTCAAATCGAAGAGTACTTAGCGAGTGCGGAGCCAGATGCGGTTGTGAAAGCACAGGCTACCCTAGAAGCAGGTACTACAGAGCCAGGCGCTTTGATTGGCCTTATTGAACTCGGTGCATTACAAAAATTAACAATACGTCAAATCCGGAAGGCTTTAGATGCTGGCGATATTGCTTCCGAAACAATTGAATCCATTGCAGCTCATCGCTGGACTGAACAGTTTGAAGCACTTCGCATGCGCACTGAGAATTATAAACAACGTACGAAAGATAATGTGAAGGTATTCTTGGCTAACATGGGCCCAATCCCTCAACATAAACCTCGTGCGGACTTCTCCACAGGCTTCTTCGAAGTAGGGGCTTTTGAAGTTATCAAAAATGATGGCCATGAAACAACGGCTGATGCGGCGAAAGCTGCTCGTGAAAGTGGTGCTGATGTAGTTGTTATCTGTTCTACAGATGATACCTATCCAGAATTGGTACCACCACTCGCTAAGGAATTGAAAGAAACGATGCCGCATGTAACGGTTATTTTAGCAGGGGCACCTCCTAAGGACTTAGAACCTGTATACCGTGAAGCTGGCGTGGACGACTTCATTTCTGTTCGTGCAAATTGTTACGAAATCTTGAATACGTTACAAGATAAGAAAGGGATGTGAGCTCATGTTTAAAAATCCAGACTTCTCCTCTCTTGGCTTGGGATCTCAGACAGCAACATCTCGCGATGCATGGCTTGCTGAACTTCAAAAAGAAACAGGAAAAAGCTTTGAAGATTTATATAATACAACAATGGAGCAAATCCAACTAAAGCCTCTCTATACAGAGATGGATTATGAAGGAATGACACACCTTGACTATATGGCAGGTGTACCTCCATTCTTGCGTGGACCTTATTCCACAATGTATGTTACTCGTCCTTGGACAGTACGTCAGTACGCTGGTTTCTCCACGGCGGAAGAATCCAATGCATTCTATCGTCGTAACTTGGCAGCGGGCCAAAAAGGCTTGTCTATCGCCTTTGACCTTGCTACTCACCGTGGTTATGACTCCGATCATCCTCGCGTAGTAGGTGACGTTGGTAAAGCGGGTGTTGCGGTAGACTCCATCCTCGACATGGAAATTCTATTCTCTGGTATCCCTCTTGATCAAATGTCCGTATCCATGACAATGAACGGCGCCGTATTGCCAGTAATGGCGTTCTACATCTTGGCTGGTGAAGAACAAGGCGTAGATAAAAAGGTTATGGCTGGTACAATTCAAAATGATATTTTGAAAGAGTTCATGGTACGTAATACCTATATTTACCCTCCAGCTACATCTATGCGTATTATCGGTGATATCTTTGCGTATACATCCCAGTACATGCCTAAGTTCAACAGTATTTCCATTTCTGGCTACCATATGCAAGAAGCGGGCGCTACTGCAGATATCGAATTAGGTTACACATTGGCCGATGGTCTCGAATATATCCGTACCGGTGTTAATGCAGGCCTTCATGTTGACCAGTTCGCACCACGGTTGTCCTTCTTCTGGGCAATTGGTAAAAACTACTTCATGGAAGTGGCAAAAATGCGTGCGGCTCGTATGTTGTGGGCTAAGATTATCAATAGCTTCGGCTCTGAAAATCCTAAATCCATGGCACTTCGTACACATAGCCAAACATCTGGTTGGTCTTTAACAGAACAAGATCCGTTCAACAACGTGGCTCGTACATGTATGGAAGCGATGGGTGCCGCGTTAGGTCATACGCAATCTCTACATACAAATGCGCTTGACGAAGCCATTGCGTTGCCTACGGACTTCTCTGCACGTATTGCGCGTAACACTCAGCTTTACATCCAAGATGAAACTAAGGTATGTAAGGTTATCGACCCATGGGGCGGTTCCTACTATGTAGAAGCGTTGACTGATGAATTGATTCGTCGCGCTTGGGGTCATATCCAAGAAATCGAATCCCTTGGCGGTATGGCGAAAGCTATCGACACAGGGCTTCCTAAGATGCGTATCGAAGAAGCTGCCGCACGTCGCCAAGCTCGTATCGACTCTGGTCGTGAAGCAATCATCGGTATCAATAAATATCGTCTAGATAAAGAAGATCCATTGGATATCCTCGACGTAGATAACACAGCTGTACGGGAAGCGCAAATTCGTCGTCTCGAACAATTGCGTGCTAACCGGGATGAAGAAAAGGTTCAATCATGTCTTGAAGCGATCACAAAGGCTACAGAATCGGGTGAAGGTAACTTGCTTGCCCTTGCACTTGAAGCGGCTCGTGCTCGTGCATCCTTGGGTGAGATTTCCTTTGCTGTTGAAAAGGTATGCGGTCGTCATAAAGCGGTTATTCGCTCTATTTCCGGTGTATACTCCAGCGAATTTGAAGATGACGATGTAATCAAAGAAGTACGCCAAATGGCAGATAACTTTGAAGAACTCGAAGGTCGTCGCCCTCGTATCATGATTGCGAAGATGGGCCAAGACGGTCATGACCGTGGTGCCAAAGTTATCGCTACATCCTTCGCGGATATGGGCTTTGACGTGGATATCGGACCTTTGTTCCAAACTCCAGAAGAAACAGCACAAGATGCGGTGGATAATGACGTTCATATTGTCGGATTTAGTTCTCTTGCGGCGGGGCATAAGACATTATTGCCTCAACTTGTAGAGGAACTCAACAAGCGGGGCCGTGGAGATATTTTAGTTGCCATCGGCGGCGTAATCCCTGCTCAGGACTATGAATTCCTACGCGAACATGGCGCAGTGGCTATCTTTGGCCCTGGTACAGTTTTGCCAGTAGCGGCGAAAAAATTACTAGAAACATTGACTAGTCACGTTCAAGACGAGTCTCATGACTGATAACAAACGGCCTACTCCGGATGAATTGCGCAATACACAGGACGCAACTTTCACCACTGGTGAAGGCAAAGCCCCTGAATTAGGTGTAAAAAACGCAAGCACCGAGGGTAGTACCTATCGTCCCGACTGGGTGCCAGAAGAAGCGAAGAAAGATGATACTTACGCGTGTCACGTAATGAAAGGCGTCAAGGAAATGCATGACGGCCTCTTATCTAGTTCAGCTCATCTGGCTCCAGCGGTACGTCCCGTACAGCGGCGAAAGAAATTGACTGTCGCTGATTATGTACGCGGTATCGAGCAGGGGGACCGCGTTATACTTTCACGGGCTATCACATTAGTAGAAAGTAATAATAAGGACCATTTCAAACTAGCTCAACAGGTGTTGCAAGCCGTATTGCCTCGCACGGGCAAGGCATTGCGCATCGGTATTACTGGTGTGCCTGGGGCTGGTAAAAGTACGTTTATTGAAGCCTTCGGTAACATGCTCATTGAAGCGGGTTACAAGGTTGCCGTACTGGCTGTAGACCCTACGAGCCAAGTCACAAAAGGCAGTATCTTGGGTGATAAAACGCGGATGGAAACGTTGACGAAACACCCAGAGGCTTATATTCGTCCATCGCCAGCTGGTGGTACACTAGGCGGTGTGGCTCGTAAAAGTAGAGAAACTATGCTACTTTGTGAGGCTGCTGGGTACGATATTATTCTCGTTGAAACCGTTGGGGTTGGGCAAAGCGAAGTTACCGTGCGTTCCATGGTAGACTTCTTTATGCTCATCGTTTTAACGGGGGCAGGCGATGAATTGCAAGGCATCAAAAAAGGCGTTATGGAACTTGCTGATGCTATTGTGGTCAACAAGGCTGATGGAGATAATCTCAAACGAGCACTCATTGCTCGTAGTGATTACGATCGGATGTTACATTATATCCGTCCAGCTACGGAAAAATGGAAGACTCAAGCCTATACATGTTCAGCTGTTACAAAGGATGGCCTCGATGAATTGTGGGATGTTATCCAAGAGTTTACTGAACAAGGCAAAGAAAATGGGGTCTTCTTAAAACGTCGTCAAGAACAATCCCTCCGTTGGGTACGCGATATGATTGACGAACACTTGCACAACCTATTCTTTAACAATGTAGTCATTCAAGGTCGCATGGGCGAAGTCGAAGCCGCTGTCTTAGACGGTGAAATGAGCGAATCTCAAGCCGTTGAAGAACTTATTGGCGTTTTCGATAAGTCTTTACAATAAGTAGATCGGTAAATACATATTGTATTATTAAATATAATCGTATTGCTAAATATATATTAGATAAGCCGGCATAACTTATCTTAATACGCACTCCACTAGCAATCGTATGCATTTCGATATAACTACAGATGTATTTGTAAAAGGCATAGTATCAATGTTCACTGTTGGATTTGGACCAATAGTAGTTGCATACTATGCCTTTTTCTATGTCATAATAACTAATTGCGACTAATTATTTGCTATTAATTGTCTAATAAAAGATGATTAATATATAAGTTCATCTTTTTAAAATGCAAAAATCAGTGTATAATTAAGTTATATTATTTATTAATCGTTTAATGTTACGAGAGGGGCATTCAAATGAACAAAAAATTATTATTACCTGTAGGTGTAGTCGTTCTAATTATTGGTATTGCGATTCTATTATTAAATCCAGATCCAGGGGCGGCTAATTTGGAAATTGCGAGAAATGCTACAAATGCTCAAGCGGCAGCAAAGGCGATTTCTGAGAATAACCAATCTTACACATTGTGGTATTCTATTGGTATGTTCTGTAGCGGTTTAGGCATTGCACTGTCAGTAGGTGGCTTCATTGTAGGCTTTATTAAAAAAGACTAATCTATTTAGGAACGCATAAAAGGCTGTACTAGAATGTATATCATTTCTAGTGCAGCCTTTTTGTATTTTAATTTTATCCTGTGGACTTTAGCTAGCTTATGTCTATCTAGCGAATTAGTCTATATTTATCTTGCAAGTTATCCTATATCTATTTATGTTGTGGTTTTACGCTCTATATCTGTTTTCGGTGGGATAAAACGTGGTATAATTAACCCGGATAGAGCCTAAAGGTATGTGGCTTTTGGAGGTTAGTATGAGTAGTATAGCGCATTTATTTGTAGCTGGTGGATTTGTTATGTATCCGCTGGTGATTTTTTTACTGTTTACCTTGATGATTGGCATTGAACGTATCTTTCTATATCGCAAGTTTACAAAGGACTTGCGCCGTTTTAATAAGGTCTTAGAGAAGAATCAATCTTGGATTATGTTACCAAGTGTTTTGGAACGGGATACAGAGGAACTTGGTTCTTTATTTGCCCGTGCTATCCGCAGTGCAAAGAATTATAATGGCTTGGAAAACCGCCTTCAAGATGTGGTGTCGTACGCCGATGAACGTTTAAAACGAGGCCTTAGTTGGCTCAGCATGGTTGTAACAATGGCTCCGTTGTTGGGGTTGCTGGGGACGGTCCTCGGTATGATCCGTGCGTTTGCTGTGGTAGGTGGCGATATTGGGGCTCCAACCATTATTACAGGCGGTGTTTCTGAAGCCTTGGTGGCAACGGCTACAGGTTTGACCGTGGCTATTATTGCCCTTGGCTTTCACAGTTACTGTGCAGCAAAGGTCAATAATTCTGTAGCGACATTAGAACATGAATGCGGCAACATCCTTGATGCGTACAATGAGGAACATGATATATGAGACGACGCACATTAGGGGTTAAAAAAGAGCCTACTATCATGATTATTCCCATGATTGATATCGTATTCTTTTTGTTGGTATTTTTCATGGTAGGCACGCTGTATATGAATACAGAGCAACAAATTCCGCTAAATTTACCATCTGCATCGACGTCTACGGCGAAATCTATTGAACCTATCACCATTACCTTGACTACAACGCACACGCTGTATATCGATAATCAGGAAATTTCTTCGGATCACTTGGCGCAAGAGGTCAAATCTATCGTTGCACAAGCACCTCAACAAGCCTTTGTTATTCGCGCCTCAAAAGATGTGTATTATAACGATGTTATTGAGCTTTTGGACATGCTCAAGGTGAACGGTGCTAAATATATTAGCGTCGCTACGGAACGGAAGTGATTCCATGTTTGAATCACATTATCTGAAACCTTTTATTGTATCTTTAGGCATTACCATCATGCTTATCTCTGGCATGGGGCTTTCCTTGCGTGGCATCGTTGGAACCGGTGTGGCTTATGATGCCGCAGAGGTTAGCTTTCATCTGCCTGAGGATAGTGAAAGTGATGCGGAAACTACCGCTATTGAGCCTATACCTAAGGATAAGCCACCGGTTGAACCTCCGACTCCAGAAGGGCCTGCGCCTAAGGCAGATCCTCTTGTAACGGAAAATACAGGTGATGAAAGTGCTCACAATTTAAATGCCAATAAGACTACATCTAATGCTCGTCGCGAATGGGCCGTTCCAAAGGCCATAGAATCGGAAACGACTAATAATGAACAAGCTGTAGTTACGGGTGGAAATGATTCCAAGGATGGCAAATCCTCTAAGCCTGACAATGCTCCTATGGGTAAGGATATAACATCTGATCCGAATGCCAATGGAAATGGTTTTGCCGAAGCTAGTGATTTATCCTTCCTATCTGATCTTGCGTGGGGGCTCCTAACGCCAGGGCAACAAGCGCTTTTACAAAAGTCGGATATCAACCCCCAAGAATATTTAAGAACTGTACAAGAACAGGGGAAGGGGTCAATCGTAACAGGTAAGGTTGTAGTGCGCGTTAACTTTGATGTTAATGGACATGTCATCGTAGGAGAACATACACCGCTCATCGCAGAAGATGTGCCGCAACCAGTCAAAGAGGAAGCAATGCGCATCGTTAAAAGCAGTGGTTCTATTATCAATCGAAGAGGGGAACCTGTATATCTAGCAGTTCCTGTTGTTTTAGGACAATAAAGAGGCATATCTTACATACATTAGTATGGGATATGCCTCTTTGTTATGGTTGTAATAAATGATTGTATTAATTTTGATTGGTAAGCATCGTTTTTGTAGAGTTGAAGACGGCTAGATATACGATGGCGCCGCCGATGAATAATGTGACTTGCATAGGGGTGCTGAATTGATCAGCTCGCCACAATGCAAAAGCGTAGAAGAACATGGTAATCAACATGATGAGAAATGCGATGATAACGCGTACATTTGTGTTTACTGCCAAGGATGTAGTAATACGCGATTTATTCGTCATTACGTAAATTAAAGATACTATGATGTCTGCCGTAAAGATGGAGAAGATGAAGTTATAATCAAACTCGCCAAAAAGGACTACCGCCAAGCCGATAAAGCTGAGCCCAAAGAATAGACGTAATAGAATACCTATAGTATTAGATTCGTTGCGCTGTGCGCGGCGTTCCTTACGATTTAAAGTTGCCATGAAAGCCTCCCCCATAGTAGAAATGTTTGTTACTATTAGTATAAAGCTCGTGTATAGATTGAGCAATTATTCGCAGTACATTTAGTCTGTATGTTTATTATATATCACAATGTATAGCTATGATATAGTATTGATTAATTTATTACTATATAACTATATGAGAAATTAGAGTGAGAGATTATGATTCAAGTTATTCTTACCTATATTGTTAATGTTATTATTGTATTTGTATTTTTTCCTATTTTAGAATCTGTAGTTCAATATGTGTATCCGTTTTCATGGGACTGGCTTATAAAACCGCTACATTTAGTGGATAAGCTCGATGTATATATTATTATATCCTTTGCGTTGCCTATTATTGTGGCCATCGGATTATTTTTGCCACCTTTTAGTTGGATTGTCCATGTATTGCAAGGTGAAAGAAAACCAAATGCAGAAGAATCTGAATATATTGAACCGCTGTTTGAGGAATTATGTGCATTTAGCGGTGTAGCACGTAACTCACTGATATTGCGCATGCGTACAGATGAGGAAATTAATGCCTTTGCATCTGGATTAAATCACATTACGATTTATACAGGAGCCTTGTATTCGTTAGATAAACGGCATTTATTAGGTGTTCTTGCCCATGAATTAGGCCATTTACGACATCGTGATACTATCTATTTAACCATTACCTATGCTATGGATCGACTAGGGCAATTAATTTTAAATCTTGTAATATATCTAAATTTTGCTTTAAATATACTGGCTATTATACCAATTGTTAATATCGTAGTACGTATTATTCAATTAATTCTTATCGTTATGATTGCAATCGTGAAATATGTACTTCTATTACCGAAGTGGATTACCTATTATTTTGATAGCCGTCGTCGAGAGTATGCTGCTGATGCCTATGCCGTTTCGATTGGTTTGGGGCGGGAGCTGCGTGATGGTCTAGTTTCATTAGGACTTGCTACTGAACAAATTGGTATTCTAGAGAATGGTGAATTATATGATTGTGAAAGTACAGGATTTTTCAGTCGCTTGTTTATTACTCATCCAAAAATGATTAAGCGAATACAACGTATCAATGAAGGGATAGAGGTATATAATCTCAAGCAAAGTCTTAAAGAAAATCGTTAAAGTGATAATTAATTTAATAAACACGAACGATAAGTAAAATTAATATAATTATCATTCGGAAAATTTAGCTCCGTTCGTTGAATGGAGCTTTCACATATGGTACAATAATCCTATAAATCTAGCTTTTATCATGCAAAGGAGACATCATGATACCACGTTATACACGAGAAGAAATGGGCCATATTTGGAGCGAACGCAACGAATTCGACACAATGTTATTGGTGGAGACCCTCGCATCTGAGGCACAAGCTGAGTTGGGCGTTATTCCTAAAGAAGCGGCGAAAACAATCCGGGAAAAGGGAAATTTCGACGTTGAGCGCATTCATGAAATCGAAAAGGAAACGAACCATGATATCATTTCCTTCGTAACAGCAGTGGGCGAATACGTAGGTCCTGAAGCGGCTAAATACATCCATCTTGGCCTTACCTCTACAGATGTGAAAGATACGGCGCTTGGGTACATGATGAAACAAGCCTGCGATATCTTAATTGGTGACTTAAAGCGTTTGCACGAAGTATTGCGTCGTCGTGCAGCTGAGTTCAAATATACTCCTATGATCGGTCGTACCCACGGCATCCACGGCGAACCAACTACATTCGGTTTGAAATTGGCGTTGTGGATGGCAGAGGTAGAACGTGATATTGAACGCATGGAGCATGCGCGTAAAAGCGTTGCCGTTGGTAAATTGTCTGGCGCTGTTGGTACATACTCCAATATCGATCCATTCGTAGAACAATATGTGTGTGAAAAATTAGGCCTTGAGCCTGTTAAAATTGCTACGCAAGTGGTGCAACGTGACCGCCATGCTGAGTTGTTGTCTACCATCGCTGTTGTAGGCGGTACATTAGACAAAATCGCATTGGAAATCCGTCACTTACAACGTACAGAGGTACGCGAAGCAGAAGAATATTTCAGCCCTAAACAAAAGGGTTCCTCTGCGATGCCTCATAAACGCAACCCTATCACATGTGAAAGAATTTGCGGTATGGCTCGCTTGCTTCGTGGCTATGCACAATCTGCTTACGAAGATCAAGCATTGTGGCATGAACGCGATATTTCTCACAGCTCCGTGGAACGTGTGATCTTGCCGGATGCGACAATCGCATTAAATTATATGTTGCACCTAACAATTCGCACCATTGATAAATTGTTGGTATACCCTGAAACCATGCTTAAAAATCTTAACCTCACAGGGGGACTCGTATTTAGCCAAACAATTTTGACACACCTTGTAGATAAAGGTGCGGTACGTGACGAAGCATACCGTTGGGTTCAAAAACATGCTATGGAACGCTGGCTTGAAGGCAAAGACTTTGCAACAGGTTTAAAAGCTGATGAAAATATTAAGAAATACATGACTGATGAGGAAATTGATGCATGCTTCGATCCATATAAATTGCTAAGACATGTAGATACAATCATGGCTCGCTTTGGCCTATAATTGTAGGGTACTTCCCACATAACATATGAAAGACTAGGGTAGGTATAGACCAACAAGCCTATGGTACATGCAGTAGGTGTTGGCTATATCTACCTTTTTTGTTTTGAAAGCAATATGCCATTTTAGATAGAAGTATATTATTTTAACAGATAATTATAAATTAGTTTTCTAGCAGGCTTTTATATATTCGTCTTACATTAGGAAACCATCTATTTGTTTTAGGAGGTTATATGAAACGTATTATACGGAAGTACGGACCGCCTATTTTTCACTGTATTAATGACTTTGGTCAAGGTTCGCTGGCGGCCCTCATACCGTTTTTTATCGCTAACTTTGGCCTTAATTATTATCAATCGGCTTCCATCATTTTCTGTAATACCGTGGTGGCTTCCGTGGCACAGCCCGTATTGGGCTATGTGGCAGATCGGTGGCGCGTACCCTGGTTTATTCCCGTTGGGTTTACGGTGACTCTTGTGTCGATTAGCGCTATGGCATTGGCTACGAGTTACGAAATGATTCTTGCTTTGTCGCTCTTGGCCGGGGTAGGGGCCGCGTTATTCCATCCCGAGGCGGCTCTTCTTGTAAATTGTACGCAATCTCATGAAATCGGTAACGCCATGGGCCGCTTTGCAGTCGGCGGCAGTGCGGGCTTTGCGTTGGGACCCTTTATTGCTGGTGGTGTTTACGTCTTTGGGGGACAATTCCTTTGGGTATTTACGCTTATCGCGCTACTTGGTGTATTGTTATATCTCTATGCCTTTATGGGTGAGGGTGAAGCTACCGATGATACTGATATTGCTGATTCTGCTGATACTGGTAACCGTGAAAGCCGTGCTAAGGTTCTTAGTACCGGTACAAATGATTGGGTGAGTTTCGGTAAGTTATTTTTTGTGATTGCTTCTCGATCTATACTCTTCTCTGTATTGGCTATCTTTATTCCTATTTTGTATATTACTGTTATTAATGGTGAAGCCGGTGCATCTAGTTTGGCCCTTACTGCGTACTTCACGATGGGGGCAGTCCTTACCTATATGGGTGGTGCCTTATCTGACCGTTTGGGCTTCCTAAAAACCGTGCGCTTAGGGTATCTTATCTTCTTGCCATCTGTACTTGTATTTATCTTTGTACCTAATATATGGGGCTTCTTTGGTGCTATGATACCGATGGCTTTTGGTGTATTCTCACAATACGGACCAATTACGGTACTAGGTCAAAAATACCTTGCAAAAAATGCAGGCTTTGCATCAGGTATTACGCTAGGTCTTGGGATTACCTTAGGGGGCCTTGTGGCACCTTATGTAGGACATCTAGCAGATATCTATGACGTACAAACGGCATTGATGACCTTGATACCGGTAGGTGTTATAGGCTTATTGATGAGTTTTTGGTTAAAAGAACCAAAATGACATCTCTGTAATAGAGTAATAGAGCCATATTAAAGACGTGATGGCAATCCATCCTTAAAAACTTTACAGAAAATAGCGCATGCATTTGGAAAGAAACTAAAGATTGAATTTGTATAAATACTTTCACAGAATCCGAACATTGTTGTATAATGATATTGAATTATTTAGACTTTCATATGGAGGATATAGATATGGCAACTAGTATGGTTATCGGCACTCAATGGGGTGACGAGGGGAAAGGTAAAATTGTTGACTGGATCGCAGAACGTGCGGATGTTGTGGTGCGCAGTCAAGGTGGTAATAACGCGGGTCATACTGTTGTAGTTGATGATAAAGCGTTTGCACTTCGCCTTTTACCAAGTGGTATCTTATACGATAACAAACAAAATATCGTGGGTACTGGTGTTGTTATCGACCCTAAAGTTCTGCTACAAGAAATTGAAGGTCTTGAAAAGCAAGGCAGATCTGCTAAATCCCTTCAAGTTTCCAATCGTGCACATGTAATCATGCCATACCATATCGCTCTAGATACTGCGGAAGAAGCATCTAAAGGGGATGCTAAAATCGGTACTACTAAAAATGGTATTGGTCCTTGCTACGCTGATAAAATCAATCGTATTGGTATCCGTATCTGCGATTTGTATGATATGGAAACATTTAAACAAAAATTAGCGTACAATGTAGAGTTCAAAAATAAAATGCTTACTAAGGTATACGATGCTGAACCTGTTAGCTACGATGAAATCTTAGCGGATTACATCAAATACGCTGAAGCCTTGAAACCTTATGTAACAGATACTAATGCGGCTGTTCTTAAAGCTGTAAAAGAGGATAAAAAGGTATTGTTCGAAGGTGCTCAAGCTACTATGCTCGACCTTGATCATGGTACTTATCCATTTGTAACATCCTCTCATCCAATCGCAGGTGGCGCTTCCACAGGCGCTGGTGTGGGGCCTAACTACTTGAAAAACATCTTTGGCGTTGTAAAAGCGTATGCAACACGTGTTGGTGCAGGTCCATTCCCTACAGAGCTTCTTAACGAAACTGGGGATAATCTCCGTGAACTTGGTCATGAGTTCGGTACTGTAACGGGTCGTCCTCGTCGTTGTGGTTGGTTAGACCTCATGGTTGTAAAATACGCAGCAGGTCTTAATAGCCTTGATTACTTAGCTATTACACGGTTGGATATTCTTGATACCTTTAAAGAATTGAAGATCTGCGTAGGTTACAAATTGAATGGTAAAGACGTAGAAGGGTTTCCAGCTAACTTAAAAGATCTTGAAGCCTGCGAAGCAGTTTACGAAACATTGCCAGGTTGGGAAACAGATATTTCTGGTATCCGTGAATATGATAAATTGCCTGAAAATGCTCGTAAATATGTAGAACGTATTGCAGAAGTAACAGGCGTGCCTTTAGGCATTGTATCTGTTGGTCCTAACCGCAGCCAAACTATCGATCTAGTAAATGTATTCTAAGCTATACTAATTTGATATAATAGAAAATTTGCATTTGGTAGCATTGATAGAGTGTTATATATTTTAACATTTTTCGCTATGCAATCGATTTATAGAATTATACAGATTAGACCCCTCACAGAGGGGTCTTTTGTATTGAATGGATGCAGAATACAAACGTGGATCCTCTATATCTAATCCTTTAGGTTGCTACAGTAGTGCGGTATATCGAAGTATGCTTTATAGTTATTAAAGTGTGAGCATATCGAGAAATATATAACAAATAATAGAGTGTAATTGTTATATATACAGAAAAATGTATATTCAAATAAACCTATCAAATGAAAAATTGTTTAAAATATTCATTTTATACAAATAGCTACGTGCTTAAATTAGTTTATAATTAGGCGAAATTTACTTATCTATAATTTTTTTGTATTCATAATAAATTATTAAGATACAAATATAAAGAAAAAAATAGATTTACATTAAGAAATAGTATATAATAGTACCAAGAAGTAGATTGATATTTTTTGATAAGGATCTGAGGAGTTAAAGATATGGTTGAAGTTTCTTACGAACGTTTAGCGACGATTTTTAAGGCATTAAGCGATGAAACAAGATTACACATCATCGATATGTTGTCTTGCAATGAATTATGTGCAGCCGATATTTTAGCGAGCTTCAATTTGTCTCAATCTACGTTGAGTTACCACATGAAAATCTTAATTGATGCAGGTGTAGTTAACTCTCAACGTAATGGTTTATGGACGCGTTACTCCATTAATGAAGCTACATTTGCAGATATTTTAGATATTCTCCCTCAATTATACAAAACTAAAGATGAGTGCATTTGCGCGCAAATTAAATACTGCCGCATTTCTGAGCACGAAAAAGAAGCGTAACAATGAGACGTTGGATTATGCATGTTGATATGGATGCATTCTTCGCGTCCATAGAACAACTGGATCATCCAGAGTATAAAGGCCACCCCGTAATCGTGGGTGGTCTTTCTTCACGTGGTGTCGTAGCTACCTGTTCCTATGAGGCCCGAAAATTTGGTGTTCACTCTGCGATGCCAATATCGAGGGCTAAGAAACTCTGTCCTGATGGGATTTATGTATATCCTCGAATGGATCGCTATAAAGAGGTGTCGAACCAAATTTTTTCCATTATGAAAGAATTTACCCCTTATATTGAGCCTTTATCTATTGATGAAGCCTTTCTTGAAGTGAGCGGCATGTCCACCATGTATAGCGGCCCCAAAGAGCTAGGACGAGCCATTAAAGATCGTGTATTCGAGAAAACAGGACTTATTATTTCTGCAGGCTTAGCACCCAATAAATTTCTTGCTAAATTGGCCTCTGATTTAGATAAACCTGATGGTCTTGTGGTCATCCCATACGGTCGTGAAAGAAAGGTGCTGGCTCCTTTGCCTATTAAACGTATTTGGGGTGTTGGTCCTCGGACAGAGAAAATTTTGAAAGCCGGTGGCTTTCACCTGATGCGTCATATTCAGTCTTTGCCTGATGAAAGTAGTTTAATTCCTCTCGTGGGTAATCAGGCAAAGCGCATATGGGAACTGGCGAATGGTATCGACGATAGACCTGTTGAAACAGATCGCAAGATACAATCAATTGGAGCTGAGGAAACTTACGAAGAAGACCTCACCGATGGCCGTGCTATTGAATTAGAATTTAGGTACTTTGCAAACCGTCTATCGAAACGGCTTCGGAGGCGTAACCTTCATGGACATACTGTATCTATTAAGGTTCGGTATGATGATTTTACCACCGTATCACGGCAGAAGCGGCTAGATACACCATCAGACCAGGAACATGTATTTTTCGAAACAGCATTGATCTTGTGGAATAAATTGATGCAGGATAAGACGAGTAAGCGGCCTAAAGAGTCTAAGAAAGATACGGAACCGTTAGGGGCCACTACAAAGGTAAAGTCTACGAATTTTAAATGTAGTAGTTCTAAAGGGATTACCTGTATGGATCCGCCTGGCCCTATACGACTATTAGGTCTTACTGTGAGTGGCCTCGATGAGGAGGTTCCTATGCAGGATAGTCTCTTTGATTCCCCACAGGATGAAACAGAGGACAAGCTTGCTAGTGTGTTAGATTCGTTAGAGTCTAAATTTGGTGAGACTGCTGTTATGAGTGGCGCATTATGGCAGCGCTTTCACGGAGACAATGGAATACGCAGAAAACGGTCAGAGTTGAAAGCGGCCGTAGATGCACAGCTTGGTCAAGAGGATGGGGTATCTACTAAAGTTGATGCAGGCTCGACTAAAGCAGCTAATCGGTCTATAATTGCAGATACACACGCATCTATTGAAGGACCTAAAAAGACCATCAAAAAGGACTTATAAAGTTTATATTGAATACTTTCGCTAATATAATTGTTCATGTTACAATATGGGTGTAGTGTTAATAAATTACCGCAAGAGAGGTATAGATATGAGTTTATTTCGTGTGGCCATCCATTATGGCGTAAACAGTAATGGTTTCTTATCTTATGATACAGAAACAAAAACAGTGTCCGTAGATTTACCTGAACAAGAGTGGGTTGATAAGGTAATCGCTTACTTAAATAATGAACATGCTATTGAGCATGCTACAGGTCTTGATACGTATGAACGGTTGACCGTAAAACCATTAGAATCTTTGGATAACCTTAAGTTAGCTTTAACACGTATGTGGGAAGCTATCGACGTACAAGTTGACTGGAGCCGTCCGGCATAAATTGAATGAAAACACCTTGTGATCTACAAGTTAGTAGAAACAAGGTGTTTTTTGTTTTGCGTATTTTTGTAGGTATATCTTAATAGGTTTTAAATATATAGCATTGAAATTCTCATTTTAAAATTATAAATGATATCGTGTATACAAGATTTGTAAAAGTTTAGGGTTGTTATGTTAAAAAATTTGTGATATTCTAATTACATATTAATGGATAATAATTATCAATTAATAATTTTTATCGTAATTAAGATGTATGATTTAAAAATTATGTAAAGTAAATTACTTTCATTTTGATCTCTAAGTAGGAGTTTGTAACATGAATAATGAAAAGAAACTAACAACAGCCTTTGGTGCTCCCGTACCAGATAATCGCAACTCTGCTACAGCAGGTAAACGTGGTCCTGTATTGATGCAAGATGTTTGGCTCATGGAGAAATTAGCTCATTTTGAGCGCGAAGTGATTCCTGAACGCCGTATGCATGCTAAAGGATCCGGTGCATTTGGTACTTTCACAGTAACCAATGACATTACAAAATATACGAAAGCAAAAATTTTCTCTGAAGTAGGCAAGCAAACGCCGTTATTCGTGCGTTTCTCCACAGTTGCCGGGGAGCGTGGTGCGGCCGATGCAGAACGCGATATTCGTGGCTTTGCCGTAAAATTCTATACAGAAGAAGGAAACTGGGACCTCGTAGGTAACAATACACCTGTATTCTTTATTCGCGATCCATTGCAATTCCCTGATTTGAACCGCGCTGTAAAACGTAATCCGAAAACAAATCTTCGCGATGCGACAGCAAACTGGGATTTTTGGACTAGCTTGCCAGAGGCAATCCACCAAGTAACAATCGTTATGAGTGACCGTGGTATTCCTAAATCTTACCGTACAATGCATGGTTTTGGCAGTCATACATACAGCCTTATCAACGAAAACGATGAGCGCGTATGGGTAAAATTCCATTGGGTTTGCCAACAGCCGATTGAAAATCTTTCTGATGCTGAGGCGGCTAATGTGGTAGCTAGTGACCGTGAAAGTCACCAACGTGACCTCTTTGAGGCTATTGAAAGAGGCGATTTCCCGAAATGGAAATTATGCATCCAAGTGATGACGGAAGAACAAGCTAACAATATGCCGTATAATCCATTCGATTTAACTAAAGTATGGTATCATGACGAATTCCCATTGATTGAAGTTGGTGTGATGGAACTTAATCGCAACCCAGAAAATTATTTCCAAGATGTAGAACAAGCTGCATTTGCACCAACAACTATCATTCCAGGCGTATCTTTCTCTCCTGATAGAATGCTTCAAGGTCGTTTGTTCTCCTATGCGGATGCGCAACGCTATCGTCTAGGGGCAAATTATTATCAAATCCCTGTTAATGCCGCTAAATGCCCTGTAAATATCTATCATCGCGATGGTCAAGGTCGTATAGATGGAAACCATGGGTCAACAATTGGGTACGCACCAAATAGCTTTGGTGAATGGGCTGAACAACCAGAATTCAAAAATCCTCCTCTCGATGTATCTGGTCCAGCTTACCAATATGACTTCTATGAAGACGACTCTGACTTCTTCACACAACCAGGTAAATTGTTCCGCCTCATGAGCCCTGAACAACAACAAGCCTTGTTTGATAATACCGCAGCGGCTATGAATGGTGTACCTGATTTCATCAAAGAACGTCATGCAAAACATTGCTACCAATGTGATCCTGCTTATGGTGAAGGCGTTGCTAAAGCCTTGGGCATGAACATCGACTTTAGCGATGTAAAATAAGATTAATGATACTATTTAAACAATATTAAAATAGTTTATCTAAACAATACTAACGCGATAAAAGAACTTCCTTAAACTAACACGAAGCCCCTCCTTGCTATGTAGCTCATAGTAAGGAGGGGCTTTTGTTGTGGAGAGTGTATTTAAATATTACTAATCAAATTTTTTACTTGTTAGGTCTTGATACATAAGCTTAGCAATTTCATATTGTGGATCACCCGGTTGTAGCTGGTGTGTCGGTAGTTTAAATACGGTTTCAGCTATTTCACTTTTCTTGATATCGATGCCCTTTACATCTTCAGAACGACTTATGGAAATCGTATGTGTTGTTGGATTTATGAAGTATGCATTTACATCGATGCTGAAAGCTTTGTTTTCGTCTTTTCTCATGATTGTACGTAGAATCATGGCTGAAATAGCAGTAGTACCATCTTTTTCACCTAATAGCTGCTTAGATGTATAGTCTACATAATCTGCATAGACATAAATATCGCCGGGTTTGGCCTTGTCATAATCTTGTGTGTAGGCCTCTACTAAACGTAAATCGAGTTGTCTCCCAAATGGTTGAGAGAACATTTCGCTTTGTAATGCTCGTGTTTCATTAACAGGTGGATATATAGGTATTGCTTTTAAACCTTTTAGCATATCCGCGCGAGTTTCATTTTTTCGTTTAGCACGACGTTCTGCACTGACCTTGTCTAAGCGTTCGCGCTCCTTTAACATGGCCTTTTCCTGTTCTTCTTTAGTTTTGTAGGTCTTTACGGATACAACACGGTTACCGGTCATAGTGACTGTTGAATAGATGGGCTTATCTTTAGTAGGTTTTCCCTTAGAAGCAGCAAGAGCAGATTGGATCATAGCTGGTGTTGCACTTTCGATAGATTTTTTCAGCTCTGGAAAATTGGAGTAATCCATATCAACCGTAGCAGTATCTGTGTTTTCAGTAGATTGTACAGGGGCAGCTGCATATGCAGATGATATAGCTAATACAGCTAATAGTGAACTGGCAATAATTGATCGTTTACATAGTTTCATTACATATACCTCTCTTTAGTAAGAAATCTCTAATACCATCAATAGCTGTATTATAGCATAGTTTTTGCATAGATAGATTTAAAACCGTACTTATTAACTCCTAAAAGAGCCTAAGCAACTACCTGAATCGAATCGATTTATGGTATGGTGCATAGGCTCTTTTTTACTTTCAGAAATATACAAATTTTAAAAGGATTTTAGTATAACTATGTAGAATTATATGATGTGTTGAATTTGCACGAAATGTTACATGTGAATAGGAGGCAGTTATGAAATCTAGTAGTTTGGCATGGTATGTGATGGTGGCTTGCATGGGAGGAAGTCTTTGTCTTGGATCCGTAGTACAGGCGAATTCTCCAGCGACGGTGAAAGCAAATAACTTTGTTCCCTCAGATATTGTAATGCAGGCTCAACCGGTTCAGCCTGTTACAGCAGCTAAGAATGATAAAGTTAGTGCTACAGCAAATCATATAGTAGCTAATAATGCAGTAGCTAATAATGTAGTAGCTAATGATGTAGCGGCACAGGAAGCCCTCAAGCAAAAACAACAGTACCAAGCCGAAACTGAAACGATGGGCTTGCTATGGATGCGCACCTCTGCAGAGTACAGAGCGTTGGCGTATCAAGGGTACAATGTGGCAATGAATGCCGTTAAGATGGCCGTTACTGATCCATCTCATCAAAGAAAACCTTTAGCTATCGTTCTTGATGCGGACGAAACTGTAGTGGATAATACCAAGTTGATGGGTGAAAGCATTGTAAATGGTAATGGTCGTTTTGATGCTCCTTGGTGGCGTCAAGCCGTGCATCAAGGAAAATCGCAAGCCATGCCTGGAGCCGTTGAATTCCTAAATGAAGTACATAAACAAGGGGTAGAAATCTTCTATGTTTCAAACCGCTACGCACCTGTAAACCTTGACGTAACGATACAGAATTTTAAAGAACTAGGATTCCCATCTGTCGATAAAGATCATGTACTACTATTCGAAAAAGACTCAGACAAACAACCACGCTTTGATATGATTGCTAAAAAATATTATGTCGTTGTATACATGGGCGATAACGCCGGTGATTTCCCTATTGGCACAAAAGGTAAGACCTTAGCTGAAAGAAATGCCATCATCGACAATCATAAAGAGGACTTTGGTACTACCTTTGTCGTATTCCCAAACCCTGCCTATGGATCCTGGGTAAGTTCTTTAGCGAAAGGCTATCAAAACCTAAGCCCAGAAGAACAAAAACAAGTGAATAACCAATACCTACAATAATAAGGATGTCTTGCGTATACTTTATTAAAAACGATATAATAAAGTATACATGCGTCTATAGCTCAACCGGAGAGAGCGTCAGTTTCCTAAACTGTAGGTTGGGGGTTCGATTCCCTCTAGGCGCACCAGAAGGATAGAGCTGCAGTTTCGCCTTAATACTCGTGAGAATCTATTAAGGTAGGGCCTTATGCCGAAATCAAAGGACACAATTTATTGTGTCCTTTTCCTATTTTAATCATATTAAAACTATCTTTTTATCAAGATAATAGTTGAGTAATTATGGTTATTTAGTAAAAATTAAAACTGATTGATGAATAAAAATTAGAAAAGCTTGACATATAAGTAATGCTGATATATTATGTAATTAGATTTTACCATAGCGAAAGGTTACAGAATCTACTAAAATAAGACTTTATGTCGAAATCACTACTTTTAAGTAGTTATTAACAATAGTATATGTAAATTGAGTTAGTAGTACATATTACTAATGTTTTTTGTGTGAAATTTTGAGCACGGGTCTTATGATCTGTGCTCTTTTTGTTTATTGATTTATTATAGCGAAAGGCTACAAAAGTGCTTAACTTCGTTGTTGGGGTTTTAGTACTCTGTAATTTTTCGCTATGATAAAACGCGGTACAGATGCTGCTCGTGATAAACTTTGTTTTAGTACTCTGTAATTTTTCGCTATGATAAAACCTTCGAACTCATCCCAGGACTCAATAGGTGTTTTAGTACTCTGTAATTTTTCGCTATGATAAAACCAAGAGCCCTTCGAGATAGTGCCCGGTGTAGTTTTAGTACTCTGTAATTTTTCGCTATGATAAAACAAGTTGGATGCAGAAATAGAGATTGATATAGTTTTAGTACTCTGTAATTTTTCGCTATGATAAAACAATTACTAATTATTTACCAGGGTTTTTGTAGTTTTAGTACTCTGTAATTTTTCGCTATGATAAAACTATCAAGCTTTATTATGGATAGCGCATATAGTTTTAGTACTCTGTAATTTTTCGCTATGATAAAACATCCGCATTATTCAGTTGGCTCATAGAATAGTTTTAGTACTCTGTAATTTTTCGCTATGATAAAACCGAACGCTATAGCATCTACCGCCGATGAGTGTTTTAGTACTCTGTAATTTTTCGCTATGATAAAACTCTATACCAGATAAAGCAACTATAACCAGTGTTTTAGTACTCTGTAATTTTTCGCTATGATAAAACGTTCGCCATCTTTGACTTTGCGAATACCATGTTTTAGTACTCTGTAATTTTTCGCTATGATAAAACAAAAAGAAGAATGTGAAGATTGCCCTGCATGTTTTAGTACTCTGTAATTTTTCGCTATGATAAAACTCAATTCGCCGAATGTTGGTGCAATCGTAAGTTTTAGTACTCTGTAATTTTTCGCTATGATAAAACTCTATGAAAATCTAGAAGATTATATCTTGTGTTTTAGTACTCTGTAATTTTTCGCTATGATAAAACTCACCACATCAACAGATATTGAAGTGAATGGTTTTAGTACTCTGTAATTTTTCGCTATGATAAAACATCAAGTTGTAACTTTAGGCGGCGGCCCATGTTTTAGTACTCTGTAATTTTTCGCTATGATAAAACCATCATGCTTACAACATCATTGCTCACATTGTTTTAGTACTCTGTAATTTTTCGCTATGATAAAATTTAGCACAGAGCTAGGTAGGTGGTTTTTTTGTTTTAGTACTCTGTAATTTTTCGCTAAAAAATACCATTAAGAACGTCCATGTACACAGAGGTTTAGTACTTTGTGATCGTTGCTTATGATAAATTTAGAATAATAGAAGAGAATAATTTTCTAATTATTATAATTTTATGTATTAAATAGGATTAATAATTTTTAGGGGAGGGTATATATGGGATATATACTAGGATTAGATATCGGGGTTGCTTCTGTTGGTTATGCAATAATTGATGAAAATTATAATGTCCTAATTAGTGGGGTAAGACTATTTCGTGAGGGTACGGCAGAAGAGAATGTAGCACGCAGAGGGTTCAGAAGTATTCGTAGAAGTATGAGGCGGAACCGTCATAGATTGGATCGACTAAAAGAACTCTTGTCGAGTGCACTAGGTGTGAGTGGAGATCAATTTTATACAAATCTCTATGAAATTAGAGTTAGAGGACTTAGTAATAAGCTTTCGCCTGATGAATTGATTGCTGCAATCATTCAATTGGCTAAACATAGAGGTATATTTTATTTAAGTCCAGAGGATCTTGCGACTGAGGACGGAAGTAACCAGAGTTCAGCAGATATTATTCGAACTAATGAGAATAAGCTTAAAGATGGAATATATCCTTGCCATGTTCAATTAGAAAAGTTGAATACTACGGGAAAAGTACGAGGCATTGAAAATAAATTTACTCATGGATCATATCGTAGTGAATTAATTAAACTTCTTGAAGTTCAATCATCATTTTATCCAAAATTAAAAGGGATAATGGATGAGGTTTTATGTATATATGATTCTAAACGTGAATATTATGAGGGGCCTGGTAGTTATAAAAGCCCCACACCTTATGGGAGTTACCAATTAGATGAAAGTGGCAATGTCATTAAGATTAATTTGATTGATAAAATGCGTGGTACGTGTACGTATTTTCCTGATGAATTAAGAGCACCTAAATGGAGCTATAGTGCATGCTTATTTAATTTGTTAAATGATCTAAATAATTTAACGATTCAAGGTGTGAAGATAACTGAAGTTCAGAAACAAGAGCTGATTAGTGAATATGTAAATAAAGGTAAATCGGTAACGATTCCTGCTATTGCAAAAGTATGCAGTGCTAAAAAGGAAGATATTTTTGGTTTTAGAATAGATAAGTCGGAAAAACCAATTTTTACAAAATTTGAAGGATACAATGAGTTATTAAAAATCGCAAAGTCTGTAAGCGAAGAAGATGCAATTGAAGGTAAAAAACAGTTAGTAGATGATATATCTGAGATTCTAACTAAAGAAAAAAGTATAGATGTGCGTGAAAGAAAATTAGTAGATGATTTAAATTTATCTACTAGTTTAGCCAAAGAAATTGCAAAATCGGGGGGCTTTACTACATATCATTCTTTATCATTTAAGGCTATTAATTTAATTCTAGATGATTTATTGAAAACTAGTAAGAATCAAATGGAATTATTTACGGAGGCAGGCATAAAACCATATAATCATAAATTTTCTCAAAATTATCAGTTAAGTGCTAATTTATCTGATTGGATTGTATCACCTGTTGTTAAACGCTCTATTAATGAAACCATTAAGGTATTTAATGCATTGCGTAAATATCTTAAAACCCAAAATGGTGATGATACTGAGTTTAGTGATGTAGTAGTTGAATTAGCACGAGAAAAGAATAGTCAAGAGAAGAAAGATCTGATTAAGAAAATTCAGAAGGCCAATGAAGAAAAACGTTATAAAATTATGGAACTTGTTAAAAACAGGAAACTTACAAGTGCAGAGTTTGAACGTATTAATTTACTGTTAGAGCAGGATTTTAAATGTGCATATTCTTTAGCGCCTATAGAGTTATCTGATGTGTTTAAAGCCGGCCTTTTAGAAGTTGATCATATTATTCCATTATCTATATCTCTAAGTGATGCTCAGTCTAATAAAGTGCTTGTCTATCAAGGAGAAAATCAAGCGAAAGGACAACGGTCACCATTCCAATATTTCAGTAGTGGTAAAGCAAAAATAACCTTTGAAAGATTCAAAGAATATGTTACTAAAAACTTGAGTTTTAGTAATGCTAAAAAGAGAAATTTACTATATCTTGGAAATCCAGTTGAAGATATGAAAGGATTTATTGATCGCAATTTGGTCGATACACGTTATGCATCTCGTGAAACCTACAATTTATTAAAATCCTTTTTTGATTACCATAATATAAATACCAAGGTTAAAGTTATAAACGGTTCTGCAACAAGTTATTTTAGAAAAAAAGCGTATCTATCAAAAAATAGAGAAGAGACATATGCCCATCATGCGCAAGATGCTATGATTATTGCTGGTTTTGCAAATACGAAACTGATGAAATTTTTCTCGAAAATAGGTGCCTTTTCTGAAAGTTTGAACAATAAGGATTCTATTGTAGAGGTAGATGGCAATATTATAAATTCTGAAACGGGCGAGGTATTAGAACAAGAATTATTTGATAAATCAGAGAATGTATCTAACTATATTCAGTTCTTAAAATGTATTGAAAGTATAGAACCGTTATATTCTCATAAGGTGGATCGTAAACCTAATAGAGCTTTATATGATCAACAGATAAAAGCGACTCGAAGCTTTGTTGAAGATAATAAAGAAGTAACCTATATTATCACTAAATATAGCGATATTTATAATACTGGAACTGGTAATTCTGGCAGTAAACTAAAAAAAATGATTTTAGAGTCTCCTGATAAGTTGTTGATGTATCATCATGATTATAAAACTTTTGAGATTTTTCTCAAGATTGTAGAACAATATGTGGAAGAATCTAACCCATTTGCAGCCTATAAAGAAGATCATGGACCAATTCGTAAGTATTCAAAAAAAGGAAATGGACCAATTATTGAATCGGTTAAATTCCGAGAAAAGCAGTTAGGTTCTCATCGTGTTAATACAAAACAGCAGGGGAATAATAAATCAGTATTTTTGAAGATAAAGAGTTTGCGTACAGATATCTATCAAGAAGGAAAAAATTATTTAGTATTAAATGTACCATATGATATGGTTCAGTTTATAAATGGGAAGTATTTAATTAATCAAAGCCAGTATTATAAGGCTAAAAAAAATCAGAATATCTCGGAGGATGCTAAGTTTGTTACCTCTCTTTATAGAGGAGATTTCATATCTTATGAATATAAAGGTGAAGTTTTAAGTTGTATATTCAAATGTATGAATAGTGAGAAAGAACATAAAGTAGAAATTTCTTTTATAGATAGACCTACAAATAAACAAGTGCGATTATCAATAAAAACCTCTATTAAGAACTTAACTAGATATAATATAGATGTATTAGGTAATAAATATAAAGTTACAGATGAAAAATTAGAGTTTGATGTTACGATTTAATGTTGCAGGGAGTGCACATTATGGGTTGGCGAACAATTATTATTGAACAGAGTCAGCAAGTTTCATTACATTTAGACAACTTAAAAATAAAAATGCTTGAAGGGGACTATTTAGTCCCCTTACAAGATATTAGTATAGTTATTTTTAATAACTATAAATTAAATGTTACAACGCAACTATTATGTAAGATGAGTCGCTATCAAATTTGTGTAATCATTTGTGAAAAGAATGGATTACCGTCTGTTGTTATGAATCCTATAGCAGGAAATTATGTAACATTTAAAAATCAAGAAATACAACTGAATATGAATCCATCTAGACCAGGTGATTTGTGGAAAGCAATTATTGAACGTAAGATAAATAATCAAATGTTTGTTTTAGATCATTATTCATTGTCATTAGATACAATTGAGATAATGGAATCTTTAAGAGATACAATTCAGCCGTTTGATACGGAAAATCATGAAGGTATTGCTGCAAAAGTTTATTTTAAAGCTTTATTTGGTATTGATTTTATACGTGATAGAGAAGAGGGGGATCCTATCAATAATGCTTTGAATTATGGATACTCTATTATTAGAGCCCTTATGGCAAGAGCATTAGCTGCTAAAGGACTTATATTATCAATAGGGATAAAACATCATAATATATATAATCACTTTAATCTCGTTGATGATTGCATGGAAATATATAGGCCCATCATAGATGATTGGGTCTATTCTTGTATTTATGTGCCTGAAGTTTTGTTTTCAAGAGATATAAAACTTAATTTAATTACTATGCTTTCTGAGCGTACAGTACGTCATCAAAATATATCTTACTCAATAGCAGATTCAATGAATAGATTTGCAGATAGTCTCGTTAGATGTATGACTGATGATAATGAAGTATTAGATTTACCATTATTAGATATATGATATTGGTGTGTGAAATGAATAGGTACAGAATGGTGAGAGTATTAATAATGTTTGATTTACCTATGGATGATACTGTTGCAGTTCGTCATTACACTCAGTTTAGGAAGTTTTTGATACGGCAAGGGTATTTTATGATTCAGTATTCTATTTATTGTAAGATTATGCCTAATCGGGATAGTATAAAGTCTCATATTGAATATATTAAGCGCTATTTACCGCCAGATGGAGCTGTATATGTTTTGCAAGTTACAGAGAAGCAGTATCAAGGTATGAAACTATTAACTGGAAAGAAACAAATTATCGAAGAGAAGTTAACGATTGATAAAACTATCATTTTCTAGGAGGCGTCTATGAATGGTGAATTGGTATTATCAGGATATAGACTTTTAGAACCAGTCCATATTAATTTACAGGCTATAACAATTGTAGTGCCACAAGATGATTTTAGGACTATGCCGGTTATATTTGATTTTATAGAACGATATTTTGATAAAAGGAGATTCTCCCAACAATACCCATTTAATACATTGAATCTTAATAATAGTGTATGTAGAGATGATGAGTTTGAAATTTTATATATTCCTTCAAGAGTAGATTCAACAGAGCTTTTTAAGATTGCAAAAAAGAGTTTATTGGGTAAGATAACTGAGAAAATCTATAAAGAAGTTTCAATATCTGAACGGGAAAAATGCTTTAATCAGTTGAATTCTGTAATACTTTTGCCAATTAATGAATTGTTATCTCGTTATAATTTAATATGCGAGAGTAATATGAATGATTTTTGGAGTTTTAGTAAGATTATAGATGTACTATCTAATGATATGGAAATATATGGTACGTTTGATGAACGATCGCAGTATGATTTGAAATATATGCTGGTAGATTTGTTTGCTGAACTAGATATAGGAAAGAAGAAGCTACTCCTATTAGATTTACCTGAACAAGGCTTATCAACAGAAGAATTTCACTCTTTGTTAGACTATCTTAATAAAAAATGTTCAAATATTGATAATGTTATAGTTTATACGCAATCTAGTGCTATTACTAATATATTTGAGAAGCCCTTATGCTATCATATAGTTAAAGATAATCAAATATGGGGAATGGATGATTACGATGAAATTGAAGTTTTATTGCTAGAGGATAGTGGATCTATAAATTTACTGGAGAAAGAGCGCCAATTTATACAAAGTTTGTTTAATCGTAGTCTATTTGAAACAGAGTATAAAGAAATTAGTGATTTATTTTTTTGTAAATAAGCTGGAATTATAAAATATAGTAAATAAAGTGAGTATATATGAGTATTTACAATTGGATTCAAGAAAAACTATTTGATGATTACGAAGAATGGCGTTTGAGGTGCCCTGATTATAATCGAAATGGTTTTAATATAGTAGGAATAGATAATACCCTAAAGGCTATGCATGATGGGTTTTTCATGTATATAGAATTGTATCCACCTCATGCCATCGATGGTTGCACTGCTATGAAAGCGCGTGTAGGAAAAACGCCTGATGCAGTAGATATATTCTTAGATATAGATGGTAAGACGTATCGTATGGCTGATGTAAGTTATCCTGATGCAGTGAAGATGATGCGGGCCTTTGTGAAAAAACGCAGAGTACCTGATTGTAGTTCATGTGTAGAAGTAGCGTATCTAGATATCGATCAGATGAAACTGACATTTACAGAGTTAGCAACGTTGTTGCTAGGCGATGCTAAACAAGCTAAATCGTTTATGACCAAGGCTAAGTTGCGTTCCATGGAAGCCTTAGAAGATAGTTGGTGGAATCTCTATGAAAAATTAGTAGCTAAAGGATATGCCGTAGAGTTAAGCTGTAAATGTGAATTAGAGGATTTTATTCATAATGTACAGAAATTAATACGTAACAAGTCTTTAGATACTAGTGAAGGTCTAACTATTGACCCAGCAGCATTAGATGAAGGTCAAGTCATTATGGACTGGTGTGCTGATCTTAATTCTAAATGGGAAAACTATACGTTAGCAGGCATGGATATTGGAACCGATAGCTTTGTGCTCATGGTGCTTTCAAATGAGGAATTCAAAACAGCCCAAGAACTAGCGAAAGAACTATTACATAGAATCGATGTAGCTGAGCGATTATGATGGTGTTAGGTTATAGACTAGTTATATATTTGCTTGTATGTGATAAATAGGAGAGAGTTATATGAGTATCGTACGTCTACCAGAATATGAAGCAGAGTTTGAGCCGGAAGTGTTTGAAATCTATGCATTGCCGCGCAGTGATGCAAATGGGGCTAGTCCTTATTTAGATAAGTACCATAGACCACTGGTGTCCACCGATGCTATCTTAGATACTCGAACTGACGTGCTTGACCGTAGCGAAGGCATTTTGACGTGGATTATTGAGGGTCTTGACGATAGATGGGGATATTCTTTTGAGCCTTATGGGGTCTATAAATTGTTAGTTAAGAAAGCAAAACCCTTAGAGGACTTGGGCTATATGCGCCCGTCTTGGAATAATCGTTAGTATGTGCTTGAGGTATTAGAGGAGCATGCTAAACATAGCGAGTTAGAGGCCTTGTCGGCGTATTTGAAAACCCCTAAATACCTTCATACCGACAGGGATGACTTCTTGTTAAATCGAGAGTATCAATATTACACAGCGAGAATTGATGATTATGCATTCACCCTTGATGTGGATGAGGGCTCTGATGAAAGCTGCACCATAGCATTGGCTGCTTTCAATACAATCGATAATTTCAAAGCATTTGAACAACGAATTAGTACCTATATTAGTGAAAAATTGCTAGACCTTGCTAATGATTGGCTCGACAATGATGACCAGTACCCGATTACATCAGACGTATTTGCCAAGCGTATTACGATGGGCGAATTGGCGTTTCGCAACGATGGCACCATAGAGGTATATTATGACGACGATGATATCTTCTGGGGGCACTGTATCATAGCCCATATTGATGCGGATGGGAACCCTGTTGATGCAGATATTGCAGGATAATCAATTAATGGAGAGTCCTAATGAGAAAATCGGAATTAATGACATTATGGAATGTTGAAAGCTGGTCTGAAGAACCGTATGGCGTTTACTTTGTATCTCGCCGATTGGGCATTAATCGTTTAGAGAATGTAGGAAAGGCCTTTAAAAAACTTAATATTAGTTGTACCGGTTATACTGAAGATGATGTACTTTCACTATCAATATGGGAGCAATTATATGTTCAATTAGATGAATTAGACCAACTGGCGAAGGGGCTCATACAAAAGGGAATACCGCAAGAAGAGTCTGTTGTACTAACGCTAACGGATATAATGCTGGATAAATCAGGTTGTTACGATGCATTTGCACTAGGCTATGATGTGGGAGAATCCTCAGCAGGACATCTATATGTTTTGGTTCCTTTTGATGAAAACTTTACGGCTCAACAAGATGTGATATACGAAACCTTATAGAGTTGTTTTAAAGTGGTGATACTGGTGTTGTATTCTACCTAAAAATATAAGTGATATGCAGGAGAGAGACTATGGAAGATATATATAAATTAGTCAAAGATTTCTTCAGTCATGATATGGATTTAGATGATTTATTTGATTCCGAAGCTATCATCTGGATTGATTGGCGCGAGGATGACGAAGATGTGGTGCGTTATTTCAATGATATGATAGATGAGCCTATCGATATTCAAACCGTTAGTAATGGCAAGCCCTATGGTGACGATATTATGCTACAAAAAGGCGATAAAGAACTCTTAATTCCTTACGGTGATGAGAAAGATTGGGATGTGACCATCAAATACTTCAACGACTTCGTTAAACCTGATTATGAGGTGCGTTGGTTTGTTGAAAGCCTTGGAAATGATACGCTCGGATTTACCGTGCTTTCAGGGGCAGAATGGTCCAAATTAGACGATGAATTTGGGGCGGATACGGTTCGCTACTATTTTGAGCCAATTGATCTTGAAAGTAATATGTTTAATCTCGACATGGATGAAGTTTCTGCATTATTAGAATTACGAGAAAATAATAGATGAAATAGAGAGATGAGAGAATCAATAAGAGGGAAGAATATGGATTATTTAAAACTATTGTGTGAAGATTCTAGCTTGGCAGCAAATTTTGATGCTCTATTTGATTTCTTTTTACTCGATGAACCTACAAAACGTGATGAGGTAGAGGGGCGATGTACCTTTTCTGTGGACGGAGTAGCTTTTGCTCGTGATGGTGCCGGTGGTGAGTATCATCAATTAAAGGATGGATCAATCGGATATATGAGTAGCGAAGGTGAATGCGGTCGCATAGCTGAAAGTATAGACGATTTAATTTGTTTATTGGTGTATAGCATTTGCTGGCATGACTATTGTGACTCTAGCCAATATACGGATGTAGGAATTCTTGAATCGTATGCTAAGGAGCGATATGCTCAAATTACATCTTATACAGAAATGGACGAATGGGAAACAGTTGTTAAGGCGCTAGGCATGCCTTCTGAAGCAAACTTGGCTGCTGTACTGCAAAAGTTTTACGATGCGGCACATCGAGAACCTGTATACCAAGGCTTTTACCATGAAGAAGATGGTAGTATTACGGCTTATGAAGGTCTATTCTTTTAATATGTAAAATGGGAAAATAATCAGCAATAAAAGAGTGTTTCAAGAGGTTTTGTGTTGTAATAGGAGAATCGTATGGCAATTGATGGAGTAAAGATCATAGACAGCGATGACGGTCATGATATTTATAATGCTATTGTTGAGCGGTACAAGGATGGTATCAGTGTCGATACTATAATTTCTGAAATCTTAGGTGAGGAACAAAATTTTTGTACTGATGAGTTTTACACAGAAATTTATTGGACTGCTGTGGCCTATTCGCTGTGGAAGATAGGGCATCTGCCAGATGACGTTAAAGAGAAGGCATTAAACGTAATTGCTAAGGACCCTCATGAGTTTTGGCTAGACATCGATAGTAAGGCCCTTAAACAGCGCCAAAAGGTATTAGATAAGTTAGCCCTGCAGCTACAGAGCGAAAATCCAAAGCCGCTTAAGGTTCGTAAATCTAAAACAAAGAGAGAACCTTATTTTAAGGTGGGCGACGTATTAGCTGTTAAATTTGAAAACGAGTATGGTACTATTTTTGTTTCTGAGGTGGATCAATCACCGCGGAAAATTGAGTACCATTTAGCTTGTTCGCGGCTTTTACAAAAAGAAAAACCTACAATGGAACAGTTTCTAAACAGCAAAATTGCCTGCCGGAAAGATAATACAAATTTCGGTATCGATACAGATTGCTGGTTTAACCATAAGGATTTAGGTTTGTTACTGAATAATTTGGAAATTATTGGGACCGTTGAACTATATCCGTGTAAATTGTGGAAACTAGCACCAGCAGGCACGTTGGAAGATATCTATGAGGAGATTACAGATGAGCCAAGAATAGGTAGACTTCGCCTTATAGAAACGTATGAATTGGTGAAAGACATTGTTCATCAATAATTACTGTGTCAATAAGAGGGAGTAGATGTGATGGATGTAGCCACTCAAATATATATAGAAACTGTACAAGTCAGTGATATACCGTGGCACCGGTTAACCACAACCTATGGCCGTGCTACAGACTTTCCTACAGAGCTTGATGTATTGTGGAATATGGAAAGTATAGAAACTATTAATGCGGCTGGTGAAGAGCTAGCACAGAATATTGAGCATCAATCGACGTTGTGGCATGCTACACCATTTGCCATGATTTTCTTGTTTCGTATTTTTAAGAAAGCCCAGGAAGAGAGAACTCAGAATAAAGTAGCTCAGTATTTAGCAGAACAATTGGTAGACCTATTTTCTGTGATTGCTGAGTGTATCCGAGATGGTCTTCTACTGGAACATGCTGATCCTCTACCGTGTTTTGAGGATATGCTCAACGAAGAATATCTTTGGTCTGAAGAATACGATGAAGACGAAGATGTTCTTAGATATGAGGAAGAAGACGTATTCCCTGATGATTTATTCTTTAGCTTTTATTACTACTCACTGCAAGTGCTTTTACTAGGTAGGCTATTATTAGATAAAAATAACGAGCAAGAGGCTATTTTGCTAGAATTATTGACAGAGATAGAGTCATAAATATCTAAGGGAATTATAGATTGTTAAGTGTTTATGGAGATTTTAGATTATGGGACTAATTGCAAATTATAGCTGTTTAAGCGATGCGAATTTAAAAGAAATTAAAGCCATGGGCTCAGAAGAAGAGGAAATTCTTGAAAGCGTTGAAGAGTGGAATGACGATGATGAATTATTGCTTGATATCGATAAGATGTGGGATGTACTTCACTTTGTGCTAACTGGCGTAGGCACTGACCATAAGGACGATAAGAATCCTCTTAGCCAAGCTGTGCTTGGCATAACAGCTGTTGAAGAACTATCGGATTACTTAGCGTATACGGAACACGATAAGTTAGCAGATATCGTGGCGGCTCTAGAGCAGTTTGATATGGAAGAGGCTCTTGAATCTTTTGATATGGCAGCTTGCAAAGAGGCTGAGCTATATCCAGATATTTGGGATTACGATGAGGAAGAGGAGGAAATCAAAGACGAACTTCTTCATGATTTCGAGCAAATGAAACGTTTCTACAAACAAGTACTAGACGCTAATGGGAACGTGCTTGTATCGATTTGCTAAGTTCATAAAAGGAAATTATTATCATGGATAAAGCACGTAAAAAGGAATTGTTAAAATCATATGCAGATAAGCAGAGACAATCGTTTAAAGATAGTTTACCTATGGATGAAGAGTTGTTTTGGAATCTCTTTGATTATGTAGACGAGAAATTAGAGGAAAATGACGGTTGCGATCATAGTTTGACTTTCACTAGAGAATTCTTGGAAAAACAAAAGGTAGATGTAGAAATCGTATTAGACTGGATCGTCAACGAAGGTGGCGGTTGTGACTGCGAGGTTCTCTACAATGTAGAAGAGAGATTTGAAGAGTAATATCTATGTAATTGGGAAGGTTTTCGTATACAGCTTGTTTTTGACTTAGAGCAAACTGTAAGCAGTCTAATGTAAATTTATTTGTGGTTTTGGCAATCAAGTAATCTTTGGTAAAAAATCATAGTATACTAGAAATGTTAAATACTGCCGGCGATATTAGCGATTTTGTCTAAGAAACGCCGGCGTTTTTCGTCCGAGCTGTTTTCTGTGCCCGCCAACTGGGTATGTGTAACAGGTTTAATGCCGCAGGATTTCAGAACTTGATTTTTTAACACCTTGCCATAGTCCTGGATAAACGGCGTCAAAAAGGCGGGAGTGTTGTGGGTTGTGATAATCCAGGCCGATTTCCCCTGTAAATGACCTATAAGGCCTCTTTTACCGTATGAATAGGCAAAGCCCGCTGTAAATACGCGATCGATAAAGCCTTTGAGCATTGCGGGCATACCGCTCCACCAAATTGGGTAGATAAAGATGATATGGTCCGCCCAAGTAATCATATTGCGATACTTTTCCATGTCCGGCACAGTGCTTAAATCTCGACGTTTGTGCGTATCATCAAATCGCAATACAGGATCGAACTGCTCCTCATATAAATCCAAGGTGTTCACATTGTGATCCTTTGAAAGATTCTGTTGCACTACTTTCAGAATAGCGCTATTAAAACTTTGATGATTAGGATAGGTGTAAATGATTAAAATATTCATGGCTAGTTCCTTTCTATTTAATCATCGTCAGGTTGAAGCAATTTGTATAGTAAAATGGTATCTATATTAAGTTAAAGCCTAGTGAAGAGTATTTATTCTAAAAGTAAATGATGATAGAATTTGCTAAGGATATATTGTTAATTTCTTTTATTTGCAGGTGTTACTATAAAGGTATATAGTATAGACATGTGATGGATATAGTCACATGTCTATTTTTTATAAGGAGGACGCTATGCAACACGTTCAAACCCGCAGTACTACGTCCGCGTTAGTACTCACAGCCGTATTGATTGCCCTCGCAACATTGTTTACCATGTACACGAAAATCCCAGTACCTGGCATTCGCGGCTATTTCAATGTAGGAGATGTCGTTATTATGACGTCAGCTTTATTATTAGGTCGAAAATATGGCGCCTATATTGGTGCTATCGGCCCGGCGCTAGCTGATTTATTCCTCGGCTATGCAGTCTTTGTACCCATCACCTTCGTGGTGAAAGGCATTGAAGGCTATCTTGTCGGTACTGTCTATAACAATAAGACAACTACCTCTGCCTTGGTAGCAACTATCGTAGGCGGTATTGTTATCGTAGCTGGCTACTTTATCGCCGAATACTTTGTATTTGATCCAGGCGTAGCCATTGTAAGTATTTTAACTAATACTATTCAAGCTGTTATGAGCGTTATTATTAGTATGATTTTATATGCTATATTACGGAGACGACTTGCGTAATAGTATACTTATTGGTATACGATGTAGAAAAAGATGTTAGTATAGTTAATGATGACACTCAAGAAAGTACAGCGCTAGTAGCGCTGTGCTTTCTTTGTTTTTATTATAATTATCCATGAACTTTTAATTGTCATTATTTTCCTTAAAGTATTGATGCTTAGATAAATGGACATATTTTATTTGTTTTGTTAATATAAAACTCAATAATAATTTTATGTTGTGTGTTATGATTGGTGAAATTTTATGGTTAGAGTTTTATATTTATTTTTATTGCTAGTTGTTTTGAGTCCTATTAATGCTTTTGCTGATTATCAGAGGGACACGCTTGATATAGAACTCTCTCTTAATGAGCAGATACAGTCTCAGTTAAAGATTCCGGCTGAAGTCCTTAGAACGAAGAATGATAAAGATTATAGTTTTGCATTACAGGTAAGAACGGATTCTCAAGGACGTATTACTTCTGTTGAGTTAGATCCAAATGAGTATATATCTAATGATGAGATATATTCAAAATTAGTACAGTCTGCAAAAGATACAGTTTGGAATATAGGGGATATTGATGTTAAAGAAGAGCTTGTTATTTATATTCCATTTAATTTTATAATCTCCTCTAAGGATGATGTAAATTGACAGTCTTTAGAATTCAGACTATACTATAAGTACAAAAGAGCCAGTTAACGTGTTCTTGGCGTTAGGCTCATCAAACAAATTGGAATTTGATAAACCTAACGTGTCTAAGTATTGCCGTACTTAGTCTTAAACGTTAGGTTTATCTTATTTTATAATCAATATATTGATTATTTTTTAAGAATTAACACTACGAGGGTAGCGAATAAAATCATTAATGATAATGCTTCGTATACAGTCATAATGTCACCTCCCTCAAAAGACGGAGATGAACCCAACTCACGTTAATGGCTCTTTCGTTATTAGTATATAGCAGAAATTATTGATTGAAAAATATGGATTAATTTCGTACAACTTGTACACGAATAAAAGGGAGACTCTATGAAGAGTCTCCCTTTGTTAGTTATAAATAGACTAATATTTATTAATAGATTTTTTATTGCATAGAACATAAGTTCGGTTTATAATGAAGTAGATAGCCGACGAGGTTGGGCCTCTCTTCGTTTATAAAGGGAGGGATGCTTATGAGTGAATTTGAGATCTTTTCGACTGTTCTTGGCTTTTTGACAGTTGGTATTTCCTTCGGGACACTTATTGTTCGTATTTGCTCCAGAAAAAGCAAATAGCCCTTCGTTACCGCTGGGTAGCTAGGTAAAACAAAAGGCCATTTCCTGAGTTTTCAGTTTTTGAGATGAGCCTGACGTGACTACTCGCTCGGCTATCATTTATATTATAGGTTGTATCTCATATATCGTCAAATTAGAATAGATATCCCTGAACAGTTCGAACAATATCCAATAGAACGGGCATCATTGTAGAGCTTTTGCTTTTAATAATATGGTATAATACTTTCATTATGTAGTGAAAAAGGAGATTTAAATGGCAAATTTACCTAATTGCCCTAAGTGTGGCGATGAGTACACATACGAAGACGGTCATATGTTTATCTGCCCTATGTGTGGCAACGAATGGACGGCGGCTGACGCACAAGCTGCAGCTGAAGCGGGTATCATTCGCGATGCTAACGGCAACGAGCTTGCTGATGGCGATACAGTCGTTGTTGTAAAAGACCTCAAAGTAAAAGGTGCGGGCGTATTAAAACAAGGTACGCGTGTAAAAAATATTCGCCTTATCACCGATGCAAGCGATGGTCACGATATCGATTGTAAAATTGATGGCTTCGGTGCGATGGCATTGAAATCTGAAATGGTTAAGAAAATCTAATCTAAGGAATCCCTACCGATAAAAATTCGGTAGGGATTTTTTCGTGGTATAATCAACTTATAATGCATATAGTAAGAGAGTTTTTAGATGAGAGGAAACTATGTTTAACCGTGTTATTTTATTGGCCTTATTAGTATCTATGATGAGTCCTATTAGTTCTCTAGCTGCAGATGTAAAGCCTGCGGACAAGCGTAATTATGAATTGCAACAACAGATTTCTTATAACGTAATCATTCCACCAGAGGCTTTTGAAACGAGTGCAGACGGAACATTAATTGTTCCTATAGAGATAAAGACGGACGATAAGGGCAATATTGTAGCTGTTGAAGCGGGTCCTAATAATTGGAAGCTAGATCGTGAAGCGTATCCAATTTTTGAGGAGGCTGCTAAAGAGGCGGCTTGGAATACTAAGCATGTTGATACTGATGAAGCGCTCGTTGTAACGATTCCCGTTAGTATTGTCATGTTATCTGATAACAATCTAAAGAAATGATAAAGGAGGACTTATGGAGGCTACAAAAGATTTAGAGAGATATACTTACGAGCTTCTCGCTGAACGGGGTGTCACAATAGAGGACATTGCAGAGCTTGTTTTTTATGTACAAAAACCATATATGCCGAATTTAAAACTTGAAGAGTGTAGAGATAGCGTGGCGTCTGTACTATCTAAACGGGAGGTACATAATGCAATTATTACGGGCATAGAGCTTGATAAGTTGACAGAGCAGAATAAATTATCTCAGCCATTGCAACGCATTGTTGCTAATGATGAAAGCCTATATGGTATTGATGAAATTTTGGCTTTTTCCATCGTTAATTTGTATGGATCCATTGGTTTTACAAATTATGGATATTTAGATAAGGTGAAGCCAGGTATTATCAGAAAATTAGATAGTGAAGAGGGCGGGCATTGTAATACATTTCTCGATGATTTGGTAGGTGCCGTAGCGGCAGCAGCGGCAGGGAAACTAGCACATAATGAACCAAATCGCGTGCAACATGCTATAGTAGAAGAATAGAAGTCCGTCATATATCTACTTGTCGATAAAGTATGAGGTGGGCTTCGATGACTAATTGATAACACTTTCACAACAATTTGATGACACTTTCACAACAACTTGATAACAATTTATAGAGTTGGTAGATACTATTGATGTTATAAAGAATAAAGAGTATAAATAATATTGATTGGAAATAAGTACTTGGTTTTGTAGCTATATACAGGAGGAGCTATGCAAAAGGTTCTGGTAGTAATCGATATGCAAAATGATTTTGTAGATGGTGCACTTGGCTCATCGCAAGCACAGTTAATCGTAGATAATGTGCGTAAGAAAATTGAAAGCTTTGATGGTCCTATTATTTTTACTCGCGATACGCATGATAGGGATTACTTGGAACGTCAAGAAGGAAAGCTTTTACCAGTGTCTCACTGCGTGAAAAATACCGAGGGCTGGCATATTGTGGAGGGATTGATCGAGGCTGCAGAAGGTCGTTCAATCATGAGCCCCGTATCCTTTGTAGATAAGCCAAACTTTGCCTCTTTTGAGCTAGTAAGTCGCTTAGAGGGCATGGATAGGGTAAATCCTATTGAGTCTATTACGCTCATCGGCTTATGCACAGATATTTGCGTTGTGTCCAATGCGATCCTGTTGAAAGCAGGCTTGCCAGAGATTCCTATTCACATTGATTCGAGCTGTTGTGCTGGCGTAACAGAGGAGTCTCATCAAGCGGCATTAACAACGATGAAAATGTGTCAGTGCATCATTGACTAACTTGTGGATCAAATTTATATAAAGTTATGTGATATTGTTGATCAAAAGTCACATAATAATTAACTAATTAAAGGCTGTAGGAGTTCCTATGGCCTTTTATGTTCGTCTTTTATATTGACGTTTTTCTATATAATGTGTACAATTAGATAAAGAATGATAATTCATATCAATTTGTTAGCTAAAAGATTATATCCTAACTTCTGGTTACGTTAGGATAATCAGTCTCTTCTTAAAGTATATATGCTATGCTAGTAGATTGATTCTATATTACCGATGCAGGTGCATCGAATCGCTTTCACAAGAACGATGATACGAAACAGTTAGAATTGTTCTATGCCCTAAATTTAAGGAGGACTACTATGAAACCTTTCGAACTCGCACCATTACCGTATGCGTATGATTACCTTGAACCTGTTATCGATGCTGAAACAATGAAATTGCATCATGACAAGCATCATCAAGCCTATGTTAATAATTTGAACGCTGCTATCGCGAAATATCCTGATCTTCCGTATGGTTGTGTAGACTGTATTCTCGGCGATATTGCTAATGTGCCTGAAGATATCCGTCAAGCAGTTATCAACAATGGTGGCGGTCACAAGAACCATACCATGTTCTGGGACATCATGACAAAACCAGATACTTCTAAATTGCAAGGTTCTTTGAAAGAGGCTATCGATGCTGAACTTGGTGGATACGATGCTTTTGTTGAAAGCTTCTCTACTGCGGCAGCTACACGTTTTGGCTCCGGTTGGGCTTGGCTTGTAGTTAACAAAGATGGCAAGCTAGAAGTGACATCCTCTGCGAACCAAGACAACCCTCTATTGGAAGGTAAAAAAGCAATTTTATGTTTGGACGTTTGGGAACATGCATACTATTTGCACTACCAAAACCGTCGCCCAGACTATATCAAGGAATTCTTCCGCGTTATTAACTGGGACAAAGTTTCTGAAAACTACGAAAAAGCATTGAAACCACATCATGATTAAGTGGTATACTTGTTAGAAACAGAAACAGAAACAGAAACAGAAACAGAAACAGAAACAGAAACAGAAACAGAAACGAGAATAATAATATAATGTAACGTAAATACCGGATAGTTGGTCTACATGATCGATTATCCGGTGTTTTATTACTGTTATTTCATCTTATAAATAACTTTCAAAAGTATAGCCACGGATACAGATTTTCTAATCGATATCGTTTATCATAGAACCATAGGTCATTACATATAGACCTTTTACCGTAAATAAATAGCTTCATATGTGTAATATACGCATATAGAGGAATGATACTATTTTATAAGTATAGTATAGAAATTTTTGACACGAGGGGAACAAAATGGAAAAGAAATTAGATTTATCCAAATCTGTATATGATTTGGTAAAAGAATATCCTGAAGTAACAGATATTATGAAGGAATTAGGATTCAGCGAAATCACAAATAAGGTGATGTTGAATTCTGTTGGCAAAATCATGACTATCCCAAAAGGGGCTAAGATGAAAGGTGTATCCATGATTGATATCGTGGGTGCTTTTATGAAAGCTGGTTTTACCTTAGAAGGTGACATGCCAAACCTATCGGGTGATGATGCGGAATCTGCGGGTCATTCTGGCGTGGAACCTACTGAAGTGGCTACAAAGTCTAATGTTACGGATGTATCTGCTAAGGTAGCTTCTAGTACAGTTGCAGCAAATGCAGTAGAAACAAATGCAGCAGCATCTACTACAGCGAAAGCTAACACGGAAGAAAATTCCGAAGCTAAGGCTGAAGATGCTGTTCAAGATAGCGAACGTGTAGAGCAACTTAAAGGATTCCTGAAACGGTTAGGTACAGGCGAAGAGCTTGGTGCCGTTCGTGAAGATTTTGCTAGTCAATTTGCCCATGTTGAGGCTAGTGAAATTATGAAAGCTGAGCAAGGTCTTATGCGTGAAGGTACACCATTAGCTGAGGTGCAACAATTATGTGACCTTCACTCTGCCTTGTTCCACGGTTCTACTATTCATGAACAAATGGAGTCGGAACATGCTAAGGTTGAGGCTGTGTTAGAGGCTCAAGAGAAGAGCAAAAGTGTGGTGTCCTTGATTGAAACTGTAGGACATCCACTCCATCAATTAACAGAAGAAAACAAGGCTCTTGATGCGTTAATTGAATCCATTCGACCTAAGGTGGCAGATAAAACGGCAACCGTTGATGATGTAAATGCAGTGCGTCAAGTATCTGTTCACTATGCTAAGAAGGGTGACCTTTTGTATCCGCATTTGAAAGTAGCCTATGATATTTCTGGTCCATCTATGGTTATGTGGACTGTTGATGGTGATATTCGGGACCAACTAGGTGATTTAGCTAAGTCTAGCCAAAGCGTAGATGATTGGTATAGACGTTTTGATGAGCTTCTTACACGTGCACAAGAAATGATCTATAAAGAACAAAATATTTTGTTCCCAATCTGTGCAGAAAACTTCAGCACTGAAGAGTGGTACCAAATCTACAAAGATACAGCACAGTATGAAGAAATCTTTGGGGTAAAACGCACTGCTTGGACAGAGGCTGAAACCGCATTAGCAACACAAACAACAAAAGCAAGTGGCGATGATAATACCATTGCTCTAATTGGTGGTAGCTTGACTGTGGATCAATTAAATGCCATGCTTAATACAATGCCAATGGAAGTCACCTTCGTTGATCACGAAGACATTAACCGTTACTTCAACGATGGTGAAAAGGTCTTTAAACGCCCTACTACAGCTATCGGTCGCGATGTGTATTCCTGCCATCCACCAAAGGTAGAACCAATCGTACGTGGTATTATTGATTCCTTCCGTAAAGGTGATCGCGATAATGTAGCAGTATGGCTTGAAAAACAAGGTCGTCCGTTCTATGTCAATTACATGGCTGTTCGTGACCAAAACAATAATTATATTGGTACATTGGAACTCGTACAAGACATGCAATTTGCAAAAGATCATTTTGCTAGAACTAAATAAGACCCTATATATGTGGTAACCTGAATAGGTAACATATATGAGACATATATAGAAAAGTAAGACATATATAAAAGAGGCTGCTCTACACGATTTGATGGTAGAGCAGTCTTTTTGTATGCCTTATAGTTTACCGCACATACATCGCTGTATGTACTAAGGTTGTGTAGGGGATAGTATGATTGGATACAATTACTATGCTTAATATGACTGATATGTTAAATATTTCTAATAATGCTGTGGGTAGCGGTTTTTATGTTTTCTAGGCTTGTAGCCAAGTTCAGACGTACAAAGGTTGCGTAGTTCTCGCCTCCGAACCATTCGCCAAAGCTTGGTGCGAGGTGGCATTTGTTTTCAAATAGGTCGTGCATATCTTCGGGCTTTACATAGGCACTAAAGTCAATCCACGCTAAATAGGTGCCATCCATAGGGCTGATGCGGATTTTTGGTAATGCCGTACAAAGCTCTCGGCATAGATATTCATAGTTTTCACGAATCATGGCCAGTACATCTGTTAACCATGCTTCGGCCTCTGGGTGAGTGTAGGCTGCTGTGATGGCAGTTTCGGCAATAACGTCTGAGTCCGTATGGTATACATGAGCTTTATAGGCGTTGAATTGGCTTCGTAGCTTTTCGTTAGGAATGATAACCTCTGCGTGGTGCAAGCTAGCCATATTGAACGACTTGGACAAGGAGGACATGGCAATCATGTTATCTGTATAGGCTCCGCTCTTTACGGTTAAGGATGATGTAAAGGCTGTTGGGCCTGTAATAAGGTCTTGATGGATTTCGTCGCTTATGATGAGCACATGGTGGCGCTTACAGATGCCAAATAATCGGCCCATCTCCTCTTCCGTCCACACATGGCCCACAGGGTTGTGTGGGTTGCAGTGAATGAACAGCTTCACATCGTGCTCGATAATTGCTATTTCAAAGGTCTCATAATCGACAGTATAGCGATTATCTTCGTTCCGTTTCATCGGAACTGCGATGATGTGACGGTGTGCATCGCTAGCGCTCGTATCAAAGGCGCCGTATACAGGACTTAGAACGGCGATGGAATCGTTTGGTTTTGTGAAAGCCCCAATACACCACATAATACCGGTAATGACATTGGGGGCGCTAGCGAGGCAGTCCTGTTCAATACCGCAGTTGTGACGTCGTTTGTACCAATTTATGACGGCCTCTATATAATTTGGATTTGTCATAGTATAACCTAGAGGATTGGCTTTCACATAGTTACAGATGGCCTCTTGAATACACTGCGGTGGCATAAAGTCCATATCTGCAACCCATAATGGTAATAGGTCGGTGCGACTGAATTTTAAATGCTGACCGTCCCATTTTCGGGAATGAGAACCGCGGCGGTCTATATAGTATTTGCTAGTGAATTCTGCTGTGTTCATAAGAAACCTCATATAAGGATATACCTTGAGTTGTATGTCTTTAATTCTTATATGTATATATTCAATTACAAAATAGATATTTCTATTCCGTAAGGTGTATCTCTAATTCTTATTACTGTATCTATTATCAGTATACATGCATCCTATTATATGTAAATGGACTTGTATAAAATCTATGCAATCCTTGCATGAATAGGGGCTATATTCGTATACAAAAGGTGTTATATTTGCTTGACTGTTGGGACTTTCACAATTTAGAATATACTATAGAATAGTGTGAGTCTGACCAGTGACCACACGTCTATCGAATGGTTACAAAAGATAAATGTTAGCAGCATGTGGCGGCGTCCCTATGTGAGAGGGCTCATCGGAATGCTTGGGTGCATGCAACGCTGTAAGTATAGTACTGGATCCTTGTTAGGAGGCATGTGCCATGAGTAACGAATTAAAACCACTACATTTTGATGCGGATTATACGATGGAGGAAGCGCTCGCAGAGGCGAAACGTTGTTTAAATTGTCCAAAGCCATTGTGCCGTATGGGCTGTCCTATTGAAAACGAAATACCTCGTTTCATCCAAGCTATCGCACGTGGTAATTTTGGTGAAGCTAATGATATCTTGGCGGAACGAACAAATTTACCGTCTATCTGCGGTCGCGTGTGCCCACGAGAAAATCAATGCGAAGGCAACTGTATCATGAATAAGGCGAAAAAACCGCCTATTAACATTGGTAAATTGGAACGCTTCGCTGCTGACTTTGAAAGCATCAATGAACTTCGCAAACCTAAGAAGATTAAACAAGATCTTGGTAAGGTAGCGGTAGTAGGGTCTGGTCCTGCAGGTTTGTCCGTAGCAGGTGATGTGGCTAAACTCGGTTATGAAGTAACCGTATTTGAAGGTCAATCTGAACCAGGGGGCGTACTCTTATTTGGTATTCCGGAATTCCGCTTGTCTAAAGCCGTTGTACGTCGTGAGATCGCTCGTCTTGAAGGGTTAGGCGTTAAGTTCGTATGCAATACATTTATCGGCCAAGATAAAACTTTGGACGATCTCTTTGCTGAAGGATATGATTCTATCTTCATCGGTACTGGTACGCATATTCCTCAAGACGTGCGCATGGAAAACGATGAAGTACCTGGTGTATTCCAAGCAATGTACTTGTTGACGAATGTACAATTGGTAGAAAATGGGGAACTTGATGAAAATCAAATTCCTGTTAAAAAAGGAGACCGTGTTATCATCATCGGCGGTGGTAACGTAGCGATGGATGCGGCTCGTACATGCGTACGTTTAGGCTGCGAAGCGGTAACAGTAGCATATCGTCGTAGCCAAGAACAAATGCCAGCCTTGTTGTCTGAATACGAAGAAGCCCGTGCTGAAGGCGTTCAATTCCAATGGTTCGCTTCTCCAGTAGGCGTAGAAGGTACAGATAAGGTTGAAGGCTTCAAATATGAAGTGATGGCGCTTAACGAAGATGGTGCAGGTATCCACGGTACTGGTAACTTCCAAGTCATGCCTGTTGATAAAATCATTATCGCTGCAGGTCATAAACCAAATGCTCGTCTTGTAGGTGAAGGTAATAACTTAAAAGTAGATGAAAAAGGTTATATTATTACATCTGAAGATCCATATGGTATGACTAGTCGTGAAGGCGTATTTGCAGGTGGTGACGTTGTTCACAAACCTGCTACCGTAGTATTGGCTATGCGTGAAGCTAAAAAAGCTGTTGATGGCATGGTAAAATACATGGAAATCAAAAAAGCACAAGAAAGTGCAAATCAATAATGTTATATGAATACATAGAAAGGACTATACAGTTGAACTGTATAGTCCTTTTGTATTATGAATAGACTTATTATTCCTAAATGTATTTTAACAATATTGCGTATTTACTATATATCGTATAGTCTTCTTGTAGTATTAATAGTGCTAAATAGCGCCAGGTAATTTTATAAATCAAGTGTATGCATAATGTATGAATACTGTATAAAAATTGCAATATATAGATAATACCTGTATTTCTGATTTACTATCTGTATTTTTAATGATAATAAGTTTTATATATACTGAAATTTCACGAAATGATGAAATATTACGCTACATATAATACATATAAAAAAACCTTAACTAAACTAATTGGTGCATTAGTTTTTGTTAAGGCTTTTGTGTTATCGCTTTTCAACCATTACTAGGAAATGATTGAGCCTAGATTTATAGTAAAGGCATAAATATGTGTTGAGGGAGAAAGTAGATAGAGGCTGCCATGAATCCTATCGTATGTTGTCAAGATCTACAAGTTCGAGAAGAAGTTCACAAGCTTGGTGTATTGATTTTACTTTGGCGTAGACAATTGGGAATGACTCAATATCAATTGGCAGATAAATCGGGTTTAGCCCAATCTTATATTAGTGACCTTGAAAGTGGTGCCGTAGATCCTCGGTGGTCTACAATTTATAGAGTCATATATGGACTTGGAGAAATGAACATACAAGATTTTTTGAATGGGCCGCAAACAATTAGAAGCCTAAAGATTCATTAATGATGATGACTTCCATGGTTTGCATATTGCGCATCTTTTTATAGTAAATCGTTAATGCATTGCATATACGATCCGGAGAACCACAGTCATAGCATTTTTCTTCTAATGTAGCACATGGATTGAGAGAACTCTTTTTATTCTTTTTACTGTTGAGCGGAGCGGCTACATTTCGTGCGCGATAGATGGCGGAAGCTAAATCTGGCGTGATTTTGTTGAGGCCTAGCACAAAAAATACCTCCTGAGAGCCGAATAAAGAGGCTGCAACACGATTACCCGTACCATCGATATTCACCATCTCTCCCGTCTGAGCAAGAGCGTTGACTGAGGTGAGGAATACATCACGGCCCATGGTGCGTAATGCGGTGTCGCGGAAGCTTTCACCGGGAAGCGGACGTTGAATATCTGTTATGTCATCGTTGACCTGGGCTAAGACATCATGAACCTTGAGCTCCAATAAGGTGTGAGAATCACCGATGGCTACACGTTTATTTTGAATACGGCCTTTTAAATAGGAAATAGCTTCTGCGCCTGTTTCAAAATAATGAACTACAAATTTATTTCGCTCCAAGGCTTTAATCGTTTTCTCTATGTCTATAGGCGTTTCGTTATTTTCTGGATTTATAACGGCGTTGATTGTTGTCTCAGTATTTGCCATAAGCCCTCCTAAATGAGTGTATAAGGAATATAAATTGGCATTTTGCTATCCGTATTTTATTTCTATTATTGTAGCGTGTATGTGTAAAGAGTTCAATTATTGGTATGTAGTTCGTAGATAAAACTTATTTGAGGCGTTAGGTTTTAAATTAAAAAATTAGGAATCTAATCCAATCTTATATTTAAAATGATAAAAAGTTGGAATGAAATCCAAGTTGATAGTTAAAATTGAGAAAAGTTGGAATGAGTTCCAACTTTCACAAAAGAGTATAATACTAGGAATGATATGTTAAGAAATAATTTTTACTTTTACCAATAGGTTGAATTTGCTATAATAATAGTATTGATATGGCGTAAAGCCAATGTTAAGGAGGCAAAAATCGTGGATTTAATTCAAAAATTAAAAGACCAAGTAAAACCATTAGGTAAAAAAATCGTGTTGCCAGAATACAAAGATGAACGCGTATTGAAAGCAACTGAAATTATTTTGAAAGAAGGTTTCGTAACACCTGTACTCGTTGGTAGCCCTGCTGAAATCGCTGAAGCTGCTAAAGCTGTTGGTGTATCCATTGAAGGTGCTGAAATCATCGATCCTGCTAACTACGATCGTTACCAAGAAATGGTTGATACATTCGTAGAATTGCGCGCTAAAAAAGGTATGACTCCTGAAAAAGCTGACGCAACTATGAAAGGCGATTGCTTGTTCTTCGGCGCTATGCTTGTTCGCCTTGGCGCAGTAGATGGCATGGTTGCTGGTTCCGCTTGCCCAACAGCAAACGTATTGCGCGCTGCATTGCAAGTTGTAGGTACTAAACCAGGTCTTAAAACTGTATCTTCTTCCATGTTCATGTTCACAAGCAAAAAAGAATATGGCGACGACGGTATGCTAGTATTCTCTGACTGCGGCGTATTGCCTAATCCAACTAGCGAACAATTGGCTGATATTGCAGAATCCACTGTAGAAAAAGCTCGCAAAGTTGTTGGTATGGCTGACCCTCGCGTATCCATGTTGTCCTTCTCCACAAAAGGTTCCGCTTCCACTCCAGAAGTAGATAAAGTGGTTGAAGCTGTTAACATCTTGAAAGAACGCAACGTTGATTTCAAATTTGACGGCGAATTACAATTGGACGCTTCCATCGTTCCTTCCGTAGCAGAAAAGAAAGCTCCTGGCTCCAACGTAGCTGGTAAAGCTAACATCTTGATCTTCCCTGATCTTCAAGCTGCTAACATTGGTTACAAATTGGTACAACGCTTCTCCGGCGCTGATGCTCTTGGCCCATTGATTCAAGGCTTGGCTAAACCAGTTCATGACCTTTCTCGTGGCTGCTCTGCTCAAGACGTTGTAGACGTTGCTGCTATCGCTGCTGTTGAAAGCATTTAATAGCTGCCTAAACAATTATATATACACATATGTTATATATGTTTTGATATGCTGAAAGCTGGCTCTATAAGGCCAGCTTTTTGTATGTTCAACATATATCCATATATTTTTATATTCATCACGCTATGTTATTTCTTACAGCGTTACCATTATTGTCATGTTACTTTCAAATTCGTAGCCACTGCGACAGACAGAATCCATGGTTGGCCGTATAGTATAACTATAAGAAAATAGATCGGCGTAAACCATTGGAGGTGTATCTTATGAGTTTTGGGACTATTAATAAATCCATGACCGTAGCTGATGCGGTTAAAGTAAATCCAGAGTTAATGGATGTATTAGCAAAAGATGGAATTGATTTTTGCTGTGGTGGTGGACATCCTTTAGCGGAGGCTATTGCAGAAAAAGGTAAAGATGTGGATGCATACATTGCTATGCTAAATGATGTACAAGTTGCTCAGAAATCTTCTCGTGCAGAGGTGCTTAGCTATTCTAAAGACCAATTGATTGATTACATTGTTCATACCTATCATAGAGAACAATTAAATATGATTGATGAAATTGACCAAGGGTTGGCAAAACTGCTAAATGTACATTATGACCATCATGGTGAGGAATTGACAAAGATTTATCAAACCTTTTTGCAACTCAAATCCGCTCTTGTACCTCATTTCCGGCATGAAGAGCATGTAGACTTCCCTGAGTTTAAAGCGGGTAAACCCGTAGACTTTGAAGAACTTCGGGCTGAACACGAAGCTGCAGGTGTACTTTTGGAATCCTTAAGTGCATTGACCAACCAGTACACAGCACCAGCAGATGGCTGTGCTACTTATGTGTATGTATTTAAGACCATGAAAGCCTTAGAAGAAGGCCTGCATGAACATATTTTCTTAGAAAACTCTGTTTTGTTTGACATGAAATAGATTATAATATCATCTGTATAATGACAAGGAGCTATTACAAAATGGCTCCTTGTATGTAGTAAAGACACCAATCGAATGGTTGGTGTCTTTTGTTATCTTAAAAATTATGAGTTTGTAACTATATATAGTGAAAATATCTCATTTGCGTAAATACATATAGAAGGTGTATGATTAAATTAACTATATTTGATTAATATATTTAATCAATATATTGAGTAAATGCACTTGATATATACAGGTGTAGTTATGTTTGAAGTCGTGAAAAGGAGAGGGCTATGATTTCTGTATTCGACACAAATCCTGTTGTTTTTGAAAGTACGGATCGTATATTGACGGTTAGTTACAATGGTGTACTCTGCAAAGATGCAAATGGTCAGGTGATAACTGACATTGATTTTGATGATGTAAATGAGCTTCATCTTACAAGATATTTAAATTCAAATAGTAATTATTCGATTATATTTAGAGACCATAATTGGAAAAATATAGAAGGTCAAGATTTAGATACGGACCGTACAGAATCTAATGCTGGTCATAATATTCGTGAAACTAAAGCAATCATTGCTGCCTTTGCTCGCCATAAATTGACAGCGGACTTCCCTGCAAATTTAGACACTCTTCAATTACCACTAGATTACTCCTACATGGGTAAACGAGAAATTACCATTAAAAACGGTGTTATCTCGAATGGTAAGGTAGATATTCCTATTAATGAAATTCGTCGCGTAGTGTGTGCATCTAATGGTACAATTAGTAAACTATTAGTATATAAAGAAGAAAAACCTAGTTCTTTCTTTAAAAAGATTTTCGACAAATGTGATATGAAAATTACGTTGAATGCCATTACGTTGCCTTTGTTGGAAGCTATCGTAACGCGCAATACAGGTCATGGTATCGATTTCACTCGTGGTAATGGCTTTGATCAAAAAGATTCCAATTATATTATCATTCGCTATCTTGATTCTGGATTCTTCCTTGAAAAAGATGGTACAGCAACAACAGAATGGCAAAAAACTGCGGCGGAAACAACGGCAAAATTTAATTATGATGTGAAAACATTATTAGTGTAATAAAGATTTTTAATTTAAATTAGGAGATTCCATGTCTGTATATCAATTTTCCCTGCCTACTAAGTCTGGTGAATTACAATCCTTACAAACTTATGAAGGTAAGGTTCTTATCATTGTTAACACGGCGAGCAAATGTGGATTTACTCACCAATATGAGGGTCTAGAGGCTCTTTATAAGCAATATAAAGAGCAAGGATTAGAAATTATTGCTGTTCCTTCCAATCAATTTGGAGAGGAAGAACCTGGTTCTAATAACGAAATCCAATCTTTCTGCAAATTGAATTACGGTGTTACTTTTACCGTTATGGGGAAAGCAGATGTACGCGATGAAAGTGCATTAGACCTTTTCAAATACATGATACGGGAACAACCATTCCAAGGCTTCCCACCTAGTGATAAAACTGAAATGCTTATAGATTATCTCAATGGTATCGATCCTAATTATTTAAAGGACGATGAGGTAAAGTGGAACTTCACTAAGTTTGTTATAGATCGTAAAGGTAATGTGGTAGGGCGCTTCGAGCCTGTTGTAAAACCGATGGAAATGGAAGCTTTCATTAAAAAACTCATTTAGTAGAGTCATTAGTATGGTAAAGAAAAGAACCGCTAGTTTTTGTAACTAGCGGTTCTTTTGCATAAATAAATATAAATAAATATATATATATATATTTATTTATTTTTGTTTATACATACTAATGTAAAGTTTTATGTGAATAGGAAACAAAATTTCCTAGGAGATTTTTTGTATCATTATGGGCTTAAAGTATGTTTTGAGGCTCATCTTCAAATATAAAACCTGTCATCGATAGGGAACCTGAATTATAGGTTTGATTAAATACAGTCGGTTTTGCACTTTCACTAGCACCCATAATATAGAGTAATGGCAGATAGTGATCTGGTGTAGGTGCAGCATAGCTAGCCTGAGGATGTTGGGTGTAATTAACAACAGTATCTACATCATTTTCTAAGATTGCTTTAGAAATATATTGGTCAAACTCAATTGTGGCGGAGGTGCCAGATGGATTATCCCATTCTATGCGTCTTAGATTATGAACGATGTTGCCGCTGCCCATGATAAGATAGCCTTCATCGCGTAATGACTGAAGCTTTGTTCCTAGTTGATAGGCTTCTTTTGGGCTTAGGTATTTGTTGATAGATAGTTGGACAACTGGAATTGATGCATCAGGGAACATGTGAACTAACACGGTCCACAAGCCGTGATCGATACCCCAAGTGTCATTTATAGAAACGGAATTACCCAGTAATTTTTGTACTTTTTTTGTTAAATTGCTGTCACCCTTTGCAGGATACACAACTTTGTAAAGTTCTTGAGGGAATCCATACATATCGTAAATTTGTTTTGGCTTCTCTGCACTTTGAATGTATGTGCCATCTGCATACCAATGGGCGGAGATGGCGAGTATGGCTTTTGGTTTGCCATAGTTGTTAATTATATTTTGTCCTATACTTTTGAAAGTATTTGTTGTTTCTGTATGTTCTAAGGCCATCATAGGACTGCCGTGACCGACGAATAGTGTAGGCATGCGTTTCATAATATCACCTAATCCTTGAATTGATAATGTGTAATCTGTTTAATGCTGTAAAATTGATACAATTGTTTAGCTATAAATGTTGATGACTAAATTTAATAGTTATTGATTCACCAACCGATAATTGTATTTAGTTAGTAAGTTTATTATATATTGGTGCAAATATTTTGAATAGTAGAATTATTTGAGATAGGTACTATCAAATATGATAGAATTGTGATATTTACTGATTAAAAATTTTTCAAAAATTTTTGTACCCTAAAAAATGATACTATAAAATACTTGCAATTCTAAAAAATTGTGATATGATTTGAACTACATTAAGTGGAAATATTTCTAATACCGAAATAGAAATTGTAGTGTAGCTATAAAGAGTAGCTTAGTTATAGATGTTAATTTTGTTATAACAAGCTACTTAAGCTAGATATATAAGGAGAATGACAATGGCAGAGCAACTCGTAAATGTTCATGATCTAGTTGGCAGATGTCCTTTTGCAACGAGTCAAAAGTTATTGGCTGGCAAATGGTCTTTGTTGATTATGCATGAATTATCTGAAGGTCCTGTGCGCTTCCGTGAACTAGAACGGAGATTACATCCAATTACACAAGCTACACTTACAAGAGCGTTGCGCCAAATGGAAGATGATGGCCTTGTACATCGTGAAGTATATGGAACCATTCCACCTAAGGTTGAATATAGCCTTACCGAAGTGGGAGCTGGTTTTAAAACTGTATTAGCTTCCCTTGAAAACTGGGGTAACCAATATATCGACTATATGAAAGCCGCTGGCCGTATCTAAGAAATGCCAGCGGCATTTCTGCCCTTATTATGATACATATGGGGCACTATATATTTGATAAGACTTTAAAAAAGTCCTTTATATGTGTCATGAATAGCCATTTGTTTATGCCATGTATTTAGAAAAATATGGTATAATAAAAAATACGAATGATATAAATTCTCAATAAATTAGAGGTATTGATAATAATGTTACATGTTACTTTTTTAGCGCATAGCGGATTTCTCGTAGAGGATGGTAAGCGTTGCTATGTGTTTGATTATTATAAGGATCCTAATAATATTGTTTGGCAGTTGGCTAAACGAGGTCGTGAACTTTGGTTCTTCGTAAGTCACACTCATGGAGATCACTTTAACCCATCCATTACGGAGTTTGATGGTCCTCAAACGCGCTATATTTGTCATCAAGATGTGCCGTTAGAGGGCAAGGTAAAAAAATGTATTACCATGCGCCCTGGCCAAGATGCACTATTAGATGATGTAGGCATCCATATGTATGGCAGCACCGATGAAGGTGGTTCTTTTTACGTAAAGACAAATACGGCGAATATCGACTCTGACTCTATCTTCCATGCAGGAGACCTTAACTGGTGGCATTGGCTTGGTGATACGCCAGAAAACAATGCGGATGCAAAGCGTATGGCTTGGCGTGAGTTCAAGGAATTAGAGGGCTTGTCCGTAGATGTAGCGATGTTCCCTGTAGATAATCGTTTGGAAGACGCTATGGAGTGGGGCAGTATTGAATTTTTGCGCCGTGTACAGGTGAATAAAGCCTTTATTCCAATGCATTTGAATGGTCCATTATGGACACCGTCTGTGTACTTTAAAGCTCTCTTTGGGGAGGTGCCGATTTGGGAACCTCAAAAAGATGGCGATGAGGCTACATTTTAGATTGTAGATATAAGTGTGAAAGTCCGTAGACCTCGAGGTCACTACGTTATATAGGAACAGTCTATATGCGTAATTGAGTAAGTTAGGATCAAGTGATGATGAAAACTAAACCAGTGGCAACCACCCTGTTGGTTGTCATGGCTATTATATTTTTAATTTCATATCCACAGCGACATGATACATTTTGGGCCTTTATCATGCATATCTCTGGGGCAGCTATGATAGGCGGCCTCGCGGACTGGTATGCAGTAACGGCTCTCTTTACGAAGCCTTTAGGCATTCCTTTCAAAACGGCAATCTTGCCGCGCAGTAAGGAACGATTAATTCAAATCGGCCGCACTATGCTCAGCGAAGAGCTATTGCGCGTGCCACAGATGTATTATGCTATCAAAAAAGAACGCGTTATGGTCCGTATCGTTGAATACGGCATGAGCGATGTCGGACAAGTTCAAATTCGAAATCTCTTGTACGGTGTGGGCAATCAAGTTTTATCTCATATGGATATTGAACCGATGCGTCAAGAGATTAATAAGGCCATTTATAAGGGGGTTACAAACTGGAAAGCAACACCCCTTGTTATTCTCTTTGGCCGTTGTATGTTAGAACGTCACACAGCAAGCGTGTTTTGGCTTTATTTTAACCGCACATGTCAGCGTGTTATCGCATCAAATCAGGTATATCCGTATTTGTATCGCGTCATGCTAGACATTATGAAAACTTATACAAAGGATTCTTTCTTTCGTGAATTGGCCATCGCCTTTGGCGGAGATGGACTTTCACCAGAACGATTGGTAGAAACGGTACAGAAAAAAGCCGTTCAATTCTTGAAGGAAAATGAATCTATTGACTCTGCATTGGGGCGCTATGTATGGGGCCAAGCTATTCGCTTTTTCAATAATTTGGAAACTAATACAGAGTGGCAAGCTTTCATTGAAGAACATAAAAATCAGTGGATTAGAATGGTTCTTGAAGAATGGGAAGGCAAACTTATCGATGGGGATACATTGGATTGGAAACGCCTCATGGACATCGTTATGGAGCGCTTTAATGTGCTCGGCACCGAAATTTTGTTGAATCCAGACAAACAGGCTCCGTTTGAGCGGTTCTTCTTGTTGCGTAGTATTCCGTGGTTGCAGAAATTGAACCCCCTCATCGACAGTGTGGTAGGTCAGGAATTATCTCGTTACTCGCCTGATGAAATCACTCAAATTGTTCGTGGCAAAATGTACTATGACCTTCAAATGGTGCGTATTAATGGTTCACTCATAGGGGCTGTCCTTGGCGGCATCTTATACGGTTTGACCATCATTGTAGAGGGGGTGCTTAAATGATTAGTTATTTGAAATCCCTTACTTTGAAACAGCGTGCTAATGGCATTCTAGGCTTGACTGCCGTATTGTATTGTTTTGCTTTTGTAGGACAATTTTTCTTTGGCTATGAAAGTTGGTATCAACCGTTGTACTGGGCTGTTCAATCTGCCCTCATCGGTAGTGTGGCCGACTGGTTTGCTGTAACAGCATTATTCCGTAAGCCACTAGGTTTCCCATATCATACAGCGCTAATTCCTCGAAATAAAGATCGCCTCATTAATGGCGTTATTAAACTTGTAGAGACGAAGATGCTTACCAAGGAGCGTTGTAAAGTATTATTGAAAAATGTGCAATTTGTGCCATTGTTTGAGAAGTTCTTGTTGTCTCCTGAGGGGCAGCGAGCAGCACGTCTTGTGATTCATCAAGGACTACACCTTTTATGGAAATCTCAAACTAATGAAGAATGGGCACAATGGGGGGCAAAACGCATTCGTGGATTGCTTCAACAACATTCTCTCGTGCCCGTTTTGAAACACGTATTACTCGATTTATGTGAGCATAATCGCTATGAAAGTATGGTTGTGCAAGTTCTAAACGTGATTCAAGAACGGATTAATCATCCCGCTATGGTTACCTGGCTTACTGCTGTCGTAGCAGAAGAGGCACATAAGAAAAAGCGAAAAGGCTTCTGGTCTGATTTCCTTATTTCTATGTCCGAAGCTACCGATGTAGTAAACTATCAAGAAATGGCAGAGGCTATTGTTCAAGAGGCCTATGCGATGCTGGAAAGCTGGAAGCGGCCAAACAGTCCCGAACGAACTGCTTGGTTGCGACAATGGGTAGAACCTATTCGTAATATTGAAGAGAATCATGAAGTCTGCGATGCTCTTAATGAAGCGTGGGAACGCTGGATTCGCGAACAAGATTGGGAATCTGTTATCGAAAACCATTTATGCCCTTATATAGAAGAACTATTGCTCGTAGGGGATGAAAACGGAGAGACTCCGGCTCAGGTTTTAGTTAATATTGCTCTTGAATTATGGAATGTATACGGTCAATCGGACGATCTTAGAAATCGTATTGAAAAAACCTTACACGATATTGGCGACTACGTACTTGAACAAGGGTATGACCTCATTGAAACTATCATACGTCAAGTATTAGGTGGCCTCAGTACAGATAAATTTATTTACTTTATTGAATCTAAGGTGGAGGATGATCTCAGCTGGATTCGTATTAATGGCGCTATCGTTGGTGCTGTAGCGGGTCTGATTGTATGGACCTTCTTAGAATATGTATATATGCCGTTTTGGCAACAATTTGTAGGCTAAAGTTAATTATCTATAATAAGTTGTTTTAAAATTAAATACACAAAAACTAGCATATAGAAGGAGCTTCTATATGCTAGTTTTTTATGGTTTAATTAATTCTACATTATGGGCTTTTTGAATTAAAATAGATATAGAAACGGGACTGACCAATGGTCAGTCCCTTTTGTGTTATTCTTCAGTTGTATTGTACGGCAATCGCACGGTAAATGTAGTTTTTACTTGTGGTTCACTCGTGGCCGTTACTGTGCCATGGTGTAAGTTAATAACTTTATTTACAAAGTATAGGCCTAGGCCGATGCCGTGATTAGACTTTTTATTTCGCGATTGTTCTGTCTGATACATCCGATCCCAAATATGATCCAGAGCTTCAGGTTCGATGCCAATACCATTATCTGTTACGGTAATGACTAAGTCTCTGCCTACGAGTTTAGCCGAAATATCAATAGTAGAGTTTGTAAACTTAATGGCATTGTCCACTAGGTTTGTGATAGCTCGACGTAATGATACTTCGTGAGCATTCATATGTAAATTAGGCTCAATATGAGATGTAATCGTAATCTGTTTATCTGTATTTTCTGTACAGAGTCTTGTATAGTCGTGGACCATATTGGATAACATCAATGATACATTGACAGGTGCAAAGCTTAGACCTTGTGCATTTTCAAGGCGGGCTACATCAAGCAGTTGGCTTACGAGGTTAGTCATGAACTTAGCTTGCTCTAAGATATGTGTTAAACCTTCCCGTAGATCTGCTTCTGTACGACCGTATTTTAAAGCAAATTCACTTTCTGCTTTAATAACGGCAATTGGTGTACGTAGCTCATGAGATACGTCAGAACTAAATTGTCTTTCACGATTGGAAGAATCCTCAAGACCTGAAATCATACGGTTAAATGTTGTAGTTAGTTCGTAGATTTCATCTCTCGCTGTGCGAGCTGGAATGTCGATACGACGGCTCAAGTCGTTGTTCTTACCGATGACTTTAGCTGTTTTTGTTAAAGTTCGGACCGGTTTAAGTCCTTTTTTGATGAAAAGATAACCGCCTAGGGAGGAAATTAGTAAGAAAATGATATTCCCTAATAGTAAGCTGTATAAAAGGTTTTCCGTCTTTTTAGAGGCTGTTTTTACTTTTGTAACAGCACGCAAAATACCACGATAGTTCGGTTCGTTGACCGGAGTATCGTAGTAGTAGAAGGTATCATCACCAGCAGCAATTTCACCAACTTGGCCTAAGGAAAGGATTGTTTGGTTTGGAAACCCATCTGGCAAGGCGCCTTTAATAATATAGCCGTCTTGAGTTGATACAAAGAAGAATGTATTATCTTGGTACGGTTTAAACTTGCGAATATCCGTAGCCATAATCATCGCTTGTTGTTGTAAGCGTTCGCGCACTTCTTTGTTATCGGATTCATGTGTATATGCGTAAATCCATGCGGATGCAACCATCAAAATGATAAGCAAAAAGATGGTATACCAAGACATAATTTTAAAGGTTAGGGGCAGCCGATTAAATAAATCGGTGGCTGCCCCAGACATGGTATCTAGATCTCGGTGAGGATCATTAGTTTTCTGTTTTGAGGACATACCCTACTCCACGAACCGTTTGAATGAGTTTTACATTCTCATCAGTATCAATTTTCTTGCGCAAATCTTTAATGTATACGTCGATAAGGTTAGAGTAGCTTTCATAATCGTATTCCCAAACATGGTCAAGGATTTGTTGACGAGATAATACGATATTTTCGTTACTTGCTAAATAGAATAATAGGTCGAATTCTTTTGCAGTCAATGTAATTGTTTCGCCGTCGCGTTTAACAGTACGTTGAGGAACATTGATGGTAAGTGGACCTACATGGATATCGTTTTGTGCATGACGCGCATTACGACGAGCTAATGCATAAATACGAGCGGTTAACTCTTCAAGATCGAAAGGCTTTACAAGATAATCATCTGCACCAGTGTTAAGGCCTGTAACTTTATCTTGTAAGGAATCCTTTGCTGTTAAAAGCAATACAGGTGTTGTATTACCGTCGTTACGCATTTGTGCAAGAGCACTGATACCATCGAGGATTGGCATCATAATATCCATTACGATAACGTCATAGCTAGATGTGTTAACGTAATCGATCGCTTGTTGCCCGTTAAAGCATGTATCAACTGTCATATTTTCTGCGCGTAAATATTTAGCCGTGATACCATTCAGCATTTCTTCGTCTTCTACAAGTAAAATTTTCATTCTCTGTTCTCCTTATGTATGATTTAAAAATATAGCTCTCCAACTACATTAATTATAGTCATTATATATATAAACTTTCTTTTTTTTGAAAGCCACAACACCATATAAGGTGACTATATATATAATATTATATAACTTATTTATCTATTATCATACCTTATACAATAGTAATGAGCAAAAGATGAATGTACATGCGAGTTTACAAGACGTTTCTTCATTTTTGAAAGCCTTAAAAATGGTGAAAGACTGAAACTTAATGAATTCTGCTAATGAATAAAATCTAACTATATCGAAGATTGCCGTATGCGCATAGATGAGGGTGATTTTATCGATTTTAGATGATGTGCGATAAATCACTAAAAAAACTTATGATAATTATTATCACAGAAATAAATGCTTGTTATGAACGGAGAAATACGATAATTTTCGATGATTAAATTCGAGGTAAATTTAGTAGGAATTTAATGGATATTAATTATTAGGAATGGTTAGCAATAATTAAAAAGCTAGTGTTTATGCGAATTCTATAGATACCAAAGGAAATAAAAATATAGAAAAATTTCGGAACCGAACTACTTTCGTAAAATCCTTAACTTCTTGTAAAAATTATTCATATAGGTAATTTTTTGACTCCTCTTTTTACCTTAAAAATGCTAAGTGAAATAAATTATCAATTAGATTAATCAAAATTAATTATGCATAATAGGGTTTAGACATGACCTGAAATGCTCTCTATAATTATAGGTAAAGAAATAAGAAAAATCGCATAAGTATGGGGTTTTTCTTGAAAGAAAAATGATTAGGTTATCAAAAATTTTTATAAGTTTTTGAAATGAGATAGTCTAACAGGTTTCTTATTAATAGGTAGTTATGAGGAGGTCATTATGGAACAGTTTGATGTTCTAGTAGTAGGTAGCGGTGGCGCCGGCATGCGTGCGGCTCTTGAAGTAGGTCGTCGCAAAGGCTTAAAAGTAGCTCTTATTACTAAAATTTTCCCAACTCGCTCTGCAACAGCAATGGCGCAAGGCGGTGTAAATGCATGTTTGAACAACGTTGCAGCTGAAGATACAGTTGAAACTCATACTTTCGATACTGTAAAAGGTTCTGACTATCTTGGCGACCAAGATGCAATCGAATTCTTCTGCTCTCGTTGTCCAGAAGGCGTACTTGAAATGGACCACATGGGTGCTCCATTCTCCCGTACTGAAGAGAATAAAATTGCGCAACGTAACTTCGGTGGTCAATCCTATCCACGTACTTGCTACTCTGCGGATAAAACTGGTCACGTTATTTTGCACACAACTTACGAACAATGCTTGAAAGAAGGCGTACACTTCTTACAAGAATGGTATCTTTTAGATCTTGTTAAATCTGCAGAAGGTCACGTTGGTGGCGCTGTTGTGTGGAACATGAAAGAAGGTAAAGTAGAACAAATTAAAGCGAAAGCTATTATCTTGTCTACTGGTGGTGCAGGCCGTATCTTCTGGACTCGTACTACAAACCCATTCCTTTCCACAGGCGATGGTATGGCAGCAGCATTCCGCGCTGGTAACGGCTTGAAAGATATGGAAATGATCCAATTCCATCCAACTGGTCTTGGTCGTACTGGTATCTTGATGTCCGAAGCGGTTCGTGGTGAAGGTGGTTACCTTCTTAACGCTGAAGGCGAACGTTTCATGAAAAAATATGCGCCTAACAAAATGGAATTGGCATCTCGTGACGTTGTAGCGAAAGCGATCGAAGATGAAATCGCTGCAGGTCGTGGTTTCGGTTCTGGCCTTAACGCATATGTAGTAGCTGACCTTCGTCACTTGGGCCCTGAAGTTATTATCGAAAAACTTCATGGTATCCGCGACTTAGCTATGTGCTTCGAACATTGCGATCCATTGACTCAACCGGTACCTATTCGTCCTACATGTCACTATACAATGGGCGGTATCGACGTAGTGGATTACAAAACTTGTGCATGTGAATTGCCTGGTTTGTTCGCTTCTGGCGAAGCATCTTGTATCTCCATCCACGGTGCGAACCGCTTGGGTGGTAACTCCTTGGCAGACGGTGTAGTATTCGGTAAGGTATCCGGTGCTGGCGCAGCTGATTATGCTGAAACACATGAACAACCTAACGTAGATGCGGAACTTGCTGCAGCTGCAAAAGCTTGGGAAGCTCGTTTCACAGAAGTAACATCCCGTGAAGGCGGTCGTCCGGTTGTAGAAATCCGCGATGCATTGGCTGATGCAATGTGGAATAAAGTAGGTATCTTCCGTAATGAAGAAGGTATTACTGAAGCCTTAAAAGAAATCGAACAATTGATTGAAGATTATAAAACTTGCTATGTAGGTGACCCTGAACGTACTTACAATATGGCATTCGTAAACTATTGTGAAATCGGCTCCATGTTAACAGTAGCAAAAGCTATTGCTATGGGCGCTTTACACCGCCGTGAATCTCGTGGTGCTCATATTCGTGAAGACCATCCTAAACGTAATGATGAAAAATACTTAAAACATTCTTTGATCAAATTAGGTGCTGACGGTCAATACGAATTAACAGAACGCGACGTAGTGTTCACTAAATACGAACCACAAGAAAGGAAGTACTAAGATGAGACAAATCACCTACCATATTCACCGTTACCAACAAGGTCGCGCGTTTGTACAGACTTTCAAATTTGATTACGAACCTGACCGTACAATCCTCTGGGGCCTTCAAAAAATTAAAGATACACAGGATCCAACATTGACATTCTTGGCAGCTTGCCGTTCCGCAGTTTGCGGCGCTTGCTCCATTCGTGTAAACGGCGAAGCGATGCTCGGCTGTGAATCTAAAATCGATGAATTAACAGAACGTTATGGCACAGACGAATTGACAATCGCTCCGATCGGCAACTTCCGTGTTATCCGTGACTTAGTTGTTGACTGGGAATCCAAAGTTGATCGCTTGAAAACAGTTGCTCCTTGGATTTTCCTTAAAGCTGAATTCAACGAAGGGGACAAAATCGTTCGCCAAACTCCAGCTGACTTCAAAAAATTCGTTGCTGGTACAGAATGTATTCTTTGCGGTTGTTGCGCATCTGAATGTAACAAATTGACTGCACGTCAAGATGACTTCTTAGAACCATATGTATTCACAAAAGCTAACCGTTTCGTATTGGATAGCCGTGATGATGCACCTATGGCTCACATTCAACCTGCATTCGACAATGGCCTTTGGAAATGCGTTCATTGCATGAACTGTATCTCCCGTTGCCCTAAACACTTAAAACCTGCTCAAGATATTTCCAACTTGCGTAAAGAAGCTACAAAAGCTGGTCTTACTAACAGCAAAGGCGTTCGCCATGCAGTTGCTTTCAAAGAGGACCTTTACAAAACTGGTCGCTTGAAAGAAGTTTCTATGAGCTTGAAATCTGATGGTGTTGTTGATTCCGCTAAACAAGCATTCTATGCTTTACGTTTGTGGAAACACAGCAAAATCAATCCATTCGAACTTGTAGTACCTCAAAAACCTGTAAATGGTATTGATGGTGTTCGCAGACTTATGAAAGCAGCTGAGGAGGTAAGCAAATAATGAAATACGCATTTTTCCCAGGTTGCGTTCTTGAAAGCGCTGCCAAAGAAGACTACTTAGCAACAGTTGCTGTAGCTAAAAAATTAGGCATCGAGTTGGAAGAACTTGACGGTTGGACTTGCTGTGGCGCGTCCCACGTTCAAGACATCGCTCCAGAAATTACACTTGCTACAAATGCTCGTAACATTGCATTGGCAGAAGAAAAAGGTTTGAACCTTTTAACTGTATGTAACACTTGTACTTTGATGCTTCGTGAAGCTAAAAATGAACTTGATGCAAACGAAAAAGAAAAGAACGAAGTTAATAAAAAATTAGCTCAAATCGGTAAACAATACCGCGGTACAACTGATATTACTCATTTCTTATGGGTATTGATCCGCGATTACGGTTTGGATAAATTGAAAGCTAAAGTTGTTAAACCGTTAACTGGTTTACGTGTAGCTGAATACTATGGTTGCCATATTCTTCGTCCTCAAACTGAAATGGGCTTCGAAGATTATCAAATGCCTACATCCTTAGCAGATTTAATCTCCGCTATCGGTGCTACACCAATCGACTTCTCCCGTAAACTTGATTGCTGCGGTTTCCATGCTGTATACCCTGCACATGATTCCGTAATGCAAATGACTGGCTCCATCAATAAAGATGCGGCTACAGAAGGCGCAGATTGCGTAGTTACTCCTTGCCCACTTTGCCAAATGCAACTTGATATGTTCCAAAAAGAAGCTAAAGAAGTTGTAGGCGGCGGCAAAGATATGCCAATCTTGCACATGTCCCAATTAGTAGGTCTTGCTCTTGGCATTTCTCCTGCTGAAATGGGTATGCCTAAACGTCATTTAACTGATACTGCAGCAGTGACAAAATTTGTAGGTTAATTCGTTTGATTTAGACATGATCAGAGTTGGTCTATATAGTAGTCTGAATCTAAACCTATTATCATAATTACCAGAAAAACCCCCTAGCTTAGGCTAGGGGGTTTTTCTTTTCTAAAAATGGAATTTCAGTAATGTTAATAGTAATAGGTTTGGATTTAATTGTACTGAATTATAAATCGTGAAATGTATATAAATCGATAAATGTAAAATAAATACAGTAAAATACTAACTTTATAAATAAATTTGATTTTGATATCGATTGATAATTGTAGTATAATAAGTACACAAATTGTATACACTTATATGAGTAATAGCTAATATGTTGTAATTCATAAATTATTATAATGCTATATATATACTAGACTATACAATATAATTTTGGGAGATATTATATTGGACATGCTAGTCATTATGCTTTGAGAGGGCGATTAGCATTATAGAGTGTATATACGGGGGGAAATAATGAATGATATGCTATTAGAATATATTGATCGAATGATTGATCAAGAGACAGAACATCGTGTTTTTTCTGTGGATTTTAACAACAAACAGTACTTTGTAAAACAGGATATAAGTAACCATCGCTCTAGTTGGATTAAGCCCGCACCTAGAGCTTCTTTTGATTATGAGTTTTACAAGATTTCTTTTGTGAATACGCAATTGCCAGTAGCTCCTGTTATTGTTGGTTTTAGAGAACATTATTTTGTTACAGAAGCTTGTGGTAAAACGTTAACATATTATAGCCAATTGCCCGCTCAACATCCAGAGGATGATAGTTTGCAGGATATGTTAAGTCATATTTTTTATATGTTTGGCAAGACATTAGGTCAGTTGCATGATTATGGCTTGAGTCATGGCCGTCCTGCTATGCGCGACATTACCTATGAGCCTGAACTAGATAAGATCACATTGCTCGATTGGGAGAATAGCCGTCGTTGGCCTGAGTTAACACCGCAAGGCTGGGATTTACTCGTCTTCGTTCACAGCTTCCTTCGGGAGGATAATTTACCTATTTCTTACCTATATGCTATGATGAATGGCTATAGCTCAGCCTGTACAGCCCGTGAGACAGTGCTACATATAAAAGACATTTTGCGTAAACATGAATATCTTTTTAAATTCTGTCGTATGTTAAATCCTCTACATTTTGTGGACACTGAAGCTGCTGTTAAAGCATATGACTTTATATTGGCGTTGAAAACCGAATAATATGTATTTGAATAGTACTCGTAATAAGAGCACTTTATAGACCTTTACTGGTGATATCTAGAATATTAATCTTCTAGATATCATTAGGTAGAGGTCTTTTTCTATTTCAATTTATAGTATTACAGTCAGAGTTCAGCTACTTTCACCATAAGTACCTTAAATAACGGCAAGGGGGTTGTCGAACAAGGCCCTCAGGAATATAAGAGGGTGAAAGGAGGTGATACGATGGCTAACATTAAACGCACTAAATTGGTGTTGCGTTTTAACATCGGTACCGAAGATGCGCCGAAGTACAAAGACGTAACTTATACTCGTGTTGCAGAAGAAGCGTCTGACGATAATGTGAAAACCGTTGGTAATGCGCTGGCAGCCTTGTATGACCACAGCTTGTCCGACGTGGTCCGCGTCAATGAAGTATCCTTAGGGCATTAAGGGTAGAGTTTCTACTCATTCTTGTTTTAGGTGCTCCAAACACATTTTATTGCTAGATTCGTACATTCTCAGATAGTCGTAAAGAGGTGTAGAAATAGCAAGTCCACACATTCCCATCCTTATTGATATGAATCGAAGATACGTATACTTGTAATCTAACATGTTTACAGCCTATCTAGATTCGATGAACTTGTTTATGAAACGTGAAAGGAGGCGCCCACATGGCGGAAAAACGCGTTGTATAGCTTACATTTTCTACGGTCGGTGGTAAAAGCACATCAGTCACAATTAGTGCTCCTCGTGCTGGAATTACTTTACAAGATGCTAAAACAGCGGCTAATGCGTTAGTGGCTAATAAAGTAATTCTTGGTTCTGGTGATGCAGAATTAGCAGCATTTACTACAGCTCGTGAAGTAAAGACACAAACTACTGAATTGCAATAGTACTGCTTCTATGCTGTAGTCTAGAAAGGTACAAATATAATCTAAAGGTAGTATAAAAGCGATCATGGAGAAATCCTGGTCGCTTTTTTTGCGCATTAATTGAGATATAAATTCAAAATTATTTCAGATTCATAGATTATAATGTTCTCTAAAGTGCTTGTTATACATATAAGATTGGAAAATGTAGTATGATATGATAGACTTATTAAGTGATTTTATTTATCAATTTATAATAGGATAGTCTATTTATAATCAGTTTGTTAGTGTAGGAAATTAGTATATAGAATTAAGCTACTTATAAAGGAGGTTTACGATGAAAGAGGCGTGGGAATTATTCTTACATGGTGGATTTGTTATGTGGCCGCTACTAGTGGCACTTATCATAACCGTAGCTATAGCGATAGAACGTATAGCTTATTATCGACAATTGAAGCGGGAAATGTTTGCTTTGAATGATGCATTAGAAGAGAGCGAAATAAATTGGCAATCCTTATTAACTAGCTTAGAATCTAAATATACAGCTAATATTTCGTATAATCTGACTCGCGTGCTTGGACAGTGTCATGATCGCAATGTATTGCAATCCAAAATGGAGGATATGGTGGCCCATGTTTATACGCACGCTTCCCGTGGTCTTGATTGGCTCTCTACCATTGTTACGATAGCACCATTATTAGGATTGCTTGGTACTGTAACGGGGATGATCGGTGCCTTTCAGGTGTTCGGTGCTGACGGTGCGGTACCTACTGCTATTACCGGTGGTGTGGGGGAAGCCCTTGTCGCAACTGCTTCTGGTCTTTGCGTGGCTATTGTGGCATTGTGTTTTCATGCCGGATTTACTCATCATGTACGTATGACAATATCTCGTTTAGAAGATTCATTTTCTCGTGTCTTAGATTCTTATGATCGGGGGCATGCTGCATGAAACGAATGAGCCGTATGGAGGGAGAAAAGCCTACTTTGATGGTTATCCCTATGATTGATATCATCTTTTTCTTGCTCGTATTTTTTATGATTAGCACCATATATACGATTCCGCAACAATCCTTGTCTATTATGCTACCAAAAACAAAAACACAACAGTCCGCAGAGTTGCGCCCGGTTTTAATTGATTTTGAAAAATCTGGGCAGCTGATGATTGATGATGGATATGTGACGAAAGAACAGCTTATTAGCTCTGTGAAAGCCAAAATTGGAGAGAATAAAAATCAAAACTTCCTTATTCGTGCTGACAAGGATTTGAGTTATGGCAAGGTTGTGGAATTAATGGATGAGATGAAATTAGCCGGCGCTGCAAGTATTAGTATTGCCACTGTTAATAAATAGGTGATGCTATGGCGAAAAAATATGTAGATGTGTGGAAATATCCACATATGACCTATAAAAAAGCCTTTGTTATTGCTACAGTTATAAGTATTATTACGGTTGGTGTTGCCTTTGTTTCTTTTTCTGATTATATCGAATCTCAAATGACTGGATCGTTACAAATTAATTTTCTAACGGAACAGGAAGCAGAGAAACAAGTAGAGGAAATTAAAGAGCAAATTAAAGAAGAAAAAGCTCATGAGATCCAACACTCAAAAGAATTGGAAAATAATAATGTTCAACTTGATAACGGAGGAGCCGGTCATGGAGGACAAAATGGCAACTCTGCTGTTCCTACAAAAAGTGATGTAAGTCCGTCTAGTCAACAAGCGAGTGCTGGTGAAATAGGAACGGTTAAACAATCTTCTGTTGGTAGCAATACGGGGAGTGGACTTGTCGGAGCTGAAGGTTCTGGGATCGGGTATGCATCAACAGGTAGCGGAGAAGGGCTTAGCGATCGTGAAGGTACCGGAGGTACTGAAGTTGATGTCGGTGGTGGCGGCACATTCAGTTATGATGGGTATTGGAGTAATTTACAAAGTGCAATTAATAGTAATTACCCTACAGATGCATACACTATGGGAATTCAAGGTGATGTAACACTAAGAATTTATTTTGCCCCAGGTGGCAGTGTTGCCAGTGTGGAAGTTCTTAACTCTGATGACCCTATGTTATCAGAACATGCTAGGGAATATGCTTATAGTGTGGGTGGCGCTGAAAATTCTACAGGTACACAGCAATATGCAGATATCACAATTCACTATAATTTATAAGTATAATGAAAAACTAGTATCTTTATAGATACTAGTTTTTTTATATGTATATATATTACTTTGATAACATAAAATAATATTGATAGTTATTCTTAATGAATATATAATTGAGATTAGATATCGTTTTATGCTATTAGAGCCCTAATATATTTTCTGGAGGTGTGTGATGAAAAAATCATGGGCAGCACTATTGTGTGTTGTGTATCTAACATCTGCTGCAGGTGTGGTAGGTGCAGAAAATAATAGTTCTACAAGTGTAGTTAGTATGAATGAATCTCAAAATAATGCGAGTGATGAGCAGTCGAGACGCATGAAAGATATTACGGTTACTGCTACTCGTACGGAGGCTTTAGTTCGGGATGTGCCAATTGCGACAACGATTATTTCACAAGAAGAAATTAAAGATCGTCAATATCGTAATTTAGAGCAAGCCTTACAAAGTGTGCCAGGCGTTGCTTTCAGCACTGATGCTCACGGTGGACAAAATATTACAATGCGTGGTGCCGAATCTCGTCATACATTAATTCTTATTGATGGACGACGTGTTACTGGAGAGTTGACGAAAACGAGAGCTAATGCCATGGGTTGGCTTCGTCAAGGCATGGATAATGTGGAGCGCATCGAAATAACGCGTGGTCCGTCGAGTGCCCTTTATGGTTCCGAAGCGAACGGTGGGGTTATTAATATTATTACAAAACAATCCAGAAAGCCAAGTGTAGAGGTTAATACTGAAATTTCCCGGCGTGATGCATCGAGTGCAACAGGATATAACTTCAATGTATTGGCTCGTAGTGGACAACAAGGAAAGTGGAACGGATCGATTGGTGCCGGTATTCGCAGGAATATAGCGGGAAATAATGACTCTGGATCGGATAATAACTATCATGGTGACCGAATACCGCTTCATTTTGACGTATCTTATCAAGCGGGAAAAAGGGATAAATTTTCCTTCTTTATAGATCGAGAAACTGAAGATTTGGACATGAATACGAAAAAGGGTAGCGCATTGACTCAATCGGTTGATAAAAATACGACTACTACAAGCACAGGTCTTCGTTGGAATGGCCGTCGCGGCCGGTCATCGCTTATGGTGCAGTCTTACTACAATCATTACAAAGACACTTATGATCAATATAAGCGCACGGGTGGCATAAAAAAACTATCCATTTGGGATGAATATTATAATAAAGAATGGATTACAGAGGCACAGGTTAACACGGCAATTGATAAGAAGAATCTCTTGACGTATGGCGTTCAATTCCGCCGTCAAGAAGCGATTAGTACACGTATTAATAATGGCTCCATAGCATGGTCAAGAACTCGAGAAGGCATTACAGATACCGCGGGTAAGGCAACCATTAATTACGGTAGTTACTTTGTGCAACATCAATGGAAACCTAGTCGTAAATGGGTAATTATTCCTGCTGTTCGCTATGATACGTCAAATGCATTTGATAGCCATTGGTCGCCTAAGATTGGTGTTACCTATAAAGCAAATGATAGTCTTCGCTTTAAAATGAACTATGGTGCAGGCTACTCCACACCTGGTATGACGGAAATGTATCATCATTGGCTTATGGCATCTAATGTGCCAAGAGGGCGATTAGGGGCTTTCGATATATATTTGCAAGGTAATCCTAATTTGAAACCTGAAAGCTCATATAACTTTGATTTCTCCGTAGAAAAAGATTGGAAACGGACAAATGTTAAGGCGTCCTATTTCCACAATGTTATTAAAAATTATATTGAAAGTGGTGCTAATCGTATTGATATGGCAAATCGCCGAATTTATGTTTCGTATTCCAATTTACCTCGTGCTGTATTGCAAGGTGTGGAATTATCTGTAAATCATAGACTCAATGATAAATGGGATGTATTCGGCAACTATACATATTTGGATGCGAAAAATGACGTAACCCACGACCGTCTGTTAAACCGTGGTCGCCATGTATTCAGTGGTGGTGTTAATTATCATCAAGGTCGTTGGACTGGTGCGTTCTGGGGTAATTATTATATTAACTACCTTGATGGCATCGATGCTATCGTTGTTAACCCACGTCTCAGCATTCCGAAGAAGAAAAATATTCAAACTTGGAATATTATGGTGACTCGTCAGTTGAATGATAATGCATCCATGTATGTAGGGGTTGAAAATATATTTGGCGAAAAACAAGACTTACGGGATATTCATGGCGCTACATATCGCATGGGCCTTAACCTGCGTATGTAATAGTGAGATATTAATGTATGTATGAAATGCTGAGGCTTTAATGCATGTATTTCATACATAATATAGTGGCATTAATTTGAAATTATAATCTATGAGGTTTAGCTTGCATAAGTTATCTGCGAGGTGATCATTATCAATAAGCCATTATTATGTTTATTGGGTATTGTTGCCGTTGTGGGAGCTTTCACTACGGTTATAAGTTTTGAAGGTAAGCGAGAGGTATTCAGCGAGGTAGGTGCTATTCAGATTGAAGATGATACAAAGCAAATTGTGTCGTTGCCGAGTGTAGCAAGTCGAGTAGTATCTATTTCTTCGGCAGATAGCGAATTACTCATCGCTTTAGGTGTTAGCCCCGTAGGCGTAGTAAATTCAAGGGAGTTACCGGCAGATGTGCAGGCTAAAATTGCACAGTATCCAAATATGAATAGTGCTGTATCTCCAAGTATTGAACGAATTATTATGTCCGACCCAAATCTCGTTATCGGCATCGCCATGCCGTTTCAAACGGCGTTGCGCAAAGCATTTAATGCGAATCATATTCCTAGCTTTTACCATCTATCCTCCAATTATGATGACATCATGGACCATATTCGGCATGTGGGCACCATGACTGGTCATGATAGGGAGGCGGTTGCGTTGGTCCAGAAATATAATGATATCCTATCAGAAATCATACAGCGGCATAAAGATGAATCTGCGCCGCGTGTCCTCATCGTTTTTGGGACGCCTACGAGTTATCAACTAGCCTCCAGTAAAACATATGTGGGAGATATTTTCCAAAGATTAGGAGCAAAAAATGTTGCTGATGTATATTTGCCGCAGGATGTATCGGAGAATGCTTTGGATGGATATATTCCGCTTAATCTGGAGACGATGGCCATTCTTGATTGCGACAAGGTTATCTTGATTAATCATGGCAGTAGCGGTGAGAAAGATATAGCAGCTTTTAAAAAGGCTTTTAAAACGCCGGCATGGCAGAATGTACCTGCTATTGCTAATGGGAATATAGAGGTCTTGCCGGGTCCGTTGTTTGCGTCGGTGCCGACCGCCCGAATGGATCAAGTGTTATTATATGCGGAAAAGGTGTTATATGGACAATCTCATTAATGTGCAGGAACGTCGTGGCTTACGCGTTTTTGTGGCTGCACTGATTCTGTTAATAGCAGGTGTGTTGCTGAGTATGAAATTGGGCGCCGTTCCATTAACTTGGAGCGAATTATACCAAATCATAACGGGTGGCGATACATCAAAAATTGGTCAAATTATCATGACTATACGCTTACCACGTGTTGTAGTGGGCTTTTTAGCGGGCATGAATCTTGCCTTAGCTGGCGTGATTTTACAAGGTATCTTGCGAAATCCTTTGGCGGATCCTGGCATTATTGGCATTACCTCTGGCGGTGCTTTGGCGGCTATGATTATTATGATTCTCATGCCTACTTACGTTATGCTTGTTCCTATTGGTGCTTTTGTTGGTGCGTTAGTGGCATCGTTTTTGGTTTACGGTATTTCTTGGCAAGGTGGACTTAATCCGTTGCGCCTTATCTTAGCCGGTGTGGCTGTAGCGGCTTTCTTCGGCGGGTTTAATACGATTTTGTCCGTTTTTTATCCAGATCGTGTTCAAGGAACGGTGAGCTGGATGGCAGGTGGTTTTGTAGGGCGCAGCTGGGACGATGTGATGATGATCTGGCCTTATACGGCTATAGGCATTATTGGATCTATGATATCTATCAGATGGCTTACATTGCTTAGTTTAGGCGATGATACGGCACGTACCTTGGGGGTACATGTTGAAAGATGTCGATTGTCCTTACTCGTATTAGCCTCTTTGCTAGCCGCATCAGCGGTGAGCGTGTCGGGGATGTTGGGATTTGTAGGCCTTATAGTGCCTCATGTGGCGCGCCTCATCGTAGGTGTGGATTATCGTTACTTGATTCCTACGTCTATGGTCTTTGGTGGCATATTAATTGTTTATGCAGATACATTGGCGCGTATGATGATTGCGCCCGGTGAAATTCCTGTAGGTGTACTGATGAGCTTTTTGGGTGCTCCATTCTTCTTGTATCTATTGAAAGGGGTGGGGCGAAGATGAGTGTGTTAACCGTGGATAATATAACGGTAGGCTATGGAAAACGATTAATACTGGAGAATCAATCCATCGTCTTTGATAAACCGGAAATAATATCTATCATCGGTCCAAATGGTTCAGGAAAATCGACGTTTTTGAAAGCTTTGGCGCGGCTTATCAAGATAAAACAAGGCACCATATCGCTGGATGAAAAATCTTTACATTCGTGGAATACGAAGGAATTAGCGCGCCATATAGCTTTGTTACCGCAAATTACGACCGCCCCTGAAGGAATGTTAGTTGAGCAGTTGGTTCGATCCGGACGAAATCCGTATGTATCGATTTTTAAGGAACTATCTGATGCGGATTTAGCTACTGTGGAGAAGGCGATGAAATGCACAGATGTATGGAAATATCGGTATCGGCAAATAGGGGAACTATCCGGCGGTGAACGGCAGCGCGTATGGCTTTCATTAAGTTTGGCGCAAGAACCGAATATTTTACTCCTCGATGAACCGACTACCTATCTCGATAGTCGCCATCAAATTGAGTTGATGGAGCTAGTTAAACGCACACAGCGGGAACGAAATATTATGGTCGTTATGGTGCTCCATGATTTGAATCTAGCTTTGCGCTATAGTGACCGCATTATTGCTATTAAAGAGGGAGCTATTGTAGGTGATGGAACTCCGCATATGATGATGACCCCAGAGAATTTAGCAGAGTGGTTCGGTATTAAAGCGGATATTTTACAAAGCCCTCGCAGTGAAGAAACATGTCCTATATGTGTACCATATGGTCTTGCTTAAACAGAGTAGGTTAGATGCCGTATAGCTAGTTAATTGTTAGTTGTTTTTAATGAGCTGTGCACAATAGCAAAAAAAGCTATTGCGAAAATCGCATACTGTTTATACCTTAAAGAGGCCCCACTTGTGGTGAGGGTCTCTTTATTATGGTAAAATATATGGTGTACCAAATGGTTGGGTGAGATTTTCACGAAATGATGTACAAGCATAAGTACATTATAGAACCCGGATGGGGATTTTTAATGAGGTAAAATAGTGGAATATATTATTTCGTTTATGGAAACATATGGCTATACGGCCATGTTTATTGCAATGGTTCTAGAAAATGCTAATGTGCCTATTCCAAGTGAAATCGTACTTGGTTTTGCGGGGTATTTAATAGCTCAAGGCATATTTGATATGCATACAACAATGGTGGTAGGTATCTTAGCAGGTATTGTTGGTTCTATAGTATCCTACTGGATGGGTGAGCATGGTGGGCGCCCTTTATTATTGAAATATGGTAAATATATATTCTTTAATGAACATAAATTTGAACTGGCAGAAAAGATGTTTAATAAATATGGCGGTGTAGCTGTATTTTTTGGTCGACTTTTACCTGGTGTTCGTACCTTTATCTCCTTCCCGGCAGGAATGGCACGCTATCCCATGTGGCATTTCATCATCTGGACGGTACTCGGTACGATTCCTTGGACGATTTTGCTCGTTTACTTAGGCAAGGTACTTGGTGAAAATTGGCAAGACCTTATCGAGTACAATCATGAGTTCTTGATTGTTATGATCGTTGTATTTGTCATTATAGCTGTAGTACTGGGCTTTAGATACTATCGTAATCGTCGATAAGGAGGCCCTTATGAAACTCTCTCGATTAACACCAGTCGTATTTATTGTGTGGCTAGTGTTTTATATGTTTGGCAATAATATGTTGCCTGTTACAGATCCCGTTGAATCTAATTATGCGTTAACGGCAAAGGAAATGGTTCTTTCAGGTGATTGGCTATCTCCGCAGATTTATGGTACTTATTGGTACGATAAACCCATCATGATTTATTGGCTCATTGCTCTTGGCTTTAAAATTTTTGGAATTGCTGATTGGGTGGTGCGCCTACCGAGTGCTATTTTCGGTGCTTTGTCGGTGGCGACCATGTATCAATCTACGCGTACCATGAGCGGTAAGTGGGCGCTTGGTCTCATTGGGGCATCCGTTCTGGGCACATCTCTCATGTTCTGGACCGTAGCTCATGGCGTTATTACGGATATGGTGCTCCTTTATACGACATTGATGGTCATGATTTACTCCTACAAGGGACTGGTGGAACAGAAACCGTATGCCATGATTGTAGCCTATGTATTTGCTGCGTTAGGCGTACTCACTAAAGGTCCGGTAGCCATTGTGTTGCCTGGTATGATTCTGCTTGTTTTTGCAGGTATTAATCGTTCTTGGTCTATGGTGAAAGCCATCTTCAATTGGCGTGGCATTTTAGCTTTTTGTGTAGTTTGTTTGCCGTGGTATGTGTACATGTATAGCGTTCATGGTCAAGACTTTATCAATGGCTTCTTAGGACTTCACAATGTAACGCGTGCTACTCAATCGGAACATCCAGAAGATAATGTGTGGTGGTATTATCTCGCTATCTTCCTTGGTGCTTCTATGCCGTGGACGGGTGCTGTTATTTACGGTATAATCGATGGCTTTAAACAACGTCATACAGGGTTTATCTATAATATGACTTGGGGTGTTGGAATTGTGCTATTCTACACCTTGATGGCAACAAAATACCCTCTATATACCTTTGTTAGCTTAGTCCCATTTAGTGCTATCGGTGCTTTGGGCGTTATGAAGCTTATTCGCAAAGGCAAATCTAGAGCCTTAAAATGGATTATTATGGGGCCGACGTTGCTTTTGTGGATTGCTTATGTAGCAGGTTCTTTCTTCGCACCATGGGGTTTTTATTGTTTGCTCTATGTCGTGGTTGCTATGGCAATATTGGCTATGTTCTATACATGGTATACGAAACGAGGATATCGTTTAGTTACAATTATTGTCCTTGGTACGATGGTTATATCTTCTATAGTTGTTATGGAAGGTTTAGAGCCATTCGTTAAGCAACGTAGTAATATTGATGTTGTTCCAGTAGTGGATTCCTATGAAGGGGATGTCTATTACTATAACGGCTATAGTACGGCTGTTGTGTATTATACGGGCCATAAGGTTATCAAGATTAATGGTGATGAAAGCCGCTGGGATGATCGAGATAAATTAAAAAAACGTAGCGCTGAATGGCAGAAGAAATATCTTATGGAACAAGTAAGTGAAGAGGAATTTAACAAGATTATCGAATCTGGTAAGCCACTTATGTTAATCGTTCCAAAAGGGGAAATTAAGCATTTCCGTCAGTCCTCCATTTATCCACATGTATCTGAGTCTAGTGAAGCGGGTACATCAGAAGTTTACGTATTAAATAAAAAGACTCTATTCAAATAATTGTGAAAACTTAATAAACATTAAAAACAGGTAGTATCCAATAGATGCTACCTGTTTTTTGTTAATTAGCGCCTTACCACTTTTTGTTAATTAGTTGTTTGCTGTTTTTGGTTAATTAAAATCTTGCAGCTTTATGTTATCTGAACGTTTACTGGTGTTGATCCTCTACATACTATCTATTTATTTGCCTTTTATATTAAAATGCTTATTTAAATGAATAGGCTCTTGTCTATATTGACATTTTTCGTACATAAATAATAATACCTACAATATTAATATGATTTATTGACATAATTAATACATATTGTTATAGTAGGTTATATTAAGTTTAGAAGACGAGGTGTTCTAAAGCCTGATTTCATCTAAGGTTTAGAAAAATGCGGAAATTGATATGAGTCATAAACGCCCCTTGTTGTGAGGTAGAAAGAGGGGACATTATGAAGAAAATTTGGTATCTAATCATTGCTGTTGTGCTTCTCGTTATCGGAGGTGCGGCGTATGCATATTATCAGCATACGGTACCGAAGTCAGCACAGGAGCTGAAGACCGTGCGCGTTGCGTATTTACCGATTACTCATGCGCTGCCGGTATTTGCTACGAAGGAATTGGAGACAGCAGATGGTCCTGTCCATGTAGAGCTTGTTAAATACGGTTCCTGGCCGGAACTCATGGATGCGCTCAACACCGGTAAAGTAGACGCTGCAGCCGTTCTCGTTGAGCTCGGCGTAAAGGCTCGTGAACAGGGCATAGATGTGCGCGCGGCGGCATTAGGTCATACGGAAGGCAACATTATCGTTGTAAATAACGATATTAACTCTGTACAGGATTTGAAAGGTAAATCCTTTGCTATCCCTCATAAGCAATCAACTCAAAAAATCCTCGTAGACCTCATGCTTGAACGGGCAGGTCTTAGCGAGAAGGACGTACAGATAGTGGAGATGAGCCCTCCTGAAATGCCGTCCGCATTGTCGGTCGGTCAAATCGCTGGCTATAGCGTGGCGGAGCCATTTGGTTCTCTTGCTATAGAAATGGGAGCTGGGAAGGTCTTTGAAGACCCTGATCACTTATGGCATGACAATATCTGTTGCGCCCTCGTGTTCAACGGTCAATTCGTCGATGAACACCACGATTTGGCGAAGGCTTTCACAAAAGCTTATCTCGATGCAGGTACATATTTAGACGAGCATCCGGAGGCGCAAAAGGAGATTTCCTTAAAATACATGAAGTTTAAGGATCCTGTTATTGAACATTCCCTCAAAGTGATTGGGTTTAAAGATTTAGCCCTTACAGAGGAGCGTTACAATGCGCTCGTGCATCACATGACACATATTGATTTAATCAAAAACGTGCCGAGCTATTCAGAGTTTGTAGATCAAACATTGTTACCATAGGAGGGGGACCATGAAGAAATATACATATGTGCCAGGCTCATTTATCGCAGCGTGGCTAATTTGGGAATTAATCGTTCGCCTTGGCGGATTTAACGAAGCCTTGCTGCCGACGCCATACAAAGTGTTGCTCGGCTTTGGGGAGCTCATCGGAGACGGCGTGTTATTCAAGGATGTTGCGGACAGTTTGGTGCGCTTTTTCATAGGCTATATCATTTCCGTCGTAGCCGGCGTATTCCTGGGACTCATTTTAGGCTGGTATAAGGGTATTTGGAACTATATTAACCCTATCGTTCAGGTGATTCGTCCCATTTCACCGGTGGCATGGTTGCCGTTTATCGTACTGTTCTTCGGTATCGGACAGGCGCCGGCTATCGTCATCATCTTTATTGCGGCGTTTTTCCCGGTTCTCTTATCCACGGTGTCCGCGATTCAGAATATCGATCCCGTATACATCAAGGTGGCCCGAAATTTTGGTATCAAGCAGCCGGAACTGTTATTTAAAATCGTATTGCCCGCCGTGTTTCCCGGCATCGCATCAGGACTTCACATCGCGCTCGGAACGGCGTGGATTTTCCTGGTGACGGGGGAAATGGTAGGCTCTCAGACGGGTCTTGGATTCCTCATCATCGATATGCGGAACAATTTGCGTAACGATCTTCTGATGGTGGCGATTTTGACGATTGGCTTTGTAGGACTTTTGCTCGATTGGGGCGTGTCCCTCATCGAAAAATGGATTTATAGACGTTGGGGCATTGAGAAATAGGAGGTGGACGCATGGGTTACATTTCGGTGCGCAATGCACACAAGGAATTTATGAAAGATGGAGAACCGCTCACCATCCTTGAAAATATTAATCTGGACATTGAACGAGGTGAATTTATTTGCCTTTTAGGTCCTTCCGGGTCCGGTAAAAGCACGCTTTTAAATGCTATGGCCGGCTTTGAGCTCGTTACTTCGGGCTCTATTACCATCGACGGCGCGGAGGTGAAAGCACCTCAACTGCGGTATGTAACGGTCTTTCAAAATTACGGACTGTTGCCGTGGCGAACGGTGGAAAGCAATATTGAACTGGGCTTTGAAAGCAAGAATGTACCTAAGGAAGAGCGACCTGCTATCATCGACAAATACGTGAAAATGGTGGGGCTCGACCATGCGCGCAATCGCTATCCGGCGGAGTTGTCCGGTGGGATGCAGCAACGTGTATCCATTGCGCGGGCGTTGGCGGTCGATCCGGACATTATCTTCATGGATGAACCGCTAGGGGCCCTCGATGCGTTGACACGCATCAATTTACAGGATGAAATCTCCCGTATCTGCCGTGAAGAGGGTAAAACGGTCGTATTCGTTACGCATGATATCGAAGAGGCGGTGGTTCTTGCGGATCGCGTCGTAGTGCTCGCTGCTAATCCGGGACGGGTGCAAACCATTATCCCCGTCAATCTCATCGATAGGACGGACCGGACCTCGGCGTCCTTCGTCAATATTCGAAACCACATATTTGAACAATTCCAACTCGCCAAAGAAGACAAAATCGAGTTTTATATATAATTGTGATGTTGCATGTAGATATATTTGAGTATTAATTTTGCATCAAACTTTCAGAAATAGGTGCTATTATGAATACAGTAACAGTATACATTTTATGTAGTGCGTGATTATCGGATATAGTATCACATATCATGATTGGGCATCGTAATATATGGATTGTATTACTATAGGTTTTAGTGTATAAATACAGTATATAAAAGCTTGATAATCATGATATACAGCATTATTAATTATATGGTTCGGTAGTATAAATTGGGGGAAATCCTATGTCCTTATTTGCACCAGAGGAAGAAAAAACGCTGTCTTTTGATGAATATATGGCCTCGTTTGATGCGGATCGGGTAGCAAAAGTACAGCAGTTTGTAGACTGGCTCGGTCAATATAGAGGCGAGCTTGTTCACAATCCGTGGGGTGAGGTGAATTCCGACCTCGAAATTGTTCGGTCTGACTTTGATGCGGCGCAGGTGCGTCGTAACAATTTGACGGCGTATTTGTTGCCGCGGTTGGGACGCTCCAAAATCTTTGTAGTGGCAGAGGCTGTCGGATATCAAGGCGGGCGTTTTTCGGGCATTGCCATTACCTGTGAGCGCATGTTGTTGGATAAGCATAAAACAATTCGGGCGCATCAGATAACGCCTGTTACATTACAAAGAACTAGCTCCCCTGTGAGTCCTATGCTGAAACGGACTCAACAGGAACAAGGGTTTAACGAACCTACGGATACGGTAGTATGGAGTGCCATCATTGAACAGGGAATCGATCCGTACGATGCACTGTTGTGGAATATATTTCCATTTCATCCTCATAAGGCGGACGAATCGCTCACTAATCGGACACCGACCGAGTCGGAGCAGCAGCTAGGTTGGGAATATACGAAAAGACTGCTGGCATTGCATACCGAATTAGGTGGACCGAAGCCGCTCGTGCTCGCTGTCGGTCAAAAATCGGCGGACACGATGGGGCGATTCGGCCTTTCAGCCATCGGTCTTAGACATCCGGCTAACGGTGGGGCTAATTTATACCGTGAAGGTTTTGCTAAAGCTATAGGCCAATCAATATGGTGAGGCGTTGAGGAACATCGCTATTGACAAACGGTTGGCATCTATTATGAAGATATCGCCTACGAGTAGCGCTTTCACTACTCGAATTCTCGTTGCATTGCTGGTGAGTGCATATTGAAGGATTTTATAAAAGTATGCCAGATGATAAATAATGAAATGCTTTGGGGCGGTTCGGTTTGAGCCGCCCTTTTAAGTAGCAGTAAAATTTTATATTACTTTTAATGAATCAAGCGTAGAACTCTTTTGTTTATGTTATTTTTATGTTATAATGAGCACAACGTATGAAAGTGAGGCTTTCATCAAAACAGATCGGACTATATTGCACTGCGTATCGGATTGAGATAAAAACAGAGGTCTCTTGCGGTTGAAGCATCTGATAGTGCACTATACTCATTTGCTGCGGCAAATGGCACACAAACTAGGAACGGCAAAATTTGATAGCGCATTTTTGCGCCCATTTGACGAGACGCTAGTATAATAGCGCCTTTTTCTTTGTGTGACATTTCCTCGTGGCATAGATCAATTCAAGTGATAGGTGAGAAAAACTATGTTAAATAAATTAATGAACAAAATTTTAGGAGGAACTGTGAATACAACAGATAATCAGGTTACTGCGCAAGTGAAAGCAGAACCGACAGTAGCAAAAGACGCTACTCTTACAGCTGCGACTGAAGGCGAGCAAAAACAAACGCGTCGCCGTACAAATACACGCCGCCCTGCTGGCGAAGGTCGTACGCGCCAACAAACAGCTGGTGAAGGTGCAACACGCCAACGCCGTTCTACAAATACTCGTACAAGTGGGAATAGTGGCCGTACTAATACGACTCGCCGTACAAATACACGCCGCAATGCGGAACAAGGTGAAGGTCAAGAACGCAAAACTCGCCAAACTCGTGCACCGCGTGGTGAAAATACACGTAATGCGCGTACTAATAATGGTCGCAATGGCCAAAATGGTCAAAACCGCAATAATAACCGCCCAAATAACCGTTCTACAGGTTGGAATAACCAAGAGGAACAAGTGGAATTAGTTGGTCGTACGCCAAATGGCGCCAACAAGGGCAAATTCCAAATTATTCCACTAGGTGGTCTTGGTGAAATCGGTAAAAATATGACCATCTTCCAATACGAGGACGAAATTATCGTTCTTGACTCTGGTCTTGCGTTCCCTAGTGAAGATATGCTTGGCGTAGACATCGTTATTCCTGATATGAGCTATATCATCGAGAATAAGGATCGCGTGAAAGCTGTCGTAATTACTCATGGTCACGAGGACCATATCGGCTCCTTGGCGTACCTAATGAAAGAAATTAGCTGCCCAGTATACGCAACAAATCTCGTTTGTGGCTTAATTGAAGGCAAGTTTAAAGAACATAAGGTATCTCCAAAATGTCTTCGTACGATTGCTGCCGGCGATGAAGTTCAAATTGGTCAAGTGACTGTTGGTTTCATCCAAACAAATCACTCCATTCCTGACTCCTGCGCTGTATACTTTAATACACCAATCGGAACAATTCTTCATACAGGGGACTTTAAAATTGACCAAACTCCTGTTGATGGCCGTTTGATGGATATGCACAAATTTGCTGAGCTAGGTAACAAAGGCGTATTAGCGCTCTTGTCGGACTCTACAAATGTAGAAAAACCAGGTACTACCGGTTCTGAAAGTTCCGTAGGCCCTGCGATTAAACAAGCTGTTGGAGAAGCAAAAGGCCGCGTTGTTTTGGCGACATTTGCATCCAACGTATCCCGTATTCAACAAGCTATTGATGCGGCGGTTATGTTCAACCGTAAGGTTGTAGTTATGGGCCGTAGCATGGTCAATGTTACAGAAATTGCCCAAGAACGCGGATACTTGAATATTCCACCAAATACAATCATCGACGTAGATGTAATGCACAACTACACAGATGACCAAATCATGATCTTAACGACTGGTTCTCAAGGTGAACCGATGGCAGGCTTGTCCCGTATGGCAACAAGCAACCATCGCACTGTAGAATTGGCACCGAATGATACTGTTATCATTTCTGCAACACCAATTCCAGGCAACGAAGGTGCTGTAGGTAGAACTATCGATAACTTGCTTCGTTTAGGTTGTAATGTGGTATACGGTAAAGACCGTGGTATTCACGTATCTGGTCATGCGAGTCAAGAAGAGCTTAAAACAATGCTTAACCTTGTTCGTCCAGAATACTTTATCCCAGTTCATGGTGAGTATCGCATGTTGCGCCGTCATGGTGAACTTGGTGTGGCCATGGGCGTAGATCCTAAGAAAGTCCTTATCGGTGATAATGGTCAAATCTTTGAATTCGATAAAGATGGTGGTCGCAAAGGTGGCCGCGTACAAGCTGGCGCTATCTTCGTTGATGGCCTTGGTGTTGGTGACGTAGGTAATATCGTTATCCGTGACCGTCAACAATTGGCACAAGAAGGTATGGTTATCGTCGTTATGGCGATGGACAAAGCTTCCGGTACTATCGTAGCTGGTCCAGACCTCGTATCTCGTGGTTTCGTATACGTTCGTGACGCTGAAGAACTCATGCTTGCTGCGGAGCGCCGTGTAGAACAAGTCCTTGAAGATTGCGAAATGCAACGCATCAAAGACTGGACAACCATTAAGCAAAACGTACGTGACGCATTGGGTAAATTCTTCTATGATAAAACCCGTCGTCGTCCTATGATCTTGCCGATTATTCAAGATGTATAATCTTATATAATACAGAAAAGTACCGCACCTCATGGTGTGGTACTTTTGACATTTTAAAAGAGCAATAAAAACTACCATTAATAGCATTGCTATCGCATTTGTCTACTATATGGGGTATTTGAAGTTACCCTTTTAAACTGTTATAATTAAAAGATACCAATTAATATATCTTCTTATGTAAGAATGGTGATTTATGAATAAAACAAATACAAGAGCGATGGTAGAAACTGCATTTGTATCGACCATTGTTGTTATGTTAACTATAGTAGGATCGACAGTGCCCTTCCTTAGTTTGCTTGCCACCTTGGTTGCACCTTCTGGGATTGCACTGATTGGCATTCGCTGGGGTAGCCGATATAGTTGTGCCGCGTCAGTGGTAGCTTTTGCCCTCGTTTCGCTTTTAGTAGGACCATTAATGGCAATGGCTACTATTTTGGCATATTCTTTGCCGAGTATTTTCCTTGGAGAAGCTTTTAGAGCGAATTGGTCTTTTGGTAAACTTATCGTTATACCTGCTATTGCACTTACTTTAACGAGCCTTATAGGAATTTTAATTTCTGCAGGCCTCACATCTTTTGACTTATCTCAGATTAGTCGAATGATTGATGTAGATCTTAAGAATGCTATAATTGAGTCTGTAAAGCAGCAACCTATGACACAAGAACAGATGAATGCATATATTAACCGTTTAGATTTTGCATTTCAGCAAGTGAAACGAATGCTTCTAGCCTATTGGTTTGCAGCGAATGCAATAGTGATTTATATCTTGGCTAAGCTTGTATCGTATATCGGTCGCCGCACAAATAGTGTGATGCGTACGTTGCCAACAATGGATACGTGGCGCATGCCACTTTGGGGGGCTGGTGTACTAGCGGTTGGTATAATCCTTGCTTATGCTGGGCCATATCTTGGCTATACTGAAAGTATTCTTGCTGATGTAGGCCTTAACCTAGCTTTATTTGGTGCTATGATTTGTGGACTTAATGGCATTACATGTTTATTGTCCATCATGAAATCCTATAATTTAGCGGGTATTTTTAAGTTTGCTATTATAGCTTTTTTATATATAATGAGTCCATTGGCACTCGTTATATATGGTGTTTTTGATATGTTTTTAGATATGAGAGCACGTTTCGAAAAACGTAGCTCATAATAGAAAGGAGGCCGTTATGAAATCCTTTCAACGGAGATGGAAAGGTTTAGAAATTACCATTGTTGCCGTTCTCGTATTATTGCTATTATTGTTGGCCTATTTAAATTGGGCTATTGCAATTTTAGCATTAATCATTGTAGTAGCGGCGTATTTGGTTAATTATAATACCCTTCATAACCGGCGTCGTTTAGCAAGAGAACAGTTTAGTGCGATGATGAAAAACGTCACACAAGCTTCTAACTTTGCTTTACAAAATTTGCCAATGGGGATTGTTCTTGTTAATAAGCAAGGCACCTTGGTGTGGAATAATAGTGTTTTCGCTGACTGGGTTAAGGTGGACTGGAATAAGCTCCAAAAAATGTCTGCGTTGTTACCTGGTTTCCGTATCGATAAAATTTGGGGTAAGTCCGGATATATGACGGAAAAATATGAAAATCGATACTTCCAAATTATTTATAAATTTATCGATCCTCGGGATACCCGATCAGATATTGATAGTGAAGATGAACTGGCAGAACATGCAGTGATGGCATTGTACTTCAAGGACATTACAGACCTAGAAAAAGCCCGTATTAAAGCCGAAGAGGGGCAACCTGTATGGGGTATGATTCAAATCGATAATCTCGAAGAATTGACAAAAGGCCTTAGTGATCGTGAGTATACTAGTATTTGGACAGATATAAATAATATCATTATGGATGAAATCGATCGCTACGAAGGTTTTATTCGTAACTTCCAAGATGATATGTATACCTTTGCCATTTCTCGTGGTGCGCTTCATGAGATGGAGGAAGATGGTTTTAAAGTGCTCGAACGAATCCGTAAAGTACCATCTCCACGTCAAGTACCAGCTACGATTTCCATTGGTATTAGTGAAAATGTAGGCTCTGTGAAAGATGTATCTGGTCGTGCTCGTGCAGCCTTAGATATCGCCTTAGGTCGCGGTGGTGACCAAGTCTGTATTATGGATGGTGAAAGTACACGTTTCTTTGGTGGTAATACGGCAGGCGTTGAAAAGAATACGCGCGTTCGTGCTCGTGTTGTATCTCAAGCAATACATGAGCTTATGATTGATTCTGATAAGATTCTTATCATGGGGCATCAACGTGAAGACTACGATGCATTAGGTGGTATTATCGGTGTAGCCGCCATTGCTCGAGCACTTGGTAAAGACGTGCGCATTGCACTTTCAAAAGAAACTAGCGCCATTGATAAAATGGTGAATGTTCTTAACGAGTCAGAGTTCTGGAAAGAGAATATTATCACTGCAGAAGCTGCAAGAGTATGGGTAGATGCGAATACGCTCACTGTCGTGTGTGATACGCATCGTCAGGAAATGGTGGCAGCTCAAGAGGCGCTTGAAATTTCTGAGCGACGCATCGTTATCGACCATCACCGTCGCGCAGCGGACTTTGTAGAAAATCCATTGCTTACCTATTTGGAACCAACTGCATCGTCCACATCTGAGCTCGTAACAGAGCTTGTACAATATGCAGGGGTTCCTGTGAAGCTTTCAAAAGCGGAAGCTACAGGTATTTATGCAGGTATCGTATTAGATACGAAGAACTTTGTTCAACAAACTGGGGCACGAACCTTTGAGGCTGCAGCATTTTTGCGTCGTGCAGGGGCGGATATCGACAGAGTCAAACAATTGTTTATTGAAACTTTCGATTCTATCCAATTGCGTGCTAAAATGGTATTTGAAGCAAGTCGTACTGAAGGGATTGCTATTTCCGTAGCGCCTGAAGGTTTGAAGGATATGATGGCGTTGGCTGCACAAAGTGCGGACATGCTCATTAGTAATGAAGATATTGAAGCAGCTTTTGTACTATATTCCCTAAATGATGGCGGTATCGGCGTCAGCGCTCGATCCAAAGGCAAGGTGAACGTACAAGTTGTAATGGAAGCCTTGGGTGGTGGCGGTCATAGAACTGTGGCTGGTGCTCAATTACAAGGTATGACCATAGAGGAAGCGAAGCAGGCCATTTTGGAGCATGCTCTTGATGCGCTTCATTCCGTAGAACAAGAGGAGGAACAACAATGAAAGTAGTATTGTTAGAAGACGTTAAAAAAGTTGGTAAAAAGGGCGAAATCGTTGAAGTTAGCGACGCATATGGTCGTAATGTATTGATCAAAAAAGGCCTCGGCCTTGAAGGTACAGCAACTAACGTAAATAATGCGAAACAAAAACAAGAATCCATTGCTCATAATAAAGCCGTTGCAAATGACGAAGCTAAGATCTTGGCAGCTCAATTGACTAAGGTTGAAGTAACTGTAAAAGTTCGTATGGGCGAAGAAGGCCGTGTATTCGGATCCGTTACTGCTAAAGATATTTCCGATGCTGCTAAAGCTCAATACAAAGTAGATATCGATAAAAAGAAAATCGAAATTAAAGAACCATTGAAAACATTGGGCGTACATGACGTATTAGTTCGTGTTCATCCTGAAATTACAAGTACTATCAAGGTTAATGTAGTAGCCGAATAATAGTATTCACCATGCTCTTTGAGTATGGTGAATTCTTTTATCCATAGTGGTTGTGTGAAGGGGATTATCATGGATGTACGCATTCCACCGCATAATCTAGATGCGGAAAAGGCCGTTTTGGGGGCTTTATTAACTAATGGATCCAATATGGGTGCCGTTGTAGATACGGTGACGAGTATTCTTAAATCTGAAGATTTTTACCGAGATGCACATCGTATTATTTACGATGCTATTCTAGAAATCGTGCATGCCAATAAGACGGCTGATTTTATCACCGTTGGTGAAGAGCTAGACCGTCGTAAGCGCCTTGATGCGGTAGGTGGTCTTGCTTATATTACATCTCTTGCGAATGAATCGGTTTCCTACAATGTTGAGGAACATGCGAAAATCATCAGCGAGAAAGCTCAGTTGCGCCGCCTCATCGATGCAGGGAATAAAATCGTAGGCATGACGTATGCTGGCGAAGATGAGCCGACGGCAATCCTCAATAAGGCAGAGCAAATGGTGCTAGACGTAAGCGGTCAAACTCAGTCTGAATCATCCTTTGCAGCCATTGGTGAAGTGGTTTTATCTAATCTAGATAAACTCAATGCACTGCAACAGCATGATGGTGCTATTACAGGTGTTCCAACAGGCTTTAAAGATGTGGACCACATTTTCAACGGCTTACAAAAATCTGATCTCATCCTCGTAGCAGCTCGTCCTGCGATGGGGAAAACAGCTTTCACCTTGAATATCGCTCAAAACGTAACGATGTTGTATGATAAGACGGTGGCGTTCTTTTCCCTGGAAATGGGCAAGGAACAGCTCGTTGGTCGTATTTTGTCCTCCGTGGCAGGTGTGAGCTCTGAAAAATTGCGCCGTGCGAACATGGATCCTGCTGACTGGGAAAAGGTTATTGCCGCAGCGGACCGCATGAGTAAATCGAAGCTCTTTATCGATGATACGCCGGGTCTTACTGTACAAGATATGCGCTCTAAATTGCGCCGTCTCAAGGTAGAACATGGCCTCGATCTCGTTATCGTCGATTATATTCAGTTGATGCAAGGTCGAAATGCTGGTAAGGGCAGTGAAAATCGTCAACAAGAGGTGTCCGAAATCTCTCGTAATCTTAAACTGATTGCTCGTGAATTTAACGTGCCGGTTATCGCTTTATCCCAGTTATCTCGTAGTGTTGAAAGCAGACCAGATAAACGGCCTGTGCTTTCGGACCTTCGTGAATCTGGTTCCCTCGAGCAGGATGCAGATATCGTTATTTTCTTGTACCGCGATAAATATTACGATGAAAACTCTGAAAAAGGGGACAATGCAGAAGTCCTCATTCGTAAACACCGTAATGGATCCATCGGTACCGTAGAACTCCAATTCGTTGGAGAATTAACACAATTTAGAGACGTAGAATTCCGAGACCTAGGGCCGGAACAATAATGAATGCTATCGGGGCGTGCCTATATTGATGGGGCCCCGTGACATAGCTACATTTTAATTAAAAAGAAAGGACTATACTTCTTTGCTCCTCGTGACCTGATGTCGCTGCATAAGTATAGTCCTTTCTTTTTATCACTGTAGATATGAAGGTGTCCCATCAATATAGTGGCACTCGATAGTTTTCGTTGTATTGTTGGGAGAGGAGCGTATGATGGTTAGAGGTACTGAGTTTTTTGTGTTTTACTTCTTTTGTGTGGCTCTTGGGTTAATAATTAGTGGGTTGTATTTAATTATCAAACGATTTTTATTACGTCACAATGGAACTCCAGTAACGATTGTGTCTATACTTCCACGAGTTACAAAGGAAATACCATTTAGAGTGATTGGTGCGGATAGATATATTTATGGTTATGATATTAAGTATATTTTGAATGGTGAAACTCATACTGCTGAGAGTGTAGAGTTTTATATTCCTTTTGCACCAACCAGTGGACCTATGGTTCAATTTAGTCCGACAGGTGTGCTTGCAAAAAATGGAGAAGTAAGTATAGATAATGTGACGATAACTATTGAGTATGGCGCTGTTTCAATTGTATTAGGGGGATTAGTGTTATTAAGTTTGTTTTGATAGAAATAAATTAGCTATCTTTAATAGTTTGTTAAACATATGGCATCTAACATTAGATTATATATCTAGTGTTAGGTGTTTTTTATTTTTCTATAAAATTACCTTTATAAAAACAAACATATGTTTGAAAATACTTTGTTTTTTTGTTATACTAATCATACAAATTCTTGCGTTCTTAATTTTTGTAAAAGCCAGTTTTTTAGCGCTTTAGGGAGGTGTTTGTATGGGTTCAGCTGATACGAATCGGCTGTATATGTGTATTGATTTGAAGTGTTTTTACGCGTCTGTAGAATGTGCCGATTTAGGACTGGATCCGTTTATGACGCCTCTGGTGGTGGCCGATGGTTCTCGTGGCAAGGGGGCTATTACGTTGGCTATTTCTCCAGCCTTAAAAAATTTAGGTGTGAAAAATCGCAGCCGATTATTTCAGATTCCACCGCATATTGAGTATTTGACGGTGAAGCCACATATGAAGCGGTATATGCAGGTGTCTGCTGAGATTTATGGAACCTTGCTCAAGTATGTGGCGCCCGAAGATGTACATGTGTACTCTATCGACGAGTATTTCATCGATATCACGCCCTATTTACCACTATATAAAAAGACGCCTCGTCAGTTGGCGCAGATGTTACTCGATGCTGTGCTAGAGGCAACGAAGATTTATGCCACCGTTGGGATTGGTACGAATCTGTTTCTCGCCAAGATTGCCCTCGATATTTTGGCGAAACATGCGCCTGATTTTATAGGTTATCTTGATGTAAGCCTCTTTAAAGAGAAAATTTGGTATCATCAGCCCTTGACTGATATATGGCAGATTGGTAAGGGCATAGCTAATCGCTTGCATAAGTACGGTGCTTATGATTTACATGGTATTACCATGATTCCAGAAGCGAAGTTGTACAAGGAGTTTGGCATTAATGCAGAGCTCATCATTGACCATGCTTGGGGCCGTGAGCCTTGTACGATTGCGGATATCCATGCGTATCGCCCCATTAAGCACTCTATCTCGCACAGTCAGATTTTGTTGCGCAATTATACCTATGAAGAGGCATGCGTGCCTATGCGTGAAATGGTAGAGTCCTTGGTGTTAGAGCTTTTACAAATTAAAGGGGTTACAAATCATATCTATGTTCATATCGGCTATGCTAATGAAATGATGCGCTCTACAGGAGGTTCTAAAAAGCTTAAGCAGTATACAGATTCTCTACAGACCTTGACGACGGCGGTTATTAAATTATACGAGCAGTATTGCCATAAGAATGAGCTCATACGGCGTATAGGGGTCAGCTTTGAGGATTTAGTCAATCGTTCCGCCATACCGCAAGAGGAGGACTTATTTAATATTCTTGCTACCGATACAGAGGAAAAGGAACGCCAAGTACAAGAAGCTATGCTATCCATTAAGGAACAGTTTGGTAAGAATTCTATATTGCGTGCCTCTAGCTTGCAAGAGGAAGGAACCATGCGCTTTAGAAACACCTTGGTAGGCGGTCATAATGGGGAATAGATATTATAATGGATACATTGGAAATACATTAGTCGCGTAAAGGGAGGTATACATTAATGAAACATCGTATGTCTCGTTTACAACGGGCAAAACAATTTATGCCCTTTGCGGCATTGAGGGGCTTTGAAGCATTATTAACTGCTGTAGCAAGGCCAAAAGAAGATCGGGCAGAGTTGTCAGAGGATCAAATAGATGAGTTAAATACAGTTTTACAATCTGTACGTTGTGGGGAATGGGTACGAATTGTTTATTACAACAAACAAAAATATACGGAGCTTATAGGCGTTGTTGATATGATTAGTGAGCAATTACAAATTCTCTCTGTACAAGGGACTGTTATTCCTTTCAGATATATTAAAGAGCTGAACTTGTATGATATATAAATATAAATGATGGCTTTTACTGTGTATGGTAAATAGACTAGAGTTAAGAAATAATTAGGTATACAATAGTATCATGGGTAAATATAGCTTGATAAAGATTTCTTGCATTTTATTGACTCTAATATGCCTATATAATTTTTCGTGTTTCTTGACTTAGAAAGGCGGTGTATGTAATGCATGATGTCATATCATTACTTATAAATCGCTATGATTTTTTCCTCCAGCTATTATGGGAGCATATAGAAATTTCAGTATTAGCTTCTGTTATTGCTACCATCATCGGTGGATTATTGGGTGTGTTTATATATGAATATAAACGGCTAGCTGCGCCAGTTATGGTAATGGTCAATTTCCTATATACAATTCCATCTATATCGATGTTAGGTCTCTTATTATATGTATCCGGCGTCGGTAATACGACAGCTATCATTGCATTGGTTATATATGCTTTATTACCGATGGTACGGAATACATTTACTGGTCTTAACCAGATTGATAAAGCCATGTGTGAAGCGGGAACTGCGTTAGGGCTCACACGGATTCAACGTTTGTGGAATATAGAGATTCCCTTGGCTATGCCGACGATTATGGCTGGTATACGGACTATGCTCGTTATGACCATTGCCTTGACAGGTATTGCATCCTTTATTGGTGCTGGTGGCTTAGGTGTGGCGATTTATAGGGGCATTACAACGAATCAAAGTGCTTTGACGATTGCCGGTAGTCTACTGATTGCACTATTAGCTATTACTGTTGATGCGCTCTTTTCTCTAGGTGAAAGAGTAACGCGTATTAGCCCTCATATGAAGCGTTATACGATTATATTTGTTTCGATTATGACGCTAATTGCAATGGGTATAGGTGGCTGGGCTATGTATTGCCGTCATGTGAAGACCGATGTTATTCATATTGCAACGAAACCTATGACGGAACAGCTTATTTTGGGGAATGTTTTAAAAGAATTAATCGAGAAGAAGACTGATTTAACCGTAGAGGTTACAGAAGGTGTAGGCGGTGGTACATCAAATATTCAACCAGCTATGCTTTCTGGCCAATTTGATATATATCCTGAATATACTGGTACGGCTTGGTCTGCTGTGCTGAAACGTACAGATGCTTATGATGAAAGCCTATTTAATGAGCTTTCACAGGCCTACAAAGAGAAATATAATTTTGAGTGGGTCGGCATGTACGGCTTTAATAATACCTATGGCATAGGGGTGCGTAATGAAATCGCTCAGAGTTATGGCGTAAAAACATATTCCGATCTTGCTCGTATAGCACCATCCCTAACATTAGGAGGGGAATATGATTTCTTTGGCCGTGAGGATGGCTATGCTGGATTACAACGTGTGTATGGCATGAGCTTTAAAGCTACTAAAGATATGGATATAGGACTAAAATATACGGCTATTAGTCGTGGTGAGGTGGATGCAATGCCGATATTTACAACTGATGGACAATTAAGTATGGCGCCAATTACGGTGTTACAAGATGATAAACATTTATATCCATCCTATATGGCTGGTAATGTGGTGCGTAGTGAAGTGTTAATCGCTCATCCCGAACTGCGGCCTGTATTAGAAAGTTTAAATCATACGATTACAGATCAAGAGATGGCAAAGATGAATTATGCCGTTGAAACGGAACATCAATTACCAGCTGATGTAGCACATCAATTCTTGGTAAAACGAAACTTGATATAAACTGAATATAGTTAGAACTAAAGTAAATAAAATTTGATATATAGTGAATATAATTTTGTATTGACATTTAATCTCCTTTAATGTAATATAAACATATGAACAGATATTCATATAAATAAAAATATCTGATGAATAATGTTTAGGAACATATATAACAAGATATGAAACAAGATATGTCTAATAAGTATTAGAAATAGACAATAAATTAACTTATAATATAGGATAGAAACTTTCACTATTATCAAAGGAGATATCATGGAAGAAACATTATTGTTGAAGGATTTGAACTGTCCGAACTGCGCAGCAAAAATTGAAGATCGTATCCGTAAAATGGATGTTGTAGAGACTGCCAATTTTACACTTGCTACACATCAATTAAAATTAACCGGCTCTTGGGAAGACCGCGAAGCTCTTAAACGTGATATTCAAGAGATTTGTGATGCCATCGAAGAAGGCGTTACAGTAGCAGATTATGAACGTAAATCTAAAGCGGCTATGGATGATCATGGTCCTGACCAGGATCGTGGTAGTGATGCTGTAACAATTGCAGTCATCGTAGCAGGCTTGTTATTCATGCTTTATGAAGTTTTGTCATCCTTTGTCCCATCCATCAGCTTGCCAGAGAGTATTGAGACTCCAATTTACTATGTTGCGTATATTCTTCTTGCGTTCCCAGTATTGCGCATCGCAGGTCGTAATATCCTAAAAGGTGAAGTATTTGATGAAAACTTCTTGATGTCTATCGCTACATTGGGTGCTATTGCTATCGATGCATTACCTGAGGCCGTAGGTGTTATCTTGTTCTACCGTATTGGTGAGTTCTTCGAAGAAAAAGCAACTGATCGTAGTCGTACAGAAATCATGAACGCTGTCGATATGCGTCCTCAAGAGGTGCGGGTTGTAGATACAGACTGCGGTGGTGAAATCGTAGTTATGGCTCCTGAAAAGGTTGAAGTAGGCTGGACTATCGAAGTTCGTCCTGGCGATTTAATTCCTCTAGACGGCACAGTGCTTGAAGGTGAAACACGCGTTAATACAGCGCCTGTAACAGGTGAACCTGTACCTGTTCGCGCCGTACCTGGCACTCAACTTATGTCTGGTTGTATCAACGAATCTGGTCGCATTACAATGCGTGTAGATAAGGTTCTTGAAGAATCCATGGTTACTAAAATTCTTGATGCCGTGGAAAATGCAGCATCTTCTAAACCTAAAATCGACCGTTTCATTACGCGTTTTGCTCGCGTATACACACCAATCGTTGTAGCTCTTGCATTGGCTGTAGCTATCATTCCATCCCTTATTACTGGTGAATGGCATAAATGGATCTACACAGCCTTAACATTCCTCGTTATTTCTTGCCCATGTGCATTGGTGCTTAGCGTGCCACTTGCATTCTTCTCCGGTATCGGCAATGCGTCTAAACACGGTATCTTATTAAAAGGTGGTCGAGTTATCGAGGCGTTGGCTAATGTGAAAGCAGTAGCTCTTGATAAAACTGGTACTATCACATCTGGTGAGTTCAAAGTTCACAGCGTAGAAACTGTAGGCTCTCATGTAAGTTCCAGTCAATTGTTATCCATGGCGGCAGCTATCGAAGCCGTTTCTACACATCCAATCGCAACAAGCATCGTGTCTGAAGCAAAAGATCAAGGCCTTACAGTGGAACCTTCTGATTTCGTTCAAGAGTTAGCTGGTGAAGGTATGGTAGGTATGGCAGATGGTCAACAAGTACTTATTGGTAACCGTCGTCTTATGGAACGCTATAATGTGCAAGGCTATCCAACAGAAGCTGCTGAATATGGCACAGAAGTTCTTGTCGCAGAAGGTAATACATACTTAGGTCGTATCATCATCGCCGATGAAGCTCGCCCAGACTCTGCTGAAGCGATTGCTAATCTTAATGGTCAAGATATTAAAACTGTTATGCTTACAGGTGATGCTGAAGCAAGTGCAAATTACATTGCTAAAGAAACTGGCGTAAGTGCTGTACGTGCTCAGTTGTTGCCTCAAGATAAATTGTCTGTTGTACAAGATATTCGCTCTGAATATGGTCCAACTATGTTCGTAGGGGATGGCATCAACGATGCTCCAGTACTTGCAGGTGCTGATGTAGGTGGCGCGATGGGTAGTGGTGCTGATGCGGCTATCGAGGCGGCAGATGTTGTGTTCATGCGTCCATCTTTGACTGCTATTGCATATATCCTTGACTTGGCCAAAGCGACATTACGTGTAGCATGGCAAAACGTAGTGTTCGCTATTGCTGTTAAAATCCTTATCATGGCGCTTGGCCTCATGGGCTATGCATCCATGTGGTGGGCGGTATTTGGTGATACTGGCGTATCCATTCTTTGTATTTTGAACTCTATTCGTATCTTACGCCGTTAATTTGGTGAAAGTAATCTTATAGATTAATGCAGAAATATAACAAATGACATGATTCTGATTTGACAGAGTAGGATAAAACAAATAACCTCTATATTAGCGATAAGCTAGTATAGAGGTTATTTTTATAAGCTTTAACCTAATGATATATTGCTGATTATTTGTTTGCATGCTTACTCACTGTAAGTTTTAGTGGTTTAATCTTTTGGTGGATTTTTAGTTTAGCAGCCTTATTAATCTATGTGCTCGCTAGATTTTTTGGTAGATTTGATAAAAGGATGTTTTGAGATGCTTTTAACATATACAATTGTGCATTGTTAATAGACATAAAGCGGTTTATGTATATACTACATAAACAAAACTTTCACAATTGAATTGAATAATAGCTATAAAATAGTATATAATTTATTAGATGATTACTATATGTTCGTTGGAAGGAGGGATAGCATGATCACGGTGTACAAACACATAGAAGAAGAGTTGGTTTCAGACTGCACTGTATCAGATGCCACAAAAGGTTCTTGGGTAAATTTGGTGAACCCAGACCCCGATGAGTTGTCCCTCATCAATATTTTGACGGAAATTCCAACGGACGTTTTAAAGACCGCTCTCGATATGGAAGAACGTTCTCACGTGGAATTAGAGGACAACTATATTTTCGTGGTTATCAACATTCCTGCGATTCGCGGTAATGATATGTACGATACGGTGCCACTTGGCATCTTTTTGACGCCTGACTTCTTCATTACTGTATGTCTTGAAGAATCCGAGGTGTTGTATCCGTTCATTTCAAACCAACTGTCTACATTCTATACATATAAAAAGACGCGGTTCTTGTTCCAAATCTTGTACCGTACAGCCACATTGTTTTTACGTTACTTACAACAAATTAACCGCCGTACCGACGATATTGAAGTTCAGTTGCGTCATACGACGAAGAATAAAGACTTCTTCCAACTATTGGAATTACAGAAATCCATGACATACTTTACCTCTGCGTTGCGTACGAATGGAACTGTTATGGAACGCCTATTGCGCTTGCGTGGTCACAGCACTTATAGACATTTGCTTAAAATGTATGAAGAGGATGAGGATCTTTTGGAAGACGTTATCATCGAGAATAAACAGGCCATCGAGATGGTTGAAATGTATTCTAATATCTTGATGAATATGATGAACGCCTTTACATCGATTATCTCAAATAATCTCAATATGGTGATGAAAATGTTGGCGGCCCTTACGATTACTTTGGCGGTGCCGACAATCATATTCAGCCTGTGGGGAACGAATGTGGCGTTGCCATTCCAGGATGATCCGAATGGATTCTACGAAGTAGTAGGTATTTCCGTGGTGTGTTCTATCATTGCTATCATCGGCATGTGGAAAAAAGACCTATTCTAACATATATGACAAATAACTAATAGATTAGGGCAATACTAAATGTTAAATACAAATGAAAAAGCTGGCTGTAAGTCAGCTTTTTTGCTTGCTTATGTATTATATTATTGCTTATTTACGTATTACGTTGTTGCTTATTATTAGACCAATCTGATATAATAGTACCGTTATGGAGAGGTGTCCGAGTGGTTTAAGGAGCTGGTCTTGAAAACCAGTGACTCCGCAAGGGGCCGTGGGTTCGAATCCCACCCTCTCCGCCACTAATACATACAACTATCACAGATTATAACAAATTGTAACGGACTATAACAAATATAGTAAGAATAAGGGTTTATAACGGTATTGTAAGATTACAATTATAACGAATTGTAACGAATTATAACACAATTTTGCCACCATTTTGCCCCCAAAAGAATAAAATGATTTGCCCCCATTGCATGCAGTATGTAATGGGGGCATTTTTCTATTTATGACTAATAGCAGATCCAATTTTATTAATAGCGGTATTCAATTCTGATTTCATTTCATCAGTAACATGTGTGTAGACTGCTAATGTAGTATGTGGTTCATTATGGCCAACACATTCCATGATTGCTTTTAATGGTACATTCGTCTCTGCTAGAAATGAAATATGGATAGAATGATGTTGATGTGATATGCCTCTTAGGTATATCGTGTTCTCTCATTCTGTTGGTAGCAGAATGAGGTTTTTATTAATTAGAAAGAGTTTGTTGATACTTATCTAATCGATCTAATATATTGGAGGGCAATGCTGTTAATTTACAATAATCCGCAAATAGATTCGTTCTTAGTTGATTTTGTTCCTCTGTAAGATTATTAAATATTGCATTTTTAAAATCTGTTATAAAAAGAGTTTTTAAATATGCATCGTTTAAAAATAAAAGTATTATCAAAACAACTGAATATAATCCTTTACATGCTGCCTTATCAATATTAAGTGGCTGTTTTTTGTCAGGTGTTAAATAAATTAAATAAGGCAAAACTTTATATAATTGCTTTGGCTGTATTGAATGTTCTGACCTATATTGGACAAAATGTAAATTATGAGCGGCTAAATTCCTGAAAGCACGTACATTTTCCAATCCATTTCGAATGATATCAATTTTCTGGCTGTATTCGATTTTTTCATAGTTAGAATCAAATATAGTTTGTAATATAGGTTCTTTTTCATTACGTTCTAATACATTGAATAAATTTATAGCGTCACCAAATGAAATATTTTTAAAGAGAATCCAAGGAGGGACATGATTATGATTCTCTATGTAATGCTTGCTAGGTAGCTTATGTTTTTTCTGATCCATTAATAGAGGAAGAATTTCGGCTAAAACATTATCTTTGAAAGAAGTACCACAAGCATATGACTGATAGTGGTTGCTATTCAGATAACTATCTTGATGAACACCAAAAGAGCTTGCTATAGAATATGCTAATAGATTCTTAAACATGTTTTCAACAAATAGACTATATTTCATAATAAAGGCTTGAATGCTTTTATCTAACAAATGAAATTCATATAGATACTCTATAGATATGCCTACCTTGAACTTGTTATTTTCCATGAATATATTTTTATAACCATTAATTAGGTCATAATATGAAATAGATGTAAGCACTCGTTTTGCTAAAGTACAATCTGTAATTAAAAGATCGTAATCGTTTATTAATTTAGATATTTGTTCTTCGTAAGTTTTAAATGGCTTATCATAGACCATATGTACTCCTAGACACAAAAAAGAAACCCGCTACATTAAGTAGCGGGCATGGTGATACGCTCATAGTCGTACCGATTTACTACTTAATATATAGCATATAGGACATGGTTTTGTCAATAATTTACTCATTGGTTAATTGAACCACATCGCCTAGAATGATAGGAGTGATTGGAGGTGGTGTTGGTGTATTTGTGAGTGTTATCTTGCTAAATTCCTGTGATTCTTTTCTAGTTTGTTGCATTAGCGATTGTAAAGGACTAAGAACATTTACCTTAAAATATTTAAAAATCTTACATTCAGAAAATTTTTCGTAAGGCATACTGATTTCAATAACCGCCTTTACTGCATCATAGGAACCATAATTTTTACCATTTACTATAATATCAGTCCCTTTTTGGATAATTCTAAGCGTTTCACCTTGTTTTGCCCCATCTTTAAGCCCATAGTTTATTAATACTGTTTTTGATGTAGGTATTGCAATAACTTCGTATTCTTTAATTGGCATGTTATTCTCTCCTTAACTAAACCATATAGTATTAGTAATTGTATTATACATAATTTGTATAATGATTATTAACATGAATATGTCTTAATGATATATTGTCCACAATCACATTGGTAAATAGACTTATCTGTAGCATTATCCATATGAATATGCATTTTCTCTTTTAATTTAGGTATTGGATTGTGGCATTGTATGCAGTTCAGTTGATTGTGTTTAATGTAAACCCCACTATAGCGAATACCATCTATATCAACTACTTGTAGATTATCATCATCTAAGGCAGCTAATTTTGATAATGCATAGATGTTATTTAGAATTTTTTGCTCTGCCTCTGATTTATTAATAAGATTAATTTTGATTTTATCCATAGAAGTTAACTCTCCTTATATTTTTTAATTTTTCTAAACTATTAGGAATACCGGATAATCAGTAAGACTATAGAATGAATTATTTTTATAAGCGTGGATATACTCATCAGGTGATAAAAAGCTTAATTGTAAAAGCATTGATTTGTCGTTCTAGTTTATCTATATAATAGAATGTAATGGGCCTACAGAAAGGTACATTAGTATTATGATGCTAATATATTTTGGTTGATATAAATAGTACGAATCCTATAATTAGTATCACACTATCCTAATAAACTCCTTAAATTTTTAAATCTGCTCACAATATTGAGATATTCATATAAGTGAAACGAATTATTGGTATTGTGTATTGCAATTAACTCTCTAACTATTTGATAGAGTCGAAAGAGTTTTCAGTACTATTACCTAGGGTTGAATATCATTAAAGAAAAATATAACACGATCTCCCATGCGGGTAATTACAGATTAGTAATATTTTTAGCATCTATAGTTATATTGCTGGAGATACTAAATTATACTATGAATATTAACAACAAAGACTCTTTATTGCTTTCAGTATAGCATAGGTGAAAGCAAATGAGAATTATCGATAAAAAGAATAGTTTTATATAGCCAATCTTTATTCACTATGGTATGCTATCGATATATTTATTAGGTAATCTTTAGAAAGGAGCTCGTATGAATCGACTTAGTTTCTCGCGAACTCAGATTTTAATTCTCCTTAGCGTGTGGCTCACGTTCTTGTTGAGCTTTGTTATGCGCTTGTCCTGGGCATCTGTTATGCCTATCCTCAATGAGGCGTTGCATTTCACAGCTAAGATGGGGGCTCAACATATTTCGGCCTTTTACTTTGGTTATGCGTTAACGGTATTACCAGGCGGCATCTTAGCCGATAAAATCGGCTACAGACGTACTATCTTGTTTAGTTTGATTGGTATGGCCGCTGTAACGGCTTTGATGAGTACCATTACAGACTATAACATGGCTTGGGGCTTGCGCTTCTTATTAGGGATTATGTCTGGTCCTGTACAAGCTTCTTGCTTGAGTGCTATCGGAGATCACTTCGGTCCCAACCAACGGGGGGCGGCCGTAGGTATCTTTATGAGTTGTACGTCTTTTGGCATTACTACGGTAAACCTTTACGCACCTTATGTGGCTACACATTACGGCTGGCAAACTGCATTTCTTGCTACAGCCATCTTGCCGTTGGTAGTGCTTGTATTATGTTACTTCACAGTGCGTAAGCCGAGTGCAGAAGTTCTCGCACAACGAGAAGCAGAGGCTTCCGAAGCGGCTGCTAAGCTTGGCGTAGGACAAACGTCTTTAGTAGAAAATTTGAAGCACATCATTTCCAACCGCAATATTCGTTGCTTGGCAATTGCTGGCTTCTTCGCCACAGGTACGACTTGGGGCGTAACGCAATGGGCGAACTTATACATGGTTAAACAATTAGGTGTAACGGCTATCTATGCAGGCCAAGTCATGAGCGTGTTCGGTACGGCTGCGCTCATTGCGAAACCAACGATCGGTATTTTATCTGATATCTTACCAATTAAGAAGAACCATTTAGCGGCTCTCGTTATGTTCTTGTTTGGGCCAGCTTTAATTTTGTTTGCAAGCACGTCAAATCCAAATATGCTCTTTGTAACAGGTCCGATTCTTGGTATTGGGGCCTTCATGCATAGTGCGTTGACCAATGCTCTCGTAGTTCAATCTGCAGCACCTCATTTGCGCGGTACTACAGCGGGCTTTGTAAACTTGTTTAACCAAATTGGTGCTCTTTTGGCACCACTTCTCTTGGGCAATGTCCTTGTCATGACGGGTAGCTACCAAATGTCTTTGATGTCTATCGCTATAGCTCCTATTATCGGTGCATGTGCATTATTCTTTATTCGTCTTAAATAATATAAATGGATCCGTACATGAATTGCTCTTCTAAAAATTGCATCTAATTGGAGGGCAGATTAAAACGGATCCTTTTTGTAATTAATATGTATATTGTGTATGGTGTTCTTTTATATGATTAAGTCATAGTACAGGAGGGGTGAAGATGGAAATCATCTGTTTTGGCGATAGCATTACGCGTGGCTATGATGTGCCCTATGGACGCGGTTGGGTCGAAATCTGTGATGCCTCCATAGAGGGTGTTAATTTTATAAACTACGGTGAAGATGGATGCTCCGTACAGGGTATGATTTATAATATTGGAAATTGGGCGGTTACCGCTGTATCCGATCCAACTCGTCATATTTTCTTGATGTGTGGTACTAACGATATTTTACAAGGTCGAGATAGTACCTATGTGTACAAGACTTTGGTGAAAGCTATTGAGCTTGCTAGTACAAAAGGGACGGTAATCATCGGTTTAGAAACTCAAATTGATAGCGATATGGACGGATTGGATCTGGTTGTACGAGAGGTTAATGAACAGCTAAAAACTTACGCAGAGGCGCATAATATTAAAGTTATAGATTTCTATACTACCTTGTTTGAAGCAGATCAAATTGGACAAATTGTCTTTGCCGGAGAGGTTCATCCCAACGAGCGTGGTTATCGATTAATGGCGTATAAGGCATTAGAAGTCTTTACGCGATTATAACGGAGCTATAATAGAACTGGAACGGGACTATAATACAACGTAATATAAAGAACATAAAAACTCCCCCAATGAGTTGCCTCATTGGGGGAGTTAGTGATTTATAGTCTTTTGTGCTAGTGAAAGTTGGGGGCTTTCACCAGATAAAATAAATTCGTAACGAATTATTTTTTAGATTTAGTAGATACTTTGTTATTGGACACCTTAGCAGATTGTGCAATTGCGTATGCAGTGCCTTTTACTAAATCAGAAGCTTCAGCAGTGTTGCCAGATACGGTTACAGCTGCTACAGTGTCTTCAGTTACTGCGAATAATGCAGTTGCGTAAGGGTGTTGCGCACCATTTGGTACAGTTACAGCACCGGATTTAACAACGATATAACGACCGTTGTTGTTGAAAATATCATAATGAGCGGCTTGTTTTACACCATCATAGCTTTCATTGTAAGCGAACAATGCAGCTACTTCACCGCTTGCTACTTGACCAGATTGTTGCATGGAACGCAATTTAGCGGCTGCCACAGCTGTTGGTTGAGTCATGTTTACAGTGATGCGCAAAGAGTTGTTATTTACAACTGCTTCAGTGATTACGTTTGTAGAGAATACATTCGCAACACCGTTGCCAGCACGGTTGTAAGAGCTAGCAGTTTTCACTTGGTAGCCATTAGTGTATGCAGGCAAGTCATATGTGTAAGTTTTGCCATTTAACAATAAGTCAAACGCGTTTAATTGGTTAGCTTTGTAGCGAGAAACGTAGGAGCTGCCGTTGCCATTAGCTGTTACGGAGTTTACAGTTTCTTGGTATACCGGTTGGGCTTCAGTAGGGATAGGATCCATGATTTGAAGACCTACAGCTGTTGTTTGTGGTGCCACAAAGATTGGATCACCTAATTCTTTAGATACAGGCATTTGTTGAGCCATATCGCCTGCTGTATAAGGCACTGCTGGCAATGGTTTGTAACCAGGGCGCGGTGCACTTGTGGCATAACTAGTTTGGTAAGCTGGCGTAGCCGCTTGTGGTGCAGGATAAGAATATTGCTCTGCTGAAGCACGTTCATAAGCGCGTGCATTAGCATCGATAGTTGCAGCAAAAGCAGAGAAAGACATTGTTGTCGCTGCAAATACTGCAAAAGCAGTTGCTAAATGTTTTTTGTTCATAATAATTTACTCCTAAATACATGATTTTACAAATAACACAGATACTAACTTGTATTATATAGGAATTCATGCTAATTGTAAATAAAATATAAAATATTATCTTAATTATAAATAAATATAATCAGATGAGTCAAATATTGTACAATTAGCCATAGAATGTCATATTACTATATAATAATAATCAGTATAGTAATTTATTATATCGAAAAACTTCGTTTAATGCTATATCTAATTCGTATAGTGCTACAACTAATTTGTGTAGTGCTATATCTAATGCGTTAAATGATATGAGCAACATACATTTGTGAATTACATCAATTGAGATGGTGAAAGTTTCACTAGGGAGGTCTCATGAGTATTAGCGTCTATTATGGACGGGCTGGATCAGGCAAGACACGTGCCGTATATGAGCGCATACGTCAGGTCATGACAGATTGTCCAGGGGAACCAATAATTTTACTTGTTCCTGAACCTGCCACCTATCGGGTAGAACGGGAGCTAGCTGAATTTATGCCTGAAAAAGGCTTTACTACGGTTCGTGTCGTAGGCTTTGGGCGTTTGGGTTATCAGGTATATCAATCGATAGGCTCAAAAGGGGCTGGTCAATCAAGTTTATCAAGCTTTGGCCGGTCTATGTTGTTGCGCCTTGTAATGAAACGAAAGCAAAAGGAACTGGGGCTGTTAGAACAGGCTACAAAGCGGCCTGAGTTTTCCTCCGTATTGCAACAGCTCTTTTCTGAATTCCGCGCCTTCCGTGTAGGCCCTGCTGATCTAGAACGAGGGGCAGAATCTGTTAAAAATAATGTATTACAAAAGAAATTGCGCGAGCTAGCTATCTGTATGTCCGCCTATGAAGAGGAACTCAGTCGTCATGGGGAGCGCGACATCGATCCTATCATGGAAATCGTAGAGGCTTTGCCACAATCTCCTCTCATGGAGAATAGCCACGTCTTTATCGATGGTTTTCATTGGTTTACGCCCACACACTACGAGTTGATTTATACCTTGTTTGACTTGGCAAAGGAAGCCGTTATTACTATCGATTTACCGATGGCCCCAAAGGCGTTAAATCTAGTTCGTCGAGGGGAGCATCTCTTCAGCCGCCCTTTAGAGATTTACGACACCTTAGTTGCTCGTTATGGCTCTAGTATCAACTGGGTTGGCTTTGATGGGAAACGAGGACCTCAAATCGTTCAAGCGCTAGAGGCTAATTATTTTGCTAGCCCTAGTAAGAAAAATACTACAGATGCAATGATTCCGCTTATTCGAGGCTATAACAGGGAACGCGAAGCCGATGCGGTGGCTCGTCGTATTTTAGCCTATATAGACTCATCTGAAGAGGCTCGTTACCGAGATGTATGTATTATGCTCCGCGAGTCTGAAACCTATGGTGACACTTTAGAAAAGGTTTTTGCTCGCTACGGCATTCCGCACTTTATTGACCGTCAGCGGCCTATGAAAAACCATCCATTAGGCGAGCTATTGACGGCTCTATTTGATATCGTGCGTCATAACTATAGTCGGGACAGCATGTTTCTATTGCTCAAGACGGACTTGATGCCGCTTACTCGTGAGGCTGTAGATGAGTTAGAGAACTACGTTCTCGAGTTTGGTATCGACCATTATAAATGGGAACGTGAAAGCTGGCCGTACCTACGAGGCTTTCATGAGGGGCAAGATGAAGAGAGCCACGTAGATGCACCACGCAGAGCACGTGTTAACAAAGCAAGAGAAACCATTATGGATATATTATCTCCATGGTTTGACTTTGCTGCTAATGCGGAGGGTCATACAGGGGCTGAGTGGGGTACACAACTTTATGGTTTATTAGAAATCTTACAAGTGCCAGAGCGGCTCTATGAATGGGCGAAGGACGCAGAAACTATAGGTGATCAAGAATCCAAAGCTAGTCATGAACAGATGTATAATGCGGTTCTTTCCTTTATAGACGAAATTTCTATGGTCATGAAGGATGAAATATTGACTCTGGATGAGATGATGCTCCTCCTCGAAGAAGGCCTTAGCGATGTAAACTACTCTATGATTCCACCTTCTTTAGATCATGTGGTGATTACTACCATCGAACGTGGCTACAGCCAGTGGTGGCCTAAGGTGTTTGTAATGGGTCTCAACCAAGGTGTATTCCCTCAAAGTATGGGCGATGAAGGGCTCATTAAGGATAAGGAGCGTCAAGAATTGGCCGATGCAGGAATTACCTTAGCAGAAGGGGCCTTGCCGAAGGCTTTCAACGAGAATTTCCTATTATATCTCGCCATGACACGGGCGTCTGATTCGTTGACCTTGTCCTATGCGGGCTCTGGTGAGGATGGAACAGGTCTTGAGCCATCCCTCGTTGTGAAACGATTAGAATCTCTTGGGTACATAGATCAGGCAGTAGATATTCCTTTCTCCATTGCACCTGATACAGAGGCAGATTACGTGTGGCGCCCACTCCAAAGTCTGTCATTGCTATCTGAGCGTTGGGGGGCTCTCTTTAGTGGTTATGAGGTCAATCCTCTTTGGTGGGGACTCTATAACTGGGCTCGTGAAAGCGAAACCTATCGTCCTCGTTTAGCGGAGGTGTCACGTGGCATTCGAGATAACAACGATGTGCCTGTCATAACGCAGGATTTAGTGAATGGTCTATTCTTGTCTAAAGGCTACATGTCTGGTTCTGTGACACGCCTTGAACGATACCAACAATGCCCGTTTAAGTTCTATGCCCAATATGGTTTGAAACTAGAACCACGTCCAGTACGCTCCTTTGGAGCTCCTGAAATCGGTACGTTCTTACATGCTAATTTAGAGCGCTTAGGTAATTATCTATTAGAAAATAACAAACAATGGCGTGACCTCGACGAAGAGGAACAAGAAAATCTATGCCGTACTGTGGCAGACGAAATCTTGCAAGAAAATCAGCTAGGTGAAGAAACGAGCGATGCCTACCAAAAGGCCATTGAACAGCGTGTACAGAGAACATTACATGTGACGGTAGACCGCCTCATAGAGTGGTCTAAGCGCAGCGATTTTGATACGAAGTATTTAGAGCAAGACTTTGGTCGTCAAGGTGGCTGGGATCCTATTCGAGTCCCTCTTGGTGAAAACCGTTACTTGCGACTCATCGGTCAAATTGACCGCATCGACGAATATACAAAAAATGATCAAACCTATGGCATGGTTATCGACTACAAGTCGGGTGGTGCTCATGTGACGGCCCAAGATGTCTATTATGGACTTAAACTGCAACTCATGACCTATCTGTTGGCTTTGGAGTCCGCTTATGGTAAAACACATGGCGGATCTATATCCCCTGCGGCGGTGGTTTACTCTTACGTGAAGAACCCTAAAATCCCTGCTGATGCGTCTATATCTTATGAAGATGCGGTTTCGTTGGCTAATGAAAGCGATGCTTGGCAAAACAGTGGGTACTTCTCCGATGATATAGAGTTGTTGACGCATATTGACAATAAGTTCTTGTCCTATGGATCTAAGCGAGGGCCTTATGTGCCGATTGCTACGAAAAAAGATCAAACCATTTCTAGCAGAGATTTGCGGAAGGTTAAGTCTACAGGTGAATTTGACATAATGTGCCGCTATACAAATCACGTGATGGCTGAGACGGGTCGTCACATTGGGGAAGGGCAGTTCCCGATTAAGCCATATCAATTGAATGGCCTTAGACCTTGTACATTCTGCGACTACAGAACGGTATGTCGCTTTGACTCTAGCCGTAATCGATATAATTATTTGTCTAAATTGTCCGAAGATGATGCATTAGAACGGATGAAAGAGGTCTTAAACGACGAAAATAGCGATAACAATGGGAATCGCAATAACGACCGAAATAGCAGCAATAACGGAAATAACAATAATGACGGAAATAATAGTAGCGAAGGAGGTGAAAACCATGGGTGTTAAATGGACGCCAGAGCAGGAGTCTGCTATTATAGCGCCTAAGGATTCCTCCTTAGATAATCAGACCTTACTTGTTGCGGCCGCTGCCGGTTCAGGTAAGACAGCGGTCCTCGTAGAACGCATTATTACGCGCCTTAAGGACATGGATAATCCCTTATCTGTTCAAGAACTCATGGTTGTAACTTTCACAAAGGCTGCGGCCCAAGAGATGAGCGCTCGTATTGGCCTTGCCTTGGCTAAAGCCATGGAATCTACAGATGATGCTGCACTACAAGCGCGCCTTGAACGACAGCTCAATCTGTTGCCCTCGGCTCATATTTCTACATTGCACTCCTTTTGCCAATGGGTAATCCGGTCCTATTTCTATAAGCTCGACATTAATCCGACAGCGCGCATCGGCAATGAAGCAGAAATGGCATTGCTACAACAAGAGGTATTAGCCGATTTGTTAACTAAATCCTATGAAGAGGGCCTTTATAATATCTATGAGCTAGCGGATTTCTTCAGCGATGATAAATCCGATGCAGGCTTAACGGCGAAGATTATGTCCCTGTATAACTACGCCATGTCCCTCGCCAATCCCGATGGATGGCTACGCAAAGCCTTAGAGCCTTATAAAGAGGCGATGGACATAAACCCTAGTGATACGTTGTGGGGTCAATATATGTGGTCTAATCACATGGCTGTCATCGATCGCATTCGCGAGCGCTTAGAGCGGATGGAACAAATCTTGCTCGATCCAACAGGACCTCATAAATGGCAAAACATATACGATAATCAACTGGCTGCACTAGGCATGCTTTCAGCGGCTCAAACTTGGGACGACATGGGGGAAGCTTGTAAACATATGGATACCTTTATTAAAGATCAGTTCCGTATGGGCTCAAAAGAGGCGCAAGCCTATGACCCTATATTGGTGGCAGAGTTTAAATCTTTGGGTGGTCAAAATAAAGATGACCTCAAAGCTATGCAAACCGCTATATTCACCGTTCCGGAGGCTACCTTGCAAGAGCAGTTTAAGGCTCAATATCCAATCATAGAAGGGTTAGTAGAACTGACGATTGCGTTCCATCAAGCGTATCGGGATATGAAACAAGAGCAAGGCATCATGGATTTTAGCGACCTTGAGCATCTATGCTTGGCCCTTCTCGTTGAGCCTGGCACAGAGGATGATCCTCAGCCATCTGAAGTAGCGAAGGAACTACAAGATACTTTCAAAGAAATCATGGTTGATGAATACCAAGATACGAACGGCGTGCAAGAGACGATTATTAACTTGATTTCTCGCATCGATAATAGGTTTTATGTGGGGGACGTGAAGCAGGCTATTTATAGCTTCCGTATGGCCGATAGTTCTCTGTTCATGGAGAAATATAATACGTACGGCGGCAATGATGCGGTAGAACGTCGTATCGACCTAGCGAAGAATTTCCGATCTCACGAAAATATCTTGGCTGCAACGAATTTCTTGTTCTATCAAATCATGACGGAAGAAGCGGCAGAGCTCAATTACACAGAGGCTGAATCGCTCATTCCTGGCCGCATCGTAGAGGATGCGCCAGAGGATTGGGTCGGTGGTGACGTGGAATTACAGCTCTTAGATGTGAGTAAGGATACCCTTGGTGCTGGTGAAAGCGACGAGGACGAAGGGGATGACCCTGAAAACAACGAGCGTGAGCTAGATTTCATCATTCAAAAAATCAAAGAAATCCATGCTGCCAAGAAACAGGTGCAAAATCCAGATGGCACATTCCGTCAAATCGAGTGGCGAGACTTTGCTATTTTGCGCAGATCCTTAGCGGGGTGGGGCACCCGTGCCGTAGAAGCCATGCGGCAAGCGGGGATTCCTGCGGTGGTAAACGAGCGAGACGGTTACTTTGAAGCCCAAGAGATTCAACTCTTATTGGCGTTGTTATCCATCATAGATAATCCTGAACAAGATTTGCCGATGGCTGCTGTGTTGCACTCTGGCCTGGTAGGCCTTGATGCCAACGAACTAGGTGCATTGCGCCTGTCTGGTGAGGGCTCCTTATGGTCTCTTATGCCAGCCTATGCACAAGAGGCTCAAGATGAGCGTTTATTGGCCTTTATTGGGCATATGGAAAGGTGGCGCACCTTATCGCGTCGTCACGGCGTGACCGATTTGCTGTGGGATATTTACGAATCTCAAGACTATGTAAACTATGTGGGCGCTATGCCGAATGGCCTCGTTCGTCGTGCCAATGTGCTCGCCTTATACGATAGAGCTAAGGGCTATGAAGCCTCTGGCTTCCGTGGGCTCTTTAGGTTCTTGCGCTTTGTGGAAAGCTTGCGCGACAGCAACCAAGATATGCCTCTTGCCAATGTGGTGAGCGAGGCGGATAATGTGGTGCGCCTCATGACCATCCATAAGAGTAAGGGCCTTGAGTTTCCTGTAGTATTTCTATCTGGTGTACAAAAAAGATTCAACATGATGGACTTGCGTTCAGAGCTTCTTATCGATAAAAATGCAGGTCTTGGTTTGAAAGGGTATTTCCCAGATATTCGAGTATCCTTCCCAACCATGCCTTGGTTTTATGTGAAAGACGTAAAAGAAGCAGCCCTTAAGGCGGAGGAACAGCGCATTCTCTATGTTGCCTTAACACGGGCACGAGATAAGCTGTTCATGACAGGCTTTATTAAAGGCTTTAAAAATTCTAAAGGTGTGTTAAGCACCATAGGTGAGCTCATTAAAAATGCGGCTTCCGTAGAAACTCAACAGTTACCGACAGATATTATTACACAAGCTAATACCTATCTAGATTGGATAATCATGGGCTTTGCTCGTCATTTAGATGGTGGCAATCCATTGCGCGTAGCCATCGAGTACGAAGGGCCAACCTATTTTGATTTACCGGATAAACAGTGTCGTTTAAAGGTTGAAATCCATGATGGCTCTCTTTATGGTGATCTCGATTACAAAGCGGATATCGACGAGACAACCATCAACAAGGTGCGGGACTTAAAAGCTGTTAATTCCGTAGAATTACCGCAGGAAATCGTGGATCGATTTAACTATAGCTATCCGTACAATGATGCTACTCGCCGAACCGCAAAAATCTCCGTTAGTGAATTGAAACGACGATTCCAAGAACGAGAACTTGAAGCAGGAACTATTGATACTTTGAATGAACCGATTGCAACGGTAGAAGTTTCAGCAGATGACCTAGCAAACTCCGTATTCGGTCGAAAGCCACAAGCATTACAGTCTGAAGATGATGTATTAACCAGTGCTCAATGGGGGACCTTGATGCATGTGGCTATGCAATGGCTACCTCTTGTGACGTATACGCAAGCTTCTTTGACGAAAGAACTCGATGCACTGGTGGCGAATGGGACTTTTACAGAGGAAGAACGGAATTTATTAAGCGATACGAGTTTGTATAAATTTTTTAGCTCTGATCTTGGTAAGCGCCTTATCAATACAAAACGTATCGAGCGAGAGTTGCCGTTTAGCATGCTCTTTGAAGGAAAACGCGTATACGATACCTTAGAGGACGGGGAAAATCTGTTCCTTCAAGGTATTATTGATACGGCCTTTGAGGAGGATGGCGAATGGGTTCTCGTAGATTACAAAACGGATCGCGTTACATCCGGAGAAGAACTCATCAAGCGCTATAAAATCCAAATGGACCTCTATAAAGAGGCCTTGCAGCGATTGACGGGGATGCCCGTGAAAGCATGCTATATTTATAGCTTCCGCTTGCATGATGCAATCATTGTGGACTAATGAGCATAGATTCTAATAAATTAATAAACACAAAAGCTCTCTATCCGTTGATAGAGAGCTTTTGTGTTACCAATTACTTGTTATATATGTGGTAGTTTAGGCAGATTTAAGGCTTTTTTCTTTTTGTGTTTTGCAGGTGCAAATACTTTGAGTACGCGTGGCAATACTTCAATATCCACAGGCATATTCGGACCTGCATCACCATCCATATTAGTCGATAAATCATCGACGTCAGATAGAAGTTCGATATGAGCTTTTTTCACAGTTAATGTCGTTGTATAACGAGAATTATAAATGGCACCACTGATAATGAGTGGTAATACGCTGAGGATATCGAGGATAAAATATTCCTTGAAGATAATGATACGCATATAACCATCATCTACTGAGGCTTGTGGCATAAAACGTTCAAAGCTAGAGACTACATTGGTAAGTAGGGCTAAAACGAGAGGGGATTTGCAAATGAAATCGTCGTCCTCTGTTTTGATGCGGTACGTGTAGTCCTTTGTAGTGAACAATGCTTGGCCTGCTCTCAAGAAATACGCGAGAGGGCCGAGTATGCTTTTTTCCTTTGGCGTAACTTCATCTACAACCTTAGGAATAACGCCAGCTGCAATGTTATTGCAGAAATACCGATCATTACAACGGCCGATATCAATGGTTCGAGTTTCATTGATATCGATACGTCTGATAGCTTGCGTTGGGTTTTGGGGAATACCGAGCGCACGAGACATATCATTTACTGTACCAACGGGGATAAACCCAAAGGTACAGGAGAATCCACCTTGGGCAATACCATTAACGGTTTCGTTAACAGTGCCGTCACCACCCATGCAGAATACGGCATCAAACCCGCGCTCACAAGCGTCCTTAGCGAAACGTGTAGCATCGCCTTCGCCTCTGGTGAATTTGACCTCAATCGTTTCGAACAATGTACTCAATTTCCATTGTAAATCGAGGGCGTAACGGCGCGCTGCACCGCCTCCTGAGACAGGGTTGATGATAATCAAACAACGGCTCATAGTATACTTCCTTACTTTCAAAAATGAGATATAGCTATTATCTATAGTTAAATTGACAGTCTTAATGATGAGTTCTATAATTATAATGTATGCACTTAATTTCGCACAACATACTGTCTAAGATATGTTGTATACTATATTATACTCATTTTAACCGTTCTTTGAAAGTCTGAAAGCATGAATGGTTAGTAAGGTTTAGGGGCTAGTAATGGGAAGACAAAGTTCAAAAGATAAATACAAATTGTCCGCAGTGGATTCTATCGAAAGATTACCTCTCAGTGAACAAGTATATTTAACATTAAAAACAGCTATCTTAACAGGCGAATTGATGCCTCAAGAGAAGCTTAACGAAGTAAAGATTGCAGAACAATTACAAGTGAGTGCTACACCTGTACGTGAGGCATTCCGCAAATTGGCTAAAGATAATCTCGTAGTTATCGTTCCTTGGAAAGGCGTTACTGTAAAAGCTGACACGCCAGAAGAAATCGTAGCACTTTACCAAGTTCGTGAAGTAATGGAAGGACTTGGTGCTAGATTATGTGCTCGTCATGCTACACCTGAGCAAGTACAAGAGCTAAGAACCCTTTGTAAAGAAATGCATGAAATTGAAGATGCCACAGAACGTGTTGATGTGAATAGCCGATTCCATACAATGATTGCTCATTACTCTGGCAATGAACGCATTGTAGATTATCTAGCAGGTTTCCGTGAACGCGTTAATCGCGACATGTACATCAGTTCTTTCAATGCTGTACGTACACATGACTGTGATGACGAACATGATCAAATCGTAGACGCTATTGAACGTCACGACGAAGTTGCTGCAGAAACAGCTATGCGTCAGCATATTAACAATGCATTTATCTTCAAAAAAGCAAATGCAGAAGTACAACATAAAAAACTTAATGAAGTATAATGCCTGCTGATGCTGTAATAGGCATAATGACATATGAAAAGCTCCGCTATTGACGGAGCTTTTTTGATTGTTATTTTGAATAGTTAATTCAACTTTCATTTAGAGTATTTAGCGTATCTTGATATAAATTAGGTATCATTTGTTGTATTTAATTAACCGCTATTTTAGCCTATCGGATTAGTTTGTTCTTGTTTTGTTTTGAGACGTCCTTTTGGTGTGGTTTAGAAACTCTAGTCGTTTATAGTGTGATGTTAGGTGAGCATTACAGTTTTTATAGTCTACAACACGCAGTCTTACGAGCTGACCTACGTTGATTTGAAAGGCTTGAGCGATTTTAAAAAGAATTTCCAAAGACATGCCGGAGATGCCTGTACCACATTCTAATTTACTTAAATAACTGCGACTGATACCAATGTGACGAGCTAACTCTTGCTGAGACATATTTAGGGATACGCGAATAATGGCGATTTTATGACCTAAACACACATATTGATGTTGTAAAAATGGGTCTTCGTACGTGTTGATCCGCAGTTCGGTGAGTGGTGTAGACGAGGGGTTCATAGGGACTCCTTCCTTTTCCCTACTCTCTAAATATAGTATACTGAGATTGTTAGCATCTGACTAATATAGAAAACTAGATAATTATCGGTTATTACAGATAATTACACGAATTGTGAAAGTAGTATTACATGTATGCTATAGTAATGTGAGCATACCATCTAGTATGTTATCTTAAGTAGAGGAGGCAATATGGAAAAATATATAGCCGTTGCCCTCGGTGGCGCCACTGGGGCCTTATGCCGTATGGCTCTCGGTGAATGGGTTATGACAAAGGTCAGCTCGTTTCCGTATGGTACGGTAGTAGTAAACCTCGTTGGTTGCCTCATTATCGGTCTAGTCTTAGGCCTTTATATGCAAAAGCCAGATCTACCTCAATGGGCGAGATTCTTCCTCGTTGTAGGTGGGCTAGGTGCATTTACCACCTTCTCAACCTTTGCCTTTGAAATGCTACAGCTTATGATGGCTGAATCCTATGTACAAGCATTATGGTACGGTGCAGTACAAGTCGTAGGGGGCTTAATCCTCTGTTGGGGTGGCATGCTAGTCGTGCGTCTACTCTGTACTATGTAAATATATTAATATTGAATAATAGTATTAAATACATTTTGATGTTATACAGTAACGTATTTTGTTATTAATGACTTGGGAGATATTATGAAATCTATTAGAACACAAGATGCCGTAGGGCAAATATTATTACACGATCTCGTAAGAATCGTCATAGGTGAGGTGAAAGACACGCCCTTCCGCCGTGGTCATGTTATCACAGAAGAGGATATTCCAAAATTGTTAGACCTTGGTAAGGAACATATCTTTGTGATGGAACCGGAAGATGAAGGTTTCTTGCACGAAGAGGATGTAGCTCGTGCTTTGTACCATATGGCAGGCGGCGAAAACATGCACGATGGCCCTATGGCGCAAGGTAAAATTGAAGCCATTGCAGATGTAGATGGTCTTTTCAAGGTCGATGTGGAACGTTTACACGCTATCAACAGCATTGGCGAACTGACTATTGTAACGAGATTTAATAACACACCTGTGAAAGCTGGTGATAAACTAGCAGGTATGCGTTGTATTCCATTATTGTTAGAAGAACAACAAGTAGAAGATGCAAAAAAAATTGCTGATGGTAAGCCTTTGTTACATGTAAAGCCGTTCGTGCGCAAAACAATGGGGATTGTTACGACTGGTTCTGAAGTATTTGAAGGTCGTATTAAAGATGCTTTCACACCAATCATTGAAGAACGTTGTGCTGAATTTGGTGTTACAAAGGTAGCTCACGAAATTGTAACGGATAATACAGACGATATCGTGGCGGCTATCGACAAGGTGAAAGCAGCAGGCGCAGATATCATTTTCTGCACTGGCGGTATGAGCGTTGACCCAGATGATCTCACTCCAGGAGCGATTAAACGCTATGCAGATCGCGTAGTTACTTATGGATTACCTGTGTTACCAGGGTCCATGGTTTGCATTGCTTACTGTGCAGATGGCACACCAATTCTTGGTGTACCAGGTGGTGTATTGTTCAGCAAACCGACTGCTTTTGATGAAATTGTGCCACGCCTCATCGCAGATGATGAAATCACCAAAGAAGATTGTATAGCTATGGGTCATGGAGGATTCTTGGGCTAATAGGCTAGTATAATAAGATTAGCTAGAATAACCAATATAGCTATTTTAAGTAATATAGCTAAAGCAAATAATATAACTAGAATAATTAGTATAGCTAGTATAATGAATATAGTTAATATAGCCAATATAAGGAGATAAGATAAATCTTATCTCCTTATATTGTTATTATGCTATTAATTTATAGTATGATGAATTTGATAGAATTTTTATTTATCGATAAAATTGATAATTTTATCTATTTTGTTAAAAAATTCGTTTACTTCATTTAATATTTAAAGTACAATAATAGTTAAGGATAATGATAATACATTATTTAATAGTGGACATATTTTATGCTGAGTTTTGTTGAATATATATTATAAATGATAATATATTATCCGTTGTATTTATAATTTTAGATGTAGGGAGGAATAGTAAACGATGAAAAGCAAACAAGTTGCATTATCATTGGCAATACTACTTGCGTTAGGCACGGGAACTGTATTACATGTAGAAGCACAAGGAAATCCGACAGAGTATTCACGTCACTTTGGTGATGAAAACACGGTTACCAGTGACCATAGTTTAGCAGTAGGTTTCAGAAATACGGTATCCGGTTCATATTCAACTGCTGTAGGACAGTCTTCTACCGCATCTGGTGAGACTTCACTAGCTATCGGACGAAGTGCACAGGCAACTGCTAATAATACCAATGCTATTGGTCGGAGTGCACGAGCAGAAGGTGAAAATGCTACTGCAATAGGCCATGGATCAGTTTCTTCAGGGCGTAATTCAAATGCCTTTGGTTCATCCGCTAAAGCATCTGCTGAAGCTTCTACAGCGGTTGGCAATAGTACAAAGGCTAGTGGTATTTCAAGTACCGCTACTGGCTTTAATGCTGAGGCATCTGGTAATTTCTCTTCAGCATATGGTAATGATGCTAGAGCAAAGGGAAATCGTTCAGTAGCTGTTGGATATAATGCAAAAGCTGAAGAGAGTGCAACTGCTGTAGGTAATAATGCTAATGCTGGTGCTGCAAATGCTGTTGCACTAGGTTCAGGTAATACGATTACTGCACGTGGTGGAGTTGGGATTGGTAGCAGTAATTCTGTCTCTGGCATTGATTCTGGCGCTTTTGGGGTTAGAAATGACGTAGCGCAAGCAAATACATATGTACTGGGCAGTAATGTGACGTCAACACAAGGAAATAGTGTTCTCTTAGGCAATGCATCTACCGATAGAGCTGCCACAACAGAAACACAAGCTAATATAAATGGTATTAACTATTCCGGCTTTGCTGGGGTAGGGTCAGCTCGTAACGGCGTTACGAGTGTTGGTGCATCTGGTAAAGAACGTCAGGTGATTAATGTAGCATCTGGGAAAGTATCTTCTGATAGCACGGATGCTATAAATGGTAGTCAATTATATGCAGTAGCAAATACAGTGGGCGGAATTCTTAATAATCACAATACATTAATTCAAAATAATATTAATGAAATCGATAAAAATAAAGAAAAAATTGCCGACAATGAACGAAAATTAAAAGATCATACAGATGTCTTACAAAAACATGAAGATATTTTAAATGGACATAGTCAAGAATTAGAAAAACATAATAAATTAATTGTAAATCATGATAATCAAATTACTCGTTTAACTAAAGAAAATCTTCGTCAAGATGCTGATTTACTTCGTCATGAAGATCAAATTCAAAATCATGACATTCAATTAAAAAATCAAACTGAACGTATGAATAATCAAGAAAAACGTATTGACAATCAAGATAAGCGTTTAGATTATTTAGATAATCGTGTTGATAATCATGATGCTCGAATTGAAAATCATAGTGAGCGTATCGAAAGTCATGAACGTCGTATTGAATATAATAAGACTTTAGCCACAGAAGCATTAAAAGAAGCTAAAAAACATACTAGCATTTCTGCAGGTAATAATGTAACTGTAACTACAAGCACAAATGCTGCTGGTGGTACTGATTACAAAGTATCTGTAGATAAAGTTAAATTTGGTAATGTTTCTTTGGACAATAAAGGTCTAAATAATGGTGGCAATAAAATCACTAATGTAGCCGATGGTGAAGTATCCGCTACATCTAAAGATGCCGTTAACGGTAGCCAATTGTATCAAGCTACTAGCGGTATTAGTAATGGTGTGAACCTATTAAATAGCAAAATAGGAAAAGTTGGTGCTGGTGCGGCTGCATTAGCGGCTATTCATCCATTGGATTTTGATCCTGATGATAAATGGAATTTTGCGGCTGGTTACGGTAACTATGCCGGTGAAAATGCGATGGCATTAGGTGCTTTCTACAGACCAAATGAAGACACTATGTTCAGCGTAGCTGGATCCATGGGTAACGGTGAAAACATGGTCAATGCTGGCGTTTCATTGAAATTAGGTCAAAAAAATGGTGTATCTACATCTAGAGTAGCTTTGGCTAAAGAGGTTCAAGACTTAAAGGCCATTGTAAAAGCCCAAAATGTAGAGATTCAACAAATGAAGGCATCCATGGGAATGGCTCCTCAGTATGAAATGAAAGATGTGAACTTCCCTGATGTACCAGCTAATCACTGGGCTTATGAATATGTAAAAGACTTGGCTGATAAAGGTCTTGTTGAAGGCTATCCTGATGGCGAATTTAAAGGCGATCGCGCAATGACTCGTTATGAATATGCTGCGATTATTTACCGTGCTTTACAATTGGGGGCTCCAATTGATGGCAAAATGGGACGTGCAATTAACGATTTTAATCCTGAATTGGCTCGTCTTCGTGACTTGGATCGTACTCGTGTAGATCGAATCTCCGGTAAAGACAATGACCGTCATAAGGTAGAACGACTTCGTGTAAACAATAAAGACAATAAGCAAACTAATGATTACAGAGATGTTTACGGTAGTCATATCGAGCGTAATGCGAAGTAATTACTTGTCTTGAAATAACCTTTTAAACTAAAAGGAAGACAACAAAATAGTTCTTTTATAAACTAAAGGAAAAACAAAAGAGGCTGTGATAAACAGCCTCTTTTCATCTAGCGGATAGTTGAGTTAATAACAATCTGCACTTTCAGAAATTAGAAATTATGATCCTTTTCTGGAGTGCAGATTATAGTCAACTATCCGCTATTTTATTGTTTTGTTCAATTAATTACATTATTGATGGCGTTATTAAAATGATTTTTTACCTAGTGTAGGGTGGCTACAACGTTTTAGTGTTAGGGTATCAATCATATGGACTGCTTCGTCCAATGTAATATCTTCGCGCTTCGTTGGTGTTTCTAGGACTGCTAACGGATGCTCCGTGCCTACCTCACCAGAAGGCAAGTAAATATATTCTTGGTTAACATTGTCACCAAAGATATAGCCAGCTTGTAAATGTTCTTTATGAATGCGACTCATGGTCTCTCCTTAGATAATTTGCTTTAGCTTAAAATCTAGATAGTCTGCAGATACCAACTCTAGTTTTGTCGTACTAAATTCCTTTGGAATCCGGTTAAAAGAAATTTGATCGTGTAAGTGGCCAAAAATGCAGATATCTACGTTATATTGCTCCATGAGATCCGTAAAGCCCGAAGGTGCGTTGGACTCGTTGAATGGAGGGTAGTGTAGCAACAATAACTTTGTTACAGGAATATTTTCTATATCTATACTTAAATCAGATGTTGATGATAAATAGGCCGTTGCCTTATCCATTTCCTGTAGTGCTGCTTCGGTACGCATCACTTCTCTATCGTAAATGGATTGGTCCGTTTCTGGGGAGAAGTGGGAGTCTCCAGGACAGAGGTAGGCACGTGTTCCACCAAATGCAATAAGGCGCGGACCTTCTTCGGTTTGGATGACTTCTGCGGTGCCGTGACCTTGTATAAAGGTAATAGCGTCACCCATGAGATTATGCATCTTGTTTGCTGATGCCCACCAATAATCATGGTTGCCACGAATCATATATTTTTTACCAGGTAAAGATGCAATTTCTTGTAAATCGCAGGCAGCTTCATCGAGACGGAGCGCCCAGCTCATGTCACCTACAAGAAAGACGATGTCTTCGTTGGTTACATTGGTATTCCAATGCTCTTTGATGCGGGCCCAGTGATCATTCCAGTGAGGGCCAAAAATATCCATCGGCTTTGTTGGAGGATTGCCAGATAGATGGAGGTCGCCGATGGCAAATACTTTCATAAAAATCCTTTCAATTATGTATGGTTAAAACCATATATATAATTATGTACGGTATATGGTCAGAACTATTTAGTAGCTTGAAAATAAGGCGTAATATCGTGCTTGATTTTAGCAGCTCGTTCCTCATCACAAGTTTGAGGAATTTTGTAGCCTACATAGAGGGGCGTCGTTACATAACGCGCCACTACCTTGATGTAATCATAGCCGTCCTCAAGATTATATACGAAGTAATTATAGGACTGGCTAAAGTTTGCTACACTATGCAATACATAGCGCAAAATTTGTTGTAGTCGAAGGGCTACAGCACGAACCGGTGAATCTGGTTTGAAGCGAATATTGTACTCAAAGAACCCGATAATTGGATGGGTAGACAAGGTGATACGTACATCTTGATCCTCGTGCAAGAGCCAGCCCTCCATATTTTGAACCGTAATATCTTTGTGGTAATCATAATTTTCAAGACCTATGATTTGGCTGTGTGGATGGCGAATAGAGCCGCCGGACATATAGCCATAATTTTTGAAAAAGAGTACAGATTTGAACTCTTTACGCTGACGAGTTTCGCGCCACTTATCGAGACCAAATTGGAGAATGTGGGCAGCTTCATTTGCAGGTAAGGTGGAAAATTCGCCTTCGTCGGTTTCCGTTTCGATAATGACGGTAGGCCAAGTTTTTTCTAATACAGGATACTTGTTCATGAGCCATATAATATGACCTGATGTATCGAGAATATCCGTTAATTTGGAACGATCACAGAAGGGACAACGCACTTGTTCATTACGAATATTGACGGGCTTTGTGCGCCCTAATTCGATATTAAATCTAAGTGGTTTGTTCATCATGTGCCTCCTTCCTTGTAAGAAACTCTATACTCTTAATCATACCACAACTAGCGCATTCGTACATGAAATAATGGTATAATAATAGTGTGTTATTTTTGTGACTAAGGAGGCCCTATGAAACCAACGACGCTCGTATTTCCCATTGATGAACAAAATCGTATATTGTTAGGGCGTAAGAAGCGTGGTTTTGGGGCTAATAAATATAATGGTTTCGGTGGTAAACTTGATGATGGTGAAAGCTTCCGAGAGTGTGCCATTCGTGAACTCTATGAGGAATCTGGCCTTCAAGGACGTGTCGAAGACTTAGAATGTGTAGCGGCTTTTGATTTTCAATTTCCTTTTGATGAGAGCTTAACGCACGTAAGCTATGTGTATTTCTTGCGTACTTTCACAGGTACTGTAGAGGAAACAGATGAAATGGAGCCTCATTGGTTAGAGCCGAATCAAATTCCTTATGAACATATGTGGGATGGTGACCGCAGATGGTTGCCGATGTTGTTAGAAGGTAAGAAATTAAAAGGACCTATTGTGTTTGGACGAGATAATAATATGGTGGATAAGATGGATTTGACCACTGTTGATACCGTTCTTGAAAGCGAACACTTGGCGCGCATTGATTTGTATATTAATGGCTGATACGTATAGATTATTTGCGTTATATTGTCGAATATAGGTATTCTTTATACTATGCCGACGAATTTTAGTGTATACCTATTTAATTATTAACATAAATTTACTAACATCAAGATGATGGTTTGGTGGATTTTAAAATGTAAAAAGGGGCTATATGACCATGAGAGTGGTAATATGCTCCATAATTTATACTATTTTGAGGTAATATGACTGATAAAAAGAACCCAAAGTGGGTGCCACAGCTATTGGCGTGGTATGATGTGCATAAACGGGAGTTGCCGTGGCGCGATTGTGGGGACCCTTATAAGATTTGGGTTTCCGAGGTGATGAGCCAGCAGACGCGCATTGAGGCTATGAAGCCCTATTATGACAACTGGATGCGTCTATTCCCAACTTTGGAGGATTTGTCAAAGGCCTCCGAAGATGAGGTGGTTCACGCATGGCAAGGGCTTGGCTATTACAGTCGTGCTCGTAATTTACGGCTCGGTGTAAAGGATGTTGTTGAAAATTACGGTGGTATCGTGCCTCACGATCGTAAGACCATGGAGTCCCTAAAGGGCGTAGGTTCTTATACGGCTGGGGCCGTACTATCTATGGCGTACAACGAACCAGAAGCGGCTGTAGATGGCAATGTATTGCGCATCTATGCTCGTTTATATCGCATTTTTGACGATATTTTAAGCACTAAAGGGAAAAAGGCTATTACGGCCATCGTGGAGGAGACCTTGCCTCATGATCGACCTGGGGATTTTAACCAAGCCTTGATGGACTTTGGCTCTGCTGTGTGCATTCCAAAAACTCCACGTTGTGGGGAATGTCCTATTGTAAATATGTGCGCTGCCTATCAACATGAGGATACAGATAAACTGCCTGTGCGCATCAAGAAAACAAAGGTAGTAGAGGTGCCTTTATTCGTGGGCATCTTGAATTATAAAGGCTATTATTTGTTGCATAAACGGCCAAATCGTGGGCTTTTACGATCCATGTGGGAGTTTCCATCTGTAGAAATGGTATCGGCCTTTGACGAAGGAGAACGAGGCCTTGAGGAATTAGTTAAGCCCCTTGGCTTTGAGTTATCTTTGCAACCAGTACTTGTGAAAGAAATAACACATATTTTCTCTCACCGAAAATGGTTTATGAAAGCATTCCGCGGTGATTTAACGTACACAGGGAATGCGAATAATATATCGATTGCAGATATCCAACAGCAATTGCCAAAGGACTGGATGCTCATCAAGCGCGATGAGTTCTCCGACTATGCTTGGGCGGGTCCTCATGGTAAATTGACGGAAATCGCAAAATAATTTGTAGGAGTAATGAATGAGAATTCTATTTAATATTACTTTTTCTGCCATCCTCGTAATAGGGTTGGTAGGATTTTGGGCTCTATTCCTCAACTTGTGGAAGCCCAAAAAGAAATGGCCTGCCTGGGTGGGCTATATAATCATTATCGGTGCGTGGTTTGCTGCTATCCGATACTATATACTCAATCAAGTGGATTTATATGGTACGATGTACTATCCTTTGATGAATATGTTCCGTACCGAAAGCTACGGATTCCTCTTTGGCGTATTCCTAGCGATTCCTGTATTTATCATACTTAGTCTATTATATTGGACAATCAATAAGATTTGGGGCAAAACACCAGAGGAAAATAGAACGGGGCGTCGCGCCTTCTTTAGAACTGCTGCAACTATAGTGCCGTTGGCTACTATCGGTGGCTCTAGCTATGCTGCCTTTGCGGGTCAACAAGAGCTAGTGGTAACTCATGAAAGCTTTGGTTACACGAACCTACCACCTGGTTTGAAAAACTATAAAATTGTACAACTTAGTGATATTCATATAGGACCGAGTATCGACTTAGATGACTTTGATGAAATCCTGAAACTTGCACTTTTACAAAAACCTAATCGCGTTGTTATCACTGGCGACCTTATTGATAAGCTTGCATGGTTGCCGCAAGTCTGTGAAAGACTGACAACCTTTGCAAAACAAATCCCAGATGGTGTTGACTTTATCATGGGAAATCACGAGTATCATCACGATGTAAATAAGGTACTGGATTCACTTAAACGAAATACACCTATGAATATTCTCGTGAATAGTAATATTCAAATCATGGGTGGTAAACAACCTGTATATATTGCAGGTGTTGCATACGATAATGATCGAGAAAAAGAAAAGCGTGAAGCTATGATTGATAAGGCTTTATCTGGTATTCCAGACTATGCCTTTGTTATCCTATTGGCCCATCACCCTGAATTCTTCGAAGAATCTATTGAACGTAAAATTCCATTGACTCTATCTGGTCATACACACGGAGGTCAAATCGTATTCATGGGCATGCCATTAGTACCAACGGGCACACCATATACAAAAGGTCGCTATGTACAAGAACAAAGCGTGTGCTACGTTAATAATGGCACAGGACACTGGTTCCCAATCCGTATCAACTGTCCACGAGAAATTACGGTTATTACATTCTTTGATGGAGTAGCTTAGTTTGAAAGACAAACTCACTATAGGTATACATTAATGTATAGTAAATCCTTTATTTATAAAATCCTTATATGTATTATTGTGCTTATGCTATTTGATATCTCTCTAATCTACGATATGACAGCGGATATATATAAGAGATATCTCAAAATAGCAATACTAGTGGCAATTGGATGCCATTTAGACTTATATCTGGAACTCAGTAAACAAGAAATACTGCTAATACAGGCGTTTAAGGATGATACATTTAACGAGACCTATGAACTGTTAAATACAAAACAGGCTATTCTCATCATATTCTTGATTATATTAATGACTATAAACCTTGTGAATATATAGGTTTTATGTTAGGAGTAAGCATATGTTTTTAAAACTTTATAATTATTTTGTGCGAGTCTTAGTACTTTTTTTACTTATATGTATTCCATATAGTCTTGTCACAAATCCAGAGTTGATTGAAGATGAAGTAGATTTTTATTTCTTTATTATCGCATATGTTATAATACTTTTGTTTTATGTGGTATGGAACTATATTTATAACTATTTAAGACGTAAAAGAGGGTAGCATTTGTGTGCATTCATTTACCATTAGTTCTGAAATCTATCTTTTTTCGGTGATTGTTTTATATTGGATTATATAAAATACTGCTAAAAACTTTCACCATTATTGGTATCTATATGATAATTAAAAGTATGAAACAGTTTTTAGTTGATGAATTTAGTAAGTTTAAAATTGAAGTAGTAGCGTTAATTCAATATGTAAGAAATCTTAAAACATTTACGATGAATGTGCAAACTTATCTTTCAATAAATATTTTAGTTTTCTTGGGCATAGAAGCAAATATTTTCATGCTTTCTCTTCCTTTTGATAGAATATATAATCAAGAATACTATAATATGTTATTTTATGTAGGGCATACTCTTTATATTCTTTTTGTTTTTATTACAAATTACATGCGGTTGAATTATTATAAAAAGGCTTCTCTTAATTGGCTTAATGTCATTATAATGATTTCTTTAGTAATGGTTTTACTTTTGGGTAAAAGTATTACTATTTCTAGTTCTAATTTTAGCTTTAGAGGCACTACTGACTATATATTGGGGAATGAGGTACTATGGAGCGTAGATACACCTGAGATGTTCTTTCCTTTTCTGATGGGGCTGATACTATTTTGGGCATTTGGAATCGATAAATTGTGGTCTGCTCATAATACTATTGAAACTAATGGGATTATTTTTGATAATAAAGTTATTGATGTGTGTTGGGGCAATAGAAATGATTTAACCGATGGGCAGATCAAGACTTTAAAGTTGTATTATAGTCGTCAGGATACATATCCTTTTTGGGTTGATATCTATAAAAGCATTTTAATAGATAGTTTATGGTTTTATGGACGCAGTACTGTTCGTCAGTGGCATATGTTTAATGTGTTTTTAGCTTTTATTATGTATAATTTTGTTGTAACTTATACTATTGAGCCATCCATTCTAAGATATACTTTATACATTTATCTTACATATACTGTAATTACTATGATATGTAGACGCTTGATGGATACCAATAGTAGTATTTTTTGGCTTATTTGCTTATTTGTACCTTTAGTTAATATATATGTGCTGTATTTACTATATAATAAAACATCTGCATTATATGATCAGGAAAGTAACTCAATCTTTTATTATCCTTTATAACTGATATTCTCCTGCTATGAGAATCTAGTAGCAGGGGGTATGAAAAAGCTGAATTAGTGAGAAAAAATGAATAAACTAGAAGAGATAAGATGTTATCTAGACATGAACGAAGAGGTTGAGTTTAGATATAAAGGATTAGAGTGTTTTATAACTCCAAATAGTGTTATTTGGGAGTTTTGGATTAATGATGAATGTGTCATTAAAGAGCCAGATTTAGACATTTTTTTAATGATACCTTGCTTAGAAGATCACACAATTAGTGATATTTTTGCTAATGAGTTATATGATGAAAAATCTTTGTACATTTTTTAAACCTTTAATATCAGTGTTTATAAGGTAATTGGCAGCATCTTAAGGCTAAGTATGTTTGACTAGAAAAATTAGGAAGGAGTAAACATCAATGAGTGATTCGGGTGCTTCTTTATATGATGAAGTTTTTGAAGGCTTGAAATGTAACAGAGAGTTAGAAATATATTATAATGATTCCACATATGGGGTTGTTACTTATAGGACGTTATGGCAACTCTGGAAAGATGAGGATCTTTTAGCAGAATGTAATGATTTTTTACCATTATTAGAAAATCCATTAATAAATGGGAGGAGTTTAAAAGATATTATAGAGCAGAGCGAGTGTGGATTGCTTTTAATGTAAAAGGGTCTGAATTATAATCTAATGAAACTATAGAAGGAATGTAGATGATAGAATTAGAATCTATTAAGCAGATAAAAAGTCCAAGTTTAGAAAATGTTATAATTTTTGCTTTGCGATGTGCAAATTATATGATTATAAATGATAAACTTAATGGTTTAATTGTATTGGACCTGGAGTGGAGAGAAGTTAATAGAATTTATATAGGCGAACAATTATTACTTATTGAAGCAATTTACACAGATGTGGTGAGAAATAGAATTGTATTTAAGTTAGAGTCGTCTTTATGCTTTGTAGATATCGATGCACATTTTGTTAAGATAATACCTATTCCTAATAATATTAAGGAATTCTATTTTTATCAATTATATAAATTTAGTGATGACATAATTTTAATGCGTACCAATAAAGGGGTAGTATCTTTGTCATTGATTGATTATTCTGTTCGTATTATAGATGAAATAGCAGACTATGATGAAAAATTTGCATATTTTGTTTATGAAAGTGAAATAAAAGAGTCCTTTCTTCATAATGGAAAATTAGTATGCTTGGATACAAATAATATTACGATATTAGATAATCTAAAAAAGATTCAGATTCAAAACCCTATTTCTGTTCCGTATTTTGACATATCTGTGACTGATAAATATGGTTTAGCTGTTGCAGAGAATCAATTACAGATTTTTAATCTCAATGGAGATATAAAAAGCAAGATATTATCATATAAAAGACCATGGTATGGTGGGAGAGCTGATATAGTTGAAAAAGATGATGGACTTCATCTATATGTTATAAGTCGTAATGATTTGGACGAATTAACAAGTCTTTCAGAATATGTAATTCCATTTGACAAGACGCCTAGTTATGTAATTTTATTATAAGCTTTATACGACTTATTAAAGGTGAGATTTGATTTAGATATTTTGTAACTCTACGTTTAGAATAATTGCCTAACTAAAAGAAGGACTGTAAACGAATGCTTTAAAGTAGTATTTCGTTTACAGTCCCTTTTATATTCCGTTCATTTGAGGTATGAGAGGATGTTACAGATATTTCATAGAGATGAGAGAGATTTTATTTCATGCGAACTGCTTCAGCAAATTCGTCTTCGGTCATGAGTTTTTCTTCCAAGATGATTTCTTTAATAGAGCAACCGCGTTTGTACGCTTCTTTTACCACCTTAGCGCTCTTGTCGTAGCCAATATATGGTGTTAAGGATGTAGCAATCATGAGGGATTGTTCTACGAAGAAGTTGAGTTTTTCAGGTACAAATTCTACGCCGTCGATACAGTGTGTTGTGAAGGAATTCATCGCATCTGCGAGGAGGCGACAGCTTTCAACAAAGTCATAGATCATGATAGGCATGTATACGTTCAATTGGAACGCACCGCTACCTGCACAGAGCGTCATAGTTGTATTGTGGCCGAATACTTGGGCGCATACCATGGTCAAAGCTTCACATTGAGTAGGATTTACCTTGCCTGGCATGATGGAGGAGCCCGGTTCGTTTTCAGGAAGATGCCATTCGCCGTAGCCACAGCGAGGGCCAGAGCCTAAGAAGCGCACATCGTTAGCGATTTTGAATAGGGTAGTCGCTAATGTGTTAAGTGCACCGTGAGCCATCATAAATGCATCTTTGAGAGCAAGTCCTTGGAATTTGTTATTCTTAACACGGAATGGAGCGCCTGTAACCTCTGGCAATACAGTTTCCATAACGTCTAGATAGCCCTTAGGTGTGTTCACACCTGTACCGACCGCAGTACCACCAAGTGCTACGTCGAGAAGGTGGTCAGCATTTTGAAGGAGCATAGTTTTGGCAGTTTTTAGGCCGTCCACAAAGGCGCTAATTTCTTGGTCTACCATGATGAAAGTAGCATCTTGTAGGTGGGTACGACCAACTTTTTGCAATCCTTTTCCTTTTTTTTGCAATTTTTCAAAGGATCCGATAAGGCCGTCCAATGCAGGAATTACGCGTTTTGTAATTTCAAAGTATGCACAGATATGCATTGCCGTAGGGAATGTATCGTTTGTACTTTGACCGCGGTTTACATCGTCGTTAGGATGAAGCGGATTGGATTCATCTAACTGTTTAGCTCGGTGAGCGATTACCTCGTTCACATTCATGTTAGTTTGTGTGCCGGAACCTGTTTGGAATACGGTTAACGGAAATTCATCATCCCATTTTCCGTCCACGATCTCATCTACTACTTGAGCGATGAGTTTCGCTTTTTCCTCAGTTACTGCGCCACACTTTGCATTGGTTAAAGCACATGCTTTTTTTACAAGCGCAAGCGCCTTGATTTGTTCAATAGGGATGCGGTGGTCACCGATTTTAAAATTATTGAACGAGCGTTGCGTTTGAGGTCCGTAAATTCGTCTAGCGTCGACTTCGACTGGTCCCATTGAATCATATTCAATTCTTGTTTCCATAATGTTTACAACCTCCTTAAAAGACATGCCGACCCTACTGTCGGTACTTTAATTATATAAAATCCTGTATATTTGTACAGAATAAAAGAGAATGATTTCTATTTTCATATAATTGATGGGTGTATATGCATAATGCGCATATACACCTATCTCCTCCCTACAATATATATGTGATGATTTATATTTAATTTGTATATATGTTTTATATAATGCTGATCTGAGAGGGAGAAGGCGATAGCCCAAAAACGACTTAGCGGCCCCGCGAAGCGGGGTGGGTGGCTTTGGAGGCTTTTGGGCTATTGCCTTTCCCATAGCTCAAGGGTTGGAGAAAATATGTATACATTATAAATATCGCATATATATTGAAATCATCGCTTTAACACGATAAAATGGAAGTAGCTTAGTATATTGTTTTAAGTTTATGATTTCACAGAGGAGGTAAGTACTTATGAAACATGACTTTACGAGCCATGACCTTCATCTGCCGGAACTGACGTTACGTGGGATGCTACTTGGTGCATTGATTACTGTTATTTTTACAGCATCTAACGTATATCTCGGTTTGAAGGTAGGTTTGACGTTCTCGTCATCCATTCCGGCAGCTATTATTTCAATGGCAATTTTACGGTTCTTCAAGGATTCTAATGTTCTTGAAAATAACATGGTACAAACGCAGGCTTCTGCGGCTGGTACATTGTCCGCCATTATCTTTATTTTGCCAGGTTTACTCATGCTTGGGTATTGGAATGGCTTTCCATTCTGGCAAACATTCTTGCTCTGTGCCTGTGGTGGCTCTCTAGGTGTATTATTCACCATTCCATTGCGTCGTGCCATGGTAGTGAATAGCGATCTACCATATCCTGAAGGTCGTGCAGCAGCAGAAATTTTGAAGGTTGGCTCTCACAATGGTGAACAAGGCCCTCAATCTAGCTCCGGTATGACAGACATTGTGTCCGGTGGCTTTGTAGCTGGCCTTATTAGCCTTTGTGCAAATGGTTTCAAAGTGCTTGGCGATAGCATGAGCTTCTGGATTCCTGTAGGTAGCAAAGGGATTACTCAAATTCCTTTGGGCTTCTCTACAGCGTTGTTAGGTGCTGGTTATCTTATTGGTATCGCCTCTGGTATCGCTATCCTCGTTGGTGTACTCATCGCGTGGGCTGGCTTCGTACCTTACTTCACTAATATGTTTACTCCAGATGGCGGTGCTACTGCCAAGTTTGCAATGGCTGTTTGGAAATCTAAAGTTCGTTTTATCGGTGCTGGTGCTATCGGTATTGCTGCGATTTGGACTTTGATTACCTTAATCAAACCTATCATCGAAGGCATGAAGATTTCTGTAAAATCTATGAATAGCAGTTCCGCTGAACGTGAATTGCATCGTATGGATACAGATATGAGTACAAAATCCGTTTTAGGTGTATTCATACTTATTCTTATTGGATTAGTATTTACATTCTGGGATTTCGTATCTGTCGTACCTATTAGTGCAGGTTTAATGTGGACACTCGTTGTAGTAGGTATCGTAGTAGCTTTATTGATTGGCTTCTTCGTAGCTGCAGCATGTGGCTATATGGCAGGCCTTATCGGTACATCTGCTTCTCCAATTTCTGGTATCGGTATTTTAGCGACTATTATTTCTTCCTTGGTTGTATACTTTATCGCAGCGGAAAATAATTTATTTGCTACACAAGAAGGTGTTCAGTTCGCTACCGCTATGGCTATCTTTATGACATCCGTAGTTATTGCGATTGCATCTATTTCTAATGATAATTTACAAGATTTGAAGACTGGCCAACTCGTTGGTGCTACACCTTGGCGTCAACAAATTGCCTTGTTACTTGGTTCTGTAGCCGGTGCCATTGCAATTGCTCCAGTTCTTAACTTGCTTTACCAAGCATACGGTTTCACAGGTGCGTTACCACGTGCTGAAATGGATCCAAACGCTGCATTATCTGCTCCTCAAGCGACTTTGATGACTACCATTGCGCAAGGTATCTTCAACTCTAGCATGGATTGGGATTATATCTTAATCGGTGTTGGCGTTGGTGTTGTGGCTATTATCGTCAACTTGATTCTCAAGAGCACAACTGCTACCTTAACATTGCCTCCGTTGGCTGTTGGTATGGGTATTTATTTACCACCTACTTTAGAAGTACCACTTATTATTGGTTCTTTCATCAGCTACTTCGTAGGTCGTTATCTTGTAGCTCGTGCTAAAATGCGTGCCGGTGAGCTTGCTGACTACGATGTAGAGCAATCCAATCGCCGCGGTGTTCTCTTTGCTTCTGGTCTGATCGTTGGTGAAAGCTTGATTGGTGTAATCATAGCTGTTATTATTGTATTGTCTGTTACAACTGGTGGTGGGGAAGCTCCACTTGAATTAGTAGGTCCTGAATTTGAAAGCACAGCACAATGGTTAGGATTGCTTGCATTCATATTCGCTGGTCTCTATCTTGTTCGCCGTGTTGTTACACACAAGTTCAATAAAGAAGAAGCTCTTGCTATGAAAGCTGAGCAAGAACAATAAGAGGTTAAACAATGAAATTAAAACAGTCTGTACTCATCATTATGGCTGCTGCATTGCCAGTAGTCTCCTTCGCAGCAAGCGAAGTAATACCTGTAACACAAGATACTGTAAATGTACAAGCAAATCAAACAAATGCGAAACGTGTAAATCGTAATGATTTAACATATCGTATTTCTAGTACTGCTACACCTGAGCAGAATCGTGCGTTGCGCTCTAAAGCGTCTAAAGTAGATCGTAATGCAGTTGAAGTGGTAGCTCCAAATGCGGACCGTTATATGGATCGTAAAGAGGTTGCTGTATCACCTGTGGAATCTACTACAGATCATTTGGATTTAGTATTCCCAGAGGTTAAATCTGTTAGCCCTGCGGTAGAAAAAGCAATCAATACGACCATCAAAAAGTATGTTTCTAAAATACAAAATGATGTAGAAAAGTTAAATGCTAAAGAATCTGATAAAACAAATGTAGTTATGTACTATGATGTTAAAACAGATAAAAACGGTATTTTCAGCGTATTGATTCATACATATACAATGCGTGATCATGATGCCAATGGTGTAAACTATGTAAAAGGCTTCACATTTAACACCACAACAGGTCGACAATTGTCCTTGTACGATCTTGGTGGTCTTAATAAAAAAGAATTGGTGAATGCGATTAATAATAATCAAGATGTGAAAGATAAATTAGGTGGCGATGTAAATATCGATAAAATGCCTACTGAATTCTACACAACAGATGATTATTCCGTTGTAATGATCTTGCAACAAGACGTAGATTCAATCCATAGCGCAGGTACGGTATATGTACCAGTTGGTATCTTGCGTGACCGCGAAAATGATGTAACAAAAAAATAATCGAACTGTGTAAATTCGATTATGTGTGTATAGTAACAGCTGTTTAATTGTGAAAAGAACCGCTCCAAAGGGGGCGGTTCTTTTTTTCTATGTTATTGTTTGTCGTTATAATAGTTTACGCGCGGTGGTAATGGGAATTGAATATTTCCGTCTGACTTTGTAAGCGGTTCTGGTGGTAATTGTAAGAATACATTATCATGGAATTTCTTTTTAAATGCTTTCAATGTCGATTTTTGAATAGAATCAACGGTAATGAGAAGGGCACTCGTATCAGTATTTGGGGAAATGGAAAGAATCTTTCCTTGAGGTTCTTTTTGTTGGTAAAGGGCAATGGCATCGGATTGATACTCCTCTAGTTGGGCCTGATTTAATTTACCTTTTGATACGACTACAGTTCTATCTAGCTGTGGATCATGAGCTTCTGTAATTGCTTTGGAGACGAGGTCAGTTTTCTTTTGATCCGTTAAAGATGCATGTAATTGGCCTGCCTCCCAGAAGAGGGCCCCGTCTTGACGGAATTTGGTGAAATCATTGCCATAACCTAATGCTTTGTCGATGATATTAGCTGTTTTATTTTCTACTTGTTGCTTGAACAATGTGTTGTGGAAGGCAAGTGCTTGTTCTGTTTGTGTCATGCGGTACGCAATTTCCGCGGCTTCTGCACGAGTTACATATTTTTCAGGGTTAAACAATGTACCTGGAGCGTAGTTTGTGAACCCAAGATAGGCAAGCTCGCGAACGGCATCTTGTGCCCAAGGAGCCACGAATTTTTGGTCTCCATAGGATATATTATCAAGAACTGTTGGGTCTTCAGTGGTATATCCTAAGTAATGGATATAGTTATCTGCTACTACCGCAAACTCTTGGCGGGACATATATTTTTCTGGTTTATATGTGTCATCACCATATCCGCTGATGATATTCTTGCGAGCTACAGATTCAATAGCAAGAGCAGACCAACGGTCAGATGTAATATCTTTAAATTTACTTGATAAGAAGGCGGCTGTACCATCATCCGTAATATTGTTGAAGAGCGCTGCTACTTCTTCACGTGTCATAGGTTGGTTAGGTCGGAATGTACCATCGGAATACCCCTTCATTAGGTTTGCTTTTGTTACAGTGCTAATCGAGTTAGCTGCCCAAAAATCACTAGGCACATCTGTAAAGATGTGGGCGCGGATTTTTTGAATATCTTGCGGCGTACCGATAGAGGTGTTTACAATTGCAGGTAAGGCAGTATTAGTAGATTTAACGTTAGCCGCTTCTGTTTTAGTAGTCTCCATCTTCGTAGCATCTGTTTTAGCCATTGGTGCTTTAGTTGTTTCCATTTTAGTGGTTTCAACAGTGATTGCAGGAGCATGAGTTGTAGTGGTTGTGTTTGCAGAAGCAAAACCAAGGCCTGTTGTAGTCAATAATGTGCCGAGTACGAGGGCACGTAATGCGTGAGGGGTATTCTTGTACATAAAAATCCTTCCTAATCATGGTAAAGGCTAGCGCTTGATAGCCGTAGAATATAAACTTTCACCAGCATAAAAAGCTATATCCGTCGCATCATAGTCAATTAGTTGCCATGCATTGTGATATACAACAAAGCAGCGTAGTACTATTGAGTATACGCTGCCTTGGCTGGTTAAGTGTAACGCCGATTAGCGTTTTACTGTCATTTTTACTTTGGAACCGAATAATTTAGAGATCCCTTGTTGTGTTTCTTTAGATGCTGTAGATACAACTGCGTAAAGTTGGTTATTTTCTACATCAGGGAATGTAGCTAGAATTGTACCTGCTTTTTCATTTTTGTTGTAGTAGTTGCGGAAGTTTGTATCAATTGCATCGTATTCAGCTTGGCTGTACTGGGAAGATTCAACTACAACATAGTTATTTACAGTGGAATCACCACGGTTTGCAAGGTTAGCTTTTACTGTGGAAATATCGCTGTCTGTTTTTAAAGCTACGTGTAATTGGTTGTCACGCCAGTACATTACGCCATAATTTTGGAATGCATCTTCTGTTTTGTAAGTTTTATTTAATTCAGAAAATACTTTGTCTTCTAATGCAGCTTGTTGTTTTTGATCAAGTGCTTTTAGTGTGCTACGACGAACAGGGCGAACTGTGTGAGTAGGTTCAGCTTTTTCAGCTACTGCAGCATCTTTATTGCCTTTTACGTCTTTGTCAACTTTTTTTGCATCAGATTTTACAGCTTTATCAGCTTTAGCTACATCTTTTTTAGCGTCTTTACTTACTTTAGATGTATCTTTCTCTAATGCTGTATCAGCTTTTTTGGCATCTTCTTTTACAGTTGTTTCAGCTTTAGCTTCAGTTGTACTGTGTTTCGGTGTTGCAAGGCCAGCACCATTAAGCATGCGGTTCAAGATTGTTGCCGCTTGTGCTCTTGTTACAGGTTGTTTAGGGTTAAAGTTTTCTGTTGCCCCAGATGCTACGATGCCACGTTGAGCCATGTATTGGATATCTGCCAAGTAAGCAGAGGAGATGCTAGCTTCGTCTTTAAATGTTACTTTTTCTACTTTTACAGGTGTAGAAAGATTTAATTTTTTAGCTAGGCTAGCGGCGGATGCAACGAATTGTTCGCGGTCCATAGTTTTGCTAGGTGTGAAAGCTGTTTTAGATGTGCCTTCCATTACGCCTGCAGCACTAACTAATTTGATAGCAGAGCTAGACCAACGATCTGCTTCCACGTCAGAGTAGGCGGTAGAGGATTCTTTTGTTGCAATCTCCGCTAATTCTTGTTCGTTTAAGTTGTGTTGTAGCACTTTGCCATAAATAGCAGCTGCTTGCTCACGAGTAATTTGTGCACTAGGTTTGAATGTATTATCAGCATAACCAGAAAGGTAACCGGCTTGTGTCATTGCTTGGATAGCATCGCGAGCCCAGTTATCTTTTGTGTCAGGGTATATACCAGCAGGTAAGTTTTCTTTAGCTTTTACAGCTTTTTTACCTTCTACCTTTACAGCATCTTCTTTTACATCATTTTTTACAGAAGTATCAATGCGTTTAACGTCATTTTTTACAGAAGTGTTAACGCGTTTAGCATCATTTTTTACGGATGTATCAGTGCGTTTAGCAGCGTTTTTAGCAGATGCATCAGCATGTTTTGCATCACGTTTTACAACTGTGCTACCATGTTTAGCATCATTTTTGACGGATGTATCAATACGTTTAGTATCGTTTTTAACAGATGTATCAACACGGTGTTCATCCGCTTTAGCAGAAACTTCAGCTCTAGTAGCCACATTAGATACTTCGGATTTTATATGAGTCGCAGTTGTTTCAGCGTGAGCCATGCTGAATGTAGAGCCAAGGGCCAATGTAATTGCTAAAGACAAAGATAATTTATTTAGTTTCATGAAAAGGGCTCCTTTCAAACTATACTTATATAAAATAAATTATAACACTTTTTAAATTTATACACTACTATAAGAAAATGTAATATATAAGGATAAAACTTACATGAATTTGAAAAATTAAGTTTGATTATATAAATATAGAATGAAATATAGATAAAAGTTGATTTTCTAGTAGTTAAAAATGCAAAATGATAAACATTCGCAAAATCTAGATTTCATGGGGCTTTTACAAGAAAAAATGATAAATGAAATAATAGATGTGATAAAATTCAATGTTTGCTATTACAAAAAGTCATAACGATATAAGAAATAAAAGGGTACATACGAATATAGCAATTCTTTGGACAATATCTACATGATTAATTTATAATTATAGCGATGAGCTTTTGAATATTTATTTGAAAGCATAAGTAATGTTCAGGGCAGAAATTTAGTCGAAAAATTCACTACTAAAAATTGCCATAACACATACATATCAAAATTTTTTATTAGGTTAAGTACTAGAAAAGACGAGGAAGATAATATGAAAATTCATCTTTTCCAACAGTGTTTGATTGACATGTTCTACCCTCATGTAGGTATGGCTGGTGTAGAAGTACTTGAAAGATTAGGTTGTGAGCTTGTAGTACCTAAGAAACAAGTATGCTGTGGACAAATGTTTACTAACTCCGGTTACAATGACGCAGCTATGGATGCAATTAAGAATACAATCGAATGCTTTGAGAACGCTGAATATGTAGTTAGCATGTCCGGTTCTTGCGCTTTTGCAATCCGCGATGAATATCATCATTTCTTAAAAGATCAACCAGAGTGGTTGGCGCGCGCAGAAAAATTGAGTGGTAAAATTTACGAATTCACTCAATTTATTACTGACGTATTAGGTGTTGAAGATGTAGGGGCTCGTTTCAACGAATCCGTAACATACCATACATCTTGCCACGTAACTCGTTTGATGGGCATTAAAGAGCCTCCTTTCAAACTCCTTAAAAACGTTAAAGATATCAACTTGATTGAATTACCACGTGCAGATCGTTGCTGTGGTTTCGGCGGTACTTTCTCAGTTAAAAACCCTGAAATCAGTGAAGTTATGACACGCGAAAAAGCATTGGAAATTGCTGGCACAGGTGCCAACGTTATCTCCGGTTCTGACCAAGCGTGCTTGATGAACATCGCTGGTATGCTTGATCGTCTTCATAAAGAAGGCGAAATTGATCGCCGTATCAAAGTTATGCATATTGCTGAAATCTTAAACTGCCGTTAAGGAGGAGACGACATGGCACTTATATATGACAATCGCCCCTATAAAACACGTATAAAAGAATGTTTGGCTGACGATTTCAAAGTTGCAGCTATTAAAAAAGCACAAGACGTGTTTTATGATAAACGTAATACAGTAGTTGCGGATGTTCCTGAATGGTTAGATTTCCGCGCTGAAGCGGCTAAAATTCGCGATCACGTACTTAACAACTTGGATTACTATGTAAGTCAATTTGCTGACAATGCTGAAAAAGCTGGTTCTAAAGTTCACTTTGCGTTCGATGACAAAGAAGCGACTCAAATTGCATTAGATATCCTTCGCCAACGCGAAGCAAAAATGATCGTTAAATCCAAGACTATCTTAACTGAAGAAATTGGTTTGAACGAAGTGTTAGAAGAAGCTGGTATTGAAGTTAACGAAACTGACTTGGCTGAATTTATTTTGCAAACTGCAGTAAGTCCTCCATCTCACATCGTAGTACCAGGTCTTCACTTTGAACGTAACAAAATCCGCGAAATTTTCGCTGAAAAATTAGGTTATACAGGAACTGAAAACCCTACGGAAATGACTCACTTTGTACGCGGTTATGTACGTGAGCGCTTCTTAAAAGCTGATGTAGGTGTTAACGGCTGTAACTTTGCAGTTGCTGAATCTGGTACATGTACAATCGTTTCCAACGAAGGTAACGGTCGTATGGCTAGTTCTATTCCTAAGACTCAATTGATCTTCTTAGGTACAGAACGTATTGTTCCTGATTTTAAAGCTCTTGATGTTATGATGGAAATGTTGAACCGTTCTGCAGTAGGTTCTAAGATTTCTAACTACTTCTCCATGATGACTGGTCCTGCGCGTCCTGGTGAAGCTGATGGTCCTGAAGAAACTCATATCATCATTATTGATAACGGCCGTTCTGGCATCTTGGGTGGTACATTCCAAGAAATGCTACGTTGTATCCGTTGTGGTGCATGTATGAATATCTGTCCTGTATACCGTCATGTTTCTGGTCATGGATATGGTTCTGTATATCCAGGTCCAATGGGTGCTGTATTGACTCCATTATTCAAAGGTTACGATGTAGCCGGAGATCTTCCATATGCTTCTACATTATGCGGTGCATGTACAGAAAACTGTCCAGTAGCTATTCCATTGCATGAATTGTTGATGGAGCACCGTCATATCATGGCTGATATTGAAAAGACTCGTCCAAAAGCAGAAGAAGCTATCTTCACAGCAGCTGCTAAGATGTTCGGTAATGCAACATTATTTGATCTTGGCACAAAAGCTGGTGCTATCGGCATGAACTTAATTAGTAATAAAGAAGGTAACATGCCTGAATGGACTCAAGCTATTCCAGTTATGAACGGTTGGACTAAGTCTAAAGAGTTGGGTTCCTTGAAATTCAAGAAATTCCGTGATTTATATGCTGAACATGAAAAGAACAAGAAGAAGGAGAAAAAATAATGGATGTAGCTAAACGTAATCAATTTATTGCACGTTTATCTCGTGCATTAGGCCGTGATCAAGAAATGTGCCCTGCTTTTGTAGAAGGCTTTGATTATAGCCATGGTCCTCAAGAAACTATGTTCCAAGATTTGAATCGCGATCAAATTTTGACAATGTTTAAGGAACAATGTCAACGTGTTGGTACAAAATTCGTTGAAACTACACCTGACAAACTAGGTGAAACAATTTTGGCAGCTATCGACGACTGGGGAAACGGTAAAATTGTATTCCCAAGCTCTCCTGAAGTAGAAGAATATAAATTAAAAGAATTGTTTGAACAAGATGCAGCCAATAATGGCGGCACTCGTACATACTTCCAATGGGATCCAGCTAAAGGTCGTGAAGAATGTATTTCTAATACTGCTAATGCTGATATTGGTATTACATTCCCATACTGCGGTATTGCGGAAACTGCTACTGTAGTACAAGCTTCTGGTGAGGATTCTGGCCGTGTGATTAGTTTGTTGCCTACAACACATATTGCTGTGTTGTATACTGACACAATTAATCCTCGCATGACACAAACAATGGAACATTTGGCTGAACGGTATCATAACGATCCAGCTAAGTTCCCTACAAATATCTGCTTGATTTCTGGTCCGTCCCGTACGGCGGATATCGAATTGGTAACTGTAGATGGTGCTCATGGTCCTATCCAAGTAACTTATATCTTAGTTAATAGATAATATAATAGCTAGATTTACTAAAGGCGATTTTCTTTTAGAAAATCGCCTTTTTGGTGCATATATTACAGAATACATTAAATGTTATCAAAAATTAAATATTGTACTTGTATTTTTTTCGATATATGCTATACTAAGTTCATAACCTATTATTGTGATATGAATTAAAGAGGTGTATTATGAATATTCCATTCTTTACAGATTACCTCATGTTAAGCAATCCATTAAGTATTGGTATTATCGCGGTGTTCGTGCTCGTGTTAATAGGTATTTATGTATTGCAACGCAAGGGCACATCCTTCGGTAATCTCGTTATTATTGGTACTATTGCTGGTGCCGTACTTGGTATAGCGGTCCAAATTATTGCAGGCTTCCCTGATGATCCATCCAAAGTGGTTTATATCAAGGAAAGTACAAAGTGGTTCTCTCTCGTAGGGGGCGGTTTCATCGACTTAATCCGCATGCTTGTTATTCCTATCGTTTTTATCTCTATTGTTCACGTTATTTTGCACATGGAGGCAGGTGCTAACCTCAAAAAGTTAGTAGTTGCTATGATTTCTACGAATCTCGGCATGGTAGCCGTTGCGGCTATAGTCGGTCTAATTTTGGGGAATGCCTTCGGTTTAGGTCAAGGTTTTGATATTGTTGAATCTGGTAAGAAGATTCGTGAAATCAAACCTATGGTTGATACATTCCGAGCACTAATTCCAAGCAATCCAATTCAAGCGGCTGCTGAAACAAATGTTATCGGCATTGTTGTATTTGCAATTATCTTGGGTAGCGTAGCTCGTCTATTAAAACAAACAGGGACAAACTCTATGGAGGTGTTCACAAAACTATTTGATGAACTTCACCAACTGATTTCCTGGGTAGCTGATTTCATTATTGGCCTTATGCCATATGGTGTAGTTGCCTTATTAGCTTCTACATTGGCAACACGCGGTGTACAAGCTATTCTCGATATGGGCTTGTTCGTAGTATTACTGTACGTTGGTCTTTTGATTATGTTTGTTGTACAAGCAATCTTGATTACTAGCTTTGGTTACAATCCGATTACATACTTCAAGAAAGCGAAAGCACCACTCTTATTGGCGTTTACTTCTCGTTCTTCGATGGGGGTATTGCCATTAACTGTAGAGACCTTGACAAAACGTCTTGGCGTAAATGCTACAACGGCTAATACGGTGGCTTCCTTCGGTACTACTGCGGGCATGCAAGGTTGTGCCGGTGTATTCCCTGCACTTGTTGTGGTTTACATTTCTAATGTAGCGAATATTCCATTCGATATGACTATGTATATCATGAGTGTTATCGTTATTGCTATTGGTTCTGTTGGTATTGCAGGCGTGCCAGGTACGGCTACAATGGCGGCATCTGTATCCCTTAGTGGCACAGGCCTTGGAGCGTACTTCACCTCCATTAGTCCAATTCTAGCTATCGATCCATTGATCGACATGGGCCGTACATGCTTGAACGTATCTGGTTCCTTAACAAATGCTCTCGTAGTAGATAAAATCATGGGAACTATCGATAAAGACGCATACAATAATCCTAATGAAGGTTGAGTATAAAAACTAGCAACACTGAGTATAAAAACTAGCAACACTTAATTATATAAATTATTATATAAAAGGGGCTGTAGCTGGATGTGGTAAAACCACATTTGGTTACAGTCTCTTTTTGTTTTTTTAAAAGTGATAATTATTACAGATTGTAAACTATATTATTAATAATCGATATTGAAATTGTGAGCTTAGCTACTAACATACTTATGCATATATGGTATACTAAGCGTTATAAAGTTACGAATTATGCTTAATAAATATAAGCCAAGAGGGTAATAGTATGATTACACAAGAATTGAAAGATCGATTAATTGCAGATTATCCAAAGTTTGAGGATATGACACATAAGTTCTATAAGAAAGAACTATCTATTGCAGATTATAAAGGGCAGTCTGGTGCCTATGGTAGTTACGCTGAGCGCGGTGCAAATACTGGTATGAGCCGTTGGCGTTTCAATGGTGGCCGCATGACGCGCGAGCACATGCAGTTTCTAGCGGACTCCATTCGTAAATATAACCTACAACATGTACATTTCACTACTGGCCAATGCTTACAAATGCACGGCCTCGATGGTGATACAATATTAAAGCTCTATAAGGAATGTTATGACCACGGTATTTACAACCGTGGTGCTGGTGGTGATAATCCCAATGTAGTAGCTAGTATTTTACGTGGCATTGATCCTCGTGAAACTTTAGATATTACGCCATATGCAACAGCTATTAGTGTATTTCTTATGGAGCAAATGTTCTATATCAAGATCCCTCGCAAATTTAAAATGGGTATAGATAATGGTTTTGATAGTACCCCACATTCTACGTTCAAGGACCTAGGTTTTAACTTAACAAAACACAATACTTTTGATGTGTATGCTTGTGGCGGTATTGGTCCTAATCCTCGCATTGGTATTCCGGTGGCACATGATGTAGCACCTGAGGATGTTTTGTACCATGTGAAAGCTATGCTTATGGTTTTTGCTAACCATGGTAATTTCAAAAACCGTGGTAAGGCTCGTACCCGTTACATGCCTGCTGAAATGGGTGGGGCGGAAGCTTTCATCAAGATCTATGAAGAAACCCTAGCTATGGTAAAAGAAGTAGAACACCTAACTATTAATCCAGCTGATTATGCTTATGAAATTACAAAAACTGGTAAGCGTGATGATTCTGTGGAAAATTATCGTATTCACCGTCAAAAACAAGAAGGTTTATATTACGTAGAATATCATCCGGCAGGTGGCGATGCGAACGTAGAACACTTGCTGGCAGCCCTTGACTATGCGGTGACACTTGACCAAGTAGAAGCACGTATTGCGCCAGATCAAGCATTGTTCTTCATCAATCTCACAGCTGATGAAGCACGCAAAATTGCGGAATTAACTGATGATAGTGCCGAAAATGATTTTCGCCGTTCCGTATCTTGCGTTGGTTCTACTATATGTCAGATTGGAATGCAAGACTCTAACGGTCTTTTGAAAGATATCTTCGCACACCTTGAAAAAAAGGGCGTAGATACAAGAAAACTACCTCGTTTACATATATCTGGTTGCCCACACTCCTGTGGTACACACCAAATTGGCGAAATTGGTTTCCATGGTGCTGTAAAATTAGTAGATAAGAAACCTATGGTAGCATTTATCCTTGTAGACGGTGGCTCAGAACACATGGGCTCTGAAAACTTCGGTAAAATGGCTGGCAATATTGTAGCTACAAAAATTCCAGAATTTTTGGAATCTTTGGCAAATATTCTAAACGAATCTCCAGAACCAGACTTTGGGACATGGAGAATGACACACAAAGCGCAATACATGGAGCTTATAAAAGCATTTGAGTAAATGTGGTTTCCGCTTGTGATGGGGCCCTAGCATATAAGTAGTTTCTACGTCGATTGCTATGGGGCCCCGTTTCATTGCGACAACTTAATTAAAAATAAAACTGGGTACCTCTTTGCTCCGTCCTTCGTAAAGTCGCTGCAGAGGTACCCAGTTTCATTTTTATAATACCTGATGTAAATTAGTCCCATAGCAAAGCGACTTACCCTACTAATATACAGAGCGGCCCCATGACAAGCTACATTCGATATTTACTCAATATGCTTTTATAATTAGAGGAACGGAGAGGCGAGAGTGGCTAAGTAGTTTTGACTGAATTTGCATCAAGACTAGCCAGTAGATTAGCCTCTGGCTAGTCCTTCCCATACGGTGGGCATGGCGCTACTACTATAATGTTTATTATAATGTGTAAAATGACAGTGTTTTCTATGATTTATTTCAAGGTGTAATTGTAATGACTCTATATAAGTATTAGCTAGATTATTTACGCTTTTGGATGGGGCATCTTTATAAATACAGTGATAAAAAAGTAAGAATACGCTTGTGCAGCGACTTTGCGAAGAACGGAGCAAGCAAGCGTATTCTTACTTTTTTTACCAAGTTGTATTAATGAAACGGGGCCCCATCCAAAAGGCAAATATAGGAACAGGGATTAGCTCCATTACAATTAGAATAATTGTTTAAAACTAGATATGACTTGATTTTGTATGTTATAATAGGCTTTATAGTAGTATTTGGAGGATATTCAGATGTTATTTACCGTCAATACAGAAGTCTGTACACGATGCGGCCTTTGCGTTGCTGACTGTCCGACCGGATTGCTGGTGATGTCCGATGCTGGACCTGTAACTGGCAGGGGAGGTTGTATCTCCTGTGGGCATTGTATTTCCGTATGCCCAACGCTTGCTCTTGATAGCGATATGACACCGCGTAAGGAGCAAATCGATATTACAAAGGAACCTAAGTTAACGCCTGAGCAAGCTGAGCTATTCATGCGTAGTCGTCGCTCTATTCGTAACTATCAAAATAGACCAGTCCCTGTAGAGCTCATTCGCAAAGTGCTAAACGTTGCAAGAATGGCGCCAACAGCGACTAACACACAAGGTATTTCGTATATAGTAATCCGAGATAAACAAACGTTGCGCCGTATTGCTGATCTTGTTCTAGAGTGGATGCATCTGGCTGCAAAAACAGTACCGATTATGCGTCTCTATGCTCGTGCTGCTCAAGCAGAGGTAGATAAAGGCAAGGAGTATATCTTGCGCGATGCGCCGGCTCTCGTAGTGGCAATTGGCTCTAAAAAAGATATTCATCGTACCCATGATAGTGGTCACTCTTGCTTGTCTTATGCTGAGCTATATGCGCCGACTTTAGGCCTTGGTACTTGTTGGGCTGGTTTCTTTGAACATGCTGGAGAAGCTGAATACCAACCATTATTAGATGAATTAGGTGTACCTGATGATAAAATTGTAGCTGGTGGCATTCTTATGGGATATCCTAAAGTACGATATCGCAATATTGTAGAGCGTCAACCATTAGATGTTGCATTTGATACAGAAGAGTAAAAAAGAGATGCCCCAATGATTGTAATCATTGGGGCATCTCTTTTTAGTTATATAGTGACGATATAAACTTTATTAGTTGGCAGTTGTAATAGTGCCTTTGAATGTTTCGTCGATGTATTGTTTAATAGCATCAGATTTGTAAATATCTGCAATTTTTTTGTATGTTTCGTTGTCTTTGTCTTCACTACGAACTGCAAGTACGATAACTGTTAGTGGTTCATCTTTAGATTCGAAGAAGAAACCTTGTTTTTCTACACTAAGACCAGCACTTTGCACATAGTTCATTGGAATAACTGCAATTGTTACATCATCTAGACTACGAGGTAATTGAGCTGCTTCTAGTTCTTGAATCTTTATATTCTTCGGGTTAGATGTGATATCTGCAACTGTTGCTTTGAAGCCGACACCATCTTTTAACGTAATTAATCCAGCTTTAGCTAATAATGCTAATGCACGACCACCGTTAGTAGGGTCATTTGGGATAGAAACAGTAGCGCCTTCAGGTACATCTTGTACGCTGTGTACGCTATTACTATATAAGCCCATACGCACCAAAATTGTTTTACCGATTGCTACTAAGTTGGAACCATTTTGTTTGTTAAAGTTTTCCATAAATGGTACATGTTGATAAGCATTCAGTTGAATATCGCCATCTGCAAGGGCTTTATCAGGTGTTACATAGTCTGAGAATTCAACTACTTTAAGATCGATTCCTTGTTTTTTAGCTTCTTTTGCTACAGCTTCAGCTACTTGTGCATGAGGACCAGATGTAGCACCTATTTTGATTTCTTTTTGTGTTTGTGTTGATTGATTTGATGTACTACCACAACCAGCGATAGCAAATGCAAGAGCACCGATAAGTAATGGTGCTAACAATGTTTTTAATTTCATATAATCATCCCTTTCAAGTCTTATAATGGTTATATCCTATCATGGATGAAGGGGATTTGTATATGATAAAAGCATATCAGTTAGCTATAGATTAAAACTATGGTGAAATTCTAGCTCATTTATAATACAATTCAATATAATATATTGATTAATGTGTTATATTGAATGTGTGATCGCTAGGTAGTAAATTTATATTTTAAATATTTTTGTATAATTCTAATATGGATTCATATATCTATATGTCGGATTAATGGAGGATGTATGTATAATTTTGATTTTTATAACCCTACACATATCGTATTTGGTAAAGACCGTTTAGATGAATTAGATACATTGGTACCAAAGGATGCAAAGGTGCTCATTACTTATGGTGGTGGCTCCGCTGTGCACAGTGGTCTTATTGATCGCATTGTGAAAGCTCTTGGTAACCGCAAGGTTGAGCAGTTTGGTGGTATTGAGCCAAACCCATCTCTTGAAACTTGTGAACGTGCGGTAGCTTTCATTAAAGAACATGGCGTAGATTTCGTTCTCGCTGTAGGCGGCGGTTCTGTAGTAGATGCTACAAAACTTATCGTTATGGGTGCTACCTATGATGGTCCCGTTATTGAGGTAATGAAAGTTGGTGTGCCAGAGGTTCCGGTAGACATGGTACCAAATCCATTACCATTTGGCACAGTTATGACACTACCTGCAACTGGTTCCGAAATGAACAATGGTGCAGTTATTACTTATGGTGACGGTAAATACCCTGTATTCAGTAGCTTAGTATTCCCTAAGTTCTCCATGCTTGATCCAACATTGACTTTCACCTTGCCTGAAAGACAAGTTAAGAATGGCGTTATCGATACCTTTGTGCATACCACAGAGCAGTATTTAACATACCCTGTAGAAGGTCGTATTCAAGATCGTTTCAGCGAAGGTATTTTAAAAACTATGATTGAAATCGGCAAAGAAACAGTAGAAAATCCAGAAAACTACGATATTCGTGCTAACCACGTGTGGGCCTCTACATTGGCATTAAATGGTTTAATTGGTGCCGGCGTGCCACAAGACTGGGCAACTCATCTGATTGGCCATGAGTTAACTGCGGCGTACCATCTTGACCATGGTATTACATTGGCTATCGTATTACCTGCATTGTTAGAAGTGAAAAAAGCAGACAAACTTGAAAAATTGTCACAATATGCTACACGGGTATGGCATATTACAGAAGGTACAAACGAAGAAAAAGCGGACAAGGCTATCGCTAAAACTCGTGAATTCTTCGAGTCCCTTGGCGTATCTACGCATTTGAAAGACTATGGTCTTGGTGAAGAAGCAGTTGATAAAATTGTGAAACAATTAGAGGACCATGGCATGACACAACTTGGTGAAAATGGTGATGTAACACCAGAAGTAGCTCGCGAGATTTTAATGCGTGCCTTATAATTAAGGGGATTAACAGTGTAAACTTGTATGATATGGAAAGGAGGCGCTCCCTATAAATAAAATAAAAAATAGAAGTGCATTTTCTTTTGCACTTCCTATTATGATTCCCATGGGGCTTAGTTTCCTCTTTCTTGGAGTAGGCTTTGGTTTGTATGCTACCAGTCAAGGGTTTCCTTGGTGGACCGCTCCTGTTTTAGCTAGTACCATATTTGCAGGCTCCATGGAGTTCGTAACTATTGGGCTGTTAATGGCAGGCTTTGATCCAGTGAATACTTTTATGTTGACCTTGTTTGTCAATGGGCGTCATTTCTTCTATGGTCTATCTGCACTACAGCGATATGTGCATATGGGATGGAAGTGGTTTCCTACAGTTGCGTGGATGTGTGATGAAAGTTTTGCAATTAATGTATCTACGAAGTTACCCGATGATGTAGATGAAAAATGGTTCTACTTCCATGTATCGTGGCTTAATTATATCTTCTGGGTTGTGAGTACTCTTGTAGGGGGATTGTTCGGCGATTTATTAGCATCTGTAGATTTGCGAGGTATTGGTTTTGTATTACCTGGCTTATTTATTGTTATATTCCTTGAAATGTTATTTAATGCTAAAAGTAATAATATTCGAGGCTTAGGTGCTGTTGGAGCCGTTGTAGCCCTAGCAATGCTTCTATTAACGGGAAAATCCTTATTTATGCTTGCTTCTATGGGGTGTATGCTCGTAGTATGTTATATAGCGTATAAGTGGGGAGGTGTACATCTTGACTAGTTTTGAAATAGTCATTACCGTTGCCATTGTTGTAGCGGGCACATTACTTACACGTTTCTCTGCTTTTCTTATTTTCCCACCTGGTAGGAAGGCCCCAGATTTTGTACAGTATTTAGGCAAGGCATTACCTGCAGCTGTTATGGGGATGCTTGTTGTGTATACCTTTAAAGATACAATTGTGCTTTCTTATCCATATGGAGTACCGGAACTTATCGCTTTATTAGTGACCGTTGCCATGCATGTATGGAAACGAAATATGTTCATGTCTATTGGAGCAGGCACTGTAGTATATATGATACTTGTTCAAGCCGTATTTAATGTACCTAAATAGAATAAAGCACACTAAAATAAACCACTTATATCTATTCCTAAATTAGATATAAGTGGTTTTGTTATTTATGTACTGTTTTATTTATTGAGACAGCGTAGTTGTAATATTTATTTTAACTATTGCCAATTATAAATAAATGTTAGTATATTCTATTTAAGTTGTAATAGTCTTTCAAGACCTGGTGCAGTATGATGGTCTTCCAAGAAGTCTTGTTGGTCTAATAATTCCATAACGTCCATGTCGATGTTAGTTAATTTGAAATCGAATACATCAAAGTTAGCTTCCATATGGCTCACGTTATTTGCCTTTGGCAATGGAATGATGCCGCGTTGGATGTGCCAACGCAAGATGATTTGATGTTTTGAAACACCGTATTTTTCCGCCAAGCTTTTGATGATTGGATGGTCAAAAATTGGTTGGCGGTCACGGGTAAATGGAGACCATGCCATACCTACAACTTGATGCTTTCTCATCAATTGTAAGAGGGAGTGACGTTGGTTGAACGGGTGGCATTCGATTTGGTTGACCACCGGTTTTACATTGCAGTGGTACAACAAGTCAATGAGGCGATCCTCGTAGAAGTTAGATAGGCCTAACCCACGAAGTACATTTTGATTGTATAATTCTTCCATGGCGCGCCAAGAACCGTAGTAATCACCCAGTGGTTGATGTACCAGCATGATGTCAATATAGTTGGTATCTAATTTCTTTAAGGAACTTTCAATAGCACGCATCGTATTATCGTAGCCTGCATCAGTGTGCCAGATTTTAGTAGTGATGATTATATCTGTTCGTTTAATACCAGATGCTCTGATTCCTTTAGCCACGGCTTCTTCATTGCCATAATAGGCGGCCGTATCGAGTAAACGATAGCCTACGCTAAGTGCATTGGCAACAGCTTGTTCAGTCTCTCCTTCGGTACCTGTTTTATAGGTACCATAACCGATGGAGGGAATGAAGCTACCATTATTTAAAATCCTAAAGTCCATCCGTTCTTCCATGAGAACCTCCGTTATATCCATAAATTAAAGGAATTAGCTTTCATACAATTCTAACTGATTTTATGATATACTAAGGTATTGATAAAAATCAATATGATAGGAAGTGACAGAATGCAAATAAATCGTTTTTGCTCTGTAATTGCTATCCTTGGCGTTATGATTATGACACTCGCTATTGCGGGATGTGGTACGAAAACCGTATCCGTCGCAGAGGTAACGTACAAGGATATGCCGTTGCAGATTCATAATGATGCCAATGTAACGGCCCTTAATAAGGCGACGATAACGCCGACCTTGACGGGGCAGGTCGTGTATGCCGTGAAAGTAGGCGATCAAGTACAGCAAGGTCAAACTGTGGCAACTGTAGATACATCGGCTTTACAACAACAGCTAGCATCCTTGCAAGGACAATTAGCGCAAGCCCAATCACAATCATATGCCACAGCTGTGACGACTACGACTGCAGCATCTATAGACAGTACTCAACTGGAACAGGCTCAACGCATGCGTGAAGCGGGCATAATCACACAAAAAGAATATGATCGTATTTTGGAACGATCTCAACCACAAACTACAACAGTTACAACCGGTGGTGGCGGAGGCATCAATACGGCGGCCATTGAGGCACAAATTGCTCAAGTATCAGCACAGATGGCAGCTTCTACAATCGTGGCTCCTATAGCAGGTACGGTGACATCTATTTATAACGAAGACCGTCAAATGGCGATTGCAGACCGTCCATTTATGATGATTCAGCAATCCACGCCGATGGTAGCATCCCTCAGCATTCCTCGTGATGCGGCTATGAAGTTAGGTACATCTGAAGCCAAGAATGGTATGAAGGTACTTCTCAAGGTGGGGGACCAAGAAATACCGGGGGAATTGACTTACGTAGATATTACTCAGCCTGAAAATGTGCCAAGTGTTCTTGTGAAAGCCACTTTCAATAATGAGAAAGGCCTAATCAAGGCTGGTGAATTCTATACACTCGTTATTGAATCTAATGTGAAAGCCAAGATGCTGACCGTTCCAACTAAGGCGGTTCGGGAAAATCAAGATGGGAAATATGTATATGTATTGACTGAGAATAATACAGTTGATGTACGTGTTGTTGAGGTAGGCATTACTGAAAGCGATGACGTAGCCATTATTTCTGGCTTAAACGAAGGTGATAAGGTTATTACGACGGATGGCACCTTTGTGTTAGGTGAATCTGTAAAACTGTAATTATGAGACCTAAGATTTTAGTACTAGATTGTTAGGATTATGTTTAAATGTGATGGAATCAAAACTTTCACAGATTGTGAAAGTAACCTCAAAAGAGGAATCTGATAGGAGGGATTATTATTTTAGAATTTAAACGTTTTGAATTGAGAGATAAACCATTAATCGACAAATATTTTGAACAACATCATTATGAAGCATCCGATAATTGCTTTACTACATTGTTTATGTGGCAAGATCCGTACGGTATTCGCTGGGCTGAAGAAAATGGCGTATTGTACATCCAAGGTGGTGGCAAGCGTGAGCCATTCCTTTTACCTCCATTTGCTGGTAAAGATGCAAAGTTCCTTGATGGCTTGTTGCGTGCTAAAGAATGGTTCGTAGAAAATAAATTGCCGTTCCGATTTAAAGGCGTTAGCAAAGATGTAAAAGAACGCATGGAAGACCTATGTCCTGGTCGCTATGCATTTACACCTGACCGTGACAATTACGAATATATTTACAAGTCCGAAGATCTTATCAACTTGTCTGGTAAGAAATTCCGTCAAAAGAAAAACCATTTAAACCAATTCCGCATGCAATATTCTAACTATGAATATGTGCCAATTACAGATGATATCATCCCATTATGTCGTGAAACGGCAGCATCTTGGGTAGAAACGCATCATGAAGAAGGTATCGAAGATGAATTGGTAGCCATCAATTTGTTGTTTGATAACTGGGACGTGTTGGGTCTTAAAGGCGGTGCCATTAAATTATTCGGCCGTGTTGAGGCTTTTAGTATCGGTGAACTTATCAATGACAGAATTGCTTTGATTCACATTGAAAAAGCAAATCCAGATATTCGTGGTTTGTATCAAGCTATCAATAATGAATTCATTCGTCATGAATTTAGCGAAGTAGAATTCATCAACCGTGAAGAAGATATGGGCTTGCCTGGTCTTCGTCAAGCAAAAGAATCTTATAACCCAGATCATTTTGCTGAAAAATATGACGCAGTATATGCTAACGAAGCTGATAATGCGACAGGCGGTAAATAAAAATTTGAGCTATGAAGCCGATGTGCTCCATAGCTCATTTTGTTATAATAGAATTGTTAGCCTATCTATTTGAATGTAACTATCGTATCATCATAGCGATATGGCGATATGGCGATATGGCGATATGGCGATATGGCGATATGGCGATGCGATGTGCTTAGATTAGATATTATACGCTGTGAAACGACAGATAGATAATGGCTCTTATGATATAACGAGGATATAAATATGGAATTTAGAATTGCAACGGCTCAAGATACGCCTCATGTGGAGAATTTATGGGCGTACTGCTTTGAACCTAAGGAAGATCCATTCTTCCAATATTATTTTACAAATTGCTATGAACCAGAGAATACAATGGTCGGGTTAGAACAGGGCCAATTGTTGAGCACCGTTCATTTGCGTCAATACAATCTTAATGTACGTGGTGCCGTATTGCCTACGAGCTATATGGTAGGCGTTGCAACGCATCCAGCAGCCCGCCGTGGTGGTGTAGGCGGTGCACTGTTAACTGCTGCACTAGAGGAGCTTCGTAAACGCGGTCAAGCTATGACGATTTTGATGCCATCCAAGGCGGCGTTCTATCAGCAATATGGTTGGGAGCTTTATGCTCATCAATGGGTGAACACCATGTCGCTAGAAGACTTGCGCCCTATGACAGATAAAACGTTGAGCTTTGGCTTGCTAAATAGCGTAGATCAATGGACTTTGTTAGATCCAGTATATAAAACCTATACGGCTCGTCTTTCCGGCTACGCAGAGCGCGGTGAAAAGGAATGGAAACGATTATTAGGCAGCTTCTTTGCAGAAGGCGTAAACATTGCTGTAGTGCGCAACGATGATAACGTCATTGAAGGCTATGCAGTGTATCGTTTAGGTCAGCCTGAAATTCCTGTTTCTGAATTGGTTTACACGACACGCCGTGCACAACGTGCATTATTGAACTACTTCTATAATCACCGTTCTCAAGGCACTTCTATCCGTTGGAATGAAGGCCTTCATGATACATACTATCGCTTCTATCCTGATGGTAGAACTGGTCACGCTACAATGCCGTATATGATGAGTCGTATTGTAGATGTAAAAGCTGCTTTTGAAGCGATTCCTGTAAATCCAGAGGCATTGATGATGCCTATAACAATGACCTTTGCTGTAAAAGATGGGCTTTGCAGTTGGAACGAAGGTCGCTATGAAGTACAATATGGCGGTGCATTAACTCCATCCGTTAAAAAGATTTCTGATACATTGGATGGCGAAGCGGATGTTACCTTTGAAGTTGGTGCATTGAGCCAGTTATTAATGGGCACACTTACGGATCGAGACCTTGCTTTTGAAGGGAAACTATTAGTAAGCGAAGAATGGTTAGACTATTTCGATATTCTCTATCCTGAACAAAAAACATATATTAACGAATGGTGGTAATATGAGCTGGAAAACGTATACGGTGAAAGAACCGACTGAGTTGACGGTTTCTAAATATGTAAAGGAACGATTTTCCTTATCCTCTCGGGATATCCAAATGATGTTTCGCAAGAAACGGGTAAAAGTTAATAGCTGTGTGGCTCATTCGCAGCGAGCACTTAAAAAGGGTGATGTATTAACCTTGGAGTTACCACAAGATAAGGATTATGGGGTTGATGTAGAAAAGGGACCGATTACAGTTCTCTATGAAGATGCGCATACGTTAGTTGTAAATAAGGATCCCTTTATGCTCGTTCATCCTGCAGGGCAAACGAAGTCTTGTACATTGAGTAACTATGTGGCAGGGTATTATGCGAAGAAAAACGTAGTTCATAAGGTTCGACCTGTGCACCGCCTCGACCGAGATACATCGGGGTGCATTCTCTTTGGTAAAACAAAAGAAGCACAACAATACTATACGGATGAGCTACAAGCAGGTCGTATCGACCGCATTTATACAGGCCTTGTAGAAGGGCGTATTGATGCGGATGGTATGGTAGATGCGCCTATCGGGGTCGATCCAGTATTTGATAATCGCCGCGTTATCGATGAATTTGGGCAGCCTGCTCAAACAGAATATATTGTTCTTAATCATGAGGGAGACAATACTCTGTTACGTTTTAAGTTATTGACTGGTAGAACTCATCAAATTCGCGTACACATGGAACACATTGGACATCCTATTGTTGGTGATGCTATGTATGGTACGCGCAATAAGCCCTATACACGCCAATGTTTACATGCATCGGAGCTAACTTTCGTGCCGTATGGTAAGGACAAAGCTATTACGGTTACCTGTGATGTAGGGGATAATTTTGGTCGAGAATAATAACTGTAGATTTTACTACTCTAAATAATAAGCCCATCATATCTATCGGACGAGATGCTTATTTTCCCTGTATCCTTGTATACAAAAAACAATAGTGATAAAAACTCATAGTCTATGCATGAAAAGCATAGACTATGTTTTTTTTATATTTTCAATTCACAGTGGACAGGAGTATACTGTGTATAGACATAAAATTCTATAGAATGTTAAATTGATAATTTTATAGAGAAATAGTTTGTTAGTTATACTTTTACCAAGACCGAACGGAACGATGCCGCAGTGCTTGGAATAATCAAGTGATATGAAGGAGTGCACGTTATGGATATGAAGCAAAGCACAATAGAGCAACAACGTCTAGATCAAGCTAGACTCGAAGCCAATGGCATGTATAGCAGCCAATTTGAAAAGGATGCGTGTGGCATGGGTTTTGTTGTTAATATTAAGGGAAAAAAATCTCATGATATTATCGACGATGGTTTGCGTATTTTGGAGCGCCTTGAACATCGTGGTGGTGCTGGTGCCGATAAGGACACAGGTGATGGTGCCGGTATTTTGGTACAAATTCCGCACGAGTTCTTTAAGCGTGAATGCGAAGTGCTTGGTATCAACCTACCTGCAGCTGGTGAGTATGGCGTAGGTATGGTATTTGCTCATAAATATGAAAGTCTCCGTAACGAGCAGAAGCGAATTCTTGAAGAGGTCGTACGCGAAGAGGGCCAGGTTGTTCTCGGCTGGCGTGAAGTACCGGTAGATGGCACAAAGGTCGGTAAAGAGGCTGCGGCGATTCGCCCTTGGATGATTCAAATCCTCATCGGCAAAGGCCCCGATGTAACTAACAATAAGGAATTTGAACGTAAACTATATATCATCCGTAAATTGGCGGAAAAACGCATCATTCCATTGAGCAAGGAATTATCCAGCGATTTTTATATCGCATCTTTGTCTTCTAAAACAATCGTATATAAAGGTATGCTAACACCTGGTCAATTGCGTGACTTCTACCTTGATTTGAGCGATCTTGACTTTACCTCTGCGTTGGCAATGGTTCACTCCCGTTTCAGTACGAATACATTCCCAAGTTGGGCTCGGGCACATCCTAACCGTTTCTTAGTTCATAATGGTGAAATCAACACTATCCGCGGTAATGTAAACTGGATTAATGCTCGTGAAGGTAAAGCGGAATCTCCATTGTTCCCAGATATCAAAAAGGTATTCCCTGTAGTAGATGATAGCGGTTCTGACTCTGCTATGTTTGATAACACATTGGAATTCTTGCATATGACAGGTCGCTCCTTGCCTCATGCGATTATGATGATGATTCCTGAACCTTGGGAACGCAATAATCTCATGAGCCAAGAAAAACATGATTTCTATGAGTTCAATAGCTTTATGATGGAACCATGGGATGGTCCTGCGGCTATGGGATTTACGGATGGTACAGTTATCGGCGGTGTCCTTGACCGCAACGGTTTACGTCCTGCTCGTTACTATGTGACAACAGATGACCGCGTTATTATGGCTTCCGAGGTTGGCGTTGTAAACGAAAATGCTGAAAACATACGCGCTAAAGGCCGTTTAGAACCAGGTAAAATGCTGCTCATCGATACAGAGGAGCAACGTATCATCTCCGATGAAGAAATCAAACATCGCGTCGCTACTGAATTACCATACAATGAATGGGTAAAGGAACACGTTATTCATTTGTCTGAAATTACGCAAGCCGATGAAAGTACAATTCCAAAAGTAGATGATTTATTTAAAGAACAACAAGCTTTTGGTTATACCCAAGAAGACCTTGTGCGCATGATCGTGCCTATGGCAAAAGATGGTAAAGACCCTGTAGGTGCTATGGGTGCCGATGCACCTTTAGCTATCTTGTCCGATAAACCACAATTGCTATATAGCTACTTCAAGCAAATGTTTGCGCAAGTAACAAATCCTCCTATCGACTCTATCCGTGAGGAGATGGTTACATCTACACGGGTTATGCTTGGTAACTCTGGTAATCTAACAGAGCCTAACAAAGCAGGAACCTATGCGCTGTCTATGCGCACACCAATCCTTACGAACCAAGAGTTGGCGTCCATCAAAGCTCTTGATTGTCGTCGCATGAAATCCGTAACCTTGCCAATTCTCTTCGATCCTACTAAGGGTGCTGAAGGCTTGCGCGATGCGCTAAATGATTTATGCGAAAAGGCAGAAGAAGCAGCTCGTACAGATCAAAATGTGTTGATCTTATCCGACCGCGGTGTCGATGAAAATCATGCACCAATTCCAGCGTTGTTGGCTGTAGCTGCTGTTCACAATCACTTGATTAACAAAGTGTTGCGTACAGAAATTGGCCTCATCCTTGAATCTGGTGAACCACGCGAAGTTCATCACTTCTGTACATTAATCGGTTATGGTGTAACAGCTATCAACCCATACTTGGCGCTTGAAACTGTACGCGATTTACAAGCTCGTAAACGTCTTGGCGATATTACGCCAGAACAGGCAGAAAAGAACTACATCAAGGCCGCTGTAGGTGGTATTATGAAGGTCATGTCCAAAATGGGTATTTCTACAGTTCGTTCCTACCACGGTGCACAAATCTTTGAAGCGTTGGGCTTGAATACTAACTTTATTAACAAGTTCTTCGTAAATACACCAACACGTATTGGCGGCATTGGTCTTGGTGGTGTAGCACATGAAGCATTAGCTCGTTTTGAACGGGCTTTCAAATCCGATGAAACAGTACTCGAACCAGGCGGTTGGTATGGTCCAGTAAAAGATGGGGAAGAGCATCTATTCAATCCTAAGACTATCGATCTTTTACAAGCATCCCTTATCGAAAAGGATTATGCAAAATATAAAGAATACTCCAAAGCGATTCGCAACGATTACCATGTTACATTGCGTTCTTTGATGGAATTGAACTATCCTGTAGGCGGTGGTATTCCTATCGAAGAGGTTGAACCGGAAGAGTCTATCGTAAAACGCTTTAAAGCGGGAGCTATGAGTTACGGTGCCATCAGTAAAGAAGCACATGAAGCCATTGCTATCGCTATGAATCGTCTTGGCTCCACATCCAACTCTGGTGAAGGCGGCGAAGATGTAGAGCGTTTTAAACCATTGCCAAACGGCGATAGCATGAACTCCGAAGTAAAACAGATTGCATCTGGTCGTTTTGGGGTAACCGCAAACTACCTCATTCATGCAAAAGAATTGCAAATCAAATGTGCTCAAGGCGCTAAGCCAGGTGAAGGAGGTCAATTACCAGGTAAAAAGGTATATCCTGAAATTGCCAAGGCTCGTCACTCCACTCCAGGCGTTGAGCTCGTATCTCCACCACCGCATCATGATATTTACTCCATTGAAGACTTGGCAGAGTTGATTTACGACTTGAAATGTGTAAACAAAGATGCGCGTATTTCCGTTAAATTGACATCTGAAGCAGGCGTCGGCACGATTGCTGCTGGTGTTGCAAAAGCGAAAGCAGATAACATTTTGATTTCTGGATATGATGGTGGTACAGGTGCAGCAGGTCGCACGTCTGTAAAACATGCAGGTGTACCTTGGGAACTTGGTCTTTCTGAAACTCATCAAACCTTGATGCTCAACAGATTACGTGACCGTGTTCAATTAGAAGTAGACTCCAAGTTGATGACAGGATTCGATGTAGCTGTGGCAGCTATGCTCGGTGCTGAGTTATTTGGCTTTGGCACATTGCCTCTCGTAGCAGTAGGCTGTAAAATGGCTCGTGTATGTAATCTTAATACATGTCCTTATGGTGTAGCTACACAAGACGAAAAATTGCGTGCTCGTTTCACAGGTAAGCCTGAATATGTTGAAAACTTGATGATTTTCATCGCACGTGAATTGCGTGAAATCATGGCTCGCCTAGGTATTCGCTCCGTAGCAGAACTCGTTGGGCGTATCGATCTTGTTCGTCAAAAATCGCAAGACGATAACTTCAAATTGTCCCGTGTTGACCTTAAACGTATATTGTTCCGTCCGTACATCGATGCCTCTGTAGGCCATATGCACACGATTGACCAAGATCACGAGTTGGAACGCACCTTGGATATGTCCAAGCTTTTGCGTATGTGCCGTCCTGCTATTGAGGACCAAAAACCGATTCGCGCTAAATTGGCTATCACTAATATCAACCGTGTTGTAGGTACCTTGGTTGGTTCTGAGGTGACTCGTCGTTATGGTGAAAGCGGTTTGCCAGATAACACAATCAAGTTGAACTTTGAAGGCTCTGCAGGCCAATCCTTTGGTGCTTTCATCCCTAAAGGCATGACCTTAGAACTCGAAGGGGATGCAAATGATTACCTCGGTAAAGGCTTGTCCGGCGGTACTATAACGGTGTACCCACCTAAGAAATCTATCTTTGAAGCGGATGAAAACATCCTAATTGGTAATGTCGCCTTCTATGGTGCAACCTCTGGTACATCCTACATCAACGGTGTAGCTGGTGAACGTTTTGCCGTTCGTAACAGTGGTATCACGGCTGTTGTGGAAGGTGTCGGCGACCATGGTTGTGAATACATGACCGGTGGCGAAGTGCTCGTACTCGGTAAAATCGGCCGTAACTTCGGAGCAGGTATGTCCGGTGGCTATGCGTACATCCTCGATTGCGATGAACGCTATGTAAATCCAGGTCTCGTAGAACTACGTCCTGCCAATAATGATGACCTTAAACGCATTAAAGAACTAGTAGAACAACATGTATTGCATACTAACTCCGCTAAAGGCCGTCACCTTTTAGAAAACTGGAATAACTTTGTAAACAGATTTACAAAGGTTGTACCTGTAGCATACGAGGAAATGCAAGCTGCTATTGAACGCTTTAAAGAACAAGGCTTGTCCTTGGAAGAAGCACAACTGGCTGCATTTAAAGAAAAATATGCATAATAATTTTTAATTTGATTGAATATCGTTTGGATAGGATATATGAAAAGCCTCTATAGCTTTGACTATAGAGGCTTTTTCATGTATAATATTTATATTGCAATATTGGATCATGGCAGTTCTCGGGCCTGTGCAATGGGGGCCTGTGAATCGTGTCAGGACTGAGAGGTAGCAGCACTAAGCGGTAACCTTCATGTGCCACGGGGAACCCGGGGGCTGTCGTGATCGAATATTGCAAGGCGGCCTGTGGGGCCGCTTTTTTTATGTCTAATTGATGGGCTCAAATGACTAGTATGAATTACTGATAAAACTCTATAAAATGAGTCAGATTTTCTTGAATATGGTATAATAAAGTATTATAAGTTTCGGAAAAAGGGGGTGTTCCAATGGCATATATTGCGCTATATCGTAAGTATCGTCCTCAGACATTTACCGATGTAGTTGGTCAGCATCAGGTGTCTGATACGTTGATGCGCGCTATCCGGGAGGATAAGGTAGCTCATGCCTATTTATTTGCCGGTCCTCGGGGGACTGGTAAGACGAGTATGGCGAAGATTTTTGCGCGCGCTATTAACTGTGAGCAGGGCCCAACGGATCACCCTTGCAACGAATGTAGTGCTTGTAAATCAATTTTGAGCGGCCAGTCCATGGATGTTCTTGAAATTGACGCCGCATCAAATCGCGGTATCGATGAGGTTCGTGATCTTCGTGAAAGCGTCAAATTTATGCCTGTTGAGGGGCGTAAAAAGGTGTTTATCATAGACGAAGCCCACATGCTCACTACAGAGGCGTGGAACGCGCTTTTAAAAACAATCGAAGAACCTCCTGCTCATGTGATGTTTATCTTTGCCACTACAGAAATTGAAAAATTGCCTGTTACTATCGTGTCTCGTTGTCAGCGCTATACTTTTAGACGCATTACTTCTGATGACATCGCACAACGGTTATCTTACGTAGCAGAAAAAGAAGGCTTTGGTCTTGATTCTGCGGCGGCTCAGCTCATCGCTGTTCATGCAGATGGTGGTTTGCGTGATGCCTTGAGTATTCTAGACCAATGTGCAGGTATGGCAACGGGCTCTATTACACCGCAAGTGGTGGAAGAGTTAATCGGTCTCGTAAGTAAGGAATGGATTATTCACTTCCTAGATGCTTTGCGCAACGGCGATGGCCCTAAAGTATTATCCTACGTTCACGATGCATTGGCGGAAGGTCGCGATGCGACGCAGATTATGGAAGCCCTCATTCAACATGTGCGTGCCTTGCTCGTTGGTAAGGTGGCTCCTGATGCGGATGAGCTCAAGGTATACGATGCCTTTAAGAATGAGTTCCTAGCTCAGGCCAATAGTGTTGATTTCAATGAACTTAACCAATATGTACGCAGTGCTCAATCCATCATGAATGATGCGAAACAAGTGGATAATCCAAGAACCATCATTGAAATGGGTCTACTTGTGCTTTGCGCTAAATTAGGCTCTGTTGATGAAAGCTTAGAAGACCGTGTATATGCTCTAGAAAGTACTGAGCGATCTGAACGAAATGATTTATTGAACCGCATGGCTCAATTGGAACAACGAGGCCCAGCGGCTCCTACACCAGCTTATGGTGCTAATGCATTTGGTCCACCTAGCGGCTATGCGAATAGCTTTGTTCCTGTAGATAATGGTGCTGTACAGAATACTTCCATGAGTAGTATTCAAAACACTGCTGGTGACACTGTGCCACCTCCAAGTAGTGTAGGCATGATACCACCGCCTGCGAATGTGGGTATGACTCCACCGACTGCGAGTGTAGGCATGACTCCACCACCGATGGGAGCACCAGGTAGTACACCGCCTCCGATGAATGGAGTGGGTATGGCTCCGCCACCAATGGGCGGCGTTGGCATGGTGCCACCGCCAAACAGTGGGGATACGGCTTCCCGAAAACCTACAAAAAACCAAGCTAAAGGTCGCGGTAAAAAAGGCATTAGTACACAGGCCATCATTAGTGACCAAATCCTGTCTGCTCAAGAGTATCGCAATGTACAATCCAATGTCATTAAATACTTGAAGGATAGTAATCGCAATATGACTTCTACCGTTATCGGTCAAGGTCAGCTAGTGTATGTAGACCAAAGCAAGGCGGTCATGGCCTTTAAAAATACATTACATCTCAATGTAATGACCAATGAAGTGAACTTGGCGGAAGCGGTTGATGCTTTCACCTATACACTGGGCTATGCAGTACACGTAGAAATCGTGGATGCCCTCACGCAAGTTTATAAAGACTATAAAAAGGCTGCTGGTAGCACCACACAACGCCAAGTAAAAGCACCCCAACGACCACAAGAACCGATGGTTGACGTAAAGACGACCTCTGGTGGGCAACCGACACAAATGGATTTAACCAATGATCCTCAAGAGAGTAAGCCTGATTCTGCAGCCGTGGACGCGGCTAAGGCTGCGGCTATGGCATTCTTAGCCAAGAAAACCGGCGGTGCTGTTGCAAATACAGCAGTTAGTGATAGTGCGAATACGACTACAATAACTGCATCAGAAACTGCAGTAGGAGCTGATGTAGAAACAGAGCCAGCATTCGGTGGTGATGTGCCGATTACAACTTTTGATGGCAGTCCATCTAATCAGGTCCCCGATGGTGAGATTCCTATTGAGTCTCTAGCGGGTTCTATTGAAGGGGATGATATTCCAGTTCATTCCTTTGATGATGTGCCTATAGATGATATGGAGGATTCTTATGTATCATCCTTAGATGATATGCCGCCACATCCATTAGATAGTGTGACTGTTATCAGCGAGGATGGTGAAGTGTTAGAGCGCCCTATGGATAGCGGTGCACATATCGAGGTTGAAGCTGTCCCAAAGTCTGATGGGGGTGAACCTCATGAGGAAACCCTGCATCAAAGTGATGACAAAGTTATGCTTTCATCAGCACCTATTGAAGTAGAGGCTATCGATAGTGTTACGGTGGCTCGAGAATACGCCTGGGATCCAGAGCATATGACAGAAGAGGAACGAAACAATCCTCTCTTGGCGGAAACATTAGAAAAATTATCTGAAGACCATGACATCATAGTCGAGGTTATCGAAGAATAGATAAAAAAGCAATTATTATATAATGACCTTTGGCCTTAGGGCTATTAGGGGCCACATATGTTATAAACCTATGTCATATAGTATTAATGATATGGACTTAGAATATTAGTATAGGACGATGTCCTAAAAGGAGGAAATACAATGTTTGGTAAAGGTATGGGCAATATGACTGGCATGATGAAAAAAGTTCAAAAAATGCAAGCAGATATGAAGAAAATGCAAGAAGAGTTAAAAACTCGTACTGTAGAAGCTTCCGTAGGTGGCGGTGCCGTAACTGTTGTGATGAATGGCGAAAAAATCATCGAATCTTTGAAATTGAATCCTACAGCTGTTGATCCTGAAGATGTAGAAATGTTAGAGGATCTAGTAATGGCTGCGGTAAACGAAGCTAGCAAAAAAGTAGACGACCTCTTGGCTCAAGAAATGGGCAAAGTGACTGGTGGTCTAAACTTGCCAACAGGTTTATTCTAAATGACAAACGCTTTAGAACGGCTCGTAGAACAGCTGCGCCGCTTGCCTGGCATCGGCTCCAAGTCGGCTAGACGCTTGGCTTATCATTTGGTAGAAATGCCGAAGGAAGAGGTAGACCGCCTCGTGGAAACTATCGTAGAAGCGAAGGGGGCTACGCGTCACTGTTCTATTTGCTTTAACTTATCAGCTCAAGATCCTTGCGAATTCTGTAGCAATCCAAATCGCGACCAAACGACGATTATGGTTGTTGAAACATCTCGCGATGTGATTGCTATCGAGCGCAGTGGTGATTATAAGGGCTTGTATCATGTATTGGAAGGCGCTTTATCCCCTATGGAGGGCATCGGTGCCGATGATATTCGCGTAAAAGAATTGATTGCACGCCTTCGTGATGGTGTTGTACAAGAGGTGATCCTCGCGACAGACCCAGATATCGAAGGGGAAGCAACAGCTCTGTATTTGGCGCGCTTATTAACTCCAAGTGGCATCAAGGTAACGCGCATTGCCCGCGGTGTTCCTGTGGGTGGAGATATCGAATATGCCGATGAATTAACGCTAGGCGGTGCCGTAGTGAACCGTCAAGAAATGAAAGGATAGTAGTATGGGAGCTTTATTAGCATCACCGATTATATCGGCGGTTATTTCCATTGCTGTAGCCTACATTGCTTTCAAAGTAGCATTTTTCACCATTAAACGGGTGGCTATGAATGTTGTGATTGGTGGGTTAACCTACTGGGTATGCGTTCATATACTTAATATTCCAATGGATATTGGGGTGGGTATTTGGGCATTAACAGCAATTTTAGGCCCTATTCCTATGGTCTTAGCTGCTATATATTACGGCATTAAATAACAGGAGGTTTTTATGCTTATCAATCGTGAACAACAACGCGTTATTGATGAAGTGGAACAGAATATCCTCTTGTTAGCGTCCGCTGGGACGGGAAAAACGAATACACTTGCTTATCGGGTGGCTCATCTCATCGAGGGTGGCTATGCGAAGGCGGAGAATATCTTGTGCATGACCTTTACGAACAAGGCCGCAAATGAGATGAAAGGCCGCATTCAATCGCTCGTAGGCAGTCCTGCAAAGGCTGTGGAGGTTAGTACATTCCACAGCTTTTGCTTTTTCATTCTCCAACAAGAGGGAAAGCGCAACGAAACCTTGTACACAGATGTGACCATCTTTGACGAAGAAGACTGCAAGGAACTCTCTGAACCGTACCGTCCTGGTAAATTGCGAGAAATGTCCTTTGCTAATGTTATCGCTATGGTGAAAGAATATCGCTCTTTATATGGATTTTATTCTGATGACCTTCTAGGCGATTACAAGCGGACCATCGAACGCTTACAGAAGGAACAGCGTGAAGCCATTGAGCAGCAATTCTCCAGCTTTGGCAATGTCCTCTATAGTGAACTCAATGATTTCTTGAACCATGGTCACGAATGGATTGCTGCGTATGATGAAAGCCTAGCTTCCGTGCATGGCCTAGATTTTACGGATCTGATCTGCGGTGTTCATCGCCTATTCCAAGACCCTGTAGTTCGTGAACGCTGGCGCAGTCGTTACAGCTATATCTCTGTAGATGAAATGCAAGATACTGGCGTACTGGAGTACAAAGTATTAGAAATGTTGTGGGAAGGTAATCACGTGCTACTATGTGGAGACTATTTCCAAACCATATACGAATGGCGTGGCTCCGATCCGTTCCGCTTGCTTAAGCAATTTGATGCGGATTTCAAGCCCTTGAAAATCATCTTTTATGAAAATTATCGCTCTAACTGGACGCTTTTTACGATGGCTTTCAAGACCTTGCAAAATATGTTCCCCGATCTAGTTGGGTCTATCTACACTGAATTGCCTCGTGCCAATAGTGAAAGCAAGGGTAAGCCAGTTCTCATTAAAGGCTGTAAAAATAGTTATCTTGAGGGTCGATATATCTACGAATCCATCTGCGCCTTACCAAAGGATGCTAATATCGGCGTTCTTGTGAGGGATAATAAAAAGGCACAGCAGTTAAGTGATTCTTTTGAACGTCTTAACGGCGAACGACCTGAAGAGGAACGCCGTCATTTTATGATTATCGACGAGTTCAAATTCTTTAGACGTCAAGAAATCAAAGACGTTATGGCTTACTTTAAACTGCTTATGAACCCGAATGACTCCGTCAGCGCTAAGCGCATTATAAAACGTTATGTTGCTGGCATCGGTGACGCTCGTATCGCTGCGATTGAAAGCCCTGAGACGCGTCAAGTAGGTTTAAAATTGACGGATTTCATGGATATGCCTATCTTTGAGGCGGAGCCTTATGCAAAGCTCGTAAGTGGGCTTGAACAGCACGAAGTAGTTGTTTATGACGTGGAGAGCACCGGCACAGATACGGCTCAAGACCATATCATTCAAATTGCGGCTATCCGCATCGATGAACATGGACAGGTCTTAGAGACTTTTGAACGCTTTATCAATCCTGGTGTACCTGTTGGTCAATCCGAAGAGGTACACGGCTTCTCCGATGCGTATTTACAAGAGCACGGCGAAGAGCCAGCTATAGTGTTACAAGCCTTTAAGGAATTTTCCAAGAATGCTATTATTGTAGGTCACAATGTAAACTATGATGTAAGCATTTTTACGAACGAATTGGCGCGTCATAACTTAGGTAATCCTGAGTTCAAGGCTATCTACGATACCCTCGATATCTACCGTCGTTTCTATCCTAATTTACCAAATCATAAATTGGGCTTCCTTGCGTCTGAGTTTCCTATCCACCATGAGCCAACGCACAATGCGATGGACGATATCTTAGCCACTGCACAGCTTTTAATTTATGCGGTGAAAGAAAATATCGTGCCTACTACAACGGGACGTATGGTAGCTATTAACAAATATAAGGCAGCTTTCACGAGTATCGCATCTCAAATGGCGACGTTGCGTAGAAAAGCCTATACGGAGATGCCAACGAAATTATTGGCGTACATCATGAATCAAATGGGAGTTCTAGAATACTACAAATCTCATGGAGAAGCGGCTAAAGTAGAGCATATACGCGATTTATATCGTATTATGGAAAAATTAGATGCGGCTTATGAAGGGCCTGCAGGACTGGCGCGGTTAAATCAAATCTTGCAGCTCGCAGCTCTCACGGCAGGCGAGCCTGCACAACAGGTGCGAAACGAAGACCGCATTCCTATCATTACCATTCACCAAGCAAAGGGCAGTGAGTTCGATTACGTATTTTTAGCAGGACTCAACGAAGGTATGTTCCCAAGTCCTTTTGCCCTTGCAGAAAATCGTGAAGACGAAGAAAAGCGCTTGTTCTATGTGGCCATCACTCGACCTAAACAAGAATTGACCATTACCTTTGAACAGACGAATATAAGAGGTCGAGCCGTTCAACCAAGCTCGCTACTCAACTATATGCCACGAGATCCTGAACTCGTAGAAAGGAGATACTGATGGCGCGAAAAACACATCGTCCTGACGATATTCTGTGGACCGTGACCGCTGCAGATATAGACGCTGTGCTTAGTCAGAAATATGCAAAACAAAAGCTGTCTGATAATGGTCAAGGCGTATTTAGTAGCAGTCGAGGTATATCGAGTAGCAATCAAGACATGTCAAGTCGTGATCTAGAACATACTGGCGAAGCATGTGATATTTCACTTGGCGAAGTGTTAGATACTAAATATCCTCGAAAGTCCTTAGTTAAACTCTTTGAAGAGAAATTAATCCATATTAATGGGCATAAGGCTACACCAAAGGATGCAATCTCCGTAGACGATGAGATCTGGATTGCTATGGCTAAAGAGAAGATTGACCACGATCCAATCGAAATGGACTTATCCGTTTTATACGAAGACGAGGATCTTTTTATCGTGGATAAGCCAAGTGGTGTGACGGTGAACTCTAAAGATCAACTATCGCTTGCCAATGGTGTGGCGCACTATTTTAAAGAACATGGTATCAAGCGAAAGGTACGTTTCTTGAACCGTCTAGATCGAGATACGACGGGCTGCATTGTGATTGCAAAAAGTGGTTTAGCACAAAGTATTTATCAACAGCAAATGGATGATAATACCTTTGAAAAGTGGTATATGGCGACTGTGGAAGGCATTGTAGAAGCCGATGAAGATTCTTTGGTATTTCCTATGGAACGCAGTGCTGATGGGATTCATTACGAAGTGAATCCTAAGGGAAAAGAGACTCGTACAGATTTTTCCGTCCTATGTAGACATTCTTCGCAGGCTGTGGATAACTCTGTGAATAAGTCTAAAAATTCTGTGGATATAGCAGCAAAAAATGTGGATATAAACTTAGGAGATGTTGATAAAAGTAATCAAAATGTGGACAAAACTGTGTATAAGTCCAATAAATGTGGATATTCTGAGGTTTTAGTTCGTTTGTACACAGGGAAAACACATCAAATTCGAGTAGCTTTCAGCCATATAGGGCACCCTCTTGTAGGAGATACCTTATACGGTGCACAACCTACGGAACAGGCATTTCAATTACGCGCTCAAAAGGTGGTATTTACACACATGCGCACAGGAGAGCGTATTACGGTTATGGCATAATCTGATCTGATTAACTTGTTACGTAATACAAAATACTAGTTTGTTAATAATAGGTTTGTACTATACATTGTGAAGTCACAATACATCAAATACTCTAATTGAGAAATGAGAATTATTGATAACTCAGTAAAATCAATAAGTTTAAAAATATTTTTCAAGAAAAATAATGACAAATGATAATCGATAAGCTATAATAGGATTATAAGTAAATCGATATAGTTCAATTTAAAAACTATAAATCAGAATGTAAGAGGTGTAGTATGATTTTACAAGATAATGGTGCAGCACGTAATCGGGGGATTACGCTTGCCAGTATAAAAGGCATTATAGGTAATGTCGTTCTCGTTATTTTTAAAATGATTGTGGGCCTTGCGTCTAATTCCATCGCCATCATCCTTGATGCGGTAAATAACTTAACAGATGTATTGTCCTCTGTATTAACTATTGTGGGTACGAAATTAGCCGCCAAAGGGGCTGATAAGGAGCATCCATTTGGCCACGGTCGTATAGAATATATGACTACCATGGCTATAGCTTTCATCATTCTCGGTGCAGGTATTGGATCCCTTAAGGAATCTGTGGATAAAATTATCCACCCTGAGGTATCTACATTTGATATTCCAGGTCTTGTTATCATCGCTGTTGCCATCGTTGTGAAAGTAGTGATGGGTCGTTATATCAAGGCACAAGGTGAAAAATATAAATCTGATGCGCTCGTAGCATCTGGTATAGATGCCCTTTTTGATGCGGTGATTACCTTTGCTACATTGGTATCTGCAGGCTTAGTATTTTTCTTTAACTTTGATATTCAAGGTTATGTGGGCGCTGTTATTTCTGTTTTGATTTTAAAAGCGGCGTATGATATTTTACGTGAAATGTATAACCATTTGCTCGGTGTTCGAGCAGATGATAATTTAATCCGTAATATTAAAGAAACTATCGCACAGCATCCGAATGTGGGTGGTGTATATGACTTGGTATTAAATAGCTATGGGCCAGGAGAAACAATTGGTTCCGTTCATATTTCTGTACCAGATACGATGACAATGGCAGAAGTTCACCCATTAACAAAGGGCATTGCGGTTCATCTTTATAAAAAGTTTGGTATCAATATGACTGTTGGTGTATATGCTGAAAACAAACCAAGTGTAGAAGTACTTGAAATTAGAAAAGCTCTTGATCAAGTTATTAGTTTATATACACATGTAGTACAAGTACATGCCTTCTACGTACAAGAAGAAAAGAAGGTTATCTACTACGATATTATCTTTGACTTTGATGAAGAAGATCCACATAGTACATTAGAAAAAATCAAGGCAGAAATGCAAAAACGTTACCCTGATTATACACAATTCGCTATTGTGGATACGGATTTTAGTAACTAATTTAGTAATATTGATTTTGATATTTCTGCGAATAGAAACATCTAAGTATATCTCTTTGCTATATAGGACAATTTCATAACCAATATTATAAAATTAAAGGCTTTTACCAGTAATTGACAGAATATAATCAGTCAAGAATTGGCAGAAGTCTTTTCTTTTATTAGTCGACAGATTTAGTTATACTATAGGTAAGAGAGAGGTGGTCCTATGTTGCAATGGATACAAAAGCATTATATTGTTGTTTTTTTGCTTTTACTTATCCTTATTTTGTGTGCCTTACACCTTAGTGGTACGAGAAATGAGGCTCGAATTTTACCAAAACAAGGGGTAATTATAGAAAAGGATATTGCGGTTGATATTAATCGTAATCCTACTGCGGCATTAAAGATTCTGAGTGCATCTAATTATTCTGAATCGTATACTATCGATGTATTACCCATTTTAAAACAATATAACTGTTATATTGTTGATTATCTTATTATTAATGAGGAACTATATCTACTCGGATGCTCTAATGATACTATTCCTGATATGAAGTTGTATCCACTTTTGATTTTTAAAATCAATGATACATCTTTAGTTTCTAATATTATTGGATATGATTTAGATAAATTTTCTGCTTCCTTAGATTATATAGATGGAAAAATTATAGCCTCTAATCGAGATGGAGAATATATTATAGATGCTAATTTATCTGCTTCTAAAATAGTTGATACAGATCCACGTTTGGTTCAACAAAAGAAAGAAAGTAAACATGGTATTAAAAATGATAAAGTAATATTAGACTCTCTTATTCCTAGAGAATTATATATAAATGGTAAGGTAGGAGATACTTATTTGCTCACGGTTACTCCTCTTATATATGCGAAACCAAATATGAATTTACCTTTTGATTTTTTTAAAGCTGAACAGTATTATGGTATTCCTATATATGAAAATATGATGTTGTTCTGGAATGTTAAGACTGATGAGATGGAACGCTATGAAAATCTAAAATCGATTACCTCTTTTAATATTAAATATATGGATATGAACTACGATACTAAACGTTTTGAACGATGGAACCAAATCATTAATAGTGTCAGTCCTAAAAATTAAGTATGACTTGATATTAAACTGTTTAATGAATATAATAGAATGTGTTGCATAAAATATAATTTGTTTTGATGTATCCTAACTAAGGAGAGATGGAATGAAAAAAATTGCTCTTACCGCATTAGCTGTAATGGCGGTTGTTGGTATGTTCGCGGTTCAGCCTGCAGATGCAAAAAAGGTAGAACAAGATCCAGTAGTGGCACCTATTGATATGCCTATGAATGATGAAATTCAACAGGTTAATGGTGTGTCTAAATCAACAAATAAAGAAACACGACGTTTGTCTAATAATTTAGCAGAAGCTACAAAAGTGATGATTAAAAAGAATTGGAAGACCATTTATATTAAAGCTGTTCCTACGGGAGATAAGGATGCTGTACGCTTTTATTACAAAGATAATAGAGGTCAAGTATACAATGGACAAGTCATTAGAAATACAGGTCTATCCAAAGGTAAATATATGACCGGTTCTTTACGTCAAACAGAGGCCTTGCAAGAATTAGTTAACCACTTACAACAGAATGGTCAAGAAGTACCATCCTCTATTGATATCATCATCACTCAAGAAGGTTATCGCATCAAGACTATCTTTAATTACAATGAAGATACAAGTAATTTACCAGCATATCTAGAACAATATGAACAACAGAATTTTCCTACTATGAAGTAAAAGAAAAGCTCGTGCTATGCACGAGCCTTTTTGTTAGATTACGTAATCATCGGAATCGTCTTTTTTAGGTTTTTTGTAAATTTCTTTTACACCAGCCATTTCGATGAGTTCTTCCCCAAGAGCATCTTCATCGTCCGTGTTAAGCATGGAGTAGAAGGCCCAAAGAATGATAAACCAAATTGGTGTGAACAAGAGGGCAATTCGCGTATCTTCGTTTAAGGCTAGAATGGCTAAAACGAAAACGAAGAAAGCGAGGATGACGTAGTTCATTACAGGGTATAGAGGCATTTTAAATTTAGACTGTGCCGCTATCTCAGGATTTTTCTTGCGATATTTGAGATGGCAAATAACCATCATGGCCCAAATAAAGATAAAGCAGAACGTGGAGATTGATGTAATCATAACGAATACTGCTTCAGGCATTACGTAGTTGAGTACAACTGTAATCAATAATACGGCTGCCGAGAAAATCGTTGCTTGGTATGGCACACTGCTGTGAGTCAAGCGGCGCATCGAACTCGGAGCGTGACCGCGTTTTGCCAAGGCATAAATCATACGACCTGTACTGAAGATACCAGAGTTTGTAGCGGATGCTGCAGAAGTAAGAACAACGAAGTTTACGATACCTGCGGCGGCTGTAATGCCAACGGCGGTAAATACAGCCACAAATGGACTTGCAGCAGGGTTAACGGCAGTCCAAGGGTAAATACTCATGATGATGGCTAAAGAGCCTACATAGAATAAAATAATACGCAATGGGATATTGTTTATGGCCATTGGAATAACCTTTTCAGGATCTTCTGTTTCGCCAGCCGTTAAACCTACGAGTTCTATGCCTGTGAAAGCAAATACAACCATTTGGAATGATAGGATAAAGCCCATCGTTCCATTCGGAAACCATCCTCCGTAATTCCACATATTGCTAAAGGCGGCGACGCCAGCATCTGTGGTGAAACCAGTAATAATCATGATGATACCGATAATGATAAGAGAGATGATAGCAATCACCTTAATCAAGGCAAACCAGAATTCCATTTCGCCAAAATATTTTACCGCTGTCAAGTTCATTAACAGCAAGGCGACTAGAACAAGTAGGGCTGGTATCCATTGAGGGAGCCACGGTATCCAGTATTGCATGTAGAGGCCTACGGCCGTTAAGTCTGCCATGGCTAGTGAAAGCCAGCAGAACCAGTATGTCCATCCCGTGATAAAGGCTGCTCGATCCCCTAAGTAATCTTCTACAAAATCGATAAAAGAGTGGTGGTTTAGGTTGGATAACAGTAATTCGCCTAGTGCTCTCATAATAAAGAAGCACATAACACCTGTTATTAGGTAGGCGAATATAATGGATGGACCTGCCAAGTGAATGGCGCGGCCGGAGCCTAAGAATAAACCTGTACCAATAGCACCGCCGATGGCGAGCAGCTGTACATGCCGGTTCTTAAGACCCCGTTTTAACTGATGCGTATCAGACATAATAAAGACCTCTTTTCTACAAACTATCTATAAATATAAAGGCTATGGATTACCACAGCTTTAACAATCTATAGAATCTTTAAAACTATTTTTTTATAATACAGTATCTATTCTAAAAAGTCAAATGTATTTTTACAGTAGACAAAAGACCTGATGATTTTCTGATGAGAGTATACCCTTATATTGATAAACGCATAGAATATCCTTTTTTGGAAGTTAATTGACGAATAATATAAAATAATTTATAATAAGTATACTTATAATAAAGCACTCGTAAAAAAGGAGGATATAAAATGGAATTTAGTTTTAGTTTGAAAATAAAAGCAACAAAAGAAGCTGTATGGGCGTACTATGCGAATATCGAAAAATGGTATGACTGGGAAGAGGATCTAAAAAATATTACATTAAACGGTAAATTTGAGACCGGTTCATGTGGTACAATGGAGCTTGAAGGCATGCCGCCTATGGAATATCAGCTCACTCTTGTAAAACCTTTTGAAGAGTTTTGGGATAAGACTGAAACTCCATTTGGTGCTATTCTTTTCGGACATCAAATAATTGATAATCATGACAGAAGTGTAAATGTAAAGCATACTGTAAGCTTAGAAAGTGAAGATAAGCAACATTTAGAATTTTTAAGTCAAGTTTTTTCAGATGTTCCCCAATCTATATTTATTCTAAAAAAATGTTTAGAAAGATAAGGTGATTGTTGTTTGTTTACATCAAAATATAAAGACAATTCAGAAAAATCAACAGGATTATTGTTCATGAGGGTGTACAATAAATGGCATTTTACTATAAAACAAGCGTTAAAAGAGCTGAACTTAACACATCCTCAATTTGTTGTTTTAGCATCTCTTGCATATCTATCACAACATGATAACGAAGTTACACAAGTTATGATTTCAAAACATTCAGGGATAGATGTTATGACGGTATCTCAAATATTGAGCTTATTGGAAAAACGTGGTTTTGTAGAGCGAAAAGAGCACTCTAGAGATACACGTGCGAAAGCTGTTCTTTTAAATAAAGAGGGCGGTGCAATATTACAAAAGGCAGTCCCATTAGTTGAAGAGATTGATGAAATCTTTTTCGGAAAGCTGAATAGTGATGAGGCTCAATTTAAACATTTTCTTGGCAGATTACATGAAGAGTAAGGTGTATTAATTTTCCGATTCTTGTGGAGGCTATTATGAGACGTCAAGATCGTATGGTTACAAATGTAGATGAAATTAAAGGTATTTTAAGTAGCACTCGCATCATTCATTTAGGCATGATGGATGGTGATTATCCTTACGTGGTACCTCTACATTTTGGCTATGAATTTATAGATGATGTACTTCATATCTTTGTGCATGGCCATCATGAGGGAAAGAAGTTTGATTTGATTAAAGTGAACCCTCATGTATTTATCGAAATTGATGGTAATGATGAGACCCTCGTATCAGGTGGAGATATTCCTTGTAAATATAGCTCGGTTTATTCTAGTGTGATGGGTCGAGGAGAGGCTACCTACTTAGAGCGTGTTGATGAAAAGGCTCATGGTTTACAAGTATTAATGAAGCATCAGACTGGTCGAGAATTTCCCTTTACTGACGCTATGGTAAACTCTGTGGGCGTCGTTCAAATTAAAGTTGTAGACTATACTGCAAAGAGACGAAGACAGCTTGAACAAGATATTATTATGCCTCCATTAACTAAATAATGATAAAACATCCTATTGAACTCTATTGTAATATAGCGTTTAGTAGGATGTTTTATTATGTATAACTAGTTAGCATTAAAGCAGCTAATGGCTCATAACTATACTTTCACAATAGGAAAGATAAAAGTTTTATGAAGTAGCTAGGGCAACAGAATCGGCAGCATGTTTTTGATATAAATAAGAAAATATATCATTATATGTGTAAAGTATATATCAAGTTTTTATAAAGGAGAGATCATGAAGAAGCTTCTATTTAAGTCCGTTTTATCTGCTATGGCTGTAGGATTATTGTGTGCAGGATATGTTTCAGCTGATGTTGTTAATGATTCAATATCTACCGATAATGTTGGCGTTTCCGCTGCCGTTACATTTGATATGCCTAGAGTTCATCCTGATTCAGCAATCAAAGCATTACCAAGAAAGACTTTATTAGAGTGGCCTATGAAAACTCAAGAAGGGGCTCGTAATTGGAAAGGAATAGTAGAAGCTGCACAGCAACTGTCGTATGAGGTCAAGGCGCCTAGTTATATACCTTATGATTATCAGCTTTATACAGCACGTCAAGATCGAAATGATGTATTAGAGGTTGTATATTACAAAAAAGGTGTGACTATCTATCGGGATGGGAAAAAATATATAGATAGCATTATGGCCTATAGAATGGGATATTCCTTGGATACTGTGAGAGACACACCATATGTGCCATCTGAGTACGGTGATCTTGAATGGTCTAAATCAGGTGATTCTGGTGAGATTTATTATACAGGAAATCCTGAAACCCATATGGTTCGTAGCATTACGTGGGCGAAGGATGGCATGGCTTATTCTCTATTCTTCTTAGAACGGGTGAAAGAGGCTGATGCGGAATTCTATAAGGACCATGTGGTACCGTTGAAAAGTATTGATAGCTCTTGTTATGAACTAGTTGGTAACTATCTGACAACACCGATTAAACCTAAAACTATTGAAGAAATAAAAGAGGAACATGTAGTCCTATGAAAGCAAAGACTGGCGTGTTTTATTAAGATTACGTAGCACTATTAAAAGTCAGTGATCTGAGTTAAAAATGTAATAGATAAGTGATTACCTCGGTAATATATACTTATGAAATATCTAAATTTAGAGAGAAGAAATTATGAGATTGAAAATAACAAAATCATTATTAGCCATGGGAATACTAGCTGCTGTGGTAAGTAGCTTTGGAGTACAACCAGTTAGTGCGTTATCCCCTTTAGTGGATGAAAATGGAAATACTGTTACCATCGATACAGTGGAAAAGAATAAAGAGCTAATGAATCGTTATCGGTGGTATGATCAAGTTGATAATGGTGATATAGTACAGCTTAATGTTGACGCAAGTACAAATTATTTTGGATATGATTTACAAATTCCATCTTATATGCCTGAAGACTATGCAGTACGCGATGTAAAGTCAAGGGATCATGACGTATTAGAAATCGTATATACGGAAACGGGCCATGATGGAGAATATGGTCCGAAATTAACTTTCTCTAATACAGATATTGTGTATCGTATGGGGTGGGCTATCGATACCGTAGTAAAGCCTATTTTGGAAAAGACAAAATACAATGCTGATGATGCCGTTAGCTTTACTACCCCTAATGGAATCTCTGTACATACTTTAGGCTCTAGCAACGATTCTGTTCAAATTGCTTATTGGGAAAAAGATAACAAAGTTAATATGCTTTACTTTGCTTCCTCAAGAAACCAAAACTATGTAAGCAAAATTGTAGATTCAGTAGGGTCGTTAAGTAATGTGGCTTCTGATGATACTAGATTACGTGGTGACCGAAATGATAAGCAAAATGTTAAAGGCAATAATGCGCAAAGTGTTAAACAAAATGGAGAACAAGATAGACCTCATTTTGAATCTATTGGACTGCCATTGCGCACACATACGAATTCTGAGTGGCCTATACTTACGAATAAATCCATCGGCTTACCAAGCGGTGTAATGGATGCATCTCGTAAGATGCCGTATGACGTATTTGTACCAAGTTACTTGCCTCTTGGCTATACATACTATGCTACACATTTTTATGATAATGATGTATTAGAAACTGTATATTGGAAGCAAGATAAAGAGTACAAAGAACATAGCGGCCGTTGGGTAAATCATGTTATGGCCTTCCGCATGAGTTACTCTAAGGATACTGTATGGCCTAAAGAATATGTTCCAACGGAATACCATGACGTACAGTGGATTGACTCTACGCCAACAGGTGATGTGCAGTATACAGGTAATTTAGATAAGAGCTTAGTTCGCAGTATTACGTGGAGCAAGGATAACATGGCATATTTCTTGTTCTTTCAAGTGCCTGTGAAAGCATCTGAAGCAGAGTTTTATAAAGAACATGTAGTACCATTAAAAAATATTGATTCAAGTCGTACAGACTTAATCGGTGTAAAAACGATTCGTTAATACTAAACCCTAATAAGACTCTATAGTACGATTCGGTAATGCCATACGACGTTAGCATTTAGTAAAAGCGTACATAATAAAAAGCACCTATCTCCTAGATATTAGGGTAATATCTTTGGAGATAGGTGCTTTTAGTGTATGTGATTTATATATAATTTGTTCTTAGGTATTAGTGATTTTATAGCTATCAATATAAAGCAGCTTTCACTAATAGTATAATTATGGACATACGTTAATTAGAAGAATACGTAGCGGATGATAACGAGTACCGCCAATACGTACATAATCCAATTAACTTCTTTTGCACGTCCCGCAATAATTTTGAGTAGAGGGTATGCAATAAGACCTGCAGAGATACCGTTAGCGATGCTATATGTGAACGGCATTAATACGATAACGAGGAATGCAGGGAAGCCTTCTGTCCAATCATCGAAGTCAATATTGCGAATGGCACCTAACATGAGGGCACCTACGATGATAAGAACAGGAGATGTGGCTGCATTTGGAACCAAGGATACCAATGGAGCCAAGAATAAGCAAATTAAGAAAAGTACGCCTGTTGTGACAGCTGTTAAACCTGTACGGCCACCAGCCCCTACACCTGCCGCACTTTCAACGAAAGCCGTAATTGTAGAAGTACCGAGCAATGCACCGGCACTAACACCGATAGCATCTACGGTCATGGCTTTACCAAGACCCGGGAATTTACCAGATTTAGGATCTGCAATTTTCGCCTCTGTAGCAGTACCAATCAAAGTACCCATCGAGTCGAACAATTCTACGAAGGTGAAGGAGAAGATAATCGTAATTAAGCCCATGTGAAGCGCACCAGGAATATCTAATTGCAGGAATGCTGCTTTGGAGAAATCAGGAATAGCCAATACGGTGAAGTTCTCAGGCATTGTGGAAAGGCCTGTCGCATAGGAGATGATTGTTGTTACTAAAACGCCAATCAAGAGGGAACCTTGAATTTTGCGAGCCATCAATAAAGCTGTAAAGATGAGGCTGAATAGTGCTAACAATGTTTCACCACTGTGCAAATTACCAAGCGTTAAGAGTGCCTCAGATGCTGGAGGGACTAAATTACCATGTGTCTGTACAACCTGACCTAAGGAGTTTGGAGACAAACTAATGGAGATGGCCATCAAGCCGGATAACTTCAAACCGATGATAGAAATGAAAAGACCAATACCAACGGTAATGGCAATTTTCATGGAGGCTGGGATACCTTCAACGATCATTTGTCGTATTGATGTCAATGTTAATACGAGGAAAACGAGACCAGAAATGAATACCGCACCTAATGCTGTTTGCCAAGATACGCCCATACCGAGAACTACGGTAAAGGAGTAAAATGCCAAGAGGCCAACCCCTGGAGCGAGAGCAATTGGGTAGTTTACGAATAGACCCATAGCAATCGTCACAAGACCTCCACCTAAGGCTGTGGCAATGAGGACCGCATCCTTATCCATGCCTGCAAGACTAAGAATGTTTGGCGCCAAGAATAGGATGTACGCCATCGTGATAAACGTAGTGATACCTGCTAAAATTTCTGTTTTAACGGTTGTGCCACGCTCACTGAGTTGAAATAATTTATCTAACATTAGATAAAATCCTCCCTATATGAAATTAAAATCATACCTAAATAAAGATATTTCGATATATGTATAGTGTATCATATTTCCCACCATTTTTTGTATGAATTTGTGATATACTATTAATATATTATGAATGATATAGAGGTTAACTTATGAAAATATCTACAAAGGGGCGTTATGCCTTACGGATATTGGCGGATATTGCAGAACACGGGGTAGAAAAAAATGTACCGATTCGTGAGATTGCAGAACGCCAAGGATTTTCCGATAAATATTTAGAGGGGATTGTATCTCGTTTATCCTCTGCGGGCCTTGTTAAAAGTGGACGTGGTAAATATGGAGGATATCGTTTGGTGAAATCTCCGGCTGAATACAATGTATATGAAATTTTATATGCCGCAGAGGACTCCATTGCTCTCGTGTCTTGTTTAGAAGATGATGTAGAACCGTGTCCTATGTTTAATGACTGCTTGACAGCTCCATTGTGGCAGTATTTACAAGATGAGTTCCGACATGTTATGGAACATGTTTCCTTGCAAGATGTAATGGATCACAAATTTCCTACGGAATAATTGATAGTCCGAAAACTTTAGTTTGAATAATCTTTGAGGATTACTACATTGTATACCTATATTTTAGGTATTTTTTATGGAAAGAGTCGCGTTTCGTATGCGGCTCTTCTTTATATATGAAATTAAAATGTAGTAACATTTTATGAATAGTAACATAGATTGAAATCTAAGTAGGACTGTAATTTAAATGGAACTGTAATTAAAAGTGATTTATGTGTATATTAGTTTATCTAAACGATTTTATGTGGAAGGGAGGGTACTATGAGTACAAGTGTATATGATGCTCGCGGTGGCATGCGCAATGTATGGATTATTACGGCTAGTATGACCGTGCTAGCCATATGTTACACAATGATAATTCCTTTTCTGCCTATATATCTGTTGGAACTCGGTGTTCCTAAGGTTGATGTGGCACTTTGGTCAGGTCTTGTCTTTGGTATTACCTTCCTTATTGCTGGTATTATGGCGCCTATATGGGGCAAAATTGCAGATAATAAAGGGAAAAAACGGATGGCTTTGCGCGCTGGTTTTGCCATTGCTGTCAGTTATGTCCTCATCGGTATGGTAACGGATCAGTACCAATTGTTGATGGGGCGTGCCTTGGTAGGTTTTGCCAACGGTTTCTATCCTGCGGCGATGACCATGGTTTCCCTGAGCGTTGATGAGAAACAGGTGGGCCGTGCCCTCGGCATATTCCAAACAGGTCTGATTTTAGGCAATGTCATCGGCCCATTTTTAGGTGGTGCCGTTGAAAGTGTCGTAGGTATGCGCCCTGTATTTTATATTTCTGGTATAGCTGTATTCATTGCTACTTTGGCGGTATTGTTTCTTGTAAAAGAACCAAAACTAGAAGTTGAAAATACAACTTCTAAGGAGCAGTCCAAACAGCCGGTAAAAGCTACATCCTTGCGAGAAGATTTTAAGTCGGTTCAAGAACAACCTGTATTAGTAAGACTTTTATGGATTTACTTCTTTATGCAATGTGTCATCATGATGTTACAGCCTATTTTGGCGCTTTATGTAGGTGATATGCAAGGCACTATGGAAGGGGCAGCTATCATTTCAGGTACAATCCTCAGTATCGGTGGTTTAGCCGGTTCCTTAACGACCAATATATGGGTGCGCCTCGGTGAGCGTCGTGGGTACTTTAGAACCATTTCCTACTGTATGCTTGGTAGTGGTGTTGTTCTTTTACTTCAAAGCTTACCAGTAGGTATCTGGTGGTTTGGTGTACTACAAGTGTTAATTGGTTCTTGTATTGTAGGGATCAACCCATCTTTGAGTGCAGCTGTAACACTTAATACAGAACCAGGCTTTAGAGGTCGCATGTTTGGTATGACGACGACGGCTCAACAATTTGGTTCCATGGTAGGTCCAGTGTTTGCAAGTATTGTATCTACCTATATTGGAATATCCTATGTATTTAGCATTACAGGTTTGTTATTACTCTATATGGGATTCCAATCACGGAAACTATCCGTGCGACATGATATAACAAAAAATGACATTAATCGTTAATCTAAGAATACTGTTTTAGTGCATAATAACAGGCTTTCATACACTTTTAGTGAATAGCAATCCAATATGGGTGGATTGATTGCTTTTACAAAAATATTGGTATATAGTTAGTTTAAGGTAAGTCATTAGTCTCACCGTGTGGGACAGAAAGGAGTTATTATGGTCCGTATCGGTCATACTGTACTCGGCGAAAAGTGTACAAAAATATGTGTGCCTATTGTGGGCACAACAATGAAAGAAATTCTAGATGCCACTGCGGTAGCATGTAATACACCGTGTCACGTCGTGGAGCTACGCATTGACTATTATGAGCGGGCCCACTCCATTGACGCTATCATTGAATTATTAATGCTCATCAAGCCACAACTGAAAGGTCGTGGGTTGCTCTTTACATGGCGTACCAAAGGTGAAGGTGGGGAAAGAACGATTTCCACACAAGATTACTTTACAATGCTAGAACGTTTGATTCCTACCGGATTGGTGGATGCTATCGATATTGAGTTATTCTTTGATCAAGATAGAATGCTTAAAACGATAGAGTTTGCTAAGGTTCATGGAATTACTATTATCATGAGTAACCATGATTTCCATGGTACGCCGAGTCGTGAAGTCATTGTAAATCGACTCATTCAAATGAAAGAGTTCTTAGCGGATGTGCCAAAGATTGCCGTTATGCCTCACACAACTGGTGATGTATTGACGCTCCTTGAAGCAACAGCCGAAGTAAAGGCTTTGTATCCTTCGGATCCAATTATTACGATGGCAATGGGAGAACTAGGTGCTGTTACACGCACTGCAGGTGCTCTATTTGGAAATGCCATGACCTTTGCTTCTGCTGGTAAAACATCAGCACCAGGGCAAATCGATGTACATGCTTTAAAACGAATTCTAGATACCATCGACGTAGATGGCGTATTTGATGAACAACAACATAAACGCGTAAAAGTACATTAAAAAAGTCGGCGAAAGCCGACTTTTTTATATGTTTTGTATTTCTTGTAGTATATTCATTTTTGAAGGGCGAATATAAAAAATATATATGTTTTTATTAATGACTTTATATAGAAATACAGATGTAAATGCTCTTACTTCTAAAGATGTAGAAGGCCTTACTTATATAGAGGAAATAATCTTATAAATACAGTTATATAAACTCTTACAATAAGTTTGCTTCAAAGTCTTCGAGAATAGCCGCCACTGTTTCTGGTGCATTGCGATTATGTTCCACGATGCATTGTGCAAAGCTTTCATACATTGGGGTGCGAGTTTCCTCAAGTTCACGTAAACGTTCTATACCGCCACTAGATAGAACACGACCTGAAGTAGATAGTTTTTCTACAGGTTGTGTTAATTGGTAAATACGCCCATTTTGGCGCAGGTGTGCATAGTTTTTAGGTACTGTTACACAGCCGCCACCAGTGGAGATGACAAGGCCAGTTTGAGTGCCTAGTTTTGCAATCATTTCTGCCTCTTTTTCACGGAACGCAGCCTCCCCTTGTTCTGTAATATAGGTAGAAACATTGCCAATTTCTTTTTCTAGCTCGTGATCCACATCAAACCAAGTACGGCCCATCTCTTTACCGATTGCTCTGCCTACTGTTGTTTTTCCAACACCAGGCATACCGATGAGGATAATATTTTCCTTTTCACGGCGCACATCTCGCAAGATTTGTTCTATCTCTTTCGTACCAAAGCTTTCACCTTGAAAATGATTAGCTGCCTCAACGCCTTGTGCTACGAGGAAAGGTAGACCATCACAGTGTGGAATATCCATCATTTCTGCTTGTAAAAGCAAAACTGTACGGCGCGGATTGTAGATGAGATCTACAACGCCTTCTAATTTGGAAAATTGCATAATATCTATCAGGCTAGCCGGATTATGCGGATACATCCCGATAGGAGTGCAGTTAATGATAATCTGTGCTGTTTCGTAGTAATTAGGTGCATCGGTATAGAGCGGAGCTGTTTTACGGGATAGATGCGTGATGCTCTTAGCACCTAGATCTTCAAGAGCTACGTGAACCGTAGCAGAGGAGGCACCATCGCCAAGGATAATACATTCTTTACCGGATACATTTATACCAGCGTGTTCTAGAGTAAATACGAAACCATCGTAATCTGTATTGTAACCATGCCATTTGCCGTCTTTACGAACCATCGTGTTTACACAGCCAATGCGTTCTGCGCGAGGGTCTACTACATCGCAAGCTTCAAGGGCGTTAACCTTGTAAGGGAAGGTAATATTAATACCTTGTAATTCTTGGTCTGCAAAGAACTCTTGCAGTTGGCTCGGTTCTCGTTCAAATAATTCATAATTAGTATTTCCCAAAGCATTGTGGATGCGTGGGGAAAAGCTATGGCCCAACGTACGGCCAAGTAAACCAAATTTCATAGGACCTCCTAGGTCAATATACACAAAATGGCTAATAGGCTGTCACCTATTAGCCATTGGAGTTTTAAAACTATATCCATTGTACTATATATGCCATTAATAAGCACTACCATAAAGGAAAATATCAATTTTCAGGATAATTGCCGAGCAAGCGGAATTTATCTTGCGATGCGTGGAGCTCTGCTAATACGGAAAGTACTTTTGGATCTGCCAAGGATGCTTCTAAATCGAGGTAGAACAAGAATTCAAAGTTATGTCCTACGATCGGACGGGACTCAAGTTTTGTAAGGTTCACACCGATATTAGCAAACTTGGTGAGCAATGTACCAAGCCCGCCTGGAGCATGACTTGCAGTCGTTACTACTGAGATTTTATTGGCTCCTGGGTATACGTGGAAATCCTTACTAATGCAGATAAAGCGCGTATAGTTGTTATCGCTATTTTGGATATTTCTCAACAATGGAGACAAATTATATAGGTCTGCACATTGAGGTGCTGCGATAGCCGCTACTCCAGGGTCATCACTAGCTGCTACGAGCTGTGCAGCTCGAGCTGTATTGTCATAGGAGCGTAATTCTACGCCTTCTAACTTATCTAGGAAGTGACTACATTGGCCCAACGCTTGAGGATGGGAAATTATGGTATGAATATCTTCTAGTTTTGTGCCTTTTTTCACGAGCAAGTCGTGAGATATCCAAAGGCGCGTGCCGCGAACGATATAGCATTTGCGCTCTTCTAATAGGTCATATACTTCTTTTACGGACCCATTGGAGCTGTTTTCGATAGGCAATACACCAAATTGACATTCACCGGATTCTACGGCATCGAATACGGAACGGAAACCTGTTACATAATGGATTTGGCTAAGAGGTAATAATTTATCACACGCCATTTGAGCATTACTGCCAAATACGCCGGCGCAAGCTACACTGCCTCGTTGAGGTGGCAAGGTAGGGGATTGCTCAATGGCTTTTTTCATTTTCAAAGTAAATTCATTGTCTTGAAATAGCTGCTCAGATTGGTATGTGCGACTTAAGCTAAATAATGCTTCAAAAAAACGGCGTGCATATAGATCGAGGTCTGGACCTGCATCTTTTGTTACCTTGTCGAGGATGTCGCGCTCTCGTTTGGCATCGTAAATGGCCTTATTCATTTCCTTTTTTGCTGCTGCTACGTCCTTAGAGAGTTCCATGCGCTCTTTGAAGAGGGCGAGCATTTGGTCGTTTATATCGTTAATTTTAACGCGTACTTCATCTAAGTTCATGGTCAATATCTCCTAAGAAATCAAGAATGACAAGAGCTGTAACGGCTTCGATAACAGGTACTGCACGGAGTGCTACACATGGGTCGTGACGACCTTTGATGGTGAGTAATGTGTCCTCTTTTTGTGAAAGCGACACAGAATGTTGTTCCTTATAAATGGATGGAGTAGGCTTAATGCCCACTTGCATAACGAGGGGCAAGCCGTTGGTGATACCGCCTTGAATGCCACCGCTATTATTGGTAGTTGTTGTGATTGTATCGCCGTCCATGGTGAAAGCATCGTTCACTTCTGATCCAAGGCGAGAACACATGTCGAAGCCACCCCCAAAGGACACGCCTTTGATGGCAGGTACGCCAAAGATCACGCGAGCTAATCGGTTTTCAATGCCGTCAAAGTTTGGATTGCCAAGTCCGATTGGTAGACCTGTAGCCACAACCTCAACGATACCGCCTGTAGAGTCGCCGTCTTTTTTTAGTTTCATGACCAAGTTTTCTACTTCAGAACGCTTGTCTGCATCGAGCATAGCAATTGGTTCTGTAGCAATTTCACGGAGTGCTTTCATATCTGGATGAACCATATCGATAGGAGTATCTTGGATTGTACCAACTTGTTTTAAATGGCCGTGAATTTCGATGCCTTTTTCACGCAATAACTGTAGTGCAATGCCACCAGCTACGCAGAGAGGTGCTGTAAGACGTGCCGAGAAGTGGCCGCCACCGCGCATATCTACTTTGTCACCATAGCGCATGCGAGCCGTAAAGTCCGCATGAGATGGGCGAGGAATGTCGCGCAAGTTATTGTAATCACCGGAGTGCTGCGATGTATTGCGAATCATAAATGCTAATGGAGATCCACTGAGCATGCCATCTACCATACCTGATAAGAATTCAGGTATATCGGCTTCTTTACGTTGCGTTTGTAATTGGTTTTGACCTGGCGCACGGCGCTTTAAGAAGGCTTGTAGCTCGTCGATGTCGATGGAATGTCCACAAGGGAGGCCTTCCACGATACCACCGATGGCGTACCCATGAGACGCGCCAAAGGTAGATACTTGTATGGTTTTACCGAAATTAGATGCCATTAGCATTACCTCCTAGTAAGTTCCAGTCCTCAAAGAAGTCTGGATAGGATTTTGTGATAGCTTCGCTATCTTTTAATGTTACAGGATTTTCACTGATGAGTGCCATCAATGTACCTGCCATAACAAGGCGATGGTCGTTAACACAATCACCTTGTCCTCCTTTTAGTATACCACTACCGATGATATATAGGTCATCACCATCTTCACGAACCGTACCGCCTAAATCTCTGACCAGATTAGCAACGGCTTCGAGGCGATCGGATTCTTTCAAGCGTAGGCGTGCACCCTTAACAAAGGAGCTTTCACCATGGATAGAGCAAGCGAGGGCTGCCATAACTGGCAACATATCGGGCATTTGTTCGAGGTCGGCATGGATTCGTTTTACTGCACGACCCATAACGGTTACGTTCATGCCATCCCATACTACATCACAACCGGCATCAATCATAATCTGCATAATGCGACGATCCGCTTGCACAGAATTTTTGTTCATATCCGTAATGGTAATTGGTTTACCTGTCATGCCCGCTGCTACCATCCAAATAGCCGTATTGGACCAATCGCCTTCGATTTGGTAATTACTTTGACCTTTAAAAGTAGTATTAGCCGCTACTGCAAAGGACTCTTGGACTGTGCCAGAGGCGGGAGTATGGTCGACTGTTACGCCGAAGTCTGCCATTGTTGTAGTCGTCAATGTTACATAGTCGCTAGATTGAAGTGGTGTAGTAGATGTGATTGTAGCACCTCCACATTGTGGCGCTGCTAATAATAATCCAGAGAAGAACTGGCTACTCACATCTCCAACCATACCGAACTCACCGCCTTGTAGACGACCTGTCATAGTGAATGGTGGTTTATCTTGGGAGAATGTTACGCCGTGAGCTTTCATTTCACCGAGCATGGGCTCTAAAGGACGATCTGGTAAACGCCCTTTCGCATCCACGTCTACCTCATTACAAATGGACGCTGCTACTGGTAATAAGAGGCGCAATGTGGTACCGGATTCATGGGGAACTACATTGCCCTTTGTTGGCACAGGACCTGGTGTAACAGTGACAACTTTGTTTTCATATACAACTTGTGCGCCTAAGCCTCGCAAGGAGTCCATAGTTGCATCGATGTCTTTAGAGGTGCGGCTCAGTAGTATGGTAGATGGCGAGTTTGCGAGAGCTGCGCAAATCAGTGCACGGTGCGCATGAGCTTTTGCAGGAATGGACGCGATAGTCCCTGTAGGGATGGCGTTCGTTACGGAATGCATATAAATCTCCTTTATATCTCAGTCTAAATAGGTTGCAAGTTCATCGTGTGTTACCACTTTGAGCTCGCTGTGACCATAGCTAGTAGGTACTACGATTTTAATGGTTGCTCCTTCGCTTTTTTTGTCGTGCTTAGCGGCAGCTAGAATTTCTTCTTTGCTTATCGTTGTTGTGATTGGCAAATCGTGTGCTTTGATAAGGGTCTTTAATTTCTCTAAAGCTTCCGCATCTAATTCTCCATGTTTGACAGCACCTTGTGCCATGAGCACCATACCAATAGCAACGGCATAACCGTGATGTACCTTGAAATGACTCGCTTTTTCGATGCCGTGACCAAAGGTATGACCGAGGTTTAAGAGGGCACGAACGCCAGACTCGCGTTCGTCTTGTTCCACGATATCCGCTTTTGCTTGAATGCAACGAGCGATGACAGTACTAACACTATCGCGATGTTTAATTAATGGTTTATGTTCTAGTTGGGTTAATAAACCAGGTACGTCGAGGAAGCCGTATTTGATAATTTCACCGCATCCATTAATCCATTCCATATCAGGCAATGTATTGAGTGTAGCTGGATCGCAGAGGACGAGGATAGGTTGTTTGAAAGCACCCCAGAGGTTTTTCCCAGCTTCGAGATTGACCGCTGTTTTACCACCTACAGAGGAGTCTACTGCGGCTAATAGAGATGTAGGAACCTGAACATAGTCGATACCACGTAAATAGGTTGCTGCTGCAAAGCCCGCCATATCGCCTACAACACCGCCCCCAAGGGCGATGAGCAAGTCTTTGCGAGTCAATGATTGGCCCGCCATGTATTCTACTAAATCGATGAGTTGATGAGCATTTTTGGAGCTTTCACCAGCAGGAAACACATAATCACAAACAACATAACCCGCATGTTCCATATTAGCTTTCACAGAGTCCAAATAGTGGGGCGCTACATTACTATCACTGACGATGATAACACGACAATTTGGTTTTAATGGTTTAATATAATCGGTGATGCGTTGTAAAGCGCCTTCCTCGATGACAACGTCATACGGTGTGGATGCGTTAATATGGATGCGAGTCATGATGGTTCCTTTCATAAAAGAATAAGCTAGTATCTATTATAACGGATACTAGCTTATTTGTGTGATATTTGAGATTATTTAGTGCATTCCACCAATGCTTGGCGCAATGCGATAATTTCTTTCATAAGGCTAGTGAATTGGTCTGGACGCAATGCTTGAGGGCCATCGCACAATGCTTTGGAAGGATCATTGTGAACTTCGATCATAAGTCCGTCTGCACCGCCGCCTACGGATGCAAGTGAAAGCGGGCGAACCATGCGGCTCATACCTGCTGCGTGGCTAGGATCCATGATAATTGGCAAGTGAGATAATTCATGCATCATAGGAATTGCTGTTACGTCTAAGGTATTGCGAGTCTTAGTTTCGAATGTGCGGATACCGCGTTCGCATAATACAACTTGTTCATTGCCTTCGGACATGATGTACTCAGCAGCCATCAACCATTCTTCGTATGTGGCAGATAAACCCCGTTTTAATAGAACTGGTTTATTCAATTTGCCCACCTCTTTTAAAAGCGTGAAGTTTTGCATGTTACGAGCGCCGATTTGAAGCATATCTACATTATCGAAGTATTGTAATTGGGAGATATCCATAACTTCGGAAACGATAGGAAGACCTGTTTCTTTTTTAGCAAGCTCTAACAATTCTAAGCCTTCTGGGCCCATGCCTTGGAAGGAATATGGGGATGTACGAGGTTTGAAAGCGCCACCCCGAAGGATTGTGGCACCAGCTTCTTTACAAGCTTTAGCAGTGGCTAATACTTGTTCAGGTGTCTCTACAGAGCAAGGACCGGCCATTACTGCGAAGTGACCACCACCGATAAGTGCACCACCTACATTGATTACAGAATCATCGGGATGGAACTTGCGGTTTGCTTTTTTGTATGGCTCTTGAATGCGAGTTACTTTATCTACGAAATCTAGGGACTCGATTTGACGCGCATCAAGAGATGCAGTATCACCAATCAGACCTAGAATATTGTATCGCGTTCCTTCTACTGGGTGGATAACAAATCCTTGAGCCTCTAATTCACTGCGTAAACGAGATACTTCTTCTGCTGCTGCATTTTGTTTCAATGTAATAATCATGATAATTCCTCCTTGTAACTACAGTGAATAGTTGGGCTGACCATACGGATAGCAAACAAAAAGGGCTACCCGTAATCTAATACGGGTAGCCCTTTTACTATTCTAAGCAACTAATGTTGAATAATCCTTTATTAGCGCATCACAAATAGTTCCTTACCCGTACGTTGGATAAAGAACCAATAAAAGTATTGTTTTGCTGTGAGGCTAATTTGGTTAGTCATCTTTGGTTGCTCCTTTCTAAAATGTTGGGTATAGTATAAACCCAAATGATAAAATTATGCAATACCTAAAAATGAATTTCATGGAAGTTTTAAAATATTTTTGATATGGGAATTAACAGGAACTGAGACGTTTTGTGGTATTAAGCGTATTTTTGATATAATAAAAATAAGAAGCTTTTATTGCTTATAGGATATTTCGTAATACGCCTAAATCGATTCTTATAAATATGCTTATAATCAGAAAGGGCACCTATGATTATTCAAATCTTAGATCATATAACAGAGGAAATAAAACAAATTCGTGTCGATGTATTTATAAAAGAACAAGGGTTTGAAGACGAGTTTGATGAAATCGATGAGACTGCAAAGTTTGTGCTCTTATCCATTGATGGTAAAGCGGCTGGTACGTGTCGATATTTTCCCAGTGACACAGCTGGAGATGCACATATTGGGCGTATGGCGGTACGCAAGTTGTATCGTGGACAACATTTAGGTACTAAGATCATGATGGCCGCCGAAAATGCTATTCGTCGTGACGGCTTTAAGACGTGCTCCTTGTCAGCGCAAGTACAGGCCAAACCATTCTATGAATCCCTTGGATATCGTGCTGAAGGGGACGAATACCTTGATGAAGGCTGTCCGCATGTGATGATGCGGAAAGTATTATAAGCCGTTCAATAGTGTTGTATAATAAGAATTGATGGATATATTATTATTGTACATAGTATTTTATAAGTAAATTGATATATCTTTTTGAGAGGTGAGAGTTTATGAAACTAGCAGAAGCATTACAAGAACGATCTGATTTAAATTATAAAATAAGCGATTTAGAGCTTCGCTTAACTCAAAATAGTTTAGTGCAAGAAGGGGAAGTACCGAATGAGAACCCTGAAGAACTTTTGAAAACATTAGAACAATGTGTAAATAGACTTCAAAAATTAATTGCAGATATTAATTTAACAAATTGCAAAACTATTATAGAAGGTCGATCTATTACTGAAATCATTGCCGAAAAAGATTGCGCTGCTTTGCGCCTAACTGCTTATCGAACATTGGCATCTAGCGCAGGTAGTATTAATTTCCGTGCGAGAGGGTCTGAGATTAAGCTAATGCCGACCGTGAATGTGGCAGACGTCCAAAAAGAAGCTGATCATATCGCAAAACAAGTCCGCTTATTAGACAATCTATTGCAGTCTGCTAACTGGACAACTGAATTGATTGAAAGCTAATAATAGTTGGTAGTTTGAAACAGGGTGGACACAAAAACTTTTGCTTTTACCAAGCTTATTATGAATACATTCATGGGGCGAATGAAAATCTACGGTGTAGGCCTATTTGCGCACAAATGTATTGATACAATTTACAATGTATAACCATGTGTCAACTGTAAAAACGAGGGTGGCGTTTGGGGACTATATTTCTAGCAACATATACACTGATATGATAGTATTTTGTTTTTTTAGAGATAAATAGGAGAGAGCTGTTTAAACTTGCAGCAATTCCTCATAACTAAGGTTTAAAAAATCATGAAAAAAGAGCTGATAGCGTTATAGCTATTAGCTCTTTTCTATTGGCCCGTACGTCCCTAGATATTGTATTTTATAACGTCTATTATTCTAAATCGTCAAAGTCAAATGCTGCCGCTTTTGTATAGTTTGTAACTTTTGCTTCGAAGAAGTCAGTTTTTGTACTATTCAAGTTGGAGAAGCTTTCAATCCATTCCATAGGGTTTTCCTTGATTTCAGGATATAGATGAGGCAAGCCGATTGCTTCTAAGCGGATGTTTGCAAGGTATTTGATGTAACGTTCGATAAGAACATTGTTAAGGCCGAGGATTTTATCATCAGTGATGTACTGACCCCAAGCGATTTCGTTCTCTGCACCTTGGCGAATCATGTCCGTAATTTTCGCTTCTAGTTCAGGTGTGAACAAGTCAGGACGTTCACGACGTAACTCGCGAATGATGTTTTGGAATAATACGAGGTGAGTTACTTCATCGCGGTTGATGTATTTGAAGATTGTGGATGTAGCTGTCATCTTACCTTGGCGTGCTAATGTGTAGAAGAAGCTGAAGCCAGAGTAGAAGTAGATGCCTTCTAAGATATAGTTAGCGATGATTGTATGAATAAGGTTTGCTTCGCTAGGATCATCGCTGAAACGTTGGTATGCATCGGCGATGAAGCGGTTACGTTCAAGCAATGTTTTGTCTGTACGCCATTCGTCATAGATTTTGTCACGTGTAATCGGATTTGTTACAGTGTCCAAAATGTAGGAATAACTTTGAGCGTGAATTTCTTCTTGGAATGCTTGGATATTCAATAAGGATGCCACTTCAGATGCTGTAATATAACGGCTCAAATTAGGCAAGTTTTCAGATTGAATGGAATCAAGGAAGTTCAAGAACGCAATGATTTTATCGAAGGCACGACGCTCGTAATCTGTTAAGTATGGGAATTGTTTAACATCTTCGTTCAAGGAAATCTCTTCTGGAATCCAGAAGTTGTTGAGCATTGTACGGTACATTTGATTTGCCCAGTCGTACTTGATACGGTTCCATTCGCGAAGGTTTGTTGTGTTGCCGCCAATCATAGATTGCGTGCCACGTTCACCATGTTCGTTGAAAATCAGTTTTTTCTCCATAGTAGGACTCCTTTATACAATGATGCGACCTATACGGCTATAGGTCGTCATCAGATTTATAGTGCTGGTGAAAGTATCCTTCTCGAAATCGGTACTCTCTATTTATAGTGAATAGGTTTTGCAAAATATAGCAATTATATTTTCAATATTAGGAGGAGCAGCTAGTGCACTCATCCATTTCAAGGGATTGATTACGGATATAGTAGATTGTTTTGATCCCTTGTTTGTAGGCTTCTACGTAAAGGTCAAGAATTTCTTTCGCTTTCATTTGAGGCGTGATGTACAAGTTGAAAGATTGTGCTTGGTCAATATGACGTTGACGCACGCCACAAGCTTTGATGGACCATTGTTGGTCTATTGTATGTGCCTCTTTGTAGAGCCAGAATGTTTTGTCGTTCAAATCTGGTGCCGTTTTTGGTGTGAAGGAACCTTTCTTCTCTTCGATGAAGAATTTTTTGAAGATAGGGTCGATACCAGCTGTTGTATTAGCGATATTGGATGTAGAACCTGTAGGAGCTACGGCCATCAAGTAACCGTTGCGGATACCGTATTTTGCAACGTCCGCAGCCAATTGTTTCCAACGATCAGATGTGTAACCACGACGTGTGAAGTATTCACCAGTTTCCCATTCGGAACCTTTGAATGCTGGGTACGCGCCTTTTTCTTTTGCAAGCTCCATAGAAGCTTTAATCGCATAGAATGCAATGTTTTCAAATAATTTGTCCGCTACTTCGATGTGTTCATCAGATTCCCATTGGATATCATGGTTTACAAGGTAGTGGTGATAACCAGACGTACCAAGACCGATAGCGCGGTATTTATCAGAAGTCATGCGAGACTCTGGTACTGGTGCTTGGTTGATGGAAATAACATTGTCTAACATACGAATTTGAAGGGCAATGTTTTCTTCCAACTCTTCGTCTGTAATACGGCCAAGACTGATAGAGTTCAAGTTACATGTAACCATGTCGCCTGTATTTGTTTTAGTAGTAATTGTACCGTCTTCGTTGATGATTTCTTCAGCAAGATTAGTGAAGCCAACGTTTTGTGCGATTTCGTGACACAAGTTGGACGCGTAAATCATACCTGCATGTTTGTTAGGATTTGCAGCGTTTACAGTGTCGCGGAAGAAGATAAATGGCGTACCAGTTTCAACAGCGGAGCGCATGATTTTTTTCATCATGTCCAACGCTGGCACTTCGATGCCGTGTAAATTAGGATCTTGTTCACATTCGATATAGCGTTTCGTGAACTCTTTTTCGTCCTCTGTATCGAAGTAGTCCTCTAAAGAGTAGCCTTTTACAGCAAAAATTTCATGAGGGTCGAAGAGGGTGAAGTTTTCACGAGCTAACATACGTTCCATGAAGATGTTTGGAACGGAAATAGCAGGGAAGATATCGTGCGCTTTGCGGCGGTCATCACCGTTGTTTGTACGAAGCTCTACGAATTCGTAAAAGTCTTTGTGCCAAATATCAAGCGTTACTGTAGCGCCGCCTTTACGTTTACCCAATTGGTCTACTGCAACAGCTGTATCATTGTACAAGCGGATCCAAGGAATAACGCCGCCAGAGGAGTTTTTGAAACCGCGGATATCGGAGTTCAATGCACGAACTTTACCAAGGTAGATACCAAGAGCTCCACCGTGTTTAGATACGCGAGAGAACTTGCTATTTACGTCGTAGATAGACCATAAGTTGTCGTCTACACCAGAGATAAAGCAAGAGGACAATTGGTGGAATGGTGTACCAGCATTTGCCAAAGTAGGTGTAGCTGTTGTCATTTTTAATTGGCTCATCAAATCGTAGAATTTCTTAGCGTATTCTACTTTATTTTCCCCTTCTACAAGAGCCAAGTGCATTGCGATAGCCATGAAACGCTCTTGCGGTAATTCAAAGATTTCTTTGTTAAAACCTTTTACCAAGTAACGGTCAGCCAATAATTTGAGACCTTCATAGTTGAAGAGATAGTCGCGCTTAGGTTTGATGTAATCGCCTAACTCTTGCAATTCGTCAGCAGTGTATTCTGTAACGAAGAAGTCTGCGTATTTTTTCTCTTCTACAAGCATGTTTACAAGATTTGGGAAGTTGCCGTAGCCAAATGCTTTGTAACGACGAGTAATAGCGGCTTCTTTATAGAGATCGAACAAGAATAGGCGGGCTGCTACGAACTGCCAATCTTGGTTCATTTTATTAACTTGGTTGCCGAAGCCGTCGTCTTTTTTAGATATAACTTTTTCGATGGCTGTTTGGACTAAAGTTTTTTGAATTTCTTTAGTGGTCATGCCATCAACGAATTGCAACTTCGCATCCATTTCCAATTCTAGTGGATCACAAGAATCTAACCCCAAACATGCGAAGGCTATCATTCGTTTCGTTTTTTCAACGGACAACGGCTCGAAATGGCCATCCCGTTTCTTGATCATAATCTCCATTACTGTTCCCCTTGAGAGCAAAAAGTCATAAAACTGTTAATATAGTCGTATAAGCATATATAAGATTAGAATGAATTATATAAAATATCTTTAAGTTGAGTCTAATCAGAAAAATAAGAAAACTACTATATATGGTAGTTTTCTTATTTGGCTTATACATTATGTTACGATTATAGCGAAAAAATTCTATACATTCAATATTGACATTTGGAAAATTTTTAATATAGTTTCATAAAAAATGTCGATATAACTGAAGATGCTTTATATTACTGTATAGAGAGGTGATATATGAAAATTATGAATAATATATCTCTTTTTAGAATAGAAAATGGATAGTACTGTTTTGACGTAATTGTAAATCTGGATAATATATCATCAAATCATTAATCATTTATATACAAATAAAAGCAGTACCCCTAGGGGCACTGCTTTTATAATTAATTATATAATACGCTAAAAATAATTCTTCGTGCGCTGTCTTGATATGCATAGTAGGAGTGGATTAAGAGTTTGTATCCCGTGCCTTCTATAATGACTGAATCTGAAGCTGTTTTTGGCACAGTGAGGAATTTTTCATATATATGATGAACCTCGGTCACGCCATTTGGTAGAGATACCTCTAAATCAAGGCCTTCATTGATGAATCTAAAGTTGATAGATTCATAGGATGCTGTTGGTATGTCAGCTGTACTATCAGCAGGCTCACGTACTTCTAATTCGATGTTAGAAATGAATTTATTATATCCTACAAGCGAAATAACATGAGGTTCTTCAACGGCCGTAAAACTGATAAACTGAATATTTCGTTCCTTATATATTTCCGTTGCTCCTGGTTTTGAAGAATCCCCCTGTATAATCGTCCTGCCATAGTCTGTAAAATCAGGGTTAAATGTTTCTGTAATAGGCAAGTATACGTGCCATTGACCGTCAATTTTCGTATAGTTTGTAAACTCTCGATGAGATGTGTAACCGATAAAAGGCATTAAAAGGACTGCACCTAGGGCGAGTGCCATAATCGTTGTATGGATCGATGGAGTCAAACGTTTTACAAAGGAATATACGTTATGTGCTAAGAAGATTAGATTGAATGCGGCTACGTAAATCGTATTGAGCCAGAGTACGGGCTCATTTATTACGCGCTTACCAATCAGGATTAAGCACAATATTGTAATCGTAATAAATAAGAAACATAGGATCCTTTGTGTCTTGCTGCTTTCACTAGACCTGAAACTAGCCAAGTAAAATAGATAGAAAATGGCTACATACGGATAATATGTGTAAAGGAACCGTGCATCTTCACGGAGGCCTAAGAGGATCAATACCAAGTAGATATTAGCTAGAATACCTGTAATGATGGAAGCTTTTGGTAGTATGATTCCAAAAACAACATTATAGAATGTATTTGGTTCTGGCGGACCATCAAGCTCCTCTTTGTAAGTGCACAGCATGGACATACAGATAAATATATTGATAGCGGCTAATACTTTAAAGATTAGATCATCAAAGGTAAATGGTTTGTTCAGAATGATGAAGAAAAACCATAGAGTCATGATTATGACGACATTGTACAGTGTTGATGTAACAATGGTAATACCAATCCGTTTCAGGCGATTGACGATTTCGCCAATGTAGTATTCTCCAGGCGATGTAAAATATAGAGCAATCATAGAGTACAGCCATAGATATGATATATTTTCTGTGGCTAGCTCGATGCCTCGTATGTGATGGTACGTTTCATGAATCGTATATAGACCAACGCTGATACCTATGCTTAATAATGTATATACTATGGAGAACTTTCGATCTCGTGTTATATATGATTGTAGTATGACGATGAAGAAATACAGTCCATAGAACCAAAGGTCTATATCGGCAAACCAATCTTGCTCTAGATAAAACGGTGTACATGAAAATACGGCAATTAATGCCAGTAATATAGGTGACTGCGTTGCTAGGTCACGCAGCGAAGACCATAAATGTGTAATTGCAGATTTCATATATTCTCTCCCTTTATAAAAATAAATGCTCCCCTCTTATCTGTAGTATACATGTTTTCTAGTGAAAGTCCTATGAGGTTTTACAGGCGTCTGAATATACATTACAATAACATTAAGATCTAGTATTTATAGAAAAGAGGTCGTTCACATGGAGTTCTCTTATTTTTTACCAGTACATATCCAATTTGGTTGGGATAAAGTCGATAGTGTTGCTGATTTTGTTAAGCCTTATGGCAATAAAGCACTCATCGTAACAGGGCGGATAAGTGCCAAAAAATCTGGACTATATGACCGTGTGACAGCAAAACTTGATGCGGCACATATTGAACATGTATTGTTTGATCAAGTGGATGCCAATCCTTTAACAACGACTGCATTGGACGGCGCTACTTTAGCTAAATCTGAAAGCTGTGATATGGTCATTGCCATCGGTGGCGGATCTATCATGGACTGTGCAAAAGGCATTGCATTTATGGCCGTCAACGAAGGTGACATTAACGACTATATCTTTAACCGTAAAACCAGTGATAAGGCGTTACCTCTTATTGTAATTCCTACAACCTGTGGGACAGGTTCTGAAGGTAATGGTTTCGGGGTGCTTACAAATCCTGAAACAGGAGACAAGAAATCCTTGCGATGTAATGCCATCGTACCAAAGGTATCCATTGTAGACCCTGCTGTAATGGGTACAATGCCACCTCATGTATTGGCGTCCGTAGGCTTTGATGCCCTATGCCATAATATCGAGGCCTACACCTCTAAAACGGCGCAACCTTTTACCGATGCATTAGCTCATTATGCGGTAACCTTATTAGCACAATATCTTGTACCACTATATAAACATGTGAAAGCAATGGCTGAAAGCAAAGCAGCTGTTCTCAACGAAACTCAACTTACAAAAGCTTGGGAGTCCGTTACCTTGGCTAGCACAATTGGAGGCATGGTTATTAATACTGCCGGTGTAACACTTGCTCATGGCATGGAACATCCTGCTAGTGGGCTTAAGAATATTACTCACGGTGTAGGCCTTGCCGTTATTGAACCTGTTGCGGTGGAATATACATGGAGTGCAAACCCAGACAAATTTGGTGCCTTAGCTCGTATATTCAACCACGGAGATGGATCCGAACTAGGTGAAGCATTACGCTTGATTGTACATGACCTAGACCTTACTACAAACCTTACAGAACTTGGTTTTACAAAAAAAGACATTCCTTGGCTTGTAGATAACGTGTATGTCGTAGCTACCGGCAATATTGCTAATACAGTGGCTGAAATTAGCCGTAAAGATATAGAAGTGTTGTATAAAAAGATGTTTTAAGAGTTGTCATAATAGGAGAGAGTTTTGTTTCAAGGATTTTATGGCTTATTGACAATATGTATAAGTGTATTCTTTATACTGAGTATGCTATTTAATATAGCTCCTATAACATACATTGTGTTTGGTGTAATGATACTATTGAGTTTATTATTACAATATATTCGTTTTAAGAAACAGACTGTATCTGAAAAAAGGCACACTCAATTGGCCTGGTGTTTGTATATTGCGTTTACCCTCAGCTTTTCTTGGCTAATAGGCGATTGGTTTAAGTACGACTTGCAAACAAGCCTTGATAAATTTGGTTCTTTCGAGTATAGCACAAAGGATTGGAATCAAGGCTGGCCCAATAGTGAAGAATTGCCGGAGGAGTTAAAACGGCCAGAAAAACTTCCAGAAGGTATTTATAATGCGTCTGCTTTTCGTAGTAGTTTAGCTTGGGCTAATGCATATCCAGAGAGATATACGGTATTGGAGGGGGACCCAAAAGTAATTGCACAATATGAGGCGATAGCTAAACAAAATGCAGCCTATACAGCGCAAATTGATGCGGATGGTGTATTGCGTGATTTAGATACTGGGGCGAAAAAGCGCTTTATATCTCACCCAAATAGCTATAACATTATAGAAAGTATAGAAGAAGAATCTTTAAATTTGCCGCAACGGAATTTTATAGAGTGGTTGCGCTTTGCACCCCGAAAAGAAACAAAAACAGTGGTGAAGGATACATATAATTCTACCCGAAATCATAGATTATATGTGTTTGTAGATGATGGGAATACTAAAAGGCCTCATTTTGTGGAACTTTTAATCAGTAATGATGGGACACGGGCTGTGTTTTATCAATCTAAGTAAGGATTATATATTGTGAATCGATTTATTAAACTTTTACAAATGCTAATAGGTCCTCCTTGTGGTAAACATATTATTCTATCAATCGTGTTCTTTGCCTTTTTCCTTTGGGGAAATGCACATGTTCAATTGCCAGGACTATGGTTTGTAATTGTAGGTGTAATCTTAGTATTATCAATAAGAATACAGTTTTATTACTACTTTTATCATTTAACATTATCGAAAAAACATATTTTATATGCTTGGTGCACATTACTTGTAGCATTACCTTTATTACTAATGTCTCTGTTTATATATGAAATCCTTTTTGGCAGTGAAGTTAATGATGTATCACGATGGAAACAAAGATGGCCAGTAAATGCAACAGTATTACCAGAACACTTTAGGAATCCTGATATAGTACCAAAAGGATTGCATCCTATATCTTCAAGGGGAACAATAGAAGGTTTTTATGATTTCACAACCACTATTGTTTTTGAAGGTAACCCAGAAGTTGTAAAAGAATTTGAGAAAACTGTTGCCGAATCCTCAGCACCTGGTGTAGTTATTACACCGGAGTTATTTAAGGCGGGCACATATAAGTCTGTGGCAGACTCTATTTTTTCAAAAGGGGATATACAAAGCACTTATGACCTTTTAATTGAGGATTATACAAAGTGGAACTTATTTGTGTGGCTTCTATATGGTCGTCAACTAGCAGGTGGATATTATCAACTTGAACGAGTTCCTACCTATGGCTATACGGTTTATGTTCTACACCGAGAGAGTGGAATTGATCCGTATGTGATTTATTTTTTGTTTAGCCCTGATCGTACTCGTGTTGTCTTATATGATTTTATAGTGACGCATTAATGGAATATATTAATCTATATATCAAATTATTTTGGTTTGACAGCGTTAAAACATATCTTTATAATATGTTTTAAAAAGAGACTAGGATATAACTACTGTCCCAGCCCTTAGGGCTGGGATTTCTTTTTATAGTCTCATATAGTTTAGTTTGTAAAGAGGTGTTTTTATGTCAAATCAAAAAAACAAAAATGTCGATGCCTTAGCGCAAGAGATTACCTTGAAAAGTCGTGGACAAGGAAAATTGCGTCAGTTCATTTTATGGATGGGAGCTCTCATCATAGGCGCTATCTTAGGATGGCAACATATTCCAGCTCTAAATGAGCTCTTTAATTTTATTGCAGCAGTCTTTACTCGCTTGTTCCAATTTATTGCGATTCCAACAGTGTCTTTAGCGGTTATTACTACATTATCTATGCTAGGTGCTAAAAAGGACACAGGTCGTATCTTTGGTCATGCTGTAGTATATACATTACTTACTACCATTTGTGCAGCAGCTGTTGGTCTTGGTTTATACCTCTGGATTGCTCCAGGTAACTTACCACTTGATGTAATTGGTGCTGGCGCATCTCAAGTACCAGAAAAACTCGGTACCGTTACCTATTACGATCATTTCTTATCCGTTATTCCAAACAATATCTTGCAACCTTACTTACAAGCTAATGTATTGTCCGTAATGTTCATCTCCGCATCCGTTGGTTTAGCCTTTGCTTTCATGCCACGCACAGAAAATCGTGAAGCGGTGTTGAAAGTGTTATTTGGTTTACAAGAGTTATTGTTCACGTTGATTAAAGCATTGCTTTATGTATTGCCAATCGGCATCCTTGCCTTTGCCGGTCAATTATCTGCACAAATCGAAGCAGGTGTCATTGTTGGTGCCTTAGGTAAATATACGGCTGTTGTTATCGGCGGTAACTTAATCCAATTCTTTATCGTAATTCCATTGTTCTTGTTATTCCGTGGTTTAAACCCTGTAGACGTATTCCGTAAAATGTCTCCAGTTGTAGCTGTTGCGTTGTTCACAAAATCTTCTGCAGCAACTTTGCCTGTTACATTGGCATCTGCTGAGGATAATTTGAAAGCGCATCCTGTAGTAGCTCGTTTTGTATTGCCAATTTGTACAACAATTAACATGAATGGCTGTGCTGCTTTCATTCTTGTTACATCCTTATTCGTAATGCAAAATGCTGGCATGGAATTAACGATTGGCACAATGGTAGCCTGGTTATTTATTGCCGTTCTCGCTGCTATTGGTAATGCGGGCGTTCCAATGGGCTGCTATTTCTTGACTTTGTCATTGATGAGCTCCATCGGAGCACCAATCGGCTTGCTCGGTATCATCTTGCCAATCTATACAATTATCGACATGATTGAAACCGCTGAAAACGTATGGTCTGATGCATCTGTATGTGCCATGGTTGACCATGACCTTCAAGGTAAATTGGACGACTCTAGCGGGGATGATATGCCTCAATTCCAAGGTGCTTAAATTAAGAAACTTAATAAATTTACAAGAGATATATCATGTATCCTAAATATAGTTCAAATAAAAGGTTATCCTGTAAGGGATAACCTTTTTTGTTTGAACATAACTTTATATTAAAAACAGAATTACCTTTGTCGATACAAGCTTTTAATGTATTCAAAGTAACGATATATAAAACCTTTACACATGACTTTCAAAAACCTAAAAATAGGTACATTACTAGCCATATATTTTATGATATACTTTCATATAGAATAATATCGAATTAATAGAAGGCTAGTCGGCACATTACGTACGGACTAGAGAATAGAATGAAAGATAATTCAGTAAGACCGATAGAGAAACAATTAAATAAATTTCTTCAAGCGAAATGCCTCATCCCAGGTGGTCTTGGTTTATGGGAAATGTATTTCCGTAAGATTTGCACGGCATGGGGCGAGATTAATGGCGAAATCCGACCACAACATATCATATTTTCGGCCGATAATGGTTGTAACATGGAAGGCTATGTAGGCTATAACTATGAGGTAACACAAAAGCAGTCTCGTAATATGTTATTAGGTCACTCATCGGCAACGCAATTTTGTAACTTTAACAATATCCCTTATGAGGTTGTAGATGTAGGCATTGCCTCAGATGATGGTATCGGTGTGGATCGCAAAGTAGCAAAGGGGACAAAGAATATTTTGAACCATCCTGCAATGACCGAGGATGAATTTAATAGCGCCTTTCAAGCTGGATATGAACGGGTTCAACATTATATAGAACAAGGAATCAATCTGTTCTCCTTTGGTGAAATGGGTTTAGGGAATACAACAACCTCTGCGTGTGTGTTGTCTGCATTAATTGGAGCTGATCCGACGGAAACCGTAGGACCTGGTTCTTGGCCAGACAAACCAGAGCTGATGAAGCGTAAAATTGATTTTGTTCGGTCTGTTTTAGAGCATCATAAGAACAATATAGTTTCTAAACATGAGCCTGACCGAGTTCGTAAAATCGTAGCTCATGTAGGAGGCTTTGATATTGCTGCTATTCTTGGGGCGATGATAGCTTGTGTAGATTATGAAAAGCCCTTTATTATCGATGGCTTTATTACAGCTGTTGCAGCTGCTTGTGCAGCACATATAAACGCTCGTATTAAGGACTATGCATTACCATCGCATCAGTCTAAAGAAAAAGGCACGGAACTCGCTTTGGCTGAGGTGGGGATTACTCAAGACATGGTTCCTATTCAAGCACAAATGTCGATGGGGGAAGGTACGGGAGCCATTTTGATGGTGCAGATGCTAAAAACAACACAGCATATGTTTGTAAATGTGGGCACCTTTGCAGATTTGATGAAGTTATAAGGAGGACGAATGGAAATAAATAAATACTTTGATATACATTTTGAGCGAGCCGATGATGCAACCATTGCTAAAAGGTTGATAGGTGGAGCTAAGATTAAGGGACCTGCTTTGGTTATTTTGATCCTCTCCATGTTTATTGCCTCTATTGGGTTGAATATGAATAGTACGGCAGTTATTATTGGTGCTATGCTTATATCGCCGTTGATGGGACCTATTCTAGCAACTGGTTTTGGCTTCGCTACGCTTAATTTTACAGTTGTGAAAAGTGCTATTTTAAGATTGTCTTTACAGATTACGATTGCTGTTTTGGCATCTACTTTATATTTTTATATTTCCCCCGTTCATACGGCTACATCTGAATTATTAGCGCGTACAGAACCGAGTATTTTTGATGTATTTATTGCTATATTTGGTGGGTTGGCTGGGATTATTGGGCAAACACGTAAGACCTTAGATAATGTTATACCAGGGGTTGCGATTGCGACTGCACTTATGCCACCACTATGTACGGCAGGATATGGACTTGCCAATGGAAATTGGAACTATTTCTTTGGGGCTGGCTATCTATTCTTTATAAATGCATTTTTCATCTTCTTTGCATCATTTATTGTTTTAAAGGGTGTATATAGTTTGCCGTCCTGTAAGCAAACAGAAGCGATTAATCGTCGTAATCAGCTAATATTTCTTGTGATCGGTCTTATTATGGCTACACCAAGTATTTATGCAGGCTATGATATGACTATCAAGTATTCTGAGTCAAATCATATAGAGCAGTTTATTAAGACTGATATTAATCAAGATGGACGTCGACAAGTGATTGATTATTCCTTGGATCGGGTGAATAAGCTAGTAGATATAGTAGCTATAGGCGCTCCTGTGACTTCGGAGGAGCAATCCCAGTTGGGTGATAAGTTACAGAAAGATGAGTATTTGCAGCCTTATACATTGCGATTTGTTAATAGCGTAGATGAGAATAAATCTACTATGGATAAGACGAACTTGAATAAATCTTCGGAAAATCTTGAAAAATATAAAAACTTGAGTAATCTGTACCAGCCGACTTATCAACTAGTAAGTGAAACTATAAACACTATGAAAACGACAGAAGCTGAAGCAAAGGCGTTATTCCCGTTTGTAAGCAAAGTGGAAGGCATGCCTTTGATAGATAATCTTGAACAGGCTAAAGCGAGTCGTTATATAGTGATTATCCGTACCACGTCTAGTGTATCTGATGTAGACTCGAAACGAATAAAAGCTTGGTTGGAGGCTAAGTTATCAGCACCTGTAACTATTTCTATTGAGCAAACAACGTCAACTTTATAATTTGATCTTTTTGATTTTGATTAGATTATTTATTATATAGAGCGACATTTATAACGGTACTAAGTTTGATTTTAGCTATTAGGTATATTACCTAGTAGTACGGGAAATCATCTTAGTACCGTTTTTATTTGCTTGGTATAGTTAAACGTTATTATTTTATCCTTGCTATAGATTTTAGTTATAAAGATTAATATATAAAATCTATTATGCAAGTAGGATTTAAATTGCTATACTTACAACATTGAAATTATTAAATAATTAAATGTAGATACATGAATAAGAAAATATAAATTTATTATAATATCTACGTGTGTTGTATACGCGTGAGTCCTCGTCAATAGATGCAGGTGTTCATCGTAGATAGGAGGATTACATGAAAAAATGGTTAGCATTAGCAGCGACGGCCGTATTAGGCGCGTCCTTATTGATTAGTGGTTGTGGCTCTTCCACAAATGACGCAAGTTCCAGCAGTGCTGGTAGTTCTAAAGCAGAGGTGTTAAAGGTAGCAGCGAATCCTGTACCTCATGCTGAAATCTTAAATCAAATTAAGCCTTTATTAGCTAAGGAAGGTGTAGATCTTCAAATCATTGAATTTACGGACTACATCCAACCAAATATGGCGTTGTCCAGTAAAGAAGTAGATGCAAACTTCTTTGCTAACGTGCCTTACCAAAATAACTTCAATAAAGATCATGGCACAAACTTCGTAAGCTTTGCCCCAGTTCACATCGAACCATTGGCTATTTACTCTCAAAAAATTAAAGATTTGAAAGACTTGCCAAATGGCGCAAAAGTAGCGATTCCATCTGATCCAACAAATAGTGCTCGTGCACTTCTCTTGTTACAAAGTGCAGGTCTTGTAACTTTGAAAGACCCAACTGGTTTGACTAACACACCATTTGATGTGACTAGCAACCCTAAAAACATTCAAATTACAGAGTTAGAGGCAGCTCAAATTCCTCGTTCCATTCAAGACTTAGACGCAGCTGTAATCAATGCTAACTATGCATTGCCAGCAGGTCTTAATCCTACAAAAGATGGTTTATTCGTAGAAAAAGCGGATTCTCCATATGCAAATCTTCTTTCTGTAAACCCTGGTGATGAAAATAAACCAGCTATCCAAAAATTAGCTAAAGCATTACAATCTCCAGAAGTTAAGAAGTTCATCGAAGAACATTACAAAGGGGCTATCATCCCAGCGTTCTAATCAACTGATTCGTTAATAACATAGTGTATTTCACAAAGCATCTCCTCAGATTAACTTTATTGATACGAAAAAGGCGCAATACCTATTAGGTGTTGCGTCTTTTTATATGTTACATGTGGGGTAAAATTTACCAGTTTAATCTATATATTATATTAGAGTCTTATGTTACAAAGGATACGTTATTTTTCATTGGAAAATGGTATAATATTCTTTACATCATATAAAAATATGACTTTGTAATTCAAATCTAGATATATTTTCTATAACTCTTTGGAATACAGAAAAACTTAGATTTTAACTGCTTTTGTTGTATAATAATAGTAGGATATTTAAAAATTTAGATATTTTAGTGAAAGTAATATATCCTCATCTAATTTAGTTACGTACTTTAGATGTTCAACACATATATATGTTGTATATATTGAATGTGCTACTTTCACAAAACGAGTATGATCACTTGGTGGTTATACGGTTGTTAAAAAGAGAGGTATTTATGCAGCACATGCTACGCATGGGTATTGACGTGGGGTCTACAACGGTTAAAGTTGTATTATTGGACGAACACGATAATTATTTGTATAAGAAGTACATACGCCATTATGCGAACATTTTGGACACAGTATATACCTTACTTCAAGAGGCTCAAGTGGGACATGAAGATGATCTAGTTCATGTGTGTATCACTGGTTCTGGTGGTATGGCGATGGCTGAAAAGGTGCGCATTCCATTCGTACAAGAGGTTATTGCTGAAACACGAGCTGTAAAAGCCCTTTATCCAGAGACCGATGTTATTATCGAACTTGGTGGTGAAGATGCGAAGGTTACCTACTTAGGTCAAACTGCAGAACATCGTATGAATGGTTCCTGTGCTGGTGGTACAGGTGCTTTCATCGACCAAATGGCGACTTTGTTGCAAACTGATGCGTCTGGTCTTAACCAATTGGCTATGAATTCTGATACGATTTATCCGATTGCGGCACGTTGCGGCGTGTTTGCGAAAACCGACGTTCAAGCCTTGTTAAATCAAGGGGCATCCCATGAAAACATTGCTAAATCCGTATTCCAAGCTATCGTAAATCAAACGATTGCTGGCCTTGCTTGCGGACATAAAATCGAAGGTAATGTGGCATTCCTTGGCGGTCCGTTGACCTTCTTGTCCGAATTGCGCCAATGTTTTTGCGACACATTAGAGCTAGAAGAATCTCAACGTATTATCCCTGAAAATGGTGAATTGTTCATCGCATTAGGGGCGGCATTGATGAAAGATGAGTGCCGTGAAATCACGGTTGGTCAGTTGACGAAGGAAATCGGTGCACTTATCGGTATTCCTATGGAAGCTACGGACCGTGTCGATCCATTATTTAAAAATGAACAAGAATTAGAAGAGTTCCGCGCTCGTCATGCTAAGGCGGTAACGCCAAAGGCGAATATCGAGGATGCTCAAGGTCCTTGCTATCTTGGCATTGATGCTGGTTCTACTACGCTAAAGGTAGTACTCATTAACAGCAATAAGGAAATTATCTTTTCTCACTATGGTCCTAACCATGGTAAACCGTTAGAAAAATCTCGTGAAATTATCGAGAAAATATATGAATTATTGCCAAAAGGCGCCTATATTGCACACTCTGGCGTAACTGGCTATGGCGAGGCCTTTCTTAAACGCGCCCTCGGCATCGATATCGGTGAAGTAGAAACGATGGCTCACTATCGTGCGGCACGCTTCTTCTGCCCTGATGTATCCTTTATCTTGGATATCGGCGGTCAAGATATGAAATGCTGTAAGGTTCGCGATGGCTATATTGAAGACATCGTATTGAACGAAGCTTGCTCCTCTGGTTGTGGCTCTTTCATCGATACATTTGCATCTGGCTTGCGTATTCCTATCGACCAATTCGCGAAGGAAGGTTTGTTGGCAACCTTGCCAATCGACTTAGGCTCTCGTTGTACTGTATTTATGAACTCTAAGGTTAAGCAGGCTCAAAAGGAAGGTGCTACAGTACAAGATATCGCTGCAGGCCTTGCTTATTCTGTAATTAAAAATGCCCTTTATAAGGTTCTTAAGGTGAAAGATCCTAAAGAATTGGGCGATCATATCGTTGTACAAGGCGGTACATTCTATAATGAATCCGTTTTGCGTGCCTTTGAGAAATTGATGGGCGTCGAAGTAATTCGTCCTGATGTATCCGGCTTGATGGGGGCGTATGGCATGGCTCTTCTTGCGGCTGAAACGGCGGAAGAGTTACAAAAGGGTGAAAGTACATTGCTCGATAGTGAAGGACTTAATTCCTTACAGGTGTCTACGACAATGCGCAATTGTGGCCTTTGCTCCAACAACTGTATGCTTACTATCAATGCTTTCTCAGATGGTCGTACGTACGTAACGGGCAACCGTTGTGACCGCGGTGCAGGCGGTATGATTCAAGAGGAGCGTAAACCAGTTCCCAACTTGGTAGATGTAAAATTACGTCGTTATTTCGACTATTACTTAAAGAAAAATATTCCAGAGTTTGAAGGTAAAATGCGCGTTGGTATTCCTCGCGTTCTCAATATGTATGAGGATTTTCCGTTCTGGTTTACATTCTTTAATACCTTGGGCTATGAAGTAATCCTTTCCGATTATACGACTAAGGATCAATACAACAAGGCTATCGATACGATTCCATCCGATACGGCTTGCTATCCTGCGAAGGCCGTACATGGTCATATTCGCGATTTGGCGAATGCACAGGTAGACTTTGTTTGGTACCCTTGTGTTCAACATGGGCCAAAGGAATTTAGCCGCGACAATAATTACCATTGTCCTATGGTTATTTCCTATCCTGAACTCATTAAAAATAACATGCAAGATGTACTTGGGAATACTCCGTTCCATGCGCCGTTCTTGCCGTTAGCTGATAAGAAATCTCTTGTTCCGGCTCTTGTGAAAGCATTGGACTTCTTGGACCTCAAGAAGAAAGATATTGCTAAGGCTGTAGACCTTGCTTGGGAAGAACAAGAAAACTGTAAAGCTTCCTACCGTGAAACAACGAAGAAAACTGTATCTCGCCTCGTAGCAGAACAAATTCCAACAATCGTTCTAGCCGGTCGTCCATATCATTTGGACTCTGGTATCAACCACGGTATTCCAGAATTGATTACATCCCTTGGGATGGCTGTTCTTACGGAGGATGGTGTTGCGCCACTCGGTAATGATATCAAGCATTTACGCGTTGTAGACCAATGGTCGTATCATAGCCGTCTATATCGTGCCGCTGAATTCGTAAGTAGAACAGAAGGCTTCCAAATCGTAGAGCTTAACTCTTTCGGTTGTGGTCTTGACTCTATCGTTGCTGATCAGGTAAAAGATATACTTTCAGCAAACCACAAAATCCATACCTTGCTCAAAATTGACGAAGGTACAAACCTCGGGGCTGTTACGATTCGTCTGCGCTCATTGCAATCCGTAATGGAACGGAGCTTACGTCGTCACAATAACCCAGAGGCACCGGAAGAAGTGGTGTTAGAGAAATTACCAACTTACGATTATAATCGAGTGATCTTCACTGAGGAAATGCGTAAGACTTATAAAATCTTGGTGCCACAAATGTCACCATTGCATTTTAGCCTCTTAGAGCCAGTTCTCAAAAACGAAGGCTATGACTTTGAAATGTTGCCAGCTCCTACACGTGACGATATCGAAGTGGGCCTAAAATACATCAATAATGATGCATGTTACCCTGCAATCATTGTGGTAGGTCAGCTCATGGCGGCATTGTTATCTGGTAAATATGATGTAGATAAAACAGCTGTAATTATCTCCCAAACGGGTGGGGGCTGTCGTGCGACGAACTATATCGGTTACTTGCGTAAAGCATTGATTGATGCTGGTATGAAACAAGTGCCAATCCTATCCCTCAATGCGAGCGATATGGAACGTCAACCGGGCTTCAAATTGACAAAAGGCTTTTTACATCGCATGATTCAAGCTGTAGTATACGGGGATGCTATCATGCAATGCGTATTGGCTACGCGCCCATACGAAAAGAATTCTGGCTCTACTGATGCATTATGTGATTACTGGCTTAAAAAGCTCCGTGAAAACATTACATCTGCAAGCCTTCGTCAGTACAATAAGTACATCAAAGAAATCATTCATGACTTTGATAACTTGCCAGTCAATAAAGACGTACAAAAACCTCGGGTTGGCGTAGTAGGGGAAATTTACGTTAAATTCCACCCTAGTGCGAACAACAATATCAATGAACTTATTGAAAAAGAAGGGGGCGAAGTCGTTACATCTGGCTTGCTAGATTTCTTCTTGTACTGTGCGATGGACAGCACATATCGTGCAAAACATCTTGATGGCACATGGCTATCTGGCTTCTTTGGTACATTGGCTCGCGAAGCCCTTGAACTATACCGCTTGCCATACGCTAAAGCTGTAGCGGCATCAAAAAACTTTGATCCATTACAACGTATGACAGAAGTAGCAAAAGAAGCGGCTCAATTCATCGGTCTTGGTAACCAATGCGGTGAAGGCTGGTTCCTCACAGGCGATATGATTGACCTCATCGAAAAAGGGGCTAAACAAATCGTATGCTTACAACCATTTGGTTGTTTGCCGAACCACGTAACAGGTAAAGGCATGGTGAAAACACTATCCGCTGCCTACCCAGACGTGCGCATTGCGGCTATCGACTACGACCCAGGCTCCAGTGCGGTAAACCAAGCAAACCGATTGAAACTACTACTATCGACAATGTTTGAATAAGGGTGCTCTGTTATATTTTCAATGGGGCCCCGTGACAACTACATAACACTAGTATAGAAAAAACACAGCCCTCTCTTGGCTCAGTACGGCGCTACGCTTCGTAAAATCGCTGCAGAGAGGGCTGTGTTCTTTTCTATATACACCTGTTATGAAGCGGTCCCATTGAAAATATAACTAGTGCAGTGGGGAGAAGTTGGGATGGAATTTAGTGAATAAGCGATAAGGTCCCTTACATTTTATAATGGGGCCCGAATACAACTGCATATTACTAGTATAGAAAAAATACAGCCCTCTCTTGGCTCAGTACGTCACTACGTTCCGTAAAATCGCTGCAGAGAGGGCTGTATTCTTTTCTATATACGCTAATTATGAAGATGTCCCATTGAAAATATAACTGGATAGAGGAGGGGGAAGAAATGTGGAGATGTGCCTATGGCACATCTCCTTTCTCCTACAATCAGTTGTGTAGGTGGTTTTCGTTATTATGCCTAGGTGTTTGTAGAGTTAAAGAATTAATCTATTTTGAAATATGCTTGTAAAGCCCAACAATGGGACGCCTCTATAGATAATGTTAATATAAATACGATACCCCTTTCCGAAGCGATTTTACGAAGTACTGAGCAAGGAAAGGGGTATCTTATTTATATACTAATATTATTTTGTTGTAGTCGGGCCCCATTGTGGGGCTTATACAAATGTGTAAAAGAGATTAATCTTTTTCTACCAAACCATATAGGCACAATAAGGAAAGCGCTGAACATACTAGCATTGTAGTCCCCATGGGAATCCCTGTATATTCCCCACCAATACCAACTAATGGAGATACGATTCCTGCAGAGAACATGCTAGCAAAGCCAAGTACTGCAGAGGCACTTCCAGCCATTTTACCGTATTTAGCCATTGCCATAGAGAAAGAGGCAGAGCCAAATAGGGATACTGTACATACGGTAAAGAATAGAATGGCCGTTACAGGAATAAGTGGCCATTCGAAAAGCATAGCTATTAAGAATAGCAAGGAGCCGATTGTTAGTTGCCAGAGGGCAAATGTTAGTAATTGTCGAACTGTGATTACATTACTTAATCTAGCGCTTATGGCACTAGCTAAGATAATACCACAGCTATTGATACCAAAGAGATAGCTAAATTCTTGTGCAGATAGTTGGAAGATGTTTTGGTATACAAAGGATGAACCTGAGATATACGCAAAGAATCCACCAAAAGCAAAGAATTGGATTAGTGTTTGCCCAAGGAATCGCTTATCTTTAATAAGCGTAATGTAGTTCTTTGTAGCAGTTGCAACGCCACCTGTAACGCGTTTTTCTTTAGGTAAGCTTTCACGGAAGAGAAGAGATCCCGCTAATAGAATAGCAGAAAATATTGCTAAAATAACGAAGATAACGCGCCATGTAGTGAATAGTAATAATTGACCGCCGATGAGCGGAGCGATTACTGGCGCCAAACCGTTAACCATCATGAGCAATGCAAAGAGTTTAGTCAATTCTTGACCAAATGCAAAATCTCGAGCGATGGCCTTAGCAATTACAACGCCCACAGATCCTGTTAAACCTTGTAGAAAGCGTCCTAGTAAAAGTATTTCAATGCTTGGTGCATAAGCACAGATTATGCTAGAGATAACGCAAAGTAAGTTGCCTGTTATAAGAGGCAACTTGCGGCCCATAGTATCACTAATAGGACCTCCAAATAATTGACCTAATGCAACACCAAAAGTCATCACACCAATGGTCATTTGAATATTTGATGCAGATGTATTTAGTTCACTAGGCATAATTGGTAATGCTGGTAAATATAAATCTGTTGCAAGTGGTGTGATGGCTGTCAACAGACCAAGGAATACTACTAAGATGAAAGAGACCTTAGCAGAATTTTCTTGAGTCATAAAACCCTCCTATACTAAAGTGAGAAAAATAAAAGTCTGCGAATCGCACTTCGCAGACTGCATTTAATTTTTTCTATTTGATACGATGTATTTTACCATGATTGAGAAAAAATATCTATATGAAATATTGAGTTTGCTATATCTCTATTTATAGATTACAATTAGTATATTAATTATATCTAAAAATATCAATGTGTTTATTGGCGATGGGAGAATTATATGAAATATTAACTAAAAGGTTTTGTGTTAGCTGCAATAGTAGTAATCGGGACAGCTACGGTTTCATCTGTAGAAGCAATATCATTAAACCATGTTATATGTAGTATTCTCATATGTGGCAACAAAAAAGAACAGCTCGTGAAGAGCTGTTCTTTTTTTGTTACCAGTTCTTAGAAGAAAAAGTGGTGAATTTCATGGATGAAATGTTGACCGAAGAAGGAAATACAACCGTGCATTACGATGAATACAATGAAGTATTTGAAGGCACTGTTCATGATAACGCTTGCTTCGATTTCATGTTCTAGTTTATGAGCTTCTTCAGCACTGATTTCTTTGTGGTTTTCTAGGTATGCTTTTAAAGCAGGTCCTACGGCACCAATAGAAATCGCGATGGATTGTGGGGACAACATTTTGCCGATACCAGCTGCACCGGAGTTAACTGCTGCCAACCAGAAGCCAAGGTCTTCGAAGTTTGTAGGATCTAAACCTTGAGCTGCAGCGATTTGAAGTGGACCAAACAATACGTTGGAGTTTGTACCAGAACCAGTTAAGAATGCACCCAACGCACCCACGATAGGAGCGAATAGAGGATACAATGTACCTGTACCAGCAACCATTGCTTTTGCAATGTCTGCAGTCATACCAGAGTAAGTCATCAATTTAGCTGTCATAACAACTGTGATGATTGTAAGGTATGTGAATTTCAAGTTTTTAACTGTGCTACCCAATGTACCGAAGATTTCGCCAGCTTTTGCTTTTTGGATGAAACCACCAACAATACCAGCGATAAAAATCATAATACCAGGAGTTGCAATCCATACGAATGTGTAAGGTTTTGCACCAGCACCTTGATAAATAGGTACAGATGTTTTAATGGACGCAAGAGGACCATTAATTGCAGGGAACAATTTAGAAGTTAATAACAATAATACGAAGATTAAGATGAATGGCATTGCAGCTACAAGGCCTTCGCCACCAGAAACTTTAGGGACTTCGCCAGTTTGTTTAACTGCGTATTTAGGATCATTAGGAGGCATGATTTTTGCACAACCAATGATAACTGCCATGATAACGATGGATGCAGAAATTACGGATAATTCTGGACCCATTACAGCGTTGATTACAGTTTCAGGAACTGCTAATGCTAAACCAGAAAGCAATGTTACAAGGAATACGCCTTTTAACGCTTTAATACCGCCACCAATAATCATAACAACAAAGAATGGAGCGATAAGGTTAAGCAAGAACAATTGTACGGAAATGAATGTACCTAAATGGCTTGGATCAAGGTTTGTTAAGGATGCCAATGTAGTTGTTGGAATCCCGATAGAACCAAATGTTGTTGGTACGGAGTTTGCAACGAGACATGCGATGATAGATTTAAGTGGGTCAAAACCTACGGCAACCATCATAGCTGCAGGAATTGCAACGGCAGTACCGAAGCCAGCCATACCTTCCATGAAGGCACCAAAGCCCCATGCAAGTAGTAATGCAAGTACACGAGTATCAGATGTTACAGAAGAAAGCATGGTTTTAATAGTTTCCATTGCTTTCGTATGTACTACCAAGTTATAAACGAAGATAGCAGCTGTAATAACTAATAGGATTGGCCAGATTGCCAATGCGGCACCTTCAAGGGCACCAGTGACCATAATAAATGGGTCAGCTTGGAATGCTGTAATAGCGATAATGAAAGAACCAATCGCAGCAACACTTGTTGCTTGCCATGCAGGTAATTTCAAGATGGATAACGCTACAATCAACCAAATGATTGGAGATAGCGCTAATAGAACGGTGATAGCACTCATTTCTAAGATCATCCTTTCAAGTAAAACAAAAATATATGCTCAACAGGACGACGTAGTTTAATCAATTTAATTGATGAATAAATCGCTATGATGTTAATTTGTAAAAGTTCAGTTAAAATAAAAGCTTACAATAAAATAACAGATATACTTATCATAAAAATTGATATAGTACATAAAATTTTTTAACCTCATAGCCTATGAGGTTAAAAACATAAGAGAGGGGACATAAACAGTGTTTATGTCCCCTTCTGTACTAACTACAAGTCCTTGTTAGGGCCATTACTAAGTTTAGGTATTAGTAGTTACCTTTGAACATTGTAGCAGGAGCTTCTGGTACATAATCGCCGAAGTAGGATTTGAAGTCTAAACCTAATTCATTGCAAAGGTCTTGAACTTCAAGCATTGTACCGTTAAGTACAGGGATGCCTTCAGCTTTAACTTTAGCAACAGATTCATGTTCTTTTTCACCATGAGTGTAGATACGGTCTTGACCTTGAGCTTTAGGCGCTTCACGTAATTCTTGTAAGAATTGGGAGAAGTGTTTTTTGATTTCAGCTGGGTCACCGAAGAATTCAGGGTTGATAGCCATGAAGCCGTGACAGATGTTGGATTTACCGCCAACCATACATTTGTTGGAAGTACCGCCTTGAGACAAGATGGAGGAGAATAATTCAGCAATCATGCCGTTACCATAACCTTTGTGGCCGCCAAGAACTTCTGTAGCACCACCTAAAGGAAGGATACCGCCGCCTTCATGACGGGAGATGTTGCCCAATACTTCAGCTGCGTCAGTGGAAGGAACGCCGTCTTTATTAACAGCCCAGCCATCTGGAGTAGCTTTGCCCATTTTGTTGTACATTTCAAGTTTACCACGAGTTACTACTGTAGTGGAGCAATCGAAGAAGAAGTCAACAGGATCAGCAGGTACAGTCCAAGCGATAGGGTTGGAACCAAGCATAGCTTTACGAGCATATACAGGAACCATGATTGCTTCGGAGTTTGTACAAGAGAAACCGATTAAGCCTTGGTCGGAAGCCATTTTAGCATAGTAACCAGCGATACCATAGTGGTTGGAGTTACGTACGGATACGATACCAACACCGGATTTTTTAGCTTTTTCGATAGCCATTTCCATAGCCATGTGGCCCAACAATTGACCCATGCCGTCATGACCGTCGATAACTGCGGAGATTGGAGTTTCTTTTACGATTTCAGGTTTAGCGTCGATTTTGATCAAGCCATTAGTGATACCTTTATGGTAACGAACCATACGTTGCATACCATGGCTTTGAATACCGAACAAGTCAGAAGTCAAAAGTACGTCTTGGATGATGTCAGCTTCTTTTTCGGAGAAACCAAATTTTTGGAAAGCGTCCATGCTCAATTTTTTTAGTGTTTCATAAGGGAATAACACAGTGTTTTTTGCGTCTGCCATCGTTAAAACCTCTTTTCAGAAAATATGTACCTGATATAGCTACTTCACATTAGATAACCATGAATTCAAAATGATTTCTTGTGAGTTCTATATCCTCTCAAATGACACTGTCAGTATAGCACAGAAACAAGTGAGATTGAATAGTCTTACAGTCTGAACGACATTACTAAATACGCATACGTACCGGTGATTTTTGTCACATAATCTATACGACACTATTAAAATGTCTGATTATACCTAAAACTATATGGTTATGACTTTTAGTAATGATTACATGATTTTTTTGAAGAATTTTGGTATTTTTATAGAACTTATTAGTATATCTGTTTAGGCATTGGACAAGAATGATAATGGATAGATATCGATAAAACTTGAAATGTCTAACTATATATATCAAAATAAATGATGAGGTCATAAATGTAATGTGATAATCGAATGCATTGATATACATAAAATAATCATTTCTAAAACCTTTTTAATTCAGAAGATGTGCAAAAGGTTATACTTATACGAGTCATACTATAATATAATATAAATATACATCCTATAGTTTATACAATTTATAAGCGAGGTGCTTATTATGAAAGAATATAAATCTGTATGCCCATACGATTGTCCCGATGCATGCGGTCTCATTGTATCAGTCGATAATAATAAAGTAATATCTGTTCGAGGGGATAGAGCACATGCTTTCACAAGAGGTACACTATGCCCTAAGATGGCACATTATGAAAAGGTAATCCATTCTCCATTGCGCTTGAAGTCCCCTATGAAGCGTGTCGGTAAAAAGGGAATTGGTGAAGATCAGTACACTCGTATTAGTTGGGATGAAGCCCTTGATGCAATTGTCAATAATTTCAAAGAAACTATTGATACTTATGGCAGTGAAAGTATTTTGCGTTACTCTTATGCAGGAACAATGGGGGTTATTCAGAGTCCTGCAGCAGATTATTTTTTCCGTTGTATTGGTGCTACAGACCAAGATCGAGGTATTTGCTCTCCTGCTAAACAAGCGGGGTTCCGTTCTGTTTACGGTGATACCTTAGCGATTAAACCACAAGAGGCGCAACATAGTGATCTTATCGTCTTGTGGGGGATAAATGCGACAGCCACAGATGTTCATATTTTACATGATGTGAACATTGCGAAAAAGAAGGGGGCTCGCGTTTGGATTATCGACACTCATAAAACTTATACTTTTAGCCAAGCTCATGAACATATTTACGTTAAACCAGGAAGTGATGGGGCACTAGCTTTAGGGATGCTCCATATCATTCATCGTGATGGCTTGGCAGATATAGATTTTATTAAGAAGCATGTCCAAGGCTACGATGAGTTGGTAAAAGAGGTGTTGCTTGACTTTACGCCGGGAAAAGCGGCTGAAATTTGCGGTGTTTCTGTGGAGCGGATGACTGAGTTTGCTCATGCTTATGCAAAGTCAAAAGCGCCGTTTATTCGTCTCGGCAGTGGACTATCTCGATATGGCAATGGTGCTATGACATGCCGTGCTATTAATGCCTTGCCTGCTGTGGTTGGAGCATGGCAATATCCTGGGGGTGGATTGTTGTCGAGTGCTAGTGGTAGTAAATTTATTGGCAAAGATGTGATGCAACAGGCTCATGTTCATGCGCCAGCTAAACGATTGATGCCTATGATTAAACTGGGTGAAATGCTTATAAACCCTGAAGGAACTAAAGTTCATAGTTTATATATCTTCTCTTCAAATCCGGCTATCACAGCTCCTGACCAGAATGTTGTACGTAGAGGGTTGATGCGCGATGACTTATTCACTGTGGTACATGAGCGTTTTTTTACGGATACCTGTAAATATGCGGATATTATTTTGCCGGCCACAACATCTGTAGAGCATGATGATATTTATAATTCTTATGGTCATTACACAATTGGTACGGGTTACAAATTGATTGATCCAGTTGGGGAGTCTCGTTCCAATTGGCAAGTTATCGCCGAGTTAGCAAAACGTATGGGGTTGGAGGATGATTTTTTTGACCTTAGTGAAAGAGAGCTTATTAACCAAATTGTGCGGACTTCGAGTCGTATATCCAAGAGGGACCAAGAGTTGATTTTAAATGGTGAGCCTGTGGAGATGACGGTACCTGAGAGTTATAAGATGGATTTCAAAACACCGTCTGGAAAAATTGAATTATATAATCCGCAGGATGTAGAACCATTAATTCGGTATATGCCTCCATATGGTGATAATGCACCGTTTTGGCTTATAAATGGTAATGATATTCGAATTTTGGACTCTAGCTTCTGCGAATTAGACTTTAATGATCCTGAGTTGATGAAACTTCGCATCCATCCAGAAGATGCAAAAATGTATAACATAAACGATGGTGCTGAGGTAGAAATCTATAACGATCGTGGCAGTGTAAAAATTAAAGCATACTACGACGATGAAGTACAGAGAGGGACATTGGTAACACTAGGTGTATGGTGGCAATCTCAATCGAGTGATCCTCACGTGGCAATCAATGCGCTTACCGCAGCTCGTCCTACCGATCAGGGATGGGGGAGCACCTTTTATGATGTACAAGTTCATATAAGAAATCTTTTGTAGTGAATGACCAATTAATAGTCTGTAATGATTACTGTAAAATAGGAATTTATCTACTTATTTCTATAAGTAAAAGTTAAAGTCTGTTACTTATGGGAATAACTCTATACGGATATAGAATAGTGAGGATATTTTTCTTGTATACCCAAGCCCCTTTAGATTATAATAGTAATATTATTTTTATATAACCTAAAGGGGGTTACATTTATGAATGGTAACGATAATCTGTCGACCCGTGCTTATCTGGCTATAGGCATGATGTTATTTGCTCTATTCTTTGGGGCAGGGAACTTGATCTTCCCAGCGGCCTTAGGTCAACAAGCTGGTGATAATGTCGGTTGGGCATTGCTCGGTTTCGTATTAACTGGTGTAGGCCTTCCACTCTTAGGGGTTGCAGCGATGGGTTACTCTTCCTGTAAAGATGTTGAAGAACTTGCAAGTCGTGTTCATCCGATTTATGGCTTGTTGTACACAATTTCTTTATACTTGAGTATTGGTCCAATGTTTGCGACGCCACGTACTGGTACTGTAGCTTATGAAATCGCAATTAAACCTTTTGCTGAAGGTTTAAGCATGAATATGGAACCAATTTTCTTGGCATTATTCTTTGGTATTTCTTTGTGGTTATCTATTAGTCCGCAAAAACTTGTTAACCGTATCGGCAATATTTTGACACCAGCTTTACTACTTGTAATTCTGTTGTTAATTGTTAAATCCTTTATTACTCCACTTGGTGGTTATGCGGTGCCACAACCGGCATATGGTGATGCGCCAACGGCTGTATTACAGGGTTTCCTAGATGGCTACAATACAATGGATGCCTTAGCTTCCGTAGTATTTGCTATTCTTGTAATCGACTTTGTTCGTCTTAGCGGTGCTACATCTCGTGCTGTGATTACAAAAACGGTAATGGAGGTAGGTGCTATTGCGGTAGGTCTTCTTGGTATTGTTTACGTATTTATCGCTAATATCGGTGCTACTAGTGTTGAACGCTTTGGTTTGTTCGAGACAGGGGCTCCTGTATTGTCCGTAAGTGCTAACTATTTGTTTGGTGAGTTCGGTCAAATCATCTTGGCTATCATCGTTTTGCTAGCTTGCTTGTCTACAAGTATTGGTCTTATCACTTCTTGCGGTACATATTTCCACAAGTTGACGCCAAAGATTAGTTACAAATTATATGTAGTAATTTTCTCTGTAGCGGCGTTTGGTCTTAGCATGTTTGGCTTGAAAACAATCATCAGTGCAGCAATTCCTGTGTTGATGCTCTTGTATCCGTTGACTATCGTAATCATCTTGTTGGCACTTCTTCATAATGTGTTTGGTGGTCGTCGTTGCGTATATGCATGGACTATGGCTTTCACAATGATCTCTGCCCTCATGACTGGTCTTGAAACTGCAGGTATTGCACCTACAGCTTTGGAACAGCTCTTTGCTCAATATATTCCATTTCAAAGTGCTGGTATGGGCTGGGTAAGCTTTGCGGTATTAGGCTTTGTTGTGGGTCTTATCCATAAAGGTCTTGCTTCCGATAATAAGTAATAAAGATAAAGGCTCTATGCTTTCATTTTGTGAGAGTATAGAGCCTTTTTATGTTTTGATTGTTGTCATATAAAATTGATTTTGTGTGTAGAAGTTTCTATAATAAGGATAAATAAGGATATAAATGATAAAAGAAGGAAGGAAATTTTATGCGTAGTACTCATTGTTTACCTAGTTATAGTTTTGGAGGTCATGATGTATTTGACGCTATTCCAAAGTTTACAAAATTATATGGCAAGTCTGTAGCTATCATCGGTGGCGAAACAGCTCTTTCTAAAGCTTTGCCACACATTCGTCCAGTGCTTGATAAAGCGGGGATTAAGGTGCTAGATATTATCCACTTTGGTGGAGAGTGTACTTTTGCTCGAGGCAAGGAAATTGCACAAATGGCATCTGTAAAAGATGCGGACTTTTTGTTTGCTGTTGGTGGTGGTAAGGCCATGGATACGGTAAAAGTAGTAGCTATAGAGTTAGATGATAAACCATTCTTTACAATTCCAACCATTGCGTCTACTTGTGCGGCAACGTCAGAAGTGGCAGCTGTATACACGGCAGATCATACTTTTGATGACGTAGCTTTTGTAAATCATCCTCCTGTGCACTGCTTTATTGATGCTGATATTCTCGTAGAAGCACCAAGCCGTTACTTGTGGGCAGGAATGGGAGATACTATTGCAAAACACTATGAAACTCATCTTTCTGCTCGCAGTCGCGAGCAAGACTATAATACTCAGTTAGGCCTTACTCTAGCTTCTATGTGTAGTGAACCAATTTTAGCACATGGTATACAAGCCTATAAAGATAGTCAAGCTAATAAACGTAGTGATGCCTTTGATACCATTGCTATGACTGTTATCTTTACTACCGGTGTTGTATCAGGTTGTGTTCCTATGGCATATAATAGCAACATGGCTCATGCTGTATGTTATGGCTGTGTTACTAATAAAGAAACAGAAGAAAATCATTTGCATGGTGAAATAGTAGCTTATGGCTTACTTATTTTGTTAACCGTTGACCAACAAATGGATGAGTTACAACGGTGGTTGCCAGTATATCGCGAATTAGGTTGGCCTACTAAACTTTCACAATTAGATCTTACTGCATCGCATATTCCTCAAATTGTTGAAAAGGCTACATCTGTTCATGATATTGATGTATCTCCATATAAAATTACAGCAGATATGTTGACTAAGGCTATTCAATATATGGAATCTCTTGATTAATATGGTTTGTAACTATTTGTGTATGTTATGTGATGAGGTTATAAATGCAAGAAATTGTAAAGGGTGGCTTATATCGTCATTTTAAAGGCATGTACTATTACGTGTTAGATGTTGCAACTCATTCGGAAACGAGTGAACAGTTCGTGGTATATCAAAAATTATATGATCAACGTGACTTATATGTACGACCACTAGATATGTTTTTGAGTGATGTGGACCATGAAAAATATCCAGATGTAAAACAAAAAGAGCGGTTTAAGCTGATGAGTGGACGCGATTAGGAGGGCCTGTGGAACAGAAGTTTTTCTTTTTCGATATCGATAATACCTTAGCTGTATGGCCTGAAGGTAAAATCCCTGAAAGTGCTCAATACAGTTTAGATGAGTTAAAGCGTCGTGGTCATCGTGTAGCCTTAGCAACTGGTCGTATTCAAGTGGATGCTAAGCGTTTCGCAGAGCAAGCAGGCCTTACTGATTTCGTAGCAGATGGTGGTCACAGTATCACTGTTAATAATGAATTGGTATCCATGATAGGTATGGATCGTGATGCATGTATTAAATATTTAGAGTATTTAGAATCACATAATATTCCTTGGGCCGTAACGGATCGTAATAAACTCGGTCGTATTACGCCGTATAAGGAAATTTTAGAGTGGCATCCAAATTGGGATGTATTTAAAACAACTGTAGACCCTAATTTTGACTTTCATAGTGTTGAAGAATTTTATAAGATTTATGTGTTTTTCAAGGAAGGAGAGGAAGAGGAGAAGGATATCGAGCATATGACACATAAGCTCATTCGTTATGGTGATGGCTGTGTTCTATATGAGCCTATGGAAAAGGCGTTGGGTATTCGTAATATGCTTGAACACTTTGGAATGCAGCCAAATCAAGCTGTTGTATTTGGTGATGGGTATAATGATCTGTCTATGTTTAGGCCTGAGTGGCTAAATATTGCTATGGGTAATGCGCGCCCTGAATTAAAGGCAAAGGCTGATTATATTACTACAGACTGTGATAAAGATGGCATTTATAATGCGTGTAAGCATTTTAAATGGATTGATTAATTATCGCTAATGCCCCTAAGCCAGGTGAAGTTTATATGAAGATTTATTTTTGTAGCTGCGGCTACAGAATTGGTGTAGTATAGTTAGTATAATGCGCTTAGTTCAATATTCATGTGTTAAAAGGAGAAGAGAAGATATGAACAATAAACGCAGATTATTTTCAACTTTACTTTGTGTAGCGGCATTGACAGCAGGTTTATTTGTTTCTGGTTGTGGCAGTGATAAAGCGGGTGGCATTGGCTCCGTAGTATCCTCCGTAGTTGATGGCGGTAGCGATGAGAAAGCAGCTGCTAAGCTTAATACACTTATTGATGCAACAAATCGCTTCAATGGTGATAATGCAACTTGGGGTCAAAACTATGCAGATAGTTTGGCTAAACTAAAGGGTGGTTTCCAAGAAGGTGCTATTGGTCGTCAACCTCACTATGATACTTTAAAAGATGCTTTGGAAAAATCTAAAAAAGAAGGTTCTACATTTAAAGAAGTTGACACAGAACGCGATAATGTATTAAATATTCTTAATGAATTAGTACCAACATTCAAAGATTTGAAAGCTTATGATGACTCTAAAGCCTATATGAATGATGGTGGTGCTAAAGGTAAAGAACTAGCAGCTAAATACGTAGCACAAGTAGAAAAATTTGATGCAGCTTATGCGAAGTTCAATGATGCTCTTAACAAAGCTAACACCGAACAAACTAAGAAACAAATCGAAAAATTGAAAAAAGACGGTAAAAAAGGCTATGCAGCAGCAATGGAATCTACGCTTCGCTTGACTACTCTTGTAGAAAATGTAGAAAAAGCTCCTAAAAATGCAGACAAACAAGCTGTAGAAAAAGAACTTAATGAAATTCAAACATTGCTTAAGAGCATAAATAATGATCGTGGAGAAGTGCTTGTTAACTCTTATAACTCTGTAGTTGGTTCTGTTCGTCAAGTACTTAACGATGCAAATGAAAACAACCTTAACGACATGATTGAGAATTTCAATAATTATATTGAGTCTTATAACAATACAACTCCAGACCAATTTGACTCTAAATAATCGAATTAACTACGTGATTATCTGAGGATTACAAAAACAGAGCTCCTTTGAAGCTCTGTTTTTTGTTGTTATTATTTATTGTTATATTATTTTTTTATATTTTTAATCTCAATAGTGCCATAATATGATATACTAAAAAAGAGCCGCTCATGGGTTGAGCGGTTTTTCTATGTAAATTTTAAATCTACATTTTAGTTAAATATAATATTAGTATTTTGGGGGACATATGAACTGGAAACGCTTGGCTTTATGCGCAATGTTGGGGATTACAGTGCTTGGTACAACTGCATGCGGTACAAACAGTGGTGAACAACCACAAGGTAACACCGTGAAAGCAGAAACTGTAGCTATGCCCAATTTTACAAACGCACCAATTGCTGATGAATATGCTATCTTTGATACAAACTATGGTCAATTTAAGGTTCGTTTGTTAGGGTCTAAAGCGCCGATTACGGTCAAAAATTTTGATTATCTCGTGAAAAAAGGCTTCTATAATGGTGTGACATTTCACCGTGTTATCGAAGGCTTTATGATTCAAGGTGGAGATCCTGATGGCACAGGTGCTGGTGGCCCAGGCTATACAATTCCTGATGAATTCTCCAATGATTTACACTTCAATAAAATGGGCGTTCTAGCCATGGCTAACCGTGGTCCTAATACAGGAGGATCTCAATTTTTTATTACCTTGGGACCTACGGATTGGTTAGATAATAAACACACCATCTTTGGTACTGTAGTACAAGGCATGGATGTAGTTGAAAAAATCGGCAAGGTTAAAACCGGTCGCAATGATAAGCCAGTAGAACCAGTAATCATCAATACCATTACATTGGAGCCGATTACTGATGATGCGAAAAATGGCAAATAAGAAAAGTACTTCTCAAGAGTCTCTTTCTGGTGAATGCGCATCTACACAAGAGGTACAAGGTATAATTGTAGATTGTGATACAATCTTGAACGACGCTAGTGTTCAAGGCGATGAATCAAAAGAAATGCACTATATTTACTTAGTGCGTTGCTCTGATGATTCTTTGTATTGTGGATGGACTACAGATCTCAAACGTCGAATAGATGCTCACAATGGACATATCCCAGGCGGTGCAAAATATACGCGAGGACGTCGTCCTGTGACCTTGGTATATGCTGAAAGCTTTCACCAAAAACAAGAAGCACAACGCAGGGAATATGCTATTAAACGGATGACGAAGACTAAGAAATTGAGACTCATTAAGGGTGCAAAATAGTCCTTGATTATGGTATAATATGATGATTAATTACTACCACGGAGGTTGAAAATGAAGCGGGTTCTAGTGTCCGTAAAGAGTGTACAACGAGATATGGATGGCAAGGATACCGTAGTGGAACTGATTTCCCCAGGTACGTCACATGAAAAAGGTAATGCTCAATATGTGCGTTATGAAGAATCTAGTGTGACTGGATTGGATGGGGTTAAGACGACCATTAAAATTCATGATGATTCTATCGTGTTGCTCCGAACAGGGGCTGTCAATATGCGTCATCAATACGTCCGTGGTGAAGAACGTGAAGCCGTATATGAAACACCATATGGTGATTTACATATGGCTGTAAATACTCATGAATTAACAGTAGACTTTCATGATGGCGTAGGTCATGTTCATTTAGGATATGATATTTCCGTTGAAGGTGAATGGCAATTTTATAATCAGTTAGATATAGACGTGCGGGAGGATATAGAGCATGGACATGAAGGAAATCCTGAAATCGGGGATTGAACAGGCATTACAAGATACGATTAACAGCGGTGATTTGCCGGCTGGGGAATATCCAGAAATCGTTCTCGAAGTGCCACCTCAAAAGGAATTCGGTGATTTTTCTACAAACATCGCTATGCAATCCGCTCGTGTAGCTCGTCAAAATCCTCGAGCCATTGCTGAAGCTTTGATTAGTCATATGAATTTTGATTGGCTTGAACGTGCTGAGGTTGCCGGCGCAGGTTTTATTAATTTCTTTTTGAAATCTGATATGGTGTACGATACGTTAAAAGCCATTTTGAATGCTGGTACTGAATATGGTGTTCAACCATTGCGTGCGCGCGATACAATTCAAGTAGAGTACGTAAGTGCAAACCCAACAGGTCCATTGCATGTTGGTCATGGTCGCGGTGCTGCGTACGGTAGTGCTCTTGTAAACTTGTTACGTGCAGCGGGTTATAATGTACAATCCGAGTACTATATCAATGATGCAGGTAATCAAATCGACAACATGGCTATTTCCATTGAGTACCGTTTCCAAGAGTTACAAGGTGCTACATTAGTATTCCCACCTAAACGCAATGAAGACGGTTCTATGCCTGAGTTCGATATTCCAGAAGGGGCTTTAGTGTTCCCTGAAAATGGCTATCGTGGCCCAGATATTATTGAAACAGCGAAAGCGATTGCAGAACGCGAAGGCTTTGATAAATTAAATGCTATGAACGAAGCAGATCGTGTAGCCTTGTTTAAGGAAGAGGGCTTAAAAGAAAAATTAGCTCGCTTAGAGGAAACATTAAGAAACTTCCGCGTTACTTTTGATAATTGGTTCTCTGAACGTACAGTTCATGAAACGGATGAGATTCATCATTCCGTAGAGGCATTAAAGGCCCTTGGCAAAGTTTATGAAAAAAACGGTGCTTTATGGTTAAAATCTACTGATTATGGTGATGATAAAGACCGCGTAGTTATTCGTGATAATGGGGTTCCTACATATTTGGCGGCAGATATTGCGTATCATCGCAATAAATTTGATCGTGGCTTTAAAGAAATGATTGATATCTGGGGCGCTGACCATCATGGCTATGTATGTCGTGTAAAAGCGGCTATGGCGGCGTTTGGTTATGACCCTGATAAATTAACAGTATTGTTATTACAAATGGTAGCATTGTTCCGTGACGGACAACTTGTTAAATTGTCTAAACGTAGTGGCGATAGTGTTACATTAGATGAATTGATCGAAGAGGTTGGCGTAGATGCGTCTCGCTATTTCTTCTTGATGCGTTCCTTGGATAGCCAACTTGATTTCGATATTAACTTGGCAAAATCTCGTAGTAATGACAACCCAGTGTATTATATCCAATATGCTCATGCTCGTATTCACAGCATTTACAACCAAGTGCGTGAAGCTGGCATTGCATTTGGCGATTATAGTGAAACTGATTTCACAACGCTTACAAGTGAAATGGAATTAGAATTAATTAAGAAATTAGCTGAATATCCGGAAGAGGTCGTTCAAGCTGCTGAACATCGTGCACCTCATCGTATTGCTCGGTACTTATACGATTTGGCAAGCATGTTCCATTCGTTCTACCGTCAAGGTCGTATCATTGGCGTAGATCCAGCATTACAACAAGCTCGTCTTGGATTAATTACAGCGATTGCCCTCGTTCTTCGTCAAGGCTTGGGTATTTTAGGTATTTCCGCTCCGGAAAAAATGTAATAGGTGGGAGGCATCATGGCAACTAAGTATATTTTCGTAACTGGCGGCGTTGTTTCTTCTCTTGGGAAGGGAATTACAGCAGCATCTTTGGGTCGTTTACTAAAAAACCGTGGTTTCAATGTAACGATTCAAAAATTTGACCCATACATTAATATCGATCCGGGTACGATGAGCCCTTACCAACATGGTGAAGTATTTGTAACAGATGATGGCGCCGAAACGGACCTTGATTTGGGCCATTATGAACGCTTTATCGATATTAACCTTAGTAAACGTTCCAATATTACAGCTGGTAAAGTATATTGGTCTGTAATTAATAAAGAGCGCAAAGGTGATTACCTAGGTAGCACTGTACAAGTAATTCCACATATTACAAATGAAATTAAACAAAATGTTTACCGTGTAGGTAAAGAGGATAATGCTGATGTAGTTATTACTGAAATTGGTGGTACCGTAGGTGATATTGAAAGCTTGCCATTCATGGAAGCTATTCGCCAAGTGAAAAAAGAAGTAGGTCGTAACGACGTACTTTACATTCACGTTACATTAGTGCCTTACATCAATGCCGCAGGCGAGTTGAAAACAAAACCTACACAACATAGTGTAAAAGAATTGCGCAGCATTGGTATTCAACCAGATATTTTGGTATGCCGTAGCGAAAAACACATTTCTGATGAAATGAAAGAAAAACTTGCGTTGTTCTGCGACGTAGAACCAGAAGCAGTTATTGAAAACCAAACTTGTAGTTCCATCTATGAAGTGCCATTGATGATGCAAGATCAAGGCCTTGACGATATTGTTATCAAAAAATTAGGTCTTGAAGATCGTCCATGTGATATGACTGCATGGAAAGAAATGGTTCATAAAATTTTGAATCCTAATAAAGATATTACAGTTGCTATCGTTGGTAAGTATGTAGCATTGCATGATGCGTATTTATCCGTAGTTGAAGCTCTAGATCATGCTGGTATTGCTACGGGTACTAAAGTGAATATTCGTTGGATTGACTCTGAAGAACTTGATGATACATCTGTAGATCCTAAAGAGGTATTTGAAGGTGTTGAAGGTATCATCGTACCTGGTGGATTTGGGTCCCGTGGTGTAGAAGGTAAAATTCGTACAATCCAATATGCTCGTGAAAACAATATTCCATATCTCGGCCTATGCCTCGGCATGCAATCTGCAGTTATGGAATTTGCTCGTAACGTATGTGGCATGGAAGGAGCAACCTCTAGCGAATTCGACGAAAATGCTAAGTACAAAGTAATTGACTTGATGAGTGATCAAGTTGATGTAGATAAAAAAGGCGGTACAATGCGTTTAGGTATCTATCCATGCAAAGTGGAAGCCGGTACGAAAACTCACGAGGCTTATGGAGAAGATTTGATTTATGAACGTCATCGCCATCGCTATGAGTTCAACAATGAATATCGTCAACAATTGACTGATGCAGGCCTCGTAATTTCTGGTACATCTCCAGATGGCCGTCTCGTTGAAAGTATTGAAGTGAAGAATCATCCATTCTTCATTGGCACACAAGCACATCCAGAACTTAAATCTCGCCCAAATAATGCACATCCATTATTCCGTGGTTTCGTAGATGCAATCTTAGAACTAAAAAAATAGATTAAAGCGATGGAATCTATTTTATCTATTATAGGTTTATTTATATTAGCTGCACTCAAACTAGAGCAGTTTGTATATGGTAAATCGGGAAAAGAACAATCTACAACTGGTCACATAGCACGGAGAGGGCTTGCTAATATAGCGGGTTTAATAGCTTTTGATCACGCTACTGTGAACAGTAAGTCTGTTGTAGTACGTAAAAAGAAGAAAGATGCTCAGAAATGAGCATTTTTCTTCTTTTTTTTGCTTACATCGAAAATGTTGGAAAAATATATCGATAAATTTAAAAATAACGCTTGCAATATTGAATGATATTTGTTATTATATAGACAAAGATAGATATAGATGTGGTGTTAAGTACACCAATATAAATATATTCGTTACATATGGAACTCAAATAAGGAGGACATAACATGTCTATTATTGGTAAACAACTTCCTGAATTTACACTTGATGCTTTCAAAAAACCTGAATTGGTAAAAGTTAGCACTGCAGACGTGTTGGGTAAATGGTCTGTATTCGTATTCTATCCAGCAGACTTCACATTCGTATGCCCTACTGAGTTGGAAGACGTACAAAACTCTTATGCAGAGTTGAAAGAATTGGGTTGCGAAGTTTACTCTGTATCTTGTGACTCCGAATTCGTTCACAAAGCATGGTCTGATGCTTCTCCAAGCATCAATAAAATCGAGTACTACATGTTAGCTGACAAAAAACATGAATTGGCTGACTTCTTCGATGTATTCCAAGAAGAATCTGCTATGGCTTACCGTGGTACATTCGTAGTAGATCCAGAAGGTTTCGTGCGTACAGCAGAAATTCATGATATGGGTATCGGCCGTTCCGCTGAAGAATTAGTTCGCAAAGTACAAGCTGCTCAATTCGTAGCTAAACATGGCGATCAAGTGTGCCCTGCACGTTGGAAACCAGGTAAAGATACTTTGAAACCAGGTCTTGATCTTGTAGGTAAAATCTAATTAAGAAACTTATACTTAAATGCTAGAGTAATCTAGACAACTCCTCAAATGACATAAACACGGGCGCGTATTGTTTTCCTGACGATACGGTAAGTCCCAATACCAGATGAACCCTCTCCAATTCATCATGGTAAACCTCATATAACAAACTACAAACTATACGCAAAAGGACTGGCCTTCGGGCTGGTCCTTTTGTGTTATAAGATTATTCTTACTTCGTTGTGTTGCGAGTTAACAAAAGTATAATAACTTGAGCTTTCTACAAGGCAAGTTATTAAGTTAAAATATAGGATAAACTCAATAAATATAGGATAAGTAAATATCCCTTTATAAAAGTAGGAAATAAGTTCTTGCATTTTTATAGTGAGTGGTCTATAATGAAATTAATTCCTATTAATATGAAAGGTTTTATAAATATAATATAAGTACTTTATAATATGGGGTGTGTTTAACACTAACGTTTACAAAGAAAGGCAAAATATATGAGGATTTCCACAAAAGGTCGGTATGCATTGATGGTCCTCATCGATTTGGCAGAGCAAGGTCAAGATAAACCTGTCTCCTTGCGATCTGTAGCAGAACGACAAGGCATATCTGAAAAATACCTAGAAGGTATCGTAGCTCGTTTAGGCGCTGCAAAACTAGTGGATAGTATCCGCGGTAAGTATGGCGGCTATCGCTTATCTAAAAGCCCTAAAGAATATACCATTATTGAGATTTTGCTTGCTACAGAGGAATCTATGGCTATCATCTCTACCCTTGACGAAGGGGTGAGTACTGATACAGTGATCAACGAACGGACCGTTGGTTTCTGGGCAGGATTACAAAACTATATTCATGATTATTTAGAAAATGTAACTCTTCAAGATGTAATCGATGGGACTTACGCAAAACTTGATACAAAATATGATAATTGGGATGGTTCTATTTAATAAGGAGTGACCACTATGTCTAAAATTGCAAAATCTTTTGTTGAATTAATCGGTAAAACACCATTATTAGCTGCTACACGTTTTGGTAAGAAATATGGTGCAAACGCTAATATTTTCGCAAAATTGGAATACTTCAACCCAGGCGGTTCCGTAAAAGACCGTATCGCAGCAGCAATCATTCAAGCTGCAGTTGAATCTGGTGAATTACAACCAGGCGGTACAATTGTAGAGGCTACATCTGGTAATACTGGTATTGGCTTGTCTGCTGTAGGTGCTGCGCTTGGCTATAAAGTTGTAATCGTAATGCCTGAAACAATGTCCATTGAACGCCGTAAATTAATGCTTGGTTATGGTGCTCAGCTCGTATTGACTGACGGTTCTCTTGGCATGAAAGGCGCTATTGCAAAAGCTAAGGAAATCGTAACGGCTACAGCCGGCGCTATTGAAGCAGGTCAGTTCGTAAATCAAGCTAATCCTGCAATTCACTACAGAACAACTGGTCCTGAAATCTGGCAAGATACTGATGGTACCGTAGATATCTACGTGTCTGGTGTTGGTACAGGCGGTACGTTGACAGGTGCAGGTCGCTACTTGAAAGAACAAAACCCTGATGTACATGTGGTTGCCGTAGAACCAGCAGATTCTCCTGTATTGTCTAATGGTAAACCAGGCCCTCACAAAATCCAAGGCTTAGGTGCTGGCTTCATTCCAGATACATTGGATACTAACATTTACGATGAAGTAATCCAAGTTTCTAACGAGGATGCTTTTGCTACATCTCAAGCTTTCGGTCACACAGAAGGCGTATTGGTAGGTATTTCCTCTGGTGCTGCGCTTTGGGCGGCTCAAGAATTGGCAAAACGCCCTGAAAATAAAGGCAAAAATATTGTAGTAATTCTCCCTGATACAGGCGAACGCTACTTATCTACAGCATTGTTCCCTGAAGTTTAATCGCCTATCATGGTGAAAGCATAATAATTGCTTTTACCTTAATATAATTAAGTAGTCTCTTGCTTAGTACTATGCATCGATTTTTCTGGATGTATAGTATTTACTTGCTCAAATACATAGATGCCCCCTTGTATTTTACAGGGGGCATCCTTTTTTGTTTGAATTCTTTTATAATATAATAGGGTGATGTACTGATTAAATAATGGTGCAGATTATTCATAGTCGGAGCGGGACTTTCACAAGAACATTTATAATTGAACACATAAGAAAATTTATAATTGTATATGAAAAAGGAGCTACTAGGTAGCTCCTTTAGTATTTTGGTATGTATTTAATTGTAATTATCTACCGTTTTTAACGATATTATCCATCCAGTTGAATAATTCTTCTAAATCGTAGTCACCAGAGTGATCTACATCAAATGGTGTTGCCATATCTACTCTGTACCCAAGGTTTTGAGCACGTGTACCTACGATTAAAGGAATTGCAACAGATGTATTGCTGTCGGCTGTGCCATAACGAATACGATAGAATCGTGCATTTGTCGCAGCAGGAGAACCAAGATAGTTCATTGGGTTCATCATAGTAACGATCTTAGCATTTTCTACGTATACATCTTGGTTAGCTGTTGAATCGTGTAATGCAGCAGTAATGGTAAAGTGATTATTATCTGTAGTACTTGTACCAAATAGATTGTTTTCACCTGTATCATTAGCACGAGAGTCAAAGGCACCAGGCGCTTTTGAGCGACTTACAAAGTGGTTATATGCTTCCCAGTTTATGTCTTTGATAGTTCCTGTTTTATTATCTCGTACAAGGTATGTATGCTTGGATAAATCAGTACCTTTAGCTGCTGCTTTATTAGCGGCAGCAACAATAAATTCTTTTACATAATTTTTGAAAGTACCGTTACCGTTCTTGTCAAGTTTTAGTACACGACCTAGAGAGTCACGTAATTGTAAGTTATTTACGTAATCAGGGAAGTGTTCGCTGAGCATTTTAGAGTATGATAGATCGTCTGCATTCAAGTTTACACGTTGCATCGTGCGTTGTGGTGGAGCAGAGTTGCCACCTACATTAGCTTGTGGTAATTCGCCTTGGCCCATAGTTACTTTGTTAAAGGATGTGATACCATTATAGCTCCATTCGTAAGCCATATCAGCCGCATCAAGGTTAGTGATAGGGGCATACGCAGATACTGCGTATACATTAGTTGCCGCTGTAGCTGCACCTAATGCTTGTAAATATGGTTGGAAGTCGGAACTGTTACCAGTTGCACCTTGTAACAAGGATACACCACCGCCTGCACTTGTACCATTTGTGATAATGCGGTTTGCATTACCTGGCATAGCGGAATCGTTAGCGTGTAAGTAGGCTGTAGCCGCTTGTAAGTCAACGATTACTGCCGGGGCCTTACCGATGAAGTTGCCATCGGAAGCTTTATTGGTACGACCACGAGTAGATGGGGAAGCTACTACATAACCACGGGATAATGCGTAAAGAACACTGTTAGGTTTTCCATTTTCCACCTTAGGCGTCATAGCTTGGCTCGGCATGTAACCACCTACTGCATTTGGCATGAAGATAGGGGCTGTTTGGGTATTGTAACCATTGATTGTACCGTTGTTGAAATATTCCTCTGGTACATAAATGTTCATGTATTGCTGATCTATGTCGATTGGATTAGCCACGTAAGGGATATACTCGAAGGCGCGATATTTAATTTCCTTATTATCTACTGTGGTAGACATGGATTCATAATTTTTCGCGTCGAAAGCAAGACTAATCTTTGCAGACGCATCAGCTTGCAATGGGGGTTCAATTGGTTGGGAGAGAATATTTTTCTCTTCTGTAACAGTAGAGCCCTTTGTGGAAGCTTCATTACGAGCGTTTACATAAGATTGCGGTAATTTACTTTCTTGAACCTGTTTAGTCTCTGCGTCAGATTTAGCTTTTGCTTCGGCTTCAGATTGAGCTTTAGCCTTAGCCTCGGCTTCAGCCTGAGCTTTAGCAGCAGCATCTACTTCTGCTTTAGCTTTTGCCTCTGCTTCAGCTTGCGCTTTAGCAGCAGCGTCTGCTTCTGCTTTAGCTTTTGCCTCTGCTTCAGCCCGAGCTTTAGCTGCAGCGTCTGCTTCTGCTTTAGCTTTTGCCTCTGCTTCAGCCTGAGCTTTAGCTGCAGCTGCCGCTTCTTCTTTTGCTAGTTGTTCAGCAGCTAAACGTTCTTGTTCTTCTTGGATCACAGCTTGTCTTGCAAGTTCCGCTTGTTTAGCAGCAATACGTTCTTGCTCCGCTTTTATAGCGGCTTCGCGTTCAGCTTTAGCTTTCTCGGCCGCGATACGCTCTTGTTCAGCTTTTAAAGCTGCTTGGCGTTGAGCTTCAGCCTGTTGTGCGGCGATACGTTCTTGTTCTGCTTTAATAGCTGCTTGGCGTTGAGCTTCAGCCTGTTGAGCTGCCATACGTTCTTGTTCTGCTCTAATAACTGCTTGTCGTTCGGCTTCAGCTTTAGCGGCGGCTTCAGCACGTTGGCGAGCTGCTTCTTCAGCCGCTAAGCGTTCTTCTTCAGCCTGTTGAGCGAGGATACGCTCACGTTCAGCTTTTAAAGCTGCTTGGCGTTGAGCTTCAGCCCGTTGAGCGGCAATACGCTCTTGTTCAGCTTTAATAGCTGCTTGGCGTTGCGCTTCGGCTTGCTGAGCGGCGATACGTTCTTGTTCTGCTTTAATAGCGGCTTGCCGTTGCGCCTCAGCTTGTTGAGCGGCGATACGTTCTTGTTCAGCTTTAATAGCTGCTTGGCGTTGAGCTTCAGCCTGTTGAGTGGCAATACGCTCTTGTTCAGCTTTTAAAGCGGCTTGGCGTTCAGCCTCAGCTTGTTGAGCAGCGATACGTTCTTGTTCAGCTTTAATAGCGGCTTGCCGTTGCGCTTCTGCTTGTTGAGCGGCGATACGTTCTTGTTCAGCTTTAATAGCTGCTTGGCGTTGCGCTTCGGCTTGTTGAGCGGCAAGACGTTCTTGTTCCGCTCTAATAGCGGCTTGACGTTGCGCTTCGGCTTGTTGAGCGGCGATACGTTCTTGTTCCGCTCTAATAGCCGCTTGACGTTGAGCTTCAGCTTGTTGAGCAGCGATACGCTCTTGTTCCGCCTGTTGCTCAGCAATACGGCGTTGTTCCTCTTGGATACGAATGCGTTCCAGCTCTGCCGCTTGACGACGTTCTTCTGCAATACGCGCTTGCTCAGCTTGTTGGGCCGCAATACGTTCCTGCTCAGCACGTAAAGCCGCTTGGCGTTGAGCCTCTGCTTGTTGAGCTACCACACGTTCTTGTTCCGCCTGCAAAGCTGCTTGCCGTTGGGCTTCTGCTTGTTGTTGTGATTGTAGTGCGGCTTGCCGTTGTGCTTCAGCTTGCTTTTGAGCAAGTTGTTGTTGATCAGCTTGTGATAAATTTTCTTGTTGGGATGCTTCTTCAGCGGCTAGTTGAGCTAGACGCTCACGCTCAGCTCGTTGAATATCTCGAATCGTAAGCCTCTGTTTTGCTACTACGGCTTTTGTTACTGTAGTATTTGATACAGTTAATGGAGCTATGGATTCTTGTTGAATAACAACAGGCGTACGCTCTACTTGTGTAGTTTGTACTTGTTGCTTACCATCCACTGGTTTCTCTACAGTAACAGGTTCAGTTTTTCGTTGTACATTTATCAAACTGTGCATTGCTAATGTAGGCTCCATGACAGTTTTTGTATCTTTATTGACAACATACTGAGGTTGAGTTTGAACCTGTTGTTGAGATTGCATTGGTACTACTTGTTGCGGTACTGATTGCAATGGTGTAACTTGTTGAGTTTGTACAGGGCTAACCGTTGCTGGTTGCATCACGTAGGATGGTTGAGGTTGTGCCATCGGTGGTGTTTGTTGTTGTACAACGGTGGCCGGTTGTGGTGTAGCTGGTAAGACTGGCTGAGTTGCAATTGGTTTCACGACTGGAGTTGCTACACTTGTAGGACTCTGTGTCGTTGATTCAGCACTGGTACTCGTACCTACTAAATCATTCATGTTAAGTGTAGGCTCTGCATGGGCAACACCACCCAATGCAGCTGCAGCAAGAAATGCAGCAGTGACCTTACAATTTTTGGATGATTTCATGAATTAGCTCTCCGAACTAGATTTCTAATAATAGTTTATAATTTTAAAGTTTATTAATATTTATATAGTTTAACATAAATCGATGTGATTGTACAATTTTGAGGACTTGCTTCCACTTTTGAAAGTAGTCTAGATTATAAAATATAAAATAATATTAATTATTTTTGAATATCAGAAAAGGACTAGATCACGTATACTTCTGAATTGTTGTTCCAAAATTGTGTCCAATTTTAGGTCAGTTCAGAATACGTATATTCTAGTCCTTTTACTATATCTACTGGTGTGACACCAGCTTTCACCATCGATAAGAGTCATTAATCAATTAGTCGCTAAATGTTAACTATTAGTTACTAACTGCTAATCGCGAAACTCATCATAAACAATCAACAATTATCAGCCATCAATCAATCATATATAAGCTATAATTGATGGTTAATTTTAATGATTTATTTTGTGATACTATTTTTTAAGCTTGGCTTTACAAGTGCTAAGATAAAGCAAGCCACAACGGAACCGATTGCGATGGACGCAAGGTATAGTAGTGGATTACCAATTGTTGGTACTACAAAAATGCCGCCGTGTGGAGCGCGTAGTGTGCATTCGAAGAACATGGATAACGCACCGGCTGTACCAGCACCGATAATACAAGCTGGTAATACGCGAACTGGATCGGCTGCTGCAAATGGGATGGCACCTTCTGTGATGAAGGAAAGGCCCATGATGTAGTTTGTAATACCAGATTTACGTTCAGCCTCTGTGAAGCGGCTAGGGAAGAATGTAGTACAAAGAGCGATTGCCAATGGAGGAACCATACCGCCTGCCATGACAGCCGCCATAATACCGTATTCGCCAGTTGCAAGAGCACCAGTACCGATAACATAAGCCGCTTTGTTTACAGGGCCGCCCATGTCAACTGACATCATAGCACCAAAGATAAGTCCTAATAATACGCGGCTCGTTGTGCCCATGGATTGCAAGGAGTCCATCAACCAGTGGTTAAGTGCGGATACAGGAGGATTGATGATAAAGGTAATAGCGATACCGATGAATAATACGCCAAGTACAGGATAGAAGAGAACCGGTTTTGTACCTTCTAAGGCTTGAGGTAAACCAGATACTAATTTCTTAACTAATAATACCAAATAACCTGCTGCGAAACCGGCAATCAATGCACCTAGGAAACCAGAGCCACCTTGGTTAGCTAATAAGCCTCCAACAAAACCAGCTACAAGACCTGGACGGTCCGCAATACTCATAGCGATGTAACCCGCTAATACGGGTAACATGAAGCCAAAGGAAGCGCCACCGATTTGCATTAAGAAAGCTGCAAGAGGTGTACCGGAACCAAAGTTTTTAGGATTTGCTGGGTCGAATACATCGAATAAAAAGGCAAGGGCAATTAAGATACCGCCACCGATAACGAATGGCAACATGTGGGAGACACCATTCATCAAATGTTTGTAGATTTGACGACCAAAGTTATCTGCCGCATCGAATGCAGCCACTGCACCATTTTTGTCAGATGGGGAAGCATGGTATACAGGTGCTGTACCAGCCATAGCTTCACGCAATAACTCTTCCGCTTTATTGATGCCGTTCGCAACCTTAGTTTGAATCATAGGTTTGCCATCAAAGCGTGCCATCTCTACTTGACGGTCAGAAGCTACGATAATGCATTTAGCGTGCTCGATTTCTTCTGCTGTAAGAGCGTCTTTAACACCAGATGCACCATTCTTTTCTACTTTTAAAGAAACACCCATTTCTTTAGCTTTGCGTTCTAAAGATTCAGCCGCCATATAGGTATGTGCAATGCCTGTAGGGCAGCCAGTAACAGCAAGTACATCATAATGCGGGTTATCTACAGAAATCTTAGGTGCTACCTTTTCAATTGCTTCTGTAGCCTTTGCTTCGATAGCATCGGTAATGCTGGTTGCTTTTTGATCCTCTGCTGGTTTGATATATCCTTCTACGGATGGGTCAAAGTTTCCTTCTTCTTTAGCTGTAATGAGCTCTAAGAATCGATCAACAGTAGCCGCTTGAATTAGGGCTTCTTTGAAGTCTGGGTCAATCACCATAGTTGCTAGTTTGCTCAATACCTCAACATGAGTGTCAGCGGCGCCTTCTGGAGCCGCAATCATGAAGAATAGGCGAGAAGGTTGACCATCTAATGCTTCAAAGTCTACCCCATTAGGTACAACCATAGCGGCGAGGCCTGGTTCTTTTACTCCTGCAGATTTAGCATGTGGTGTGGCAATACCGTCGCCAAGGCCTGTAGAACCAGACTCTTCACGAGCGAAGACAGCTTTTAAATATTCTGCCTTGTCTGTCAAATAGCCTCCTTTGTCCATCAATTCACCTAAGGTGTAAATGGCGTCAGCTTTTGTGACAGGATCTGCATTCAGTAGGATAGATTGAGGTTTTAATAGATCAGTGATTTTCATATGTGTACTCCTTGATGCACATAAAATATAAAACTATTTAACTCGTACTTGTGAAAGCAGTGTTTCTACTTCTTCAAGGGTTGCGAGGTTTTCAGAGTAAGCGGAGGCAGAGCCACTGGAGATACCCCAATAGAGCGCCTCTTGTAAGTCACCCGTCTTTTCATAGCCCGTAATAAAGCCGGCTACCATGGAGTCGCCAGCACCCACGGAATTCACGAGAGTTCCTTTAGGGGCAGGACTGGTATATACAGTGCCGTCAGCGGACACCAAAATAGCACCATCACCAGCCATGGAGATGAGCACGTGTTGTGCGCCTTTCTCTTGCAATGTTTTTGCTGCTTCTACAAGCTGATCTTTTGTAGATAAAGTGCGCCCAAAGATTTCACTAAGCTCGTGATTATTTGGCTTAATTAAAAATGGTTTATAAGGCAAGACTTTTGTGAGTAGATCCTTTGTAGCATCGACTACGATGCGAATATTTTTATGTTGTAAGCGCTCCATAATGAGTTCGTACATATCGCTTGGTAGGCTAGAAGGAATGCTGCCAGCAAGGATTAAGGTGTCCTTTTCGGTCAACGCATCAAGCTGTTTGTATAGAGCTTCTAATTCGTCGGTACCGATGATTGGGCCGCGGCCATTAATCTCTGTTTCCTCATCAGAGGCTTTTACCTTAACATTGATGCGGGTTAATCCTTCGCGAAGCCGGATGAAATCTTCTTTCACGCCGAATTTCTTGAGTTGTGTTACGATTTCTTCGCCTGTAAACCCTGCGATGAAGCCGAGTGCTGTCGTATCCATGCCAAGATTGTTGAGCACGATAGATACGTTGATACCTTTGCCACCACCGAGAACGTATTCTTGGATGGTGCGATTAATAGTACCCGTCTTGAGGTGATCAAGGCGCACGATATAATCGAGAGCTGGATTAAAGGTAATGGTATAAATCATACAATTTCCCCTTTTGAGATAATACTAATTAGCGTATGATTGGTTGATCTTGCTTCCGTAATCGTAACCAATAGATGAGTGGTACTAGATATAGGAAGAAGGCAAATGGTACATAACCTGTTGAACTTGTACCCATCATGACAATGGGCACGTAGGCAGCGATATTCCATGGTTGTAATGGAGCGATGAGAATGCCACTATTTTCAAAGTCTAGCATTACATCTTCGTCTTGAATACCTCGCTGTGCGTAGGTAATACGCATAATAGAGTGCGTCATAACTACCGCAATAGCTTGGCTGCATCCAACCGCACCTGTTAAGAAAGCAAGACCTACATTGGCAGCAAATACATCGCTCCGTGTTTTAGCTCGCTCTAACAGTTGTCGTATATCGTTCCAGAAGCCAACCCCTTCGAGCATGCCTGAAATGGCAGTAGCCATAAAAATTGAAAGGGTAGGGATAAACATCGTTTGTAGACCGCCGCCATGAATGATATTAGCTAGTGGATTATAGTGCGGTAGTTCAAAGCCTGTTAAGGTATACCATCCCAACTCTGAGAGGCTCGCATCCTGATTGGTATAGGCTAGAATGGCCGCCGCTAATGCACTGAGTCCGATAGGCCAACGGATAGATACTTTCAAAGGCAATAGACCAATGACGATGATGACTGGAATCCATAATGTCCAATCGATATTGAAAATAAAGTGAATTGTATCGGATAGTAAACTATTTTCGTAATTGAGTGGGTACCACTGAGATAGTAATAGATACAACACTGTAGAGATGATGAGTGCTGGAATACCATCTTTAAACATAATGGGAATATTCGTCGATACCTTTGTATGGGTCAAGGCCGCTACAAGAGATGCACTAGAGGATAGTGGACCGTTTCGATCACCAAAGTAAGCACCTGCAATAATGGCACCAACTACGATATTTTCTGGAATACTTCCAGCTCTTGCCATGGTGATGAGTACGATGCCTATCGTTCCTACAGTGCCCAGTGCAGTACCTAACAGCATACTCACTATGGCTGTTATTAAAAAGGCACAGACGATAAAGATGGATGGATCAATTAAATCGATACCTGTGGCGATAATCATAGGAATAACGCCTGCTGCTTGCCACATGGCGATGAGCCAACCGATGAGAAGGAAGATTTGCATCACTATGATGGATGTTTTCGCACCTGTCCAAGATAGGTTTAATAATTCTTTTAGGGCATATCCTTTGCGGTAGAACACGTAGGCCATGATGCTCCATACGACAATCAAGGCATAACCAATAGCGATGCTATTGGCTACGGCTATGAGGATGACGAGAATGGATGCAAGTAGTCCCAAAAGGGGCTCTATATTCCGTGGTATGAGTGTGCGACCCTGTTGGTACCTTAGGAACGCATTTAATATAAGTTGTAACCACTTCATTTTAATCGATAGGAAGTTCTGTTTCGAAGACTTCCTCAGCCGGGCCTGTCATGAGCACCGTGCCATCCTCCAAGTATGAAATATGCAATGTTCCTAAATAGAGTTCCACATCTACTTCGCGGCCTGTTAAGCCCTTTTCAAAGGACATAGCGGCAGAGGCACAAGATCCTGTTCCACAAGCTAAAGTAGCGCCAGCGCCGCGTTCCCATGTGCGCACCTTGATGTGTTTGTCGTTTACCACTTCAATGTAGTTTACATTGGTGTTGGCAGGGAAGGCATCGTGCTTTTCAAGGATAGGGCCTTGTGTTGTAACAGGGGCTTTTGTAATGTCGTCGATGAATACCTCCGTATGAGGCACACCGAGCAATACAGAACTCACTGTTACGGTTTCACCGTTTACATTGAGGTCTACGTCGATAACCTTATCCATGTTTACATTCATAGGAATGTCTTGGGCCTTAAAAAATGGTTTGCCCATGTCTACAGTAACTTGTGTGACTATACCGTTTTCGATAGTCAATGTAGGCTTCATTACGCCAGCTAAGGTTTCAATGGTGAAAGTCTCCTTCGTTGTTTCACCGTGTTCATAAGCGTATTTGGCAAAGCAACGGATGGCATTACCGCACATTTCTGCTTCACTACCATCGGAGTTGATGATGCGCATGCGCACATCACAGGTTTCGGAAGGAACTAGGATAGCAAGACCATCAGCACCAATACCCGTGCGACGATCGCAAAGGCGGATGGCGAGGTCTGTGTAGTCTTTAGACGTCCCTTGTGGGTCGGCAAAGAGGATGAAGTCATTGCCGAGACCATGCATTTTCGTTAATTTCATAAAGTCTCCTATCAATAAGTAAGACTTTCACCATGAAGCCCGTGAAAGTCTCATATGTTTATTATTATATATTCTATATTATAATATTATATCATAAATAGGTCCTAAGCATGGCATGGAATCGTATAAATTTATAGCAAAATAAAGGGAAAATAAGGAAAGCTTACAACGTTTATTGAGAGTTATAGTAAAACAAAAAATGCCCCATATGGGACGGTTATTTAAGGGAGTATAGGTATTTGGATTACTTTATTGTTTAACAGAGAAATGATAAAATAAAGAGTAATGTAGTTAATCGTAATAGAAAGAGGAACACATATGCGAATTCAAGGGATTTCTGGATCTCGTGGCGTTGCAGTAGGCAATGTATATAGATATATTCAAGAGGAAATTGTCATTCCTGATTACAATGTAACGGAAGACAAGGTAGAAGAAGAAATTGGCAAGTTTGCAACTGCTATGGCATCTACCTTAAAACAATTGGATACTATTCGTAAAAAAGCGTTGGATGAAATGGGGCCAGAAGAGGCGGCTATTTTTGAAGCGCATATGCAAATTGCTCAAGACCCATCCTTATCTGACGGAATTAAATCCCTTGTTGAGTCTAGCCATATGAATGTGGTAGCGGCTACGGCTCAAACAATTGAAACCTTTGCCAATATCTTCCTCGGTATGGAAGATGCCTACATGCGTGAACGCGGTGCAGATATTAAGGATATCGGCGATCGTTTGATGCGCAATATATTAGGTATGAATCCTCGCGGTTTGTCCCATATTTCTGGCGAAGTTATCTTGGTGGCTCATGATTTGGCACCATCTGATACGGCATCCCTTGATAAAGCGGTAGTAAAAGGTATCGTTACGGCAGCAGGTGGCCCTACATCTCATGCGGCTATTATGGCTCGCACCTTAGAGATTCCTGCAGTTATGGGCGTTGGTGATATTGAAAGCTTTGCAGATGGCGATAAGGCAGTCGTTCTTGGTACGGATGGTATCGTGGAAATCAATCCATCTGATGCGGATTGGACGGAGTATACAAATCAAGCGTTGGCGTTCCAAGAAGAGTTAAAACGGTTACGCGAATCCGCTAATCTTGAAGCTACTACCATTGATGGTCATCATGTAGAACTATTCGGCAACATTGGTAAGGCGAAGGATGCTAAACATGCGCTCACTATGGGCGCACAAGGTATTGGTTTGTATCGTACAGAATTCCTTTACATGGAAAATGACGAATTGCCTGCAGAAGAAATACAATTCGAAGAGTATAAAAAGGTAGCCCAAGATATGAAGGGGCAGCCTGTTATTATCCGTACCATGGACATCGGTGGAGACAAGGAATTGAAATGCCTTGATTTACCAAGTGAAATGAATCCATTCCTAGGATATCGCGCTATTCGTATATCCTTAAATCGTCCAGACATCTTTAAGGTACAATTGCGTGCCTTATTACGAGCTAGTGCGTTTGGTGATATTCACATCATGTATCCTATGATTGCTTCCGTTGAGGAAGTGAAGCAAGCGAATGCTATGCTTAGTGAATGTAAGGAGGAACTGGAGGCTGAGGGTAAGGATTTCAACAAGGATATCAAGGTTGGCATCATGATCGAAGTACCAGCGGCAGCTGTTATATCTCCAATTCTTGCTAAATATGTAGACTTCTTTAGTATCGGTACGAATGATCTTTGCCAATACACATTGGCAGTAGACCGTATGAACGAAGCAATTGGTAGCTTGTATCAACCATTGCATCCAGGTGTGTTACGTCTTATTAAGCACGTCATTGATGCTAGTCATGAACAAGGTAAATTTACAGGCATGTGTGGTGAGCTTGCTAGCGACCCTGTGGCGACCATGATTCTGTTGGGCCTTGGCCTCGACGAATTCTCCATGACGGCTTCTTCGATTCCTCTTATTAAAAATATTTTGCGTTCTGTTTCCAAAACAGAATGTGAAGAGGTAGCAAATAAAGCACTTACTATGGACACAGCAGAAGAAATTACAGAATACGCTAAATCTGTATTAGCTGAAAAAGGTTTATTATAATTTTACTTTTGTTAAATAGGATTATTACATAGTAAATAGGATGTAATATACTTGAATTGAAATGCTTGATATTGATACAATATATCTATTAGAACGTATGGATAGGCACCGCCTATCGAGATAGAAAGAGGTTATCATGAAAGAATTAACAGTAGAAATTACTAACGAATCCGGTTTACATGCTCGTCCTGCTACAGCTTTCACACAATTGGCTGCTAAGTTCGCTTCCAAAGTGACTATCGCTGCTAATGGCAAAACAGCAGATGCTAAATCCATTTTAACTGTATTGACCTTGGGTGCTACAAAAGGCACATCCGTTACCTTGACGGCTGACGGTGCTGACGAAGACGAGGCACTCGCTGCATTGAGCGAATTCTTAACAACTAACCACGATTAATATGAGGGTAATAAAAAGGACCCTACATTTTGAACTGCACCTCCAAAAATTATGTCCAATTTTTTGGGTGCAATTCATTTGTAGAGTCCTTTTTTATTTACCCATATTTGCAAAGCGCTCTACAGCTTTTGTAAAGTCGCTAATGGTTTTTTCCACGTCACCATGTTCGATACCATCTCGTACGCAGTGGTTGATATGTCCTTCAAGAATTACTTGTCCTACTTTATGTAGTGCAGACTTAGCTGCATTAATTTGGCTCAACACATCTTCGCAGGGAATGTCTTCTTCAATCATTCGATCAATAGCTTGCACTTGACCTAAGATTTTACGCAATCGACGATGCAGATTTTCTGAATCCATACACTGTTTCATATTACTCCTCCATAGGCATGTTTTTATCATCTCATATATTATACTCTATTTAAAGTTTTTAATACAACTTAATAAGTATAACTAATATGCATTAATCGGTATTTATAGATATATAGTGTCGTGCCGTTATAAGATATATTAAATATATTTGTAGTATGAGTGGACGTAAAAACTAGTGTTTTACATATCTTCTTCTTGATTGATGTGATACAATACATTTAATATACTTTATATTTGTATATGTATATAAGGTATTGTATAGATGGCTAGATTATAAACTTATGTTTACATGTGTTTATATTACAGACCTTTAAGAAATAGGTGAAAGAAATGAAAGTATTTCGCTACCTTCGAAACCTAGTTGTATTCGTGGTGGTCATGATTTTGGCTATGTTTATATATGACGGATACCATAGCTTTCAAGGGACAAATCGTGAGAGTAAAGCTCATACACTTGTTGAAAAACAAATAGAACAAAGTGAAGACACGCTCAGTCGTACGGATCGAATTATACGACTGTTTACATTTAGAGATAAAGTACAGATAGCTCTTAATCAACGTGTTTCAAAAGAGCATTGGGTGAAAGGGGATGTTATTCCTGAGTATACAAAAAATGCATTAATCGCTATTGAAGATAAGCGGTATTATAAACATGGAGCTATTGATGTACTCGGTATTATTCGCGCCTTGTACACAAATACCATAGCAGGTGAAACCTTGGAAGGCGGTAGTACTATTACACAACAACTTGTAAAAAATCTGTTCCTTTCCTCAAAGCGCATCATGAGTCGTAAGGTAGAAGAGGCCATCCTCGCTAGCGAGATGGAACATTACTATTCTAAGGAAGAAATTTTAACTATGTATTTGAATACCGTATATTATGGTCATAATTATTATGGTATCTACGAAGCAGCTCACGGATACTTTGGGACGAGTCCCAGTCGATTAACATTGGGGCAAAGCGCTTTGCTCGCTGCATTACCCAATGCACCGTCCTATTTAGATCCTTACACGAACTATGAAGGGGCTAAAGCTCGACAAAAGCTGGTGCTCGAACAAATGGTAGACCAAGGCATGATTACACAAGCAGAAGCAGACTATGCGTATGAACAGGACTTAGAGCTTGTGGAAGAATAACTTAATATATTTAATAAGCTATATCTGGTGTTCGATTACTAGATATAGTTTTTTATTAGTTCGGAAAAGAAATATATTATTAAAGTGAATAAAAATAATACTTGCATTTATAATTATACAGGTGTATACTATTTTTTGTCAGAAGGAGAAAATGCCTGTCGGGATAGAAAATACCACGGTGCTTTCACAATTATCTGATATTGTATTGATTATATGAGTCTAAATAGATAGTGGTTTATGAGGTGTTATCATGGGTAAAGCAAATAAAGTAGTACTCGCATATTCTGGTGGCTTAGATACTTCTGTTATCATTCCTTGGTTAAAAGAAAATTATGGCGCTGAAGTTATTGCTGTGTGTGTAGACTTGGGCCAACCTGAGGATTATGATGCAGTTGAGAAAAAAGCGATCAAATCTGGCGCATCTAAAGCGTACATCGTTGACGCTAAGGAAGAGTTTGTAAAAGATTATGTATGGCCTACTGTAAAAGCTGGTGCAATTTATGAAGGTAAATATTTATTAGGTACATCCTTCGCGAGACCTTTAATTGGTAAAATTCTTGTAGATATTGCAAAAAAAGAAGGCGCTGATGCAATCGCTCATGGTGCGACTGGTAAAGGTAATGACCAAGTTCGTTTTGAGTTGACTATCAAAGCATTAGCTCCTAACATGAAAATCATCGCTCCTTGGAGAGAATGGGATTTGAAATCTAGAACAGACTGTATGGAATATGCTGCTAAACACGATATTCCAGTTGTAGCTACAAAATCTCATCCATATTCTATGGACCAAAACGTATGGCATTTGTCCCATGAAGGCGGCGATCTTGAAAATCCAGCAAATGCACCTAAAGATGATGTGTACTTGGTAACACATACACCTGAACAAGCTCCAGATGAAGCTGGTTATGTAACTGTATCCTTCAAAGAAGGTGTACCTGTAGCTGTAGATGGTCAAGAAGGTACTCCATTACAAATATTAGAAAAACTCAATGAAATCGGCGCACATTATGGTGTGGGCGTTGTAGATATCGTTGAAAATAGATTGGTAGGTATGAAATCCCGTGGTGTTTATGAAAACCCGGGTGGCTCCATCATCATGTATGCTCACAGAGAACTTGAATACCTTTGCTTAGATAGAGCTACATACCACTACAAAGAACTCATTGCTAACAAATACGCTGAACTCGTATATGATGGCATGTGGTTTGCGCCATTGATGAACGCATTACAAGCGTTTGTTGATGAAACTCAAAAAACTGTAACCGGTGAAGTAAAACTTAAATTGTACAAAGGCAATATCATTTCTGCGGGCAGCACTTCCCCATATTCCTTGTACAGCGAAGATTTCGTAACATTTGAAGAAGATGATGTATACGATCAATCTGATGCAGAAGGTTTCATCAACTTGTTTGGTTTACCTCTCAAAATTAATGCATTGATGAAAGAGAAAGCAGGTAAATAATGGCTAAATTGTGGGGCGGGCGTTTCACAAAAGGCACTGATAAAGCGGTAGAGGATTTTACATCCTCTATCGCTTTTGATGCGCGGATGTACGCCGAAGATATTGCAGGTAGCAAGGCACATGCGACAATGCTGGCAAAACAACATATTATCTCCGACGCAGATCGAGATGCTATTTTAGCAGGTTTAACGAAGATTAAAAATCAAATCGATAAAGGGGAATTCCCGTTCTCCGTGGCTCTTGAAGATATTCATATGAATATTGAAAAACGCCTTACCGATGATATCGGTGAAGCCGGTGGTCGTTTGCATACCGGCCGCAGCCGTAATGATCAGTGTGCAGTAGATTTGCATATGTATGTGCGTAAGGCTGTTGTGGAAATGGGTGAACTCATCGTAGATATGCAGAAGGCTCTCATCGAAACAGCTGAAAAGTATAGTGATGTTATCATGCCTGGCTATACGCATTTACAACGGGCTCAACCTGTATTGTTTGGGCATCATATGATGGCCTATTTCTCTATGTTGGAACGCGATTTTGATCGTTTGTTGATGGTATTCAAACATGCTGACATCATGCCACTTGGGGCCGGCGCATTAGCTGGTTCTACATACGGCATTGATCAAACATATACGCAAAAGCTTTTGGGCTTTTCTCGTATTTACGAAAATAGTATGGACGCCGTATCTGACCGTGACTACGTAGTTGAATTCTTGTCCTTTGCATCTCTAGTGATGATGCATTTGAGTCGTCTTAGCGAAGAGTTGATCTTGTGGTCTACCAATGAGTTCAATTTTATTGAACTTGATGATGCTCACTGCACGGGCTCTAGTATTATGCCGCAAAAGAAAAATCCTGACGTTTGCGAGCTGGTTCGTGGTAAAACAGGCCGTACCTATGGTCATTTGTTAGGCCTTTTAACAACTTTGAAAGGCTTGCCTCTTACATACAACAAGGATATGCAAGAGGATAAAGAAGGTATCTTCGATGCTATTGATACAGTACACTTCGCATTGTCCATTAATGCGGCTATGATTCGTGGTATGAAGGTCAATGGGGCTCATATGAAAGCAGTCCTTGATGACGACTTCTCTAATGCTACGGATATGGCAGATTATCTTGCGAAGAAAGGTGTCCCATTCCGTGAAGCCCATGAAATCGTAGGTAATGCGGTGCATCATTGCATCGAAAAAGGTTGTGTACTTCTTGATTTATCGGTAGAGGACTTCAAAGCAATCTCTCATCACTTTGATGCGGATATTCTTGATGCCATTTCCATTGAAGCTTGTGTTGCAGGTCGTAATAACTATTCTGGTACGGCGCCAGAATGTGTGGAGCGACAACGCAATAATGGTAAAGCTATTATCGTTGCTGAGGAAAAACAAATTGCTGAATGGAAAGCAATCGTTGAATCTGTACAAGAGTAGAGCTTAGTGCGGAATAAGTAGTAGATAAAAATAAAGAATAGTTATCAATAAAATCTGGAAAAATAAGATCGATATACATATAAGGATTTCATTAAGGGTCTAATATTGCCCATTATACTTATATGTATATCGATTTTTTATTTAAAAGCTAGACGATACCTATAAAGCCCAAAATTCTAATTGATAATCCACTATTAAAATGATGTATTTACATGTACATATATAGTGGACTGTGAGAGAATAATAGTCTTGTACTAGGACACTATAACCGTGATAGATAGGAAAAATTACATCTATACACAGAATAAAATGGGGTAAAAATATACTTTGCCACGATTAAAATGAGTTCTGTTCGATTTTGATGATAAATTACCTATGATTTATTCAATTCGTGTAATATGCCTTGTCCGCCAATAAAGTACTTTTATTTTGGTTTCATAGGTGTTATTATTTAACTCGTAATAAGAATAAAAACGGTAAATTCACATTCAAGCCCATCACAGCACGAACTGAATTTACTTAGCGGTATATATATTTTAAGTGAATTATGGACGAGAAAAAATTCACCTTAGTGAAAGGGGATTGATACATGAAAACCACCGCTAAAAAAATGTCTGTATTCCAGCTAACCACAATGGTAGCAGCCAATATGCTAGGAGCTGGGATCATTATGTTACCAACTAATTTGGCTCAAGTTGGTACTATTTCAGTTTTATCTTGGCTCGTGACAGCTGTGGGTGCGCTTTTACTAGCGTATATTTTTGCTCAAGCGGGTATGTTCTCCCAAAAACAAGGGGGCATGGGCGGTTATGCAGAACATCGCTTCGGTAAAACTGGACATTTTATGGCGAGCTATGCTTACAGCATATCTCTCATCATTGCTAATATCGCCATCGCGGTATCTGCCGTAGGTTATGGCGCAGCTTTCTTTGGTGTTGACCTCAATGCGACACAAACAAGTCAAGTAACAATTGTGCTCTTGTGGTTTGCAGCGATTCTAAACTTCAGAGGGAATCGTTTCACAGGTCGACTCAGCAATATGACTATTTGGGGCTCTATTGTTCCGGTTTTATTAATCGGTACAATCGGCTGGTATTGGTTTGATCCATCTATCTATTGGGCGGCATGGAACCCAAATGATCTTCCGCTTTATGATGCGGTAAAACAATCTATTTCCCTAACTTTATGGGGCTTCCTAGGATTTGAGTCCGCAGCGGCTAATGCTGATGCTGTTGAGAATCCAAAGAAAAACGTACCTATCGCAACTGTGGCGGGTACATTAGCAGTGGCAGTGGTTTATATCTTGTCCACAAACGTTATGGCAGGTATTGTGCCTAACGTTGATTTATTAAATTCTAACGCACCATTCGGTTTGACATTCGTATACATGTTTAATGATACAATTGCAAACATCGTTATGGCTGCTATGGTTATTTCTTGCTTTGGCGCTTTGCTTTGCTGGCAATTCACATTGTCTCGCGTCTTCAAAAGTGCAGCAGAACATGGTTACTTCCCTAAAATATTCGCTCGTGTAAATAGCAAAGATGCTCCTGTTCGTGGTGTATTGATTTTACTCGCTGTTGAAACATTACTTACTTTATTCACTGCAAGCGAATCCTTGCGTGAGCAGTTTGAAATCCTAGTAAACTTAGCGGTTGTAACTAACGTAGTACCGTATGTATTGTGCATCTTGGCAGTACCTACAATGATGCGTATGGCTGGCGTAGCTGAAAGTCGTATTAAACGCTCTAATTACTTGTTCGGTATAGGCGTTCTTTACTGCCTATATGCAATCTACGCATGTGGCTTTGATGCTATGGTAGGTAGCGCAGTGGCAGTAAGCATAGGCTTGGTGATCTATGTTTTGCGTAAAGCGTGGGATACACGCAGAGCACACCGCTTACAACAAAGTATTGATTAACTGAATACATCTCGTCTTATTAGAGGCTATTACTTGGTAATAGCCTCTTTTTTATCATAATCATGCATTAGACTTATAATTAATGCGAGCTAGATATGAAAAAATATAAAGAGTATTATTATTAATCAAATTTTTGCTGTGTATAAAAAGATTTTATAATAAAGTTTTTACATTGCTTTATTATTATTAAAATTAATATATATACCGTCATATACAGTAAATATAATAAAAAATTATTTATATAAGTTAATTTATATAATTTTATGCAGGATTGTGAATTTAATCATTAATCAATATTTTTTATCAGTATAAAAATTATATTGAAAATATGCGAAATACATATACCCATAAGGGGTATATGTATTGTAAATAGAGTGTTAATATAGTATATTTATAATCGATAAAAATGAATGAACTAGTGAGTGTCGGTATTTACCGAGCGTAAAAGAGGAAAATGGGTGAAAAACCCATACTATGCAAATAGCTGTAATGAGGAGCAAGGTTTCATTATAGGGTCACTGGGAAACTGGGAAGGCCGAAATGTTGCGATGAATCAGAGTCAGAAAGCCTGCTCTAAAGGCATGGTATGCATATGCTGTGCTTAATTTGGGTTAGTCGGGCGACTAACCTTTTTTCGTTCCCTAGCCTTTAAGCTTCATCGCTATATAAAAAGCTAGTACCATTAGTTTGTCATTTGAATTGTTGTTAGTGTTTAGAGAGTTTAGGAGGCGCCTATGGGCAAACGCTTTGTCAAACAATTGGGGCAATTTATTGTTACCTTGTTTGGCATCACATTTTTGACATTTTGTCTCACCTATTTAGCACCAGGTGACCCAGTAACGATGTTACTTGAAACGGCAGATACTATCGTATCTCAGGAGCTTATCGATGAAACTCGAGCTCAGCTTGGGTTAGATAAACCATTTGTAGTACAGTATGCAAACTGGGTCGTCAATGCCGCACAAGGTGATTTAGGGATGAGTTATTCTGCTAAAAAACCAGTAGTAGATCGTATGTTGGAGGCTTTACCAGGTACATTAATGTTAGCGGGTACGGCTTTAGTATTTACGCTGCTCTATGCATTGCCTGCAGGTATTATAAGCGCTTTAAATCGTAACAAATGGGTTGATTATGTGTTGAGATTTCTATCCTTCGTAGGCGTATCTATGCCTACGTTCTGGTTAGGTCTTGTACTGATTTACATCTTCGGTCTTAAATTGGGCCTTGTACCGATTGCATCCTCTCGAGTGACTGCGTCTGGTGTTATTTTGCCCGCTATTACTTTGGCAGTTGTTGTTGGGTCTAAATACATGCGTCAAGTGCGGCTCGTTATCCTTGAGGAAATGCAAAAGGATTATGTTATTGGCGCTCGTGCTCGCGGTGTTAGTGAGATAAAAATTTTATTCGGTCATATTTTACCTAATGCGGTGTTACCACTCATCACTATTCTTGGTGTTGTTATTGGTTGGTTACTAGGTGGTGTGGCAGTCGTAGAAATGGTATTCTCTTGGCCGGGACTTGGGAATATGGCAATTTATGCTATTACTATGCGCGATTATCCATTGATTGAAGGTTTTGTGTTGTGGGTTGCTTTAGCATATATGTGTATTAACGCATTGGTTGATGCATCATATATCTTATTAGACCCTAGATTGAAAAGGGAGAGAGCATAATGGCAGAATTTATTCAAAAACATAAATTGTTCTCTTTCTATAGTGGGTTGATGATTATCATTGTTCTCATCGCTATCTTTGCACCCTGGCTTGCACCGGGCGATGCTTTCACCTCAAATATAAGTCAGGCATTGCAAGCACCAAGCAGCCAACATTGGTTTGGTACAGATAAATTAGGACGTGATGTATTATCTCGTATCATTTATGGTACTCAATTATCCTTGTTCATGGGCGTATCCATCGTCGTTATCATGGTGAGCATTGGTACTATCATCGGTGCTATAGCAGGCTATTTTGGCGGTAAAGTTGAAATGGTTCTTATGCGTTTAGCAGACATCATGTTATCATTCCCTGGTATCGTATTGGCTATTGCTATTGCTGGTATTCTAGGTGGTAGCATTGTAAATACGATTTTAGCCTTATCTGTTGTAGGTTGGGCAAAATATGCTCGTATTGTACGTTCTATGACGCTCAAGGTGCGCGGTGAGGAATATGTAACGGCTGCTGTTATGATGGGCGCATCTACGACGGACATCATCAGACGTCATATCATTCCTAATATTATGCCTCTCGTTATTACAACAGGTGCATTAGATATCGGGGCTATCATGATTGAGGTAGCAGGTTTATCCTTCCTTGGCTTTGGTGCTCAGCCACCGACTCCAGAATGGGGTCTTATGCTTAACGAGGGTCGCCAGTACTTGCAAACGAGTCCATGGCTCATGGCATTCCCTGGTATGTCCATCCTTATCGTGGTTGCTATTTTTAATCTTTGGTCTGACTCCTTACGAGATGTAGTGGATCCAAAAAATCAAGGATAAAATTGTTTTTACCTTCATAAATTTGAATCTTTATCTAGTGAAAGTTTCATTATGACTGGTAAGAAATTATGGTTTTTCCATCACAACTATTTTAGATAGTGATGATGTTAAATGTTTTTATGTTTTACATGTAGTTGTAAAAGGAGATTTTAAATGAAAAAATCTTGGAAAAAGGCCCTATTAGCAGGTCTTAGTATTGTAATGATGGGTTCCTTCATAGCTGGTTGTGGGTCTGATAATAATGGTGCTGCTAACAAAGATGTATTAAAAGTAGGCGTTACTAACTTCGCATCCACATTAGAACCTACAGAAAACTTCTTCGCATGGGTTGTAATGCGCTATGGTGTAGGTGAAACATTGGCTAAGTTTGACGAACAAATGAAACCTCAACCATGGATTGCATCTAAATGGGAAGTATCCCCAGACCATAAAACGTGGACTTTCACAATCAATGATAAGGTGAAATTCTCCAATGGTAAAAAAGTTGATGCAGCAGCTGTAAAGGCGTCTATTGAACGTGCTTTTGCAAAGTCTAATCGTGCGAAAACATTCTTCGAATATGACTCTATGGAAGCTAATGGTCAACAATTAGTTATTCATACAACAAAAGAATATCCTAATATGCCTGGCCTTTTAGCGGATCCGTTGTTCCTAATCGTTGACGTTCAAGCTGAAAAAGATGGCCGTAACTTTGCGAAGGAAGGTCCTATCGGTACAGGCCCATATGTAGTTAAATCCTTCACTAAAGAACGTGCTGAAATGGCTGCGAACGAAAACTACTGGGATGGTACAGTACCATTTAAAACTGTAGAAATTCCTTCCATCGATGACCCTAATACGCGTGCTTTGAGCTTACAATCTGGCGACGTAGATATGGCTGTTAACATCGGTCCTGGTGAAATTGGTTTATTCCAAGGCAATGATAAATTCAAAGTAGATGAAATCGCATCTCTTCGTGTCGTATTGGCCCGTATTAATCAAAAAGGTATTCTTGGGGATGACAAAGTTCGTGCTGCAGTTATCTCTGCAACAGACCGTAAAAACTATGCTGATGTATTGTTAAAAGGTACATTCATTCCTGGTTCCGCTCCAATTCCACCATCCATGGACTATGGTTTCAAAGACTTGAAAGATCCAAATGCATATAATCCTGAACGCGCTAAACAATTGTTAGCAGAAGATGGCTGGAAAGATACAGATGGCGATGGCATCCTTGATAAAGATGGCAAACCATTAACATTCAACTTCGTAGTATATAACTCTCGTGCAGAATTACCACTTTATGCAGAGGCTGTTCAAGCAGACCTTAAAAAGGTTGGCATCGATATGAAAATCAAAACAGTTGACTATAACTTGATCGATAAAATGGGTCAAGAAGGCGACTATGATATGCTTATCTCCAATATCGTAACAGCTAATACAGGCGATCCAATCTGGTTCTTGGCTAACTACTGGCACACTAATAACAATGGTTCCAACCCTCAAAATGGTTCTGGTTACTCCAATCCACAAGTTGACCAATTGTTAGATGCAGCTGAAACTGAATTCGACCCAGCAAAACGTCGTGATTATGCAATCCAAATTCAACAATTGTTGATGAATGATGGCGCTGCATTATTCTTAGGTTACCCTAAAACTAATATCGTTACAGGTTCTTACTTGAAAGGTGCTGTAATGTACCCAAGTGATTACTACTGGATTACTAACAAAATTACAAAATAGTGAGGAGCTATAATGGCAGAAAACATACTAACTGTAGAAAACCTTAACATTGCGTACCAAGGTGTGCCTGCTGTTATGGATGTGAACTTTACCTTGGAACGCGGTAAGGTATTAACCATCGTAGGTGAGTCCGGATCCGGTAAAACTACCGTGATCCGGGCCCTCATGGGTTTATTGCCTGTAGGTGGTGAGGTAACAGAGGGTACAATGCTCTTTAATGGTCATGACCTTCGTACCCTATCTAAGTCTGAATGGAGATCCATACGTGGCAAAGACATAGCCATGATTTTCCAAGATAGTGGTAGTGCATTAGATCCAATCGTTCGTATCGGTAAACAATTTAGAGAATTGTTTAAATCCCATATTGAAATCGATAATGACGAATGTGACCGTCGTGCCATTGTGCTTTTAGAAGCCGTATCTCTACCGAACGGGGCAGATATATTACGTCGCTATCCTCATGAGTTATCTGGTGGACAACGACAACGTGTTGGTATTGCCATGGCATTAGCTTTGGATCCTGCATTACTCATCGGTGATGAACCGACATCTGCGCTAGATGTAACGACACAATCTCAAGTGGTTATGCAAATGCTTGACCTAGCTAAAGAGCATAACTCCGCAATCGTAATGGTAACCCATAATCTTGGTGTAGCGGCGTATATGTCCGACTACATTATCGTTATGAAAAAGGGCCGTGTCGTAGATGCAGGTACTCCTAAAGACATTTTGGAAAATCCATCTAATGAATATACGAAACAATTAAAAGAGGCTGTACCAACATTGGGAGGAGGTCGTTACATTGACTAACTACGCAGTAGAATTAAAAAATGTATGTAAACGATTCCCACTTCCCACTGGTGGTGAACTCGAAGCATGTAAGGATATTAATATAACTCTCGAAAAAGGTCAGTCCCTTGGGATTGTAGGGGAATCTGGCTCTGGGAAAACAACATTGGTTCGTATGATCATGAAAATGCTTCCTATTACGGAAGGTGAGATTTATGTGGATGGTGTAGAGATTCAACATATGAACTCCGAACAAACGAAAGAATACCGTAAAAAAATTCAAATGGTATTCCAAGATCCATCTGCAGCCTTTAATCCGCGAATGAAGGTGAAGGATATTATTCTTGAGCCACTATACAACTTTGGTCTTCTTGAAAAGGGAAAAGAAGAGCAAATCGCAGGTGACTACCTGGAAATGGTAGATTTACCTCGTGAGTTTATGCATCGCTATCCTCATGAAATGTCCGGGGGGCAACGCCAACGTGTTGCCATTGCTCGTGCTATCGTATTAGAGCCAGAAATTCTCGTTCTAGATGAGGCTACTAGTGCTTTAGACGTATCTGTACAAGACTCCATTGCGTACCTTTTGGCGCGTTTACAAAAAAAGAAAAATTTAACATACCTATTTATTGCTCATGATATTGCCTTTATTCGTACTATGTGCCACAAGGTGGTCGTAATGTACAAAGGTGCTATCGTTGAAGAACTAGATGCTTTCCACTTGGCGGATGCAAAACATCCATATACAAAGGTTTTATTGAGCTCTATCTTTGAAATTGGTCAAGATCATAAGCCGCTTACCTTGGATGAGGCTGCATTAGAAGCTTAATAGGAAAATTTACTTTCAAAATTTCAAAAGTATAAATTTGAAATGTAGAGAGTTACATCGGATAGGTAAACTTAAAATAGCAGTTAGTTTCAAGACTAACTGCTATTTTTATGCATAGTTAAGATATGAAATTTTTTAATAGATATATTGAAATGTTTCTCAAATTATACATTGTGTTAACACCTAATATATAGTATAGTTGACTGTATAAAATATACCCCTATGGGTATAATAAGATATGCTCATATGAAGTGATGTACATAGATTCTCTTTATATTAACTATTGTAAAAGCAGGTTATATTTACTAGATTATGTTAATGCAAAAAATAGTGAGTATCTGAGTATAAATAGATAGTTAATGTGTGTAGAAAGGTTAGGTGTATAAATGAAAGGATTACGCAAGTCTTTACTAATTGGTATGACCCTTGGTGTGACTATGCTCGGGACTATTGGTTGTATGAATCAAGATTCTGCTTCATCTAATGATGTATTAAAGGTAGGGGCTATTAGTTTTGCTGGCACATTAGAACCAACGGAAAATTATTTTAGTTGGGCCGTTGTACGATTTGGTATAGGTGAAACGCTTATCAAGTTTGATGATCAAATGAAAGCAACGCCTTGGCTTGCCACCTCTTGGAAGCAAGGTGATGACAAGTTAACATGGACTTTCACCATCAATGATAAAGTTAAATTCTCAAATGGTAATAGTTTGACAGCTGAGGCGGTAAAAGCATCTTTAGAACGAACTTTTGCTAAAAGTAAACGAGCAAAAACGTTCTTTAACTATACAGAAATTACTGCTAACGGTCAGGAGTTGACCATCAAGACTGACAAGGAATATTATAATTTGCCCAACTTGTTAGGAGATCCATTGTTTTTGATTATGGATGTGACAGCAGAGGCGAATGGTCGTGATATTGCAAAGGAAGGTCCTATTGGTACTGGTCCATATGTAGTATCCTCTTTCACAAAAGAGCGTGCTGAACTAAAGCGCAATGATAATTACTGGGATGGCAAGGCAGGCTTTGCTAAGGTTGAAATCCCATCTATTAATGATGCGAATACTCGTGCTATGGCGTTACAAGCGGGCGATGTAGATATGGCCGTTAACATTGGACCTGGTGAATATAGTATCTTCCAAAATGATAAGAAATTCACTATCTATGAAATGTCTTCCTTGCGTGACGTATTTGTTTGTATGGGGCAAAAAGGGAAACTACAGAATCCTAATCTTCGTGCAGCCCTCATTGCAGCAGCAGACCGTGAGTCTTATGCGAAGAACCTCATGAAGGATACGTTCGTAGCTGGTAAGGCTCCATTGCCACCATCCATCGATTATGGCTTTAACCAATTACGCGATCCTAATAAATATAATGTAGAGCGCGCTAAAGAATTACTTAAACAGGAAGGCTATGAAGATACGAATGGTGATGGCATTGTCGATAAAGATGGTGAAAACCTCGTACTTGATTTTTATGCCTACACAACTCGTCCTGAATTGCCATTATATGCGGAAGCATTGCAAGCGGACTACAAAAAAATCGGTGTAGATTTACGAATTAAAATCGTAGATTATGCGGTTATCGACACATTATCTCAATCTGGTGATTATGATATGATTATCTCTAGTGTTGTAACCGCTAATACGGGTCAACCAGTATGGTTCTTGAAACAATATTGGGGTACAGGTGTTGAAACTAATGGGTCTGGCTTCTCTAATCCTCGTTTCGATGAATTGTTGGCTCTTGGTGAAAGCAGTAGCGACCCAGTGGTGCGTCGTAATGCAGTTATCAATGCGCAACAACTGATGTTAGATAACGCTGTAGCATTATTCCTTGGGTATCCTAAAATTAATATTGTAGGTAATAAACGTATTGATGGTATCAAGATAACACCGTCTGAATACTATATCATTACAAAAGATTTGAAAAAGAAATAAAGTTTGTTGCTTACATAAAAATAAAAGGACTAGCTCGCATGGGCTAGTCCTTTGTGTTATCTAAATATTATTTTTTTTCTGTTACATCTAAGTCTGCCATGTTAACTGCATTGGCCTTGCCAATCATTTTATTATACTTGGTAAATAATTGCGTATAAGCTTCGCCATAAGATGAGTTGATAATAATGTAGTTGCGTGCTTCTGCAACAAATTCTTTTACTGAGTCTTGATACTCTCTTACCGCATTTTGTACTTCTGGTGTAGTACCAGGTTGTAATTTATTGAGGCGTTGTGTAATTTGTTGTAAGTTTGATTCTACCTTTTGGGTGTCTGTATTCCCATCTGGATCAATAAGGTCAATAGTTTGTGCTGTTATGAGATTTATCTCTATAAAGTTAACCGCATTTTCCCGTTTTTCTCCCTGATACTCAGTCATGCGTTCGTTATAAAGCTCATTATTACGATTATCTAAAGCTAAGTCTAATGCATTATATGTAGCGTAGAACTGTTCTGCTAAAGGTACATATTGAGCTGCTAGCTCATCGCTACCTTTATAATTATCCTTTTCATAACGACGTTCCACATAGTAAGATTGCAACTGATCAGCAATAGGAATAATTTGATCAAGTACTACGAGGACATCATTTGTTGCTTGGTTTACATCTTCGTAGGGCGTAGAACTATCTTGTTTTGCTACCTCTAATGCAGCTTTAAGTTCCTTATATTTAGGTAAGGTAATCGTCGTATTATGAGACCCATTGCGCAACTCTTCAAGAGTTGGCTGTAATTGGCTAGCATAGGCTACACTGTAGGAGTTATATGCATCTAATGCAACAATATAAGGTCGTATGGCGTTGATTTTATCGTCAACGGTTGATCGATATAAAATTGTCGTTGTATTGGATGATAAGAGTGTATACACCCCATAGATCCCACCACCGATAATAGCAGCACCGAGCACAATGGCTGCTATTAACTTGATGTACCCCTTTTTCAACTGCGCACGCTCCTTGAAAACACACTAACTCTTTTGGATCCATTTGGACAGACTAATGTCCTAAGAGTAATTATTTACATTATATCACAACTTTACGTGGCAAAAAAGACGTATAGATACGATAATTATAAGGAATAGATGAAAATGTTAGATTTGGACATGTATTTATATTTATAATTAACGATTAAACGATGAATGAGGCTGTAAGCTGTTATAAAAATATACTTTTAAAAGTAAAACTATATACTCTCTAGACGTTGCAGCTGTGGCTGGTATAATAGCAAGTATAGTATTCATTATATGGGGAGTTCGTTATGTCAGAATCGAATCATTTAATCAATTTTGCTACATCTTCGGAACTTATTGCTAATGGGGAAGGGCGTAATGTGCTATCTGCCATTGAGGACGGATTACGCAGTTGTGATGAGTTTTTAATATCTGTAGCTTTTATTACATCAGAAGGTTTGTTGACGTTAAAGCCAATCTTAAAGGAATTAGAGGATCGTGGTGTTCGTGGTCGTGTGTTAACGACAGATTATCTTGGTTTTAATAGTCCACAAGTTTTGGAAGATTTAGGAAGTTTAAATAATATTGAGTTAAAAGTGTATTGTACCACGCAAGGTAGTGGTCATGGATTCCATACAAAAGGCTACATTTTTAGAAAAGATGAATCTTATCAGATAATAGTTGGTAGTTCTAATTTAACTATTAATGCATTAAAGAAAAATCGTGAATGGAATACTCGCTCTGAAGCTCATTGCAGTGATACCTATGCTCGAGAAATTACGGAAGAATTTGACTTATATTGGAATTCAAAATTTTCTATTCCCTATGAAGATTTTATTCCTTGGTATAAACCAAGATGGGTACGGCCAGAGCGCGCTTCACAAAAGACTGTAGCAGAGCAATTTAGAAAAATAGATTTGGGTCAACTAGAGCCCAATAGTATGCAACAACAGTTTATTGCTAACTTCAATGAACTAAGGGCTAATAATGCTAAAAGAGGCCTTTTGATTTCTGCTACGGGTACCGGCAAAACCTATGCGGCGGCTTTTGCTATGAGAGAAATGAAGCCTAAAAGAATATTATTTTTAGTACATCGGGAGCAAATTGCAAAACAAGCGATTGCCAGCTTTGAGCGGATTTATAATGATCCATCCATTACATTTGGTTTGGTTTCTGGGAATGCTAAATATTATAATGCGACTCATGTATTCTCTACGATGCAAATGATGGGCCGTAATGATGTAATGAAACAGTATGATCCAAAGGAATTTGACTGTATTATTATTGACGAAGTGCATCGTGCAGGTTCAGATAGTTACCAACGCATCATTGATTACTTTGATCCTCAATTTTTATTGGGAATGACAGCTAGCCCGGAACGTACAGATGGTTATGATTTATATGAATTGTTTGACCATAATATTATTTACGAAATTCGATTACAACAGGCTTTAGAAGAAGATTTATTATGTCCATTTCATTATTTTGGTATTAGTGATTTATGGGTAGATACTCAAGAAGATATTTCTGATATGGAGGTATCCTTTTCAAACTTGTCTACAAAAGAGCGGGTAGATAAAATTATAGAAAAGATTCGCTATTTTGGACATAGTGGTAGTCGTGTAAAGGGCTTAGTATTTTGTAGTAATCGAGTTGAGGCAAAAGAGCTGTCTAATGCTTTTAATGAGCGTGGTATTTATCGTACGATATGTTTAACTGGTGAAGACAGTCAAGAAATTAGGGAGAAAGCAATTGCTCGATTAACTGGCACAGGAGAGTACCAAGGTCGTATTGATGAACAGCTAGACTATATCTTTACCGTAGATATCTTCAATGAAGGTGTTGATATTCCAGAAATTAATCAAGTTATTATGCTACGTCAAACGGAAAGCCCTATAATCTTTATTCAACAACTTGGACGTGGTCTTCGTAAATTTGAAGATAAAGAATATGTAGTTATCTTGGATTTCATTGGAAATTATACAAATAATTTTATGATTCCATTAGCCTTATCTGGTGATAGGAGCTATAACAAAGATACATTGCGTCGTTATGTACAAGCTGGCAATCGTATTATTCCAGGTACATCAACTGTACATTTTGATAAAATTGCAAAACAACGCATTTATGAATCTATTGATACGGCAAGATTTTCCGATATGAAATTAATTAAAGAAGCCTATTTTAATTTACGCTTCAAATTAGGTCGTATTCCTAAAATTTCTGATTTTGCCGATCATGGTTCGATTGATGTTAGTAGAATTTTTAGTAAATTTAAGTCCTATCATCATTTCTTGATAAAGGTTAAGGATAAGGACTATGATATATCCTTTACACCGGTTCAGGAGAGAATGCTACATTTTATATCTCAGAAATTAACGACCGGTATACGTGTAAGAGAGCTTCTATTGTTGCAAGCATTACTAGATGGTCGTGATGATGTGATTAATTATGTTTCCGAAGAGCTATTTGATAGTTATAATGTAGACCTATCGGAATATGGACGTGTTAATCTCATCAATATGATGACAAATCAATTTGGTGTTCAAGTAGCACAAAAGACATTTGCCGATAGTGAATTTATTGAATTTTCCAATGGTAGATATGGTATATCTCGAATCTTTAAACAGGCTTTAGAGGATAATAATTTTAAGGAACAAGTTCAAGAGCTTATTGCTTATGGATTGAAGCAGTTCAATGATAAGTACAAAGATAATATTTATGGTAATACACCATTTGCATTATATGAAAAATATACGTATGAACAGGTTTGCCAATTATTAGAGTGGCCTCAAAACGAAGTTCCTCTCAACATTGGGGGTTATAAATTCCATAAAGAAACAAAGACATATCCCGTTTTTATTAATTATCATAAAGCAGATAATATTCAAGATACCATTAAATATGAGGATAGATTTGAGAATCCAGGATTACTAAAAGCTATTTCTAAAAATAAGAGAACCTTTGCTTCTGATGATGTACAAACCGCGTTTAATGCTGATGAACTAGGTGTTGCTATGCATTTGTTTGTGAGAAAAAACAAAGATGATGAAGAGTCTAAAGAGTTTTACTATTTGGGACCGATTCATTCTACTGGTCAGGAAAATGCTAAAGAAATCTCCATGGCTAATGGTACTGCGGCGGTAGAATTAGAATATGTACTCGAAGTACCTGTACGGGATGATATTTATGATTATATTGTTAATGGATAAGGATATATATGAGTGAACAACGAAAACATATTGAAGTGGTGGCAGCTATTATAAAAAAGGATAATACCATACTAGCAACTCAACGAGGCTATGGTGATCTTAAGGATGGATGGGAATTCCCGGGTGGCAAAATTGAATTAGGTGAAGCCCATGATGTAGCTCTTATTAGAGAAATCAAAGAAGAGTTAGAAGCGGATATTAACGTTCAAGAGCATATTATTACGATCGAATATACAGGTTATGAAAAGTTTGATTTAACAATGCACTGTTATTTATGTTCGTTGGAAAATGATTCTAATATTACTTTAGTAGAACATGAAGCTGCAAAATGGTTATCTAAAGATAGTTTATATTCTGTGGATTGGTTACCTGCCGATATTGATGCGGTAGATGCCATATACAAACGCTTGTAAGTTAAACATTAAATTACGTATAAGTCCCTATCTTAGATAGGGGCTTTTTCATGTTTATCTAGTTTTAATATTACGCAAATAAATAACTTTTACTGTGCCAAAATAAATTGTATATCCCGTTGTACTCGTATATAATAATATTATCAGATTTGTATTTTTCGATATAATCAAAGAAAGGAGTACAACATGTCAAATTTTATCACTCCTAAAGAATTATTAGCTTGTTTCGATGAGGTCATCATTTTAGATGCTCGAGGGTATCAAGATTATAAAAAGGGCCATATTAAGGGGGCTTATGCGGTAGATTTAGATAAGGATTTAACAGGTCCTTTGGGCGAGCATGGTGGTCGTCATCCGTTGCCAGATATGGAACGATTGGCTCATACCTTTGAGTCTTATGGCATTACTCGCAACTCCAAGGTTGTAGTATATGATTCTTGGCTATTTTTAGCGGGCCGTCTTTGGTGGACGTTGCGCTACATGGGCTTAACTGATGTACGTGTATTGTCTGGTGGTGTTGAACGTTGGGTTCGAGAGGGCCATCTCCTAACTAAAGAGCCTACTCCATTACCTGCTGAACCATCTATCTTTAACTACGAGTTGCAAACGCATATGGTTATGAGCCGTGATGAGGTACTCAAGGCTAGTGAAAGCGGAGATCATGTTATCATTGATGCTCGTGCACCATTCCGCTATGATGGATCTCAAGTAGATACGATGGATGGCATGACAGGCCATATCCCTGGCGCTGTTAATCACTTTTATGAAAGCGGTTATACCGTAGATGGTCCTAAATCCTTGAAAGATTTAGAGGCTGAGTATTACAACGAAATTTACCAAAATAGGCCAGTTGTAACGTACTGTGGGTCTGGTGTGACTGCCTGCAATGCGTTGTTAACCATGAGTGAAGTAGGGCTTGAATCTGCTTTATATGTTGGTAGTTCTAGTGACTGGGTAACGTATGAAAGCTTCCCGCTTAGTACAGGTGTAGAAACATTAAACTAACTTAGGAGGGCGAATGAATCTATTAAAACAATTATTAACAGTCGTTGCCTTTGGTTATTTGTGTTATCATATCTATACCTTTGGACCTGGTATGTTTAATGTAACTGTATTAGTAATCCTTGTCTTGTCGGCGGTGGCTAACTATTTTCGTGAGAAACGTGAAAGCGATCTTAAAGCAAATGAAAATGCCCGCAAGGCTCGTGCAGAAGCAAGACATGCTAAGAAACATAAAAAGCAGTAGTATTGCTAACATATAATCTTTAGATTAGCTTACATTAAGCAAAAACTTGACGTATATTCTATGTGAAAGAGACTTTCACCAAGTTAAATACGGTGAATAGTATTAGATTGATGCGAAGTATTATAAAGGAGTAAGAATTGAAATTAATTTCTTGGAATGTAAACGGCCTCCGCGCCGCTGTAACAAAGGGATTTATGGAATCCTTTAATGAATTAGATGCAGATATTTTCTGCCTGCAAGAAACAAAATTGCAACCCGATCAAATTTCTTTGGAGTTGCCAGGGTATGAGCAATATTGGAATAGCGCTGTGAAAAAGGGTTATAGTGGTACTGCCGTATTCACGCGCGTTAAGCCTTTGTCTGTAGCTAACGGTATTGGCATTGAAGAGCATGATCAAGAGGGCCGTGTTATCACTGCTGAATATGATAATTTCTATTTAGTATGCTGCTACACACCTAATAGTCAACGAGAATTGGCACGCCTTGATTATCGTATGACTTGGGAAGATGCATTCCGCAATTATCTACTTGAATTAGATAAGAAAAAGCCTGTCATTCTATGTGGTGATCTCAATGTAGCACACCAAGAAATTGACCTAAAAAATCCTAAGACGAACCGTAAAAATGCAGGCTTCTCCGATGAAGAGCGTGCAAAGATGACAGAACTCTTAGGGGCAGGCTTTACAGATACATTCCGCCATCTCTATCCAGATGCGATTGAAGAATACAGCTGGTGGTCCTACATGGGGAAAGCTCGTGAACGAAATACAGGATGGAGAATTGACTATTTCATCACATCTAAACGTCTTGACGATAAAATCCAAGAAGCTAAGATTCACCAACAAATCTTTGGCTCTGATCACTGTCCAGTAGAATTGGTTATTGATCTATAAAATTTTAGTGAATGTAAAAGCACAGCCTCATCTACGGATGAGGCTGTTGTGATAGAAAAGGAGATACTATGGCTCAAAAACAAAAGGCCGTCGTTCTTTTTAGTGGTGGCGTAGATAGTACTACGTGTTTAGCCCTTGCCATTGAACGATTTGGCAAAGATAATGTGGTGCCTTTATCGATTCAATATGGTCAAAAACATAGTAAAGAATTAGAGGCTGCTATAGCTATTTTAGAGTACTATGGCATGGAAGGTAAAACGATGGATGTTACTAAGTTATTTGCCTTTAGTAACTGCTCCTTATTAGCACAATCTAGTGAAGATATTCCGCAAGGTTCCTACAAAGAACAACAAGATATAGAAGGCAAAGGGATAGTAAGCACTTATGTACCGTTTAGAAATGGTTTATTCCTATCCGCCGCAGCATCTTTGGCGTTATCCTTAGATTGTGGCTATATCTATTATGGTGCTCATAGTGATGATGCGGCGGGCAATGCATACCCTGACTGTACGGAATACTTTTACAAATCCATGGGTGACGCCATCTTTGAAGGATCCGGTAAAGAATGCTCCTTAGAAGCACCCTTCATTAACTCCAACAAAGCTGACATCGTAAAAGAAGGTCTACGCCTCGGCGTACCATACCACTTAACCTGGTCCTGCTACGAAGGCGGAGACAAACCATGCGGACACTGCGGTACCTGCATCGACAGAGCCAAAGCCTTTCACGCAAACGGAGTCGAAGACCCAGCATTGTAATTCCCATAAACTGGCTTAGACAAGTAGTCGCCTTTTAGGCGGCTACTTTGCATATACTCTAATAGAGTAGCATGTATATGTGATTTAAGGCGGACTTGTACGTCACTAGTATTAGGGTATAAGTAGAGTTGCTAAATTTGAAGTGGTGGCAGATACCTTTTCAAAGAGCGACTTTGGCAGGTTGAGGCCTTCGGCCGATGACCGGTTCGCCAGTGGAGCGATGAGGAAAGGTATCTTACGCCACCCCGTCCTTACAAACTTAACACTAATAGTAGATTCACAGACAAGTCCGCCTACAACCAAATTGGTTGCGAAAATATTAGATATATGCTAATATTAGTACTGCCTAAAGGCGACAACTAAATAAGACAGTTTGAAACCATCCTGTCTCTAAACAAAACTACGGAAATTCATAAGCATTTATAGCATGGTAGTTTTGCCATGCTTTTTTTATTTTGAGGAGGTGAGTGTTATGATTTCTACACGCAAATTGACTATTTCTGCTATGGTTGTGGCATTGTACATCGTTGTATTGTATGTAACGCAAAGCGTTTCCTTCGGGGCTTATCAAATTCGTATAGCAACATCATTATATGCACTTGCTTATGCCTTTCCGTTCTTGGTGATTCCCATGGGGATTGGCAACCTCATTTCTAACTTCCTATTCGGTGGTCTTGGCATCCTCGATATGATGGGGGGCTTTGGTGTCGGTGTAGTAACGACAGGCATCATCGTAGGGATGCGCAAGCTTGGCCTCAGCGCTTGGTGGGCAATGCTGCCAATCGTCTTTGTGCCTGCGTTATGTGTGCCCTTGTGGCTCAGCCCATTACTTGGTCTACCGTACTGGCCATTAGTGTTGAATCTTATCGTGGGTCAAACTATTCCAGCGATTCTTGGTTCTGTATTGGTGAAAGCTTTGATGAGCCGTCCTAGTGTGGCTGCTTTGTTAGGTGCTTTTAAATAATAAGTGGTTTTATTGACAAAACTAAGTAAATAATTGAATCTCAAGAGATGTTTCGATTATGTATATAGGTAAATAAAAAGGCGTAAGCTCAATGTGAGCTTACGCCTTTTCCATGGCTAACATGTATGGAGGTATAGGAGTTTAACAGTTGTAGCCACGCCACTTAGTTTCAACTACGAGTCGTTCAAGAGCAACCATGTACGCTGCTTGACGAGGAGGTACATTATATTTATGTTGCATTTCCCAAACAGCTTCGAAGCTATTTTGCATATTTTTAGTTAATCTTTCATTAACCTCTTCTTCAGTCCAGTAGAAGCTTGCTTTGTTTTGTACCCATTCGTAGTAGGATACAACTACGCCGCCACCGTTGGCAAGCACATCAGGAATGATATCAATGCCCTTTTCATAGAAGTATTTATCCGCATCATTAGTAGTAGGACCATTAGCTCCTTCCAAGATGATCTTAGCTTGGATATTTTCCATGTTGTCTTTATTTAATTGGTTTTCAAGGGCTGCCATGTACAATACATCCACTGGTTGAGCCAATAACTCTTGAGGCCCAATTGTAGTCATGCCTGGTTCGCTGTAACCTTCTAGGGAACGACCGTGGGAGTTAGCATATACGTATGCTTTTTCAACATCGAGACCGTTAGGATTGTAGATGTTAACACTTACGTCGCCGATAGCCACAACTTTTGCACCTGCTTGTGCAATGAGACGAGCACCTACGGAACCTACGTTACCAAAGCCTTGAACTGCAACTGTAAGGTTTTTAATATCTAAGTTTTTCTTAGTAAGATAGCTTTGCAATGCGATGAGACAACCGCGACCAGTCGCTTCATTACGGCCTAAGGAACCGCCTACTTCGATTGGTTTACCTGTAACGATACCTGGGCTCCATTCGCCTTTTAATGTGCTGTATTCGTCAGCAATCCAGCTCATGATTTGGGCATTCGTATTTACGTCTGGTGCAGGAACGTCAGTATTAACACCAATGATAGGTGCAATACGACGTACGAAGTTACGAGTTAAGCGTTCTAATTCACGAGGGTTTAAAGTTTTTGGATCGACTTTAATGCCCCCTTTACCGCCGCCATAAGGAATGTTAGCGATAGCGTTTTTAATAGTCATCCATGCCGCAAGTGCACGCACTTCGTTTTCATCGGAATCTGGATGGAAGCGAAGACCACCCTTAGCACTACCACGCAATGTGGAATGTTGGCATCGATAGCCTTCGTATACGCGAACTTCGCCATTGTCTAGTTGAAGAGGAACTGCTACTTTTAGTTCCCGTTCTGGGTGACGCAATACTTCGTATTCACTACGAGTATAGCCGAGCTTTTCAGCTGCTACGTCTAATGTGTTTAACATGTTTTCATATGGGTTATAACCGCTCATAATTACCTCCCGGATAACAGAGTAAATTAATTAGTGCTAATTTTTCACATACTTAAGTATTCGACATTATAAATAGAATACCCTTTATATTTTTATAAATATATTCTATAGTTTTTAACCTTTAAAAGTAGGAAAAATATAGATAGTTACTGTGATATCTGTCACTTTAAAATCTCTTGGTGGAGGATAGTCTTATCTATGAAAATGGATACTTTTACAAAAAATAAAAATCTATATTCTGAAGAATATAGACCCATCTGTATGTATTAATAAAGTATTTTAAAGATTATACGAATTTAAAGATTATACGAAAAAGACTGGTGAAAGATACTTTCACCAGCCTCATAGGTCAATATATTTTATTTTTCCACTGTATCTTCAATCGGAGTAGGAGGTACGGAGGAGTCTGTAGTTTGACCATCGCCCCACCATACGATGCCATATGTGTGATTTAGGATGGAACGGTTAAATACAGGCGTTTCAATACCTGCTTTGCGTTGTTTGATATAGTCGTCAAGGGCAAGACCTGCTGTGCGCCCCATGCGTACGATGGAACTTACGTTAGTTAATACTAAGAAAGCCATGAATAAATCGGCTAGATTCCATACGAGATCTAGAGAGGCAACAGAGCCAACAAATGTCATAAGAATTACGCCAATACGGAACAAATGTAGGTAGAATCGTTTATTTGTTAAGTGGCTGATATTGATTTCACCGTAGTAATAGTTACCAATTAAGGAACTAAAGGAGAACATAACGATGAAAATGGCTACGGCTGTAGGCGCCCAAGAACCAAGTTGTTGAGCTAGATTATGTTGTACAAGAGCAATGCCTGTTAGACCTGTAGTGCTGTAATCACCCACGATGAGTACGATGAAAGCAGAAGCTGTACAAATGATGAATGTATCAAGGAATACGCCGAATGCTTGTACAAGACCTTGTTCTACAGGGTGGTTAACAGCTGCCGTAGCGGCTGCGTTTGGAACAGAACCTTCCCCGGCTTCGTTAGAGAAGAGCCCCCGTTTGATACCATTCATAACAGTAGCACCTAATAAGCCACCACCTACTGCAACAGGCTCAAATGCGGAGGCGAAAATAGTATAGATTACATGTGGGAATTGGGTGATATTCATAATTACCACAAATAATGCAGTAGCAATGTATAGAATCGCCATGATAGGAACAATGATTTCAGATGCTTTTGCAACGCGGTTGATACCACCGAATATGATAATACCAAGAAGGACTGCTACTACAGCGCCTGTATAGGACACATCAAGGTTAAATACCTGGAGAGATGCAGCCAAAGTATTGGCTTGTACAGAATTGTAAATCCAACCATAGGTAATACTGATTAAAATAGCAAATAGAACAGATAATGCCTTGTTGTTTAGACCATACCGAATATAGTAAGCTGGTCCGCCATAGAAACCGCCCTTAGCAACAGGTTCTTTGTAGATTTGTGCTAATGTAGATTCGATGAAGCCCGTGGCAGCACCGATGAGTGCGATAACCCACATCCAGAAAATAGCACCAGGGCCACCAAGTACAACGGCAATAGCTATTCCTGCGATGTTACCAACACCTACACGAGATGCGGTACTAACACAGAATGCTTGAAATGAGGATACATGGTTCTTTTCTGTAGAGCTACCTGCGCCGTTAATTACGAGGCGAATCATTTCTTTAATCATGCGAATTTGTACAAAATTCGTTGTCATCGTAAAGAAGAGGCCTGCGCCGATAAGAATAAAAATGATGAAATAACTCCATAAATAGCCGTTTATGGTAGATATAGCATCATTAAGCATTGCTTCCATAAAAACTCCCTTTCCTATAAAAAAATCCATATTTCATAATAATCAATGATATTGTATCAATTTCTATAGACTATGTAAAACAAAAATCCTTCACAAATAGGAAGGATTTTGCTTTATATAGTATTTTGTAGGATGTTTTTTATGCCTTAGTAAATTCTTGTGACTCTTCCATTCCTTGCAACAAGGTTTGTTCAGAATGTTCCATGTGAATTCGAGCTAGTTTACGAGCTTGTGCGGCATTGTGAGAGGCGATGGCTTCCACTAATTGACGATGTTCCTCCCAAGTTTTTCTAAGACGACCTGGTTGGTTCATAGAAAAACTACGGAAGCGGTAGGTTTGTTCTCGCAAATTGTGAACAATATCCGCCAATCTTTCATTACGAGATGCGCGGTAGAGGACTTCGTGGAATTCTACGTCCGCAGCCACAACGGATTCCATATTTTTGTTTTCCATATGATCGCCGATTTCTACAAGCATTCTCTCCAGCGTTTCGATTTCCTCTTCTGTAATGCGTTCTGCTGCAAGGCCTGCCGCAAGTTCTTCCAGGGCAGAACGGATTTCAAATACTTGCGTAATATCCTTTAAAGATATGTTGGCAACGTAGGTACCGCGACGAGGAACCATAACGACAAAGCCTTCTAGTTCAAGTTTACGTATGGCTTCACGAATGGGGGTACGACTTACACCTAACTCTTCGGCAAGGGGAATTTCCATGAGGCGCTCCCCAGGTTTTAACACCCCATCTTGGATGGCTTGACGCAATGTTTCACTTACCACTTCTCTTAGTGGTTTATACGCATCGAGTCGTATAGGTTGTAACCGTTTTGTCATACTAAGTCCTCCTGTGTACATGTTTTAGTAATGAGTGACAGCCAATCATGACCAGCTGCTTTAATCTCTTCTTGTAATTGTAAGGCTTCCATAGGTTTGTTAAGTAATACTACCATCGTAGGACCGCTTCCTGTCATGATGGTTGGGTAACCACGGCTAGTGAAAAACTCCTTACATATTCCTAGTTCTTCGTGATCTGGGAATAATAATTCTTCGAAAGTATTAGCGCTACTAGTGAAAGCAGATTGTAAATCATTATTCTGAAGATGGTTCAGAACGGTATCGATTGTTTTGGTGGTGGCATTAGATTTACCGTTGAAGCGACCATAAGCAACCGCTGTAGAAATAGATACCTTTGGCTTTACTAGTAATAGCCAATGTGCTTCTGGCGATTGGCTATAGGTTAACACTTCGCCACGACCAGTTCCGCGAGCTGTACCACCTTGTAGTAGGAACGGCACATCAGATCCTAGTGAGGCACCAATGTTTAAAAGTTCCTCTTGTGTGAGCCGTAAGTCCCAAAAGCGGTTGAGACCTAATAACATGGCTGCTGCGTCTGCACTACCGCCACCAAGACCCGCTTGAATAGGAACGCGTTTTAATAGGTGGATGGCGGCACCGGCTTTACAACCCGTATAGGCCTGTATGGCGCGTAACGCTTTGAGCGCGAGATTATCTTCTCCATAGCTTACGAGTTTTTGCATGTAGTCAGGCAATTCGGGAGCGCCACCAGAAAATACTACGGAATGATGCTTAGCGAAATAAATAGAATCACTAAGGCGAATCGATTGAAATATAGAATCGATGTCGTGGTATCCATCGTCACGCTTGCCTGTAATAGCAAGCCCAATATTAATTTTGCTGCAACCGAGTTGCTCAAAACTTTTACTCATAATAGCCTCGTTTGTAATGTACAAAATATATGCAGTTTATATGTTTATTTTATACTGTTATAAAGTGATTGAAAATAACCATTAAGTGGTTTATGATGATTTTGTATATACCTGTTGTTTGATTATTAAAAGCATTGTAAACAGCGTATGTTTTAATTAGTTCATTATAGAATATTTATAGTGAAATGGCAATTTGGAGGGAGCTATGTTCGCCAAGTATAAAGATGTTGTCTATCAATGTGTCATAGTTGCTATTGGTTGTGCAATTTTTGGTGCTGGTTTAGATGCCTTTGTACTACCTCACAAACTGGTTAGTACTGGTATTAGTGGGGTAGGGTTGATTTTGTATTATCTAACGGGATTATCCGTTGGTTCTTGGAACGTTATTTTGAACGTCCCTATATTTTGGGCTGCTTGGAAGTGGCTTGGTAAACGCGTAGTGCTTAATACCTTGTATGGTACGCTCATGTTATCGTGGATGATTGATCTGTTTAGTTTCTTGCAATATGACATGATCATTAAGGATCCACTACTCAGTTCTATGATGGCAGGTATCACAACTGGACTAGGGCTTGGTATCGTCTACCGTGTAGGTGGTAATACAGGGGGACTTGATCCAATTGCACTTATCGTTCGCAAATATTATGGCCTTCAAATGGGGTCCATTAATAGCGCTATCAACTGTGCCATCCTCTTAGTTGCTGTCGGCGTTGTTGGACTTGAAGCGGTAGCTGTAACTCTTATCAGTGTGTATGTGTATACTATTATTACAAATAAGGTGGTAATCGGGTTTAATCAACGTAAAGTTGCTTTTATCATTACCTATCGCACCGATGAAGTATGTGAGTGTATTATCAATAAGGTTGGTCGTGGTGCCACTATTATTAATGGTATTGGTGCCTATACACGGACGCCTAAGCAAATTGTGATGGTTGCAGTCAACTTGCTGCAGGTAAATAAATTGAAAGAGGTTATTCAAGAAGCGGACCCAAATGTGTTTATCTTGATTACTGATGCCCAAGAGGTTATCGGTCAAGGTTTTACTCAACCTATTGTTCCTGCGGAAATATCTAAACAGCTAAAATCACAAGATATAACTACCGAAGCGAACAATAATGTTGTAATAGATGAAAATAGTTGTAACAAATTAAAATAAAGAATTATGATAAATCTCTGGCTGTTGTCATCTTATATTAATTATGCGTAAATATAATATTTTATGAATGATACATACATTTTGAAAATAATTTAATGTGATTGATTGAATATCAAGGTTGTAAAATGAGAGGGCTTGCCCTCAAGATAAGATTAGAGGTTTCTATGACTCACAAATTAGCAGGTACGCCTGTACAAGAACAAGATATTATCGATGTGCAAACCCTTGTGGATGCATATTTTGATAATACTCCGGATATTACAGATCCGACACAATTCGTATCCTTTGGCACATCTGGCCATCGCGGTACATCTTTAAATAGTACGTTTACAGATTTACATGTGGCCGCTATTACACAGGCTATTTGTGATGGCCGTGGTCAATTCGGCGCTACAGGTCCGATTTTTGTCGGTCAAGATACACATGCTTTATCTCAGCCAGCCCTTGTGACGGTTCTAGAGGTCCTTGCTGGCAATGGTGTAACGGCAATGGTTGATTCCGATATGGATTTCGTGCCAACACCATCTATATCTCGTGCTATTATTCGTTATAATGAAAGCCACGATGATAAGGCGGATGGTATCGTGATTACGCCGTCTCATAATCCTCCAGATAATGGTGGCATTAAGTATAACGCTACCAATGGTGGTCCAGCGGATACGTTGATTACTAAATGGATTGAAACACGTGCCAATGAATATGTTCACGCATATTGTGAATTAGAAGGATTTAAACGTATTAGTATCGACAATATTGAACCCGACCAACAGGTTCCATATGACTATAAAGGTCTATATGTAGAAGAACTATCTTCTATCATTAATATGGAGGCAATCCAAAGTGCAAAACCTAAGGTCCTCGTTAATGCCCTCGGCGGTAGTGGACTAGGTTATTGGCGTGCTATTAAAGAGCGGTATAATCTAAACCTAGATATTATTAATGATGAGTATGATCCAACCTTTAGCTTTATGACCTATGACCATGATGGTAAGGTACGTATGGATTGCTCATCTGAATATGCCATGGCTGACGTAATTAAACAAATTGGTAATTATGATCTCGCTGTTGGGAATGACCCTGATTATGATCGCTATGGTATCGTTAGTCCGCATGGGCTAGCTTCTCCAAACGCATTTCTTGTGACTGCGGCGGATTATTTGTTTACGACTCGTGGTTGGACAAATAAAGGGGTCGGTAAAACCGTTGTTTGTACCACTATGATTGATAAATGGGCTGCTAGTAAAGAGGTTCCTGTTTATGAGGTTCCAGTAGGTTTTAAATATTTTAGTTCCCTATTATTCGATGGTGAGATTGGTATTGGCGGTGAAGAATCTGCTGGTGCATCGTTCCTTAAAAAAGACGGTACCGTATGGACTACTGATAAAGATGGCATGGTAATGGCTCTCCTTGCGATGGAAATGTATGCCGTTATGGGGGCTACTGTTGACCGACTCTATAATAATCTTGTTGTAGGGTGTGGCGATCCTCGTTTTGGTCGTATTGATGCGCCTTGTACAAAGGAGGCCAAGGTTAAGTTGAAACAATTAAATGCAAGCTCCATTACGGCTACCGAAGTAGATGGTGATGCGATTACTAATGTTCGCACTACTTCTCTGTATAAAGATATGCCTATCGATGGTGTTCGTGTGGAAACGGAAACAGGATGGTTTGTAGCACGCCCATCTGGCACTGAAGATTTATATAAAATTTATGGTGAAAGCTATAAAGGGGATAAAGGTCTTATCGCATTGTTAACTGCTGGTGAAGAGATTGTAACAAGTGCTTTGTCTGACGAAGTGTAACATGTTGTTTTCACTAGAAAACTCATAAAGATTTCACTCATGAAAAATAATAAATGTGTTATAATATATTAATATAGTTTATTGAATGCCCTATACTGGCTATATAGCTTGTAGTGCTTAGAGAAGGTGATGTTATGAAATTAGTTGTTACCGTTGTCGGCGTAGACCGCGTTGGTATCATTGCTGGAGTTAGTACTGTACTCGCTAACTACGGTGTAAATATTATGTCCATTAATCAGACCATCCTTGATGGCGTTTTCAATATGATTATGATGTGTGAAACTAAGTCTGAAGATATGAAAAATCTTACAGCTATCCAAGAGGCTTTGACGAATCAAGGTAAAGAACTAGGTGTTGAAATCCGTGCACAACATGCTGATATTTTCTTAAGTATGCACCGCGTAGGATAGGAGGCACTTATGTTATCTATCGACAATATTTTAGAAACGAATCAGATGATTCACGATAACAAGCTTGATGTGCGTACTATTACGATGGGGATTAGCTTGCTAGAATGTGCATCTAGTTCTGGTAAAGAGCTGTGTGACCGTATTTATGACCGTATTACAAAAGAGGCAGAACATCTTGTATCTACAGGGGAAGATATTGAGCGAGAATTCGGCATCCCTATTATCAATAAGCGTATTTCTGTAACACCCATTTCTCTAGTTGCAGGGGGTAGTGATTTAACATCTTATGTTCCTGTGGCGGAAGCTATGGATCGTGCTGCAAAAACTGTAGGTGTTAATTTTATTGGCGGCTTTTCTGCGCTTGTAACAAAGGGCGCCACTCGAGCTGACCGCATTTTGATTGACTCTATTCCTGAAGCGCTGGCAACTACGGATATCGTTTGTAGCTCTGTTGCTGTGGGCTCTACTAAAACTGGTATTAACATGGACGCAGTGCGAGACATGGGAATCATCGTTAAGAAAACTGCAGAGCTTACAAAGGATAATGATGCTCTTGGTTGTGCTAAGCTCGTAATATTCTGTAATCCTGTAGAGGATAATCCATTTATGGCGGGTGCTTTCTTCGGGGTAACAGAAGGGGATAGTGCTATTTCTGTAGGTGTATCTGGCCCGGGCGTTGTAAAACATGCGCTTGAATCCGTTCGAGGTCAATCCTTTGACGTTGTAGCAGAAACGATTAAACGTACTGCTTTTAAAATCACGCGCGTAGGTCAATTGGTAGCGCAAGAGGCATCTCGCCGCCTAGGTAAACCATTTGGTATTATTGATTTATCTTTGGCGCCAACGCCAGCTGTAGGTGACTCTGTAGCTCATGTTCTTGAAGAAATGGGCTTGTCCTCTTGTGGTTGTCATGGCACTACAGCGGCACTAGCATTACTTAATGATGCGGTGAAAAAAGGTGGTCTTATGGCTTCCTCTCACGTAGGTGGTCTTAGTGGTGCATTCATTCCTGTCTCGGAAGATGCAGGCATGATTGATGCTGTATCCTGTGGCAGTTTGACACTTGATAAATTAGAGGCCATGACATGTGTTTGTTCTGTAGGGCTTGATATGATTGCTATTCCTGGAGACACTACTGCTGATACCATTTCTGCTATCATTGCAGATGAATCAGCAATTGGTATGATTAATAATAAGACAACTGCGGTTCGTGTAATTCCTGTACCTGGTAAGACTGTTGGAGAGGTTGTTGAATTTGGTGGATTATTAGGTTATGCTCCTATTATCGAAGTGAGTCCATATAGTGCAGCCGAGTTCATTGCCCGCGGTGGCAGAATTCCTGCTCCTATTCGTAGCTTAACGAACTAATCCGTTTTTACAACCTACTTGTTGGAGGTGTCTTATGAGTGAATATGTGCTCGATTATGTGTGGGCCTTTGCAGTAGCGCTCATCATAACCTTTGCACTTACCCCATTGGTAAAACGCTTTGCCGTTGCTGTTGGGGCAATAGATAAGCCTGATGCTCGAAAGGTGCATCATGGTGCGATTCCACGACTTGGTGGATTAGCAATCTTTCTCGGTTATGTGGGATCGGTTCTTTTTAACGATTCCATTCCGCATGATCATAAATTGTTTGGGTTTGTCCTTGGTACAGTCATTTTGGTGCTAGTTGGTATTTGGGACGACATTAAACAAATTGAGCCAAAAACTAAGTTAATGGGCCAAATTATAGCAGCCGCTATCCTGGTGGCTTATGATATTCGAGTAGATTTCATTAACCTTCCTTGGGGTGGTGTAGTATATCTCAAGTATTGGGCTATTCCATTGACTATTTTCTGGATAGTTGGTTTTACAAATATTGTAAACCTCATCGATGGCCTTGATGGCTTGGCTGCAGGTATTTCCTTTATCGCATGTATCGCTGTTTGTGCAATGACATTGCAACTTGGTCAAACTGATCTTGCTTGTATCTCTCTTGCTTTAGCAGGTGCGACTGTAGGTTTCTTGCGGTATAACTTCAATCCTGCAAAAATATTCATGGGTGATACGGGATCCATGTTATTAGGCTATACATTAGCAGCTATTTCCGTTATGGGCGCTGTGAAGACAGCTGCTATGATTGCTCTAGTGGTACCTGCCATTGTGTTAGGCTTGCCTATTTTAGACACCTTATTTGCCATTGTGCGCCGTAAAATCAGTGGACGTCCCATCTTTAAACCCGATAAAGGTCATGTTCACCATCGCTTATTGGCACAAGGATTAACACAAAAGCAAGCTGTATTGTTGATGTATGCAGTAACAGCTCTTTTCGGCGGTGTATCTGTTATCGTTGCAGAGGTTAATGCTTGGGTCGGCGCGACCTTGGTATTAGTAATTTTCTTGTGTAGTATTTATATTGCACGACGTCTTGGCGTTATCATGCATAGTGATGCGGCAGGGCATCCGTTACCACGTCCTACAATTGAACGCAGCGACTCGGATGATACCATATCCTTTGATCGCGATGAATTGGCTAAAGCCTTGGAGAATACTGATGATTCTCATAAGGAATAACCATCTGTGGGGCGCTTGGCGCCCCATTTTTTCTATCCTACTACGTTGGAGGCAACTATGTTAAAAGTTATGACAATCTTTGGTACAAGACCTGAGGCTATCAAGATGGCTCCTCTTGTAAAAGCATTACAAGCAGCACCAGATATGGAACCTATCGTAACCGTTACGGCACAGCATCGAGATATGCTCGATCAAGTACTAAACTTGTTTAATATTACCCCAGACTATGATTTAAATATTATGAGCCAAGGTCAAACACTATATGATGTAACTAATCGTGCTTTGATGGGCCTTAAAGATGTATTAGAAGAAGCAAAACCTGATGTGGTACTCGTTCATGGTGATACTACAACTACCTTTGCTGGGGCATTGGCTTCTTTCTACCAAGAAATTCCTGTAGGTCACGTAGAAGCAGGACTACGGACAGGTGATATTTACTCTCCATTCCCTGAAGAGATGAATCGAAAATTGACGGGTTCGATCGCGACGTATCACTTTGCGCCTACTTCTAGTTCTGAAAGCAATTTAAAAAAAGAAAATATTAATACAGAACATCTTTATGTAACGGGGAATACTGTTATCGATGCTCTTGATACGACGGTACAAGACAGCTATGTATTCGATGATGCAGCTATTAATGCTCTTGATCCTAAAAAACGTACGGTTCTTGTTACCACACATCGCCGAGAAAACTTAGGTGAACCTATGCGCCATGTATATCAAGCCATTCGAGATTTAATCAATGAATTTGAAGATATTCAAGTTGTTTTCCCTGTACATAAAAATCCTAAAGTTCGCCAAGTTGTACAAGAGGAACTTGGTTCTGTGGAGCGTGTTACATTAATTGACCCTCTTGACTATGAACCATTTGCAAACTTGATGGCTAAATCTTACTTGATTTTGACTGATTCAGGTGGGATTCAAGAAGAAGCCCCAGCTCTTGGTAAGCCAGTTCTCGTATTACGTGATACGACAGAACGTCCTGAAGCGGTAGAAGCAGGCACTGTTCGCCTTGTAGGTACTGATAAAGATGCGGTACATAAAGCCGCTTATGAATTATTGAGCAATGCTGAAGCGTATAAGTTAATGTCTAATTCTGTTAACCCCTATGGTGACGGAAAAGCCTCTGAACGCATCATTCAAGCGTTGCGACATGAATTCTTAGGTGATGCGCATCGTCCTGAACGTTTTGGTAAATAATATGGATAAGGATCTTGTGAAAGCCCTCGCCATGGCAACATCAGCGGGGGTCACACTGGTCTCCTGTATAGGAGGTTTTATTTGGCTAGGTTATAAATTGGATACTTGGCTTCAAACGGAACCACTCTGCATGGTCATATTTGGCCTAATAGGAGCAATAACAGGGTTTTATATGTTGTATAAACAAGTTAAGTAGTGAGGTATGTATGAATCAATATATAAAATTCATAGTGCGAGTGCTGCTGACTTGTTTTTTTATTGCTTTTTTTGGCAGTATAATACAAGTTTTATGTGGCTTAGAACAGTATCTATGGGGATGGCTTTGGGGCATCTTTATAATGGTTCTCTACTTACTTAGCCTAGCTTTGCATGGACAATCTATTGTGTCAGGAGATCCTTATAAAGCCGTACGTAAATCTCGTAGACAGATGATTTGGCGCCTTATGTTAGTAGGCTCTCTAGTGGTCTTAGGTCTGAAAATTCCCGGTGTAGAGGCTGTTAGCATGTTTATAGGTATCGCGCTTATTCAGCCTGCATTATATGCTGTGTACTGGTGGCTCAGTTGCCAGTTTTAGTTCTAAAATGACCTAAAATAGGAACAACAAAGGTATTCCAATTATGCATTGTATACATTATATTTATGATTAATTGGAATTGCTTACCCTTCAAGTGTTGATTATATATCTATAACGATGTATGATGATACATATATGTTATATTTATATTAATTGTAAATATATTAGGTTTTATTATATCTATGAAAGGGGTTGAGAACGTGGTATTACATGCGGGACACCATGAGGTCGTGCAGTGGTTGGGGTTGACATTTAATATAGATACCTTGATTGCTACATGGGTTACTATGGCTATTGTAATATTAATAACAATACTAGCCACCCGAGGACGTAAATTGGTGCCTGTAGGCTTGCAAAATATAGTGGAATCTATATTAGAAGGCTTAGAGGGGCAATTAGCTCCGAACTTGGGTCGTCATTGGCCGATGGTGAGTTCCTTGTTATTTACGTTTTTCTTATTTATTTTTGTAGGAAATGAATTAGGCTTAATGCCTACACTTAAGGCGTTAACATCACCAACATCTGATATCAATACTACAGTTGCATTGGCTTTATGTAGTACATTAGTAGTATGGGTTATGGGTATTAAAGTTAAAGGCTTATCTTACTTTAAGCATTTTGTACGACCTTATAAGGCTTTGCTAGTACTTAATATCTTTGAAGAGATCGCTAGACCTGTTACGCTTGCTTTCCGTCTATTCGGCAATATCGTAGCTGGTGAAATTTTGTTAGAAGTATTATACAAGTTGCCTTGGTTTGTACCTGTACCATGGGTGTGGATTGCTTTTAGTTTGTTTATCGGCATTATTCAAGCCTTTATTTTTACCGTTCTTACAGCATCCTATTTAGGGATGGCTCTTAGTGAGGAACATTAATTATTATATATGGAGGATATATTATGGAAGCTCAAGGTTTATTCGCATTAGCAGCAGCGATCGCAGTAGGTTGTGGTGCCATTGGTGCAGGTATCGGTGACGGTCTTGTATCTAGTAAAGTAATCGAAGGTATTACACGCCAACCTGAATTGCGTGGTCAATTGATGTCTACTATGTTCGTTGCGATTGGTTTAATCGAAGCGATGCCTATCATCGGTGTAGTAGTTGCGTTTATTTTGTTATTCAGATAATAACGAGGAGGAATAACCTTGGTTGACTTAAGCCTTGGAACGATTCTTGCTCAAATGTTGAACTTTTTTATATTAGTTTGGCTATTGGCGCGTTTTGCATATAAACCATTATTGGCTATGATGACAGAACGTAAAGAACGAATTGCTAAAGATTTAGAAGCTGCTGAACAAGCCCGTGCAGAGACAGAAAAGTTTAAAGCTGATTATGCAGCTCAAATTTCTAATGCTCGTGTAGAAGCACAACAAATTGTTGAAAAAGCAATTCAAGAAGCAGAAAATACTACACGAGAACAATTGGCAACAGCTCGCGAGCAAATTGAACAAGAAAAAAATCGTGCTCGTCAAGATATTGCCATCGAACGCGATCGTGCTATGAACAGCTTGCGTAACGAAGTGGTATCTTTATCTGTAGCTATGGCTGGTAAAGTTGTTGCTAAAGATATGAACAGCGAAACTAATACAAAATTGATCGAAGACGCTATTCGTCAACTTGATAGTAAAACGATAGGGTTGTGATACGATGAGCATAGAAATTGTAGCAGATAAATATGGTTCGGCTATGTTTGAATTAGCTCAAGAACAAAATATTTTGGAACTCATGGAGGAGCAATTAGGTTATGTAGCGTCCGTTATGGCGGAACAGCCTGAACTTCGTTTATTCCTTGAAAATCCAATCGTTACAGAAGATGCAAAGATTAAGTTAGTTGGTTCCATCTTTGAATCTAGTATCGACAAAGTTGCTTTACACTTTATCTATGTGATGATTAAACGCGGGCGCCATCGTTATATTGCACAGGCCATTGCAGCGTTTATTCAAAAATCACGAGAGGCTCGTGGTATTTTGGAAGCTACTGTAACTGTAGCAGAACCAATCACAGCTGATGTAGAAGCATCTGTACAAGCTAAATTACGAGAAGTAACAGGGAAAGATGTTATTTTATCTATGCGTCAAGATCTATCTATTATGGGTGGTATTATTATCCAAGTAGGGGATAAACGCATTGATGGCTCTGTATCTCGTCGTTTAGAGGAATTAGAAAAATCTTTATTAAGAACGAACTCTATTAGATAGGGGTGAATGGGTATATATGAAAATGAAGCCTGAAGAAATCACTGCTATAATCAAACAGCAGATTCAGGACTATGATGTTGACCTCAATGTCGATGATGTGGGTACTGTTCTCGACGTAGGGGATGGCATCGCCCATATTTATGGTCTTGAAAGAGCCATGGCCGGTGAGTTGCTAGAATTACCACACGGCGTATATGGCTTGGTTTTGAACTTAGAATTAGATAATGTGGGTGCCGTACTATTAGGTGATGACTTCTTGATTAAAGAAGGGGACCAAGTGCGCCGTACTGGCAAAATTATGGACGTTCCTGCCGGAGATGCCTTGATTGGTCGCGTAGTAAACCCTCTTGGTCAACCTCTTGATGGCAAGGGTGCTATTCAAGCTACAGAACGTCGTCCTATCGAACATCCCGCACCTGGTATTGCGGATCGTCAATCCGTAAATGAACCATTGCAAACAGGTCTTAAAGCGATTGATGCGATGGTACCAATCGGCCGTGGTCAACGTGAGCTTATCATCGGTGACCGTGGTACAGGTAAAACTGCGATTGCCTTAGATACTATTCTGAACCAAAAAGGCAAAGATGTTATTTGTATTTATGTAGCTATTGGTCAAAAAGAATCTACAGTTGCTCGCGTAGTACAAAAACTTGAAGAAGCAGGCGCTATGGAATATACAATCGTAGTTTCTGCGAGTGCTTCCACAGGTGCACCTCTTCAATACATTGCCCCATATGCTGGTGTTGCCATGGGTGAATACTTTATGTACCAAGGTAAACACGTATTATGCGTATATGATGACTTAACAAAACAAGCGGCTGCATATCGTGCTATGTCCCTATTATTGCGCCGTCCACCAGGGCGTGAAGCATATCCAGGCGACGTATTCTACTTACACAGTCGTCTATTAGAGCGGGCTGCGAAACTTTCATCTGAACTTGGTGGAGGTTCTATTACAGCGTTGCCAATCATTGAAACACAAGCAGGTGACGTATCTGCATACATTCCAACAAACGTAATTTCCATTACTGATGGTCAAATTTTCTTGGGAACAGATATGTTCTATTCTGGTATTCGTCCAGCTGTTGACGTAGGTCTGTCCGTATCCCGTGTAGGTGGTAGCGCACAAACTAAAGCGATGAAGCAAGTGGCGGGCCAATTGCGTTTGGACCTTGCTCAATATCGTGAGTTGGCTGCTTTCGCTCAGTTTGGTTCTGACCTTGATGCGGCTACACGCGCTCAACTTGATCGTGGTGAACGCTTAACTGAAATGTTAAAACAAGGTCAATATGAGCCTATGAGTGTAGCGGAAATGGTTATCAACCTTTACGCTGGTACTAAAGGGTACTTAGCAGATATTCAAGTGGCAGATGTATTGTCCTTTGAAGCTGAACTTTTACGTTATGTAAAAGCAAATTATCCTGAAATCATCACTAACATTGAAACGTCTAAGAAAATTGACGAAGAAACTGAAAATCTATTGAAGCAAGCAATCCCAGAATGTGTTGAAGCATTTGGCTCTACACATACATTAGTGTCTCGTAAGGAGGCGTAATGTATGGCTAGTGCACAAGATTTGCGAAAACGCATAAAAAGTGTTACCAATACGCAACAAATTACAAAAGCGATGAAGATGGTAGCTTCTGCTCGTCTTCGTAGGGCACAAACAAAAGCGGAAGCTACTCGTCCTTACGCAGAAAAGATAGGGCAAATCTTGCGTCATATGTCTAATAGTGATTTAGAAGGCTTTGAAAGTCCTCTTTTAGATGTGCGACCTGTAGAGCGCACTTGCTATATTGTAGTAGGTGCAGATAAAGGTCTTGCAGGGGCATTTTCGTCTAATGTATTGAAATTTGCCATGGAACAATTACATGGTAAATCTCCTGATACATACCGTGTTATCACGGCAGGCAGAAAGCCTAGAGACAGCATGAAATCTAGAGGTGTTCGCATCGATAAGTCTTATGCGGGCTTCTCGGATAAACCATCCTATGAACATGCGCGTACTATTATGCATGAAGCACTTTCACTATATGAACGTCATGAAGTAGACGAAGTCATCATGATCTATACACGTTTTGTAAATTCTATGACGCAAATTGCACAGGCTGAGCGCTTGTTGCCAATAGAGCAACCACAAGATGAGGTAAAAGGCGAAGAGTATGATTTCATGCCGTCCGCCGTATCCGTCTTGGAGGCGTTGCTGCCAAAATACTTAGAAATTACAGTTTATAATGGATTGTTGCAATCTGCAGCTAGTGAATTAGGTGCTCGTATGACGGCCATGACATCGGCTACAGATAATGCAGGGGAACTCATTGAGTCCTTAGGCCTTGAATACAACAAGTTGCGTCAATCTAGTATTACAAACGAAATTTCTGAAATCGTTGGTGGCGCTAATGCCTTGCAATAGATAAGGAGACATCTGTCGATGAGTAATAATATTGGTAAAGTTGTGCAGGTCATCGGCCCAGTTGTAGACGTGCGCTTTGATGCTGGTCATTTACCAGCTATCTACAACGCTATCCACATCTACCATGACCACAAGGCACACGATAGACAAAAAATCGTAGTAGAGGTTATGCAACACTTAGGCGACGATACAGTTCGTTGCGTTGCCATGAGTTCTACTGACGGTATGACACGTAATATGGAAGCAGAAGATACTGGTGCTCCAATTTCCGTTCCTGTAGGGGAAGGCGTATTGGGTCGTATCTTTAACGTACTTGGTGAAACTGTAGACCATGATCCAGCACCAGTTGTGGCTGATGAAAAATGGCCTATTCACCGTCCAGCACCTAAATTTGATGACCTTTCTCCAGACACAAAAATCTTGGAAACAGGTATTAAGGTCGTTGACCTTATCGCTCCATATGTAAAAGGTGGTAAGATTGGCCTCTTCGGTGGTGCCGGTGTAGGTAAAACCGTATTGATCATGGAATTGATTCACAATGTTGCTACAGAGCACGGCGGTTATTCCGTATTCTCCGGTGTAGGCGAACGTACTCGTGAAGGTAACGACTTGTGGAACGAAATGAAAGAGTCCGGCGTTATCAACAAAACAGCTCTCGTATATGGACAAATGAATGAGCCACCAGGGGCTCGTATGCGCGTAGGTCTTACAGGCCTTACAATGGCCGAATACTTCCGTGATGTGAAAAAACAAGACGTGCTCTTGTTCATTGATAACATCTTCCGCTTTATTCAAGCGGGTTCCGAAGTATCTGCCCTCTTAGGTCGTATGCCATCTGCCGTAGGTTATCAACCTACATTGGCTAATGACGTAGGGGCATTACAAGAACGTATTACATCTACAAAAGAGGGCTCCATTACTTCCGTACAAGCTGTATATGTACCTGCTGATGACTTGACTGACCCTGCTCCAGCAGCGACATTCGCTCACTTGGATGCGACAACAGTATTGTCTCGTTCCATTGCGGAACTCGGTATCTATCCAGCGGTGGATCCTCTGGACTCTACAAGCCGTATTTTGGATCCACATGTACTTGGGGAAGAGCACTACGCAGTAGCTCGTGGCGTACAAGAAGTATTGCAAAAATATCGCGATCTTCAAGATATTATCGCAATCCTCGGTATGGAAGAATTGTCTGACGAAGATAAACTCACTGTATCCCGTGCTCGTAAGATTCAACGTTTCTTGAGTCAACCATTCTTCGTAGCAGAAGTATTTACTGGTTCTCCTGGTAAATATGTGCCATTGTCCGAAACATTGAGAGGCTTCAGAGAAATCTTGGATGGTAAACATGATGAATTGCCAGAAGGTGCATTCTACATGGTTGGTACCATAGATGAAGCCGTTCAAAAAGCAAAGGAAATGCAAGAGAAGGGGGAATAATCCATGGCGGAACCTATGACCCTACAGATAATTACACCTGATGCGATTGTATTCGAAGGCCAATCTACATTCTTTGTAGGTAAAGCTATCGATGGTGCTTTTGGTATTTTGCCAAACCATGCACCTATGATTATCGCATTAGACTTGGCACCTTTACGCATTGATCAACCAGATGGAACATCTCGTGAATATGCTGTTTTTGGTGGCTTCTGTGAAATTGAACATAATAAGGTGAGTATTGTAACCCCTGACTGTCAAGATCCAACATCCATTGATGTGGAACGTGCTCGTCGAGCTAAAGAGCGTGCAGAAGGTCGGTTATCAAATCCTACACCTGATATTGATGTAGAAAGAGCGGAAGCAGCATTGCAACGTGCCTTACTGCGCTTGCATGTTACAAAAATGTTATAAGAAAAAGGCTAGCCATCTGGCTAGCCTTTTTATCTTTCTAATTTTGATTATAAAATGCTCACACCTTTTAAGGAGTATGCAGTATTCTTAGGCTGTTCTACTTGAAAATCTAATACAACAGGTGCCTCAGAATTGATACCAGGTGCTTGGTAACGGTCACGGTCTGTTGGAATTCGTTTGTATGGTAATTTATCAAGTAATATAGTCATAACTTTGTTCCAAACTGATTTATGTGTTGGCATAGTCAAAGAGTCATCAGTTTGGTTGAAGCCCGTACGAACAGTATGGATTATCTTATCGTTTACATCATAATAGTATAAAAGGGCATTAACCTTTGCGGCGATATAAATTTCATGATTATCCTTATTGTATGGATCTGGGCTGTTAATAGTATTAACTTGTACATATACGTCTTGTAATGGTACAGGCATAATAACGATTTCAGAATTTTGGGCCTCTGCAATTTGAGCAAGATCAGCGGCTTTAATTTCTGCAGTTGGTGTGTTAGTACTTACGATGGTTGTATCATAGTAAGGATATTTAAGTGTATTTGATAAGCGATCTGTCATGTAGCGACCAAATTGAGCTGTGTTTTCATTGCGCAAATTTGCTGGTACAACAATAGTAACTTTACGGCTCGGAAAGTTTTCTAAGTGTCCATCATGACTTGTACTAGAAGTATTAATTGTGGCTTTTTCCGGAGCTCCAGAAATCGGTGTAGATGTTGGTGTTGCAGCCACTTTTATGACAGGCTCCATATTCGTTTCAGGGGCTAATGTAGGAGCTTCATTACTTGTGCTACTTTGTATAGTGCTAAGAGCTACAGGTTGTGTTGTATTTGGTGTTAATTGACTCAAATCGATCATAGCGGCACTGGCTGTTGTAAATGCAGTTGTGAGTAGTACAGCAAGTACTGTAAGTAGTGGACGTTTATAGAGTCCGAAGTTATGTAACATAATTCCTCCTCTTAATAAAACTCTTTTAAAATTACAAATTATACAATTTATATTATTATATCATATATACAAAAAAAAGAAGCAAGCTTAATAGCTTGCTTCTTTAGTCTGGTGGACGATGACAGGATCGAACTGCCGACATCCTGCTTGTAAGGCAGGCGCTC
>NZ_JANGAL010000024.1:0-372 GCF_024461875.1 Veillonella parvula
CACAGATCAGCCGTGCGCTGCAAAGAAGCACTCAGGCAGAAGAGACGGAGAATCAAAAGTCGGACAGAACCGGAAATGTATCAGATGTTATTTTGGAGATCGATTATTTGTCGCAGAAGGAAATGCAGGATCAATGGCCTGCCGATGAATATAAAAAGCGATATGAAAAATACAGAAATGCCATAGAAGCGACAGAAAACGAGGTGTTATTTTATAATGATACATATGCATGGACACCGTTCCATCAGTCAAATACGGGAATGTCGCGCAGTGCGGAAGAAGTGCTCGGAAGTTCGGAGTTTCCGTATATTAAAGTGAAAGAATGTCCGGCAGATAAAGAATCGGAAGAACAGGTCGGCGTATTTACGTTTT
>NZ_JANGAL010000025.1:0-368 GCF_024461875.1 Veillonella parvula
GCAGTCTCTTGATAACTTTTTGCACTGTAGGTCCGTTAAGGTTAGAAGAAGGCTACTTTGGTGTCTATTTTCTCTTCCATAAAAAAAGCCTGACTCCACTTCCCGCGTTTACTGATTACTAGCGAAGCTGCGGGTGCATTTTTTCAAGATAAAGGCATCCCCGATTATATTCTATACCGATGTGGATTGCGCATACTTTATGAACAGAAAGTGATAGCGTTGATGATTCTTCATTGGTCAGAAAATTATGAACGGTTTCTTCTATTTTGTCTCTATATACTACGTATAGGAAATGTTTACATTTTCGTATTGTTTTCGATTCACTCTATGAATAGTTCTTACTACAATTTTTTTGTCTAAAGAGTAAT
>NZ_JANGAL010000026.1:0-330 GCF_024461875.1 Veillonella parvula
GTAAGTACGAAATATTTTGAAATGGCATCCGTTCAAGCAATGGTAATATTAAGGAACTTTTACGTTAATGACGTCATGGTGGTATAGATACGCTATTGAGTGTGTTTATGTATTATTGTTGAAGGATAGAATATTTTTATGTTTAGGTGATTTTAGTGGTGATTTTGTGGTTATATTGACATAAGTGTGTATAAATTGAGTGGTTAGTATATGGTGCAAAAGTGGTATAACGTATGTATTAAGGGCAGTTATACAATATTTGGTGTCGCCGAATGAGATATAGATATTAAAATGTGGATAATCGTGGGCTTTATGGGTAAATGGCACAGG
>NZ_JANGAL010000027.1:0-318 GCF_024461875.1 Veillonella parvula
TTATCGATAAAACATTGAATCAAAAACTTGAAATCGTTGGTGGTGCTGACGCAGCGAAATTATCTGATAACAATATCGGTGTTAACGCGAAAGACGGTAAGTTGCATGTACAGTTAGCTAAAGAATTGAATGACTTGACTAGCGCTCAATTCAAAAATGGTAATGCTGTATCCACTATCAGTGGAGAGGGTACGACTGTGACAGACGGTACTAATACTACGAAGTATGGATCTAAAGGCATGACTATTAATCCTGGTGCTAACGAAATATCTCTTACCGATAAAGGCTTAAACAATGGTGGTAAAGTCATCTCCAATG
>NZ_JANGAL010000028.1:0-317 GCF_024461875.1 Veillonella parvula
CCGTACATTTTACATGTACGTCACCATTAAGTCAGAGAATTATTTCCTATGTGCTTGGGTCAACCTACTTAGAAATTCTAAGAGATGACCTTACAAATATATAATAATTATCTTCTATGCAGTTTTCAAAGAACAAACAATTCATATATTTCACGTCTATCGTCATTGCATTCGTTTCACTTGTCTTGCGTAATTACCATTACGCGGCGACATCGTTCATCTCATGCGCCTAGATAGCCATCGAAATCTATTAAATTGTAACTGGTATTAAACCATCTGAGAGTCTTTACAGATCTCTCAAAACCAAACAATGATAA
>NZ_JANGAL010000029.1:0-314 GCF_024461875.1 Veillonella parvula
TTTTCCAACATATCCAGATAATGCTCTGGTTCATACCCAAAATTCAATAAGTGATTCAGCAGTGTAGGCTCTGGGAACATTCCGAACCAACAACGCTCGAACCACTGGTCAGCATAATCTCTTTCATCACTTCCGTTTGAGTAAGTACCGCCCACCAAATCTCCGACAAAATTCTCTATCAGCTCTCCGATTGTCAGACCATGCTCCCCACACTTTCTCGCCAGTCGGTCACAATCTGCATCCGACAATTTCACTGTGATTTTTCTCTCTCTGATTGTCTCAATTTCTTTCTTCTGTTCCTCGCCCCAACTCAT
>NZ_JANGAL010000030.1:0-308 GCF_024461875.1 Veillonella parvula
AAATGCTTCACGAACACCGTCATTGATCAAATAGGTCTATAATATTAATATACATTTATATAATCTGCGGTATTTATATCATCAAAAAAAAAGTAGTTTTTTTATTTTATTTTTTCATTACTTTTCACTGTCTATGGATTTTCATTCGTAAAGGCATCACTCCCTAGTTTGCGATAGTGTAGATACCGTCCTTGGATAGAGCACTAGAGATGGCTGGCTTTAATCTGCTGGAGTACCATGGGACACCGGTGATCATTCTGGTCACTTGGTCTGGGGCAATACCGGTCAACATGGTGGTGAAGTCACCG
>NZ_JANGAL010000031.1:0-307 GCF_024461875.1 Veillonella parvula
CCACGTTTGGACATCCTTGTTGTCTTAGCCTGAAAGTTACCAGACTGATAAACAGAAGGATCCAGGCCTGCAAAAGCAAGCAGCTTGTTTGGATTGGAGAAACGGTGAATATCGCCTATTTCACCAAGGATCATTCCACCATTGATATAACCGATACCAGGAATGGTCATGATGACAGAATCGTTAAATTTCATGATATCCGTCATCTCAGCTTCAATCTTTTCTAATTGGCTATCCAGTAACTCGATTTGTTGAATGGTTTGAGTTATCTGAATAGATATAGCGCTGTCGTTGGCACCGACAGACT
>NZ_JANGAL010000032.1:0-304 GCF_024461875.1 Veillonella parvula
ATTCAAAAATCTTAAGATCCTGCTCTCCATAAATATTAATCGCAACAGAATTACCCCTTCTTTCAGAGTGAGCCATTTTTCCGAGCACTCGACCGTCCGGACTTGTGATTCCTTCAATCGCGTGATAAGATCCATTAACATTCCATTCTTCATCCATCGTAATATGTCCTTCAGGACTACAATATTGTGTCGCCACCTGACCATTCGCAAACAACTTGTCAATCCATTCTTCACTCGCAACAAATCGTCCTTCTCCATGAGACGCAGGATTTGTATATACGCCTCCGAGTTTTGCCTCTGCAAG
>NZ_JANGAL010000004.1:0-137606 GCF_024461875.1 Veillonella parvula
TATGGTTGGTTTTGACTGTGTCAAAACCCGCACTCTGGCATATGTTCAATCATTTCGATTGATTACCTATCATTGTTCAGTTTTCAAAGATCTGTACCAGTCTACACATTCTTTCGTCGAAGTGTTTCATCAACTGGCGACTTGATTATTCTATCAAGTTAAGCTCATTACGTCAAGTGCTTTTTTTAACTTTTAAGAAGTTTTTTATACTTATCATTTGAGCTGTGTCCTAATGACTTGTATTAGTATAGCATAAATATAATAAACGTCAATATATAAAATTGCCGCCTTATCATTTTCATCTTTCTTTCATCATTTTCTTAACATTCTATATATAATATCTCATTAAAACCCATTTTAACTTGTTAAATACTTCTTTACCAATTTTTACCTTAAAATATCTATAGTTCTAAAGGAGTATATCTTTTTACCCATATATGATACAAAGCAAGTGCTATCACCATAACCAATGCAGTGAACATATATAAATATTGATAGCCCCACGCACTAGCTAATACTGCAAGTATAACTGATCCAGCACCAACACTTATATCTAATGCTAAAAAATATGTTGCTGTTGATACACCCGCACGCTCAATAGGAGCTGATTGTATAGCCAGCGCTTGGAATACAGGTTGTGCTGCACCATAGCCTAACCCCAACAATGGAGCGGTGAATAGAATAGCTAATGGGGTTATAGCCAATCCCAATACAAATAAACCTAGTATAAATAATCCTAATCCTGTATAGATAATAATTTTTGAACCATATCGAGCATATATTTTTCCTACTATGGGTCGACTAATAATAATCATCAACGCAAAAATAGCAAAGAAAGCACTTCCCCATATTCCTGCCCCCATGCTATTAAGTTCTATAGGTATAAAAACTAAAACACCAGAATAGGTAAACCCAATAAATAAGCCCATTAAAGCCCAAGGTAAACTTTTATTTTCTATAAACTGGGAAATATGCCAATCTTTATATGTTGATTGTTTAGGTAATGCTAACTCTTTTGATAGGGGAATAATATTACTTAAGACCATAGCCAATCCAGTCATAACCGTTAAAAATATGTACAATGCCATACTACCGTATGACGATAAAGCATATAGGCCGATAGCAGGTCCTAATACCATTGCTATATTTGAAAAGATAGCAAACATATTAACTCCCTCACCTTTTCGACTAGGAGGTAATACTAATACTGCTAGAGTAGCCATTACAGTTGTTCCAAGGGCAAACACAACACCATGTAACCCACGTAGTACGAAAACAGCCTCTAAGGATGTAGTAAAATTAAATAATCCCATAATAATGAAAAACAAGGCTGTTGATATTAATAGAACAATACGCTTATTAAAACCATCTATTAATCGTCCTGCAAAAATCCTACATAAAATTGTACCAATTTGAAAATATGACATCGCTAAGCCCGCATCAAGATCGCTGCCAGCTAGCTCAGACGTGATTACAATTGGCAATGCCGCTACGAGAACATATTGAGTCATATATAAAATACCACTACTAATACCATAATTAGTAAAAGCAGGGCTCCATAATCTATTTGAATCCATATTTGTATCTCCCTTTTGTATCGTGTCACCTAGCCATTTTACGCCTCTATCTTATAGAATTCAAGAACAAACCTTTTTAAATTTTATATAGTTAAAAATGACTGTTATCTGTAATATACCTATACCGTTTTACATAATAAAAAATGGCAAAATAAAAGAACCTCTCTAAAAATAAATCAAGAGAGGTTCTTGTACTTTAATCATTAACACAATAATAATCTATAACTTATTATTGATTACGTACGTCATTTTTATTGCGGCTCTTCCACATAACCCACAAGGAAGTAGCTACACAGATAGAGGAGTACGCACCGCTAGCAAAGCCGATAATCATGCAAAGAGCAAAGTTCTTTGTAGTATCTCCACCAAATAAATAAAGGGATACACAAGCAAACATAACTGTTGCCAATGTATAGAAACTACGATGAATACTTTGTGTAATAGATGCATTCGCAAGATCTGCAAATGTATCAGAACGCTTGTGAGTATGCGTATTTTCTCGAACACGGTCAAAGATTACTACGGATTCATTCATAGAGTAACCTACAACTGTAAGAATGGCAGCTAAGAAGGATGCATCAATCTCTAATTGGAAATAAGAGAAAACACCAAGAACCATGATCAAGTCATGAAAAATGGCAACTAAAGCAGAAATGGCAACCTTATATTCAAAACGATAAGAAATATATAGAGCTAATGCTGCGAATGCTATAACAAGATTTAATAACGCATGTTCTGTAACTTCGGAACCAATTACAGCACCTACAGTTTCAATACGTTTAACTGTATTGTTACCAATAGATTTAGTCAAAGAATCAACAACAGCTGCACTTTCACTAGACTCAAGATTGCGTGTACGAATCATTACGTCTTCGCCAGCTGTATCACCAGTAGTATCACCGGAAAGCTGAATTTGTGCATTTTCAAGATTATATTCTTTTAGAACGTCACGAACTTGACTAACCTCTACAGGTTGATCAAATACAACTTCAACAATAGTACCACCAGTATAATCAATACCAAAGTTAAACCCTTTAGTAAATATGGAAATTAAGCTGATAATAACAAGTGTGGAGGAAATAGCAAACCACCAACGATGATGCTTAATTACGTCTAATGTCATTTGCGTTTACCTCCTTTCAAAGATTTTGGTGCAAATGCGTCAGCACTTGTGCTTGGAGAGATATTCGCACCAAACCAGAATGGATGGTTCGTAAAGTTACAGTCAATAAGTAAGCGCAACAAGAAATGACTCACCGTAATCGCTGTAAACATACTTACAACAACGCCTACGCCTAAGCTGATAGCGAAGCCTTTTACAGGGCCAGAGCCTAAAATAGTTAAGATACCAGCTGTAATAATAACGGATACGTTCGCATCTGTAATTGTTGCTAAAGCACGACTGAAACCGGCTTCCATAGCTACACGCATGGACTTACCAGAGAACACCTCTTCTTTAAAACGTTCAAAGATAAGAATGTTCGCATCTACAGCAACACCCATAGACAAGATAATACCCGCGATACCTGGCAATGTCATAGTCGCATTAAAGCCTTTGCCTAATACGAGCAATAAGAGCATAACATATACAAGTAATGCAATATTAGCTACGATACCAGAAAAACGATATAAAATAACCAAGAAAATCATGATCATTGCAATACCAGCACTGAAGGCTACAACAGATTTATCCTTGGAGTCTTGACCCAAAGAAGGACCAACTGTACGCACTTCTAATACATTAATTTTAACAGGTAATGCACCGGAACGTAATAAAATAGCTAAGTCTTTAGCTTCTTCTAAACTTTGACTACCAGAGATAGTGGCTTTACCACCTGTAATTGCTTGTTGTACTACAGGATTAGTCAATTCTTTACCATCCAATGTAATGGCAATACGACGACCAATATTTTTAGATGTTAAATCAGCAAACTTCTTAGCCCCTTCATCACTTAATTCAATAGCAACGAGTGGTTGTTTATTTTGACCTAACTCTTCTTTCGCATCTTTTAAGTCATCACCAGTCATAACGGTTTGACCTTGGTCGTTTTTAAATTCCAAGACCGCAGTTTTACCGATACGTTTAATCGCTTCGTCAGGATCTTTTACACCTGGCAATTCAATGATAATACGACGAGCACCTTCACGTTGTACCAATGGTTCAGATAAACCCATTTCATTAATACGACGTTCTAAGATTTGCTTCGCCCGTTCCACTGCATCATTGTCAGCTGTACCAGTCGCAGAGTCCTCTGCTTCCAATACGATATGCGTACCACCTTGCAAGTCTAGGCCTTGTTTCAAAGAGCCTGCTAATGGTTGAATAAAATACGCAAATAATCCAATGATGGCAGCAATGACTACTAAAAACTTGATAATAGCTTTACCGTTCAAAATAGTTGCTCCCTTCTGCTATACACAATGTATAATGCCTTGCTCTGTCACAATTTTACTCATTCGTTGGTCTAGCTCATCCATCGGGATTGGTGTTTCCCATAATTGTACAGTCCAACATACGCCCATAAATGTACTTGGTGAAAGTTCCTTGAGAAATCGATCATAATACCCATTCCCCATTCCCATGCGACCACCTTGACGGTCAAAGCCAGCACCAGGCACTAAAATCAAATCCAAGTCACACGGATCAATAATATCGTATGGCTCAGCAGGAATACGTATATTTAACACACCCCGAGTGATAGATTCTAGAGACTTAAGACGAACTGCAATCATAGTCGTCTTATCAGTACATACTGGAACGTATACAGATTTATCATGTTCTAAAGCATGACGAATCACATCGTCTAAATTGGCCTCTTTAGGCATCGCCAAATAGGCCATAATGTTTTTTGCCGATATATACTCAGGACTATTAACGATTTGATTCGTCAACATCGGCGTCCACGACCTACAATCAGCAACGGATAAAGCAGCGCGCTGAGACTTACACGCCTGGCGCACTGCTTCCTTTGTATTCATTATTTTTCTTCCTTGTTTTTCTTAGACAGTACGTTAGCAACTGCTGTACGAGCAAATGTTAATTCAACTTTTTCAGATACCTGTACCTTGACTTTTTCATCATCAAGTTCAACAATTTCGCCATAAATACCACCAATAGTAACGATTTTTTGGCCTTTTTTTAAGCTACCTAACAAGCTAGCACGCTCTTTTTGTTGTTTCTTTTGTGGACGCCACAGTAAAAAGTAAAAAATTACTACCATTAACAAAATAGGCCAGCTAGTTTGCAAGATTTGTTGAATATCTCCCATGTTATCCTCCTAGGTTAATAAATATGTATTTCTTTTCTAGTATAGCCACCTAATATAAATTTGACTAGACTTAATTACTATTTTTTAAAGCTATCCCAAAATTGTATTCTAAATTGCGGGAACCGATCTTCTAAGATAGCTTGTCTCATTTGACGCATAAACTCTAATAAGAAATAGAGATTATGATACGTTACAAGGCGTAATGCCAAAATCTCTTCTGCCTTATATAAGTGACGAATATATGCACGGGAATAATTTTTACATGTATAACATTGGCAACCTTCTTCTAAAGGGCCCCAATCATGAGCAAATTGAGCATTTCGAATATTAAGGCGACCATTCCAGGTCATGGCCATCCCATTTCGAGCAACACGAGTTGGATATACACAATCAAACATATCAACTCCACGTGCTACACCTTCTACCAGACAATCTGCGGTGCCAACGCCCATCAAATAACGAGCCTTGTTAGTTGGCAATAATGGCGTAGTATATTCTAAGATTTCATTCATTAAATCATGAGGTTCCCCAACGGATAAACCGCCGATGCTATAACCTTCAAAATCCATAGCTACAAGTTCTTCCGCACTTTGTTTGCGCAAGTCTTTGTACATGCCACCTTGAACGATACCAAACATGCCTTGGCGGTCATGAGCTTTACGAGACTCTTGGCAACGATGCGCCCAACGCGTGGTACGCGCCGTAGAGCGTTTCGCATAATCATGATCCGCGGGATACGGAATACATTCGTCAAAAGCCATCGCAATATCAGAACCTAATTGTTCTTGTACCTTTGTAGCCACTTCAGGAGATAGAAACTGTTTTGATCCATCAATGTGGGATCTAAATGTAACACCATCCTCAGTAATTTTGCGCATATCGCCTAAACTAAACACTTGGAATCCACCACTATCAGTAAGAATCGCTTGATCCCAATTCATAAATTTATGTAGGCCCCCAGCCTCTTCTATAAGCTCCGGCCCTGGGCGAAGAAATAAATGATAGGTATTACTCAAAATAACTTGAGAACCCATAGCCTTTAGTTCTTCTGGTGTCATAGTTTTAACTGTCGCTTGCGTGCCTACAGGCATAAACATCGGTGTTTGAAAGGTACCATGTGGCGTATGCAATAAACCTGCCCGTGCCCCCGTATGAGGACATGTCTTTTGTAATTCATAAGTAATACTCGGCATAGTCCCTCCTAACGTATAAACATAGCATCGCCGAAGCTAAAGAAACGATAACGTTCTTTAACAGCTTCTTCGTAGGCCGCCAAACAGTGTTCACGACCAGCTAGTGCACTAATCAACATTAACAATGTAGATTGAGGCAAGTGAAAATTCGTTACCAACGCATCAATCATCTTAAATTTATAGCCAGGATAGATAAAAATTTGAGTCCAACCACTCATACCTTGTAATACACCATCATCATTCGTAGCAGACTCGAGTGTACGTACAGATGTAGTACCTACCGCAATAATACGGCGTCCGTTTCTCTTAGCTGCATTAATACGGTCAGCGGTTTCTTGAGATACAACGAAGAACTCACTATGCATCTCATGATCTTCAATAGTCTCTGCCGATACAGGTCTAAAGGTGCCAAGTCCAACATGTAAGGTTACAAACTCAAGCTCTACACCTTTAGCTTTAATCTTTTCTAAGAGGTCAGGTGTAAAGTGAAGTCCTGCAGTTGGTGCCGCAGCAGAGCCTTTCTCCTTAGCGTATACCGTTTGATAACGGTCTTTATCTTCTAACTTTTCATGAATGTATGGAGGTAATGGCATTTCACCAATTTCTTGAATCACATCATCAAACACACCATTGCAAGTGAACTCAATGATACGACCTCCAAATTCAGTCTTATCAATCACAATCCCTCTCAGGCGGTCATCAAACTCTATAACTTGCCCGATAGGACATTTTTTCCCCGGTTTAACAAGGCATTCCCATCGATTTTCACCACATGGTGTGAGTAAAAGTACCTCCACCTTGCCACCAGAACCTTGACGATGTCCATATAATCTCGCAGGGATAACCTTCGTATTATTAAATACAAGCACATCTCCTTCATGGAGTTCTTCTAGCAAATCATAAAAATGCCCTTTATGTTTAACTTCACCACTTGCCTTATCTAAGGTTAAAAGCCGTGCTGTATCACGAGGTTCTACAGGATGCTGAGCAATCAGTTCCTCTGGCAATTCATAATCAAAATCTGTAACTTTCATCGTAATCCTTATTAGTACATTTTCTTCAATGTAATGCCACTATAGTAGTGACGCAAAATAGTTTGGTAATAATTTGTATCTCCAGGATTAGCACGCTTTGCCATTTCCGCAGCGCCCCATTGAGACATACCAAGGCCATGACCCCAACCGTGGCCTTTAATATAAACAGTATCATTCTTGCCAGTAAAGCTATGATATGCCTTTCCCGTGCCTTTAGCAGGATTGTGATTTACATAGAAATCAAATAGTGTAGATTTTAAACCTAAAATACTACGCAATGCATCGCCATCTACAGTAGTTTTTCCAGAGGTACCTATGAAAGTAGCACTCTTTATACGACCTGATACACCGCGGTCCGATGTTTGTTGCCCAGGCTTACCAAGAGGAGTCAACTGAATGCTCTTCAATTTACCTACCCCTTTACTTGCCGCATTAAGTTTACTTTCAAGAGCTTGACGAGAGGTAGTAACAGTCCAATTCGATGTAGATGTACCAGTACTAAAGTCTTTTACCCCTTTCAAGTATGGCACATCACTTCCCCAAACATTTACACTATCCTCTGTATAGCCACCGCCATCAGAATGGAATAAGGCATTAATAGGACGTTGATCATAAAGCATAACTACGCCTTTAGTTTTATTTACTGCATTTGTGGTAGCTTGAGATTCACCACTCACACCACTGTATACTTGATGATCCGTGGAATTACTCACATCGTAGAATTTACCTTTATTTTGTTCCATCGTATGAAGAGCATAAGTACGAGCTGCTACGGCTTGTGCCTCTAATGCAGCAGCCGGCCAAGACGGTACTACCTCTTGTGGGACAACACCATACAGGTAATCCTCAAGGGGCACAGAATTAATGACCATCATGGTTCCATTATTGGCACGTAATGTTAAACCGCCACGATAACCTTTACCTTCGAACAAGAATGGTGCATCACTATTCGCAGGCTTCAATGTAACCACACTATCAATAGCCTTTCCATTTACAGCAATCTTGCCGCCGCGAACGCCAATAGATGTACCACGATTAGCACTGATTGTGCTAACTTGACCATTACCGCTGTTCAATACAACCATATTAGCTGTAGATGTAACAGTAGCATCGGAGCTACGACTACCTAGTAGAACACGTACATTTGGCATGTTTTCTTTACGTTCTGTAGCAGGCGTCACTACGGAGCCCACTTTGTTGCGAGTAATAACTGCTGTATTGGCTTGAATGCTATTCACATCCGTTGTTTTTACTACCTTTTTAGTAGCAGTTTTTTCAGTAGCTCTTTTTTGTGCTACAGGTTTATCACCAGTAACTGCAGGTTTAGTAGCTGGCTTTGCAGTAGTAGAAGCCGCAGGTTTTGTAGCCATTGTAGCTTTACCTGTAGTGACTGATTTCGCAGCTATTGCATTAGTACTAGATTTCGCAGTACTAGTTGATTTTGTTGCACTAACTGGTTTAGCCGGCGTTACCGGCTTTGTAGCTGTAGCAGGCTTTGCTACACTAACCGGTTTTGCACTAGGTTTAGCCATCGTAGATGCAACAGTTGACTTAGAAACCGTTTTAGTTATTGCGACCGGCTTTGCAGCTGGTTTAGTAGCAAGTGGACGAAAACTAGATTTCTTCGTCGTATTTACTTTCGATACAGTTGTATTAGATACTGTTGATTTTGGCGTTGGCTTTTTCATTACCACTGCACCTTTATTTTGCAGCATCGCTCCATGTGCTATAGAAGCACCGCCAATGTTTACACCTAAAAACAAAGTGGCCATTATCATCAATTGTAATCGTTTTGTTTTCATTGTTATTTCCCTGTCTGTGAAATACCTAAATGCTCATAGGCTAATTTAGTAGCTACCCTCCCACGCGGTGTGCGTCCTAAAAATCCTAATTGCATCAAATATGGTTCATACACATCTTCGATGGTATCTCTCTCTTCGCTGATGGCCGCCGCAATGGTATCAATCCCTACAGGACCGCCATCATATTTTTCAATAATACATTCCAACACACGTCGATCAATTCGATCAAGTCCCATTTTATCTACATATAAACGTTGTAATGCTTCATCTGCAATTTCTTGAGTGATAACCCCATCACCAATGACTTGTGCAAAGTCGCGTACCCGTTTAAGCAGACGATTTGCGATACGCGGTGTTCCTCTTGAACGACGCGCAATTTCGCTTGCCCCAGTCGGCACAATACCAATATTAAGTATTTCTGCGGCTCGAGACACAATAAATTCTAACTCTGGCTGTTTATAATATTCCAACCGATTAATAATACCAAATCGGTCCCGTAATGGAGCTGCCAAAGCACCCGCTCGAGTCGTGGCACCTACCAAAGTAAATTTTGGCAAGTCAATACGCACAGTTCGAGCACTTGGGCCCTTACCGATGATAATATCAATAGCATAATCTTCCATAGCAGAGTACAACACTTCCTCTACGCTACGAGACAAGCGATGAATCTCATCGATAAATAATACATCATGATCATCTAAATTTGTTAAAATCGCAGCCAAATCACCAGACTTTTCAATAGCAGGACCAGAAGTTATGCGAAAATTAACACCCAATTCATTCGCAATAATCCCTGCTAATGTTGTCTTACCAAGACCTGGAGGCCCATAGAGAAGCACGTGATCCAATGCTTCACCACGTTGCTTTGCAGCCTGAATATACACATTTAGATTGCCTTTAGCCTCTTCTTGCCCTACATACTCATTAAAGAACTTAGGTCGAAGGCTATATTGCCATATATCCTCTTCGTGCTCGCCATTGCCGACAAGGCGTACTTCTTCATTCATCCTTATCGTCCTTTCCCAAGCTCAATCAAGCTGACTTTAATCAACTCAGATACATCACGCTTACCATCATCTAAAGACTCAACAATATCAGCCACATCTCGCTCGGAGTATCCTAATGATACGAGAGCTTCAATAGCCTCCCCTGCGGCACCACTAGCAGTGACACCAATAGGCTGAATAGCCGCAGGTGATTCTGCAGAAATATGTGTCATCTTAGCAATCTTATCCTTCAGTTCTAAAACAAGTCGCTCCGCAGACTTCTTACCAATGCCAGGTAACTTAGTTAATTGTTGCACCTGTCCATTGATAACCGCTAATTTAAAAGCCTCTGGTGTCATGCCTGACAAAATGCCAAGCCCCACCTTGGGACCGATACCGGAAACAGAAATGAGCAGTATAAACAACTCATATTCCTCTTCCGTCCAAAAGCCGTAGAGTTGCATCGCATCTTCTCGTACATTAAGATACGTGAATAGCGTCACCTCACGACCTTCTATCAATTGTTGACGCGTAGTGGTCGGCACATATACGCGATACCCTACGCCATGTACATCAACATAGCACGATTCTTTAAAGAGATGTGTTACGATGCCCCGTACATACCCTATCATTATACCAACCTCTTCAATCTATCATTGTGAGAACTATGAGCCGTACAGATAGCAACTGCCAATGCATCTGCTGTATCATCGGGCTTGATTTTCTCACGAATCCCCAAAATATTCATCGTCATATAAATGACCTGATTCTTATCAGCCTTGCCATAACCAGTGACCGCTTGCTTGATTTGTAGCGGCGTATATTCATAGAGTGGAATACGCTGTTGCTCGGCGGCCAATAATATGACACCTCGTGCTTGTCCAACCTTAATGGCTGTCGTTACATTGCGGTTAAAGAATAATTCCTCTACTCCAAACTTATCTGGCTTGTATTCCTCTAAAAGATCGCTAAGATCATTGAATAGAATTTCCAATCGCTGCGAATCAGTTAATTCCTTAGGAGTTGTAATAGCCCCATAGGCTACTGGTGTTAGTTTGCTGCCCTTCACGTCAATAATGCCGTATCCGCATATAGCCGTGCCTGGATCAATTCCTATAATGCGCACCCCAACCCCCTTAGTTTAAAAATGAGATAAGCTATCGCCTACCTCCATTACATAATCTATTTTATTATAGCACAATATCACATCGAAATTCATGAATTCCCGTATAATTAATATAAGAAATCTATTACTTTTCTTAACTTTTTACAAAACTTTCCAATTTAATTCATCAATAGAAAAGGAGCACCCATAGAGTGCCCCTGTTTATTTATTCTTCATCGTCTGGCAAAATACCGTTGTGATATACGTTTTGTACATCATCAAGATCATCCAATACGTCGAGCATTTTCTGCATTTTTACAGCATCATCACCAGTTAACTCAATCGTTGTATCTGGAACCATTGTAATTTTAGCTACTACAGTTTCGATACCCGCATCAGCAAGCGCTGCTTCTACAGCATCAAAATCCTCTGGTGTTGTATAAATTTCAAACACATCATCTTCAGACTTAAGATCTTCTGCACCAGCTTCGAGAGCGAGCATTGTTACTTCGTCTTCATCATGACCCTCTTTATCGATAACGAATACGCCTTTAGATTTGAACATCCAGCCTACACAGCCGCTTTCACCAAGATTACCACCTTGTTTAGAGAATGCATGGCGCACGTCTGCAGCAGCACGATTACGATTGTCGGTCATCACCTCAACGGTAACGGCAACACCTGCAGGACCATAACCTTCGTATACGATTTCCTCGTATGCATTCATGTCCGTAGCACCGATGCCTTTGTCGATAGCACGTTGAATATTATCCTTAGGTATATTATTTTCACGAGCTTTTTGCAAAGCCAATTTCAAGCGCATATTACCAGTTGGATCTGCACCACCCATGCGTGCTGCAACGGTAATTTCACGACCGATTTTTGTAGCCAATTTAGCTTTTAATGCATCGGTTTTACCTTTTTTATGTTTAATATTTGCCCATTTAGAATGTCCTGACATAGACGCCTCCTATTTATTCCACCATGCTTCGCCCCGCAGCCGATCTAAGATGATTGATACGGCACTACGCACGGATAAATGATTGTATTCACCATGGCCATATATAGGTTCTAAAATATAGTCAAAGCTTTCCATCGTTTCTTTTGTCATACCATAACCGGTACCAAATAATACTAACACAGGGCGCCCCTCATTTTCAAGGTGTTCACGCATCCGTGCATAGGAAATTGTATTATCATAAGTTCTAGCATCGGTAGTTGCTACGATAGGTTTTACCCCTTCCAGTTCCTCGATAGTACGCACCGCAACAGCGATAGAATTAACGAGTTCAACGCCTGTGAAAGCATCTTTTCTGTCCGGATTATAGGTGCTACCAAAGCCTGACTTCCAATGTTCCATAATAGTGGCTGCTAACTCTCGTTGAGCCGGTATATTATGAATTACAAAATATTTAGACACATCATAGGTAATAGACGCTCGTGCAATATCATGAATATCATAATTTGTAATGGCCGCCGTAATGACCTCTTTATGCTTGTTCATAATCGGATAATGAACAAGTCCAATATATAAATTAGCCAATACTATATCTCCTAAATTCTAAACTAACCTTCATTAATATGCATTGCCATCATATCCATTACGAAGCACTAGACCGTGCGCCAGCACTACCAAATCCAGACTTCTGTCCTATGGAAGACGCCTTTTTACTTCTATTGCGTTCATAAGTTCTATAAAAGCTCCGCCCCATAGCGCTATGTACATTTGACCCTGATGCGGTATATACATAGGGCTCCTCATACGTTTGTAATGGTGCTGCTATGCGATATGTCATGGTTCGTCCATCCATGCGTGCAATAGGTGGATTAAAACCGTGAAATATATAATATCCTGCAGCAATACTTGGTAAGAGCCCTGCTAGCCCCGCATCCCACACCAAATTGCCACTATTATCTCGGTGAAAGGTAACGGATCGATTATCGTCGTATAAGGCTGTTTCTTTACCATCACCATGATTTAATAAAGAATATCGGTTTCCTTGGTTATCCTTTAATCGAACCTCCCCTTCATTTGCTTCTGGGTAAACCTTGTCGCACACAGCATAGGAGATATCATTCCAGTAGGAATATACACCTACAAGACCAGCAACGGCAGCGAAAGCACCTGTAAGGTATATGGTTTTCTTACTTGGCTTATACATAGAACACTCCCTTAGTGCACAGCACCGCTAATAACAAGGGCAAGACCTACGAAGATGCCAAACACAAGAATGCCTGCCGCTGTATTACCGCGTATAATTTCTTCGGACAATTTATATTTACGATGCCAAATATTGATAAACATATAGCCTGTCACAAATAATATAATACCAAGCACAGCATATATAACACTGGCTACGATACCATGTAACAAGGAAGTATCAGCTGTAGTCACGGCTGGTGACATGATAACAGCGCGCAAAATTTCACCGATACCGATAAATGATCCCGCTGAAAGCCACGCCACAGCACAATTACCACGCTTAATTTCTTCACTAAATTTACCAGGTACGAAGAAATCGATAACCGTATTCGCCGTTAACATCAGTATAATGCCAAAGCAAGCATAAAAAATTGTCAATAATACATCTGGTATATAAATCATAATAAGCCTCCTAATAATATAATTTTGTATTGGATGTGTTGCCTGAATTGGTAGTAGGATACAATCGTTCGCGTCCCGTATTATCCCCTAGGCGAACCATGGTCGCATAGTTATCGAGTATATGAGAGCTGATTAATGTACGATCAATAATTTTCCAATCCTCTTGTGTCAATTTTGATTGTTCACATACCTTAACCTTAGTTTGTCCATCCGTATTGGTAATGATATACACCAAGTCCCCAGAATAAAATACAATAACTTCATGTCCCTCTTCTAAGTTATCCCGCTCATTCTTAATATCACCATTCACAGAATCAATCAAGTCTAATGCGGTGCTAACAGGATCTAGTGTAGACGTGTATACATAGTCACTATCTGAATCTGTTTTTGTATAATATGCAGATGTGTCATGCATATGTTCTTTTGCCGTATAAGGCACTCCAAACATAGCGCGTATACTATGCCAAGACAAATCATTGTCCGACCAAAACAGAAATAGTAAAAATAGTACAGTATACCCCACACCAACAGCAATAGATCCAAACCTCTTTTTCATAAATTTGTTACGCATCTTTTGCTTAATGGCTTGAGCGGCTGCATCATTACAAAGGCGAATATTCACTAAAGGCACTCGTGACCCTTCGGCAAACATTTTCTTACCTTCAAACCACTCTTCTTCAAAGAATACACTAGCACCACCTTCACAAGGCAGCTGATATTCTCGATATCCTGCGCGGTCCCCTACGGAGGCACCACTTTCACCATCGACATCGACAACCTTTTCTAATCCGATTTGATGTAATGTAAAACCCTTACCTGGCCGTGTATGATAGGATGTTCTAGATACGGTACACCATTCATTATCATTATACTCAATAGTTAACCATATCTTATCAATTCCCTCAACAGCCTCCAGTCCATATTCATGTCAATAATCACCTGGTGATTTTGTCATAGACGGCTGACCCCTATAGGATTGTTCCTTATCTGCTTTTGGAATAATCTCTATGTATTTAATTTTCTCAGTGATTACATAGCGGCTGCCATGAACCTCTAAGACATCATAACAATTAAACTCCATACACACCCTCGCTAAAGTAGACATAAGCACGACTGCTGCTAAATACACCTATTATCATTCGTTTGCCCATACTATATGGTCACAAATTTCATAGTATTTCGCTTACTCTATTAATAATGGTACAAAGTATGCTTCTGTACCAGCTATCTCTTCCGGAGAAAAACGGCATCCTACCGCGGAAGCTTGATCACCAAGCATAAAACAGGATAAGGTTAAAAATCCATCTTTCACTCCACAATCCACTGTATGAGTAAAACGTTTCTGCTGTATAAAATCTTGATACATAACCTTTTTACTATCACGACAAATGATATCGTCATAGTTATCAACTAGCTTTTCCATGTAAAGCTCAGATGTATCACCACGCTTTTGAACAACTTGTACATGCTTTCCTTCACGCCCCCAAATCTCCTTTTGAATATAAAGGCCATCATCAAGAGAGGAAAAATCATTTTCAAAATAGGATGGTGCCAAATAACGCTCGATGATATCTCGATCTGGTTTCGTAAAAAATTGATCTGTTAAATACAACGCATACACTAAAGACATAAATGATTTGTTTTGTAAAATAATTGCCTCTGGCGGATTAAAAAGAGCAAATCTATTCTCCTCGTAAAGATCTAAAAACATCTCACCCAAAGGTTCATTATCTGGTGTTTGTTCATCAATTAAAAGTTCCATAGGATGCAATCGATACAATAGAGTCGCATGACTACAATCAGCTAAAGGAATGCCCTCATCATCAATCTTCATATCATAAAAGGATATGAATCGCGTGTCTGCCTCAGGACAGGCTGTTTTTAATTCCTTCATAAGGAATTGTGTTGTACCGTAGTCTTCAAAATAATCATGAAAGCAGGAGAATACAAAGGGATCCTTAGGTAGTCTTTCTCTATTTGCCAGCATAGACTTATATTGATTTCTACCATACTTAGCTGATAAAACAGCATCATACATGCGCTTTAAAAATGTATGTAATTCTTTTCGGCATTCTTTATTAGGATGTTTTCGTCCTACATAATTAGCTGCAACTTCATTAGCATAATAGCTCTCAATAAGAAAACACGGCGTATCTGCATTAAGTTCTACCATGCGCAAATTGCCATTTACATCGAGAACAAAATCAAAGCGAGATAACCAGGTCGGTAACCCTAAGGCATTCGACTTATGTAAATAAGGAATTAAATTGTCTGGCATATCCATGTTTCGTGCAAAATCATCTGGGGCCATTTGAAATACTTTTGCAGCTTTACAAAATATTTGAAATAATCTACGTGAAACATGACGAATTTCATCGTAAAAGTCGGATGAAAAGGCCTGCATAGATAATGACGGATAACGATCATCATACCCTTCATATTCCACGAAATTAAATATATTTCTATCAAGCTCATCAATATAGGATTTCATTGTTCATCCTTTCATTAAGAGGCACCGCTCGAAGTTCGAGCCCCTACACTACCAAAGCCATACTTTTCACCAATTCTATGTGCCCGACTACTCGTTTTAGTATTGTAACGATTTCTAGTCATCTCATTAATAGTCCTAGCCACTCTTGCACTATTAGATTTGCTAGCTCCTGTATTTGCATCAAAAGATGTAAGTGGCGATGTAGCACGATAGGTCATACTGGGTGCATCCATATATGCCGTTGGAGCTGAAAAGCCATGAAACGCATAGTAACCTACCGCCAAAGTTGGAATCAAACTGGCTAAGCCTGCATCCCATATAATATTGCCTTTCTCATCACGATGAAAGGTAACAGATTTTTCTGCATCATCATAGAGCGCAGTTTCTTTTCCATCACCGTGATTAATCAAGGTATAGCTTTTACCTTCATCATCAACGAGCCGTACTTCACCATTATTTAATTCTGGTTTGACCACATCACATAGAGCATAGCTAACATCGTCCCAATACGAATAAGCGCCTACTAAAGCTGCTATAGATGTAAAGGCTATGGCTATGTAAACAGTATTCTTACTTGGTTCATACATATAATATTCCTTCGTTTGATTTCGTAACTGAAATCAATACTATATCAATCTTTTATTATATTTGATAACGTCTTACGACCCTGCTTATTCTTTAACTCCACCATATACGCATATCGTAACAATATTTCACTGTCATTTCTAATAGTCGCTAATCGTGTATCCTCCGAATCTGACAAGTTTTTTAATTGCCCCACTTCAACATACGTAGTGCCATTAACCACACTAATAACAGATACATCTTTAGTCGTATAAATGACAATCCACTGCTCAGGGGACTTAGTATCTTGTTTAATGGTATAAACCTTGCCATACACAGCATCGATAAGATCGATAGCCGTTGCATTTGGATCTTGCTTTGACGTATATACCATCAAACCGTCTTTTGTACCTTGCGGTTCATAATAATAGGAATCTTTAATGCGCTCTTCCATGGTATATGGGAAGCCTACTTCATCACGCAATTCATGCCAAGACATATCTCCTATAAACAAATATCCAAAAAAGAATAAAATGATTCCCCAACTCAGACCCAATTGTGTCCATTCTTTTCTCCTCGCTGCATTACGAATCTTTTTACTCACTGCTTGAGCAGCCTGATCTCGCCGTCGATGTACATCAGACAAACGAATCCTCTCACCTTGAGCCTGATCCGTCAAACCACCATGCCAGTCCTCAATAAAGAATACATAGGTTTTATCCTTTTTAATTGATCTATATTCTTTATAATCTGCTTCGTCGCCACTTCTAGCCTTCGATTGCCCCTCCACAGCTACGACACGTTCTATACCTTTATCATGTAGTCTATATCCTGCAGGAGGGGTTGAACGTAAAACTGTTTCAGAAAAAGTGCAATATTCTTTTTCACCGTTTACAATGGTAAGCCATTTTTTATCCGTCCCATTAACGGGCATAAGACCATATTCGGTCCAAGACTGAGCTCCTTTGGAAACACCTAGTTCTTTTTTATAATTTTCATCATTAAGATCATAACGTATTGTTTTATCAACTATAAACTCTTGATAAGAAATGACCTCCCCGACTACATATCGTTTTCCCTGAATCTCTACAACATCATAACACTTAAAATTCATAGCCTAGACTCTTCTGCAATAATTTCTTTTAACAGTTTAACTTCCTCTTTTGTTAATGGTCGTTCCAATAAATCAGGCCGTAATAATCGTGTTCTTTTTAGTGCTTCCTTTTGACGCCATGCGGCAATATTTTTATGATGACCACTACGCAATACATCTGGAACAGTCCAACCTCTAAATTCTGGTGGTTTTGTATATTGTGGGCATTCTAAAAGGGGCTCATAAAAAGAATCCTCTTGGGCCCCACTAGCTGAGCCTAATACACCGGGAATCATGCGAGCCACTGCATCAGTAACTACCATAGCTGGCAACTCACCACCGGTCAATACATAATCACCAATAGAAATCGTTTCATCTACAAGATGTTTCTCTACGCGATAATCTACACCTTCATAATGACCACAAATAAGAACCACTTGATCATAGCTAGCCAATTCACGAGCCTTCTCCTGTGTGAAAGGCTGTCCTGTAGGTCCCATAAAGATAATACGACGTCGTATACTTTCATTAGGATTACCAATAAGACTCATTTCATCACACATCTCATCTGTGGTATAAATATCATTAATATCACTATCATATTGAGCAATAACGGATTCTACGGCTTCAAAAATAGGAGGTGCCATCATAAGCATACCAGCCCCACCACCATATGGTGTATCATCTACTTGGCCATGCTTATTATGGCTAAAATCTCGAGGATTCGTTACACCCACAGATAGACGTTCTGTCTCAATAGCTCGTTTTATGATGGAATGATTAAAAAACGCATCAAAAAAATCTGGAAATAAAGATACAATATCAATACGCATAAACCGTCCCCTGTACTTATTAACTCACATTAACCCATTAGTATTATCTATATATAGCTATATTATATAACTTTTACGCTAATATACCTATATGTAGATAAAACAAAACCGCCCAAAGGATTATATCCATTCAGGCGGATCTACGATCATCAATTTATTTTCCACATCGATGTCTTTAACGACCTCTTCAATGGCTGCAAATAATTGATCTGGTTCCCCATCTTTGGAGACCACATATACATCATTAGCACCAGGTTGTAATACATCAGTAACTGTGCCAAGCACGTTACCCATAGTATCTTGTACCTCAAGACCAATGATATCAAAAATATAGTAACGACCTTCTGGCAATTCCACTAAATCTTCACGACGAACTTGAATTGCTTTCTTACTGAATAGTTCAGCCGTATTGCGATCAGGAATTTCCTTAAAAGATGCTAAAACAAATTGCTTGTGAAATCGTGCGGATGCAACGTGGTATTCTTTACCATCGATGTAACAGGCATCCATATGCATAAACCGTTCTGGAAAATCGGTTTGAGGCATAATACGAAGATCACCCCGCACACCGTGCGGGGCGATGATAACACCTATTGTGATGAAATCGTTATGCTTCATTATTGACGAAACGCAACGATCTTACCGTCTTCTAATAGGATTTCAGCGCCCATCAAGGCATCCAAATCATCCCCGATTTTAACGGTAACTGTTTGCTCTAATGTACCTTGAGGAATTTCAGTTCCTAAAGACAACTCCTTAGCATCCTTCAATTTAGCTGTTACTTCTTCTTTGAAAGCCAAGCGTTTATTTTTTTCTTCGTCGATTTGTTGACGAATAGCAGTAAGACTTGTAGCATCAACTTTAGCTGCATCAGCCAAAATACGTTGGGCTTGAAACTCAATTGCTTCCAAATCTTTATTTACCATATCAAGGCGAGTTTCAAGATCGGATACAATTTTCGCTTTCAAGTCGTCTGTTACTTTTGCTTTTACTGCTACAGGGACACGTAATGTCATTTCTTCCATTGGAATACTCCCTTTTAGACAATATCAACAGATATCTTTTTGTTCTCTTTAATAGCCGCCGCTTTCACCACAGAGCGAATCGCTTTAGCAATTCTACCTTGCTTTCCGATGACTTTACCCATATCCTCTGGGGCTACATGAAGTTCATAAACTTCCACATTCCCCTTTTGGACCATGGTAACAGAAACGGCATCAGGCTGCTTCACTAATGATTTCGCAATTAATGAAATTAATTCTATCATCACAGTATGCCTCTCTATTAATTACTTTTTAGCGTCTGCAAATTTTTGCATAACGCCTTGTTTTTTGAACAAGGAGCGAACAGTGTCAGTAGGCTGAGCACCTTTAGCTAACCAAGCCAAAGCTTTTTCTTCGTCTACATTAACGATAGCTGGTTGTTTAGTAGCATCATATTGACCAATTGTGTCAACAGGACGACCTTCACGTGGAGCACGTGCGTCAGCAACTACGATACGGTAGAAAGGAGCTTTTTTAGCACCTAAACGAGTCAAACGAATTTTTAACATTGTGAAATTCACCTCCTTATACTGATGTAAATGGACAAGTTCAGCGCCCCTGTCCATGTATTACATAAACGGTAATTTAGGCATTCCAGGGAAGCCGCCCTTACCGCCACGTAAACCTTGCATGCGCTTCATCATCTTCCGCGCTTCTTCAAATTGTTTCAACAAGCGATTTACATCTTGAACCTGTGTACCAGAACCTAATGCAATACGCTTGCGGCGAGAACCATTAAGAATACTCGGATTTTCTCGCTCTGCCGCCGTCATGGATGTAATGATAGCCTCAATACGACGCACCTCTTTACTATTCAAATCAAGGTCCTTTAATTGGTCCTTAATTTGCCCCATACCTGGCAACATGCCAATAATATTTTGTAATGGCCCTAACTTTCTCACCTGGTTCATCTGTTTTAAGAAGTCATCCAAAGTGAAATTGTTTTTCGCCATTTTCTTTGCCATTTCACGAGCTTCTTCTTCATCGATGGCACCTTGAACATTTTCAATCAACGTTTTAAAGTCGCCCAAATCTAGGATACGAGAAGCCATGCGATCTGGATAGAATACATCGAAACCATCCATTTTTTCGCTCACACCAGTGAACTTGATTGGCAAGCCTGTTACAGCTTTGATAGATAATGCAGCACCACCGCGCGCATCACCATCAAGTTTAGTAAGGATAACACCATCAACACCTAATTTTTCATTAAATGTTTGCGCTGTTGTTACCGCATCTTGACCGATCATAGAATCTACAACGAGTAGAATTTCATGAGGTCGAACAGCAGCTTTGATATTGGACAACTCATCCATGAGGACTTCATCAATTGCCAAACGACCTGCTGTATCGATAATAACAACATCTTTCAACATATGCGTGCTTTGCTCTACGGCACGACGCGCAATATCTACTGGATTTGCACCAGGTGTTTCATCCGAAAATACTGGAATATCAATTTGCTTACCTACTACTTGCAACTGAGTAATCGCAGCTGGACGATATACGTCGGCAGCGACAAGCATCGGACGTTTACCTTGTTTGCGTAAGTATACAGCTAGTTTACCAGCTGTTGTGGTTTTACCAGCACCTTGCAAACCAACGAGCATAATAATTGTTGGTGGCTTGCTAGAAATCATGATACGACTTTGTGTACCACCTAAGAGAGCCGTTAACTCATCATTTACGATTTTAATAACCGTTTGAGCTGGATTCAAGGAACCGAACACCTCTTCACCGAGGGCCTTTTCCTTAATGGACTTAACAAAGTCCTTCGCTACCATAAAATTAACGTCCGCTTCTAATAGAGCCGTACGTACCTGACGCAACGCAAGATTGACATCATCTTCTGTAATTTTGCCCTTCCCCTTTAAGGATTGAAAGGCTTCTTGCAGTTTTTCTGACAAGCTATCAAATGCCATAATATCCCTCCATTTGCGCCAATACTTGTTGCACCTTAGTTTCGGACAACACCTCTTTAGGCAATGTTGCTTTCAACTGTGAAAGCAAGCCTTCCCGTTGTTCATATTGTGCCACCAAGTGCAATTTTGATTCGTAATCATTTAAAATGTGTCGAGCACGCTGTAAATTATCGTGTACAGCCTGTCGTGATACGCCTAATTCCTCAGCAATCTCGCCAAGGGACATATCATCTTCGTGGTGAAGTTGTAAGGACATGCGTTGCTTGTCCGTCAACAATGGCCCATAGAAATCTAAGAGCAAACTTATGAGCACTCGTTCTTCCATTTCGCCACCTCCATCACTGTCAAGTCATATTACTTTACATATACTACCGTACATAAAGAAATGTGTCAAGTAGAAATACTTAACACACTTAATTTATTGATATAATCACAGATATACAGGCTATCTCATCCCCTTTAACAAAAAACCAATAAACTAATTGACTACCTTAACATAATCATTCTAGACAAATTTAATTCATAATCAATGATAATTAATTCTAATTTCTACTTTTATATCTATAATAATATGCTATAATATCAATATCTAATATTTTCAATATAAAAGATAGGAGGTATTGTATGAATACCAAACAATATGACATTATCGTCTTAGGTTTCGGCAAAGCTGGTAAAACCTTAGCCGCAAAATTTGGCTCTATGGGCAAATCTGTAGCCATGATTGAAGAAAATCTTCTAATGTACGGTGGTACATGTATTAATATCGCATGTATCCCTACTAAGACGATGATCATTGCCGCATCAAAAGGCTTATCATACGATCAAGTATTAAACCAACGTGAAGTTGTTACATCTCGCTTACGCAATAAAAACTTCGGTATGTTAGATACAAATGAACATGTCGATGTCTATACTGGGCATGGTGCATTTATTAGCAATAAAGAAATCGCCGTTACCGCTGGCGAGGATAAGATTATATTATCTGCTGACACTATCGTTATAAACACTGGTGCTGTAGCGATTAAACCTAATATTTCTGGCATTGATACGGCTACAGGTTTCTATAATAGTACAGAGATTCAACAATTACCTACTCAACCTAGTACATTAGGTGTTATCGGCGCTGGTCCTATCGGCCTTGAATTTGCCAGCCTATATGCTAAACTAGGTGCAAAGGTAACAGTATTTAATATTGAATCTGGTATCTTAAAACGAGAGGAACCGATCGTACAAGAATTAGCTAACGAGTACTTGACTGAGCAAGGTATTGCTATTCTTAATGATGTAACATTAAACTCTGTATCCAATGATGGCGACAAACCAGTTATCACCGCTAATAATCAAAACTATACTTTTGATGCTGTTCTATACGCTACAGGTCGCAAAGCCAATACAGCTAATATTGGTTTAGAACATACGGACATCGCTACTAACGAACGCGGTGCTATTGTAGTTAATGATACCTGTGAAAGCTCCGTCCCTGGTGTATACGCAGTCGGTGATGTAAACGGTGGTCCTCAATTCACATATATATCTCTTGATGACTTCCGTATCGTATTTGGCGCACTTACTGGTAACAGCCAGTATACCTTAAAAGATCGTAAAAATATTCCTTATACTACCTTCTTAACACCTCCACTTTCTCGTGTAGGTCTTACAGAAGAAGATGCAATCAACCAAGGATATACGGTTAAAACGAAAGAAATGCTCGTAGCTACCATGCCTAGAGCACATGTAAACGACTATTTAAAAGGCGCCTTTAAAATTGTTGTGGATGCGGATAACGACTTAATCCTAGGCGCTACACTCTATTCTCAAGGCGCAGAAGAATTGATTAACTTAATTAAAATGGCTATGGATAATAACATTCCATATACATATTTCAAAAATCAAATCTTCACACACCCTACAATGGCAGAAAACTTAAACGACCTTTGTAATTTCTAATAGTTTAATAGCTAATACAATCACTAATTCTAAAATAATAACCTAACCAAAAAGCCTTTAGACGCTAAACTAATTTAGCAACTAAAGGCTTTTGTATTTATCGATATGATAGTTTATTTATCAATGTATCAGATTATTATAGCTTTTTTAGCAGTGCCTAACTAAAACATGCTAAGACATTGTAGCAATTAATTTTTAGTAAACAATCTGCGCACTATCGTTTGTAATTTAGGGGTTAATACAATAGCAACCACAATTCCTGCGGCACTTGTAATCAAAGAGTATTGAATTTTACTAGCCGCCACGACCGCACTTTCAAGAACGAACCACCACGCAAGGAAGTAGCCAAAAGCGGTCCAAACAGCACCAATAATAAGGGCTACTAAAATACGACCAAAGGATGCAGTTGGTTTTGTAATAGAGGGTGGCAAATAGCCTGCAGTCATACCACCTACGATAAGTCCTGCAATTCCTTTAATAAAGAAAGAGAATACGATGTACTGTGTATGACCACCAAAGAGATCAAATAGTGCAGATCCAATTGCCGCACCCAAGCCTCCATATAATCCACCAAAAAGTATAGATGTTGTAAAGAGTGCAGCCGATCCTAAATGAACCATAGCGCCACCTGGTATTTCAATGCGAATTGTAGTAGCCACTGCACATAACGCGGCAATAAAACCAATATAGACAATGTCTCGAGTACTTAATTTCATAATCATGAACCTCTCTTTTAAATCAATTACTATATTCAGTATAACAAATCATAAGCCGTCTAAAAACACCATTATCGTAGGAATTAAATATCCATTTCACGTCTCAATATAAGATATAAATATATACTTAACTATATGTCTGTAGATATAATAAAGCACCTATACATCTGTATAGGTGCTTTATAGTATTCAATTATATGTATAATCTTAAATTTTAGCTCGTTTCAAACGAAGTGAATTACTTACAACTGTAACAGAGCTAAATGCCATCGCTGTACCAGCAATCATAGGATTTAACGCACCAATAGCGGCCAAAGGAATGCCAATACAGTTAAAGATCAATGCCCAGAATAGGTTTTGTTTAATGTTGGTCATTGTCTTACGGCTGAGGCGTACAGCTTGTTCCAGTGTATGCAAATCATTACGTACGAGGACGATATCGGCTGCTTCTACAGCAATATCTGTACCACTGCCAATAGCAAAGCCAATATCTGCCGTAACAAGAGCCGGAGCATCATTGATACCGTCACCAACCATCCCCACTACAAGACCTTTATCTTGCAATTCTTTTACCTTGCTAGCCTTATCTTGAGGCAATACTTCAGCTATAACATGGGAGATACCCGCCTGTTTAGCAATATATTGAGCAGTTCGACGATTATCACCAGTAAGCATCCATACATCAATACCTTGAGCATGTAACTCTTTTACAACCTCGATAGTTTCTGGACGTAATTCGTCTTCTACAGCCCACAAAGCACTAACAACGCCATCTACAGCTAGAACAGATACGGAAGCACCTTGTTCTTCAAATTGTAAAATATCTTCTTGAACCGCCGTTAAATCATAACCTAGTTCATTCATCCAACGACTGTGCCCAAGTTGTACGGATACGCCTTGGTATGCACCTTGTAACCCTTTACCTGGTACATCAGCAAAACTTTCAAGTTCAACAGCTTTACCTTTATAGCCATGATCTTCACCATAGTAAACCATGGCCTTTGCAATCGGATGAGATGTACCACTTTCAAGAGCCATCATAATAGACATATTAGTACTTTCATCACCATTATAATTTTTAAAAGCCGTCACATCCAATACACCCTGTGTAAGGGTACCGGTTTTATCCATAACAATGGCATCGAGTTTACCCGCTTTTTCAAGATATTCTGCACTCTTGATGAGCACACCGTGTTCCGCACCAAGGCCAGACCCAACCATGATAGATGTTGGTGTAGCAAGGCCAAGCGCACAAGGACATGCGATAACCAGTACCGCTGTTGCATTAATGAGAGCAACGTTAATAGAATCTCCCATAATGAAGTACCACACAAGACCTGTCAAAACAGCAAGGCCAATAACGGTCGGTACAAAATATTGAGCCACGATATCTGCAATACGTTGAATACTAGCCTTGGAGGTTTGTGCCTCTTCTACAACCTTGATAATTTGAGACAACATCGTATCGGAACCGATACGCTTGGCTTCCATGGTAAAAGCACCACTTAGGTTTATAGTAGCACCAATAACTTCAGAACCAACTTGTTTTTCTACCGGTAAGCTTTCACCGGTCAGCATAGCCTCATCTACTGTGGAATATCCCTCAGTAATCGTGCCATCAACAGGGATTTTTTCACCTGCACGAACTTGTAAAATATCACCGGCTACCACCTTAGATGTAGGGATATCAATAAATTCTCCATCACGCAACACATGAGCCGTTGCAGGTTGTAAGGCAATCAATTTTTGAAGTGCTTCGGAGGTACGCCCTTTTGCAATCTCTTCTAAAAGTTTACCAAGAAGGATAAAAGTAATGAGCCACGCAGAGGTTTCAAAATATATTCCATGAGGGCCTAATTCAGGGTGAAATTGCCAGTTATAGATACTGAATAGATAAGCTACCGTCGTGCCCATTACTACGAGTACATCCATCGTAAGCGCCCCATTTTTCACTGCACTCCAGGCGCTCTTATAGAACATAAGACCAGGACCGAACTGAGCAATAGTAGCAAGAACAAACTCTACCCATACAGGCAATGCCTGAATACCAAATCGATGTAAGGTCATATTAATCATCATCGGTACTGCCATACAGGCGGCAATAATAAGTCGTATAATATGAGGTTTTAAGTTAACCTTTTCTATTTCTTGCTTTGTTTCGTCTGCTTCTGTAGCACCAAAACCAATATTCGTAATGGCATCAATAATCTGTTGTGAATCTATAGTAGCGCCATCTTTATATTCAACGCTCCCCTTTCGAGTTAAGAGGTTGACCTTAACAGATTCTACGCCCTCGACTTTAGAAACAACGTTTTCAACGCGTTTTACACAGGCTGCACAGTGCATACCTGTAATATCAAATTCTTGTTTTTTTACGCTCATATTCATAGGCCTTTCTACTCTGTAGATACATATATCTTATCTTACAACTTACTATATTATTACAAATCCGTACTATATTTTGTATCTATATACTTAAATATACGTCTAAACATCGGTCTATAAAAATGATATATACCCTATTGTAAATAAAATAGCCATAAACACGTTCACTAAGAATGTTTAATATACTCTAAAACTTCAATATTGAACATATTTCATGAGTAACTACTCATATATCTATATTTAATAATAACATAAATTCTCATTACGTCAATATCCTACCAAATATAGGGTGGTATTTCTTTTTTATAAGGGAATTAACCGCTTTTACCTATACATAGCCTTCATAAATAGATTATAATAAAGTGATGATGAATAAACATAAACTTTGATTCCAAAGGAGGTGAATATATGTCTGAATCAATAAGCCCTACTGTGGAATTTATTTCTCTAGCAAAAGAATTTCGCCATGAATATGTTGTTGAAAAATCACGGTTTATAACAACTGTATATCCTTGCAAGACTGAAGAGGAAGCCCAAACCTTTATAAGCCGCATCAATAAAGAATTCTGGGATGCGCGCCATAACTGTACAGCCTATGCATTAGGCCCACAGCAAGAACAACAACGATCTTCCGATAATGGAGAACCATCAGGTACAGCAGGTAAACCAATGCTAGAAGTACTCAAAAAGACTGGCATTACCAATGTAGCCGTCGTCGTAACGCGTTATTTTGGAGGTATTAAATTGGGCGCTGGTGGCTTGATTCGGGCCTATTCACACTCTGTTGCGGAAACCTTACGTCTTGCCCCTAAAGAACTACATACAACACGAACCCGAGTACAAGCAAAGATTGACTATTCGCTGTATGGAGCAGTAGAAAGATATGCCCAAGACGAAAAATTACATTATGAAGCAAGCTTTGGTGAATATGTAGACATTACAATTCTAATACCACCTACTGATGTAGAGCACATACAAAAAGAGCTCCAAGACATAAGTCATGGAGCTGCTACTTGTACTGTATTAGATTCTATTGAGGTGGTACTACCACTAGATAAATCATCTAGTTAGTAGATTCCAAACTTTTAATTGCCGTTATTAACTAAACCGGCTATGCCTTGACCGAGTTCACGACGTTTTTCCTTAGTCATAGGATAAGGCCATACTCGTTCTAATTGTTTTTTCCGGCTAATTTTATTACGAGCCGTCATTAATCTACGTGCTTCCCAATTACGAATTGCTTGACCTAAGGTTCTTTTTACCACGCCCATAGTAGTACCTGCTTTCTTAACTCTTGTTGTATATCAAAATTTGTGATAAGTATAGAAAGATAATTTAAAACTCAATTTACTTTCTATTACTTTGTTGAATTTAGTATATATAGCATTTTATTAAATGTGAAATGACCGTTACTTAGTTCGTTATAATTTTTATTTATCATATTATGTGTATAATAGGGAGATTCTATGGATACATCTTACTACCACAATTTTATTACCCTTGTTCAAACGGGCAATATGACACAGGCCGCAGAGATTCTTCATATTACACAACCAGCGTTAAGTAAGCAGTTGAAATATTTAGAGGCTGAATTTGGGGCTCAATTAATCAACATTAAACGCGGCCAACGAGGATCAAACTTACAATTAACAGATGCTGGTAAAATCTTCTACGAAAAAGCGCAACAACTCTGCTCTATTGAAGAATCTACATATAATGCTGTACAACAATTGAATTCACGCATTGAAGGTACTTTACGTATTGCGACGTCTGCATCTCGTTCAACGCCAATCGTACAGCAATATTTACCAGCTTTTTCCATGAAATATCCATCTGTCCATTTTGAAATTTATGAAGGACTTATGACAAATGTAGTGACCCAACTCATCAATGGTAGCGCCGAATTAGGTATCGCCAATATTCAAATGGTAGATGTCGATAAATTCGATATCCTTCTTACCCAAGAAGAGCATTTATACGCTATTTTCCGTCGTGATGTATTCTGGACAGATCGTGAGCATGATACCATCACGTGGGAAGACATAAAAAAATGTCCTCTATCCCTTTCTGGTGGCTCTGTTCGAATGATTATGCAGTCTAGCTTAACAGATATGGAGCAACTTAATGCAGTAGCTATAACTACAACAAAAAGCTCAGCTATTGAGTGGGCCTCTTCTGGTCGTACAGTTTCTTTAGTCCCAATGGACGCTAAGGAACTTATTAATCATCGCAAAATGGCTCGCATCAAATTGCCAGAATTCTCGGGAGATTTCAAAAAAGCTTTTATCACACTTAAAGGCCATGCACTTTCCCCAGTAGCACAGCAATTTATTGACTTTTACAAAGCCTATGTATAATCATATTTGTACATACTATTACCATAATATGACATTAACAGCTCATATGATTGGTACCTATTTGATTATAGATGCCAATACAATACATAAGAAAAGACCTAGTACAATTTGTACTAGGTCTTTTTGTATCAGATTTTACATTACGGCAATGCTTATGGTTGCTTAAGTTCACCGTAGATAAGATTGTGTTAAGCTTGATGAACAGCACCTACAATATCAGTGATGCTGTTAAGATTATGTTGTTCTACATATTCGCTCATTTCACGGGCAATACGTGAAATTGCTGTTGGATCTACCATCGTAGCTGTACCAACTTGAACAGCTTGCGCCCCTGCCATCATAAATTCGATAGCATCTGTGCCAGTCATGATACCACCAAGACCAATAATAGGAATAGTTACCCCTTTATAAACTTGATGAACCATGCGAAGAGCCACGGGCTTTACGGCTGGGCCAGATAATCCACCATAAATATTCCCCAATACAGGTTTACGACGGTGAATATCTATAGCCATGCCCAACAAGGTATTAATGAGACTTACTCCATTGCCACCACCGGCCTCAACAGCCTTTGCGATTTCTACAATGTCTGTTACATTTGGTGAAAGTTTTACAATAACGGGCTTATCTGTTACTTTACGAACCGCTTTTGTTACCTGTTCTACTACCTTTGGATCTATACCAAAAGCCATGCCTTCACATTCTACATTTGGGCAAGATACATTAACTTCAAGGCCTGCAATACCATCTACAGATAGTGTCTCTGCCATCCACGCAAATTCCTCTACCGTACCAGCAGACATATTCGCTAGCAATGGTACATCATATTTCTCAAGATCCGGTAGAATTTTCCTAACAAAATGTTCAGCCCCAGGATTTTCAAGGCCAATGCAGTTCAATACGCCAGATGGTGTTTCTGCAATGCGAGTGCCAGGATTACCATGACGACCTTTAGGTGTTAAGCCTTTTACAGAAATAGCACCTACTTCATTACTAAGGTCTAAATAACCAGCATACTCAGGGCCATTACCAAAGGTGCCAGATGCAGCAATAATAGGATTTTTCATCTTAATTCCGCAGTAATCAATAGCAAGCTTTGGATTTGGCGTAACAGTGTTATTTAAATCGCGTTCACGCATTAAAAGAACACCTCCTCAGCTGGGAATACAGGACCATCCTTACAAACCTTATAACGTTTGCCACCGGCACCATCACAAGCGCAACCTAAGCAACCGCCCGTACCACATCCCATGCGCTCTTCTAAAGATACTTGGCATGGCACATCGAGTTCTTTAGCCACTTGTGCTACGCCTTTCATCATAGGCATAGGACCACAAGTCATAACAGAAGTAAACGAATTAGCATTAATTAGGTCAGGCATGATTGCTGTAGGGAAGCCTTTTGTACCTACGCTACCATCATCAGTAGTGATGTGGACTTGAACAGGCGTATCTTTAAATAAATCAGCCCAGAAGGTTTCGCTTTCATTTCTAAAACCAAGAATAACTTGTGCTTCTTCACCTTTTTGCAAATGGGATGCGATACATAGCATCGGTGCAATACCAACGCCACCGCCAACGAGAAGCATATTCTTAGATGTTACAAATGGTTCTCCCAAAGGACCTAAGCAATCTAGAGTATCGCCAGGAACGAGACGTGTCATAATTTCAGTCCCCTTGCCTACAACGCGATACAAAAGGGTAATCGTACCCTTTCGGGCATCAAATCCAGCATAGCTAATAGGACGGCGCAATAATGGCGCCGTAGAGTCCGCTACGCGAACATTACAAAACTGTCCTATCTTTGCTTCTGCTGCCTGTTTTGGTGCGTGAATATCCATAATCCACACATCAGAGCCTATTTGCTCATTGCGAACGACTTCGCCCTGTTCTACATAGCCACTCATGGTTTTACTCCAATTCAAAATCTTGTAATGCTTCTACAGTGTAGTTCGCATCATCTTTACGATTCGCCACAACACGCAATACTTCCCGTGCTGTATCGAGACTTGTTAAGCATGGTGTACCCATTTCTACAGCGAGACGACGCAATTGGAATCCTTCGCGTTCAGGTCGTTTCCCTGCAGTCAATGTATTAAGTACAAGATCGACTTTGTCTTGACGAATGTGGTCAGCACAGTTATCATCACCTTCAGAGATTTTGTTAACTACCTTGCAGTCAACGCCATGTTCTTTGAAGTATTTACCAGTACCACCAGTTGCTTCAATATGATAGCCCAAATCAATAAAGCCTTTTGCTAATTGACTAGCCTCCTCTTTATCGCGGTCTGCTACAGTCATGAGGATTGTACCATCCTCAGGAATACGCATATTCGCACCATTAATAGCTTTAAATAATGCTTCAGAATACGTGCGACCAATACCCATAACTTCACCAGTAGACTTCATTTCAGGTCCAAGAGCAATTTCTACAAGGCCCATTTTAGAGAAGGAGAATACAGGTGCTTTTACAGCTACATATGGTTTATTAGTTACAAGACCAAGTGGTAAGCCTAAGTCTTTTAAACTTTCACCAAGGGCAATGCGTGTTGCACATTCTACCATATTGATACCTGTAACCTTAGAAATGAATGGTACAGTACGGCTAGAACGAGGGTTAACTTCGATAACGTTAAGTTCACCATCAGCCACGATATATTGAATATTAAGTACACCTTTAACATTAAGGCCTACCGCAATACGACGTGTATAATCAACGATTTGATCAATCAATTCTTGGCTCAAATGTTGAGCTGGATAAACGGCCATGGAGTCACCAGAGTGAACACCGGCGCGTTCGATTTGTTCCATAATACCAGGGATACATACATTGGTACCATCGGAAATAGCGTCAACCTCTACCTCCATACCAACCATATAACGGTCGATAAGAACAGGATGCTCCTTAGATGCTACTACGGCTTCCTTCATGTATACATCAAGCTCTTTATCGTTGTATACGATTTCCATCGCACGACCGCCCAATACATAAGAAGGGCGAACGATTAATGGGTATTTCAACTTTTTAGCTGCTTCTTGTGCTTCTTCATCAGAGGTTACCAGAGCACCTACTGGGCGAGGGATACCAAGTTTCGCCAACAATTCATCAAAGCGTTCACGGTCTTCCGCCATATCGATGCTATCTACAGATGTTCCGAGGATTTTAACACCTCGCTCAGCCAATGGACCTGCCAAATTGATAGCCGTTTGACCACCAAATTGAGCAATGACGCCCGCTGGCTGTTCTTTATCGATGATTTCCATAACATCGTCCACAGTCAACGGCTCAAAGTATAAAGAGTCAGAAATATCAAAGTCAGTAGACACTGTTTCTGGGTTGTTATTAATCATAATAGATTGATAACCCGCTTTACGAAGTGCCCATGAGGAATGTACGGAGCAGTAATCGAACTCTACGCCTTGACCGATACGAATCGGGCCAGAACCAAGTACCACTACGGATTTTTCGCCTAGTGGTTTAACTTCGTCTTCTTGTGCATAAGCACTGTAATAGTACGGTGTTTTAGATTCGAATTCTGCAGCACATGTATCTACGTATTTATATGTTGGAAGAATATTCCATTCTTTACGTTTTGCACGAACATCTTTTACAGTTGTATTAGCATAACGAGCGATAACAGAATCAGTGAAGGAATAACGTTTTGCTTTGCGCAATACATCCTCTGTTAAACCTTGCTCAGCCAATGCTTTTTCCACAGTAACAATGTTTTTAATTTTTTCAATAAAGAATGTATCAATTTTTGTAATATAGTGGATTTTTTCTACACTAATTCCCTTGCGAAGTGCTTCTGCTACAACATAGATACGTTCATCATCTACTAAATGTAAACGTTCGATCAATTGTTCCATAGACTCATGAGCGATTTTCTTAAGCTCAATATGGTCTAAACCAATTTCCAAGGAACGAATTGCTTTGAGCAAGGAGCCTTCCAAAGAACGGTCGATGGCCATAACTTCACCAGTGGCTTTCATTTGTGTGCCCAAGGTACGATCTGCCAAGTTGAATTTTTCAAAAGGCCAGCGTGGAAACTTAGTTACTACATAGTCAAGAGTCGGCTCAAAGCATGCTTTAGTTTCACCGGTTACAGCATTTGTAATTTGATCCAATGTCATGCCTACTGCAATTTTTGCTGCTACTTTCGCAATTGGGTACCCAGTTGCCTTAGATGCCAATGCAGAGGAACGAGATACGCGAGGGTTTACTTCGATAACAATATATTCGTTGCTATTTGGATTCAAAGCGTATTGTACGTTACAACCGCCTTCGATTTTCAAATAACGAATGATATCTACAGATGCAGTACGAAGCATTTGGTATTGAATATCGTTCAAGGTTTGGCTTGGTGCCACAACGATAGAATCCCCAGTATGCACACCAACAGGGTCAATATTTTCCATATTACATACGATGATACAGTTATCAGCACTATCGCGCATTACTTCGTATTCGATTTCTTTCCACCCCGCCACAGAACGCTCCGCCAAAATTTGGTGGATTGGTGAAAGTTTCAAACCACGTCTTGTGATTTCGTACATTTCATCTTCGTTATGTGCAATGCCACCGCCAGTACCACCTAGTGTGTACGCGGGACGGATGATGATAGGATAGCCGATGCGGTTAGCAAAGGCTACAGCTTCTTCAAGATCATTGAAGATATCGGATTCAGGAACTGGTTGGTTGATTTCCTCCATCGCTTCTTTGAAAAGCTCACGGTCTTCCGCTTGTTTAATGGCTTCTAATGTAGTACCGAGCAATTTTACATCGTACTCAGCTAATACACCAACTTCAGACAATTGTACCGCCATGTTGAGGCCTACTTGACCACCTAATGTAGCCAATAAGCCCCAAGGGCGTTCTTTTTTAATAACTTCTGTTACGAACTCGAGACTAATAGGTTCTACATATACTCGATCCGCAATATCTGTATCAGTCATAATAGTAGCCGGATTAGAGTTAACCAATACTACTTTATAACCTTCTTCACGAAGGGAACGGCATGCTTGTGTACCAGCATAGTCAAACTCTGCTGCTTGGCCGATAATAATTGGACCAGAACCAATTACAAGTACTTTTTTTGCTTCTGATGTCATATTATTTTCCCTTTCTCATCAAGTCTTCAAATTCGTCAAACAAGTATAGGTTATCAGTAGGCCCAGGAGATGCTTCTGGATGGTATTGGACAGAGAAAATAGGCAACTCTTTATGGCGCATACCTTCTACGGTACCATCATTTACACTGCGATGTGTAATTTCCACAAAATCGGGTAAAGAAGTATCATCGACTGCATAGCCATGGTTTTGAGATGTAATATATACCCGACCAGTACGTAAATCTTGTACAGGATGGTTAGAACCACGGTGACCAAATTTCAATTTGAATGTGGTACCACCATAAGCTTGTGCCAATACTTGATGCCCCATACAGATGCCAAAGATTGGTTTCTTACCAAACATTTTCTTTACTTCTTCTACTGCATAGCCAAGATCTTTAGGGTCTCCAGGTCCGTTGGACAAGAAGATACCATCCGGATTACTTGCTAATACTTCTTCAGCTTTTGCATCTGCTGGGAATACCGTAAGGCGACAACCTGCTACTTCTAAAGAGCGAAGGATGTTTTCCTTCACACCATAGTCCATTACAGCTACGTGAAACTCTGCATTTTTATCGCCACGCATACCTTGCCATTTTGTAGTTACACGCATAACTTGATCTGTTGGCAAGTCTTGTTTGAACAACTTTTGAATATCCTCTATAGGGTAATCAGAGCGTACAAGTACGCCCTTCATTACACCATGATTACGGAGTACGCGCGTTATAGCGCGTGTGTCTACATCATAAAGGCAAGGGATGCCGTGTAAACGAAGGTATTCACTAAATAAGCCTTCATTTTGCCAGTTAGATGGAAAGTCACACAGTTCACCTACAATAAAACCTTTACAATATGGCTTAGGACCTTGAGTGATAGAATTTAAAGTACCATAATTACCAATTAAAGGATAGGTTAATGTAATAATTTGATCCGCATAGGATGGGTCAGTCAAGATTTCTTGATACCCGGTCATACCTGTGTTAAATACAACTTCACCTACCGTTGGGGCGCCACCTAATAAGGAACCTTCAAACACGGAACCATCTTCAAGAACTAACTTGCCTTTCATTATAAGACTACGCCCTCCTTCATAACAATTTTGCCATCAACTACTGTGAGTTTAGCTTTACCTGTAACAGTCATACCATCAAATGGGCTAACTTTACCTTTTGTATAAAATTTATTTCTATCTACTGTCCACTTTTCAGTTGTAGAGAATACAGTAATATCCGCTGGCTTACCAACTTCAAGAACACCTGCATCAAGGTGCATCAACTCAGCTGGTCGAGTACTCATATAGTACACAACTTGATCAATGCTAAGTTTATCAGGACCATATGCATTTGTAATAACCGCTGCCAAAGATGTTTCGAGGCCACTGAAACCATTTGGTGCACAGCAGAATTCATGGTCTTTTTCTTCGTATGCATGTGGTGCATGGTCTGTAATAATCGCATCGATTGTGCCATCTTTCAAGCCTTCTAATAATGCTTGGCGATGATCTTCTGAGCGAATTGGAGGAGCCATTTTAAATGCTGGATTATATTCGCGTAGGTATTCATCTGTGAAAGACAAATGTTGGCTTGTAACTTCACAGGTTACATTAAGGCCTTTAGCCTTCGCACGGCGCACCATATCTACAGTATTTTTACTACTTACGTGAGCAATATGGATATGACCACCTGTCATTTCAGATAACAAGATATCACGAGCAACAGCCAAATCTTCAGCGACTGCAGGGCGACCAATAACACCTAATTCATAAGAAACAATACCTTCATGCATATGGCCATTTTTAGTCAATGTAATATCTTCTGCATGGTCGATAACCATCTTATTAAACATGGACGAGTATTCTAAAGCACGACGCATAAATGCAGCATTTTCTACATAGTGGCCATCATCAGAGAAAGCTACTACACCAGCTTCTGCCATATCCCCCATTTCAGCAAGTTCCTTACCTTCAAGACCTTTGGATACAGCACCAATAAATTCTACTTTCACAACGCCAGTGAGTTCAGCCTGTTTTTGTAAACCTCTTACAAGTGCAGCATTATCTACCACAGGATTTGTATTAGCCATAGTTACAACACGTGTGAAACCACCTGCAGCAGCGGCTTGTGTACCGGAGTGGAAATCTTCTTTCGCTTCTTGACCTGGCTCACGCAAATGTGTGTGAATATCGATAAGGCCTGGTGCTACAATAAGACCTGTTGCATCATATATCTCAGCACCTTCAGCATTTAAGTTTTGACCGATGGCTGCAATTTTACCATCTTTTACGAGAATGTCTGCTACTTCGTTTTGTTTTTTCGCCGGATTTACTACCGTACCATTTTTAATAAGCAAGCTCACTACCGTCACCTCCGATAATAGTTAAGTACAATACAGCCATACGTATAGCTACGCCATTACGCACTTGTTCTTGAATTACTGATTGATCAGAATACGCCACATCTGGTGCGATTTCTAGACCACGATTCATTGGGCCTGGATGCATGACCATTACATCGTCTTTAGCTAATTTCAATACATCGTTATTAATACCAAAGATACGTGCATATTCTCTGTTTGTAGGATATAGTGCAGAGTGAATGCGTTCTAATTGAATGCGAAGTACGTTTACAACATCTGCATCAACAACGGCTTCACGAATATCGTGGTGTACGGTAATACCTAATTTTTCAAGTTCTGGATATACCATTGTACGAGGACCAGCCAGATGTACATCAGCCCCCATTTTTGTAAGTCCATAAATGTTGGAGCGTGCTACGCGACTATGCATTATATCGCCAAGGATAACCACCTTTAATCCTTCAATAGATTCCTTTTTCTCTAAGATAGAATACATGTCTAGTAATGCTTGTGTTGGATGCTCATGAGCGCCATCACCTGCGTTAATGATAATCGGATCTACGGCTTTCGTAGCGTATAAAGGTGCACCTTCTGCGCTGTGGCGCATTACGATAGCATCTGTACCCATGTAGGACATAGTTAATAATGTATCGCGGAAGCTTTCACCTTTACCCATGGAAGATCCACTAGGAGAAAGATTGATTACGTCAGCCCCTAAATATTTTCCGGCTAACTCAAAGGAACTACGAGTACGAGTACTTGGTTCCATAAAAAGGTTGATAATGGATTTCCCCTTTAATAGTGGAACCTTCTTGTCATCAGAAAGAACGATTTTCTTCATTTTCTTTGCCACATCTAAAATCAATTTGATTTCTTCAGGTGACACATTTTGCAAACCCAATAAATCTTTGCCTTTTAGGCTAACTTGTCCCATGATTTCCTCCTAACTCACGTAACAAAAAAGACCTTTTGCCCAGGGCAAAAGGTCAAATAGTTTGCACAAAGAAGCCCCTATGGGCACTTCAACTATATTCCTTTCTCAGCCTCTCTGGACTAAATTAAAAGGTATTGTATTATGCAATGGTCTCTCGTACCATATATGCATTTCTTTATTTATTGTACTGAATCCACCTTTGAAAGTCAATGTAAAACACAAAATTCATATGGATTTTAAAAAGAGGACAAGCATATAAAATTGCTTGTCCTCTCTATATTTAAACAGCTATTAATCCACTTCTATATCTTAAACTTTAATCCAAAATTTCTTTTTAGAAATTAAGGGTCTTAACCTAATGGATATAATCTTGGTGGGTTTTCTTCATCATTTTGCTGTTCATTTTGTGGGGTATATGGCATTTGATCTTGTTGCGGCTCATTCGCTACAGGATTTATCTGCACATATTGCTGATTTGGCGACAATTGAGGTTGACGTTGCTCACGACGACGTGTATTTTGAGATGCAGTCGGTCTAGGTTTTGTCAACTCATCAATGGATACAGCATTTGGAATAGTTACATTTGATGTATCCCCATGAATATCATCAAGTTCACTGAAGGAAGGAGTCCTCTTAGATGCTTGAGCAGCCTTACGTTCGGCTTCAAGTTGTTGACGTGCAAGTTCTGCACGACGACGAGCACTCTCTTGTTGATCTCGGACACGTTGAATAGCTTCAGCACGCTCTTTTGCTTTACGCTCGATTTCAGCTTGAGCCAACGCTTGTTGACGAGCAGCTTCAGCTTTACGCTCTGCTTCTAGTTGCGCTTTATATCGTTCCTCAGCAATACGTCGTGCCTCTGCGGCTTGACGTTCTGCTTCAGCTCGTTCTGCAGCAAGTCGCTCTTGCTCTGCCTTACGAGCTTCCGCCACTATACGAGCCGCCTCTGCTTTACGAGCCTCTTCGGCACGTCTTGCTTCTTCTATGCGGCGAGCTTCTTCGGCTCTACGCGCTTCTTCGGCACGTTTAGCCTCTGCAGCAATACGAGCTTCTTCAGCACGGCGCGCTGCTTCGAGTCGTTCCTGTTCAGCTCTACGTTGTGCCTCAAGTCTAGCTGCTTCTGCTTTACGAGCTTCTTCTGCTCTACGTGCTTCTGCTGCTAAACGAGCATGTTCAGCTTTACGCGCTGCTTCAATTCTCGCAGCTTCAGCTTTGCGTGCTTCCTCTGCTCGTTTTGCTTCTGCTGCTACGCGAGCGGCCTCAGCTTTACGTTCCGCTTGAATTCGAGCTTCTTCTGCTCTACGCGCTTCCTCCACACGACGAGCCTCTTCTGCTTTTCTTGCTGCTTCCATTTGTTGTGCTTCCAAAGCAGCCTTAGCCTCTGCCGCTCTACGAGCATCTTCTTGACGCTTCGCTTCAAGAGCGGCTTGCTCAGCAGCACGTTGTGCTTCTAAAGCAGCTTTCGCTTCTGCTGCTTTACGAGCTTCTTCGGCACGTCTTGCTTCCAATGCTTCCTGCTCGGCTTTACGTTGTGCTTCTAAACGAGCTCTAGCCTCAGCAGCCAAGCGTTCCTCTTCGGCCTTTTTGGCCTCTAAAGCAGCTTTTTCTGCTGCTCTTTGCGCTTCAAAGCGTGCCTTAGCTTCGGCCGCTTTTCTTTCTTCCTCCGCTTTGCGTGCGGCCTCAATACGAGCAGCTTCAATTCTACGTTCTTCTTCAAGACGTTTTGCTTCCGCTGCTAGTCGAGCTTCTTCTGCTTTACGAGCCGCCTCTAGCCGATCTGCTTCCGCTTTTCTCGCTGCCTCGATACGTGCCATTTCAGCTCTACGAGCCGCTTCCGCCTTGCGAGCTTCCTCTGCTTTACGCTCTGCTTCGGCTTTTTCAGCCATCTTGCGCTCAATTTCAGCATGCTTGGCCTCTGCAGCCTTTCGCAACATTTCGGCTTTTTCTGCAGCTAGTCGAGCCTCTTCAGCTTTTTTACGAGCTAATGCTTCTTTCTCATCTTTTGCCTTTTTAAGTTGTGCTTCTTTTTTTACATCTGCTACAGCTTTATCGCTCAACTTTTTAGTTTCTTCATGAGCAATTGTTTCTGCCCGTTTAGCTGGACTTTCAACAGTAGATTTTTTAGTATCTACGGACCCTTTATCTCCATCTTTACCACCTACAGGTCCTACAGGTATTTGTGTTCCCCCTTGAGTTGGGTTCCCTAAGATATCTTTAACATCTTTTGGTACATTAACAGCAATAGTTTGATGTTTTTGTGGATTTGCAAGAGATTCAGGAATCAACAAGAAACGAATTGGCAAATTCGATGCACCGGCTGGCATAAAGTTTAATGTTAATAAATCGCCCGCATTATAATTCCCTAAAAGACGACTATCTAATATAGTACCTTCCCCTAATGCGGAAATACCATCTGCACCACCAATATGGTAAGTCCGTGTATCTGTCTGCCCCCTTCTAGCACCTTGTTGATGCAATGTTTTTACCGTAAAGGAACCAGAATAAGGTCCCCCAAGAGGGTTAAAATACAGTCTAAACGGTTCATTACCCTTAGTAGGAATTTTTAGCGTATATGATACGCCATAGTTACCACGATCTCGAACAAATGCTTTATTTTGCATTTCGTCTACACCATTAATAAACGTATCTTCTCGGTCATTACCAATTTCTACAAAGGCACCACCTAAAGAGGTATCGAATGGTGTAGTAACCTCCATATTACGCTTAGCACCAGTATAAGTACCGCGCAATTGTATTTCGTCAATCGGAAGATTTTTCACCCAATGTGACGCATCTACAGGGTCCATCCCCATAGGCAGCATCATAACACGCGCAAATATAGGCCCTTCTGTTTTAATATCTACAATACCCGTAAATAATGCATCTCGATTTACCGGTGTATTTTCTAAGTCACTAAAGATTAATTGGCGCCCTTGTGGTGGGATGCTAAGAGAATATAATGGTCTTGCATCTGGGCTTTCATTAAGAGGTTGCTCCAAATCCTTTCGAGACAAATCACGACCTGCTGCAAAATAATCAGGTGTAGCTACAGATTTTAATTGTCTCATGACATGTACTGAAGTTGGATAAGCCGTTTGGTTTTCTAAGACGATAGCAATCTTGTGAGGTAAATCCATTTCATTTACATGATAGAAATAGATACGACCATTGCCATTAATTGTACCTGCACTTAACGTACCTCCTACAGGTCCTACATATTCAGGACTATCCGATAGGAGCAATGTATCCGTTTGAGACACCAACGATGGTGGCAACGGAGAAAACTGAAAATATCCAATTGATTGTAAATCTATATCACGAGCTTCTACATGGCCTGTAAGGGCAGCCATGGCGGCCATAGCCGCAGCTACACAATATCTTGATTTATAGGAAAACATATATTATTACCTCTATACTTCTTCGAGCCCCAACGGGTCATACGTAAGTGCTAATGCTTCAATCTTCTTTAGTCGATGGCCAATTCCAGATTTAGATAGTTTCCCCTCCATCAACTCTTCAAGTTCTTTTAAACTCGCTTCAGGATTCTCCCACCGAAGTCTTGCAACGACGCGCAACTTGTCTGGTAATTCTTCAATACCGATTTCTCTATCAATAATACGGATTGCTTTTACCTGACGAACTGCTGCATCTACAACCTTCTGTAAATTTGCCGTCTCACAGTTGACTTGACGATTAATTTGATTCCGTACGGTTTTCATAATCCGCACATTTTCAAATTCCATAAGCGCCGATTGAGCCCCCATGATTTGCAAACAGTTTGTTACTGCATCCCCTTCTTTAAGATATACTACATACTCTTCCTTCCGCTCCGTTAAGCCTGCATGAATGTGAAAGAGCCGTAGTACATGGATAATTTCCCTCGCAAAAATCTCGTTTCCCGTCATAAACTCAAGATGATAATCACTTTGTGGTTTATTAACAGAGCCTCCCCCTAAAAAAGCTCCCCTTAAAAAGGCACGTCGCGCTTCCATTGATTTGAGCCAACTGCGAGGGATTTGTTCGGTTACAGGCCATAAAGCGAGATCCTCTAAAGCCTGTCTCCCCTCTATAGAAGGTTCCACAGAGAGCGTATACATATTTTTTTTACGCAGGTTTAAACCTTGTCGTACTAATACATTTGTAGGTAATTCGTATTGCTTTTTCAAAATACCAAGCAACCGACGAGCTACTGCATTATTAGCCGTAGCCAAACGAATGCCAACGGCACCTTTCATCCCCAAAATGATAGATCCGCTCATACGCAATAAGCAAGACGCTTCAATTTTCATGGCCACATCCGCATCACTAGAGGCTTCATATTGGCATAATTCATTTTTTACATCTTCTGCAAATGACATGGACATCCCTTCTCATTAATGATCATCTCGTTGAAGATAATATTCTAAGATATGCGGTTCAGTGTTAGATTGCATAGCATGAATGATATCCATAATAACTTTACCTAACCGTTCAGGATCGTGAACAGCTGGTTTTTGAGGGTTAATTAAGGTAGCTCGTATAGTGCGGATTCCTTTGTCTTGTAACTTTTTAGTATCTAATACCAATGGTTCAGATCCTACAGCACTATATTGTTCAACCATTTGAATTGGCAACGGCCCATCATTGGCAAGAACAGTATCTATAATTCCTTCTCCGCCATGAGCAATTAAAGCCTCTACATGGTCATTTAATGTGTAGCCTGTGGTTTCACCCGGTTGTGTCATAACATTAGCAATATAGATTTTATTAGCCTTACTGGCACGTACATGAGAGGCCAATTTATCAGTTAGTAAATTTGGGATAATGCTTGTATATAAACTACCAGGACCTAAAATAATCACATCCGCTTCATCAATGGCACGTAATGCAGCCCCCTCTGGCTTAGGCAATGCTGGATCACTATAGATATGACGAATCCGTTTACCCGAGTGTGGTATATTACTTTCACCTTCTACAATAGTGCCATCTGTCATCTCTGCACGCAATTTAATGAACTCTGTAGAGGAAGGAATTACACGACCACGGACACGCAACAATTTACTAGCCGCTTCAAGAGCTTCTTCAATATCTCCATCGTAAACTTGAGCAAGAGCAGTGATAAAGAGATTACCAAAGCTGTGTCCAGAAAGCTCATTTTCCCCTTCGAAGCGGTAACGGAATAAGTTCTCCATTACCCCTTCTTGTTCAGCTAGTGATACTAAACAGTTTCTTAAATCACCAGGTGCTATCATTTGAAAATCTTCTCGCAAGCGGCCAGAAGAACCTCCATCATCAGCAACTGTTACAATCGCAGATAGGTTTGATGTATGTGATTTCAAACCACGCAATAAATTTGATAAGCCTGTACCCCCACCGATGACTACAATTTTTGGCCCCTTATCGAGTCGGATATTTTGAAAAATAATATCCGATACCTTACTGTCAGGATTAGGTAGTACCGCACGAATAATCGTTTTTATAACTTTACTCGTACCGATGAGCATTAATAAAGCGCCAATCGATAATACTACAGCCCCTACAGCAATGAGTACATTATAATTGTAAAAGCCCGTCATATTATAAGAAAAGGCAAGTACAATATCTTCAAGAACCGCAAGCCATTGATAGTTAAAAATCAAAGAAATACCAATAATTAAAAGACCTACACCACAACTAAATAGGGCAAGCCAACGTTTTATATTTAGACCCGGAATTAGCCACCGGAACCATCCTTTTCGCAACATAATCCCCCCTATCTAGTTATCAAGTGTTATAATTTCATGAGGATTATAATCTTCTTCTACATTATTTTTCATCATATCTCTATGTTCAACAGTTACACGATATCCTTTTTCTAACAAGTGGGAGTATAGAGTCTCTGCCATAGCTACAGATCTATGCATACCACCTGTGCAACCTACTGCCACAATAAACTGAGATTTCCCTTCTTGTTCATAATTTGGTACAAGGAAATCCATGGTATCAAAGTAACGTTTTTTAAATTCCTCGGTTACTTCAAAGGAATGGATATATTCATTCACTGCTTTTACACGACCTGTTTTATGACGAAACTCAGGAATATAAAATGGATTTGGTAGAAAACGAACATCCCATACCATATCTGCATCGAGAGGAATACCATATTTAAAACCAAAGCTCACTACAGTAATAGCCATACCATGAGCTTCATCAACTTGAGCAAAACGCGTTTTTAAATACTCTTTCAAGCTGGCTGTTTTCATATTAGTGGTATCAATAATAAAATCTGCTTTATGGCGCACAGAGTTAAGAATTTGGCGTTCCTTCTTTAGCCCTGTTGTAATCAGCCCATTAGGAGCCAATGGATGACTCCGTCGACTTTCCTTATATCGACGAATCAAAGTCTCATCTGTAGCATCCATAAATACAATTTCAAAATCTACCTTCATATCTTTTAATGTATCTAAAGATGAAGAAAGAGCTTCAAAAAATTCGCCACCCCGAATATCTACAACAAGAGCAACGCGATTAGTCCGTTCTCCACCTTGTCGGCAAATTTCACTTAATTTAGGGATCAGCACAGGGGGAATATTATCAATACATAAATACCCCATATCTTCTAAAGCTTGCAATACTTGAGTTTTGCCGGCACCTGACATACCTGTAACTATTAACAAACGAAATGCTTCCATAGTTTTACTCCATTATAAAAGATTATCTTCAATCCAATGGGCTACTCCATCGTCATTATGATGACCACAAATTGTATGAGCCACAGATTTTACATGATCTGTAGCGTTTTCAACAGCTACAGAGTAACCGGTTTTACGTAGCATAGAAATATCATTTTCTGCATTACCAAAGGAAACGATATGTTCTAAACTAATATGATTATCTAAAGCTAGTTGTGTCAAAGCACGCCCCTTTGACACATTAAGGGCAACGATTTCTAAAAAGTCTTTTTGGCTACGAACTAGAGTCACCATATCACCAACTCTAGGAGTTAAAATTTCAATAATTCTGTTAATTCCTTCTACTGTATCTATGGCAATTAGCTTATTCGGTTCAGTTTTTAAACTATATAACTTATCCCCTAAAAACTCTGCCGTAGCACCAGTCTGTTTTTCATAAAGAGCGGACTGCCACGTCTTATGATGGCATAGTAAATGATCATCCACATACGATTGTATATGCCAATCATATTGTTTTGCTAATTCATAAATACGACGTACCACTTCAATAGAAACAGTCTGTTCAAACAGTTTACATCCTGTTTCCAACTCTTGAATGAGGCCACCAGAAAATAAAATCAGCGGCACATTACCAAGCTTTAATGCCTGCCCAATGGGCTTAGCCGTTTGGTACATACGTCCCGTAGCAATCGTAATAGCAACACCCCTTTGCTGCAACCGATGTAATACATCTACTGTATAGTCAGATATAGTATTATCGTTACGCACCAAAGTTTCGTCACAATCGATGGCAACCATTTTAATATGAGAAAAAAAAGGATTCATATTCGCCGCCTTTATAGAAATTTTAAATACTCTTTATTATACCATTAATAGTGGCTATATAGATAGAAATTAGCGGTAATAACCCTAATAATGACAAGAAAATTTACTCATGAAATTTTCATTAAACGAAAAATCATCTATTTTTAATAAATCATTCTATATTAATTAAATAGACAGCATTAATGAAACGCTATATAAAAAGCCTCATATAATTTTATATTAAACAACCAAAAAAAGAGACTCCCGAAGGAGTCTCTTTCGTATGAGTAACTATCAAATTAGAATTTGTAGTTAAGGTCTGCACGGTAGAAGTCAGCTTTATCATTACCGTTTTGATCTTTCCAATCAAAACCGTAGTTAGCTGTTAAGCCTACGTTGTTTTGCAATGCATAGTCAACAGTTGCCATCCAACCTTTAGCATCTGTAGTGTAGATGTGGTTGTAAGTAGTATCAATGATAGGAGCATTTTCTTTTGCGTTGAAGTATTGACCTTTTACGCCCCAAGTACCTTGTTTTTTGATGTCGTAGTTACCATAACCTACGCCAGCTGTCCAAGCTTGAGATTCTTCAAGGCTAGAAGCTTTCAACCATTCGCCACCAACCCAAATTTTATCGAAGTTAGCATCAGCATTGAAACCATATACGTTTCTAACATCATCATCTTGGTTAATACGGTCGTAGAAACCACCAACCATAGCATGTTTACCAACTTTACCGTTAACATTTACGATAAGATCAGTAACATTTTCCTCTTTAGTCAAGCCAGCTGCATCGCCAGATACCATGTAACCATAAGCTACTTGTGCATTAACTTTGTCATTACCAGCATTGAATTGAGCACCATCAAAAGTACCATCAAATGCTAAGCCACCACCAACAACTTGACCGAAACGGCCAGCTTTCAAGGATACGCGTTCACCGAATTTATGGTTAACATATGCGCGATCGATTGTAGCATTTGCTTTACCTTCAGTTCTGGAGTCACCTAATTCGAAATTACCAGAAGTCAAACGAACAACTGCATCAGTGCGATCGTTTACTTTTGCGTTGAATTGTACACGTGCACGAGCGTCGAATTTGGATTTAGCATGTTCAGCATCTTTATAACGAAGACGAGCATCACCAGTAACTTTTACATTACCAACGCGGTCTTCCAAGCGAGCTACACGAACGCCCAAGTTATTCAATTCATTGGAGAATTCATCAGCCAAACGGTTGATCATAGCTTGTTGTTCTGCGTTAGCGCGGTCTTGGTTAGCCATAGCTTTAGCTACCATTTGAGCCATTTCGTAACGAGTGATGTTGTTTTGGCCTTTGAAAGTACCATCAGGATAACCATTAACGATACCAGCGTTTGCCAATTGAGAAACTGCTTGGTATGCCCAAGAATCTGGAGTTACGTCGGAGAATGGGTTAGCTGCGAAAGCTGTAGTTACACCCAATACTGCTGTTGCTGCAAAGATTGCTGCGAATTGTTTTTTCATAGTTGAATTCCTTCTTTCTGAAAAAAAATAGAAAATAAAATGTTACAAGTCATAACATTCACATTCTACTCGTTCTTCAGATTAAGAATGTATAGGAGTGTCCACGTTTCCTCACCATACTCTACATCGAAGATCTTCGTTTCATGTATATATCATGACCTGTACGGTGATAGTATCACAACCTTTTTTCTATGTAAAGCCTTAATACCTATATTCAGCCTTATTACTGAATACTCTCTATTTTAAAAATTTCATGAATGCAGTAAAAATCTAACTTCATGAACATTTTTTCATTTTATAGTTTTATACAAAAAAATTTTTTATCAGATTTAAAAGCCTAACATTATATTAATAAAACTAATTATATTAACATTCATTTATTAATATAAGAAAATAAAATTATAAACTATATTATCATTATATTTATTTGCTAAAAAAGAATATCCTACTTACGCTCTATGTTAAATTGATAATACTCTAGGATGTTCACCGTGTATATTAATCTTCAAACTACAAAAAAGAGACTCCCAAAGGAGTCTCTTTCATATGATTAACTATCAAATTAGAATTTGTAGTTAAGTTCTGCACGGTAGAAATCGCTAAGATCGGAACCGCTTTGAGTTTTCCAGTCGAAACCGTAGTTAGCGGATAAACCAACGTTGTTTTGCAATGCATAGTTAACAGTTGCCATCCAACCTTTAGCATCTTGAGTGTAAAGATGATTATAAGTAGTATCTACGATAGGTGCATTTTCTTTTTGGTTAAAGTATTGACCTTTCACATCCCAAGTACCTTGTTTTTTGATGTCATAGTTACCATAACCTACGCCAGCAGTCCAAGCTTGAGATTTTTCAAGGTTGGAAGCTTTCAACCATTCACCACCAACCCAAACTTTATCGAAGTTAGCATCAGCATTGAAACCATAGATGTTTTTAACATCATCGGATTGGTTTACGCGATCATAGAAACCGCCTACCATAGTGTTTTTACCAACTTTACCAGTTAAGCCAAGGTAAGTATCAGTTACGTTTTCTTCTTTAGTCAAGCCAGCTGCTTCACCGGATACCATGTAACCGTAAGCTGCTTGAGCCATAATTTTGTCGTTACCAACGTTCAATTGAGCACCGTCGAATGTGCCGTCGAACATCAAGCCGCCACCGATAACTTGACCGAAACGACCAGCTTTCAAGGATACGCGTTCGCCGAATTTGTGGTTAACATATGCGCGATCGATTGTAGCATTTGCTTTACCTTCAGTTGTGGAGTCACCTAATTCGAAATTACCAGAAGTCAAACGAACTACAGCGTCTGTACGATCGTTAACTTTTGCGTTGAATTGTACACGTGCACGAGCGTCAAATTTAGATTTAGCATGTTCAGCATCACGGTAACGAAGACGAGCATCACCAGTAACTTTTACATTACCAACGCGGTCTTCCAAGCGAGCTACACGAACGCCCAAGTTGTTCAATTCGTTGGAGAATTCATCAGCCAAGCGGTTGATCATTGCTTGTTGTTCAGCGTTAGCGCGGTCTTGGTTAGCCATAGCTTTAGCTACCATTTGAGCCATTTCGTAACGAGTGATGTTATTTTGGCCTTTGAAAGTACCATCTGGGTAACCATTTATAACACCAGCGTTAGCCAATTGAGAAACTGCTTGGTATGCCCAAGAATCTGGAGTTACATCGGAGAATGGGTTAGCTGCGAATGCAGTAGTTACACCCAATACTGCTGTTGCTGCAAAGATTGCTGCGAATTGTTTTTTCATAGTTGAATTCCTTCTTTCTGAAAAAAATAGAAAATAAAATGTAACAAGTCATAACATTCACATTCTACTCAGTTCTTCAGATTAAGAATCTTTGGGAGTGTCCACGTTTCCTCGCCACATTCTGCATCGAAGTTCTTCGTTTCATGTGTTTGCTACTTCTCGTACGGTGATATTAGCACAACCACTTTTTCGTGTAAACCCTTTTTTCTCAATTGTGTTCTCATTATCTTGTTTTTATAACTTAAAATGCTTGCTAAGTTAGATTTTATCTAGTTTTATAGGATATAATTTTTTTCATAAAAAAATTTAATTTTATATCCTTTTCTATTAATTGAGAATTTTTATTATATTTTTCATTAAGTTAAACTTATTAATATATATATAATTAATAAGAAATTTATCTTTCTATACAGAAAGATTTTATAAATATATCCTACAATATAAGGGATATAATTCTTGATAACCACTAAATTATTCGATTACTTTTAATATTATGTATTTATAAAACATTTTACTATATATATACTATTATATATAAAATAATTCATAATACTTTTATGCAACAAAAAAAAAAGACTTCCGAAGAAGTCTTTTTTTGTTTGTGAGGGAATTAGAATTTGTAATTTAATTCTGCACGATAGAAATCGGAAAGATCATTACCGCTTTGGTCTTTAGAGTTGAAACCATAACCTGCGGATAAACCTACGTTATCTTGTACTGCGTAGTCTACGCTAGCCATGTAACCTTTGTAACCATTAGATGTATTTGTTAAATCATATGCTTGATCCCAAGTGGAACTTACGATTGGTGCATTAGCTTTTTGGTTGAAGTATTGACCTTTCACATCCCATGTACCTTTTTTAGCGATGTCGTAGTTACCATAGCCAAGACCTGCTGTCCAAGCTTGAGAATTATCTACGTTAGAAGCTTTCAACCATTCACCGCCAGCCCACAATTTATTTTTACGGAAGTCCGCATTGAAACCGTAAACATCTTGTTTATCAGAGTTAACTGTTACACCATTATGGTTCAAGTTGCCGCTAGATAATCTGGAGTAGAAACCACCAACGGAGGATTCTTTACCAACTTTACCTTTTAAGCCTACATAGGATACAGATGGATTATCAGATTTGGAGTTGCCATCAGCAGCACCATCAATCATGTAACCATACGCACCTTGTACTTGAACTTTATCATTACCTACATTCAATTGTGCACCGTCAAATGTATCATCGTACATCAAACCGCCACCAATTGTTTGTTGGAAACGACCAGCTTTAGCAGATACGTTGCTACCAAATTTGTGATCCACGTAAGCACGATCAATTGTTGCTTGAGAACCTTTAGTAGAGTCACCAAATTCGTAATTACCTTTTACACGAACAACTGCTTGTGTTTTATCATTTACATTAGCATTGAATTGTACACGTGCACGGCCATCAGTTAAGGATTTACTATTAGCTTTGTAAACACCTTTGTCTTCAGAACCTTGATAACGGATACGAGCATCACCAGTTACCTTTACATTACCTACACGGTCTTCCAAGCGAGATACTCGAACGCCGAGGTTGTTCAACTCGTTAGAGAACTCATCTGCCAAGCGGTTAATCATAGCTTGTTGTTCAGCGTTAGCACGATCTTGGTTAGCCATAGCTTTAGCTACCATTTGAGCCATTTCATAACGAGTGATATTGTTTTGGCCTTTGAAAGTGCCATCTGGATAACCATTAACGATACCAGATTGTGCTAATTGAGATACTGCTTGGTATGCCCAACTATCTGGAGTTACATCGGAGAATGGATTTGCAGCAAATGCTGTTGTTACACCTAACACTGCTGTTGCTGCTAACATTGTTGCGAATTGTTTTTTCATAATGAATTCCTTCTTTCTTATAAATAAGAATTTATATTTGCAGAAGACGTTCACTACATAAGTAGTATCACTATGAAAGATGTATTAGGAGTGTCCATGTTTCCTCAACTAAATTATCTATCTTAGCTCCACTTCTTTGTAGCGTAGCCTTTCTGTTGATGTGAATATACCACCACCCCAAAACTTTGTAAAGCATTTTACACAACTAAATTTTATGAAATTTCTTTCATGAATAAAAATTATATCAAAAACATAGATTATTACTGTATTTTTAAAAATTTAATTTTACAAAATTTCATTTTATAGTCTAAAAAAATAGATAATTTTATTATCTACAGCCACAAATTTAATAATTATTACTTATTAAATTTAGCTATACTTATAATTAATATTAATTCATTTGTTTGAATTGTTTATTTTCTATAAGATTGATAAGTGATATATTTAGATTCGACCTAGCCGTCTTGCTAAATTTTATTTAGTATACATTTCACAAGATACAACATAACTTAATCCTTCTTAACTTATAAAAAGCCTATCTACGATGAAATTTATCGTAGATAGGCTTTCACGATTATTAAATTGCGTAAGAAACAAATCCTAGAATATGATCAACAGGAACTGGGCCGATAAAACGACTATCACTAGAATGGTTGCGATTATCTCCCATCACAAATACATGACCTTCAGGAACTGTTACAGGTGTAGACCGAGTATAATTCATTTTTGTATCTTTTGTATATGGTTCTTGTAATTTTTCTCCATTACGCCATACATAACCATCTTTAAACTCTAGTACATCACCAGGTCTACCTATTACACGTTTTACCCATACATCATTTGTTTGAGCGGATTTATTAAAAACAGATGCATAGTTCATCAGTGGTTCTTTTACATCATCCACCCATGTACGAACACGATTAACACGACTATCAATAATAACGATTTGTCCATATTCGGGCATATCATTCATAATATGATGCCATTTGGTAACAATCAAATATTGTCCATTGTGTAATGTATCATCCATTGATTCCCCAGACACTCTAGTAGGTTGAATCAAGAAAATATGAATTACCATAGCAATGATTAATGCCAATGCAATAGCATAAATCCAATCTAATATTTCTTTTACTATTGTATTACCTAACTTATTACTCATAGTTTCCTCTTAATGACCACCTTTCGTAAATCTCCCACCAAAGACATCATGTACGTCTTGGATCGTAATAAATGCTGTAGGATCTACTTCATAAACGGTATCCTTTAATCTTGTAATTTCTAGCCGCGTTACTACAGAATATAATACATGTTTCGGTTGTTTTAAATACCCGCCTTCTCCGTACATAATAGTAACACCACGATTAAGATTAGCATTTAATGCATCAGCAATAATCTTGGAATTATCTGCATCGGTAATAATCATAACCCCTTTAGATTCTTCAAGTCCAGTGATGGTCACATCAATCATCTTATAAGCAATAAAATAAGCAATTAAGGAATACATGGCACTATTCCAACTATATACAAAGCCCGCTGCTCCAAGAATAACTAAATTCATGGCCATTACAATTTCGCCTACAGAAAAGGTGGACCGTTTATCAAAGATAATAGCTACAATTTCAGATCCATCTAATGAGCCACCATTACGAATAATTAGCCCTACCCCAATACCTAAGATTATACCACCAAAGATTGCCCCTAAAAATGGGTCAGTTGTAATAGGTGTAAAGCGGTGTGCAATGGTAGAAAATATTGCCATCCATATAATAGAGAACAAAGTAGACAAGGTAAATCCTTTACCAATTACTTTATAGCCTAAATATAAAAAGGGTAAGTTGAAAAGTACTACAAAAATGCTAAAAGAAATACCTGATAGTTCCGCAGCCATCAAAGAGATACCAACTATACCACCGTCAATGATACTATTGGGTACTAAAAATAAATCTAACCCTATCGTATATATTAAGGCACCTAGAATCATCATTACACAGCGCATAATAAGATTTGACCAGTTACGCATTGAAGTTTCATTCGTCATGATTATCTCCTTTTCCGTATAACTGCTCCATAGCATGTAATCTTTTCTCTTCTAACTCACTTGAACTCATAGTTTCTTCTTTGATTGCCGCTTCGTTCTGAGCTAACTGCTTCGTATAGCGCAAGCCAATAACGAGAGCCGTCAAATCATCTACAGGTTCTGGTGGAAATTGCATAGATGTAGGAATAATCTTGCGCCACCCTGTAGGAGGATTATATTGCCAATATAATTTACGGGCCTCCTCTGTACTGTGAGATTCGTCGATTAAACTAGTTGTAATTTTATGATTACGTCCAATTTGTTGAAGAGAAGGATACAAGTGTTTATGATTTGTACCATTTCCACAAACAATATGAACAATACCATAATATTCAGTTAAAATACGCTCAATATCTTTATTGAAAGTATTTGAAGAAATAATTTTACGGCATATCATCTCACCGGAAGGTGAAAGTATAGCTACGCCAGTTTTCTCATTTCCTGGATCCACTGCTAAAATATATGTATTTTCAGTCATTTGATTATCCCCTTTGTAAGTACAGTAGTTATATTTTAACATAAAAAGAAGGTCTTATGTTGAAAATTACATAAGACCTTCTTTTATAATGTATGAAAACAGCATACCTTCATCATATTAATTAGTTTACATTTTTGCCTTATCATTGAAATCTGGCATTTGAGTAATACGCAACTTGAGGTGAACAGGACCAGATGAATATGTGTCGCCATCAGTATAAGCTTCCACATGAACCTTGCCACGCATAGTACTTATTCTTTTAATGGCTGTAAACAAATCATCACCAGGTATCGTTCCAATATCACCTGATAAGGAATCAGGAATAATCCCCTTTGCCTTAGCACGTTCATTTACTTGTTTCAAGAATTGAAGCATAGACGATTGAGCATTAGTACCCCCATCAATTACTGTAGAGTGAATTACCTCTCCATTTTTATAGATAAATTGTTGTGGATATACTTGAATAACTGCAACTGCAGGTTCACCTGAAATAATATTTCCGGCTGCCACAACTTGAACCACCATAGGAGTCTTGGAATTGATTAGCTTTTGAGTAGCTACCTCAACATTTTGTCGATCTACATACACAACGGATTGACCATTATCTTCTATACCTAAGCGACGTAAAACAAGTTTATTTGTATCATCGATAATATGTTTAATAGCATTATTACTATCTTCTTCACTTAAACCAGGTCGTACAACAGCTTGTGCTAATAACTGATCTACTTGGAAGAGAATGGTTCCTTCCCGTAAATGAATGATGCCATTCTGCAATTGTTCTTGTGTATTTTGTAGATTCTTAATATGCGCTTCCATCTTAGCACGTGTTGCTTCAAGCTCAGCTACCTTTTGAGACACCTCTGCATAAGAGGCTTGTAAAGATGCCAATTCGGCTTCTGTTGCGTCTTTAGCAGCTTGTGCACTCGCCAATTCAGCTTTTGTAGCCTCTACTTCACGGCGAATTTGTTCAATCTCAGCCATCCGTTCTTCAAGCTCTTGTTTATTTTGTTCTAACAAAGCCTGCCCACGAATCAGTTCTTGCGTCTTTGCAGCAACCTCATTATTCAGCTGCTTCATATCAGCTCGCAACTGATCCATACCGAACAATGCGGTTCGCACACTTTGAGACGTAAAGGTTAATACCCCAACCGTAGCTGCTGCAACTAAAAGGCCTGTCACAATAGTAACTATAATAGATGTGTGCTTAGGTCGTAATCCAAAGAGGGACATACGACGTTTACCAATTTTAGTGCCTAGCTTATCCCCCATGTAAGCAATGAGACCACCCATAAGAGCGATAATTATTAAGATTTTAACACCTACTAACATCATGTCCCTCCTTTCTCCTAAGAATACAATCTGTTATTTCGATACACGCCAATTCAAATACAGCCCTGCAATAATACCTAATGTATCCGGTATTAATGCAGCCAATAAGGTTGGCAATGCTCCACCTTTCCCTAAAGCACCAGCAAAGGTCATCACCCCATAATAAATAAAGATGATGAGAATACTAATACCAAAGCCGATAGATGAGCTAGAGCGTTGCTTTTGAAGGCCTAAAGGTGCACCTACGAGAGCAAATACAAAACTTGCCAGCGGAATTGTAAAGCGTTGGTACATTTCCATTTCAAGTTTATTAGCATTAGTATAAGCAGCCTTATAAGCTCTGATTTGGTGACGTAACTCCTTAATCGTCAATTCCTCAGGCTTACGTTGATCTTGTTGAATATCTTTTGGGGCAGACTTAATCGGCAATGATTGCTCCTTAAATTTCATGGTACGTTCAACACCATTACCAGCTGATAAATCATAGATGATACCATTCTGCATCACCCAATATTGACCATTCCAGATAGCTGTATCAGCATTTTCAACTTGTTGTAACTTGCCGCCCTCCCCAAATTGTTGAACCGTAATCATGGACAACTGTTTGGTTTCAGCATCATAGCTCTTAGCATACATCAATGTGCCTAGCTCATCACCATTCATCGTTTTTAACACAATATGATTTTGTGTTTGAGGTGATGCATTTTTCATAATTTGTTCGCGCACAATCGTTTGATACATATGATTTGTACGAGGTACAACAAATTCATTAAATGCTACTGCCCCAATGGAAATGATGAGGGCAATAATATATACAGGCATGGCCAAGCGTAAAAAGCTTAGACCTCCAGCACGCATAACAACGATTTCACTAGTGCTACTCAAACGACTAAAAGTCATAAGAGAAGCCAATAGTACTGACATTGGGAATGTTAAAATAACAATACTTGGTAAAGCCAAGACAAATGCTTGCATAACAAGCAACAATGGTGCTCCATATTCAGTAATATATTGAGCAATCCTAAACAATGTGCCTGTACCAATAAAAATACTAGTAAAAGCAAAAACCCCAAATAGGAATGGGCCTACAAAAGCTTTTAAAATATATTTATCTAATAATCGCATAGCCCCTCCTATAATTTAAAGTTATCCCCTAAATAATGTTCACGAGCGATTGGATCATTCGCAATTTCATCAGGGGTACCCTCTAGGAGGATTTTACCATTACTCAAAATATAAGCCTTATCTACAATCCCCAATGTTTCGCGAACATTATGGTCTGTAATCAAGATACCAATACCTCGGTTCTTAACGTGTAAGATAATTTGCTGAATATCAGCAACCGCAATTGGATCGACACCTGCAAAAGGTTCATCAAGAAGGATGAAATTAGGTTCTAAGGCGAGGCAACGCGCAATTTCTACACGGCGTCGTTCACCACCAGATAATTGCATCCCCATACGGTCACGGACATGTCCAATATGAAATTCTTCAATCAATGATTCCACGATAGCTTCAATCTCATCAGATTTTTTTGCCGTAATCTGTAGCATGGCACGAATATTGTCCTCTACAGACATGGAACGAAAGATTGATGCCTCTTGCGGTAAGTATCCAATCCCTTCAGCCGCCCGCTTATACATAGGAATATTTGTTATATCCTTGCCATCAACGGTAATGATACCAGAACTTGGTCTTTCAATGCCTACAATCATATAAAATGACGTAGTTTTACCGGCCCCATTAGGCCCTAATAGACCTACAACTTGGCCTTTATCAACGCGTAGACTTACACCATCTACCACATTGCGTCCGCTAAAGGTTTTAACTAAGTTTTTGGTTTCTATATACATATATTATCCTTATTTATTCGGAACAATGACGAGTGTACTACGTCCACCTAATGTTTCAGCAGAATCATCAGCTAAACGAATTTTCAGTTCCGGTGCATTCAGTACATTACCATTTTGAACGGCATGCGCAGAACCCGATAAGAGTACCACTCCATCATTTTGGTTTGGCGTTTGTGTATATGTAGCTCGGTCAGCAGAACCAGACACGTTTCGTTCAGGATTAGAGAAGGTAACATTACCTTGCGCTACAGCACGAACTTCCTTCATCCATCCTTCTACCTTATCACCGGTTAAGGTTGTCCCTTCAGCAATCAAACGGGCATTGCCTGTAACAAGACCGTATTCAGAGTCAGTACTATACTCAACACTGTCGCCAAAGATTTGGCGATCAGCACGTTGTAAATGAACGCTACCATTAGCAGTGAATTTATTATTATTGTAACTGTGAACCGCTTGAGCAGACATGGCCATATCAGAACCAATCATAGATACACCACCATCAAGATTTGCTTCTTGAGTTTTTGTATTGTACCAACCCTTGGCACCAGTCATAGTTTTATCCGCTTGGGTAATAACAACATTACCTGTTGCATCTGCACGACCTGAATTGCCATCATAAGACAATGTATCAGCGCTGATAGTCAACGGATCATTTGCAGCCCAAACTGTAACAGATGCGGTCATGAGTACAGCTAATATAGCCATACCAATCTGTTTTTTCTTATTCATCATATTTCCTCTCAATTACTTCTTTGTTAATTTCGCATGTCCAATGGCTTTAATAATTTTTAAAGACATATTGCCCTCAAGCTTGTCACCTGTGAGGGTTACATCCTTACTGTTATAAGTGAAAGCCGTTTTAGATGTCAATGTTTTCGTTTTGTTATCAAAATGAAGGGCCTCAGTTTTAAATTCTGCACCTTCCGTATTGGTAGCAGTAACGCCTTGATCAATATCAAGAGAGTTTCGATCACCCGTCAGTACAGCATGAGGAGCTGTAATCGTAGTAGTCACATCATCTTGATAGAACAGACCTTTCAAATTGGTCAGAACGATAGCTTTTGTACGCGGGTCATATTCAATCTTCTCAGCCGATAATGCCCATACTAACTTGCCATCCTTTTCCTCTTGCAAGTCCGCACCTTGGAAATTAACGAGTTGTCCACTTTGATTTTGAGTGGAATTAGCCTCATTAGAGTCTTTCATAATAAATACAATAAGACCGATTAGAGCTAATACTATAGCGACCACAATGGCAATTAACTTTTTATTGTTTTTCATGCGCTCTCTCCCGTATAGCTATCTTCTTATCGTAATCAATAATTTGATCCATCTTAGTCATCCAACGATGTTGGAACCAAAGCCACTCATCTGGATGTTCACGAATAAATTCTTCCGTAACACGTACACAGGCTTCAGTTAGACGATACATATCAACATCTTCATCGCCAGTTTCCTCATAATGTAATGCCGGCAAGATATGAACGATATGTCCTCCTTCAGGCTTACGAGATGCAAAAATAGGTACTACAGGAGAGCCAAATTTCTTTGCAAATGTTGCTGGTCCCATAACAGCTGATGAATCTTGTCCCAAAAACGGAACTGGTAAACCATTTATATATCCATCTTGGTCAGCTAAGAATCCAAGAAGTTTTTTCTTTTTTAAAGCCTTAGCAGCAGAAACGATTTCGTTGCCACCACTAGCAAATACGTCAAGCCCCACCATCTCACGATATTCATTCATAAGGCGTGTGAATTGAGCATTAGGTTGTTTCTTAACAATTGTAGTGGAAGGATATCCATGAGCCGCCATAGCAGCCCCCATCCATTCCCAGTTGCCTACATGGCCGGTAAGAACGATAACTCCCTTATCTTCAGCAATGGCCTTTTCTAAATGTTCAACACCACGCATCTCTATGTGTTTATTGATAAAGGATTTCGTCAGGTTTGGCATGTATAATACTTCCATAACACTGCGACCAAGATTTTTGAACAACTTATTAATTAATTGTTCCGCCTCTTGATCGTTCATATTCATGCCAATTTTAATATTATTTATGCCTCTAAGCTTTTGCTTCTTCGCTATTAGCCCATATACAGGACCTAAACAAGCGCCTATGAGCAAAATGAGCTTGTATGGTAGTCGACAAACAAGCCAACTAATGCCTTTAACTAAATGGTATTGCCATTCGTTATTCATTCTGCCCACCTCCTTTATTGTCCATGAGCATGGGCCTCTCGCGCATAATCTGCAACAACAGAATCCCATAAACCTTGATTCTTCAAGATATATTCTACAGCCTCTCTAACGGCACCATGTCCACCATTGACGGTAGAAATAAATTTAGCTATTGATTTAACCTCTAATACCGCATTATTTGGTGCCATCGGCAAACCTACGAGTTGAAGAGCTCCTAAATCATTAAGATCATCCCCCATGTAAGCAACCGAATCTAAGTCGATTTGATGTTTTTTACAAAGAGTTCTTAATGCTTCAGTTTTATTAGCATACCCCATAAGAAGTTCATCAAAGTGTAACTCCTTCGCACGATGCTCTACCATCGGAGATACGCGAGCCGTGATAATTGCTAACTTTATCCCTGATTTACGAGCCGCAGTCAAGCCTAAACCATCTTTTACAGAAAAGGCTTTGAGCTCTTCTCCAGTCGATGTGTAAATTAGAGTTCCATCTGATAAAACTCCATCAACATCGAGAACAATCCATTGAATATTCATTATACAATGCCTCTACGCAATAAATCCGTGATGTGAACAATGCCAAGACATACATTATTAATATCAACCACTGGTAATACGGTGATAGGACGGGGTTGATTTTTCTCCATCAAATGAAGCGCTTCTGCGGCCAGTTTATCCTTTGTAATCGTACGCGGCATAGACGTCATCATATCCTCTACGGGCCATTCTAAAAAATTGCTGCCAGAATCAAGTCCACGACGCACATCACCATCAGTAACTAGGCCTAACAAATGTCCTTCTTCATCAATAACATTTGTAGCACCTAACCCTTTTTCTGTCATTACAAAGAGTGCATCGCGAACGGTAGCCCCTTTAAATACTGTTGGATTATCTTCGCCACCATGCATAATATTTTCTACAGTCAACAATAATTTACGACCTAAGGAACCTCCTGGATGGAATACAGCAAAGTTTTCTGGAGTAAAATGATGGCGTTCCAATAAACATACTGCTAATGCATCACCTAGTGCTAGAGCAACAGTAGTACTTGTAGTAGGTGCTAAACCCAATGGACAAGCTTCTCGTTCTACCTCTGCCAACAATACAATATCAGAATTTTTTGCTAATGTAGACTCTGGTTTCCCTACAACACAGATTAATTTAGCTCCTATGCGGCGCAGAGACGGCAAAATACTAATGATTTCTCCTGTTTCACCACTATTAGAAAATGCTAACACTACATCATCTTCAGTAATCATACCGAGATCACCATGCACGCCTTCACCAGGATGCATAAAAAGTGCCGGTGTCCCTGTACTAGCCAAGGTAGCCGCAATTTTACGACCAATATGACCAGATTTTCCCATTCCTGTACATACTACACGGCCCTTACAAGCCAAAATCATATTTACAGCATTTACAAAATTGTGATCCAAACGAGAACTTAATTCTTCAATAGCACGAGCTTCCTCATGAAGCACCTGTGCCGCTTGTTCTAAAATAGTCACAAATACCGCCCCTAACCTTTTACGATTTTATCAATAGCTACTAAATCACGAAGCACATCTTCGAATTGATCTAAATACAACATATTAGGACCATCAGACAATGCTTCCTCAGGATTATCGTGCACTTCAAAGAATAGCCCATCTACACCACTAGCCACAGCCGCACGTGCCAAATTTGGTACAAATTCACGGTTACCACTAGATTTAGTCCCTGCACCACCTGGTAATTGAACGCTATGAGTAGCATCAAAAATTACTGGATAGTCGAAAGAACGCATAATTGGGAAGGATCTCATGTCAACTACGAGATTATTATAACCAAAGCTAAAACCACGTTCGGTAAGCATAAGATTTTCATTACCTGTTTCTTTCATTTTATTAAGAACATTTTCCATGTCCTTAGGAGCCATGAATTGACCTTTTTTAACATTTACGCATTTACCAGTTTTAGCAGCGCCGTAAACAAGATCAGTTTGACGGCATAAAAAAGCTGGAATTTGTAGAATATCTAATACTTCAGCTGCAGGTTCAATTTGCTCGATAGAGTGAATGTCACTGACAACGGGCACATTGAGTTCCTTCTTAATAGAAGCAAGCATTTTTAACCCTTCCTCAAGACCTGGTCCACGGAAGGAACTAAAGCTAGAGCGATTAGCTTTATCAAAGGAAGCTTTAAAGATATAGGGAACACCTAAACGTTCGCATATCTCTTTTGCTCGTTTACCGATAGCTAATGTGCGGTCATAGTCCTCAATAACACATGGACCTGCAAGGACAAATAAACCCTTGCCGCCACCCACAGTAATATCTTTAATTTGAACTGTTTTCATTTATTTCTCCTCTTGCTCGTAAATTGCATTAACACGAGCTAAGTCTTCAGGTGTATCAACACCGATAAATCGTTTATTTGTCAAAATAACACGAATTGTATAACCGTTCTCTAGAGCACGTAATTGTTCTAGAGATTCTGTTCGCTCCGCCGGAGTTGGCTCCATCTTAGCGTAGTTTAATAAAAACTCTCTACGATATGCATAGATGCCAATATGTTTTAGTGGCGGACGCACAAAATCATGGCGAGGATATGGGATTAAAGATCTAGAAAAATACATCGCATCATTACGATTATTTAAAATGACCTTTACCGCTGATGGCTCCTCGTACTCTTCCTCTAATAAAGGAGTAGCTACTGTGGCCATCTGCAAGTTTGGATCTTCCTCAAATAGACGTGCCAAGTCATCAATAAGATTTGGATCAATCATCGGTTCATCACCTTGGACATTGATAACAACATCCAAGTCTGTATAATGACTCGCAACCTCTGCTAATCGATCCGTCCCTGTAGGGTGATTAGGATCTGTCATCATAACAGTTCCCCCAAACTGTTGTACTGCAGAATATACGCGGTTATCATCAGTGGCTACAATTGTACATACTGTCTTTGTAGCTTGTGATACCCTTGCATAAACCCGTTCAATCATAGGTTTACCTGCAATATCAGCTAATGGTTTGCCCGGTAATCTTGTAGAACCATAACGCGCAGGAATAACACATCCAAACTTCACGATAAAACCCCATTTCTGTTATTCGTGTATCTTATTATTATACACTAAATCTCTAAATTTTCTATGAATTCTTGTTTTCCAGGAACAAATTCAATCCCTATAGATAGCACCAGAATCGGTATTTTCAAGTCTTCAATTGCATGCAACTGACTTAACTTAACTGCATCCTTTTCTGTAATGCAAATAGCATCAGCTTGATGAGCAAATGCTTGTTTCCAAATCTCAACTACATCATCATTTGAAAAGTCATGATGATCTCCAAATGGCAAGGTATGAACAACGTTATACCCTACATCAGTTAACGTTTGTGTAAAGGATTGAGGGTTTCCAATTCCACTTACAGCCATAATGCGTTGTTCCTTGTAAGCATCTACAGAAGCCCCAACAGAACCATTAGCCCACTCATCTAAGGTGTACATAAATTGCGGCTTATGTGTTGTTTCATAGACAGGTATATTGGGAATCATCTGAGTTAATCGCTTTCGAATGCCGGATACAATACCCGGTGCTACTTGATCAACCTTAGTAAGAACGATAATATCCGCACGCTGTAAACCACTAAGGGGTTCACGTAATAGTCCCCGTGGCAATACATGTTCATAGCCAAACGGATTGGATGCATCGATTAGTACAATATCAATATCTCTTGCTAGTGCACGATGTTGAAAGCCATCATCCATAATAAGACAATCGGCACCTAGCTCATTAATAGCGATTTCTGCAGATTTGGAACGTTCACGTCCAATGATTACATTAGATTTTTGTAAAACCTTAGCCAGTAACCAAGCCTCATCACCACTGATAGATGGCTCTACAAGCATTGTTCCATCTTTAGAAATAATAATATTTTTGTTATTATCTTCTGCACGGTATCCACGACTAAGAACAGTAGGATGAAGGCCCTTCTGAGTAAGCACATCACAAATAAATCGCACCATCGGTGTTTTTCCAGTACCACCAGCCGTAATGTTGCCAACGCTGATTACAGGCACTGTAACTTTCGTAACGCCTTTACCCTCATCAAATCGAGCATTGCGTATTGATACAGCTTTCTCATAACCTTTACTCAAAAGGCCTAAACTGGAGCGAGCTATATCACCTAATACGGATTGATCTTCACCACTAACGATGGATTTGAATAATGCTTCCCCACTCATAGGTGACGCCTCCTATTATGTAATACAGTAAACTAATCTACAAATTTAGTCTTACTACGGAATAATTTGATGTTTCTCAAATAGCAAACGTAACTCTTGTGTATTACGCCGCGTAGCACCACGATTTTCTTTAATGATATCCAGGCAGTTTTGCCCCATCTTTTTAGCCAAGTCTCTATCCTTACATAAACGCAAGACCATAGCGGTTAACTCTTTTCCATTCTTCACTTGCTCACAAGCATTTCGAGAGTTTAATAAGGCGAAAATTTCTTTAAAGTTAAACATATGAGGCCCAACCAAAATTGGCTTACCATGTGCAGCTGGTTCCAAAATATTATGGCCTCCAGTTTTAACAAGGGAACCACCAACAAAGATAATATCGCCTAAGCTATACAGTCGGCCAAGTTCACCAATGGTATCTAAAACGACAACGGGAATACCTTCATGAACAGGCTCCTTCATATCGCTACGACAAATAGCACTCAATTCATAACGCTTTGCAATATTTTGCACATCATGACCGCGATAAATTTCACGAGGCGCAATCAATAAACGAGCTTGTGGATACTCTTTCAATACTTGCTTGAAGGTTTCAAAAATAGCCTCTTCTTCACCTTTGTGAGTACTACCTGCAATAATGATAGGATGATTATTTCCAAAGCCAAATTCATCGAGAAGAGCTTGTTTTTCTTCATATGATACGGTGGCATATGTTTGATCGTATTTCATATTACCTGTTACGGTAATATCAGGTGTATGAGCACCTAAACTTTCAATATACGCCGCATCAAATTTGGACTGCATGCAGAAACGCTCAATAGAGCGTAACATTTCACGCGTAAAAGCACTGATATACTTATAACGTTTCATACTGCGATCTGAAATGCGTCCATTAACCATCATAACTGGAATGTTTTCCGATTCGGCGATACGCAAGAAGTTTGGCCAAATTTCAGTTTCTACGAGTAAAATAGTAATCGGCTTAATAATATGTAAAATTTTACGAGTTAAATACGGCAAATCAAGGGGAAAGAATATAATTCCTTCTGCTTCAGGAATGATACGATGAGCCATAGCATGACCAGTAGCAGTAACTACTGACACAACCACAACAGCTTCAGGAAATTCCTTTTTAACCTCTTTTACCAATGGACTGGTAGCCACAATTTCCCCTACGGAAGCGGCGTGAATCCAAATAGCACGACGCCCTTCAATTTTCTTTAATAGCGAAGCGGGCATATAGCCTGCACTTTGTTTGATACGCTCATAAAAGCCATCTTCAAAGGCAAGTCGGTATAAAATAACCGGAATCAAGCCAATCCAATAAAATATGAGCAATACGTTATATATCCAGTACATGGTTATCCTTTATTGGAGAATTGAACGGAATAAAGATGATTGTACAATCCGCCGTCAACAGCTAATAGCTCTTGGTGAGTCCCCTGCTCTACCAAGCGACCTTGATTAAGTACAACAATTTGATGAGCATTTTGAACGGTGCTCAATCGATGGGCAATAACAAATGCCGTACGCCCTTTCATGAGACGATCTAACGCCTCTTGTACAAGTTTTTCACTCTCCGTATCTAAAGCAGATGTAGCTTCATCTAGAATTAAAATACGAGGATCTTTTAAAATAGCGCGTGCGATGGCAACGCGTTGACGTTGTCCACCAGATAATGAACTGCCTCGTTCGCCTACAATTGTATCGAGACCATCAGGCATCTTCTCAACAAACTCAAGTACGTTAGCCGCTTTAGCCGCTTCATACACGTCTTCATCAGTAGCATCTAAACGGCCATACAAGATATTCTCTTTAATTGTAGCATTGAATAATATGGTTTCCTGTGGTACAAGACCAATTTGTTCACGCAAAGATTTAAAAGTAACATCTTTTATATCGTAACCATCAATTGTAATAGAACCACTGGTTACATCATAGAAACGAGGTAGTAAGTTAGCGAGAGTTGTCTTACCTGCACCAGATGGTCCAACAAGGGCTACACTTTCGCCAGCCTTAACTGACAAGGCAAAATTTTCTAAGGCAGTCTTTTCTCCATCATAGGAGAAAGAAACATCATTAAACTCCACATTGCCGGTAATCGCAGGCAATGTAATAGCATCAGGTTTCTCCACAACATCTGTTTTAGTATCTAAAATTTCAAATACACGATCGGCAGCAGCCAACGCCTTTTGAATATTACCATATACTTGACTCAAACGTTTTACGGGATTTGACAAGTTAATAGCATAAATCAAGAAAGCAATCAAAGAACCTGCAGTAATAGCACCTGTTACTACGGAGTAACCACCGTACCAAAGGATGACTGCTACAGCGATTGCCGCAGAAAACTCAACCATTGGGCTTAACAAGCTAGTCAATTTAGTAGCTTTGATAACTGCTTTAAAATTGCGATCATTTTCATCTTCAAAACGCTTACGCTCAAAATCTTCACGAGCAAAGGATTTTACAACGCGAACTGCACTAATTACCTCTTGTAAAAGTGCCGTAATATCAGCTACGCGCCCTTGGACATCATGCCCCGCCACGCGAAGCTTCTTACCAAAAACATTGATAATCACTAAAACTACGGGAACCGTAATAAAAGTAACTAACGTCAATTTCCAGTCAATGAGAAGCATGGACACCAAGGAACCGATAAGTGTTACAGATTCAGTGATAAAAGAAATCAAGTTATCTACCACGGCCGTTTGCAGTGCAGCTACGTCATTTGTAAGATTACTCATGATAACGCCCGTCTTACGACGATCGAAATAGGATAAGCTTAATTTTTGTAGATGATTAAAAATAGCCTCACGTACATCGATAATCACGCGCTGTCCGATGTAGGACATGTTATAAGTTTGACCATAGGTAGCAAAGCCACGAATTAGGAAAATGAGTATAATAGCACCTACAATGAGGTTCAACATAAACATATTCTTTTCATCTAATACTTGGTCTACTACATTCTTAATTAGCCAAGGTACTACCAAATAGGCAGCAGCAGCGACAATCATGCAGAACACTGCAAAAAGCATTCGCTTATAATAAGGCTTTACAAAGTATAAGAGCCTAGAATAACTATTCATTACATTTCTCCTTACCGAGATTATATACAAGATGTGCTACCCGTTTTACTGCACCCGGCTCACCTAATTTATGACGTACTTCGCACAATTCACTGCGCATAGCTTCATTTTTGTCTACATCTCTGAGCAATGGTTCTACCAAAGACACAATTGCGTCTGGAGTGACAGCATCTTGTAATAATTCGGGAATGACTTCTTTACCCGCTACAATATTAGGCAAGCCCACATATGTTACATTCACAACCATCTTACCAATACCATACGTAATTGGAGATACACGATACAATAATACCGTTGGCAATTCCATCATCGCCGTTTCTAATGTAGCCGTTCCTGATGCGGCAAGGCACACATCACAAATCTGCATCAAGTCATATGTATGGTCTTCCGTAATCGTAACAGGCACCTTATGAGAATTGATAAACGCTTCTAGCTCACTTCGATCAATTGTATGTGCTCGAGGCAAGAAGAATTGAATATCGTCATGCTTCGCTATCAATTGCTCACCACTTTTTAACATCGTATCAAGCAATGATAAAACCTCTTGTTTACGACTGCCAGGCATGAGCAATACTTTTTTAGCCTCTTTACGAGCCCCAAAATATTCTTCGGCCTCTTGCTTAGTCATCGTAGGGTGTACGATATCGAGTAAAGGATGCCCTACAAAGTCTACATCACATTTATACTTACGATACGCTTCAGCTTCAAATGGGAAGATAGATGCTACCTTGGTTACATACTTACGAATTGTATTACCACGACTACTGTGCCAAGCCCAAATCGTTGGAGCAATATAATATAAAACAGGAATCCCCAGTTCATGAGCCACCGCAGCTAATTTCATATTAAAACCTGGATAATCTACACAAACGAGAATATCTGGTTTTTCCTTCATCATGACACGTTTCAAATATGTGCGCAGCTTAAAGAATTTTGGCAATGATTTCACAATCTCTACAATACCAATGACACCAAGATTCTTAATGTCATACACGATGCGAACACCAGCGCGTTCCATCAGGGTGCCACCCATACCAAACATCTCTACAGAAGGATCTATTTCTCTCAATGCATTGGCTACACTTGCCGCATGAGTATCGCCGGAAGCTTCACCGGCGGAAAACATGACTTTCATTATGTATCCTTTCTGGAATTTACAAATTCTTGGTCTACAGCACAGATAACAATACCATGACAATCTGCCATATTAAGCACATCTTGTTGTTGTACGAAAATAGTCTTTTCCGCTTCTACAGCTAGCACCTTACAACCGCTATCAATCATAGACATGAGCGTTTTTATGCCTACTGCTGGCACATCAAAGCGTACGTCTTGATTTGGTTTTTCTGTTTTAACAACAATCGCATCTCCGCGACCCAGTTCTCCACCTCTCAAGATACACTTGTCAGTCCCTTCAATGGCTTCAATTGCCATGACCGCCTTATGTTTAACAACAACGGTTTGACCAATATCAAGGGCCCCCATTTGTTTAGCTAATTCAAAACCAAAACAAATGTCAGCCCATTGCTCATCTGTAGGTTGTGCTTTTGAAAGCACTCCTACCTTTGGCATAAATGGTTTCAAGTATGCTGTTTGATCTAATACTTTAAAGCCTTCTCGTTCGATTTCATCAACGATGGCAAGCATAATCGTATCATCTTTACGATTTTTGAGCCGCTTTAAAACGCCTAATGTTTTTAAATCAGGAAATGTAAGGCCTTTAAAGAGAATCTCTTTAGTGACTTTTCCAAGCATAGTTAACTCTTGAACCTCTTCTTTTTTCAAGGTTTTAAAGATTTTACCTAGTTTAGCAACACCAATATCATAGAAAGCATCAGCCTCAGCCTTTAGAGCTGGGTCTATATCAGGTACTACACCGATAACAACCACCTCGTGGCCCAATACATGAGCGGCACGCATGAATTCTACAGGCAAAACACCAATGCCCGCAATTAATCCTACCTTTGCCAAGACTATACCTCCTAGATGACCTCACGGCCTATATATCAATTAGTAATTTCAAGTTCCCTATGAAAATGCCTAAAAATAGACATAATCATATACAATATATTTTACTATAAATAGCTACTTTTTACCATTAAAAAGCCAAGCTTTATGCCCTTTTCTTCATCATTTTATTAAAATTTCCTTATTACTTTTAAGCACTAAAACATCTACGAATATATCTATCAAAACTTTTTATAATTATGAAAATATAATGCAAATTATCATTAATATAAAACTCAACCAGTTATAATATGCACAAAAAGACCTCGCACATGGTACGAGGTCCTCATAATTAGTCACGACGAGTACGCATAATGCCTCTATCGGCATTGCGTAGGAATCGTAATAAATTTTCAATTTCTACGGAAGAGTCCAATTGTAATTCCATTTCTTCAATTGCCTTGGATAAGCTGAATCCAGAACGATAAATAATACGGAATGCCTGTTTTAAATCACGTCGTACATCTTCGGAAATCCCTGCACGAGATAATCCTACAGAGTTAAGACCGATAACACGTGCCGGTTGACCATCAGCAATTACGTAAGGTGGGATATCTTGTACCACCTTAGCCATTCCGCCAACCATAGCGTTACGGCCGATTTTAACAAATTGATGAATACCAGCAAGACCGCCAATAACTACACGATCTTCAACGATAGCGTGCCCTGCAAGACCAGCACAATTACTCATTATTACATTATTACCAACGATACAGTTATGAGCCACATGTGTACAGGCTTGAAGTAAACAATTATTGCCTACACGTGTTTCTTCACCTTCACCAGTAGCGCGGCTAATAGTTACGAATTCACGAATAACCGTTTCATCGCCAATATTACAATAGCTTTTTTCGCCTTTAAATTTTAAATCTTGCGGTTCCAACCCAATAGATGCGTTAGGATAAATTTCACAACGCTTACCAATGGTTGTCCAACCACCAATTACAACATGTGCACCGATTTGTGTGCCATCGCCAATCTCGACATGTTCGCCGATAACAGCGCCAGGACCTACGATTACATCTTTGCCCAATTTAGCATTTGGATGGACTATGGCTGTACTATGGATGTTGGATTCCGCATTTTCCATGCCTACAACTATCACTACAATCACTCCTCATTCTATTATACAAGGGCAAACATGTATTCACCGCTAGCGCACAATTTGTCGCCAACATAGGCACGGCCTTCAACCTTGCCCATTTTACCTTTAATTTTAACAATATCTACCTCCATGCGAACTTGATCGCCAGGTTTTACAGGATGGCGGAAACGCACTTTATCAATACCTGTAAACATAGGAGTAAGACCACGATTTTCCTCAGGGTACAATAATGCAATACCACCAACTTGAGCAATAGCTTCAGTCAATAATACACCTGGCATAACTGGGTTCCCTGGAAAGTGACCTTGGAAGAATAATTCGTTGAATGTAGCATTTTTAATACCCACAGCACGTTTCATAGGTTCTAACTCAACAATGCGATCCACCAAAAGCATTGGATAACGATGAGGTAAAATTTCTAAAATATCTTCGTGATTAAGAATCATGGCTGTGTCTCCCTTATTTCTTCCATTATACTGCGAGCCAATCTTGAATTTAGTTCATGACTCGATTTCAAAGCAATTACATGGCCTTCAATTGGTCCTAATAAGAATAAATCTCCTATAACATCTAATGCTTTATGACGAACTAATTCGTCATCAAAGCGTGGTACAGATAGACATTTCTCATCATCATAGACTAATGCATTATCTAAGCTACCGCCTTTTGCAAGGCCCATGGCCTGTAATTGTTCTAATTCTTTCATAAATCCGATAGTCCTAGCAGACCCAATATGCTCTTTAAAGTATTCTGGTGATACTTCAAAATCACATTGTTGAGTGCCCAGCAACGGATGACTGTTAATAGATGTGAACGTCATACGATAACCATCATATGGCAAGATCACAACAAAACGGTCTCCATCATAAACAGCATGGGATCGAGTCACTTTATATACCTGACGCGGTGCTGTTTGTTCTTTAATGCCAGCCTCTTCAATAAGATTGACAAAAATAGCACTACTGCCATCACCTACTGGAGGTTCTGGAGAATCCATTTCAATATAACAGTTATCAATATTCATAGCACTGAACGCTGCCATTACATGCTCTACAGTGAATACCTTTGCTTCACCATTTTCCAACGTGGTAGCGCGCATAGTGTTCGTCACATTATCAATGTGTGCTCGCACAAAAGGATTCCCTTCAATGTCCGTGCGGACAAACACAATTCCTGTATCTTCAGGTGCAGGTTTGAAAACCATATGTACTGGTTCACCGCTATGAAGGCCAATCCCTTGATATGAAACAGCCTTTTCTATTGTTTGTTGTGGCTTACTCATAAGAATGTCCTTTCATAATCTGAATTCACGTTTACTATACACCAATATGTATTATACCCTATTTGCATAGGCGTTACAAGAAATTTACCATATATTACGCTAATTGGAAAGACTATTCTTAGTCTTTAAAATTTTAATAGATTATTTTTAAACACTAAATTATAAGTTATAAAATAAAAAGAGATTTCATCCATGCTAATAGGAATCAGTTTCATCTTGGACATTCCACAATCGCATAAACAAAATCTCTTTAAAATTATTAACTATTGAAAAACATCAGGTGGTGTATCTATTTGTTCACCATAAAAACGACGAGTCCATTTCCAACGGTTATGAAGCCAAAACCAATCTTCAGGATATCGCCGAATATAATCTTCAATAAACTCATTTAGACGAGTTGTTGTTACCGCTATATCACGCTTTTTATCATCTGTGCGTTCCACATAAATTGGTGGATGCGCTTCAATCTCATGTTTCTCAGAAAACGGACTATAATGTATGGTTACAAAAATAATGGGCACATCTTGCATACGAGCCAATACAGCTGGTCCCGCAGCCGTCAATGTTTCATAACCAAAGAATGGTGCAAGAACGCCATCATCACCAGGGTCCTGATCCATAATAAGGCCTAAAAATGCACCTTTTTTTAGTTCATTAATCATTTCACGAACACCTGTTTTATAGGTCACATGTTGATGCATAATCCGACGATATTCATTGATAAACTTATCGGCATCACCATTCTGTTTCATAGCCACAGAAATCAACGGATACCCTTCAGAAGCAAGAACGGCACCTAGGAGTTCCCAGTTACCACTATGAACAGCGGCTAAGATTGCACCTCGACCATTTTCTAAGGCATCATCTAAGTACTCTCGATTAATAAACTCTACCATATCTTTGTATGCGCCATCTTTAATTTCAGGATAGCGCAATACATCAATAATCATACGGCCAAAGCGTGTAGTGCTAGCTTTCGCAATACGTCGAGCTTCTTTAGGATCATCTGTAATATTACAGAATAAAATTTGGCCTATCGCCAGGCGCTTGCGTTTAGGTGGCACCACTAGCCACGCAATTTCACCTAGCAATGTACCAATAGCATATTGCAAACCTTTAGGTAATAAGCAAATAAAGGCACTAAAGATTTTCATAAACCTATACATGGATTATTAGCTCTCCTTAAGCTGTGCTTTCAAAGCGTCAATTTCTTTTTGTAATTGTTTTACAGTTTTCACCATTTCTGGCAAACGATTCTCGTAAGCAGCCAATTTTAACCACTCTTTATGAGGTCTCATTGGATATCCAGCCATAACAGAATTAGATGGTACATTACCAGTAATTCCTGTTTTACCTGCAAATTGTACATTATCTCCAATTGTAATATGACCAGTACAGCCTGTTTGTCCTGCAAAGATTACATGGTTACCACATTTTGTACTACCTGCAATCCCAACCTGTGCAATCAAGAAACAATCTTCTCCAATCTCAACATTGTGGCCAAGGTGAACAAGATTGTCAATTTTTGTACCGCGACGTACCAAGGTAGATCCCATTGTAGCATTATCAACAGTAGTGCAAGAGCCAATTTCTACATCATCTTCAAGAATAACATTGCCTACTTGAGGAATATGCGTATGAATACCATTTTCTGTGGCAAAGCCAAAACCTTCACCACCAATAACTGCTTTAGCACGCAATACAACGCGTTTACCCAAAATACAGTTCTCATGTACGATAGCACCTGCATAGATATCAGAATCTTCCCCAATTCGTACATTATGACCAATATATACATAAGGTCGAATCGTTACATTATCACCGATAACAGCATTATCATTAATAACACAATAGGCACCAATAGCTACATTTTTACCAAGTGTAACATTCTTGCCAATAATAGCTGTACTATGCACTTCACGGGGAACTACAACAGGTGGATGGAATACTTCTAGCACTTGGGCGAATGCGGCTTTTGCATTATCAACTACGATTTGCGCCATCGGTGCATTTTTTACTTCCGATTCAACGATAACAGCACCCGCTTGGCATAATGCAATATGTTCAACATATTCACCTATTGCAAAAGTTATGGATTGTTTTACTGCTTGCTCAAAGCTACGTGTCTCAGTAATGACAATAGACTCATCCCCTATAAGTTGACCGCCTACTAAATTTGCGAGTTCCTGTAAAGTTTTTTCCAAGGCAAACTCCTCCCCCGTGGTAATCCTCAATTATTGTGCAGCTTCAGTTGTACTTGTTGCAGCTTGATCTGCTTGTTGTGCATTTTGCTGAGCATCTTGTTGCTCTTGGGCTTTAGCTGCATTTTCAACTTCTTTGATTTGGTCGTCAGAAGCTTTACCCATTTTTGTAATCAAATCATCAGTTACATCAGAGCCACCGCCAACAACAGCGCCTTTCTCAATAATAACATCAAGTTTTTTTTCTTTCACAAGTTCATTGATTTTTTGTTCTTGATATTGACGATATTCTTGCGCTTTTGCATTCGCAAAGGCATTTAATTCTTGATTCGCTTGATTAAATACATTTTGTTTAGATGCTTCATCGGCAGCAGCAATTTTAGCATCTAATTCCGCTTTTTTAGCATTGATTTCTTTAGTAATTTCAATGCCTTTTTCAGTACTGTTTGCCACTTTCACGCTATCAACATAACCAACATTATTAGAACCACAACCACCTAAGATAGCCATAGAAGCTACTAAAGATGCACCTAATACTAAAGATTTAATACGTTTATTCATAATATAACTCCTTATTGAACTCGATAGGACGCCTTCACTGCATCAGTAATATCAAGCCCTTTAATATTACCACCATCATCGATGATGACTAAATCTAAATGTTGTTCCTCCGCAATAATTGCTACGCGCATACGAACATCTTCTAAAATGGCCTCATGAAGTGCACTCACTTCAGCTTCTTTATCTGAAAGTTTTTTTGCCCATGTATCATTCCAATCTTGCGCCACAGGCAGATTATTATTAGCAATGATGGCTTGTGCTTGTTGTTGCATCATGGAGTCACGTTTCTCAGCTAATTCCTTCTGTAGGGATGCAGCGTATTGATTGAGCTCTTCCTGCCCTTTTTGTTGCATTGGAGCAAGCTCAGCCTGTACCTTTGCTTTAATTGAATCCACATCGAAATCCGACGGTTTTCTCTTAGCTAATAATTCTTTTAATCTTTCTTCTTTTTTAGCCTTTTCAGCCATAGCCGCCGCCCTTTGTGCATCATCTATATATACACGTGCATCATAGGCATATAAGTCTAATTGAAGGTTTACGATTTCCAGATCATATTCATTAGTACTAACCTTTAACTCAGCTAAATACTTTTGAGTCAATTCATTGCGCTTCGAATTTAATTGCTGATTTAGTTCATTTTCTTTTGTTGCAATACGAGTTTGCAATTCTACCGTAAGAGCATCTGACAAGGTTGAATCCAGTGCAAGTGTTTTCAACTGTTCATCTTGTGTCTCTGACTTGGCATTTAAGGCTTGTTGTTCAAGTTCATATTGACGTTGTAAAAGTTCCAGTTCATTCTTGGCTTGTTTATAATCCGCATAGGATGGATTAAACTCTAGTACATCATCAATGCGTACAACACCTATTGACATGCCATCAGGACCCTGTTGGCGATTTGTTACAAAGCCATAGGCCCAAACCATAGCACTTATTGCAGCAACGAGAAATATGACTAGTCCTATATATCGTTGTTTCCCGTTCATTGTCGTTCTCCCTTACATAGAACTACAGTTTATTTTTTTGCATCAGTAGCTAGTTTTTTCAATACTTGATCTGTAATGTCAACACCGCCATATAGTACAGTATCTTTAGTCATAACAACGCTAAGACCCTTAGCATCACCAACCGCTTTTGCAGCCTCCATAGCTTTATCTTGAACGGATTTAGCAATTTCTTGATCTTTTTTAGCTAGGTTTTGACGCGCTTCTTCAGCAATTTTTTGTTTAGTAGCATCATCTTGTGCTGCATCAATTTTAGCTTGCGTTTCTTGTTGTAATTGGCTTTGATAGCTCATATACTCTTGAGCTGCAGAGATATAAATTGGATTATCTTGAGACAACATACGAGATGTATCGATAACCCCAATAGTACTAGTCCCACTATTACTACTAGGCGAAGCCATTTGCGTATAAGCTAACGCACCAATACCAACAATAAAAATTGCAGCAATGACGATGGAAAAAATCTTTACATTCGCCTTGTTGTTCATCATTCGCATCATAATAGAGTGCCCTCATTTCTTTAAATCACTGCATCAAAGGATGCCATATAGAGATATTGGTGAAAGCCTCTTTAAAAAGAGGCCTTCACCATATACATTTACTATATTAGAATTGTGTACCGAAGCTGAAGTGGAATTTATTTTTGTGTTTACCCACGCCATAGTCAAGTTTAACAGGACCAATTGGAGTTGTAATACGAACACCAGCACCAACGCCATAGTTAAAGGATTTTTTGCTGTTATACCATGTAACATTTGGTGCATCCCATGCATCACCAATATCACCGAATAACACACCGCTAACTTTCTTAACAATTGGGAAACGGAATTCCAATGTAGCATTGTACATCTTCTTACCACGGAATTGATCATCTTCATAACCACGTAAGGAATCAGCACCGCCCAATGTGAACAATTGGCTATAAGGAGCATCACCTTGGATGAAACCAGCACGTGCACGGAATGCCAATACATTTTTAGCACCCAATTTCTTGTACATACGAGTTTCAGCTGTGAATTTGTAGAAGTCGAAGTCACCGCCCAAACCATGACCAGCCCATTGTGTAGTATAGGAAATACGACGACCACGAGTTGGTTCATAGATATTATCGCGAGAATCGTATACTTTTTGCCATGTTACAGAGTTAATGCGACCGAAGTTATTTTTTACATAGTTGTCAGATGCGAAGTTATAGGAACCATTATCCCAGTTTGTACCTTTACCCGCATTTTTATCATAACGGAAACCAGAGCTATCATCATCATCCCATTTATAAGAATCTTTACGGGATTCTAATGTCAAGTAATCACGAGTATATTCCCCAGTTTGACGACCGAAGGAAATATTGAAACCACGAGATTTCTTATTGTATTCTGCTACTTCATTACCATCTTCATTGTAATCTGTGTATTCATCTTCGCGGTTGAAGAAGGAGAAGCCAAGAGATGTACCTTTGCTATCGATCCAAGGTTTCAAGTAGGAGATTTGGTAGTTCTTATATTTTTTCTTACCACCGATTTCCCAGTGAACTTTAAATTTATCGCCAGTACCACGGAAGTTATCTTCACCGAATTCAACAATACCCATCAACCCATCAGATTTAGAGTAACCAGCACCTAATGTGATGGTACCAGTCTTATGTTCCAATACATCGATTTCAATAATTACATTATTTGGATCTTGTTCACCTGGCAACATACGAACGTTTACGTCATCAAAGAAACCTAAGTTATATACGCGTTCTACAGAACGACGTACCAAGAATTTATTAAAAGGTTTTCCTTTCTTTTGAACAAATTCACGAGTAATAACTTTATTGCGGGTTTTCTTGTTACCTGCTGGAATGATATCTTCTACGATACCTTCAACAATGTGTATATGAAGTACGCCTTGGTCATCTACACGGACACCATCAACGTGTGCTAACATATAGCCATCACGAGCATATGCAGCATTAATACCTTGAACTTTTTGCCCTACGGATACAGAGTTAAGAACTTGACCTGGTTGAATGTCCATGAACTTAGTCAATACTTCGGAGGAATATACAGTATTACCTTCAAAGGAAACGCCAGTGGTAACTGGATTTACGGTTACAGCAAAGTCCAGTTTTACGCCTTCAGGCACGGAAGTGAATACAGGATTTACTTCAGAGAAGTACCCAGTATTACCAAGATTAGTTACATCTTTAAATACACCATCAACAGATACGGCATCGCCAACTTTTTCAGTTAAAATTGGCAATAAATTTGCTTGTTGTTCAGCTGTAACCCCAGATATAGACAAACCGGTAATCAATTTACCTACGTAAGGATTAACAGATTCTGCACTAGCAGATGTAACATATTGTGCTTCTACTGTCGTAACAGCTTGAGTTTGGCCATTTTCAGCAGCCTTATCAAGATCAGTACCACCAGTAGTTTTAGATACCATTTTTACTTGTTTATCATCAGTTTTTAAAGCAGCATTATTGACTGTAACAGTTCCATCAGAACCTTTTACTACAGTGCCGTCACTAGATATAGTCGTATCACCACGAGCAGCTAAGATAGCTGCATCAGTTTCATCTTGTATAGTTGTAGTAGTTGCATCAGCATTATAAACAGCTTGTGTAGTAGCTGCATCATTTGTTGTAGCAGCATTAGTCGTCGTTGTGCTATTTAAATCTGGAGTATAGCCAGCTTGTACCTCAGCAGCAAATACACTGCCTGTCCCCATGACAGCGGTCAACACGGACGCTGCAAGCATACTTTTATAAGCTTTTGGTTTAAACATAAATTCCTCCTAGAACTCATCCCCATAAAGAGTTTACATCTTATTTATAAAGACTAATAAATCTTTATCATTATAGCATAAATTGCTTGGAATGAGTACTATATTAAACAAATTTTATGAAATTAATATGACTAGAATGTGCATACCTAAGGGGTTTACACATTCTAGCCATGCTCTTAAAAGCTACGTGTCCAACGACCACCTATATAATTGTTCCCTTTTGATGTATGCCATCCCGTGAACTTAAGGTTTCGTTTAACAGAATATTCTATACCATATTTATTTTGTTTGTTATTAATACCTTGAGAATAAGTCAACATGACTCTCGGTAATACATATTTACCGATTTCAATATTATAATTACTTGCCGTATCCCTATTGGTTGGCTCATCGGGATCAATTGACCCTGTTGTAATATTGATGCGGTCTAACCCAAGTGTATTTTGTAATGCATCTTGTACATAGCCAAAAGCAAACATTTGAAGCCCTGCTGTAGCCACAGCATTCACATCTTCATTTGTCAAAGTACTACTATTTGAATCTGCACCGCGGCCGAAGGTCAACATGGAAATGATTTGCTTTCTAGACAATGTAGGATTAGAGGACAATGATAAGTCCATATGATCCACTGTCCCTTTTACGCCAAGCATAATAGTGTAATTACTTACATTTGTTTCAGCCTCTAATTGTAAGTTTGGTAAATAAGAGCCACCTACGAAATGAGCATTCCCTTTTGTAATATTAAATACATGGCTCAAATACTTAAACGTGCCATTTCTAACATCGAATTGACCACTAGCAGTTGGATTTTGTAAGGATCCACCAAAATGAACATCGCCACTGATAAACATGTTGTATAAGGTGCGATCATATAAACGTACACCTTTACCCGCATGAACAGTAACATCCACCCCCATATCTTTGGTACTTTCACTAGATTGTAAGGAAAGAGGAATTTTGAATTGAATCTTTTCAAGATTTAAAGTACCAATAAGGGTCAGCAATCCATCTCGGTCAGCAATATAAAGTTCACCATTCAAAGGTCCTCTTACATATTCACTGCGAACCTCTAAGTCTTCTAGCTGAACTGCCGCCTTGTAATTAGTAAGAGTATGTCCAGACCAATTTACTTTAGCAGCCAAACCAGCTGAGCCTTTGCCCATATTAATACGGGATTGGAAATCACCTTGTTGACCAGAGAAAATTAAGTCACCATCAATACCAGTAATTTGATTTTCTACACTTGCCAATTTCATCGTACCATTACGTACCGATACAGTACCATATGCTTCAGGCTGATCAATAGTGCCTGTAATGTGAACCGTGCCTTTTAACGGACCTGTTGCCTCCTTAACACTAGTTGTAAGAAGAGGGATAACAGCCATATCTGCTTCGTTAAAATCAATAGTTACATCCATAGATTTGCTATCATTTGCTGGAATATACCCAGACGTAAAGATTGCCGCTAATGGAATCTTACCATAGACACTTAGCTTATACCCACTTTTGGCACCTTGAATTCGTTGAATCTGAATAACTTGATCTTGCATTGTAGCCAATACAAAACCTTCATCAATACCAACACCATTAAAGGACCCCGACTCTACAGCACCGGATAATTCTACTTTAGGATTCTTAGTTTCCCCAGTGATATTTACAACGCCAGTCACCCAACCAGTAGCTTGAATATCCTTACCCATAAGTGGCAAGAACGGTACTATATCAACATCCTTTAATGCAACCTGTAAGTCCGCTTGACCATCAAGATCCATCGTACCGCCTATTGCAATGAGACCTTCATCAACAGGCAGTTTCAAAGTTGTAACTTTGAATTTACGATTAGCAAGACTTGCATCGATAGTTGCATCACCAACAATCTTTTCATCAATACTTACATCATTAATCTTGCCTGTTACATTAACGCTTGGATTGTCGCGTGTACCTCCGATTTCAACAGAACCATTTAATTTGCCATCAATGTGTTCATTGGACCGGTCTAGCAAGGTTAGCAAATTCTTTACGCTACCATTAGTAACATCTAATACACCAAATAGTTGTCTACTATCATCAAACTTCATACCACCTTTAGCAGTGTAGCGACCACCATCGGCTTCAGCAAAGGTGAAATCTTGCACATTTACAACCGATTTATCTGCATAAACACGACCATGAATATCGTTCAATAATTCCCCATTAACTGATAAGGCATCGGATGAAATATAGCCATTGAATTGAGGGTTATCCACAGATCCAGTAATTTGTCCTCGACCAGATAGCAAACCATCAACTTTGTAATCCGTATTAATGAGCAATCTGCCCATATCAATTTTTTTGCCTTCAAAATCAATATTAATTGCTTCTTTAGATACTGTACCGCCACCTGTGATAGTTGCACCATAACCTTCAATATCAAATCTATAAAGCTCTAATGTATCATTCTGATAGTTATATTTTGCAAACGCATTGGTCACGAGTTTGCCATAAGCAGAACCATCCCACAAATGAGCACGACCTTCTATAATCGGATTTGCAGCCGTCCCTGTAATATGATTGTCTGTTTCAAACCAACCTGTAATAGGAACATCTGTAACAGTACGAATCACATTTTCAATACGAGCAGCCCGAGCCTTGGCATTTAGATCTAACACATCTGTATTAAGATTATACCAACCATTAACATCATAGCCCCCATCGCCATCACCAATATGTCCATTGGTGATAGTGAGAATATGGTTATCTAGCTTAATATCTCCATGGATATTATTGAATCGAGCCCCTTTATAATGTACCTCTTGCCCCCATACAGTGCCCATTACATTTGGATTATCCAATGTACCTTGTATCGCAAAAGAGGTATTCAAGGTGCCATCAACATCTTGACCAATAATAAGACTTAGTGCGGTCAATGGCAATGCATTACCGGAAATAGTGGCATCTATATTACCATTTTGGATATAGCCATATCCGCTTAGCGCCCCATCTCCTATAGTGCCTACAACGGTCATATTTGTACTATTATCAGCATGCGTAAAGTTAGCTTTTGCAGTATCAACTACAACACCGCGAATGCCTATTTGGCGACCTTTAACAGAGCCTACAACATCTGTAACTTGATTATTTTTTCCTAAGATACGCATCTCACCATCGATATTACCTGTAACCGGTGAGATCATATCTTTTGTGAAAGTGCCTAAAGGTAAATTTTGAATCTTTATAGTAGTATCAAAATCCCCTGTATCAACCACATATTGGCCCTTAACCTTTGCACTACCTTCGCCTACTGATAGGCGCACATCATCCGTACGAACTAAACCGTTATCATATACAATATCACCTTGTAAACGATCAATATAGTAACCATTATAAGAAATACCATCACTAGCAATCGTTGCATCTACACGAGGAGCTACTGTCGTACCACCAATATGTGCACGCCCACCTACAATACCAGAAACACCGACGTCTGTTATCGCCTCTAAATCTACTTTATCGGCCACAACATTAAGATTTAAATACTCTTCATCTTTGCCTAGTGTAACTAAGCCATTGATCTTTGTTACTTGATCATTTACCCTCCAAGAACTACGACTAATAACGATTTGATCATTATTAAGCATAATGCGACCCGTGCCATCGGTAATATTATAAATTGTATTACCCCGTTTATAAGTGCCTGTTAAACCTTTAAAGCCTACATTACCACTCATAATGTATTTGCCATCTTCACTTTTAAGATTTAAATGTAAATCTTGTAACTTACCACTCGTTACAGATAGATCCTTACGAAGTGGAACAAAACTCATAATACCAGCAGTATCAATTTCATCAGCTTGTACAAAGAGATCAAAATTAGATACATTGTTCATATCAATTTTGCCATTCAAGGTAATTGCGGAACCATCTACATCAGCAGTAAAGGCACCTTTAGACATGCCACTCATATCAAGCGCCATAGTCCCATCAAGATTTTCTACATTCCTCTTTATTCCATCTTTAGTACGTAGCGCTACGCGACCATTATTAATAGTCACAGAGCCATCAAAAGTACCCGACTTATTTGGATCGGATGGTTTTACTAACTTAGTTATACTCCACGCCCCATCAGCTAGTTGCCATATATGAAAATCTGGCGCCTCAACGATTACACTAGAAATAGCCGTAGCCCCTGATGTGTTGCCACCGACAATCTTCGGCAAAGAAGATAGTTTAACTCCTACAGCTACCTCTTGAGCAGTTCCAACTAAATGACCATCTCTATCTTTGATAGTCACATCTGTTAGAACAACATCACCATTCCAATTAATTCGGAGAGAATCATAGTCTATAGAACCGTTTATGACATTATTTACTTGTTCTTTAACCATAGGTGCAATGTAAGTTTGAGCCATAGGATTAATGCTGGCACCAACAATACCAGACAAACCTAAAATCGCTGCACCGATAAGGAGCCACTTTTTACGGGTCATAATGATACTCCCATACACATTATGAATAATATAAATATATATACTAATCTTACCACAGACACAGTAATAACTATAGTATTTTCAGAGTGAATTTTATAAAACCTATCAAGAACACTCATTGTCTATAATGTCCATTACAAGAAAAAAGACGACCGAAGTCGTCTTTTTAAAGATCATATTATTGATTGCCGCCTAGTTTTGACAATTGTTCAACAGCACCACTATTAGCGATAACTTCAGCACCTTGACCTACAGGAGTAGACAATGGAACGCCTGTTAATTGTTCAAGAGCCGCAATGCTAATATTGTAATTGTAAAGAGCTTCTACATAGTTATTACGAGCTGTTGTCAACTTAGTTTCTGCATCAAGTACATCAAGGTTCGTACCAACACCTGCACGGTAACGAAGCGTAGCAATACGGAAACTTTCTTGACCTTGTGCGACTGCAGTTTGTGTACTTTGGATTGTTTGTTCAGCAGCTCGTAAATTCAAGTATGCTTTTTGTACGGCTAACAATACAGCATCAACAGTTGCCAAGTTAGCTTCTTTTGCTTGTTCAAGTTGTGCATTTGCTTTTTTAATAGCATTTTGTGTTGCACCACCATCCCATAAGTTCCAAGTAGCACTAGCACCAACACTCCAGGACTTTGTACTTGTACCAAAGTAACCATCTGGATCACCATAGCCACGACCAGCTTTTACAGCAACCGTAGGCAAATAACCCGCCTTAGCAGATTTTACAGCTTCTTCCGCAGATTTTACATCAAGAGCTGATTTAACAAGAGCGGAACGATGAAGCATAGCATATGCTTTCGCTTGCTCCAAGGTTACATTATATGGTTTATATTGTAAATCATGCTCTGCTGTAGTAATAGCCGTTTGTGCAGGGTATGCAATAACTTGATTTAAGTTCGCCTCTGCTAAATTTGCAGCATTTTGCGCTTTTACAAGAGATGTTTGAGAATCATCAAGATTTGTTTTAGCGGCCAATACATCGGAGCTCGCCACTAAACCAACATTATACTGTGCCTCTACATTGGTTACATGACCTTGATAATCTTTAACAGCTTGTTGTGCTACATCTACCATATTACGGCTCATAATCAATGTATAATAACCGTTAAGAGCATCATATTTTGCTTGTTGTAAAGCCTCTTCATAGCTAGCACCAGTACCTTCACGAGTATAACGTGCAGAATCAATGCTTGCATCGAGTTGTGGATTGAATACAGGCGCACTAATGGAGAAGTTATGACTACCAGATTTGCCACTACCTGTGTCACCGCCCATTTTTTGAGCACTCCAACCATAACTAACACTTGGATTCTTACCAGCTGCTACTTGGCTTACTGCAGATTTAGCAGCTTCATAACCCCATTTAGTTTGCTTAGCTGTACGATTATTAGCTAATGCTAAATCAACCGTACGGGCTTCGTTTAAAGCTAATGTACGTTCATAGGTTTTACTGTCTAAAACAGATTTTTCTGCTAATTGCTTTTGTGTTAATTGAATAGCTTCTTTTTGATATTTGCTTAATTGGTCTCCGTTGTTAACGGATGTAGTTACTACATCAGCGGCGAATGCACCAGTAGTAACTAAAGAAAGCATTACACCTAAGGAAAGAACCTTTTTATTCATAATATGTACCTCCATACTCATATAGAGTAAATGTGTTAGTCATTAGAATACTTGTTTAATACCGAAATAGGTACCTCCATTCGTAGAACTGAACGGTCTGGTCATTTGAATAACGCCATAGGTATCTTTATGCAAACGTATATCACTACGAATACGATATTTACGATGATTAAGGTCATATAGCGCGGCTGATAAGGACACAGGACCACGGAGGTTATAATCCACCCCAAGACCCAATTCACTTTCAAAAATACCACCACGCACTAACCATTTAGAACTAATAAATCGACCTGCATTCAGATCAAAAGTAGTATCATCACCCATATTAGAAAGGCCAATTTCAGCCATTCCTTTATTGTTAAAGGCACGTACTCTACCATTGACACGGAATTCATTATCCGTTGTGTTATACAACAAATCTACAGATGGTTCAATCTTGGTAGATGACTTTTTTTCAGTCATACCAACCTCTACACTATTTCCATTTACATCCGTTTGGTACGCCTTTCCGCCCATCAGTTTATTGATGCGAGCTGAAATCTGTGCCGTATTATGTAAAGTCTCCTTAATATTTTCTTGTGCTTTAGGATCTGTTACAGTTGATTCCATGGTACGAGCCATATTATCTACACGATCAGTAGTTTGTTTTAAATTAGTTAAAATAGCACGCATATCATTGCCTGCATTACCATCAGCATTAAACTGTTGTGCTGCTTGATTTAGCTGAGCCGTTACATCCGCCATATTTTGTGTAATAGCTACCGCATTATCAGCCATCACAGCTGTAGATTGCAAAGAATATTTAAGTGCACTTTGAGTTGCAGGATCACCAATAATACTATTAATAGACTGTAGCATCTTCTCAGTACCATCCATTAATTTTTGTGCACTCTGCATGGCCTTATCCACAGCATCAACGCCTTCACCTTTAACGGAGTCACCATCTTGTAAATATACTTTAGACTGTCCTGGTGAAATTTGAATAAATTTATCACCTAAAAAACCATCTGACCCCAAGGAAAAGATTGAGTCACTTGGAATCTGCGTTTTTTCATCAAGTTTCATCTTAACCACAACGCCACGCGGTGTAATTTCAATATCAGAAACAGTCCCGATGGCCACGCCGGAAAATTTAACCTGATTCCCATTTTTTAGGCCATTTACTTGAGTGAAATCACCTGTAATTGTCATTTGCGGTTTAGCCCAAATATCGATACGGCCTACAAATAGTATGCCTGCAATAAATAGAACTATACCTATTATTGTAAAAGCCCCTACCTTGGCCTCCGTCGTCCACTTCATTATATATCTCCCATCGCAGATTCGTTAATCGGCTCTGCTTCACCATGAATAAATTGTTGTACCTTCTTATTTGTAGAATTCTTAAATTCTATTGTATCAGAAATTTCTACAAAATGCCCCTGATCGAGTAAAGCTATGCGGTCAGCAACATAAAATGCTGACTGCATATCATGTGTTACCACGATAGAAGTACAACCAAGCCGATTCTGCATCCCCTTAATTAGCATACTAATCGTACCTGATGTAATAGGATCTAACCCTGATGAAGGTTCATCATAAAGAATTAAACTCGGATCTAGTGCTATAGCACGAGCTAAGCTAACCCGCTTTTTCATACCACCAGATAACTCATTAGGCATATAGGACTCATATCCCTTTAAACCAACCCAATCAAGTCTTTCTGCCACAATGCGTTTGATTTCGTCATCCTTTAACTTCGTATGTTGACGCAAACCAAAAGCTACGTTCTCACCTACCGACATAGAATCAAACAAAGCTGAATATTGGAATACCATCCCCATTTTTCTTCGTACCGTATTAAATTCATCTTCAGATAATGTAGTTATATCTGTGCCATCTACGATAATCTGCCCTGATGTAGGACGTTGTAAACCTATTAATAAGCGAAGTAATGTACTTTTACCACTACCACTGCCGCCTAATATAACTAACGTCTCCCCATCATTAATAGTGAGATTAACAGAGTCTAAAATCACACGTGACTCGTAGGCAACTACAACATTGCGTAGTTCAATCATAAATCCCTCTAAAAATATCCACTAAAATAACAATGTAGATAAAAAGTAATTTAATACAAATACTAGAATAATACTAGTTACTACAGAACTAGTAGTGGAAAAACCAACAGCTTCTGCACCCATTTTAGTTTCCATGCCCTTATAAGCACCTACCAATGCAATGACAGCACCAAACACACTAGACTTTATAAGTCCTAAGGTGAAATCTGAAATGGTAGAAAACATTTGAATAGAATCTAAATATGTACTAGGCGCCAAACCCTTGATAACAGTGGCAACAAAGTAACCACCGGCAATACCGATAACAACACCATAAAATGCCAAAATTGGCACCATAATCATACACGCTACTACACGCGGTACCACGAGGTAACCAACAGGGTCAACGGCCATAACACGTAAGGCATCAATTTGTTCTGTTACCTTCATTGTACCAATTTCAGCCGTGATAGCTGCGCCAACACGGCCGGCTAATACTACACCAACTAAGATAGGGCCCAATTCACGGCCCATAGCTACAGCCATAAGGCCACCTACTGTACTTTGAGCACCATAGGTAATGAGTACATCTGTAATCTGTAAGGTCATAACGGCACCAGCAAAGAGTAGAGTTAAGCTAATAATAGGCAAGGAGTCTACCCCTAAGTGAGCCATCTGTTGAAATACATGCCACAGATTAATCATTTTTAATTGTTTTATTGTTTGCCACACTAATAATGTAGCACTACCCATCTGCGATAAGCCGTTTATGACGACTCGACCTATCGATTCTAGCCAACTCAACAGTCTATCCCTTTCCCTTACAGTTTCAACTTATTCAGCTGTATTTGTTCCACCAGCATTAGCCTCATCTTTTTTATTGGTTTCTTTCGACTCTTTTTTAGAATCCTTTTTAGACTCAGCTTTATCCGTTTTATCTTTTTTAGATTGATCTTCCAATTCTAACTTGCGTTCCATCTTAATCTGATGTTTCGCTTCTTTGACACGTTTTGCTAATTCTTTATCCCGATCAGCAGGCTTCATTACATGAATCGTAAATTGACCATCACCTTGCACAATGTACTCAGTATCAACAGCAGTCTTTTCAGGTTTCTTTTCATCATCCTTACTAGAACTCAAATCTTCTTGACCTGTTTTTTTCTTTACATCCCCTGGCATAGGTTTTGATTCCACATCTTTAAGCTTAGCCTTTTTAACAGATTGAGAGCCATCTTCATCAACTAAGCTGATACCATCTTCCAAAAATTCTACAACGATTTGATTATTTGTATCTGTCTTTTGAATTTCATCATAAAGCTCATCAAAATCTTTATGAACTTTCAAACGGCGTAAAATTTCATCTGTTAAATTATATTTCTGTTTTTCCAATACGTATGGCAATGGAATCTCGCCCCCGCCACGCACCTCTAAGGTATACTTACCAATAGCTTGATCTTCAGGTACCTTAAAGAAAATTTGTTTAATAACCTTTTCACCGCGGAACGGCTCTAATGTTACATCTACTACGATAGTATCCCCAGGAGAAACTACAGTAGACGAAGCAGAAGCATCGATAAGCTTTGCTGTTTTCTTATCTTTCGTTACGTTTGTTTCAACCGAAATATCCGAAATTTCATAGTTGATGAATCGATTGTTCATAAGAACATCAATGACATTATAAAATTCATCAACTGCTTTTTCACTAATGGAATCAGAGCTGTAGAACATATTTGTCCGCGTTAATGGCTTATGTTCTTTCCCTTTTGGCGTAATAGTATAAGAAATTGTAGCCGTACCAGAGCCACTGCGATCCAATGTTTTATTCAACATATTGTATAAGGCTGTAGCTGCTAAAGTTGGTGTCATTTCACCATCTTCAATAACCTTGACGGAACTAGTTCTATCACGGCCCATATCAATATCCTTTAAATGGAATCGCAATGGAATACCTGGCGAAATCACGCCTGATACACCTGCAATACCGGCACCTCTATCTTCGGTAACAGAGCCAATCTCTTTACCCATAGAGCCAAGCTTAAAGGCAGCATTATAGCTTTTTACAACGGTAAAGATACTTGCATTGTGCATAAAATAGTTAGAAGAACCATGTTTTAAGAATGGATGACCAAAGGCAACAACCTTTTCACCATCTACATGAGTAACAGTACCAATAGCGCCCAATTTAAGGTCACCATCAACTAGCAAAGCCGCTACTGAGCCACCAGCTTCTAAAGGTTTTGCAATTTCATCACCACTAGCACTTGCGGTGTCATATGTTTCATATTTATATTGTGGTAACTTCGATTTAAAGTATTCCATTGATGCCGCATCGAAGCCATATGCCATAAGTGGAGTACCTAAAGGAATCAATTGTGTATCATCCCAAGGTTTAGATAAGTTTTTCTCATATGGTATATTCCATAGTTTGACCATATCCTCAATAGGAGTAATCATACCTATCGTACCATCCGCAAACCCCCAGCCATAAGCAACAGCCCCAACGAGTTTACCATTTATATATACAGGGCTACCACTCATACCATGCGCAATGCCACCAGTTTGATCCATAACGGGGCCGGAAAACTTGGCTAAAATAAGATGACCAGATGGTCCCTTATCCTTCATGACACCCAGTACCTTTACATCAAAGGTGGAAATAGTATCCCCTACGATTACAGTTTTTGCAATACCTTCCATACCTGTTGTTACATCATTGACAGGCATAAAATCAATAGCCTGTGCAGTTGTAAGTGAAGTACAGAAGAAAAGCGCCAGTATCGCTTTTCTATACCGACGCCAAGAATGAGAAAACTTCATTCCTTCTCTCCTTTATTTACTTTCTACAGTGACAACGATTTGATCACGAGAAACGTCTGAACCCACTGTAACATTAACCGCCGTTACAGTACCAGTTACAGTAGATTTAGCAGCAGCCATAGGACCAGCCAATGTCTCTACAGTCACCAATGTTTGGCCTTCTGTTACAGAAGTACCAACAGAAACTGTAGAAGCAACTTTACCTGTTAATACACTTTGGTATGATACAGGGGCCGCCATTACAGAGCTAACACTTAAAATGCCTAATGCAGCTAAAGCTAACACTACTCTTTTCATAACGATCCCTCCTTTTACAAAATTAGTTATGTATTTATAGTATACTAAATTATTAGTAATATTTCAAACAAAATTGTATGCAACGAATCTATTTTATGATTACTATATCCTCATAACTCATAGGTGCAGAAGATTTGTGTACATAATCATCATTGATAACTATATCAATGCTACCTTGATTTGATAATTCAGCGCCATCAACAACACCTAATTTAGACAATAACTGAGCTCCTTCTTTTTGAGTCACACCTACAGATTGAAGTTCGGATTTATCAACTGTTAGCACAACTAAATCATGTTCCTTTGTGGTTCCAATGAAACTACGACCTTTGTTATTAGATTCATCAGCTCCTACATAGCGACCGCCTTTCATCACCATAGTGCCCACTTCTAAACTAGCCCCACCGGTAGTACTAACTTGAGCAAGTTCTTCTCTATTTTGAATCGTAATAGGTGTTCCAACTTTTAATTTACGTAAAGCGCTTCCAGATTCGCCATGACCAGACAATACGTATTGGTTTTCCCCAATTTTAGAATTTCCCTTTTGTTTACTAATAACCTTGCCATTAGCTACAGTCACTTCATAACCATATTCATTGGTCTTTGTAGAAGGACCATAAGTTGACGTATAAAGGGTCAAGGCATTCTCTTTACGAACCGTATCAACGGAGGTGATTACAAAACTCTCATTCTTTGTTTTAGCTTGAAGTAAAGGTTTTTTCTCTTCTATAAAGTATCCTCTATTAGGCGTATATCGTAACGTACCACGATTAGAAATACGCTCTAAATCAATGGCTCCATCACTCGTCACTGAGTAAGGTCGTTCAAAACTGCCCCCTTTTACCTTTGCTCCAATGATAGCTGTATGAGCTTGAGTAACAGAAGATAATGGTTTACCTTCTGGAACATGCGCCACCACCATAGGTGAATCATTATCTACGGTCAATGCAAAGGCTTGAATTTTCCCTTCAGCTACGGTGTTATTAATTTTGCTATACGTTACAGATTTATTTACATCTTTTGTAGTCTGTTGCGCATAGCCAGAAAATAAATCCACTACTATACGCGAAGGCTTTTCTAATGCAAACTCATGATGTTGTACATCCTTATTCGCTGTTAATGTTACTCGTAAGGCCCCATTAACCGGTTGTAAGCCAATGCCTTTAAGAACTCCCGTTTTTTTATCATTTTGTGATATGGGGCCAGTTAAACCATTTGTAGTACCCCCTAAGTTCAATGTAAGAGCATGTGTTTCTTCATTATAGGATTGAGTCCAAGATACAGGCATTTCAGATACATCTAAAACAATTCGGCTTGTACCTTCATGATTAGATACGCGCACCCCTGTTAAATTACCGGCCTCAGCATGAGGAACGGTACTACCCAGTAGACCTAAAACAGCAAAAGTCATATACAGATATCGTTTCATCTTTAATTCCTCTATAGCTACAAACCATAATAATGGCCTTATATCATTACATCAATTTTACGCAATATACTTTTACTATAGTATACAGCATAAAGATGAAAAATTCAAAAAAATAAACGAAAAACGAGGTTACAGTCTAAAGATACTCCATACATAAAATAGAATAACTGTAGACCATAACCTCGTCAATTTAAGCTTACATCATCATGGTATATTATTGTAACTATATTATTGTAACTCATCTAATGTATCACGAAGCTGTGACATTTCATCTAAAGCCTTTGCAACACCTTTAATTACTGCATATCTTGGAGATTCTACAAGGTATGCCGCGATTCCAATAGAACGTGTGATAACACGGTCTAATCCATCGATGAGCGCGCCACCACCAGTAAGAATGATACCATGATCATTGATAGCGGCCACAAGTTCTGGTGGAGTTTTTTCTAGAATGGACTTAACGCCTTCCAAAACATTCATCACTTGTGCTTCTAGAGCACGTTGAATCTCTAAAGAATTCACCGCAACCATCTTTGGTAATCCAGAACTTGCATCTCGTCCTCGTACCTCAATCGTACGCTCCTTTGCACGACGATCCACAGTCCCTACAGAAATTTTAATTTTCTCTGCCGTTAGCGGACCAATAACGAGGCGCTTCTTACGGCGGATATAACGGATAATAGATTCATTAAAAGAATCTCCACCGATGCGAAGTGATTCACTTACAACCACACCCGTATCACAAAGAACGGCAATATCCGTAGTGCCACCGCCAACATCGACAACCATCGCCCCTACGTGCTTAGCATCATTGAGACCAGTCCCCATAGCAGCAGCCAATGGCTCTTCAATAAGGACTGTCTTTTTTGCACCGGTTCTGAGTAAGGCCTCTAAAATGGCGCGTTTCTCTACAGGTGTAATGCCTGATGGCACACATACGATAATACGCGTCTTCATCAATCTAGAAGCAGGTACAACGGAGCGAATAAAGTACTTCAACATGAATTCTGTCATATCATAATCTGCAATAACGCCCGCTTGAACTGGACGGATGACGGAAATCCCTTTTGGAGTACGGCCTACCATAGAACGTGCAGCCTCACCTAAAGCAAGAATATCACCGGTTTTATCATCCCGTGCAATATACGCAGGTTCATCTAATACCAAGCCTTTACCCTTCGCAAAAATGAGGATATTTGCAGTCCCTAAATCAATTCCCAAATCGAAGTTTAAGGATCGATTCAAACGACTCATAAAATCTCCAACTTGCTCAGGTCGAACTAAACGTTTTAATGTCATGGCTGGCGTTGTTTTAGCAATCGCTACAGTCTCACGACTACGTCGTTCAGCACGGCGCATTTTTGTAACTTTAATCATGGTCTCGCGCATATTGGAGGCCAAATGATTAGCTTGCTTTGCCACGCCATTTGAAAGCTTAGTAGACTTACGTTTTGTCCTTCTCAATGGTTTACGTGTAGTACTCGCTTTCGAATTCTCAACCTTTGCAGCACCTAAGTTCTGTTGCTCGTTGTATAAAGCCGGCCCTTTAGAGCGCCGGCTTCTTTTCTTTTTATTTTGTTTTGGCTGTGTACTCTTATTCGTCAACCCGAACAATATCAGCACCTAACCTTTGCAATTTACCTACAAAATCATCATAACCTCGGTCAATATGATGTAAACGACCGACTTCTGTTCTACCTTCCGCAGTCAATGCAGCGCATACCAGCGCCGCTCCAGCACGCAGGTCAGTAGCATTCACTATAGCCCCGTGTAAGCTTGGCATACCTTCGACAATAGCTTGACGATTATCGATGTCAATATGCGCCCCCATTTTACGAAGTTCAGCAACATGCATAAAACGATTTTCAAATACAGTTTCTGTTACTGTACTAGTGCCTTCCGCAATCGTGGTAAGAGCCATGAATTGAGCTTGCATATCTGTTGGGAATCCAGGATATGGCAAAGTTTTAATATCGACAGCTTTAATGCCTTTACCACTACTGATAACGCGAATGCCGTCGATTTCTTCCTCTACTGTTACACCAGCTTCCTTTAATTTAGCCACTACTGGTTTTAGATGTTCTGGCAATGCATTTTCTACGAATACATCACCACCTGCCATAGCAGCAGCGATTAAATATGTACCAGCTTCAATACGATCAGGAATAACTGTATGAATAGCACCGTGTAATTGAGGTACACCTTCAATACGAATCACATTTGTACCAGCTCCGCGAATATTAGCACCCATAGCATTTAAGAATGTAGCTAAATCAACAATTTCAGGCTCTTCTGCAGCATTTTCGATAACGGTTTTACCTTCCGCCATAGAAGCAGCCATAATTACATTCTCTGTAGCCCCCACACTTGGGAAATCCAAATAAATTTGAGTCCCTTTAAGTCCTTCCGGAGCATGAGCATATACATAATCTTCAGTAATTTCAATTTTTGCACCTAATGCTTCAAATGCTTTTAAATGAAGATCAATGGGACGTGCACCGATAGCACATCCACCAGGCATTGAGATTTTAGCCTCCCCTTTACGAGCCAAAAGTGGACCCATGACAAGGAAGGATGCACGCATTTTACGCACAAGTTCATAAGGAGCTTCCGTAGCAGTCAATGTAGAAGCATCGAAAACAATTTCACCATCTGCATTATTACGAGTGATTTTAACCCCCAAAGACTCGATAACTTGGCAAATCGTGCCTACATCTTCTAAATTTGGAATTTCAAGCAATTTACTAGGCGTTGATGCTAGCAAAGTACCGGCAATAATAGGGAGTACTGCATTTTTAGCACTACTAACACGTACACGTCCTTCCAATCGATTGCCACCTTGAATGATTAACTTTTCCAACAGAATTCCTCCTACACTTTATATCGTTCATCTTGTATAAGCTACAAGACCTTGTATTTATAACGTCATATACTAAATGTTATTATACTATTTTTCGATATATCTCATCAAGAGAATGAGAGAAAATACAAAGAAAAAAAAAGCCCTGAATATATCTCAAAAATTTATGTCCAATTTTTAAGTATATTTCAGGGCTTTATTCTTATTTTGCTTTTAATGTTTTAAGTTTATGATCCATATGCACTGTATCAAGGAAACGAACCGTACCAGTTTTAGACCGCATCACAATAGTATGTGTACGCGCACCACCTGGGAAATATTGAATTGGATTTAATAAGTTACCACGTGTAATAGCAGTAGCCGCAAAGATAACATCATCAGTACGAACTAAATCATTTAATGTGAGCACTTGGTTTACATCGGCAATGCCCATTTCATGGCAACGACGAATTTCTTCTTCCGTTTCTGGTTTTAAGCGAGCTTGCATATCGCCGCCTACACATTTTAAGGCTGCAGCCGCTAATACACCTTCAGGTGCACCACCAGTACCTACAACCATGTGCACCCCAGAACCTTCGATACAACATTCCATAGCTGGATTAACATCACCATCAGAAATGAGCATAATACGAGCCCCTACTTCACGAGCCTCTTTCATTAAGCCTTGATGACGCTCACGATCAAGCATAACCAACGTGATTTCATCTACATTACGTTCCATTTTAGCCGCTACATTTTTGATATTTTCGGTCAAAGATTTCGTAATATCGATAGCACCTGCACCTCGAGGACCAACACAAAGTTTCTCCATGTACATATCCGGTGCATGTAACAAACCACCTTTTTCTGCAATCGCCATAACTGCAATAGCACCATTTTGACCTTTAGCAATCAAGTTTGTCCCTTCAATAGGATCAACGGCGATATCTACTTCTGGTCCGCCAGCACCTACGTGTTCTCCGATATAAAGCATAGGAGCTTCATCAATTTCGCCTTCTCCGATAACCACAGTACCAGAAATGCGAACAGAATCAAACGCTTGACGCATAGCATCTACAGCAAGACCATCGGCTGCATCCTTTTGCCCGCGGCCAAGCAAACGACCGCTACGCAAAGCTGCGGCTTCAACGACACGAGCAAATTCCAAAGATAATGTACGATCCATAATGGGCCTCCTTATAAGTCCTCTATGTATTGATATGACTCTTACCTAGAGTCTCTAACTTATTGATTAGCTTGTTTCCAATCTTCCATAAATTTTGCAAGTCCTGCATCAGTCAACGGATGTTTCATAGCTTGCATGAGTACTTTAAATGGAACAGTTGCAATATGAGCACCTGCTTTAGCACATTGAATAATATGTAGCGGAGTTCTCACACTTGCAGCAATAATTTCAGTTTCAATTTCATGAATAGCGAAAATATCTGCAATATCTTGAATCAATGTAAGACCATCCATGCTGATATCATCAATACGACCCACAAATGGACTCACATAACTTGCACCTGCACGAGCAGCTAATAAGGCTTGGTTTGCAGAAAAAATCAAAGTCACATTCGTTTTAATGCCTTCTTTGCTCAAAATAGCAACGGCTTTAAGGCCTTCTGGAGTCATAGGAACTTTAATAACCACATTAGAGCCTAATTTCACAAGGTCATGTGCTTCCGCCACCATGCCTTCTACATCAGAGGAAATGACCTCTGCGCTAACAGGTCCATCAACAAGGTTTGCAATTTCAGAAATAACTTGTTTCAAATCGCGTTTAGCTTTCACGATAAGCGATGGGTTCGTAGTTACGCCATCAATAAAACCAAAGTCATAGGCCTCTTTAATCTCATCAAATTCTGCTGTATCAATAAAGAATCTCATAAAATGCCCCCTCTTATTTAGCCGGTGAAATCACTTCAACGCCACCCATGTATGGCACGAGAACTTTTGGAATTACAACGGACCCATCGGCTTGTTGATAGTTTTCCAAGATAGCAGCTACTGTACGCCCTACTGCAAGGCCAGATCCATTTAATGTATGAACGAATTCCGGTTTACCCTTAGGTCCACGACGGAATTTAATATTAGCACGACGAGCTTGGAAATCAGTCATATTAGAGCAAGAAGAAATTTCTCTATACTTGCCTTGTGCAGGCATCCACACCTCTACATCATAGGTTTTAGCAGAACCAAAGCCCATATCACCTGTGCACAGAGTGATAACACGGAACGGTAATTCTAATAAGCGCAATACTTCTTCTGCATTATCTGTTAATGTTTCTAATTCTTTGAAAGAATCTTCTGGTTTAGCTAATTTAACCATTTCAACTTTGTTAAATTGATGTTGTCGAATAAGGCCACGAGTATCACGCCCCGCGGAACCCGCTTCAGCACGGAAACATGCGGTGAATGCAGTATAGTATTTAGGCAATTCCTCTTCGCTCAAAATTTCACCACCGTGATAATTAGTCAATGTAACCTCAGCAGTTGGAATCAAGAAATATTCCGTTCCCTCTACATGGTACATATCTTCAGCAAATTTAGGCAATTGCCCAGTGCCCGTCAAAGTTTCACGCGTTACCATATATGGAGTCATCATTTCAGTATAGCCATGTTTATCTACATGAAGATCCACCATGAAGTTGATAAGAGCCCGTTCCAAACGAGCCCCTAACCCCTTATACACAGTAAAGCGAGCACCGCTCATTTTGCCTGCACGGTTGAAATCAAGGATATCGAGGTTTTCACCTAAATCCCAATGAGCCTGTACATCAAAATCAAATTGACGTGGTTCACCCCATTTGCGTTGCTCCACATTTTCATCTTCATCGGCACCTACAGGAACAGATGCATCACACATATTTGGCAACATCAATGCCGCATCGCGCAATTTTGTTTCTACTTCGCGAATACGGTTATCAAGCTCAGCAATCTCATCACCTACTTTTTTCATTTCTGCGATTTTTTCATCAGCATTTTCTTTGTTGCGTTTTAATTTGCTAATTTCTTCTGTTACAGAATTGCGAAGTGCTTTTAATTCTTCTACTTGGCCGATCAATTGACGACGTTCATCATAAGCGGATACAAAGGTTTTCAGATCGCCTTTTGTATGACGATTATCTAAATTTTGTTGCACTAAATCAATATTTTCACGGACAAATTTTAAATCTAACATACTATAAACCTCATTTTCCAACTATGTTACGCACAATATATTCAATACGTTTAAGTATACCATATATTGGTGTATTTATCATTAAATTATGTGCTATATACTAGACTTCTCATCAATATTTTATATTATTCATCCTCTTCTTCATCTAGCAAATAATCTTTTGCCATCCATTTACGCGTGCCTGTAAAAGAAATGGTCACCCATTTTTCCGTTGGGTTACCGCCGATTTCTTGGTCAATTTCATTGCGAATAGCATCAATTTCAGCAATGGTTTGATATGGAAAACTTTTAGGAACTAAAATATCAATTTCAATGATTCGAGTATTGCCGTATACTTGCACGCTCGTCACATAATCTTTAAAATTATACTTTTCCATAAAGCGATCCATAATTTCTTGCACTTCATTATGCAATGAAGTCGGTGCCCATCCCAATATTTGTTTCATGGATGGCACAATGATACGAAATGCAGAGGGTATCATCTGTACCGCTAAAATAATTAATACAATAGGGTCAATATAGGTAGCCCATCTAGCATATTCAGTACCTTCTAGCATAGTAGCTACAACGAAACTAATCAAGATAGCCGCTTCTAACAAAGCATCGACATACCAGCTTACATTATCAAATTTAATCAAGTTAGACTGTAAACTTTTATTAATACGACGTACATAAAGATAGTAAGCAGTATCTGCAACAGTAAAGAATATAGCATAGAAAATAGCTGGTCCGAAGTCTACGTGACGTCCACCAGATAAAAGATCTGTAATCCCACTAGATAAGGCATAAATTACTATGAGAAGAATAAAAAAGCCCTCCACGGCGAGCACCAGAGGTTCAAATTGCCAAAAACCGAATTGGAATCGCTTACTCGTTTCTCTAGCAACTAACTTAGCTGTCATAAGCATCATAATCTTAATAACAACATCAACGAAGGAAAATACCCCATCTAACAACACTGCACTAGATCCTGTCACAATCCCCATTACAGTACCGCTCACCGCAACTAGCGCCATCAAAGCAACAGATTGCATTAGTAGCTTTTGTTCAATAGAGCGTCTTGCTCCTAATATATCCATTAAGACCCCCACTTTCTTAATTTGTACATTTTTTTATTATACACCAAGTGAATTGATGAGCAAAATCGCCCTGTTCAATAATATAAACAGGAAGCCTATAAAACCTACCATAAACCATAATCAAAAGTTTATCTAACACCTCGGTCAGTTTCTGAAAGAGGCACCAAAAAGCAGCTAGTTTGAAGGGTATACAAACTAGCTGCTTTAAATATATCAGTATTTTTTTCTGTAAGATATAAACTTTACCCTTTTGGACTCGGAACTACGCGACCAGCTACATAGCGTTCAATAATATGACGATCATCCCCTACATATAGCCAGCGCTCTAAACGCTCTTCCAAAGAACGTTCATTTAGGTCGAATAGGGACGTATCATCGATAATAAGGGCATCTAATTCATAGCCTTTTTCAAAGCTTCCAACGTGGCCAAAAAATTGTCCACCACCCTTGGTAGCCATATAGAAGGCTTCACTCAAGGTAAGAGGTGCATAGTTTGGGTCTACTTCAGCCCATTTCATTTTCGATAGACCAATAGCTTCAGTAAGGACCTTTGCCATCGATACAATATGTCCACCAGAAATATCGGAGCCTAAACCAATTGGTATATTCCGCTCAATCAGCTTACGAATCGGTGCAATTCCGCTAGAAAGATTTACATTCGAATATGGACAATGAGATACCATGGTCTGCGTTTCAGCCATGCGATCCATTTCTACGTCACTCAAATGAATGCAATGGGCCATTACAGTTGGCACGGTACCCATCAAATGATGTTCATAGTACACATCTGTATAGTTTGACGACTCAGGATGTAATGATGCGACCCAATCAATTTCGCCGTGATTTTCCGACAAATGAGATTGAACAGGAACATCGTATTCTTTCGTTAATTTAGCAAGTCCTGTCATGAGTTCACTCGTACAAGATGGTACAAAGCGCGGTGTAATAATAGGTTTAACTAAAGGTCCAAATTGAGCTGATGCATCTAACCATACTTTAGTATCAGCTAATGATTGATTCGTTTCTTCAATCAAAAATTCCGGACTATTACGGTCCATGTTTACCTTGCCCACATAAGCTGACAATCCTGCTTTTTGTAAAAGCTCCATCAACACCAATGTACTGTCTTTATGGATTGTGCCAAACAAAATACTTCTCGTCGTACCATTGCGCCATAAATCGTGAACAAAGGCACCATATACTAGACGAGCATAGTCAGGATCAATAAATTTTGCCTCTTCAGGAAATGTATAAGTTTCAAGCCATGGTAACAGTTCCTTATCCATACCAAGTCCACGATTACAATATTGTGGTGCATGCGCATGAGTATCCACAAAACCAGGAATAATGAGATTATCACCGTAATCAACAACATCATACTCTGTATAAACTGTAGGAATACTTTCACCACAATGAACAACCACCCCATCTACAGCAATAACATAACCCTGTTGAATAGATACAAGTGCTGATGGATTCGGTGTATATAATATATTTCCTTTTAAAATAATCGTTGAATTCATATAACCTCCTCGCGTGATTAGAGCCCTAAAGTACTGCGCCCATATACTACGCTAGATTTTCGTTTAATAGACTATGCTATATGATTCATAGTATATGCTATTTAAATAGCAAAGTGAATGATGAACGCCACAGTCATGATGTACATAATAGGATGAATTTCATGATGACGACCTGTGGCCAATTTAATTAATGTATAAGAAATAAAACCAAAGGATAAACCTTGAGCAATACTAAATGTTAATGGCATAAGAAGAATTGTTAAGAACGCAGGCAATGCTTCCGTGAAATCAGTAAAATCAATATGCGTTACCTCACTCATCATAAATACGCCAATAGTAATCAGTACAGGTGCAGTCGCTTGTACCGGTACCAATAAGAACAATGGTGCAAAGAATAAAGATACCAAGTATAAAAGGCCAGTTACTACTGCCGTAAGACCTGTGCGACCACCATCAGCAACGGCTGCCGCACTTTCAATATAAGAAGTAACTGTAGAGGTACCTACAACGGCACCTGCTGCGGCACCAATAGACGTACATAGCAAGGCACGATTCAAACCTTCAAATTTCCCTTCTTCATTTACTAAGTTTGCTTTTCTCGTTACACCAATCAATGTACCGATATTATCGAACATATCCACAATAGTAATGGAGAAGATAATGGAGAAAAAGCCATACCCAATAGCACTCATTACATCAAGTTGACCAAATGTGTCTACTGGAAATGGTGGTACCAAGTTAAAGATATCCGAACTAGATATAGGAACCTTAGTCAAACCTAACACCATAGCCAAAATCGTAGTGAAGGCCATACCAATTAACAATCCACCCTTAACCTGCTTAGCTAATAAAATACTTGTAATAAACAAGCCTAACAATGTTAATAGTACTGCAGGATCTTTCATGTTCCCAAGGGTTACAAATGTAGCATTATCAGAAATAATTATATGAGCATTTTTAAAGCCAATGAAGGCAACGAATAAACCAATACCTACGCCAATAGAGGTTTTCAGCACTTGTGGAATACCATCTACTATTTTATTAAGAACTTTAGTAACTGTTAAAATAACAAAAACTGTACCGGAAATAAAAACGGCACCTAATGCAGTTTGCCAACTAAGGCCCATAGCACCACAAATGGTATACGAGAAAAATGCACTTAGGCCAAGTCCAGGTGCTACGATAACTGGAACATTAGCAACAAAACCTATTAGCATTGTCGCAAAGGCAGTTGTTAAAATTACAGCCGCTACAGCACTACCATGAGGCATTCCTGATACAGATAATAGATTGGGTATTACTGCCAGAATGTATACTGATGCAATAAACATTGTAATACCCGCAAAAATCTCAGTCTTTACTGATGTTCCATGTTTGGTTAACTTGAAAAACCGATCAAGACAACCATTGGCTTGATTACCTCTTTCATAATCCATTGAACTCATCGCACTTACCTCCTAAACTTTTAGAAATATAAATTTAGTTAAATAAAAAACGGCTACAAGAGCATCATAAATAAGCTCTTGTAGCCGTAAATCTCGGTTCACGCTAGAGAGACTTGACCCATCCCGTCAAGGTTATACAAGGTATGTAGTAGTTCTATACAGTTAATCTATATCATCACATTCAGATTCGATAAAGCAAAGATAAATAAGAAAAACTTTATATGCATGAATTTATATCATATATATTATGTAAATACCACATCTCACACTTAGTATAAAATTATTTTTATACACTGTCAATAACAATTGATGAATAATCATAAACTATTTTTTATCCTAGAAATTATTTTCTATAGACTTTATATCGTTAATTTTGTTATATACTTATAGACTGCTACAGGAGCTCAACATATTAACCACTCCATTAATCCATCGTATAAAATTACATATAGCATTCATGTTTCAATACATATTTAAAGGCAGTATCGTAGTAACAGGTTTAAAATGATTTTTATATGATACTAACTATTTCATAAATATATAAAAAGCTCCCTACTCAAAGAATAGGGAGCCTTAATAGTGTCGATTATTATTCTGCTTCTTCAGCTTCAAAATGCTTAGGAGCTTCTGGTTTCATCAACGGGAACAATAATACATCTCGAATAGATGCAGAGTCTGTTAAGAACATAACAAGACGGTCGATACCAACACCAAGACCAGCTGTTGGAGGCAAGCCGTACTCAAGAGCAGTAACGAAATCCTCATCCATTCGATGAGCTTCATCGTCACCCGCTTCGCGTTCTTTCAATTGATCCAAGAAACGTTGTTTTTGGTCGATTGGATCATTTAACTCGGAGAAGCCATTTGCCAATTCACGACCATAGATGAAAGCTTCAAAACGTTCTGTAGCCAATGGATTTTCACGACTTGCTTTAGCAAGTGGAGAAATCTCTTTAGGATGACCATATACGATAGTTGGCTGAATCAAGTTTTCTTCTACATAATCTTCGAAGCAAAGATTTAAGATTTTACCAATACCATCATTTTCTGTGTATTCTACATTTAAGCGATCAGCAATAGCACGAGCTTCTTCTATAGTTGTGACTGCATCAAAATCTTCACCAGTGTATTTTTTTACACCTTCAGCCATTGTGATACGATTCCAAGGAGGAGTCAAATTAATTTCTGTACCTTGGTATGTAATTTCTTGTGTACCAAGTACTTCTTGAGCACAGTAGGACACAAGATTTTCTGTTAAGCGAATCGCATCCTCTACATCGCCATAAGCTTGGTACGATTCGATAGTAGTAAATTCTGGATTATGACGATTATCGATACCTTCGTTACGGAAGCAACGGTTCATTTCGAACACGCGGTCCATACCACCAACGATTAAACGTTTGAGATACAATTCTGGTGCAATACGCATGTAAATATCGATATCAAGCGCATTATGGTGAGTGATAAATGGACGTGCAGCAGCCCCACCAGGGATAGCATGCATCATCGGTGTTTCCACTTCCATGAAGCCATCACGCATCATGTATTCGCGAATCTTAGCAACGATTTGAGAGCGTTTTACAAATGTATCACGCACTTCAGGATTTACAATCAAATCAACATAACGTTGACGGTAACGAAGTTCTGTATCCTTTAATCCATGCCATTTTTCTGGTAGTGGACGTAAAGACTTAGATAACAATGTTAATTTGTTAACTTTAATGGTAACTTCACCGGTATGCGTTTTAAATACGTGACCTTCTACGCCGATGATATCACCGATATCAAGCATTTTAACGTATTTATAAGCTTCTTCGCCCAATACATCTTTACGGAAGTATACTTGAATATCACCAGATTTATCACGAATATTCGCAAATGCCGTTTTACCATGGGAACGGATTGTCATCAAACGACCTGCAATAACTACAGGCTGGCCATCATATTTCAAGAAGAAGTCTTCTTTAATATCTTTTGCGTAATCTTTTACGACAAAACGTTGTCCAAATGGGTAAATACCATCAGCTTGATATTCGGCTAATTTATCGCGGCGAATTTGCATTTGCTCATTCAGCTCTTCTTGTATATTTTTAATTTCTTCACTCATGTTATCGCCTCTTTGTCGGTAATTGTAAATTATTCGATTGCTAACACTTTGAATGTTACAGGACCATCTGGTGTGGAAACCTCTACTTCATCGCCCTTACGTTTACCCAAAATAGCTTTACCTACAGGAGATTCATTAGAGATACGATTGTTAAATGGATCCGCTTCAGAGGAACCAACGATAACATATTCCAATTCATCGTTGTACATAGTGTCAAGTACAGTAACTTTACTACCTACAGATACAACGTCACCTTTTACAGATTCATCGATGATCTTCGCAGTGTTAATCTTATTCTCTAACTCTACAATATGACCTTCAATAAAAGCTTGTTCATTTTTTGCATCATCATATTCAGAGTTTTCACTGATATCGCCATATTCAATAGCAGTTTTAATACGTTCTGATACTTCAATACGGCGTACAGATTTATAGTACGCTAATTCTTCTTCTAACTTCTTTAAACCTTCGGCGGTGAGTAATGTTTCTTTTACGTCTGCCATGGGTACCCCACTCTTTCTACATATAAATAATAAGAAAAAGTGTCATAATAAGATGACACCTTATCTCTTGTTTCTAAATTATCTCAATCATTATATAAAAATACTATTTATTTGTCAATCTGACTACCCTTCGGACAGTATTTTGCGATATGATTCTAGCTCATTGTGAAAGCTCGTTACAGTATGAATTGTATTCACTCGATTGCGCCAATATGCAGATTCCGGAAGTCCCTTCATATACCAGCCCGCATGAGTGCGTATCTCCTTAACGGCCATACTTTCACCCTTGTATTGGCATAACAAGTCAAAATGCTTTAATAACATATCTAGACGCTCTATATCGGTCGGTGCAGGTAACACTTCACCAGTAGCTAGATAGTGGTGAATGCGATCAAAGATCCAAGGGTTCCCTTGTGCCCCACGACCTATCATTACAGCGTCACAGCCTGTTTCATCAAGCATTTGCTTAGCATCTTCAGGCTCCACAATATCACCATTGCCAAGTACAGGTACAGATACCGCTTCTTTCACAGCCTTAATATAAGACCAGTCCGCATGTCCACTATACATTTGCTCCTTTGTACGACCATGTACAGCAATAGCAGCCACACCTGTAGACTCAATGCGCTTTGCAAAATCCACGACATTGATAGAGTCACTATCCCAACCAATACGCATTTTTACAGTAACCGGTACATCAACAGCCTCAACAGCGGCTTCTGCAACACGAGCCGCTAGATCAGGATTTTTCATAAGTGCCGAACCATCGCCAGAGGTAACTACCTTTTTTACAGGACAGCCCATGTTTATATCTACAATATCGGCGCCCGCATCGGCCACAACCTTAGCCCCCAAAGCGATTGCTTCTGGATTAGAGCCAAAAATTTGCATGGATACAGGACGTTCTGCCTCTTCAATGCGCAATAATTCATGAGTACGTTCATTCTTATATTTAATACCCATAGCACTGACCATTTCGGTACATACCAAGGCTGCACCATGTTTTTTAGCCAGTAGTCGATACGCAATATCGCTAACCCCTGCCATAGGCGCTAATATGGCTTGACCATCAATTTTGACAGCCCCAATTTGCCACTGTTTATTATTCATATAATTCTATTTCCCTTAATAAAAAAGGTACAGCATAAGCTGTACCCAAATGTACACTACTTCGTTACATATACGTAACTATATTATAGTAGCATTATTTATTTCTTTCGTAAATAAGGCGTAAGCCTTCTAATGTAAGCATAGGTTCTACATGGTCAATGCAGTCTGTAGCACTGCTAATAAGCTGTGCCAAACCACCTGTAGCAACTACAGTTACATGATTTCCCATTTCCACTTTCATACGAGACACGAGGCCTTCTACTTGACCTACATAACCGTAGAACATACCAGATTGCATAGAGGACACCGTATTTCGACAAATGACTTGCCCCGGGTCTCTCACATCGATACGAGGTAATTTGGCCGCCCGTTGGAATAAAGCCTCTGCAGAAATTGTTACCCCTGGAGTAATAACCCCGCCCATATAATCGCCATTACCTTGTACCGCACAATAAGTTGTAGCCGTACCAAAATCGATGATAATTAAATCGCCCTTATAAAGCTCATGTGCTGCTACAGCATTTACAATACGGTCAGCCCCTACTTCACGAGGATTATCATACTTAATAGCGATGCCAGTTTTAGTACCTGGACCTACAATAAGAGGATTTACATTAAAGTAGCGCAAACACACGCGCTCTAATGTAGGCATTAATGGTGGTACAACCGAGGAAATAATGATAGCATTAATATCTTTTACATCAACCTTACGGTCGTGAAAGAATAAGTTCATCATCAGCATGCCATATTCATCGGTGGTACGGACCCGATCTGTGGAAATACGCCAGTGACCCACAAGTTCTGTCTTGTCGTATACACCGAGAACAATATTGGTGTTTCCCACATCAATTACTAATAACATTAATGCCTCCTATTTACGCGGACGAATTGATACGTCCCCTGCCACAATACGTTTAATTGTCCCATCTGAGATTCTTACTAATAAATTACCATCTTCATCAATATCTGTAGCCACCCCTTCATAGGTATTGCCAGGAGCACGCACTTCAATTTCTTCACCGAGAGTAACAGATAATTGCCGCCATTCATTAAGGGTTTCGTCAAAGCCACTATCGAGCACTTCATAATATTGATGTTCTAATTCTTCTAATATAAGTCTAAATGCTTCTGTGCGCTCAATATCAATATCTTCCATCGCAAGGGATGTAGCAATTAATTTTAACTCTTCTGGTAGTTCTTCTTGTTTTGTTTTTACGTTGACCCCAATGCCCATTACAATATGAGAAATTTCTTCCATAGAACCAGACATTTCTGTCAAAATACCTACTAGCTTACGACCATTCACAAGAATATCATTAGGCCACTTTATCCCCGCATCAGTGAGCCCCATCTTATGAAAGGCCTTTGTTAAAGCCACTGCAGCCATCAAAGTACATTTTGGAGCCTCTACAGGTGGAAAATCAGGGCGTAAAATCAAGCTAAACCACAAGCCTTTGCCAAATGGAGAATACCAACCGCGAGATAAACGCCCACGACCAGCAGCCTGTTCCTCAGTAACCACAACCGTACCTTCTTCTGCACCTTGTTGAGCTAAACGACGAGCTTCTAAGTTCGTAGACTCCGTGGTATCCATATAAACATATCGTTTACCAAATACATCTGTTTTTAAGATTTGTTTCATTGCCAAGGGGCTCAACAAATCAGGTTCTTCCAATAATCGATACCCTCTCTTGGTATAAGATTCAATTTTGTAGCCTTTTTGACGTAACGCCTTGATATGTTTCCAAATAGCTGTGCGCGAAACATGGCAGGCTTCGGACATATCTTGTCCCGATACGAAACTACCTTGGTTTTGTCTCAAGAATTCTAGCACTTCATCACGCATAGTTTAGAGCCCCTTTCTTTGTCAACCTAGGTTTACAATTCGATTGTACAAGTGTACCTTGTAAAATGCAAGGATTATTTAAAATAATTAATGTTATAATGTATATAGTATAAAGGTATACATAAAAAAATAGATAACAATAATGCTATCTATTATCCTTCGGAGAGATATATGAAACAGTTTACATTAGAAGAAAAAAATCAAGTTTTAGAGAACCCTTTTATTCATATTCATCGAAAACTGGATGTACTACTCAATATAGGGAAGTTACTAATGGAATGTGGGGCAAATACAAATCGAATCATTGAGGAAATGCTAAAAGCCGCAACATTTATGGGAATTCCTCATGATTACTTAAATATCCATATTTCATATACCACTATTATGGTCAATCTATTACACAAAGAACGATCCATAACTGTATTTAGAAAAACACCAGTTCACATTCCGAATATGGCTATGATCAATGCCGTATCAAAGCTCACATGGCGCGCCTTTGAGCGACATTACTCACTAACGACCTATGAACGACTAATTGCCAAACTGGATACAACTATACCAACGTATCCAAACTGGATAAAAGGACTAGCTTGTGCACTAGGTTCAGCAGGTCTTGCATACCTTTACAGTGGCGATATCATCGCATTCATCGTTACTATCATATGTTCTAGTATTGGTTATTTTACGCGTACCCTATCAGGCAGATTAGGGCTTAATGAATATGTAGGAATCGCATTAGGCGGATTTGGTGCCATGATATCGGCTTACGCTTTTTATAGTCATGTAAATAATGAATCCTTACTATATGTACTCGTTTGCTGCACCTTGTTTATGATTCCTGGGGTGCCATTGATCAATTGTGTCATCGATATTATTAATAATCATATTTTATCGGGTATGACACGCGCTATTAGAACACTACTCATCGTGGGTAGCATGACTTTAGGTATGGCCATGGCACTCTACTTTAGTCCTGCACCAGCATTTAATTTCGTTGATATTAAACCTCATGTTATTTCCATAGAGCAAGTTATCGGTTCTTTTACAGCTGCAGCCGCTTTTGCGGTACTTTTTAATGCTCCTGTCAGGCTATTAGTATCCATTGGTATTGGTGGCGTACTATGTGTATGTATTCGCAATATACTATCCGTAGAATTAGGATTTTCTACACCAGGTGCTACCTTTATTGGTGCTGCCATTATGAGTATTATTTTTGTAAAAGTTTCTACTTGGTTAAAAACATCTAGCACTATCATTATCGTACCGTCTGCCATCGCATTAATGCCCGGTATACTGTACTACCGATTTCTCTTCGATATGTTACACATCAATGCATTAAATGATGCTAGTCTAATCCTTATGATACAAAATGGTGTAACTGGCACATTTACAACTATAGCTATAGCAATCGGTGTAGCTATACCAAATGTTTTGGCACAAAAATATTTGCAAAAACTAAAAGAACAACGCATGACAGAACTTCTTGCCACACGTCATATAAACGATGGACAGTAAAAAAGAGCTAGCCTTCTAAAAAGGCTAGCTCTTTTTCATTTGGACGAAATCCATTATTTAATTTCATTAGATGATGCTTCACTAGGATCTGCTACAGTACTAGTTATTTCTTTAGCATCAACACTCTCTGGTACTACGCTACCTTCTACTTCAGAAGCTACTTTAGGCTCCTCAGCTTCAGGTTCTTTTGTTGTACCATATTTGTAAAGATTATCTACCGCTTTCGCATCGATTGTTTCCTCTTCTAACAAAGCATTTGCCATGTCATGTAAGAATTTTTCATTATCGCTAAGAAGTTTTGTTACATCTTTATAAGCTTCTTCTACGATACGATGAATTTCAGAGTCGATTTTCGCAGCGATTTCTTCACTATAGTTGCGCTCATGGCCTAGGTTTTTTCCTAAGAAGATTTGTTCTTGTTGTTCACCAAACACGATAGGACCAAGCTCATCGCTCATCCCCCAACGCGTTACCATAGCGCGAGCAGTATTAGTTACACTTTGAAGGTCCCCAGAAGCGCCTGTACTGATTTCATCTAAAATCAAGGCTTCTGCAATTCGACCACCAAGAGCAACTCGAATATCTGCTAATAATTGAGATTTTGTTTTGTAGTTTTGTTCCTCAGTAGGAAGCATCATAGTGTAGCCACCAGCTGCACCACGAGGAATAATCGTTACTTTATGAACAGGATCTGCATGAGGCAATAGATGTGCCACGATAGCATGACCAGATTCATGGTATGCTGTCAATTTACGATCCTTATCGCTCACAATATGACTGCGGCGTTCAGGTCCCATACTAACTTTTTCACTGGCTTCTTCAACTTCAGCCATAGTAATTACTTTTTTGTTAAGACGAGCCGCCAAAAGAGCTGCTTCATTTAACAAATTGCTCAAGTCTGCACCAGTAAAGCCTGGAGTTTTCTTCGCAATCGTTTTCAAGTCTACATCATCAGCCAAAGGCTTATTACGAGCATGAACTTTCAAAATTGCTTCACGGCCGCGTAGATCTGGACGACCTACAATAACTTGACGGTCAAAACGACCTGGACGTAAAAGTGCAGGATCTAGAATATCTGGGCGGTTTGTTGCAGCGATAGTAATAATACCTTCGTTGGCACCAAAGCCATCCATTTCAACGAGCAATTGGTTTAATGTTTGTTCACGTTCATCGTGACCACCACCAAGGCCGGCACCACGTTGGCGACCAACCGCATCAATTTCGTCTATAAAGATGATACATGGGGCGTTCTTTTTCGCTTGTGTGAAAAGATCACGCACACGAGAAGCACCAACACCAACGAACATCTCTACAAAGTCAGAACCAGAAATCGTAAAGAATGGTACCCCTGCTTCACCAGCAACAGCTTTAGCAAGTAATGTTTTGCCTGTACCTGGAGGTCCTGCCAATAATACACCTTTCGGAATTTTAGCACCGATAGTTGTAAATTTGCCTGGATCCTTTAAGAACTCTACTACTTCTTCTAATTCTTGTTTTGCTTCTTCAGCGCCAGCTACATCTTTGAAGCTAACCTTTACATTGCCTTCACCCATCAATTTAGCACGGCTTTTACCAAAGTTCATCACTCGGCCACCGCCACCTTGCGTTTGTTGCATGATGAAGAAGAATAATACTACCAAGATGATAATCGGAATAGCAGAACCTAACAAGCTCATCCACCAAGCAGGTTGCTCAGGTGGAGCTGCAGTAATTTCTACACCATTATCTTGTAAAGTTTTGATTAATGTTTCATCAGTTGGCGCATAAGAATTGAATTCTGTTCCATTTTTTAGTTTACCTTTAATACCATGATCATTGGTAATCGTTACGGACTCAACCTTTTTCTGTTGTACTTGTTGAATAAATCCTGTATAACTGAGTTCAGATTTATTCGCACTTTGACCAGAGAAAGCGTCAATGGCGATAACGAAAGCGGCAATGATAAGTAAATAAAGGACGATATTTTTAGTAAATCGACCCAAAATATTACCCCTTTCAATAATAGTTTAGTGGCATAAACGAATTGAGTACATCTCGTTGAGAGATGCACTCATATATTATATCATATTTTTAATCTTGATACATTTCTTCCTTTAAAATACCTATATAAGGTAAGTGACGATATTTTTCTGCATAGTCTAAACCATAGCCGATAACAAAGTAGTCAGGGATGACAAAGCCCACATAGTCTACTTCTACATCCATTTTACGGCGTTCAGGCTTATTCAACAACGCTGCAAGGCGTACACTCTTAGCTCCACGAGCATGTAAATTTTCTAGCAAGTAATGTAATGTTGTACCCGTATCTACAATATCTTCTACGACGAGTACATGCTTTCCTTCTACAGAGCGATCTAAATCTTTTAAAATTCGAACTACACCTGTACTAGTTGTACCACTGCCATAGCTAGAGCAAGAAATAAAATCGAAGCTTACATCCACATTCTCATCGATAGAGCGAGCTAAATCTGTAAAGAAAACGATAGCACCTTTCAATACACCTACGAGAACTACGGATTCCCCTTTATAGTCAGCACTGATTTGACGACCTAATTCAGCCACACGAGCCTTTAATTGTTCCTCTGTATATAAAATATCTTTTGCATCTTGATGCATCTATATGACCTCCGCGATTCATATTAATGTTTGCAATATACCTTTATTGTATCACATTGAGCACTTACTTTTATACTTTTAATATTGAAAGTTTTCCCTTCCCCAGTGTTAACAATATCGAGTAATTGCTCTTGATGAGCAGTGGTAAGCTTGATTTCAGGATCAAAGATGCTCACCAGTCTTTGCCACAATCGACGTTGGATAGACAACGGCTTCTTACGTAACCCCCTACGAGATATAAACGCGCCCTCATCAGAGATAGTTACTAACTCATCAAACGCCATATCCGTTAAATTAGAAATAAGAGAAATGTCTTCGCGTACAGAAGCCCCTAGCCTTACTATGGCATCGCTAACGATAGGATTAATGGCTTTTAACTCAGGTATAATGCGATGACGAATTCTATTTCTTTGATATCGTACATCCTCATTTGTACTATCTATACAGTAAGAAATATCTTTCTCTTTTAAATATAGAAGTAATTCTTCTTTTGTGACATCTAACAGAGGTCTTACTACTGGAACAGTATAATCATTACTAACAACGGCCATGCCTGTCAAACCATTAAGTCCAGTCCCTCTAATAAGATGTGCTAAAATTGATTCTGCTTGGTCATCTTTATGATGAGCTACTGCAATATAGTCATACCCCTCAGACTGTGCTATACCGGTTAGCCATTGATACCGAACTTGGCGGCCTATAGTTTCCTCTGATAGCTTTTGAGCTTGACTCAATTTAGGCACGTCAAAGACAGCCGTATAAAATGGCAGTCCTAGTACGTCCGCTTGATTTCGTAACCATAGGACCTCATCCTTACTTTCAGGACGAATACAATGATCTACTATAGCAACTCCAAGCTCATATACTGTATGGCGATGTGTAGCAATATCTTGCAATAAATGCAATAAAGCCATCGAATCAGGACCACCAGAACAAGCTACCAAGATACGACAATTCTCAGGAAATATATCATGTAATTTTAAAGTGTGATTAACGGTTCGAATGAGTGCTTTCACATTCACGGGCCATCGCCTCCATACCATCTTGGTCGCTCACAAATACATGAGGGACCTCATAGGAATCCATAAAGGACGTTAAAATCTCTGCCCCAGCAACAATAATGTCGGCACGCCCAGCGGGTAAACCTTTTACTTGTAGTCTCTCATCACGACTCATATACCGCAAATTCATAATAATGCCTTCCACCGTTTCACGGCTCAATTTATGACCTTGTACCTTTGTGCCATCATAATGGTCTAAACCTAAATCAATAGCAGCCAAGGTTGTTAGGGTTCCTCCAATACCAATGAATTCACCAAATTCACCTTCAATCATCATCGGATCCCAAAGAAAACGGGTTTCCTCCCACACTCGTTGAGGCCCTTCGTCAGATATAGATTGAAGGCGTACCGCTCCCACAGGATAAGAACGGCTCCAGTACACTCCATCCTTGTTACCTAATGCAAGTTCTGTACTACCTCCACCAATATCAATGGTCGTATAATGACGTCCATCCTCTAATTGATTTCCTAAAGCGCCATAAAAGCCATACATGGCCTCTTCAGCACCAGATAAAATTCGCCACTCCATAGGACAGTATGTATTAATACGTTCCATAAATGCAAGTCCATTAGCCGCTTCACGAACAGCGCTCGTCGCAAAACCAAAGCAATAGTCAGCACTGTATTCATTTGCTATTTTTTGTATATCCGTAAAGGCTTGATAGGATGCTTCCATGGATTCATCTCGCAAGGTACCATCTGTATTTCGTTGACCTAAACGAGTAGTCCACAACTGCTTAGGCTCATAACGCCACTCGTTATTCTCATAGGTAGCCAATAATAAGCGCACCGAATTAGAGCCAATATCGATAATTGCTAACTTCATAATTGCTCCTTACATATAAATAGATTTTTCCTAATACTATTATAGCGTTAATACTCTATACATAAGTAAAGAGATGGCTAGATGCCATCTCTCACTATTAATCTCGACGACCACCTCGGCCTCCGCGTTTTCCTTCGGTATTACGTTTTAAATCGTGTAATCGTTCATTGCTATCGCGCAAAAATGATTTCATCTTCGCTTCGAAAGACTCTATGCTTTGTTTCGATTGAACACGATGAGGACGTTTTTCTTCATCCATCCCCTCTTTAGGTTGTGTTTGACGAATGGAAAGTCCTATTTTATTCCCATCAATAGATAAAACCTTAACCTTTACTGGATCCTCAACCTTTAAAAGGGTATTAATATCTTCAATATACCCATGAGCTACTTCAGAAATATGAACTAACCCTGTTTGCTTTTCTCCTAAATCAACAAATACGCCGAATTTTGTAATACCTGATACGGTACCATCAATAATGTTACCAACTTCGATTGCCATGCAACCTCCTAATTAATGCGGAAACCTTAAACTACAAACTGATGCAAAGAAAAAATAATAGAATACACTCTATTTTACATATGGTACTTCACCAGGCTTTACCAATCCTAACTCCTCACGAGCAACCCCTTCTATGGTCTTTGGATCTTGTAACCTAGCCTTTTCCTGTTCTAACTCTTCATTTCGCTGCTGTAACTCTTGCAATTGTTGCTCTATATGTTGTTTTTCTTGATATACAGCCACCAAGCGATAAGCCTGCCCTAACAGTAACAGCACCATAATCCCTATGCCAATTCGCTTGATCCACATGAGGATAATACGCTGGTCCTGTGCTTTGCGATTAGGACGAACCCGTTTGCGTGGCCTTTTTGGGCGTTGTACATCCATAGTGTCCTGAGTCATAATGTCCCCCAAATATTCATCATCTGTATACTGTCATTTTTAGATTATACCACATAACAGAGCTTGGGACTAAAGAAAATTACAGATATTTCTCATTAAGAACGGTAACATAAATCCGTATAAATTTAAAACTCCATATGCAATGTAAACTTTCTATATACAAAAGTAAATATCCACTTACATAGCCTCAGCCTTTGCAACATGTTCACGAATGACAGCACAAGAAGCTTTAAATAAAGCTAGCTCTTCATTAGTTAGTTGCAGTTCAAAAACATCTTCGATACCATCTTTACCAATAACAGCAGGAGTAGATGCAAATATTCCTTCTTCTCCATATTGTCCATTTAAATAACAGGAGCAAGGCAATACCTTCTTTTCATCATGGAATACGGCGCGAATCAATTCTGTGGTAGCACTCGCAATACCAAACTCCGTAGAGCCTTTACCAGCTAGTACATGATAGCCACCAATTTTAACATCATCTAGTACTTTTGTATGGTCAAGTTTAGGAAATCTATGAGGTAGCTCTCGATATAATTCTAAAAGTGGTTTACCTTGTACACAGACATGGGACCACGGCACCATGGCACTACCTCCATGTTCACCTAAACAGTAGGCCGTAATAGAGCGATTACTAATAGTAAAGATATGAGCTAATTCTTTTTGCAATCTAGCTGAATCTAGAGCGGTTCCCGTTGAAATAATACGCTTAGGATTCCACTCAAGATGTTTACATAAATAGGTAGCTACTACATCAACAGGATTAGAAATGGAAATGATGAAACCTTGAAAAGAAGACTGCTTAATACGTGGAATAACGTCTTCTAGTACAGCCACTGTTTCACCAAGGCTCTCAAGGCGATCCTGATACAAATTCGGCAAAGGCCCCGCACTAAAAACGAGGATATCACAATCTCCACATTCTTCAATAGGACCTGATGTAGCAGTTACTTGATGTGGAATATAGCTAACGGCATCATTAATATCCATAGCTTGCGCCTGAGCTTTTTTCTCGTCAATATCCATCAAATATAATTCATCAACCTCACCTTGCAAGGCTAAAGAAAATGCCACATGAGAGCCTACATGGCCAGTGCCAATAATACCTACCTTACGTAACTTCATAAGAGCCTCCATACCTTAGCATAAAACGATAGCATATCCTCAAATGCCAATTATTTAAATCACGTATATCTGTATATGATTTATCTTAATAGAATCATAACTCATTTAAATTCATCTCATCCAAATTGAGTGGGAACAAATCTTTTCCTTCCATCGCTTGAGGAGATTTTTCTAAATATTGTTTACGCATGGACCATAAAATATCCAAATCTGTAGGATCCAATTTTGATAATGCATATATCATAGTAAAGTCAGAACCATAGTGCCCACGTAAGCTATCAGGTACACCCTTAGAGCCTTCACCACTAATGCGGTTATTAAAGAACCCTTGGATACGACGATTACCTAAATCTATAATAATAAAACCTGATCCATCATACACATATAATGTATGATTAACACGTTTTAATGCACGTACTGTATTCGTAATAAAATACTGGTCCTTCAAATCAATGAGGGACGACTCATAACCAGAATGGTAAAAGTCACCATAATAATGGGCCCCTCCATCAGTAGACTCCAACAAGCCTTTAAATTCTTTTTGCTCTTCAGCACTGAAATCGGATAAAGATTTTAGCTTTGTTATATTCCGTAAACCTCGTTGGTAATCATCCGATTTAGTTGGCTCTATATGTTGCCCCCTAAAGGTTATTGGCATTAAACGAAGTGCATTATCAGATAAATTATAAATCCCTAGTCCTTCATAACCTAAGAAATACACTTGTGATCCACTAGTCTTCATAGCTAATATTCGTTTTGAAATAATGGCATCACTAGAATTAACCAGTGTATGCGCTTCTGGATCAATACGTACTGTTTTACTATCATAATTTGCTCCTACAGCAAGCCAGTAAGATATCCCCATTATAATAAGTGCCAGTACAAATAATCCAATACGTTTTATATTCATCTACGCTCTCCACGACTTTCCAATCATAAAACGTAAAAGCATGCGTACAATATGTATCGTGTTTACAGTGTATCTAACATTAGATTATATACGATTCTAGCTTATGCACCCAATTGAGCTAATCGGTCAGCAATCTTAGTCCCTTTATATGTGAATGTTGGTAATAGCTGAGATAGCGGTTCTAGTACAAAATTACGATTCCAAAAATGAGGATGCGGTATCACAAGACTCTCATCACACAAAGAAATCATCTTTCCCTCTATATCGTACACTAAAATAATATCCAAATCTAATGTGCGAGGTCCCCAATGAATCAATCGTTTTCGTCCAGCCTCCTGCTCTAATTGCTGAATAAGGCTGAGCATTTGATGTGGATCTAGAGTGCTTTCACAAGACCATACGCCATTGACAAAGGTGTCTTGTTCCGTATATCCCCACGGCTCAGTTTCAATCAGAGGAGAAGTGACTAGCCTGGAAATTGCCTCATGATGTAGTAAGGATTGAAAAGCAGAACTGATGTAGCCTCTCTTATCCCCCATATTCGAGCCTACACCGATGTAATAGGTATACATCAAATTTGTCCTCTTGTGGTGATAACCTCAACATAATCTAAAATACCTGAAATCGGTACAGATGGTTTACGCACCGTTACAGATAGACCTACGATGCCTTGATAATATTGGTACAAGGAGTCGGCAATAAGCGCCCCTAATCGTTCTAACAGATTATGCTTTTCACCAGTCATAATTGATTCTACAGTTTCATATACCTCTACATAATTGATGGAATCCTCTAATTGATCACTTTGACCAGCCTTTGTAAGATCAGTTATTATTTCTACATCTACAAAAAATCGTTGTCCTTGTTCTTGCTCAGATGCCAAATTTCCGTGATATCCGTAGAATGCCATATTTTTTAAAACGATTCTATCCATTATTCACCTCGTAACAAGCCGTCTGCTACAGCTAAGGCGCGTTTGTGCATTTTCACATTGTGAACTCGCACCATATCGACGCCTTGGAATACGCCTGTAATACAAGCAGCTACCGTACCTTCATCGCGATCTTCTGGAGGCAATCCGCCTAACATAGATCCGATGAAACGCTTGCGGCTTGGAGCAAGCAAAACAGGGTATTCATAAGCAGTTAACTCACCCAAGCGTTGCATAACTTCAATATTTTGTTCTTCAGTTTTACCAAAGCCAATACCTGGGTCAAGCCAGATTTGTTGTGGCGTTACACCCTCTTTCAACGCTTTATCAATAGCGCAGAAGAAGAAAGCTTTCATATCTTCAATGATATCACCATAGTTTGTATCATTACTATTATGCATGATGATAACAGGTACCTTATATTTAGCCACCACCGCGGCCATGTCAGGGTCATAATGTAAGCCCCATACATCATTTAGAATATGTGCCCCTTTTGAGAAAGCATATTCTGCGGTTTTTGCATGATATGTATCGATAGATACAGGAACGGTAGAGGCCTTTAACACAGGTTCTATCAATAAAGAAAGACGTTCTATTTCTTCGTCCGTAGTCAAAGGTGTAGAACCTGGTCGTGTAGACTCAACGCCTAAATCGATAATATCTGCACCATCTTCAATCATTTGTTTCACATGAGCAGTAGCTGTTTCTGGTGTATTAAATTGCCCCCCATCAGAGAAGGAGTCAGGTGTACCATTCAGTATACCCATGATAAGGGTACGATCACACAAAGATAAGTTTTTGCCATCATTCCATGTATAATTTCTACGTTTAAACATTTACCTGTCCTCCGCCTAACATTGCCAACGCTTCATCCCTTACTGTACCTGTTTCAGCTAATACGCCTCGGCTTTCTAATGTAATTACCTTTGAATCTTGCTGCATAGTTCCTTTAATAAGCATACATAATTGAGTCGATGTAATGCGTACAAAAACACCATGAGCAGATAAATCATTCATTATCGCATCTGCTAATTCAGATGCTAACCGCTCTTGTAATTGCGGTCTGCGACTGAGTATATTAACAACATCTTGAAACTTACTGAGCCCTGCCACACATCCATCCTTGGGTTGATACACAATGTCTACAGTCCCAAAGAATGGCAATAAGTGGTGCTCACACATAGAATAAAAGGGAATACCTGTAACGGCTATAAGTCCCTTGTAATCAGTGCTAAACGTTTCACCCCATACCGATTTTGTTTCGACTCCTACGCCACTAAATAACTCACCATATAATTCTGTTACACGACTTGGTGTCTTTTCTAACTCTGGTGCCTCTGTATCAACAGATAAAGCCTCTAAGAATTGCTTTATCCCGTCATTTGCACGTTGATTCATCGGTCCTCCTAAACAATCTTTGTCGTCCAATCTTCAATATTCCAAATATCCGTAACCCAATCTTGATAGAATTCAGGCTCGTGACTTACCAATATAATTGTACCTTTAAAATCACGTAGTGCACGGCTCAGTTCTTCTTTTGCATATATGTCTAAATGGTTAGTCGGTTCGTCTAGGACCAACACATTGTACTTATTCTGCATGAGCTTACATAGGCGAACCTTCGCATTCTCACCACCTGAAAGTACGCGCATTTGAGACGTAATATGTTCATTTGTAAGGCCACAACGAGCTAATGCTGCACGCACCTCTGCATTTGTCATCGCCGGATATTCATTCCAAATATAATCTAATGCTGTTTCAGAATTAGATGGCGTATCCTCTTGGGCAAAATAGCCAACTTGTAAGAATTCACCTTTTACCAACTCACCACTAACAGGCTTTAATAGACCTAAAATAGTCTTCAACAACGTTGTTTTACCTAAACCATTGACACCGCGAATAGCAATTTTTTTGTTTCTTTCAATTTGAAAGTCTACTGGTCTTGTTAATGGTTCATCATAACCTAATTGCAATCCAAAAGCCTCTACGATAAAGCGACTTGGCGTACGGCCTTCTTTAAAGCCAAAAGTGGACTTGATATACTCTTTTGGCTTTTCTAGAATTTCCATCTTTTCTAAGCGCTTTGCTCGAGAATTTGCCATACCACGTGTTGCAACGCGCGCTTTATTGCGCTGAATAAAGTCTTCCATACGCTCAATCTCTTGCTGTTGACGTTCATACGCCTTAGCTGCTTGCGCTTTTTTCACCTCGTAAGCAGCTTGGAACTGATGATAATCACCAGTATAACGCGTAAGCACCGCTTGTTCGATATGGTAAATAACATTGACTACGGAGTTTAAAAACTCCATATCATGAGAAATCAAGATAAAGGCATTTTCATAATTTTGCAAATAGTTTTGCAACCACTGAATATGCTCCACATCAAGATAGTTTGTCGGTTCGTCTAAGAGCAAAATAGTCGGTTTCTCTAGTAATAGTTTTGTGAGCAAAACCTTGGTACGTTGACCACCGCTGAGCTCTGTTACATCTCGATCTAAGCCGATATCCATAAGTCCCAATCCGGCAGCGGTACGCTCAATAACCGCATCAATTTCATAGAACCCACGTTGCTCAAGAATTTCTTGCCATTCCCCTACCTGTTCAAGTAGCTTATTCATTTCATCTTCGGACACATCACCCATGCGATTATACGCATCGTTAATGTTTTGCTCCATGACGAATAAATCATCAAAAGCACGTTGTAATACATCACGGATGGTCATACCTTTTTCAAGAACAGCATGTTGATCCAAATACCCAACAGTTACCTGATTGGACCATTCAATTTTCCCCTCATCAGGTGGCAATTTACCTGTAATGATATTAAGAAACGTAGATTTACCTTCACCATTTGCACCAATGAGGCCTACATGTTCACCTTTTAGCAAACGGAATGATGCATCATCTAAAATTTGTCGCGCTCCAAAACCATGAGTTACATTTGAAACGGTTAAAACACTCATATCTATCTCCACCGGAATAAAAGCCGTCTTGTTGAAGACGGCTTATTTCATACTTACTTAAATATTATATCTATTGTACCTTTTTGACCTCTATATGTCAAAAATTGAACTTACTTACACATCGCATAACGCAAGGCTACAACAGCCATAATCTTAGCACCCTTAATCGCTTGGTCTAACCCATAGTCAGATCCAGCAGCACAAGTAAATTCTGGCGTATGCGCTTCTAAACCTAATCCAATCTGCAAGGTAGGCTGTGCTGTTGGTACTTCGTAAGACACATTACCTACATCAGTGCTACCATCCGCCTCATCATCAGGCAATATACGTGGGCTTTCACCAAATTCAGTCATCACATCTTTAAAGAGATTTAATAACTGTTTATCTTGACGCATATCCTTAAAGAGTGGCTCATAGTGATGCATCTCAACTTGAGCTCCATAGGATGAACCGATTTCTTGGGCTGCCTCTTTAATAGCCGGCAAAATAATACCTTCTAAATCATCCACTGTACTACCACGAACAGTCATACGAATCGTAGCCTTTGGTGTAACCACATTTGGTGCCGTACCTGCCTCTGTAAAGATGGCACCTACAATAGCACCTTTAGGAAAGGTCTTTTTTAAATCTTTTACCCTTTGATATAAGTCTACCGCACAATCTAAGGCATTGATTCCTGAATCTGTTAAGGATGCAATATGACAAGAACGTCCATGGAACGTAACCTCTAGAGGATGTGTCGCCAATGATGTACCTCCCACCTCATTTTCTCCACCTGGATGAATGATAAGTGCTGCCTCATAGCCTTTAAAAAGACCGGCTTCTGCCATATATACCTTACCACCGATAGTTTCCTCTGCAGGGCACCCAAAGAATGTTGTACCCCAATCCTGTGGTGCACTTTGACTAAAAGCAACAGCAGCACCTAAGCTCATCATAGCAATAAGGTTATGACCACAGCCGTGGCCTAGTTCCGGTAACGCATCATATTCACCTAAGAAGGCTATTTTATGCCGTGCAGTACCGTTATAGTCGCCCCGTAACGCTGTTTGTAACTCTGGCCGATTAGTTAGACTTACATGAGATATAAAATTATGTGTTTCTAAGAATTGGTGAATTACCTTTACTGCTTTATGCTCATTCAAGCCCAATTCAGGATTATCGTGTAAATATATGGAAACTGCACGCAATTCCCGTGCCATACTATCTATGATGGCACAGGCGCGAGCCTCTCGTTCTTGTAGTGTCATAACTCCCCTTGTTATTATCTAATATCTTATTACCTATTATTTTATTACCTAATATCACGGTAACTACTATTTTTATCTAATATCTATTTGCCTATTAAGTAAAATCGTTCATCCAAAAGCTCTTAACTATTTCGTATAAGGATGAACGATGATGGTATTAGAAATATATCTAAAGCTAATCGTCGCTCCTAGCGGTAATGTTTGATGTGGCGCCCCATGTCCCGTTGGCACATAGCATACAAAAGGATCTGGTAATTTTGGATTTCTATTTTCCTCCATATAGCGCAATGCTTCATAACCTAAATCGTAATCACGCTCATCTTCATCTCCTTCACAATCTGTAAAGATACCAATGACTAAGCCTTTAATACGGCTCAACAAACCGCTGAGTCGAAATTGTTGTAACATGCGATCCAGCTTATAAGGAGCCTCCCCTACATCTTCAATAAATAGTAAGGTATCTTCCCATGATTCATTCTCTAAAAAATAAGGCGTTCCCGATAACATGGATACCATCGTCATATTACCACCTCGTAAAATACCCTCACCGAGTTCTGTGCCAATCGCACCTCGGGGAGGCTCTGGCAAGGGTTCTATAACTTTTAATTTGCCTTCTAAAGCATTAAATAGCGTATCAATATCTGACTTACGGTCTAATTTAAAATCTACCCCCATAGGTCCATGATAAGTAATGAGGCGGCTATATCGATTAATAGCCATATGAAGTGCTGTACAATCACTATATCCAACAAAAGCCTTCCGATACTTACGAATCGCTTTATAATCTAATAAATCTAAATAGCGCATCGTGCCATAACCACCGCGCAAGGCAAGAACCGTATCACAAGGAGCCACAGTCATCATGTATTGAAATTCTACGGCTTGCTCCTCAGGTGTGCCTCCATATAGCCCCTTTCTCCTTGCACTTTCACCTACAAGCACCTTATAGCCTTTAGCCTTACAAATTTCTTCTATTCTATGTAAATCTTCATCGCTAGCACTAGCAGGTGCCATAATACCTATGGTCATCCCCGGTGCCAAACGTTTTGGTTCAATCCAGTCCATATATCCTCAGAAAATACCTGTTAACTTATAATATATTAATATTCCCATACAACAAAAGACGTACACAAGGTGTACGTCTTAAGTGTATCTTATTTGTATGCTTTTTTAAAGTCAACAAGTCCCAATGTGGTCCAGAAATAATTTTGAATTGTTCCGTTTGTCACATATGGTTGTGTTGTAAAGTACAACGGCATAACAAGAGATTCATCAAAAATCATCTTTTCTGCTTCATGCATCAACGCATCACGAGCCGCCCCATTTGGAGTTGTACGAATACGTGCAATCAACTCATTATACTCATCACTATGATATTGACCATCGTTATCTTCAGCAGAGAATACCTCTAAAAAGTTTTGTGGATCGCTATAATCGGCAACCCAAGAAGCGCGAGCTACTTGGTACTTGCCAGCTTCACGGTCTGCCAAGAATACCTTTGTCTCTTGATTTTGTAAGCGTACATCTGCGCCAAATGCATTTATCCATGCATCTTGAATCGCTTCTGCAATAGCTTTATGTAATTCACTTGTATTATACAAAATCGTAATTTGCGGCAATGGACGATTCTTGCCATAGCCAGCCTTTTTCAGGATTTCCTTGGCTTGCTCTACATCTTCGTATACGAGATAGCTACCAGCTTCACGGAAGTCTTCACGACCATTGCTTTCAAGCATACCATATGGTACGAATGCATAAGCTGGCTCTTTACCGCCTCTAACAATATTATTAACAATATTAGCACGGTTGATAACCATAGAAAAGGCTTTACGCACATCTGGATCTGTGAAAGGTTCTGCTTTCACATTGAATACGTAATAGTAGTTACCAAGCATAGGGCCAATATGTAATAGGCCGGCTTCTTCTAGACGTTTTTGATCCGCTACAGGAGGCTCAACCGTCATATCAGCTTCGCCACCTTCAACTAAGGTAAGGCGTGTACTTTGAGACTCACTAATAGGCCAATTCATTTTCTCTGTCTTCACAGATTCTGCATCCCAATAGTTTGGATTCTTAATGAAATCCATTTCCCCATTATGCTTCCAAGAAAGTAAACGATATGGACCATTAGATACTATTGTTTCCGCATTAGCCGCCCAGTTTTCGTGAGCTTCTACTGCTTTTTTACTCACTGGATAATAGCTATGAGACGCTAATAATTTCAAGAAATAAGCCGTTGGATTTTCTAAGGTAACTACCAATGTATCCTCATCAATAGCTTTAACCCCAACATCTTCAGCTGCAGCTTTACCCGTATTAAAAGCTTCACCATTTTCCAATACATATAACATATATGCATTATCCGCATGGACTTCAGGGTCTAATACGCGCTTCCAAGCGTATTCAAAGTCATAAGCCGTCAAAGGCTCTCCATTGGACCATTTTAAATTAGGTCGTAAATGGAAGGTATACTCACGACCATCATCGGAGATGTCCCAATTTTTAGCAAGTGCTGCTTCAGGTTCACTTTCATCATTCAAACGAACTAGACCATCGAATAATTGAAGTTGAACCGTAGCCTCCGGAGAGGTAGTAGACTTTGCGGGATCCAATGTGGATGGTTCCTGCTCAATAACATAGCGGATTGTGTGTTCATCGATTGGTTGAACACCACGAGGGTACCCAAATACGAATAAGAGTACGCTCACCCCTAGAGCGAGGACCATGAGTTTTAACAAGTTTCGTTTATCCATCATGGCAATGCTTCCTCTACAAATTCTTTCATGATGCGCCCAACTTGAGCGCCTAACTCTTTACCTCGGTCATTATCGATATCGCTCATTAAAAGGATAAAACAAAAATGACCCCTAAATGTTTCTATTACACCCCCATCATGTTCTACACGATCAAGGGATCCTGTTTTATGGTGAAAGCGTATGCCTTCTCCCCAGTAAAATGGTAAGATATCACGGAATTGTTGGCGACCTAAGATATTCCACATTTCTCGGCCATAAGCATCTCTATCACGACATTCAAAAATGTGTTTATACAAACGAGCTAACGACATAGCTGTAATGTGATTATCACGACCTTCAGCTAGGGCGTTAAAGTCCATCATCATGCGATTAAGCTCCATCTCATCCATACCAAGCTTTTCTGCACGAGCATTGATATTTTCCATGCCGAGCACTGTGATGAGTAGATTTGTTGCGATATTATCACTAAGAACCATCATGAGACGGCATAACTCAAGATATGTAAAACTATGTTTACCAACTAACTCTTGTAGTGCGCCGCCACCTTCAACGCGTGGAGTTCTAGATAAAGGAACTGTATCATTAATGTCCAATTGCTCCGTACGAGCTAAATGAAAGACATATTCCATGATAAGTACCTTAATTAAACTCGCACTAGAATGTACAGTATTTTCACCTCTAGCTGCGATGAGTGTTGGTTCCTCTTCATCATCGAATTGTAGCACCGCATAAGATATATTCCCTGCTGGTGCCAATTCTTTAATGACTGTATCTAGTTGATGTTCCAAGGACTTGCCAACAATTAGTTTTTCCATACTATTCTCCCATTATATGTGCCAGCATGCGATGCGGCGATCTGCCCAATCTCGAAGTGGCGGACGTTCTGTAAAACAACGACCTTCCGCTTCTGGACATCGACCACTAAACAGACACCCTTTTGGTGGGTCTAATGGATTTGGTGGATCCCCTTTAAGCGGTGCCCCAATTGGTGCATGTGGCATAACTGGACCATTTAAGGCCGTCAATGCACGGGTATACGGATGCCGAGGGAATTCATATAAGTCCAATGCAGGACCTTCTTCCATGACGGCACCTAAATACATAACAACCATGCGATGACTAATGTAGCGCACCATATTTAAATCATGAGAAATAAAGAGGTACGAAATACCATGCTGTTCTTGTAAACGTTCAAGTAATGTCATAATTTGCACTTGAATTGACACATCTAACGCAGAAATCGGCTCATCACAGATGATACATTGAGGCTGCATAATAAGAGCCCGTGCAATGCCGATACGTTGACGTTGACCACCAGATAATTCATGAGCATAACGCTCACCAAATGACATATTTAAGCCAACTTGGTCAAGCACCTCTTTTACACGAATCACGCGATCTCGGGGTGTATACTTTGGATCCAGTTCTAAAGGCTCCTCTAAAATTGCATTAACCGTAAGCCGCGGATTAAGGGATGCATAAGGATTTTGAAATACCATTTGCATCACCGGGTGAACAGACTCTCTATCCACATAAGGGTTGATATGTCGACCATTCATATAAATAGAACCAGATGTAGCTTGATATAAACCCATCAAAGTATAACCAAATGTAGATTTACCACATCCAGATTCACCTACGATACCTAGGGTTTCCCCTGGTGATTGATATAGACTCACGCCTTGTACGGCATGTACCGTTTGTTTTGGCTTAAATAAGCCGCCTGACAGGGTGAACTCTTTAACGAGATTGTCAGTCTCCCATACGTAACTCATTAAAGTCCCTCCAACTTAGCTAACCAACATGTAAACTGGTGACTTTCACCAACATTTGTAACCATCGGAACCCGACTACCGCAGATTCGCATAGCCCATTTACAACGAGGATTAAATGCGCATCCACGAGGTAAATCAAATAGATCAGGTGGTTGACCTTCAACAGCCTTCAATTCGCCGTGCCATTTACCTTGAGGCAATGCAAGCAACAGCCCCAAAGTATATGGATGACGAGGCTCGCTAAAAATACCATCTACTGTAGCAGACTCAACACATTTACCTGCGTACATAACCATAACCCGATCACAAATTTGAGCAATAACACGTAGGTTATGAGAGATAAAGATAATCCCTATGCCAGCCTCTACGGCTAATGTTTGCATAAGGCGCAAAATTTGTGCCTCTGTAGTAATATCAAGAGCTGTTGTGGGCTCATCACAAATTAAAATCTTGGGACGACCGGCCACTGCCATAGCAATACATACGCGTTGGCGCATTCCACCGCTCAACTCATGAGGATATTGAGATAACCGGCGTTCCGGTGTAGACAGCCCCATCTTCTTCAATAAATCGATGGCAATGGCCCTTTCATCGTAATCTTCACCATACGCATTTGTACGACGGATAACCTCATACATTTGCTCTCCAATGGTCATGATAGGATTCAAGGAGGTCATAGGATCTTGGAACACCATGGCAACCGTCGTACCACGAAGTTCATTCCAATCATCTTCAGTAAATCCTAAACAATCATGACCATCAATCATGAATGTATCCGCTTTAATTTTAGTTTTACCATATGGCAATAAGCCCATTAAAGAGTTAACTAAAACGGATTTACCACACCCAGATTCCCCGACTATACCTAAAATCTCACCAGGGTATAAAGAAATATCTTGATTGCGAATAACTCGCAACGGACCTTGGAAGGTATTGATGGTAATAGATACATTACGTACATCAACAATAGCATTATTCATTATCTATCTCCTTCCTTAGGGTCTAATACATTACGTAAACCGTCGCCAAAAAATGCGAAACCAAGCATGGTAATACTAATAGCAACAGCTGGGAAAATCAATTGGAACGGATAAGAGCGCATGCTACTAATACCTTCAGAAGCTAGTACGCCCCAGCTCGCCATAGGTGCATTTACACCTAAGCCGATAAAACTAAGAAATGCTTCTGTAAAAATAGCCTCAGGAATGGCCAATGTTAAAGTAATAATGATCGGTCCTACACAGTTTGGTAAAATATGACGTAATAAAATTCGACGCTTAGGAATACCCATAGCTTCTGCTGCAATGATGTATTCTTCGTTTTTAACTTTCAAAATTTGGCTGCGTACGATACGGGCCATATTAAGCCAATACGCAATCCCCAACGCTACAAAAATAGAGATTAGCCCAGGTCCAAGTACAACCATCAATAAGATTACGTATAGTAAAAGTGGAATACCATACAAAACATCTACGATCCCCATCATGATACGGTCTACCTTGCCACCTATATAACCCGCAATGCCGCCATAGGCAACGCCAATCACAAGATTAATAAAAGCTGCTACAAAACCAATGGTTAAGGAAATACGAGCGCCGTACATAACACGTGTATAGATATCACGGCCCAATGTATCCGTACCAAACCAATGGCTAAAGCTTGGACTTTGGTTCGCATCAATTAAGGATTGGTCCGCATAGGTATAAGGTGAAATAAGTGGACCTAGAATAGCAAGCACCATCATCACAATAATGATGGTTGCACCAACTACAGCTAAACGATTTACCTTAAATCGTTCCCATTTACTAGGACGTTTTATAAAGCTAGTAATCTCTTCTTGAGGGGCTCGTTCAATAGGTAAAAAGTCTTCCTTATTCATCTGTCCCCTCCTCCGTTGTAACTCGTGGATCGATTAATGGATAAATCATGTCCACCAAAATATTAAGAAATACTACAAGCGCACTATAGAAAATCGTAATACCAAGAATAACCGTATAGTCTCGGTTATAAATAGATGTTACAAAATACTGACCTAGACCAGGAATCGCAAAAATTGTTTCTACGATAAAGCTGCCTGTTAACAAACTAGCTGCCAATGGACCTAAGTACGTAATAACTGGCAAAATTGCATTGCCAAGGGCATGACGTGTCAAAATGGTCCAAGAACCTAGACCTTTTGCTCGAGCTGTACGAATGTATTCTTGTTGATACACGTCAAGTAAACCACTGCGCGTTAAACGAGCAATAAATGCCATCGGTTGCGCTGCTAATGTCAACACAGGTAACACCATGTAAGAGGGGCCACGCCATAAGGCTACCGGGAACCATCCCAATTCAAAGCCTACTATGTACACAAGAACAGCACCGATAATAAATGTTGGTACCGAAATCCCTATTGTAGATAATACAGTTACCGCATAATCTACAATGCTATTAGGTCTCATGGCACTAATCGCACCAGCTGTAATACCACCAACTATAGCTACCATTAAAGATAATAAACCAAGCTGTGCGGAAATTGGGAATGCATCACCAATTATATCGTTTACACTACGGCCTTCATATTTAAATGATGGGCCCAAGTCACCTGTAATGACGCCACCTAAATAATCTCCATACTGTTTCCATACAGGATCATCGAGATGATATTTAGCCTCGATACTTGCTTTCACCTGAGGCGGTAATTTCTTTTCTGTTGTAAAAGGCCCACCAGGTATCGCATGCATTAATGCAAATGTTACGGTAATGATGACCCATAAGATTATGATTGCGCCACCTAGGCGTCGAAATACATACCTCGTCATTGTCACTTTCCTCCATAAAAAGTCTATTCGTTTTATTATACTACATTATGAAGTTAATTTCATGATTAACATCATTACATTTACAGAAAGGCTCACATAACGTACAATAAAATATATGATTATTTGGAGGTGTCTATGATAGCAGTACCTAGAGTTTTAACAATTCAAGACATGAGCTCTATCGGACGCTGTGCCCTTACCGTTATGATTCCTATCATCAGTGCCATGCGCTGTCAGGCGGTTCCTTTGGCGACAGCGGTACTAAGCAATCACTTAGAGTATCCACACTATGAATTCGTTGATTTATCTGCTCATATGAGAGATTTTATGGACTGCTGGGATAAAAACGAAATTGACTTTCACGCTATCGTAAGTGGATTCTTGGCATCACCAGAACAAATTCACCTCGTTGAAGAAGCAATCGATCGATTTGCCTCTAATGGTCAGATGGTTATCGTCGATCCCGCAATGGCCGATGATGGTCGCCTCTATTCCATTTATACTCCTGATATGGTTGTAGCTATGCGCCAACTTGTATCTAAGGCCCACATCGTAAAGCCAAACTATACTGAGGCATGCTTCTTATTAGATATTCCATTCTCAACAAATCCTATTAGCGAAGATGAATTACGTGAGCGATGTAAACAATTACATCACATGGGCCCTGAAATGGTTATCATGACCAGCGTCCCATCGAAAACACATGCTGTTATTGCGGTCTACGATGGACCTACAGACTTTTTAAAAACATACTCTATACCTCTGGTTCCTGTAAAAGCTACAGGGACAGGAGATATTTTTACTGCTGTATTATCTGGTGCTGTAATGAGGGGATATTCTCCTTATGATGCGGCAGAACTGGCAATGAATTTTACTACCAACGCGATTCAAGCAACATTAGATACAGTACAATCGCTAAAACATGGAGTCGCATTTGAGTTAGTTTTGCCAGAATTAACTCAACTATAAGCTATAAATAAAGGGGAACTTATGGATTTACTTTATGTTGTATTAAGAACACTGCTCATATGTACCATCGGTTTACTCATTGCATTCCAAGGACGTCGCATGGGTTTATCGATTTTTAACTTAACGGGACGGTTAAATCGACTACAATTTATCATATGCTTCATCGCTTTAATGATTTTATTTCATATTGTCCACTACATCGATAACATATTCTTGGACTTTGTTGTATCACTACCAGCATATTGGTTGACTAGGGTCATTATTTGGCTCTTATTGGCAACCCTCTTTCCTTTATCTTGTGTCTTATTTGGCCGTCGTATTCACGACATCGGCTTCAATGCATGGGCAGGAATCCTCTGGTCGGTAATCATGATTTTCATCAATACCTACTCTGCCGTATCTCCATTCAATTACATGCTAGAGCTTTTTATATGGCTCATCGGCTTCCTATTCTGGGTATTGCCAGGACAACCTGAGCCTAATCAATATGGCAACCCTCCATTTATGACTGTAAATCGGACAGTTTATGAACCAATACAGACTCCTATATCTAACAAAAAACAAGAAGGTCGAAAAACAGTTCGTAAGCGACGCAAAAAGCGATAATTAAAAATTAACACCCTACAATAAAAAACGTATCTCTATAAGTAATATATACCTTCTTTACTGGACAACCAGTAAAGAGAGTACATATCAAAGAGATACGTTTTTATTATGTCTTCTGTTTTTACAATATTAGTTCATTAACAACATCAACTCAATCAAAGTACAACCTATATATGCAATAATAAACTTAACCTTTTGTTTACGCGCTCTATCATCATCTGCAATTTTAAGTCGATTTGCAAGGAATCGTTTATCTCGAATTTGCAACAAAAGGTGTTTAATTCGCTCTTGGCTTTCATTAGCAGTATACTCATCACAATCAGCTGTCAATGTAGCTTGTTGCATGAAGATGCGTCGGTGTAGTTTACGCATTTGAATTTTAATATTGTTATGTACAAATGCACTTTGCCACTGTTTGCGAGAATCAAAATACATGTACAAATACCGAGGAATATTCATAACCAAGAAGGAAATGATAAAAATCCCTAAGGAAATTAAAAAGTATGTAGAGAATGAAAATTCCAATGTTTCTGTTGGTAAGTAGTGATGCAAGATAATAAATGTAATCCATACACCTATTGGCAATAAAAGAACCGCTGCAATATCGATAGAACGAAGCCAGCTAGTACGAGTTGGCACATCAGGTACTGTAAAAGTATCTACAGGATCATGGAATGCATAGTAATCCAACTGTAACACAGATTGACTGGTACGCGGGTTACCCAAGAGAACGGGTCCATTACTACCAATATGGCGCTCAGGCATGGGTATAAATTTCTTCACTTGTGTATTAGGTAATAAGTCAAACTGAATTATACCCTTCTTCTCAAAGCGTACAGTAGATCCTTTTTCACCTAATGCAATAGGGTTAAAGAAAATACCGAAGAGACTTAGACACCAGTTACCCAACAAGTGTAAAATAGAGTTCAAAATAAACCCACCTGTATCTATATTATTTGTATCTAAACGAATGGCAAAGGATGATGAATAATCATCGAACCATAAATCCTCTAAGGTGAATTCCACATTAATCACATTCCCCCATTTTGTAATAATGGATAGGAATATTTGATTGTTTGGTTCAAATTCAAATGTTACAGCATAAAAGAACCAATGATTACGAAGAGCGGCACGCAACATGCGATTAACCATATCTTCTTCTATATATAATAAGCGATGGTCAAACAAATCTTGTTCTAAAGGTGCTTTTTCTAATACGGGCGCCTTATCCACCACCGCATCTCGATCAGATAATGCTTCATCCACCAAAGCTCGTAATTTGGTGAAGATTTTAGTCATAACCCCTCCAAGGGTGAAATAATAGCTCTTAACACAAAAATTATACCATATATTGCATGATTTATCGATAAAAGTATACTACATATACTATTAAATATAAATATAATTAAAGCCCCTTTTTGCATAGTAAAAGGGGCCTTATTAATGTAGTTAAACATTAGTCATATTATAATTTAATATTCATAATAGATCTTAAATTGCAACGTAATATTAAACATTGTTCAAATCTATAATTAAGCATTAATAATAGATACTTTAAATGATATTTAGTTTTATTGAATACTTGCCATGGATAAATAACAGTATTCATAGAAACGACCTTTAAGCGCCATTAGCTCTTCATACGTTCCATCTTCAACAATTTGCCCTTTATCCATAAATAAAATCCGGTCCATTTGTTCTAAACCTTCCAATTGATGCGTAATATATAGACATGTCCTACCCTCTACATAATGCATCAAGTCACGATGTAAAGCTTTTCTTGTTACTTGATCCAAGCCTTCTAAAGGTTCATCTAATAAAACGATTTTAGGATTCCGCAAGAACAATCTAGCTAATGCAACTCTTTGACGTTCACCACCACTCAAACCTTGCCCTCCACTCCCTACAATCGTATTCATACCTTCTGGTAATTTTTCAACTACCGATCGCAATGATGCACGGTTAATGGCTTGATCTAAATCCGCCATAGAAGCTTCAGGTCTTGCAAGGCGTATATTATCCTTAAAGGAAGCATTAAAAATATACGTATCTTGAGTTATAGTCCCCAATGCATTACGCCAAGTATCAATTGAAATATCTTTCAACTCCACCGAGCCTATACGAATGGATCCACCATAATCATATAACCTCTCAAGCATATTAAATAATGTCGTCTTGCCAGACCCACTAGCACCAACGATAGCAATGGATTTCCCTTGCTGAATATGTAGTCTGAGATTCTCATAAATATGGCGATATTCATCATAACCAAAGGATACATCTGTAAAAATAATATCATCATTAGGGTTAAATGATTTTGGTGATATAGGTTCTACAATAGATATCGGTTCATTACTGAGAGCCATGAGACGACTTGTAGCAACTTTACTTTCTGCACCATGATGAACAGCAGCAATCATAGGCTGTAACGCTTCAAACCAAGCCTGTGTGCCAATGGCAGCCACCGCTACCATAACACTAGCCCAAGCACCTGTTAACGCATTAGAAGCCATAATAGCTACAATAACTACAGTTAACTGAACGCCGCCCATGAATAGTGTATTACCCATATTCATGCCTCGCTCAATAGTACCTTTTTGAGCATCTACATTGCGCATCATATGCTGAATACGCTTATATACCATGTCTTCATTGCCATAACTAATCACATCTTCCAAACTATCCATAGTATCACTTAAAAGCGCTTTATAATCGCCTTGTTGGGGCCCAATCGTACGTAAAGATTCTTTATTATACGAATAAACAACCAAAGGTACTATTACACCTAATACGAAGGCCGACAAAAGAATAGGTATAATCAAACTATTGTCAATTGTAGAAACTCCATATGCAATCAATATAGTCAAGGCAACGGCTGCTACGGGTGGAATCAAAGTGCGCAAGTAGAAGAATTGTAATACCTCTATATCCCCCATGATGCGTCCCAACATATCACCTGCCCCAAACCGTTTGAGTATAGCAGGTGCCAATGGTTCCAAATGAGCATAAAACCACAAGCGCAAGCCATAGAGTCCTTGGAATGCCATGCGATGAGATGTATAGCGCTCAAAATAACGACATACAGCACGACTAACACCGAAGAATCGAACTCCTACGATTGCAAGACTTAAATAAGTAAGTCCTGGTTGCAGTGCGGCAGATGCCAATAGCCAAGAGGATACTGTCAAAAGCCCAACATTCATAAACACTGTTAAGAATGTAAATAGCAAGGCCAATACTAATGACCACTTAGCGGGACTCAATACAGAAAACAACAACTTCCAACCTTGTAAGCTCATATTAGAACCTTTTGCATTATCTTTAAAAGTCTCAGTATATTTAACAGATTTAACAAAATGCTCTGTGCCATTGATAGGTTTATCTACGACCAATGTATTCTCTGAATCAAATTGTTTTCCAATATACAATGGTTCTTCAAGAGTTGCTGATAATTGCCCTAAGCCAGATGTAACAAGGTCTTTAAAATAACCCGCTTCTTGAAGTAGGTCATGATAAGAACCTTCTTGAAGAATTGATCCATTTTTCAAGACATATAGCTTAGATGCCCAATGCATAGTTTGTAATCGATGCCCAATAATGATGGCAACCTTATTTTCCATCAAACGCTGAATAGCTGTACTTATAATAGCTTCTGTTTTTACATCTAGATGTGCTGTCACTTCATCAAGAATCAATACTTGACCCTTCCGGAGGAATGCACGAGCTAAAGCAATACGTTGCCGCTCGCCTCCACTAAGACCTAACCCACCTTCACCGATAACCGCATCAAGCCCATCTTGTTCTCGATTAATAACATCTAATAGCTGAACTTCTTTGCACGCATCAAGAATCTCTGCATCACTTACATCCATACCAAAGGATAAGACCTCTCGCAAGGACCCTTTCATAATATGTGGATGTTGAGATACATAGATAATTTGCTGACGCCACCAGTTGATATCTAAATCACATATATCAATGCCATCGATAGTAACTGTTCCTTTCGGAGCCTGTAAAAACCCTCCAACAATATGGGCCATAGTAGATTTACCAGCTCCGCTTTCACCAACGAGCATAATAGGTGCATTACGTTCAGCCTGCAGCGTAATGTGGTGTACCCCATTCTCACTATTTTTATAGGTGAAAGTTAAATCTTTAATTGCAATTTCCTGTATAGGCTTATCAAGTTTAGACTCACCACCTACTGGTAAATAAGGTGGACGCTGCATGAATTCTTCATACTTCAGAATAGATGTTTTCCCTGCCATCCCTGTGTGGAAAGCTGCCCCCAATTGTCTAAATGGAGTATAGAACTCCGGCGCTAACAACAAAATAAAGAAGGCTGAAAAGAATGTGACTTCACCATCTAATAAGGTTAGACCTAAATATACCGCAATCAGAGCAGTACTAATTGTACTCACTAATTCAAGTACTAATGCAGATAAAAAGGCTACGCGCAACACGCGTAAAGTGGAATCTTTAAACTCTTGAGATAATCGACCAATAACCTTAATTTGATCCTTTGCACGGCCAAAGAGCTTTAGCGTAGTAATCCCTTGTAGTACATCTAAAAAATGCCCCGATAGGAAGCTCATACGTTCCCATTGTTCCTTATTTAATCGATCAGCTTGCTTCCCAATCAAGATCATAAAAAATGGAATTAAAGGCACCGTAACAATCAAAATAATACCAATTATTGGCAATGTATTTACAATGGCAATCCCCATAATAAGAGGAATCATAATAGCATATAAAATCTGCGGAATGTAACGTGCTATGTAAGCATCTACTTGTTCTAAACCATCGGTAAGCATATGGATGACATCGCCATGACGTTCCTTATGCTGTATACCGAGCTTAAACATATGCGCCAAAGAGCGTTCTCTAAAGGATGCTTTTACAGCACTTCCCAAATGATTTGCTACCGCCTCTTGAACATAATGAGCCACCAATCTCACAATAATAGCAATAAACAAATAAATAATGGTGTTCGTTTCGTCAGCTAGTGTATGCTCCAAAAATATAAGATTATTTATTAAGGTTCCAAAGAACCAGGCTTGCCCAACAATGGACAGACTTTCTACTAAACAGGTTAAGCCGAGTAGCACAAGCGGTCCTTTATGTTCTAGCAGCGCTTTAAATGCGGTACGCTGTATCATACTATCCTCTACGGTAAATCTATTTAAATATATAAACTCAAACAAATTTAAATCCCTATTACTAAGCCTACAAGAGTCCAAGTGAATCTAAATTTATCAATATTATATTCATCTTACCATAAAAAAGAGGCGTGCCGCTACGGCACGCCTCACATTAAGACCTAATTTTTACAACTTACATAAGTTGTAAAGCTATACTATTAATAGTGTAAATCTTTTTCTGTTACACGATGACGGAATGTCCAATATACCCAAGATTGGTAAACCAAAATAATTGGCACAAATACGAAGGCTACACAAGTCATCAAAGTCAACGTATAAGTAGAGTTAGCTGCATTAGTAATAGTCAAGCTCCACTCAGGATTCAAAGAAGAAACCATGATGCGAGGGAACAAACCTGCAAAGTATGCAGCTGTTACAGAAATAACAGATAAACAACTGAATAAGAAACCCCATTTTGTATTTCGAGTGCGTGCTGCACCCCAAGAAATGAGGAAGGACATGATAGCTAATGCAAAGCAAACTATAGCTAATACAGAATTAAACAAATCTGTATACACGTAAGTTGCACCTACCAATGCCAATGCACCGATAGCTGTAGGAACACCTACTACCAAGGATGCCGCACGAGCGCGCTCAGAAACAGCACCAGCTGTTTTAATAGAAGTAAATAAACCACCATGGTATGTAAATACCAAAATGAACGCAATACCACAAAGTATGGTGTATGGACTTAATAAATCAGAAAAAGTACCAACATATGTCATACTTGCATCAATTGGAGTACCTTGAATCAAGTTACCTACTGTAACACCCCACAATAGTGCAGGAATCAAGGAACCAAAGAAGATGCAGTAGTCGAATGTTTTACGCCATAACAAATTAGGGCTCTTAGAACGGAATTCAAAGGATACACCACGAATAATAAGAGCTGCAAGCATCAAAAATAGAGCCAAGTAGAATCCACTAAACAATGTAGCATACACGTGAGGGAAGGATGCGAATAATGCCCCTCCGGCAGTAATCATCCAGACTTCATTACCATCCCACACTGGACCTAAGGCATTGATCATTTGTCGACGTTCAACGTCAGTTTTACCAATGAATGGCAACAAAATACCAGTACCATAGTCAAAACCTTCTAATAAGAAGAAGCCAGCGAATAGTACAGTAATTAAGATAAACCATACCACTTCAAGGTTATTAAAAATTAATTCCATAATCTTGCCTCCTCTTTTTCAACTACATCATGAGATGGATTTCCATCTGGACCTTTTTTAATGTGTTCTACAGCAAGGTAGATAGCCGCGATAGCAGCCACGATATACACAAGTGTAAAGCCGATGATTGTAGTCATAATTTCTGGAGCCGTTACGGATTTAGACGCACCATCTGCAGTCAATTGCAAACCATATACAAGCCATGGTTGACGACCTGCTTCTGCTACAAACCAACCAGTGGAGTGAGCGATGAATGGCAATGGCAACATCCAGAACATAATTTTTAAGAATGTACGATTTTCAACAAGCTTGTCTTTTGCATTTAGGATAAGACCTACAAAGGCAACAAGTAACATAAGAGAACCGGATGCTACCATGACACGGAATGTCCAGAAGATTGCTGGAACATCTGGAATATAGTTGCCAGGGCCATATTGAGCCTCCGATTTTGCTTGAAGGTCTTTAATACCTTCTACCTTACCAGACGTAAAGGAGTTTTGAGTCAAGAAGGATAAACCACCAGGAATTTCAAGAGCACCTGTATTCTTTTGTGCTTTAGTATCAATATTAGCTACCAAAGAGAATGGCGCTGGATCTTGTGTTTCCCACAACGCTTCCATAGCAGCCATTTTCATAGGTTGTACTTTTGTGATGTATTGACCTTGATGATGACCAGCTAATGCACCTAAAGTACCAAATACAAGTGCGATAACCATGCCCCATTTAGCGGAGCGGCGGTAGAACTCTGTCGCATTATTACGCAATAAGTGCCATGCACTGATTGCCATAATAATTACACCAGCTGTTAATAAACCATTCAATACGATATGGAAAAATTGTCCAGGTACATAGCCATTTTGAACGATGGTCAGGAAATTTTCCATCTCTGCACGGCCATTGCGTAATACAAAGCCTACAGGATGTTGCATAAAGGAGTTTGCTACGAGAATCCAGAACGCAGATAAGTTAGTACCTAACGCTACAAATGTAGCTACAAGGGCGTGAACACATTTATGTAAGCGGTCCCAACCGAAAATCCAAACGCCCATGAATGTAGATTCCAAGAAAAATGCCATTAATGCTTCAAGGGCCAATGGGGCACCAAAAATGTCACCCATAAAACGAGAATATTCTGCCCAGTTCATACCGAAATGGAATTCCTGAACAATACCAGTCACCACACCCATGGCAAAGTTAATTAGGAACAATTTCCCCCAGAACTTAGCCATTTTTTTGTATACTTCTTTACCAGTCGACACATAGGTCCACTCTAAAGCAGCAACAGTCACTGTCATACCTAGTGTGAACGGCACAAATAACCAGTGATAGATAGATGTTAGCGCGAATTGCAATCGGGCTAAATCTACAGCTTCAAACATGTGTTTTCCTCCTTAGAATAAAATACTAACATCACTTGACGAGCTTTTACAAAAAACCTTGCATCATTGCGACTGTAAAAAAGCTCAAGCCTCAGCAATAATCAACTGTTCTCGTTGGGCAAGGGTCTTAAAATTAACCGCTTCCAACTGATTGACCAATTGATGCTGAATCACGCCCATTGCTTCATTTATAGCGCAATGCCCCTTACAAGACTTAGAGCAAGAACCTACATCATATAAACAACGTTGTAAATACGCATCCCCTTCTACTGCTCTAATTACATCGAGCAACGATATCTCTTGAGGGCTTCGATTCAGGGCAAATCCGCCATCTACACCGCGAAAGGATTTCATAATCCCTGCTGCAATGAGACTACGCATAATCTTAAGCAAAAAGCGTTCTGGAATCAACTCTTGCTCAGCCAATACAGCACCAGTTATCTTCGAACCCGAAGGTAGTAGCGCCATATGTAAGACCATGCGAAATGCATAATCCGTGGCCTGATTTAACTTCATAAAGTCTCCTTTCTCATGCACTCGGACAAACGTATTACTAAATCTAGTATAAATGAAATAAAACAATACTGCAATGGTATTGTTTTATTTATAACGAAAAAATTCACTTAGTTCTCATGCACATGCTTTATGTCCCCAATGACGGATTTAATCTCCACAAAATGCTTATTATAATCGCACTTTCAAAAAAGACTGCTTCACAAAAGAGCAGTCTCAATATATGTATTATTTTGTAATTTCTCGCACCAAATGCCCCATTTCAGGAATGATGAGTTTGCTCATCGCCAAAGTAACAGCTCCTACAGACCCAGGAATGGAGAACATTAAAGTATTGTTATTAACACCAGCTTCTGCACGAGATGCCATTGCTTTTGTTCCAATATCCTCCGTATAGGATAAATATCTAAAAATTTCACCAAAACCTGGAATATGCTTTTCATATAAGCTATTTACAGCCTCGATGGTAATATCTCTCATAGCAATACCAGTTCCCCCAGTAGATATAATGACATCAATAGACTCATCATTACACCATGGAGTCATAGCATTTATTATAGCATCACAATCATCAATTACAATTTTGCGATCTGCTACAATATGATTTGCTTTTTCCAAGAATTCTTGAACCTTGTTGCCTCCTTTATCTGTTTCTAATGTACGAGTATCAGATACAGTTAACACTGCAACACGTAAGGGTCTTGATACAACTTCGTAAGACATAATTCCTCCTAAAATAAAGGCATAATAGACGCCAATATCGGCCATCCATTATCGCGTAATGTATCACGCAATGCCCATGTATACTTAATAAGCGGTGCACAATGTAGGCGCAACCAGAAAGATAAATACGGTGTATCTCCTTGGAATACAGCTAGTCGATTTAGAGCATATAAATTATCCCCTGGCTTTACTGTCCCTGGTTGGACTGTGAAAGCCATTTTATACCCAGACTGTTTAGTAACATATTGAACGAGCATATCATTAAAACCACCAGGATACGCCAAGTAACTAATAGGTTCTCCTAAGATACCTTCCATAGATGTTTTACCACCGAGAATGGCATCAGGCAATTCCGTAGGATCCATATGAGTTAGTATCTTATGATGATTTGTATGCCCTTGAATATCAAAACCAGCAGACTCCATTTGGTGCATTTGTGCAGTGTTTACAAAACCAGGCGTATTGGCTGCGTCACTAATCATGAACAAAGTAGCTTTCATATTATATTCTTTTAATATAGGCAATGCATGTTCATAATTATCTACATAACCATCGTCAAATGTTATTACTATAGGCTTCTCTGGTAAATCCGAACCATTTTGTAAATAATCATACAACTGATTCAATGTAATCGTATTATAGCCATGATTATGGAGGTATTCCATCTGCTCCTTAAACTGATCCACATGCAATGTTAAAGCGGAGTGTTTCTCATCATTTATTTGATGGTAATTAAGTACTGGTACACCATATAACTTGTAATCTGAAGACAGGCCCCACATAACCCCAATAGAAACCGCTAAGATTGCAATACATATTGCCATACAATATAACAACTTTTTAATACAACTCTTGCCATATTTATACATATAAAATAATCACTCCCATCCACTTACATACACAATGAGAATACCATATTTTTAATAAAAGTATCAAGAAAATAGACGTATAAAAAAGATCATTTTTTCTACAACTAAACTTAAATTCCTATCAATGCTCATTATGGATTTACCTTCACTGCTCCGCAGTTCTGTACAGCTTACGTTCGGAAAAAGGTGATACAACAAAAAAAGACACACCCTTAGGTGTGCCTTTAGCTTAATCAGCGGCTTCCTATCCTCCCAGGCCGTCTCCAGCCAAGTACTTTCGGCGTTTATGAGCTT
>NZ_JANGAL010000033.1:0-294 GCF_024461875.1 Veillonella parvula
CAATAATACAAAGAATGAGCCAGTAGTCGGCAGGAATATTTTCCATGGGGCATGACCCCGTTAGGGAGCAAAGCTGACACCTTGGTTATGGGCAGGCAGTACGAAGGAAGTTAGGACCTCTGGAGACAGAGATGATCCTGGTGGATATAGGAGGTTAGCTGCCATAGAGGGAAGGGTATACACAAGGCCAGTAAAGCGAAAACCAATGACGTTTTATTTCGTATACCCATTAATCACTATTTCAGTACCCGATACACGGAAATGCTTGTAGCTGAGGCCTATTCACTGAGATAT
>NZ_JANGAL010000034.1:0-291 GCF_024461875.1 Veillonella parvula
GGAGAAGAAATCGGAATGACGAATCCGCACTATACATCTATTGAGCAGTATGCAGACGTAGAGAGTCGGAATTACTATGAGATTCTTTTAAACGAAGGAAAAACAAAAGAGGAGGCGCTGGAAATTCTGGCCGCCCGTTCAAGAGATAACAGCCGTACCCCGATGCAATGGACAGATGAAAGATACTGTGGATTTTCGGATACAAAGCCATGGATTCCTGTATCGGATAATTTTGAAAAAATCAATGTAAAGAAACAAAAACAGGATAGAGATTCCATTTTAGAATTTTAT
>NZ_JANGAL010000035.1:0-286 GCF_024461875.1 Veillonella parvula
CTTTTTTAATACCTCTTCATCTGATACAGCGAGGATTTTTGCCGCAAGAATCGCAGCGTTCATTCCACCGTCAATCGCAACAGTCGCAACCGGAATTCCCGGCGGCATCTGAACGATCGAGTAAAGAGCGTCCATACCATCCAGATTCTTTCCTGACATCGGCACTCCGATCACCGGCATCGGGAACAGCGCCGCACACATTCCCGGAAGATGTGCAGCCATTCCGGCTCCTGCGATGATTACTTTAATCCCTTTTCCTTCCGCAGCTTTTGCCCACTCAAAAAAT
>NZ_JANGAL010000036.1:0-277 GCF_024461875.1 Veillonella parvula
CTGCCGACATCCTGCTTGTAAGGCAGGCGCTCTCCCAGCTGAGCTAATCGTCCATGTGGTGACCCGTCCGGGAATCGAACCCGGGATACCGCCGTGAAAGGGCGGTGTCTTAACCGCTTGACCAACGGGCCAATAAAAATGGCTCCTCGAGTAGGACTCGAACCTACGACCGATCGGTTAACAGCCGATTGCTCTACCGACTGAGCTATCGAGGAATGTTTATGGAGCGGGAAACGAGATTCGAACTCGCGACCCCCGCCTTGGCAAGGCGGTGCTC
>NZ_JANGAL010000037.1:0-277 GCF_024461875.1 Veillonella parvula
TTCACAATCGCCGACCAGGTAAATATTCTTTCCTTTTCTTTCCAGCGGATTAGGCAGGTAACCGACTGATCCGATCACAGAGTCACAAGGAATCTCTATCTCTTTTCCGGTTTTATCTGTACAGATCACCGAATGTTCTTTTACTTCTTTTAACTTTGTTTCGAGATATACCGGAACTTCGTGCAGCTCAAACCATTCCCTCAAATAGGAACTATTGGCAAGGCAAACTCCTTTCTGCGCCACAAGATCATTTTTCATCTCAACAATAACCGGTCTC
>NZ_JANGAL010000038.1:0-275 GCF_024461875.1 Veillonella parvula
GCACAGTGGACAATTCCGAGAGGTCAAGGCGGCGTTGTTCAGATGGAAGAGTTCAAAGCGAACCTCGGACAGCCGATCTACATTCAGGGAATGTTCTTCGGATGTGAGTTCCCGGCAGCGGATACAGAGATCGTAAACGGAACAGGATTTATGCGTTATTACAGTGGTAAGACGTTCAGCAGACTGAAAGAAGATAATCAGTTGACAACAGACGATAAGTATGTGACATGGCAGACAGTTGCAGGTGCGGCAAGAAGTACAGAGCAGGAAGTTAT
>NZ_JANGAL010000039.1:0-274 GCF_024461875.1 Veillonella parvula
CTTTTTGGCTGCGCAGATGGAAAAGGCAGAGGAGAAAAAAATTAAAGAATGAGTTTAAGAGTATATAAGACGGTAAAAGTTTTTAAGTATCAGTCTCATGTTGGTGGATGGGAATCAGTAAGGACAGAACAGATATAAAAGGGAAAATCTTATCAGATTTTTCTTTTTTTTATTTTACCCAAACTGTTTGTTTTATGAAATTATATGATATAATTACGATAATTTATTTGAAATTGTCAATAATATCTGAATAAATGTAAGGAGGATCAGTAAT
>NZ_JANGAL010000040.1:0-274 GCF_024461875.1 Veillonella parvula
GATACGGTTTGCCTTGATCTGATTCTGTAATGTTGTAATAATATGATCCTGCCCTTTTACATCTCCAAACTCTGCCGGGCGAAATTTTCTATAAAGCGCCGTATATGACATGTTTTACACCTCTGCCTGATTTCTTAGTTTATTTCGTTTATTCATCGCCAAAACTGATACCTATTGTTTTCGCTTCTTTGATCAATCCGCATTTCGGATCTACCATCTTTAATTTTCCCGCCACTTCTTCAAGCGGAACTGCCGTCGTCTCGCCATCTCTCAT
>NZ_JANGAL010000005.1:0-111704 GCF_024461875.1 Veillonella parvula
CCTGAGCCAGGATCAAACTCTCCAAGATATCTTGAAGCTATTTGAATAGCTCATTATTTGTTGTCGCTACCATTAAGTAGCTTTGAATTATGGTTGGTTTTGACTGTGTCAAAACCCGCACTCTGGCATATGTTCAATCATTTTGATTGATTACCTATCATTGTTCAGTTTTCAAAGATCTGTGCCCCTTCATATGGGGTACTTGAATATAATAACATTTCCATATACTGATGTCAACAATATTTGGACAATTTTTACGACAAATTTCAGGAAAATTTTATTATTATTTTTGCACAATTTCACGGCCTAATTTTACAGATTTAAAACTTGAGTTATATTACTCTTTCAGACATATCATATAGGGAGAATTTAAAATAAAAAGAAGCCGCAACAAGAATACATCTATTGCATTCTGTTGCGACTTCTTGTCTATATGACAGTGTGTTAATAGAATCCCTTATTTGTGTCTCAACACTGTATATTAAAAACTTTTATATAAGGTTATTGTAACTGCACATTCCTTATAACAAAAGCTATACATATAATGTGATTATATATGTATTAGATGATTAGTTATCTGTCTGAATCGCTTCACGAAGGTTAATTTCGTGCATGTCTCCAACAGAAGGTTCTTCTGCAGACATATTTTTTACAGTTTGTTTTGTAGCAAACCAAACTGCTTCGTTCATGTAATAACGCAATTCTTCATTAGATACATGTTCTTGATCTTGAGCCATGATATCAAGCATAGCATCTTCCAATGCTTGTGCTTCTTCATCAGTCAAAGGACCGCCAACGGCCTTTTGTTTTTGAAGCAATTCATTCATGCGATCAACCATGCTGCGCAATACATTGTAACCATAGCTATTTGTGTAACCTTGGTCCTTATCATATTTAGGGAATGTGTAATAGCTATACTCGTTTTTATTACGGTTTTCACCATTCCAGTTCAATGCAGTTTCTTGGCCATGTACATAACCTAAAGAATGTTTACGGAAATAATCAGCATAGTTATGCTTATCTTTAGAATGTAACCATTTAGCTTCTTCTTTAGTTAACGCTTGATGATTATTCTTTTTGCTTTCAGCTAAAGCAATGTGTTTTTCCGCATTTTCCCATGCTTTCACAAATTCATGGATACTTTGCACTGCCTGAGGGCTAGCCACAGGAACCAATACAACAGAACCTGTTGTAGGCGCTTTAGCCGGATTTGGTAAAAGCAATGGATCATCAAATGTAGCAGATGCCGCATTAACATGGAATACGCCACTGCCGAATAATACTGCCGCTGTGAAAGCAAGCAAAGTGGATTTTTTCATTATATATTCCTCTTTTCTATCAACGAATTAAATCGGGTGAGAGGACCCCCAAAAGGGAATCCTCAACCCGTAATGTTCAGCATGAACGTATTATAAACCTAGTCTTGCCATCATTGCAGCAATATTAGCTTTCATTTGTTCATTTTCAGCTTTCAAATCAGCTACTTCACCTTTTAATCCTTGATTTTCAGCTTTCATTGCAGCAAGTTCACGTTGCATTGCATATGTAGAACTGATAGGTCCTTTACGATAACGATCTGCAGTTTCTGCTTCACCGTCTCTGTTGCCTACTTTCCAAGTTACACCAGCATTTGCCATCATATGGCTATTGCTACCCCCCCAAGCTACGCCAGCATGTAACATCATGGATTCATTTTTGTAATGAGCCACGCCTAATGCCAATGCGGAGTCACCACGGTAGTTACCATAACCTGCCATGATTTGAGTAGGTTCGTAAGGATCATAAGCCATAGGTTTCAATGCAGACAACGCGGAGGATAAAGCACCAACTTGACGAACTTCTTTTACAACATTATTCATGCTGTTTGCAACACGATTAAGTTGGGAACCATTAACAGCATCAGTAGAAGTGGAGCTAATTTCACCTGGTGCTACGTTAGTAATCTTATTACCACCGTTATTCAAACCAGAGCTTGTTAAGGATACGCTGCCACCACCATTATTTTTGATTGTGATACCATTACCGTTTGTTACAGTTGTATGACCGGAGTTATCCATAGTTGTAATGGAGTTGATACCAGTAATATCTTTTGCCAAACGAACATTCAAGCTGCCGTTGTTATCGGAAATAACACCGATATTGTTTGCAGAGGAAAGTTTGCTTTCATCAGTAACGCCACCTTTAACGGTTACTTTTTCACCTAAGTTACGATGGAATTCACCTTTGTCACCTGCAAAGTCTAAGCCAGCTTTCTTAAGGCCATCGATACCTTTTTTCAAGTCGCCGATGTTAGCACCATTTGTTAAGCTGCTGCTATTATCAGCAATATTGTTGATATCTTCGCCTTCGCCATAACCACTTGCCATGTTAACAACTTTATTGCCACCATTGTTCAAGCCGTCCTTAGTCAATGTTACTGCACCAGTACCATCTTTAGGGGACCCTTGACCTGCTGGAGGAGTAGTAATTGCAACACCGTTGCTGCTAACAGTAGTAGTTACTTTAGTACTACCCATGCCAGATGTAACAACCACACCATCTGCAGTTGTGCTTGTTCTCTTAGTCTTTTTGTCAGTAGTTACAACACCGTCAACAGTCAACTCAGTGGCCTTAGTTGGATTATCTACAAGTACACCTTTAGCTGTTGTTTGAGTTGTATTATTTTGACTATCAGATACTTTCACATTATCTGCAGTAAGAGTAGTCTTATTACCAAATGTATCAGTGCTTGTAACACCTCTACCGTTTGTTAAAGTGGAGTGTTGTTGATCGTCTGTAGTTGTAGTTACACTGCGTAAGTTCAAGTCTTTTTTGATATCTACAGTGTATGTTTTAGACTTATCTGCATTAACTGTAGTTTCTACAGTTGTATTGCCGCTATCGCCAGCTTTCACTGTCGTAGTTGCTGCCGCCATGCTGCTCTTCAACTGTTGAACGTTAACTGCATCTGTATCATTTACACCAGCTGCCACGTTAGTAATCTTTTGATTATTTGCGTTTAAGCCTTCGTTAGAAATGTATGTTTTACCACCTACAGATACACCTTTATTGTCAAGTACAACTTGTTTGTTTGGATCGGAACCAACGGTTACAGAGTCAAGACCTTTAAGGTTCTTAGCAAGTTTAACGTTCAAGTTACCGTTTTCATTAACTACGCCAATGTTACCATTTGAAAGTTTAGAAGCATCAGCTTCGCCACCTTTAAGTTCCAATGTTTGACCGAGGTCTTTATGGATAGCTTCACCGGAGTCGCCTTTGAAGTTCAAGCCTTTCTTAGTCAAGTCTTGAGTGTTCTTATCAATTTTATTATCTACAACTTTCAATTGATCTTCTGTTGCAGCTTGACCGTTAGTGATCTTATTAGGATCCCAAGTTCTGTTAGTCAAATCGTTAACAGTACCAGAACCACCGTTGATAGTTACCTTACCGGAGTTGATTGTACCGTTTGTACCATTGATAGTTACAGCATTAGCACCTTCGCCAGCTCTAATGATACCTGTTGTACCATCGAAATGAACTGATGTATTGCCGGAGCCCAATGTCACTGTGTCTTTCAAGTTTACAGTGTATGTTTTAGCTTTTGTAAGATCGTTGATTTCTTCTTCAACATGAATGTTCTTGCTACCTTTTACCTTAGTATCGGACGCAGCTTTTACTTCGTTCAATTGTTTAAGGTTAACAGCATCGCTATCTTCTGTACCAGCTTTAACATTTTTGATTTGTGTATTGTTTGCATTGAAGCCGTTGTTTGTAACAAATGTATTACCGCCAATTGTCAAACCATTATTGTTAATAGTTGTTTGACCCGTTGTTACGCTGTTCAAGCCTGTTAAATCTTTTGCAAGTTTAACATTCAACTTACCGTTTTCGGATACAACACCGATATTGTTGTCAGACAATTTAGCTTTATCAGTAATGCCACCTACAACATCCAATGTTTGACCAAGGTCTTTATGAATTAAATCACCAGAGTCAGCTTGGAAGTTCAAGCCCTTCTTAGTCAAGTCTTCAGTGTTCTTATCGATTTTGCTATCTACAACTTTCAATTGATCTTCTGTTGCAGCTTGACCACTTGTGATGTGTGCAGGATCCCAAGAAATGTTAGTCAAGTTGTTTACAGTACCGTTTGCACCGTTAACAAGAACTTTACCAGCATTGATGTTACCTGTTACGCCATCGATTGCTACTTTACCAGCGTTGATTGTGCTGTTTACGCCATTGATAGTCACTGCGTTAGCGCCTTCACCAGCTTTTACGATACCAGTTGTACCGTCGATGTTAACAGCTGTGTTACCGGAACCCAATGTTACAGTGTCTTTCAATGCAACTGTGTAAGTTTTAGCTTTTGTAGTTGGATCTACAGCTTCATCAACGTCGATGTTTTTGCTACCTTTTACTTTTGTATTAGATGCAGCTTTTACATCGTTCAATTGTTTAACATTTACAGCATCGTTATCTTCTACGCCAGCTGTTACGTTTTTGATTTGCGTATTGTTAGCGTTGAAGCCATTAGCTGTAACGAATTGTTTGTTGTTGATTGTCAAACCATCGTTGTTGATAGTTGTTTGACCAGTTGTTACGCTGTTCAAGCCTGTTAAATCTTTTGCAAGTTTAACATTCAACTTACCGTTTTCGGATACAACACCGATATTGCCGTCAGACAATTTAGCTTTATCAGAAATACCACCTACAACATCCAATGTTTGACCAAGGTCTTTATGAATTAATTCACCAGAGTCAGCTTGGAAGTTCAAGCCTTTCTTACTGTTGTCTGTAACTTTTTGATCTACAGATTGCAATTGATCTTCTGTTGCAGCTTGACCTTTAGTGATGTTATTAGGATCCCAAGTTCTGTTAGTCAAGTTGTTTACAGTACCATTTGCACCGTTAACTAGAACTTTGCCAGCATTGATGTTACCTGTTACACCATCGATCGCTACTTTACCAGCATTGATTGTGCTGTTTACGCCATTGATAGTCACTGCGTTAGCGCCTTCACCAGCTTTTACGATACCTTTTGTACCGTCGATGTTGACTGCATTATTACCGGAACCTAATGTTACAGTATCTTTCAATGCAACTGTGTAAGTTTTAGCTTTTGTTACATTATCTACAGTTTCATCAACATTGATGTTTTTGCTACCTTCTACTTTTGTATTAGATGCAGCTTTTACATCGTTCAATTGTTTAACATTTACAGCATCGTTATCTTCCACGCCAGCAGTTACGTTTTTGATTTGTGTATTGTTAGCATTGAAGCCATTATCTGTAACGAATTGTTTGTTATTGATTGTCAAGCCATCGTTGTTGATAGTTGTTTGACCTGTTGTTACACTGTTCAAGCCTGTTAAGTCTTTTGCAAGTTTAACATTCAACTTACCGTTTTCGGATACCACACCGATGTTGTTGTCAGACAATTTAGATTTTTCAGTAATGCCACCTACAACATCCAATGTTTGACCAAGATCTTTATGAATTAATTCGCCAGAATCAGCTTGGAAGTTCAAGCCTTTCTTAGTCAAGTCAGTGCTGTTGTCAGTGATTTTCTTATCAACAGATTTCAATTGATCTTCTGTTGCAGCTTGACCGCTTGTGAAGTTTTTGCCATCCCAAGTAATGTTTGTCAAGTTGTTTACAGTACCAGCAGTACCGTTAACAGTCACTTTACCAGAGTTGATAGTGCCATTTGTACCATTGATAGTCACAGCATTAGCACCGTCACCAGCTTTCACGATACCTGTAGTACCATTGATGTTGATTGCATTATTGCCAGAACCTAAAGTTACATTGTCTTTCAATGCTACTTTATAAGTTTTAGCGTGTGTATTAGGGTCTACTGTGGAATCAACATTGATGTTTTCGCTACCTTCTACTGTAGTGTTAGACGCATTTTTAACTTCGTTCAATTGATTCAAGTTAACTGCATCATTACCTTCAGTACCAGCTTTTACGTTTTTGATTTGTGTATTGTTAGCATCAAAGCCGTTAGCCGTAACGAATTTCTTACCACCAATTGTTAAACCTTCGTTATTAATTGTTGTAGCACCAGTTGTTACACTTGTTAAACCAGTCAACTCTTTAGCAAGTTTAACATTCAACTTACCGTTTTCAGATACCACGCCGATGTTATTGTCAGACAATTTAGCTTTATCGGAAGTACCACCTACAACATCTAATGTTTCGCCAAGATCTTTATGAATGCTTGTAGCGTCATCGCCTTTGAAGTTCAAGCCCTTCTTAGTCAAGTTACTACCATTGTCAGTAATTTTCTTATCAACAACTTTCAATTGATCTTCTGTTGCAGCTTGACCGCTTGTGATATGGTCAGCATCCCAAGTGATATTTGTTAAGTTGTTTACAGTACCTTTAGCACCATTAACAAGAACTTTACCGGAATTGATATTGCCTGTTGCACCGTTAATCGCTACGTTACCAGCATTAATTGTGCTGTTTGTACCGTTGATAGTCACAGCATTGTTGCCTTCGCCAGCTTTCACAATACCTTTTGTGCCGTCGATATTAACAGCAGTATTGCCAGAACCCAATGTTACTGTGTCTTGTAAACCAACTGTGTAAGTTTTAGCTTTAGTAAGTGGATCTTCAGAATCAGTTACATTGATGTTTTTGCCAGCTTTTACAACAGTTTTAGCTGCAGCTGCGTTGTTAGATACTTCTTTCAACTGTTTAAGGTTAACTGCGTGGTTATCCTCTGTACCAGCTTTCACGTTTGTAATTTGAGTATCGTTAGCATTGAAGCCGTTTTCTGTAACGAATTGTTTGTTGTTGATTTTCAAACCATCGTTATTGATAACAGTATTACCAGTTGTTACGCTGTTCAAGCCTGTCAAATCTTTAGCAAGTTTAACATTCAATACCCCGTTGTTATTAACTACGCCGATGTTATTTTCTGAAAGTTTGGATGCGTCAGCTTGACCGCCAGAGATTTTCAATGTTTGACCAAGGTCTTTATGAATTGCAGTACCTGCATCGCCTTGGAAATTCAAGCCTTTTTCTACGATTTCAGTTTTTGTAGTATCAATTTTATTGTCTACTACTTTTAATTGATCTTCTGTCGCAGCTTGACCATTAGTAATAGCATTAGGATTCCAAGTTCTGTTAGTCAATTCATTAACAGTACCTGTAGTACCATTAATAGTCACTTTACCGGAGTTGATAGTACCATTTGTGCCATTGATAGTCACAGCATTATCGCCAGTGCCGGCTTTCACGATACCTGTTGTACCGTTGATATTGATAGCTGTATTACCTGCGCCTAATGTTACTTCATCTTTCAAGCCTACAGTATATGTTTTAGCTTTAGTTACATTGTCGATGCTTTCATCAACTTTAATGTTTTTACCTTCAGCTACCTTTGTATTTGCTGCAGATGCACTGTTGGATACTTCTTTCAATTGTGCCAAGTTTACTGCATCGCTGTCGATTGTACCACGAGCAACGTTAGTAATCTTGTTACCACCATTATCCAAGCCTGTTTTAGTAAGGGATACAGATGCATTGTTTGTAGCGCCGTTGCTGATAGTTACACCGTTGGAAGTAACTTTTGTATCACCTACAGTTACGCTGTTCAAACCTTTAAGGTCTTTAGCCAAACGAACTTTCAAGTCGTTAGAGCCATCGGATACAACACCGATATTGTCTTCAGCAGTCAATTTGGATGCTTCTGTGATGCCACCTTTAACGTTTACTTGTTCACCAAGTTTTTTATTGATTACGTTACCGGAGTCAGCACCGAATTTCATGCCTTTATTGATCAATTCTTCTTTAGTCTTGAACAATTGGCTACCATTAATAGCATCTGTAGATGTAGCTGTTACAGCACCGTCTTTTACATTTGTAATAGTAGTGCCATTAGCGCCTTCCAATGTTACCTTAGTTTTATCAACAACACCGTTATTGATGTCATATTTAACAGCACGATCTGTCAATTTATCTACAGAAGTCTTGGATGCAATGTTATTGATTGTAACTTGCTCTTTAACGCCTGCATGGTTTTTATCCTCTACAGTCAAGGATACTTCACCATTGTCGTTTACCTTGTAGGAACCATCAGCACTGGAGTTTCTTACAAGACGATAGTCAGTTGCACTGCTACCTTGTTGAGTAATTTGCTCGCTAACTTTTTTCAACTGATCTTCAGTCGCTGCACGACCGGATACGATAGATGTGGAATCCCAGTTCTTATTGTCCAAGTTAGTTACATAATTACCAGTTTCGCTTGCATGTTTCGTATTTTGAACAGTTTGAGCGCCCATTACAACGCCACTAGCAGTTACTCTACCTGCTGTACCATCAAGAACTACTTGATTGTTACCGCTACCCAATGTCACTTTGTTGTTCAAACGAAGATCATATTTAGCACCTTCAGTGCTTGTAGCAGGAGTAGTTGTCAATTTGAGGTTATCATCGGAAACAGTAACTTTAGAATGTTTACCTGCTTCGATTTTCACATCATGTAATTGGCTACCGTTTACAGCATCTGTAGAAGTAGAAGATACTTCACCAGCTTTCAAGTTAGTAATTGTTGTACCGCCTTGGCCTTCCAAAGTAACCTTGTTTTTATTAACAGTAGTACCGTTAAGATCATATTTAACAGCGCGTTCTGTCAATTTATCCAATTCAGTTTTGGATGCGATGTTGTTGATTGTTACTGTATTAGCAGGGCTGTTAGGATGAGCTTCATCTTTAACTTTTAAATCAACCTTGTTGTTTTCTACAGAGTAAGAACCGTCTGCAGAGTTTGCATTGTTGATCAAACGGTAATCTGTTTTAGCCGCATTAGTAGTCTTAATTTCATCAGACACTTTTTTCAACTGATCTTCAGTTGCTGCACGACCAGATGTAATGGTAGGGTTTTGAACATTCCATTCTTTATTGTCCAAACCAGTTACATAGTTTTTATTGTCGCTATGTTTACCTACGCGAACAGAACCTGCAGTTACGCTGTTCAAACCTGTTAGGTCTTTTGCCAACTTAACATTTAGATTGCCGTCTTTAGCTACAACACCGATGTTGTTGTCAGACAAAGCACCTGTAGCGCCACCTGTAATACCTAAAGTATCGCCAAGTTGTTTGTTGATTTTAACATTGTTATCGCCTTGGAAGCTTAAGCCTTTAGCAATCTTGTTAGTGTTATTTGTGATATTAGTAGTATTGATATCTTGTTGCTCTTTAGAAGCAAGGTTCGTCAACTTAACTTGTCTAGGGTTGGAACCATCAGCATCAGCAACAGTCAATGTCATGCTACCATCAGCAGCTACTTTATATTCGCCATTGCTACCTGCTGCAGGGTTTGCAATCAAACGGTAGTCAGTTTTGGAAAGACCATTAGAGATTTTAGAAATATCAACATCGAATGTTTGATTGTCATTACGTGTCAATGTCAATCTCTTACCGTCATTGGATACTGTACCAGATGTAACATACGTGTTTTTCAAACCTGTTACTTCAGCAGTCAAGCCATTTGTACCGGTCATGTTAATCTTGCCATTACCGTTTGCTTCATACGTTGCAGAACCACGTTGCAAGTATTTATCGTATTTTGCAGCAATACGAGAAATATCACCGATATTAGCCGCATTTGTTAATGTATCACCGCCAGATTGTACATTGGTAATTTGATAACCACCAGCATTGATACCGGTTTTGCTCATAGATACGATACCAGTTGTAACGGAGTTGAAGTTTGCATTATCAACTGTTGCAACCGTAACATTGTCTCCAGAGCCTTCTAATTTAATATTTTTACCAGCGTTAAAGTTCACTGTACGGTTTGGAGCTTTTACATCTTTAACCTTTTGGCCATTAACTTGAAGTTCCCAACCAGAATTTGCGGATTTGATAGCTTCATGAATAGTGTTTTTACCTGTATCACCAATATTAGTCATGGTGATAGAGCCGTTTTGGTCAACCTGAGCATTGCCGCCTAAGATATTCTTAGTGCTGTTAGCTACATTACCTACTGCATTAGCAACGCCATATAATTGGCTACCATTAATAGCATCTGTAGATTGTGCACTTACACGACCAGCAGCAACGTTTGTAATTGTACGTTTTGTAGAAGTATTACCTACGCTAACTGTGGAATCAGCAGTACCACCTGCATAGTTGTATTTTAAACCATTAATAGTTTCACTAGCTGTGCTTACAGGGGCAGCTGTTGCAGAATTAGCACCTAATGCAACGCCACGAACATTATTTACTGTTGCTTTGCTACCGAGAGCTAAGCCTTCGTTTTCTTGTACACTTGCTTCGCTACCGATTGCTACTGCATCAGTTACTTCTTTTTGAGCTTTAAGTTTAGTGATTAATTCAGGATTATCTTTGTAAACGCTACGATCACGTACACGTTCTAATGTACCAGCTTGAGCGCTTACGCCCAATGCGATGGAACGGGAGCCAGTTGCTTGTGCATCATCACCGATAGCCACAACATTTTTCTTGTCTCCATCTTGAGTACTCAAAGCACTCGCTTCACGACCCATAGCAATAGAGCCGTAACCTTCAGAATGAGCATTGTTACCGATAGCTGTGGAACGTTCACCTAATGCCCATGCCGCATTACCTGCAGCCACAGAAGATCCGCCCAATGCATATGTATCATTACCAAGAGCAACGCCGGAACCACCATGAGCACGTGCAGAGTTACCTACAGCAACGGAATTATTTACTTTGTATTGAGGATCATTTTGAATGCCGGATTCAGCATTATTACCGATAGCGATGCCGTCTTTGGCACGAGTTTGCGCATTGTTACCAAGAGCAACCGCATTATCACGATAATGTGCTGCACCGTTACCAATAGCTACACCTTGTATTCCCTGAGAAAGAGCATTACTGCCGATAGCTATGCCGTGAGTATAATTCTCGCCTTTATAATTTGTGCCTGCTACTACATTAGCACCTGTACCCATAGCTATGCTATCTACGGTATTTGATTTAGCACCTTGACCGATAGCAATAGAACGAGCTGCATTAGCTTGAGTATTAGTAGTTCCGTCATATGCTGTATACGGTGTACCTTTATCATCCTTCATTGGTGTTGGATTTGCAGAGCCAATAGCAATAGATTGATCACCTGTTGCTAATGCGGAGTGACCCATAGCCAAGCTCGCTTTACCTTGTGCAGATGCTGCCGTACCAATAGCTGCCGCATATTGTTCACCTGCATAGGCTTGACGCATCATCGCCAAAGAGTTAAAGCCTTTTGCCTTCGCAGCAGAGCCAACAGCAATAGCACCGATTTGTTCAGATTGAGCATAGTGGCCTAAACCGATACCCAACGCACGAGATTGGGAATAGTCACCGATAGAAATACCAGACACAGAACCATCATTAGCACGGGCATTCGCATTGTTACCGATTTGGATGCCAAACACCTTATTATTTGTATATAAATATCCTTGTCCTGGATTCCCCGGTGTTTTGTAATCATACATTTGAATATAAGGAGAATTTTGGCTAGGATATAAATATGTAAACCCACCATCATTAGGACCTTCACCAGGAGCCAAAGAAAGGCCTCTGTTAGGCGCTGCATCAACACCCGAAATCAACCCACTACCGCAGGTTAAAACCATAGCCGCCAAGCCAACTTTTACCGAAGCTTTAGCGGAATTACTAACAAAGCTTTTGGAGCCACGAGTATGGCTTTTTGCGATTTCAGATACAACGACATATGCGCCCCGTACCTGACTCCAAATTACCCTATAAATACGATTCATTTAGTAGTACCTACCTTTCACACAGTTTTATAAGGGATTCTAAAACCAACACTAAAACACTAAAAATAATAAAATTTTCATCAAAAATTTAATTACTATACATATAAAATATCAGATTAGTTTATGAATGTAAATATATTTTTTTCACATTTCGCTCATTTATTTTCAGAACTTTAAACTTCTTTTAAAAATTGATTTTCTTATTCATTTAAATATATTTTCAATCATAAAAACCCTTGCTACAATGGGCCAAACAACACTTATAATCTAAAACTAATGATTTTATAGTAAATTAATCATATTCATAATTTTCGATTAAAATTATATGTTCTGTATTATACACTATTATGAAAGGTTTGTGAAGCCAAATACAAAAAAAGAACGAAAGTCTTTTCACAGTAGACTTTCGTTCTTTCATTTTATATACCATATAGGGTTAAAATCATCTAATCTTCATGGGTATTTTCTGGTACATCAACAAATTTTTATCACATGAATATAAAATGAAATCTATATGATTTACATACCTAAACGACTCATAATAAGAGCTAATTGTCGTTTAGTTTCTTCGTTATCTTTCTGTAGACGAAGGTTGTCTTCTTTCAATGCCGCATAGTCTGCAGTTAATTTTTCATCCTGCGCTTTCATGCGTGCATTTTCAGCTTTCAAAGCAGTCATTTCATCCTGCATTACGTACATAGAGCTGATAGGACCGCCCTTGTAGCGCTCAGGAATAGCCTTCTTCTCATCAGAAGAACCGAATTTACGAGTTACACCGGCATTCACCATATTATGACGACTACCAACAGATACGCCTGCATGGAACATAGTATCTTCCGATGTGTAGTGAGCAACACCTAACGCCGCTGCGGTTTCACCTCTGTAATTGCCGATACCAGCCATCACTTGAGTTGGTTCTAACGGATCATATTGAATCGGTTTCAACGCAGACATAGCTGCCGCATGAGCACCTACACGTTGCGTTTCGCCCGCTACGGAATTAATAGCATTAGCCATTCCCTCCGTAACTCCCTTCAATTGATTTACGTTAACCGCATCCGTGCCGTTTACACCAGGGCCTACATTACTAATTGTTTTACCACCGTTATTCAATCCATCTTTAGTAAGGCTTACGGTGTTACCACTAGCAGGAGTAATGGTTATGCCACTGCCGTTTACAACCGTAGAGTTACCTCCAGCATCCTTAGTAGTTACAGATGTAAGACCTTTCAAATCTTTCGCCATACGAACTTTAAGATTAGTGCCGTCAGATACGACGCCTACATTATCTTCTGTAGTCAACTTGTTAGCATCAGTAATGCCACCGACTACGTTTATCTGTTCGTTAAGCTTTTTGTTAATCACATTACCGGAATCGCCACCGTATTTCATACCATCGTCTTTGGTTGCCACTTGATGTGTCTTGCCCTGTTCATCTTGGTACTTAATACGAGTAATAGCATTGCCTCCGAGATCAGAATCACCCTTATCAGCAGTTATATCCGCATTGCGACCATCTTTGCCAGTTAAACCGATGTGACCAACGCCGTCTTTGCCCGACATAGATACAGCATCTTTACCGTCTTTACCTGTAACAGCTACTTTGCCGTCTGTACCATTCGCAGCGTCTGGACCTGTAATGGAAACGCCATCTTGACCATTTTTGCCGACTTTCACCTTATCAGTATTGACCGTATCAGCAGTAACTGTTTTGGTAGTAATACTGTCGGTCTTAAGATTCTTAGCCATTTTAATAGTAACATTACCATTTTCGGCTACTGTTTTGATATTTTCGCCGGAATAATCGCTATCGGCCCCTTGTCCTTCACCTTTGATGGTAACCTTTTGACCTAAATCACGGTGGAAATCACCTGTATTACCGGCAAAATCCATGCCTTTCTTCGTAATGTCATCACCTAAATTATTAATCTTATTATCCAAGGCTTTATGGGACTTCTGCAATTGATCTTCTGTAGCAGCACGACCACTTGTGATGTTGTTAGGATCCCAATCTTTGTTTTCCAAACCTGTCACATGACCGTCCTTGCCATCAACAGAGACCTTACCTGCTGCAATCTTACCATCTTTACCATCAATAGTTACCTTGTCGCCAGCCTTAATTGTACCGTTTGTACCGTCAATCGCCACATTACCAGCCTTGATTGTGCCCTTATCACCATCGATTTCAACTTTATCACCGGCGTTAATGGTGCCTTTATTGCCGTCGATTGTAACCTTGTCACCGGCTTTGATCGTACCTGTTGTACCATCCATCGCAATTTGTTTCGTAGCATCAGTTCCCATTGTTATTTGGTCTTTGAGGCCTACTTTGTAATTTGTAGAGCCATCACCATTAGTGATCTTATCAACTTTGATATTATTACCTTCTGTTACGATTGCCGTAGCAGCGGCAGCGGCTTTATCCAATTGAGATTTATTAACCGCATCCTTAGGATTTGTACCGTCGGCTACATTCGTAATCTTCTTATTAGACGCATCGATACCATCCTTCGTCATGGATGGACCGTTGGTAATCTTTACGCCGTCTTTTGTAACAGCAGTCAACGGATTGCCATCCTTATCTTGAATGGTCATACCTTCACCATTTACAACGGTTTTACCGTTTGCACCATTAGTACCATTGTTGAAAGTTATGGAATCTAGACCTTTCAGATTTTTTGCCAAACGAACATTAAGGATATTATTTTTACTAATAACACCAATATTATTTTCGGTCAACTCATCTTCATTGGTGACACCGCCCTTAATGTCCAATTGTTCATTAAGTTTCTTCTTGATGGTAGTGCCGGAGTCGCCACCGTATGCCATGCCATCATCTTTGGTTGCCACTTCATGGGTTGCACCATTTTCATCTTTGTATTTAATGCGCGTGATTTCATTTCCATTGAGATTAGCAGCACCTTTTTCAGCAGTAATATCCGCACTTTTACCGTCTTTACCGCTTAATCCGATGTGACCAACACCGTCTTTACCCGACATGGACACTACATCCTTGCCGTTTTTATCTGTAACAGCTACTTTACCGTCGGTGCCATTCGCCGCATCTGGACCTGTGAGAGATACGCCAGCCTTATCATCTTTTCCGACTTTCACAGATTCAGCCTTAAGGTTTTTGTTCATTTTTACATCAATTGTTGTATTACCTGTTGCTGCATCTTGTTTGATGAAAGTCTTAATATTATCACCGCTATAGTCGGTATCAGCAGCATTGCCTTCACCTTGAACAGTGATAGTAGAGCCTAATTTATTAGTTTGTACACCGCCTACATTGGCATTGAATTTAAGACCTGTATCAGTTTGACCTGCCAAGGCTTGTTTCAATTGGTCCTCTGTTGCAGCACGACCAGATACGACATTACCTGCATCCCAAGTCTTATTATCAAGACCTGTTATATAGTTGCCCGTATTAGCAGGATTCGCACCATCGGACTGTTTACCCATTGTCACATCGCCGGCTTTCACAGTTTCCGTAGCCGTAACAGATGTAACATTAAGATCTTTCTTCAACTTAAGACCGATTTTCGTATCTTCACCGGTTTGCGTGATTTCTGTCGTAATATTGTCGTCGCCGTTTACTGTTACCTTAGAGCCTAGCTTGTTCGTTTTTTCATCGTTATTATCAGCATTAAAACGAAGGCCTTTATTGGTAAGTTCAGTCTTAGCGTCATTAATATTATTGTTGAGTTCAGTTTTGGTATCACTAATATTTTTATTCAACTCGGTCTTAGTATCGCTAATATTTTTATTTAATTCAGCCTTGGTATCACCAATATTTTTATTCAACTCGGTCTTAGCATCACTAATGTTTTTATTTAACTCAGATTTAGCGTCATGCAATTGACCGCCGTTAACCGCATCTTTAGAATTAGCAGCAATATTACCATCAGCAACATTGGTAATCTTTTGGTCGTTTGCATTGATGCCATTTGGAGATACATAAGTCTTATTGCCTACTGTTAAACCACCACTATTAATGGTTGTACCACCAGCTGTTACGCTGTCCAAACCAGTCAATGTTTTAGCTAACTTCACATTTAGTGTGCCTGTGCCATCAGATACAACGCCAATATTATTATCCGTTAAATCTGTAGCCGTAGCTCCGCCTTTGATGGCAACAGTACCACCTAACTTCTTGTTAATAGTCGTACCAGAGTCACCGTCAAAGTTCAAGCCTTTATCCACTTCGGATTTAGATGCCACATCTTTAATCGTTACGGTTTTTGTTTGAGCAGCCGGATGGTTCTTATCTTGGACTGTCAATGCTACGTCACCATTAGCATCTACAGTGTAGTCACCATTGGAACCTGCCGTAGGATTTGCAACGAGACTGAAGTCCGTTGCACTAGCACCTTGTTTCTTAACTTCGTCACTAACTGTTTTCAATTGGTCTTCCGTTGCTGCACGGCCGGATGCAATTGTAGGGTTATCAATACTCCAAGCCTTATTATCAAGACCAGTTACATAGTTGCCCGTATTACCAGGGGTTGCACCATCGGACTGTTTACCCATGGTTACAGTGCCGGCTTTCACAGTTTCCGCTGCAGTAACAGAAGTAACATTAAGATCTTTCTTCAATTTGAGGCCGATCTTCGTGTCGTCACCAGTTTGACTAATTTCCGTCGTAATATTGTCGTCGCCATTTACTGTTACCTTGGAGCCTAGCTTATTCGTTTTTTCGTCATTATTATCCGCATTAAAACGAAGGCCTTTATTGGTAAGCTCAGTCTTAGCATCATTAATATTATTATTAAGTTCGGTTTTAGTGTCACCAATTTTTTTGTTGAGCTCAATTTTAGTGTCATGTAATTGACCGCCGTTAACCGCATCTTTGGAATTAGCAGCAATATTACCATCAGCAACATTGGTAATCTTTTGGTCGTTCGCATTGATGCCGTTTGGAGATACATAGGTCTTATTACCTACTGTTAAACCACCAGCATTAATAGTTGTACCACTCGCTGTTACACTGTCCAAACCGGTTAATGTTTTTGCTAACTTCACGTTTAGTGTACCTGTGCCGTCAGATACAACACCAATATTATTATCTGTTAAATCTGCAGCTGCAGCTCCGCCTTTAATGGCAACAGTACCACCTAGCTTCTTGTTGATAGTTGTGCCAGAGTCACCGTCAAAGTTCAAGCCTTTATCCACTTCGGATTTAGATGCCACATCTTTAATCGTTACGGTTTTTGTTTGAGCCGGATGGTTCTTATCTTGGACTGTCAATGATACATCACCGTTGGCATCTACAGTATAGTCACCATTGGATCCCGCCGTAGGATTTGCAACGAGACTGAAGTCCGTTGCACTAGCACCTTGAGTTTTGATAGCTTCAGTAACTGTCTTCAATTGATCTTCTGTTGCAGCACGGCCGGATGCAATTGTAGGGTTATCAATACTCCAAGCCTTATTATCAAGACCAGTTATGTAGTTGCCCATATTAGCAGGGGTTACACCATCGGATTGTTTACCCATAGTTACAGTGCCGGCTTTCACAGTTTCCGTAGCAGCAACAGATGTAACATTAAGATTTTTCTTCAATTTAAGACCAATCTTCGTATCGTCACCGGTTTGACTAATTTCCGTCGTAATATTATCGTCGCCGTTTACGGTTACCTTAGAGCCTAGCTTATTCGTTTTTTCGTCGTCATTATCCGCATTGAAACGAAGGCCTTTGTTGGTAAGTTCAGTTTTAGCGTCACCAATATTTTTATTCAACTCAGTCTTAGCATCGCTAATATTTTTATTTAACTCAGTTTTAGTGTCATGCAATTGACTGCCGTTCACCGCATCTTTGGAGTTAGCCGCCACATCGCCATTAGCAACATTGGTAATCTTTTGATCATTCGCATTGATGCCATTTGAAGATACATAATTCTTACCGCCTACGGTCAAACCACCACTATTGATGATTGTGCCACCAGCTGTTACGCTGTCCAAACCAGTTAATGTTTTAGCTAACTTCACGTTTAACGTACTGCCATCAGATACGACACCAATATTATTGTCCGTCAAGTTAGCAGCCGCTGCACCGCCCTTGATGCTAAGCTTATCACCCAACTGTTTGTTAATTACAGCGCCGCTATCTCCATCAAAATTAAGACCTTTAGCAATAGTCGTATTGATGGCAGAAATAGCATTTCTATTAGTCGTAATATCTTGCGTATTTTGAGCAATATTTTGTTTATTTTGTGCAATATCAGTCTTATTTTTGCCAATATCAGTCGCATTTTGAGCAATGTCAGTTGTGTTTTGAGCTATTTTATCCTTGTTTGTATTAACTTGCGTATTAACAGATTTCAACTGATCTTCCGTTGCAGCACGACCAGTTACGGCTTGTGGATTATCTACATCCCAAGCAGTATTGGTAAGACCAGTTACCGTGCCTGCAGTACCATCCACAGATACAGGATTAGCAGTTCCTAAGGTGATTTTGTCGCCTAGTCCGATTGTAAATTCCTTACCACCGGCTGCATTTGTTCCTTCTTCTACAGTGATATTGCTGTTTTTAGCTTTCACAGTACTTGCCTTAGCGGTTCCACCAATAGCATCCTGCAACTGACTGAAGTTAACCGCATCAGTAGGGTCCGTGCCTTTTGCAAGGCCAGTAATCTTTTGATTATTTGCATTGATACCGCTCGGCGTTACATAGGTCTTGCCACCTACGGTCAAACCACTGCTATTGATTGTTGTTCCGCCAGCTGTTACGCTATCCAAACCGGTTAATGTTTTAGCTAATTTCACATTTAATGTGCTGCCATCAGACACGACACCGATATTATTGTCCGTAAGATCCGCCGTAGCACCACCTTTAATGGTAACAGTGTCGCCCAATTTTTTATTAATCGCAGCACCGCTATCGCCGTTAAAGTTTAACCCTTTATTGATATTGGTTACATTTGTATTGACCTTATCATTAACGGATTTCAACTGATCTTCTGTTGCAGCACGACCACTTACAGCTTGAGGATTATCCGCGTTCCAAGACTTATTATCGAGCCCTGTCACAAAGTTACCGTTCGCACCGCCAGCACCACCAGCTTGTTTGCCCATAGTCACAGTGCCAGCTTTCACAGTATCAGCGGCAGTAATAGTAGTAACATTGAGATCTTTCTTTAATTTAAGACCGATCTTAGTATCGTCACCAGTTTGACTGATTTCTGTTGTGATATTATCATCACCATTTACCGTTACCTTAGAACCTAGTTTATTTGTCTTAGTTCCGCCTGTGTCCGCATCAAACTTGAGTCCTGTATTAATCACATCATTCTTCGCGGTCGATATATTATTGTTTAGCTCTGTTTTAGCATTATCTATATTGCCGTTCAGTTCAGTTTTAGCGTCATTAATATTTTTATTGAGTTCAGTTTTGGCATCACCGATATTCTTATTTAATTCAGTTTTAGCATCATTAATACTGTTATTTAATTCGGTTTTAGCCGCATGAAGTTGACCGCCGTTAACCGCCTCTTTGGAGTTAGCCGCTACGTCACCATCAGCAACATTAGTTATTTTCTTGTCATTCGCATTGATGCCGTTCGGTGTTACATAGGTCTTGCCGCCTACGGTTAAGCCCCCATTATTGATAGTTGTACCACCAGCTGTCACACTGTCCAAACCGGTTAATGTTTTAGCTAGTTTTACATTTAATGTGCTGCCATCAGATACGACACCGATATTATTGTCCGTCAAGTTCGCAGCCGCAGCACCACCTTTGATGCTAAGTTTATCGCCCAATTGTTTGTTAATTACAGCACCACTATCTCCATCAAAGTTAAGGCCTTTAGCGATAGTTGTATTGATGGTAGAGATAGCATTCTTATTAGTTGTAATATCTTGTGTATTTTGAGCGATATTTTGTTTATTTTTTGCAATATCAGTCGTGTTCTTACCAATATCGGTTGTATTTTTAGCTATATCTGTGGTGTTTTTAGCTATATCTTGCTTATTCTTACCAATATCAGTGGTATTTTGAGCAATGTCAGTTGTGTTTTGCTCTATTTTATCCTTATTTGTGTTAACTTGCGTATTAACAGTTTTCAACTGATCTTCCGTTGCAGCACGACCGGTTACGGCTTGTGGATTATTTACATTCCAAGCTGTATTAGTAAGACCTGTTACAGTTCCAGCAGTTCCATCCACATTTACAGGATGTGCTGTACCTACCGAAAGTTTATTACCTAATCCAACAGTGAATTCCTTACCACCATTCGCATTGGTACCTTCTGTTACGGTTACGTTCGCGTCTTTCCCTTTTACCGTAGTGGCCTTAGCAGTACCACCGATAGCATTTTGCAATTGACTGAAATTAACTGCATCATCAGGCGCTGTACCATTAGCTACACCTGTAATCTTTTGATTATTAGCATTGATGCCATTTGGTGTTATATAGGTTCTAGCACCTACACTTAAGCCATTTTTACTAATCGTAGTGTTTCCTGCATTAACGCTATCCAAGCCTGTTAAATATTTTGCCAATTTTACATTCAATCTGCCGGTACCATCGGATACAACACCAATATTATTATCGGATAATGCCCCTGTAGCACCGCCTTTAACGACTAGAGTATCGCCTAATTTTCTCTTAATCGTAGCCCCTGTATCGCCGTTGAAATTGAGTCCTTTTTCAAGAGTATTATTAATAGTATTAATATCATTCTTATTAGTAGTGATATCACCTGTATTTTTTGTGATATCTCGTGCATTATTACCGATACGGCTTGAGTTATCTGAAATGCTCTGCGCATTTCGATTAATAAAATACTGATTAGAATTAACTTTCTCATTAACCCGCTTTAACTGATCTTCCGTAGCAGCACGACCAGATACAGGTGTAGGGTTATTTAAATCCCAATTTTTATTTGTAAGACCGGTTATATGTCCATTAGAACCATCTACTGTTACCGGATATGATGCATTTCGACCTACAACGATTGTACTATTTAACCCGACGGTATATTCCTTACCGCCATATGCATTAGTACCTTCTAATATTCTTATGTTCGGATCTTGTTCTTTCACCGTAGTCAATTTAGGAATACGATTAGCCACATCTTGTAATTGACTATAGTTAACTGCATCACTGCCGCCATTCCCAGGTGCAACACCGGAAATTTTTTGATTATTAGCATAAATACCGCTTGAGGACACATAGAGTTTATTGCCTACAGACAACCCTCTATTATCAATCGTGGTGTTTCCTGTTGTCACGCTGTCCAAACCAGTTACTTTTTTAGCCAATTTTACATTTAATGTGCCGTTAGCTTCTGCCTGAACACCGATGTTACCGTCAGACATAGCACCTCTAGCACCACCTTTAATAACCGTCGTTTGACCTAACTGTCTATTAAATGCAGTACCGGTATCTCCATCAAATCCCAGACCTTTATCGATATTGTCTTTATTATATCTAATAGCATCATGGATTGTGCTTTTACCTGTAAGACCAATATTGCTCATCGTCAACTTACCGGTATCAGGATCGAGAGCCGCATTACCACCAAGGATATTTTTAGTTGTAGTGGCTAAATTTCCCAAACTATTTGCGACACCAAACAATTGACTACCGTTAATAGCATCTGTAGACGAAGCGTTCATACGCCCTGCTGCCACATTTGTAATCGTACGTTTTACCGTATCATTACCGATACTTACGGTAGAATCCGCCGTTCCCCCCGCTAAATTCTTAAACCACAAACCGTTTACATACTGATTTGGGGTACTTACTGTGTTATCAGTTTTAGAATTTGCACCTAATGCAACTGAGCGTTCATGTCCGGCATTAGCGGACACACCTAAAGCCATAGAATTTGTTTTCTCTGCTTTACTGCTCAAACCTAACGCCACAGAGCCTTCTGCTCCTGTAGACGTGGAAGAATTAACCCCTAAAGCTAAAGAATTCCCACCGGATGCGACTGAGCCTTCACCGGCCGCAATATCGGCATAACCGTTGGCTGTACTAGCCCAGCCAAGTGCCGTGGAGTGAGATCCATTAGTAGTAGAATTTGTACCTAAAGCGGAAGATCCTTGTTTAAATGCTCTAGCACCATTACCGATAGCTACCGCCCAGTCAGCTCGCGATTGTGACCCATTCCCCATCGATATGGCACCGCCACCACCGGCTTTAGCATCATTACCAAAAGCCATGGAGGATCCTCCCCAGGCGCGCGCATTTGTACCAAATGCCTGATCATTATCTTTTCCTACAAGTTGATCAGCATCATTATATCCAGCCCGGGAATTATTACCTAGAGCAAATCCATTTTTTGAAAATGATTTAGTCAAATTCCCTATTGCTACACCATTATCAGCCGAGACTGTCGCTGTTCTACCTATTGCAACGCCTTGCACATAACCACTACTAACAGTGGCCCCTGTACCCACAGCCACACTGTTATCTGCCTTTGCTATACTATTATCACCTATCGCTACAGTACCCTCTTTAGCTTGGGCATTATCACCCCATTTTAGTGTAGATGCCTGCGCTTCAGTTGGTATAATCCCTCCTGCTAACATAACAGTACAGATAGAAATACCAATCATCTTGACAAATACCGATGTCATTGTCGAGCGTTTCGACATATTTTTCGCTGTTTCAGCTACAACGACATAACATCCCTTTGTACGACTCCAGATTACTTTAAAAATTCGGTTCATCTCGTCTTACTCCTTGCATAAAACTATCAAATTATATGAATATAATAAAATATTTTATAACTATTTTAAAAAGTAATAATACAGTTAATATATGGCTATTTACCGATGCATATCATATTAAACATATCATATTCTATACTAAAAGTAAAAAAATTTTCACTCTACACCACTTCTAAATCATAAATATTTATGAATATACAAAAACCCCGTCATATACCTTATGAATATGCTAAATGTACTAATTTTTTCGCATAAAATTAACTTCATGAAAAAAATGTATTTTACCTTAGTAAACTATTATGATCCAATTATTACTCACCTATTTTAATTACATTACAAGTTAACCATGACATATATATGTTTATAACAGCCATTTAAACTATTTTTTTGTATAAAAAAAGGCGCCAAAAGCATTTCGCTTTTGGCGCCTTTTATAAGCACTGCCGTATCAATATGTTATTTCATATTATTTCAAGCCCGCTTGTTGCATCAATAATGCAATTTGTGCTCTCATTTCTTCATTGTCGCGTTGTACTTTTTCGTACTTAGCTTTCAAAGCAGTCATTTCATCTTGCATTACGTACATGGAGCTGATAGGACCACCTTTATAACGTTCAGGAACTGCTTTCTTCGCATCGGAAGTACCGAATTTACGAGTTACACCAGCATTTACCATGTTATGGTGGCTACCAACAGATACGCCTACATGGAACATTGTATCTTCTGCTGTGTAATGTGCAACGCCAAGAGCCGCCGCAGTTTCACCTCTATAATTACCGATACCAGCCATTACTTGAGTTGGTTCCAATGGATCATATTGAATAGGTTTCAATGCAGACATAGCCGCTGCATGTGCGCCTACACGTTGTGTTTCGCCCGCTACGGAGTTAATAGCATTAGCTAACCCATCTGTAGCACCTTTCAATTGATTTACGTTAACTGCATCAGTGCCGTTTACACCAGGGCCTACATTGGTAATTGTATTACCGCCGTTGTTGAGGCCATCTTTAGTAAGGCTTACAGCATTACCGCTAGCAGGTGTAATTGTTACACCGCCACCATTCATAACTGTAGTATTACCTGCAGCATCCTTAGTGGTTACTGTTTCAAGACCTTTCAAGTCTTTCGCCATACGAACCTTAAGGTTGCCAGTACCATCGGATACGACACCTAAATTGTCTTCTGTAGTCAACTTGTTAGCATCAGTAATGCCACCCACTACATTAACTTGTTCGTTAAGCTTTTTCTTGATTACGGAACCGCTATCGCCACCGTATTTCATACCATCGTCTTTAGTTGCCACTTGGTGGGTCTTACCATTTTCGTCTTGGTACTTAATACGAGTGATGTCGTTACCATCTAAGTCTGGATCACCTTTATCAACGGTAATATCCGCATTACGACCGTCTTTACCAGTTAAACCGATATGACCAACGCCGTCTTTACCGGACATGGATACAGCATCTTTACCGTCTTTGCCTGTGATACCTACTTTGCCGTCTGTACCGTCAGCACCATTAGGGCCAGTAATAGATACGCCATCTTGACCGTTTTTACCAACTTTTACCTTATCAGTAGTTAAGCTGTCAGTCTTAAGGTTTTTCGCCATCTTGATATTAACATTACCATCTTGGTCGGCTACTGTTTTAATATTTTCGCCGGAGTATTTATCGTCAGACTCTGTACCTTCACCTTTGATAGTAACCTTTTGGCCTAAATCACGGTGGAATTCACCTGTATTACCGGCGAAATTCATACCTTTTTTCGTGATTTCATCACCTAGGTTAGTAATCTTATTATCCAAGGCTTTGTGAGATTTTTGCAATTGGTCTTCTGTAGCAGCACGACCGCTTGTGATGTTGTTAGGATCCCAATCTTTGTTTTCCAAACCTGTCACATAACCGTCTTTACCATCAACAGATACCTTGCCTGCCGCAATCTTGCCATCTTTACCGTCGATAGTTACCTTATCGCCAGCCTTGATTGTACCGTTTTCACCGTCAATTGTTACATTGCCAGCTTTAATCGTACCTTTGTTGCCGTCGATTGTAACTTTATCACCAGCTTTGATTGTGCCTGTAGTACCATCCAACGCGATTTGTTTCGTAGCATCAGAGCCTAATGTCACTTGGTCTTTGAGACTTACTTCATAGTTCTTGGAACCATTCGCATTGGTGCTAGGTGTCACAGTAATATTATTACCTGCCGATACCGTTGTGGATGCAGCTGCTGTAGCTTTATCCAATTGAGATTTATTAACTGCATCGTTAGGATCTGTGCCGTCAGCTACATTCGTAATCTTATTACCGCCATTATTTAAGCCGTCTTTTGTAAGACTTACTGCATTGCCGCCAGCACGATTGATTGTCATACCATCACCATTGATAACAGTATTATTGCCGCCGTTTGTGAAAGTAGCAGACGTTAAGCCTTTCAATTCTTTCGCCAAGCGCAATTTCAATGTATCGGAACCGTCGGAAACAACACCGATGTTGTCTTCAGCAGCTAATTTGCTTTCATCGGAGATACCGCCCTTAACATTCACTTGATTGTTAAGTTTCTTTTTAATTACATTACCTGTATCGCCGCCATACATCATACCATCATCAAGGGTTGCAAGCGTATGTGTATTACCGTCTTTATCTTCGGTCACTAAACGATTAATGCTTGTACCATCTACACCGTTTTTAGCGTCGCCACCTTTAAGTGTAACGCCGTCTTGACCGTTTTTACCGGCAATAGCCACACTATTAGCTTTGAGGTTTTTGTTCATCTTCACATCGATAGTTGTGTTGCCATCTTGATCTTGTGTGATGAAAGTTTTAAGATTTTCACCGCTGTAGTTAGCATCAGCATCAGCACCTTCACCCTTAACAGTAACCGTAGAGCCAAGTTTATTAGTTTTTACGCCGCCACTGTTAGCGTCGAATTTCAAACCTTTATTAGTTAATGCGTCTTCGCTATCTTTGATTCTATCTTTCAAGTAATCCACATTAACTGCTTCACTGCCGTCGTTGCCAGTAGCATATGCCAAGTTAGTTACATGAGTGCCACCCACTTTATTAGCATAGGTAGGACCTTCGTAACTTACTTTAGTTTTATCAACAGTGCCAGCAGGATCCAAGTCATACTTAACAGCACGATCTGTCAATTTATCGAGGCTAGATTTAGAGGCAACGTCCTTAATCTTAACAGTTTCTTTACTACCTGCATGGTTTTTATCCTCTACAGTTAAGTCAATATCACCGTTAGAATCAACTGTATAAGCCTCATCTGCAGCAGCTGCATTTTTCACCAAACGATAATCTGTAGCAGCAGCACCTTGGCTCTTAACAACATCGCTGATCTTTTTCAATTGATCTTCTGTAGCTGCGCGACCACTTACAGGATTAGATGTGTTCACATCCCAATCTTTATTATCAAGGCCTGTCACATAATTTTTAGTATCAGCGTGTTTACCCATTGTTACGCCGCCAGCTTTCACGGTATCTGTAGCCGTCAATGTTTGAACATTAAGATTTTTGTTCAATTTAACGCCGATCTTAGTATCGTCGCCGGTTTGTGTGATTTCAGTAGTGATGTTGTCATCACCGTTTACAGTCACCTTGGAACCGAGCTTGTTCGTTTTTTCGCTGTTATTATCTGCATCGAAACGAAGGCCTTTGTTGATAAGATCAGTTTTAGCATTATTGATATTAGTATTTAATTCGTTTTTAGCATCGTGCAATTGACCGCCGTTTACAGCGTCTTTGCTACCTGCACCTACAGCACCATCAGCAACATTGGTAATTTTTTGATCGTTCGCATTGATACCTGTTGGAGATACATATGTTTTACCACCTACAGTCAAACCGCTGTTGTTGATAGTAGTACCACCAGCTGTAACGCTATCTAAACCGCTTAACGTTTTTGCCAATTTCACATTCAATGTGCCATTGCCGTCGGATTCAACACCGATATTGCCGTCGGATAATGCGCCTGTAGCACCGCCTTTGACAGACAGTTTTTCACCTAATTTTTTATTGATAACTGCACCGGAGTCACCATCAAAGTTCAAGCCTTTATCAAGAGTTGTATTGATAGTAGTGATATCTCCAGCATTTTTATCGATAGCAGTTTTATTAGTGTTAACTTTATCATTAACCTTTTTCAACTGATCTTCTGTAGCACCGCGACCAGATACAGCCGCAGGATGATCTACATCCCAATCTGTATTTGTAAGGCCTGTTACATGACCTGTATCACCATCTACAGTTACAGGATGTGCTGTACCTACGGTAATTTTATTGCCTAAGCCAACAGTATATTCCTTACCGCCTGCTGCGTTTGTATCTTCTGTTACAGTTACATTCGCATCCTTCGCTTTTACAGTGGATGCTTTAGCTGTACCACCGATAGCAGCTTGTAATTGGCTATAGTTAACTGCATCATTAGGGTCGCTACCATTAGCAACATTAGTAATCTTTTGATTATTCGCATTGAGACCTGATGGAGATACATAGTTCTTACCACCTACAGTCAAACCGCTGTTATCAATCTTAGTATTACCAGCTGTAACGCTGTCCAAACCTGTCAATGTTTTAGCTAATTTCACATTTAATGTGCCATTGCCGTCGGATACAACACCGATATTACCGTCAGACAATGTGCCTGTAGCACCGCCTTTAACAGTAACTGTATCACCTAATTGTCTGTTACTTACAGTACCTGTATCACCAGCAAAATTCAAGCCTTTACTAATGGTTGTATTAATAGTGGAAATATCTTGCTTGTTTTTAGCGATATCAGTTTTGTTATTCGCAATGTCGCCAGCATTTTTAGTGATATTTTGCTTGTTAGTATTGATATCACCAGCATTTTTATCGATATCAGCCTTATTAGTGTTAACTTTATCGTTTACCTTTTTCAACTGATCTTCTGTCGCAGCACGGCCCGATACAGCTACAGGATTATCTACATTCCAGTCTTTATTTTGAAGACCTGTTACATGGCCTGTAGTACCATCAATAGTTACAGGTTTTGCTGTGCCTACTTTAATGGTATTACCTAATGTCATATTAATAGTTGTATCACCATTAGCTTGTGTAATTGCGGCATTGATATTGCTGCCGTCGCCTTTGATGGTAACTTTAGAACCTAATAGGTTGTTTTTCGCACCACCTGTATTAGCATCGAAGTTAAGGCCTTTATCTATAGTGTCTTTATTGAATTTAATAGCATCATGAATCGTGCCTTTACCAGTGTTGCCGATATTGCTCATCGACAAGTTACCCGTATCAGGGTCAAGCGCTGCATTGCCACCTAAAAGGCCTTTTGTAGTGCTTGCTAAATTACCCAAGGTATTTGCAACAGCATATAATTGACTACCATTGATTGCATCTGTAGATTGTGCATTCACACGACCTGCAGCCACATTTGTGATAGTACGTTTTAGCGTATCACTACCCACGCTAAGTGTAGAGTCAGCAGAGCCGCCGGCATAGTTTTTATACCATAAGCCATTTACCAATTGATTTGGTGTGCTTACTACATTATCAGTCTTGGAGTTAGCACCTAATGCAATCGATCGTTGTTGATTCGCATCAACTGATGCATTTTTACCGATGGCAATGGAATCATCTGCAGCTGCGATTGCAGCTTTACTCATAGCAATAGAATTATTTGCAGTCGCTTTTGCCGTCTCACCGATAGCAATAGAAGCCTCACCGCTAGCCACACTATCCCAACCCATAGCAGCAGCATTAGTAGCATCAGCTGTAGAGTTAGCACCGATTGCGCGAGCACCTTGTGCCAATGCTTTTGCACCATTACCGATGGCTACACCCCAATCACCTCGAGATTGAGAACCATTACCCATAGCAATAGCACCCCCTTTGGATGCCTTCGCATTATTACCGAACGCCATGGAGGACCCACCGTAAGCACGTGCATTGGAACCGAAAGCCTGATCATTATCAAGACCTATCAATTGATTGTTTTCATCAAAACCGGCACGTGCATTGTTCCCCAACGCAAAGCCGTTCGTGGATTGTACACGTGCTTCGTTACCAATAGCTACGCCGTTATTAGCAATTGTGCGCGCATTACGACCAATAGCTACAGCTTGCGCACCTTGACCGATAGTGCTTGTACCAATAGCAATTGTATTGATATCCTTAGTTGTCGCATCATGACCGATGGCAATACCACCGCTCTTATCTGTAATACCTGGTGTTGCCGTAGCAGGGTTAACACTTACTGTAGCACCATGACCGATAGCGATACCATTTTGGCTTTCAGATTCAGATGGATCATTTTTACCAACAGTAGCGTCTGTACCCATAGCCACACTATAGTCACCGCGAGCATTTGTTCTGTCACCAATCGCGATACCACCGTCGTTTTCAGCTGTCGCTCCGACACCATTTTTAATCGGTGCCCCCAAGGCATCCGTAGGCATCATAACGCCTGTCAACATAACGGCAACTGCTGTAGCACCTACCATTTTAGAGAATACAACCGACAAAGAGGAACGTTTCGTCATGTTCTTTGCTGTTTCTGCCACCACAACATAGCAGCCCTTTGTGCGATTCCAAATCACTTTAAATACTCGATTCATTAATCTTTCTCCTATAAAACTTATAAAACTTACTAACTAACTATCTACATATTTAATGAAATAACAATGATGTATCGATGATGTATTGAGAATTCATCGACATTCTTGAATGTGTATATCTAAAATACCACAAATTACGGGAAAAGTAAACTTTTTTTCATTTTATTTTCATAAAACTTTTGTGTTTAAGTTATTAATAATTTCGATAAAATTAAATATACTGAATATTCTGCATAAATGCTGTATTTTTTTACTATTATTCACCTACTTTCATAAATAATACAAAACTTTCCATTATTATGTCCCAATATCACACCATATGTAACCAATTTATTTTCTCTTCATCATTCTGATTTATGATAGACCATATAATAGAATGATATCTTTTCATAAACGGATATCGTACAGTGTTTCTGCCATTTTGACTCAATGTACGTACACAATTACTACATACCTACTTAAGCCAATTAACTATTGCACAATCAATAAAGGTAGCATTTTATTATATAGTAAAAGGAATGACAGGTGAAATTCAAATCGCCGTCATTCCTTTTTTTATTCCAAGTCCCTCTAAAGGCGTACCGGCGGGCTTTATAGGCTTTATAGAAATAGAGCATATGTGTATAAAAACAATTTATACGATTACTCCATGTGTTTTTTAATTTTTATTGTTATACTGAAAGCAGAAAGGAGGAAGAAATCTATGTCAGAACTCAATATCTTACAACAAAATATAGATAAACCGAATACGGTTACCGAAGAAGATATCGTAGTTACACGAGATAATCAAACTTTCACAATCAAAGGTCGCTTTAATGGGGAAGAAGGCGTATTCACATATGATGCGGACGTTCAACCTAACGATCAGTTACAATTTCTGCATCACAACTTTACGGCCATCGTAAAAAAAATTACATATAAGGTGATTCAAGGTCAGCGAATCACATTGATTGCAAAATTATATGCATAAAAAATATCGGGGTATTGTTAATACAAACAACACCCCGATATTTTTTATCGGTCATACAATTATAAGAAATACAATACAACACAACAACACTTAATTCTTATAATTGAATCATCTAAAATTATTGAATTGTAGGTGCATTAATCGCTTTACGAAGGTCCACTGTGTGAAGTTCATCCATCGCAGGAGCTGCTTTTTCGTCCACAGGTTTCACGCGATTATTACCGTCTTTCATGGCTTCGTTCAAGCTGAAGATTACCATTTCGTTCATATAGAAACGCAATTCATCATCATGTACATTAGCTGTATTGCGATCCAAGATATCGATGATTTGTTGCGCATAGTCCAATTTAGCGTCTTCAGATACAGTCGCATGTTCTGTAAAGAACTGTTTGTAATCGTTGTACAAACGGTCCAATGCTAAACGACCATAGCTATCGTTTTTATAACGATGGCTTACGATGTACCAACTACGACGAACGTTCATGTAGTACAACACATTGTTGCGGTAACGCTCTTGACCAGTCATAACGCGGGAATCGTCCATGATACGCTTGCCCTTTTGGTCCAATTGGAATTGTGTGAAAGCATTCACTACGTCGCGAACTTCTTCGCTAGGTACAGGAACAGCCACTTCTGCTTCAATCACATTTAATGGTTCAGCTGGTTGTTCCGGCATCATCAATCGATCTTGAGCCGCATCCGCTTGACCTACCACACACACACAAGCAAGTGCCAATACAGGCATAAATTTTTTGAATTTCATAAATCCTCCTAATGATGAGCCGCCTCCCAAAGGGCGGCTTTCATATTCCTTACATGATTCTTACATGACTAGAGTATACTAAATAATCCATTTAATCAAGTCAAATTTACTTTGTAAGCCCTGCTTGTTGCATCAACAATGCAATTTGAGCCTTCATTTGTTCATTATCTTCCTTCACAGAGGATAATTCATCAATACGTTGTTGCATACGTGCATTATCAGCCTTCACAGAAGACAATTCGTTAAGGCTTTCTTGCATGCGTGCATTTTCAGCTTTCAATGCTGTTACCTCATCTTGCAACACATAAACAGAGCTAATAGGGCCACCTTTATAACGTTCTGGGATTGCTTTCTTCGCATCGGAGTTACCGAATTTGTGAGTCACACCGGCATTCACCATATTGTGATGACCACCAACAGATACGCCTACATGGAACATTGTGTCTTCTGCAGAGTAATGTGCAACACCTAACGCCGCTGCTGTTTCACCTCTGTAATTACCAACACCAGCCATTACTTGAGTTGGCTCCAATGGATCGTATTGAATTGGTTTCAACGCAGCCATAGCCGCCGCATGAGCGCCTACACGTTGTGTTTCGCCCGCTACAGCATTGATTGCATTCGCCATCTTATCTGTTGCACCTTTTAATTGATTTACGTTAACCGCATCAGTGCCGTTTACACCAGCCGCAACATTGGTAATTGTATTACCACCGTTGTTGAGACCATCTTTAGTAAGGCTTACTGCATTACCGCTAGCAGGTGTAATTGTTACACCGCCACCGTTCATAACTGTAGTATTACCTGCAGCATCCTTAGTTGTTACTGTTTCAAGACCTTTCAACTCTTTAGCCATACGAACCTTAAGGTTGCCAGTACCATCGGATACGACACCTAAATTGTCTTCTGTAGTCAACTTGCTAGCATCAGTAATACCACCGATAACGTTTACTTGTTCATTGAGCTTTTTGTTGATTACAGCACCGCTATCGCCACCGTATTTCATACCATCGTCTTTAGTTGCCACTTGGTGGGTTTTACCATTTTCGTCTTGGTATTTAATACGCGTGATTTCGTTGCCTTCGATATCAGGGTCACCTTTTTCAACAGAGATATCAGCACTGCGACCGTCCTTACCATTAAGACCGATGTGACCTACACCGTCTTTACCGGACATGGATACAGCATCTTTACCGTCTTTACCAGCGATACCTACCTTGCCGTCTGTGCCGTTCGCCGCATCTGGGCCTGTGATGGATACGCCATCTTGACCATCTTTACCAACTTTAATAGTCCCTTTATCGCCGTCGATTTCAACCTTGTCGCCAGCTTTGATTGTGCCTGCATTGCCATCGATGGCGATTTGTTTCTTAGGATCGGAGCCCAATGTTACTTGGTCTTTAAGACTTACTTCATAGTTTTTGGAACCATTCGGATTGTCGCTTGGCGTAACCTTAATATTATCGCCTGCTGTTACCGTTGTAGTCGCAGCAGCTGCAGCTTGATCCAATTGAGATTTATTGACTGCATCAGTTGGAGCTGTACCTTTAGCTACATTAGTAATCTTGTTACCACCGTTATCCAAACCATCTTTAGTTAGACTCACAGGGTTACCACTAGCAGGTGTAATCTTCATGCCGCCACCATTTACAACTGTAGTGTTGCCTGCAGCATCTTTAGTTGTTACGGTTTCAAGGCCTTTCAAGTCTTTTGCCATACGAACCTTGAGGTTATTGCTACCATCGGATACTACACCTAAATTATCTTCAGTAGTCAACTTGCTAGCATCAGTAATACCGCCGATTATGTTTACTTGTTCGTTAAGCTTTTTGTTGATTACAGCACCGCTATCGCCACCGTATTTCATACCATCGTCTTTGGTTGCCACTTGGTGTGTTTTACCATTTTCGTCTTGATATTTAATACGCGTGATTTCGTTGCCTTCGATATCAGGGTCACCTTTTTCAACAGAGATATCAGCACTACGACCATCCTTACCATTAAGGCCAATGTGACCAATGCCGTCTTTACCAGACATGGATACAGCATCTTTACCGTCTTTACCTGTGATACCTACTTTGCCGTCTGTACCGTTCGCACCATCTGGACCTGTGATAGATACACCATCCTTATTATCACCTTTGCCAACTTTTACAGATTCAGCTTTAAGATTTTTGCTCATCTTCACGTCAATGGTTGTGTTACCTGTTGCTGCATCTTGTTTGATGAAAGTTTTGATATTTTCACCGCTATAATCGCTATCAGCAGCTTTACCTTCGCCTTGTACGATTACGGTAGAACCTAATTTACTAGTTTGTACACCGCCTACATTGGCATCAAATTTAAGGCCTGTTGCAGTTTGATTTGCCAAAGCTTGTTTCAATTGGTCTTCTGTTGCGGCACGACCAGATACAACATTACCTGGATCCCAAGTCTTATTATCAAGACCAGTAATATAGTTGCCTGTATTACCAGGGTTCGCACCATCAGCTTGTTTACCCATTGTTACGTCCCCTGCTTTCACAGTGTCTGTAGCCGTAACAGATCTAACATTAAGGTCTTTCTTTAATTTAAGAGCAATCTTAGTATCATCACCAGTTTGAGTAATTTCTGTAGTGATGTTATCATCGCCGTTTACAGTCACTTTAGAGCCTAATTTATTCGTTTTTTCATCGTCATTATCAGCATTAAAACGAAGGCCTTTATTGATAAGGTCAGTTTTAGTATTATCAATTTTATTATTTAAATCATTCTTGGCATTTGTAATTTGGTCACCAAGATCTTGCTTAACTTGATGTAATTGACCACCGTTAACTGCATCTTTGGAGTTAGCAACCACGTCGCCGTTAGCGACATTGGTAATCTTTTGGTCATTAGCATTGATACCATTTGGAGATACATAATTCTTACCACCTACGGTCAAACCGCCGTTATTGATGGTAGTATCACCAGCTGTAACACTGTCCAAACCTGTCAATGTTTTAGCCAATTTCACATTCAATGTGCCAGTACCATCGGATACAACACCGATATTGTTATCAGACAATGTGCCTGTAGCACCGCCTTTAACGGCAACAGTATCACCCAATTTCTTATTGATTGTTGCACCGGAGTCACCGTCAAAGTTCAACCCTTTTTCAATAGTTTTATTGATAGTAACGATATCGCCAGCGTTCTTTGCGATATTTTGCGTATTATTAGCAATATTACCGGCATTTGTTGTGATATTTTGTTTATTATCAGCGATAGCTTGTTTATTTTTGTCGATTTGATTCTTATTGGTATTAACTGTATCGTTAACCTTTTTCAACTGATCTTCTGTAGCCGCGCGACCAGGAACAACCACAGGATTGGCTACATTCCAATCTGTATTTTGAAGTCCTGTTACATGACCTGCATTACCATCTACAGTTACAGGATGTGCAGTACCAACATTGATTGTATTGCCTAATCCAACAGTATATTCCTTACCACCTGCTGCATTTGTACCTTCTGTTACAGTTACATTTGCATCTTTTGCTTTCACAGTAGGCACTTTATCGATAGAGTTAATCGCATTTTGTAATTGACTATAGTTAACCGCATCATTAGAGTTAGTACCATCAGCTACATTGGTGATCTTTTGGTTATTTGCATTGATACCGTTTGGAGATACATAGTTTTTACCATCTACGGTCAAACCGCCGTTATTGATAGTAGTGCCGCCAGCTGTAACGCTGTCCAAACCAGTCAATGTTTTAGCCAATTTAATATTTAGCGTATCAGTGCCATTGGAAACGACACCGATATTGTTATCTGTTAACTTAGTTGCATCGGTCACGCCGCCTACAATATTAGTTTGTTCACCTAATTTACGCGTAAATTTATTATCTGTAGCTGCTGCAGCTTTTACATCGCCTGCATAGGATACACCTTTTTCTACTTCTGTTTTAACTGCAAACAATTGGCTACCATTGATAGCATCAGTGGAGGTAGCAGAAATACGACCGGCCGCTACATTAGTAACAGTTCGTTCCATACCTGCTTTGCCTACGCTTACTGTGGAGGCAGGGTTTGTGCCTGTGAAATTATGCGTTACCCCATTGATTGTGGCAGAAGGAGTAGCCACAGCTGCTGCTGTTTCAGAGCCATTACCGATAGCTACGGCATTGTCATTAGCTACTTTCGTATTATTACCAAGAGCTAAACCATTAGCCCCTGTCACAGTAGCACTGTTACCTAAAACCATGCCGTTATCTGCGGAAATAGTGGAGTTACTACCTACTACATAGGAATTATCCGTTGTAATGGTATTCTTATAACCGAACGCACCGGCTGTATTACCTTTAACCGTACCAGCAGTAACCTTTTTAATTTTATCGCCATTAGACTCTGTAGTTTCAGTAACAGTAGCCGACCCTACGGTATTTTCACTACCGATAGCATATGCATTATTACCATATACCTTATTGCCTCTACCAAGAGCGCCTGCAGCAGAACCAGATAGAGTAGCATTTGTCATATCAAAGCCTACTATATTCGCATCGCCGAGGGATGTGGATTTCTCACCATACGCACCGGCTTGGCTACCGATAGCCAGAGAGTTATTCCCCCAGCTACGAGCCATAGCACCAATAGCGGAACTAGCCACACCTTTTGACAAGGAGTTAGCACCGATAGCATTAGAGCCTGTGCCTAAAGACTGTGTCATCATACCAATAGCAAGGCTGGCATTTCCGATAGAAGCAGTATTTACATAGTTCTTACTATCATTAAGACCTGCTGTACCCAATCCACTTGGATGTAATGCAGCCACTTCACGGTTAAAGTTTTTCTGCGTACCTGGCACCGCTAAATCAGGAATAACCTTATATAAATCAGGTTTTGCTTTATCGATATCATCACCGCCGATAGCGATAGAAGAGTGTCCAATAGATCTTACATCACCACCGATAGCGACAGATTGTGTGCCATATACCTTCGCTACACTACCGATAGCTACAGATTGTGAAAACAGCTGTCCGTCACCATCAACAGTAGCATTCTTTCTAATTATATTAGCTTCCGCTGCAGCACCGATGACTACGTCACCACGAGAACCGTAAGAAGCAGCTTCTGCACCCATTACAACTGCACCGGATCCAGGTTGTTGATGATACTTGGAAATCGTGCTCTTCGCTTGACGACCTATTACAATATCACCATTTTCCTTTGCAACTGACCCTTGACCGATAGCAATAGTACCCGCAGGATATGGAACCTTCACTCGTTGTTGACCTTCAGCCTTTGCACCATTACCGATGGCAATACCATTTTCACTTGTTGCTAATGTAGTCGCGTCATTACCTACAGCCACAGACTTAGCACCTGCGGATTTCGCATTATCACCGACTGCAACGCTATTGCTACCAGTAGCAGCAGCGCCAGGGCCTTGTACTACATTTGCTTCTGCAATTCCCGATACTAAACAACCCGTAATAGCAAAAGCGCATAAAGCTGCACGGAATGTAGTGTTATTTCTCGTAGAAGTCACGCCACTTTTACCGCCACCGCTCTTTACTAACTCAGATACTACAACATAGCAATTTTTAGCTTTACTCCAAATTACATTATAAATTCGATTCATGTTATTCCTTTCTCACGAACTACCGATTCTACCGGTTACGCATTCTGTTTATAGCCTCATATAAAAAACAAAATAAAAGAAGAAGTAATAGACATAAAAAATCATCTACACTTCTAACATAAAACAATAGTACTCAATACTATAGTTTAAGTACTATTACGTATATCTTTTTCCTTTAAGATACTCACTCTATTGACTACTATATCAAAAATATTCAATATTGTAAACAACTTTTTCATGTTTCATTCATTTTTATAGTTTATTTAATAGATTTAAAAAATAAGATAGAAATTCTTCATCTTTTCTATATATTTATGGAATTAAATTTACATATTCATATATGAGAGATTTAGTCTATGTATGACAAAAGCCGAGGCAGATTGTGCCTCGGCTTTCACCATTTATATAGTCTAAATTTTATTGAATTGTGGGCGCATTAATCGCCTTGCGAAGGTCTACTGTAGGAAGTTCGTCCATCGCAGGAGCCATTTTTTCGTCCACAGGTTTCACGCGATTATTGCCGTCTTTCATAGCTTCGTTCAAGCTAAAGATCACCATTTCGTTCATGTAGAAACGCAATTCATCATCATGTACATTGGCTGTATTGCGATCCAAGATATCGATGATTTGTTGCGCATAGTCCAATTTAGCGTCTTCAGATACAGTCGCATGTTCTGTAAAGAACTGTTTGTAATCGTTGTACAAACGATCTAACGCCATGCGCGCATAGCTGTCATTTTTATAACGATGGCTCACGATGTACCAGCTGCGGCGAACGTTCATGTAGTACAACACATTGTTGCGGTACCGTTCTTGCCCCTTCATAACGCGAGAGTCGTCCATGATATATTTGCCTTTTTGATCCAATTGGAATTGTGTAAAAGCATTCACTACGTCGTGAACTTCTTCGCTAGGTACAGGAATGGCCACTTCTGCTTCAATCACATTTAATGGTTCAGCTGGTTGTTCCGACATCATCAATCGATCTTGAGCCGCATCCGCTTGACCTACCGCACACACACAAGCAAGTGCCAATACAGGCATAAATGTTTTGAATTTCATACTTCCTCCTTATGATGAGCCGCCCCCGAAGGGCGGCTTTCACAATCCTTACATGAGTGGTTAAGAACTCGAATATTCAGATTCGATTATTTTGTAAGACCTGCTTGTTGCATCAACAATGCGATTTGAGCTTTCATTTCTTCATTATCACGTTGTACTTGATCGTATTTAGCAGTTAACTCTAAGTCATGTTGTTTCATGCGTTCATTTTCAGCTTTTAAAGCAGTCACTTCATCTTGCAATACATATGCAGAGCTGATAGGGCCGGCTTTGTAACGTGCAGGAACCGCTTTCTTAGCGTCGGATGTACCAAATTTGTAGGATACGCCCGCATTAATCATGTTGTCATGACCGCCAAGAGATACGCCCATATGGAACATTGTAGATTCATTAGTATAGTGCGCCACGCCTACAGCGGCAGCTGTGCTACCTTTATAATGGCCTACAGCAGCCAATACTTGAGTTGGTTCCAATGGATCATATTGTAATGGTTTGAGGCCAGAAATAGCTGCACTAGTAGCACCTACATCGGCAATCTTACCATCCACGCTACGCATAGCATTGCTCAATTGATTTACATTAACCGCATCAGTACCATCTACGCCAGGGCCTACATTAGTAATTCTATTACCACCGTTATTAAGACCGTCTTTAGTAAGACTTACAGCATTACCTTGAGCAGGTGTAATTGTCACGCCGCCACCGTTCATAACAGTTGTATTACCAGCAGCATCCGTAGTAGTTACGGACTCAAGGCCTTTCAAGTCTTTAGCCAACTTGATGTTATAGCCATCACCAGCAGCGTTTTTCACAACACCGATATTATTATCTGCCAAACGGTTCACATCTGCACCACCAGTAAGGTTCATAGTATCTCCCAATCCACGAACCACTTTACCGCTATCGCCAGGTTGGTCGCCTTGGAATACACGTCCTGTTCTTGCTTTATTATTGAAGTCGTCATTAACAGCTTTCAATTGGTCTTCTGTTGCGGCACGACCAGGAACTGCTACAGGGTTTTCAGGATTCCAAGTTTTGTTATCCAAACCTGTTACAAAGTTGCCTTCTTTACCGTCAGAAGTTTGTTTACCTACAACTACATCGCCAGCTTTCACAGTATTTGCCGTTACGGAACCATCATTACCGTCAATCTTAACTTGATTACCGCCATTGCCAGCTGTAATTGTACCTGCAGAACCGTCGATGTTAACTTGTTTTGCTGGATCTTGACCAAGAGTGATCTTATCGTTCAAGGCCATTTTGATAGCGCCATTGTCCACGGAAGTTTTGATGTTGCCGTCACCTTTCAAGTCGATTGTCTCGCCAAGAGGTTTCTTCACGGATTGACCGTCTTCCGCTTTAAGGCCAAAGCCTGTGGATTTGATGTCTTCAATAGCTGTATGAAATTGACCGCCGTTTACAGCGTCCTTGCTACCAGCGCCAATAGTACCATCAGCCACATTAGTGATCTTCTTATCAGCCGCATCGATACCGTCTTTTGTTACCTTAGGACCATTTTCGATAGTCAAACCGTCTTTATTAACAGTAACTGCTTTGTTACCACCATCATTGATTTGCAATCCATCTTTAGTCAACTTGGTCGCTTCATTAGCGCCATCCTTGATAGTAACACCGTTTGTATCCATCTTAGTGTTGCCTGTAGTTACAGTCTTAGCAGTTACAGTATCTACAGTGATGTCTTTTTTCAATTCTACCTTAACAGCACCGTCGTCTACGGATGTTTTGATATTTTTGTCATCACCTTTAACCTTAACAGTTTCACCAAGAGCTTTCTTCACGGATTGACCGTCTTCTGCTTCAAGGCCAAAGCCTTTAGTTTTAAGGCTTTCAACAGCATCATGCAATTGACCGCCGTTAACAGCGTCTTTGCTATCTTTGGCAACCGTACCGTCTTGAACGTTTGTAACCTTCTTGCCTGCTGCATCGATGCCGTCCTTCGTCATAGATGGACCATCAGTAATCTTCACGCCGTCTTTTGTAACAGCTGTCAACGGATTACCAGCTGCATCATTGATAGTCATGCCTGCGCCGTTTACAACGGTTTTACCGTTTGCACCGTTAGCTCCGTTGTTGAAAGTAATGGAGTTCAAGTCTTTAAGGTCTTTTGCCAAACGAACATTGAGGATATTATTTTTGCTGATAACGCCAATATTGTTTTCAGTCAAATCAGCTTCGTTTGTTACGCCGCCCTTAATGTCCAATTGTTCATTAAGTTTTTTCTTAATCACATTACCGGAGTCACCACCGTATGCCATACCATCATCCTTGGTTGCCACTTGATGTGTCTTACCATTTTCATCAGTGTATTTAATACGAGTGATTTCGTTACCGTTGAGGTCCGGATCACCTTTTTCAACAGAAATATCAGCGCTACGGCCGTCTTTACCGTTGAGTCCGATGTGACCTACGCCGTCTTTACCAGAAATAGATACAGCTTCTTTGCCATCCTTACCAGTAACAGCTACCTTGCCGTCTGTACCGTTGTCAGGACCTGTAATGGACACGCCATCCTTACCATCTTTGCCAACCTTCACGGATTCAGCTTTAAGGTTTTTATTCATCTTCACATTGATAGTTGTATCACCAGATGCTGGATCTTGTGTGATGAAAGTTTTAAGGTTTTCACCGCTGTAATCATCGTCAGCTGCAGTGCCTTCACCTTTAATAGTCACTTTGGAGCCAAGCTTGTTAGTTTTTTCGCCGCCTTGGTTAGCATCGAATTTCAAACCTTTATTAGTCAATGCATCCGCACTATCTTTGATTTTGTCATTCAAGTAGTCCACATTAACCGCTTCGCTGCCATCGTTGCCTGTAGCATATGCTACATTCGTTACGTGAGTCCCACCTTGTTTGTTATTGTATGTAGGGCCTTCGTAAGTTACCTTGGATTTGTCAAGATTGCCAGCAGGGTCCAAATCATACTTAACAGCGCGATCATTCAATTTATCAAGTTTGGATTTAGAAGCAACGTCTTTGATGGTAACGGTTTCTGTTTTATCTGGATGATTCTTATCCTGTACAGTCAACGCTACATCGCCGTTTGCATCTACAGTGTAGTCTCCATTGGAGCCTGCCGCTTGATTTCTGATCAAACGATAATCAGTGGAGTTAGCACTTTGAGCATCCAACGCTTTTTTCAATTGATCTTCTGTTGCGGCACGACCGGATACAATCTTATCTGCATCCCAATCTTTATTATCAAGGCCTGTTACATAATTGCCTGTTTCGCTATCGCCAGCTGCGTTGTTAACAGTTTGACTACCCATAGTAGCGTCGCCTGCTTTCACAGTCTTAGCCGCCGTTACGGAATCAAGATTTTTAAGGTCTTTCGCCAATTGAAGTTCCAATTTGTCAGTGCCATCAGCTTTTACGTTGATGTTGCCGGATGCGCTCTTGAATGCAGCGGATTCAGCTTCAGTTACGCCTTCACCTTGTACTTTCACCAAGGAGTTCAATTTTTGTTTATTCACGGTACCAATGTTGTTACCAGTGAATTGTAAACCGTCCTCCATAGTCGCAACTTGGTGTTCGCCATTGCCGTCTTTGTAAACGATACGTGTAAGACCATTTGTACCATCAACGCCTTTTTCGCCTTTAACGCCTGTCATAGGATCGTCGTAACCAGGTTTCACGGACAAGTCGATACCATTAGTACCATTCACGCCGTTCGTTCCAGCAGGGCCTGTCAAGCCAATGTGGCCTACGCCGTCCTTACCGGAAATAGAAACTGCTTCTTTACCGTTTTTATCAGTCACAGCTACCTTGCCATCTGTACCGTTCGCTGTGTCAGGACCTGTAATAGCTACGCCGTCCTTACCATTTTTGCCAACCTTCACAGATTCAGCTTTAAGGTTTTTGTTCATCTTCACGTCAATAGTCGTATTGCCTGTTGCCGCATCTTGATTGATGAAAGTTTTGAGGTTTTCACCGCTATAATCAGCGTCAGCAGCAGTACCTTCACCTTGAATTGTAACAGTGGAGCCTAATTTGTTAGTTTGTACGCCGCCTACATTGGCATCGAATTTAAGACCTGTATTAATAAGTTCGTTTTTAGCATCATGTAATTGACCGCCGTTTACAGCATCTTTAGAACCAGCCGCTACGTTACCATCTTTCAAGTTAGTAATTTTTGTACCGTTAGGGCCTTCCAATGTTACTGTGTCATGGCCTGTGTTACCGTCATATTTTACGGAACGATCTTTTACATTATCTAGTTCAGTTTTGGACGCAATATCCTTAATCGTTACAGTTTTAACGTCTTTAGATTTTTCATCTTTTACCTTCAAGTCTACTTGATTGTTTTCAACTTTATAGGAACCGTCTACCGCGTTGTTCGGATTAGCGATTAAGCGGTAATCTGTAGCACTTGCATTAGCTTTATTAATAGCATCGCTAACCGTTTTCAACTATTCTTCAGTAGCCGCACGGTTTGGTACATATACAGGATCTGCAATATTCCAAGATGTATTATCTAAACCTGTTACAAAGTTACCAGTTTGGTTAGCACCTTTGTTATCTGCTACCGTATGATTACCTACAGTGGCAGTGCCTGCTTTCACAGTGTCGGATGCCGTTACGGATTGCAAGCCAGTCAAGTTTTTCGCCAATTGCAATTGTAATTTTGCATTGCCATCAGCGCCAACAGCCGCAGAAGTAACACCGATATTATTGCCTGTAGCAAGATCAGAAGCGCTTGTTACACCACCGTTGATGTCCACTTGTTTGTTAAGCTTAACATTGGATGTAGCACCCATGTCGCCTTTGAATTTGAAGCCGTCGTTCAAGGTTGCCACTTCTTCGTTAGAGCCATCAGGTTTTTGGTATGTAATACGTGTTGTAGTTGTACCAGGAGCACCATCTACACCGGGTTGACCGTCACGAGTAACGGAAATGTTAGTTGTTACACCGTCTTTACCGTTGATGCCGATTTTACCGTCTTTGCCGTTTGCACCGGTTGCAGTAATTGTCTCTACATTAAGGTCTTTACCAAGTTTCACATCAATTGTGCTGTCGCCGTTAGCGTCTTGAGAGATTTCCGTAATGATATTGGAGTTATCCCCTTTAACTGCTACTTTGGAGCCCAATTTATTTGTTTTTTCACCGCCTGTATTAGCGTCGAATTTCAAACCTTTGTCGATAAGATCTTGTTTAGTTGTATCAATCTTATTGTTTAACTCATTCTTGGTATTCGTAATTTGATCGCCAAGATTTTGCTTAACTTGATGTAATTGACCACCGTTTACAGCATCTTTGGAGCCCGGTGCCACATTACCGTCCTTCAAGTTAGTGATTTTTGTACCGTTAGCGCCTTCTAATGTTACTGTATCTTTGTCAGTTTCACCATCATATTTCACGGAACGATCTTTTACTTTATCAAGTTCTGTTTTAGACGCAATATCCTTAATCGTTACAGTTTTAACGTCACTGGATTTTTCGTCTTTTACTTTCAAGTCTACTTGATTGTTTTCAACCTTATAAGAGCCGTCTGCCGCATTGTTTGGATTAGCGATTAAACGATAGTCCGTAGAACTTGCGTTAGCCGCGTTAGCTGCTTTCACAGCATCGCTCACAATCTTAAGTTGATCTTCCGTTGCCGCACGGCCAGATACATAGGCAGGATCAGTTAATGTCCAATTTTTATTGTCCAAACCGGATACAAAGTTACCGTTCTGAGTAGCACTTTTGTTATCTGTTACAGATTGGTTACCCATAGTAGCAGTGCCAGCTTTTACAGTCTTAGTAGCTGTCACCGTATTAACATTGATGTCTTTACCTAATGCAACCTTAATTGTTGTATCGTCGCCACTTTGTGTAATTGTAGTGTTGATGTTAGTGCCATCACCAGATACTGTTACCTTGGAGCCTAATTTATTTGTTTTTTCGCCGCCATTATCAGCATCGAATTTCAAACCTTTATTGATAAGCTCCGTTTTTGTATCATCAAGTTCTGTTTTGGATGCAATATCCTTGATCGTTACAGTTTTCTTATTCGCAGGATTTTTAGCATCTTGTACAGTCAAGTCAACTTTATTGCCAGATACAGTGTAAGCTTTATCAGCAGCACTGCTGTTTTCAGTCAATTGATAATCTGGAGCATCTACGTCAACTTTATATGTTTTATATGTACCATCAGTACCTTCTGTAATCGTTGTGTTTTTACCAGCAACAACTTTTACTGCTTTTTGTGCTTCATCACGAATAACGGATTTACCACCGTCCGTAATGTTGGACAAGTCTTTATTTGCCGCATTGTCAATCTTGTTCTTAGTTGCATCAGTCAACGTCACATCAATTGTTTGGTTGTTAACAGATGTCGTAACATAAGAACCATCGCCTTTTACAGTCAATGTTTGATTGTCCAATAAAACATCGTTTTTACCGCTGTTGCCAGCTACTTTCAAATTAACATTGCGCAATTGTGCCACGTTAACAGCGTCAGTATCAGCTGTACCTGCAGCCACATTAGTGATTTGACGAGTTTTTGTACCGCCGTCACCTACGGACACCGCACCCATAGTAGAAGTCAACGCAGCGCCTGTCAATCCGCTATATCCGTTTGTACGGCTGTCTGCAGTTTTCACATTATAGCCTGCTTTGCCTGCTGCAACGGAAGCAATGGAGTTTGCACCCAATGCAACGCCGTCATCTACACTGGATTTAGCTTTATAACCGATTGCAGTGCTATTCGCATTCGCTGCAGTTGCATCAGCACCGACAGCTGTCGCAAAGTTACCTGCTGCGGAAGTACGTACGCCAGCTGCTGTCGCATTATTGCCTGTAGCACCTGTGTTATCGTAGTTCGCATCAGCGGATGTGCCTTTAGCACTGAAGAAATTCGTTTGCGCCGCTTCAACAGCTTCTTTTACCGTATGGTACGTACTGTTCTTGATATTGAAATCAGGCGCTTTATATGTAGAACCATTCGCTTCATAGCCCGTATATGTAGGACCTGCGATGGATTTTGCCAAGTTACTGTTTACAAATTTTAATTGTTTTACATTTGTTGCGTCAGTATCGTTTTCACCACCTGCTACGTTGATGATACGGCGTTCAGAACCTACGTTACCTACCGCAACTACACCGTTTGCAACATTGTTGTTTTGTTGATTAGTGAAAGCAGAGTAACCATTAACCAAGGCACCTCTTACTTCCGTACCAGTACCCAATGCCAAGGAATTATTGGATTCTGCAACGGCATTTGTACCGATAGCCATGGAGTTAGTACCTGTAACAGTAGCACCAAGACCGATAGCTGTCGTATTAGTATTGTTTGCTTTCGCTTCTTTACCGATTGCAATGGCACCATCTTTAGATGCATTAGCCGCACCGCCAAGTGCAAGCGCATCAGCACCCAAGGATTTTGCATTACCACCTAATGCGATAGAGTTGGATAATTTGGCTTGGGAAGAACTACCCATAGCGATAGCATCAGCACCAGCAGCATTAGAGCTACTACCCATGGCAAAGCTGCTTACACCACTTGCATTGGCACTTTTACCCATCGCTACCGCATTTTGTGCGGATGATTGCGCCGTATTACCGATAGCAAAGGCATTCTCTGCACTAGCATTAGCACTATAACCCATAGCTACCGCATTAGCGCCACCAGTACTGGATGAAGAACCGAATGCCATAGAATCAGCTGCAGCAGTAGATGTTCTCGCCTTTGTACCAAATGCAAGAGAACGAACACCTTCTGTTACGGTATTACCATTGGCATTATATTGTGCACTAGGAGTACCATGTTGTTGACCAGGTAATTTTATAGTTTCTGCTGCACCGATTGCAATGGATTGATCCGCTTTTGCTGTAGCAGAATAACCCATGGCGAAACTACCATTACCCTTTGCCCAAGATGCAGTACCCAATGCTGCGGAGAACTCACCTTCTGCAGCGGATTGACGCATCATAGCCAAGGAGTTAAATCCGCTCGCCTTTGTAGCTGTACCAAGAGCCATAGCAGATGGTGATAAAGCCTGAGCATAATGACCTAAAGCAAAAGAAATACCACCTGTGGCCTGAGCATAGTTACCGATAGCTAAACCGGAATAATAAGTTGGATTACCAGTTTCCTGAATATTTGTATTTTTACCGATAGCAATGCCAGCAAAACTATTTTCTGTATAGTTACCTCTATCTGTACCATTATACAAATGACTATTATCAAATGGTGTCAGGTTCCCAGGGTTTTGATAATTATATAAATAACTACCTTCACTATAAACTACATTACCAGTAGCATAACCAGCGCCATTTACATCATTAATCGTCATAGCAGTATATGTAGCAGCATTAACTGTAGTAATATTACCACCCATTAATAATGCAGCCACCGCCATAACTGCACTCATGCGCGCCCAGGTTGTACCGCTTTGTACGGATTTTACCTTACCGCCACCTGTTTTTACAATTTCAGATACTACAACGTAGCATTTTTTTGTCTTACTCCAAATAACATTATAAATTCGATTCATAATTATCCTTTCTTACCGAAAACTCAGTAAAACACACCACTTGTGTTGCATAATATTGCAAAGATAATAAAAAGAAGAAGTATAAAGATTAATTATCATCTACACTTCTTACACCAAATATTAGTATTCCAAATTACGATCTGAATACTATAATTATTCATGATTCTTCATCATATACTCACCCACGGCAATACAATATCAAAAAATTTCTATCTTGTAAACAACTTTTTCATCTTTTCTTCATTTTTGTCGTTTATTTATTTCTAATTTAATAATTTTTAATTTTAAGAAATAGAATCTTCATCTTTCCTATCATTTATTACGATAAATCCACATATCGGAATATAACGATTATTGTAATTACGTAATCAATTTCATATTTTTAGACTTTTCAGTTTAGTACTTTCATAGATAAGATAATTTTATATACAGAAAAATTATCACCTACAGGTACACGAAAAAGCCGAGGCCCTAGAGCCTCGGCTTTCACAATATAAATCATATATATATATTCTATTTTTTATTAACCCTTACACGTTCAATAGTTGGTTGTCCTTCATGATTCTTGCCAATAGTATCCACACGGAATAACGCCATTTCAGGACCAAATTCAGATACAAGTCGATCATCGACAGCAACACCATTTTGAATAGCTCGGTACACAATTTGAGCAAATTCATAACGGGTCAACATACGGTCTCCTCCGAATGTACCATCAGGATAGCCTTCCACAAGACCCCGTCGAGATAGATCGCTAACCGCCGCATATGCCCAGTGATTATTCGGCACATCAGGGAATAATGTGCTGCGGTCTGCTTTCATATTTGTTCCAGCCAAGCCATTCAAAAGAGCTGTCAACTTTTGAATCTGCGCATTTTGTACCGCTACAGTTTTCTTAAGTTCCAAAACTTCCTTACCGATGGCCACACGAGAACGAGATACATTACTGTGAGCACCAACTTTCACAGACATACCGGCATTCACAACGGTTTCACCATTACCAACAGTAGATCCTACACTAAATTGCAAGTCCTCATTCGGTCTGTAGAAAGCCCCCAATGCAGCGGCATTACCATCATGATAGTGGCCATAACCAGCAGCAAAGTCCCATTTTGCATCAGGATCGAAATCCAATGGATGTAAGGCGGCAAGTGCGGCCGCTCCGGCCACAGATTTGTTAACCTTTTTATCGAGACGAGCTACATTCCGCCCCATATTGGTTACGTCCTGCTTGATATTAGTAATGTCGCCTTGAATATTGGTTACATTCTTTTTAATATTGGTTACATCACCTTGTATATTGTTAATATTTGTTGTGTTATTTGTAATCTGGTTCGTTATATCGTCAGATAGGCTTACCTTATAATCCTTAGTAGTTCCGTTCGTCGTAGTTGTCACATTAATATGCTTACCTGCACTGACGGTAGTGGAGCCGTTCGCATTCACTTGATTTTGCAACTTTTTGAGCTGTGCCACATTCACCGCATCCGTATCCTTTGTGCCGGCTGCTACGGATGTAATCTGACGCGTAACATTGTTATTTGCATCACCAACAGATACGGCTGATTTAGTCGCCTTCCACGTAGAATCTGTATTCGTAGACTGTGCTTTTGTGCTCGGATCATACCCAACGGATCCAGCCGCCACAGTAGCCTTCGATTCACTGCCCAATGCAACGCCACCCTCTACAGTTACATTCGTATTATGTCCGACAGCGACCGCATTATTAACAGATGTCGTAGTCTTGCTGTCTGTGGAACCAATGAGAACTGCATGATTCGCATCTTTTACCTCACGATTATCCCCCATTACAAGACTGTTCTTAGAATTAGTCACCGTATTTTCAGACCCTATTACGGTCGTATTAGACACCTTATCCGCCGTATTGTGAAAGCCCGTCAACATGGTATTCGTACTTTCTTTGCCTTGAGAGCCGGTCAATGTATTATTGACACCCATAAGTGCGGAGCGAAGTGTATAATCCGCCTTATTACCGCTACCAAATGCCATAGTAGAACCGCCACCGTTAGAATTTTTGACAGCGGAACGTAATGTCTCAGCTAATTCCTTAGCAGAATTACCTCCCGAACTTGGCGCTGAAATATCGGCTACAGAATTCGTTATTTCATTGCCCGCACCAAATACGAGAGACCCATTGGAGTTAAAGGTTCGATTGGCAGTGCCTACGATACTATTTGCAACACCAGAGTATTGAGAGCTAGCACTTGCCGATTCAATACTATTTAAAGACCCTGTAATAGTAGCACCAAAATTCTTAGTGGCATCAGCGGTAGTGGTAGGATAACCTGAAGAGGCAATCGAATAAGCCCCTACAATAGAAGAAAACAAACCATTAGAATAACTATTCGCTCCTATAGTTGTGGAAAATAAATGTCCATTATTATTTTTGGTATTAGAACTATCTACATCCACATCACCTAATTTTCCTTTATAATTATGGGTCCCCAACATAATACTGCCAGAACGAGCATAGGTGTTTTGGCCAATAGCCATTCCGGTTACCATCTTTTCAGGATTTTTTGGGAGCCCAAAAGGTATACCAAAAAGATTTTTATATCCAGCCTGATTAAAATCAAACGCTCTTTCCATTCCGCCTACCATATTTTCGACGAATGAATTCGCACCTATGGCAATGCCGCCACCTTGATCAATATAATTATTAATATGTGCCTTTCCACCAATTACAATATCACCTGTGGACGGCTGTCCGACACCACCCGAATACTCTATAGTAGCCCCTTTACCAATGGCTACGTTTTCCGCCTTCGGTGCATTACTACCCGTACCGATAGCTACACCGTTACCGCTACCCGGTGCCACATCCACCGCTCCGACCACATATAAGCTCGATAACAACACACCATTAATCAACACAGATAATATAAGTTTACGCTTGCTCATTTTATCCTCTCCAATCCCTAATGAATTCCACGTGTAACTTATTCTTCATTATAGCTTCATGAATATTGTGCCACTCTTTTTCTATTTTGTAAACAAAATAAATTTTTATGAATTAATGTATAAAAAAGGAACTGTCTTTTCATATCAGATGACAATCATCTGATATGATAAAACAGCTCCCTATGTTGCTTTTATCTAAAAAATAAATATGGATTCTTATGCTACTTTTATCAAAATAATAAATATATATATCAATCTATCAATCAACGTGCACCGTATGTTGGCGGCGCACATTTTCTAGCATATTCGCACGAACCGATGCTTTTGCATCCGATCGATGGTTACCACCAAACCATGCCGTATCAACCCCGGCTAGACGGAACATGATTTTTCCGTACGGACTGCCATGCTCATGCTCGGGCTTATTATAGTCCATGTCCACGGAAATCCTCGGCGTGAGCTGCAACTCCGTACCGATACGCAAGCCATGCTTATCCTCACTACGCCGCAACTGCCAACGATAGGCTTCCATGTACACGCGCGCCCAACGGGCATTCTTAAAGCTAGTCCCATATTCCGCAGTATATCCGTTAGACACGCTCTCCAAGCGTGTCGCACCGTCAAGGGAACGCTCGCTGGACACACCGCGATACCAGTTCATGCGAAATGCACCGATACCCGATACATACTCCAGCCCGACACTCATGCGACTGTGATTACCTCTGAACCGATGGTCATAAAACAGATTACCACCGTAATAATGGTCATCGTTCGCTGCGATTCGGCGATAGCCGATACCCACATTCGCCGTCGTTCCTGTATCCGCTGCATTCGCCAACCTCTCCTGTGTAAACCACACATGACGAGATGTCTCATCATAGTAACCTAGTGGTTGCAATGTTTCCACACCGTACAAGGGCTTCCAGTTTTTCTGAAAGCGCAATGACACGACGGTTCTCTGCATCCACGGTTTTGCCTTCGATCCGTGCATTGCGGAATGAACACCAGTCATAACCACCGCCTGCAACGCAGAGTTGACTGCATCCGTATCGGAATAACGAGTCGTCTTTTTATCTGTGGAGTCCGGCATCTCCAATCCGCCCTGACCGATGACATGATCTGGAGTATGAGACGAATTAACATGGAATGTATCTGAGTCGTCAGATAAGGCGACCGTACTTTCACTATGAACTTGTTTTACCCTAGTCCCCTGTATAGGCTGCTCTGCTTTACTTACCTGCTCCCCCGATACAGGCATGACAAACATATAAAGGGCACTCATCAACACGATTATATATTTCATTACACACTCTTACGTACAAACACACTTTTCATTACGCACATAATTATTTATTTAATTATGTACTTAATACGTCATTACACACGCCGATGACTCATGATTTTATCATGAACAAAACATGAAATTATTTCTATTTTATATAAATATATAGAGGCTTGTCAATGCATATAGAATGCAATTTATACATATAAAATGCTAGAATACAATTTATAGAATAAATAAATATTTAAATTTTATAAATATGTGTCAAAGGTTTCTTATTAACTATAAATACCTATAGAATATATTGTATATTTATTGAATTTATATGAATATTCTATTTACAATATACCTTTTTGGTATTATAGTAGCCATGTAAGTCTTTTTATGAAAGTTTTGTGAAAGTTTGTTTGTACACAAAGGAGTGTATACGATGAGTAAGAAACGTTTTGTATTAGCAAGTGTTGTAATGGTAGCTTTATCCACCACAGTTTATGCGGCGCCGGTCAATATCGTTGATAACAACGGTAACATCGGCAAGGAAGGTCAAACTTTCACCGCAGGAACAGGCGGTAACATCACCCTCGGTGAGAACGCCGGTGCGGCGAACGGAAAAGGTAAGGGGCCCAATGCCCAAGGCAATAACATAGCCTTGGGTGCAGCTGCTGGGGCCGGCTCATCAGGTGGCGGCAATATCAATCTTGGGGCGAAGTCATTCCGAGGCAGTACTGGCGATTTTAACGTAACCGTCGGTTTCGCCGCAGGTAATGCGAGCCAGTTGACGAACTCCATTGTCATGGGGACTCAATCAGGGGAAAACTCCGCAGGTGATAAAAACGTGTGGATTGGTAATTTTCAAGGTGCTAACAGTAAAGCCAGCAATTCTGTAGCCATCGGCTCGAATTCAACAGTAAACGGTCAGTTCGACCTCGCCGTAGGGCATTATGTGAATGTAAACGCCGCCAAAGGGTTAGCTGTAGGCTCTTATAATACACTATCAGAGAAAGCGACCGCATCCGGTGTATTCGGCCAGGGCGAATACGGTAAAACAGCTATTGATGCGGCCAATTCTTACAGTATAGGTAATTACAACCACATTTCCGGAGAAAACACCTTTGTTCTCGGCAATAATGTGACTACCTCTCTAAAAAATGGCGTTGTCCTTGGCAATGATTCCGCTGACGGCGATGTAGTCGGTACAGCAAGCCATACCTTTGAAAATGGTACTACCGTCAACTATGCCGGCACCGCCCCTGTATCAACAGTATCCGTAGGGGCTAAGGGCAAGGAACGGACGATTACCAATCTCGCAGCAGGTCGCGTGAGTGCTACCTCTACAGATGCGGTCAACGGATCCCAACTCTACGGCGTTCATCAAATGATTGATACCCTTGGTAAAAGTACAAGTCAACAGCTTAATAATTCTATTAGCACTATTGAAAAATCTGTACAACATGTATCTCAAGAGGTACAGCGTGTTGAATCGGAATCCAATAAAGGTGATGCTCGTGTCGCTGCATTAGCTGCATTACATCCATTACCATATGATCCGGATAATCGCATTCAATACATGGCGGGCTACGGTCATTATAAAAATGCAAATGCAGTAGCTCTAGGTGTAGGCTATTATCACAAAGATAATCTTTTACTGACCACAGGGTTTACAATGAACAATCACGTTATGGCCAATGTAGGTATCACCTATAGACCAGGAAAATCTTTATCTACTGCTATGTCCCCTGCCTCTTATAACGCACTAGAACAACGCGTACAAGCATTAGAAACTCAAAATAAAGATCTACAAGAAACAGTAAAACGCTTGGTAGACAAACTTGAAAAATAATAAGATCACTTTATGGTAGTCCTATGACTACTTTCACAAAAACACACTAAAACCAAAAAGCTGTACACACAGTCGATTTTTGAACCACCTTTGATGTTACATTGGTTTTGACATCAAAGCCGTTCAATCTAAACTATGTATGTACAGCTTTTATCATTATTTATATGTAGTTATTATAATAATGTATTTCATCTCAATTTGACGATATATATTTTTATCCCTATAATATAAGTAGATAGCCAGACGAGTGGTTCCGTTAGGCTCATCTCAGAACTATAAATAATTGATGAAATGGCCTTTCAGTTATCCAGTTACTGGTAACGAAGGGCTATTTGTCTTTTCCCAAAGCAAAAGAGGAGGCAGAGATTATGTAACATGTCCTCCATTACTAGATGTTCAGTAATGGAGGACATATCAATAATTCCTGCCTTTTTTGTTTATCTACGGGCCACGCGCATGGCTGCCATCATGCCTGGCGACTTCCATACGGATTGGCCATTATCCGATACGAGTTTATTATTATCGTAAAACACGTCTGCATTGTAATAGTTGTCATCACTAGATGTCACTTTATAGCTAAGACCTGCTGTTGTGTACACCGTAAAATTGAGTATATCCCCCACTCGCTTTACAGAGTCTTGATCTACATACCAGCTATTACCGAGATATGTCGTAGCATACACATCTTGACGAGCTTCTACATCATTTGTGCTAATGCCAATTAATACAAGCAATGCCGCTATCATATATAAGAATTTACGCATTATAATTACCTCCCGTTTTATGGTAAGAATACTTATATATTATACCAAAAAACACCGATAATCGCATTATAATGACAGTACTTTCTCAACCCTTGACTGAATTCGCTCGAGGCTCGGCGTGATTGCTTTCATCACAGGTTTTTCTATGAAAGCTAACCGCACATAGTCTACAATCATACCGATGACAAAAATAAGCGCCACTACAAAAATTGCATACAGAGGTAATAGTATTGAATCATAGTACTGATACGTTGCCAATACATTGTCCCACATGTAATAAAGGAATAGCTTATTATCATGCAATAGGTATATACCAAAGGTAGTAGATGCTACCACATTGATCCAAGGGCGATAAGTGATCTTTGCTTTCAAAAAAATAATAAATAAGCCAATGCCTAATAGCAATTGAAAGAAGCCATAATCATTTTGCGTAAAGTAGAAAATTTGTTTCATATACGCTGGATCCGTCATGGCTAGTACATCAACGAGGATGTCCCCTAGAAAGGCCCCTACAAAGCCTATGACGGTAAAAATAATACCCATTCTCTTTGTTATATGTGAGCCGTATAGCTTGATGTACGCCCCCAGCGAATAGAATACGACAAAGGAAAAGATATGTTTAAATCCAAAGGTGGTATGCGGTACATTAGGCCACAAATTCAGCACCGTCGGCATTAAGAACCAAATTACCGTGGAAACCACTAGGAGCATAACGTAGTATGTATGCTGCAGCCAATGAAGTACTCGATTAATAATAGGCGTTAATAAATAGAGTACTAAAAAGTTCTGGGCGAACCAACTCATGGCACCAATAGGCAATAAAGCGAGCATCATATTCCTTGACGTCACCGTATCGAGTCCTAAACCCATAGCTACGCCCAGCATGGCAATGCTGTAAAACCATATTTGCCCTACTAACTTCGCAAACTTGTGCAGCTTAAAACTACTAGAAACCATAAAATAGCCTGTTATCATAACAAAGGCGACCACACCAGCCTTGCCTCCAAGTCCAAATACTTGGAGAAACACCTTATTAAACGTTAAATCTGGTGTAAAGGGGAAACAACCGTGCACGCTGAAATGGTGCATAATAATTAGTATCATCGAAATGATACGCAACAATTCAATATTGCTCGCTCTCATTCTCTATACCTCATATTCTTCCTCTCAAACTATATGAATACTACGCCAACTAGTAACTACCTAGATGACTTGTATACATCATAAAATACATGAAATATATGAGACTGTTGTGACAATTTTTACACATAAAAAAGACAGCTGATATAATCAACTGTCTTTACAAATTATATATTATCAAGTTACTCTAATATACTTGTTTTTAACATATACGATTTGGTACGACTATTTTTTACCCTTATGAGATGTTCTTCTGGAATTTGTTTAAATCTAGTAAAAATAATATGGTGGAAAGAAACTAACTAGAGCCATTAAAAGAAAAACTCATATACTCTTAACCACACAATATCTACATAGGATTAAGTATCGGACTATGCTATCAAAATAATAAGATTAAAACTATAACTCTTAATCCTGCCAAAGAGCCAATTCTTTGCACTATAATCCTCTACTTTCTAATATACTAACTTCCCATACAATTTATATATTACTATTCTCATAAAATTTAATATAACAAATCAAAATTCCTACAAGGATTGGATATGCTAATATAAATTCATTACTCATAAAGCATGCAATCTGACCAAAGAATGCTACTAATAAATAAACTAACGTCGGATTTTGTATATGTCGTCTAATTCTATATGTTTTATATAAAATATATAAAATTGGTGTAATAAATAATAGCTCCCCTATAACACCAAACCAAGCCAATATGGCTGCAAACTCATTAAGTACAGGGTATTCAAACGCTAAGAACCCTTTTCGTAATACATCCCCTGTCCATTGCTTAACCTCTTCACTATCTTTAGCAAAATCCGGGAATCGATCCACCATATAGTTAGAATGCAAACCTCTACCAACACCAAACAGAGGGTAATCTAGACCTACTTTAAACATAGCTACCGTATTACCAAATCTTGCTGAGTTAGATCGTGAGCTCGTATTACTAACAGATTTAACGTTACTATCAATATAGTTATCTAGCGCTTTTTCTACCGATACAGCTTTAGAGCGTCCATCAACAGTGTTTATTTCTGAAATACTTGCTCTAATAAGAGGGCTCGCCACGGAGTCTCCCACAATGGCAAACGAATAGCTTAATACACTAAGACCTATGACAAATAAACAGATTTTCCACCAAGACGTATACCTAAATACAAGACTGAGCATTACAAATGCAGCCAGTTCAAATAGATAGATAACTACACCAGTTCTTGCTTTGGTTAAGAAAATCATAGAAATCAATAGAAATGCTAATACAATATCAAGTTTATTTTTGTCACTCACATAATGAATACCTAACAATGGAGCCAAGAATACACCAATCATGCTAAAATAGGATGGTTCCAATGCAAGGCTTCTAAGTTGACCTGGCCATAATTCTGGAGGCCACCACCCACTTTGTACAACAGGATCATATAAGCTATTATTAATAGTTACTAGTATACTAGCTAAATAATCCGAACCACTCCATAGCCAAGAAACCTCTATAACGGAGTAGGTTATACATAGGATTGTTAATATTCTTGCGGCATTAACAATAGTATCAAGCCCTTTTTTACAATCATCTTTATATAGATTAAAAATAATTAAGAATAATCCAATTAAAGGGAATATAAAGTTCCTAAACAAATACCAAATTAGTGATACCATTAACTTTACTTGTAGAATAAATTCATTACCTACAAACGAAGGAAATAGAGCATATAGTTTTTGGACAACGGACGTATTAATTAAATACGTATAAATAACAGTATCATAAAAAGGAAAAGAAAATACCCCTAAAATGGTACAAAAAACAATCCAAACGACAGATATTGAAAAATACGTTTTAAATGGAACCTCTGTCTTTTTGTTCCATATGCTATATACAATAAATAGTAAAATGGAAAAGAACAAAAATACCATCGACAAATTATTTCCCATGGAAAATAAGGTATATCGATCTGGTATCCGCATCAGTGGTAATGAAATTATCATTGCACAAAGCAATAGCTCTTGAATTTTATAATATACTGTACTAATCATATTAAAACAAACCTCTCAAATCTCTCAAACTATTTAATACCTATTGGAAAAGTTGTTTCCTTAATAAGCCTCCCATAATAATCATAATTAAAAATTCTGTTAATAACATTGTCATTGCTACCCCTTTGGCCCCCCACAAATAACACAAAGGGAATATAGATAATAAGCTAAAAAATGCTGCCAATACTAAAGTCCGGCTATAAGCACTATTCATATTGAGTGGTAACATCGTTTCTTCACCAAATACAGTACTAATAGCAACAGCTAATGGAACAAAAGACAAGATTCGTAATACATCAACAGTTAAATCATAATCAGCTCCAAACAATAACCTAACTATAGTATCTGAAAAGAAAAATAGAGATGTACAACCAACAACGCCTACAATCAAATACAAGAATAATTGCTTTTTAATGAACTGTAATCCCTTAGGAATATCATCTTTCATCATCTTACTTATAAATGGATATATTGCATCACTTACAGCATATATACCTCTACGAACACAGATAATTAATTTATCAGCAGCACTATAGTAACCAACGATAACATTATTCGTAAGCATCCCCAATACCACTATATTAGTTGCAGTATATAAGTTAACTGCTAAGGAGGATACGAATATAGACCAGCCTTCTTTATAAGAATTAATAATTTCACCTATAGTTGGCCATTTAAACAATCCTGTATAGTGTTTACTTAACCAAACTATTGAAAAAATACCCGCAATTAAAGGCGTGCAAGCTTGTAAGAATGCAGCGAGTATATAATCCTCTGGAGTTTTTACAAGTAAAAATATGCCAAGCATCGTACAAATACGTCCACTCATATTTAAGATGGTAATATAACGCATTTTCTGTATACCTTGAAAAAACCATACAGGAAATAAAACATTACCTATAATTCCACAGTACATAACCTGAAATAATAATATGTCGATCGTATTTCCTAGTAATATGCGTTGCAGATTATAAATAGCAAAAAATACTAGGGTAACAAATATTAATATACATACTTTTCCATAAAAATATTTAGCAAACAGAACTCCTATTTTCTGTTCTTCAGCCTGTGCTATTGCCTTTGGCGCCGTTAAGGAGTATCCAAAATCAACGAAGATTCGAAAATATTCCATAATACCTTGCATAAAGGCAATCATCCCAAAATGCAATGGCCCTAAGACGCGAATCAAATATGGTACCAAGATAAAAGCAAGTACATATTCTAAAGCGCGTAGGGTTAGAAGAGAAAATATATTCTCTATTAATACGGAGTAACTCTTCCTCACATTCCCCATCCTCTAACATTAATATCTATAAATTCTTACAAACTATACTTTTGTAATTAGAGAAAACCCCATAGTATTATCAATAAAACATAAAGATAATCTCTATGGGTTTTAATTATATGTAATATACAACCGTACAAATATGGTTATGATTCATAGTTAATAATACAATTTAACCAATAACCTCTTTATATATTGTTTGCACTTCCACAATGGATTATGGCTAGTATCAGCCGTATGATCTAATACATAGTGTTTATATTGAATTAGTAAATCATTGCACTCTTTCTTACATTTATTGGCACAGACTCTACGAGACAATTCCACATAGGAATTTAAAAGGTACAATTGTAGTTCATTCTTTACACTACTACAGTGATTCATAAGATAATCACTCATATACATATGAGACTCTATTGTATCTATCATAAAACGTCTAGTAAAATTAGCCATTATACTACCTGCGCGTTGTACATAATAATAAAGTGGTTTATTTACTGTTACTATACTATTAGCATTCAAAAATAGTCTGAAAATAGTAAAATTATCTTCTTGAACTCGTCCCTTTGGAAAACGAACTGGCTCCACTCCATTGAATAAATCCAATTTAAAAATTTTATTCCATACTACATTTAAATCAAATGGTTCCGTTTTTAGTAAATAATACCGCAACATATCCATACCCGTAAAAGTTCGTTTATCATCTTGAACAGACATAGTATGTATACTGATATCATCATCACCTCTATAGATATAATAATTACAAGATACTATATCAGCATTGTTACTACTTGCTACAGTAATCAGTCTTTCACACATTATATTCACAATAAAGTCATCACTATCAATGAATAAAATATAGTCCCCTGTGACATGCTCTAAACCATAGTTACGAGCATCGGAAAGCCCTCCATTCTCTTTGTGAAAGACCTTAATTCGTTTATCCTTCGCCGCATAAGAATCCGCAATAGCACCGCTGCAATCCGTTGCACCATCATCAACTAGAATAATTTCTAAATTCTGATAGGTTTGATTTAGTATTGATTGAATGCATCTATCCAAATATTGTTCAACATTATAAATGGGAACAATAATAGAAAGTAAAGGTTGCATAATTTAATCCTTTCGATCTATCTTATACGCAATAATATTATGTCCACAGCGTTGGTTTTCAGGAGGCATCTTCATATAATCATCATACATATTGTCTAGATATTCTCTCCAACAAGACATAACAGAGAATAATTGGTCTTCGAACTCAATAGTAGTCATTTTCTCAAAATCTTGTTTAGGTAATCGCTCCTTTACACCTTCACCCCAAGCAATTACACCAACATGCTCTGATGTAGTGTAATCATAGGATTTAGCTAACTGATCCATGATGTCGATACAACGTTGTTTACCAAACAAACGACATAATGGCACAACAACTAATTTTCCTAAAGCATGGATGAAAGATTGACCCTTAAATAACTTAGCACTAGCTAATGTAAGTATTCTTTGATAAAAAATCGATTTATCATAAATCTCTTTCATGATGGACATATCTTCACTAAATCCATCAACAGGAAAAATATCTATCCACAAATACTTACTACGCAATGTATTAGAATATGTGTTTTCACAAGGAATGTTTTTATTAATTATAGCTGCATAGGTTGCATCCAAGCTATAATTAATAGGATTGGCGATTAACTCTAATCCATCATGATCATAATGCTCTTTTAACGTTAATAACCGTTCATAATCAGGTCTAGGCATGCAAACATCAATATCATCATCCCAAGGTATAAATCCTTTATGTCGAGCTGCACCTATTAATGTGCCATAACACAGACTATATTTTAAATTATATTTTTTACAAAATTGGTCAAAATCTTTGAGCAGATTCAACTCTTCTAATTGGACTTCACGTAAAGATAATTGTTGCATACTCATCCAACCCTATACTAAATAACAGTAACATCTGTATTAGATACAAATTTATCGAGAACACGCACCTCTTCAATCATATCTTGATGGCTCATTAAGAAACTTTCAGAATTCTTTCTAATACATGTTAAGAATTCAACAATCTCGTAGCGTAAACCTTCCCCTTCAAATTTATAGAAGTATTTTCGATTCAAGTTCACATCTTCAAAACGCAATTCAAAAAATTCTGTTTTCCACCAAGGCGCTGGTACGTAAATATACCCTTTTGAACCAGATATAACTAAATCACCTTCTGCTTTGGCATTAATAGCTACTGTAGCAGAAGCCATAGCATCATCATAGACAAAATTAATCTTTGATAAAATATCGACATCATCGACTTTATGGCTTATAAAATCAACATGATTATAATCAAAACCCAATAATTTAAAGATAGCTAATAAAGGATATGCAGCGAGAGATAAAATACTGCCCCCTGCTATCCTAACTTGATTCTCTAAATCATCGCCTAATACCTGTGTAAAATTGGCTTCCACATTAAATATCTTACCGATTTGCCCACTACGTGCCATGGCTATTAATTTACTAAAAGCAGGACTATACGCTGTCTTCAGTCCTTCCATTAATACTAAGTTGGAAGTTTTCGCCAAGTTCATTAAACGTAATGTTTCATCAAGGTCACTGCTAAATGGGAATTCTGTTAATACATGTTTTTTGGCTTGTAGTGCTTTTTCGATATAAGTTACACGTTTAGATAATGGCATATTAATGTATACCGCATCTACCTCATCTAGCAATATTTTAGATGAACTAAATTGCTCTAAATCATTAAACTGATGTGATTTATAGATAGTATCAACCGCATCTGTTTCTGTGTAACCACCTATAATATCAATACCACTTACAAATTTAGCTTCATCTAAAAATCTATCTAAAATAACTTCATTACCGATAATACCCAATCTAACATTCTTGGAATTTCTGATTTGAGTACTAGAAATGCCTTGTGTTCTTGGTAAGTAAACTACCTTACAATACTCATTTAAATAATCAAAATATCCTTCCCAATCAGATCCCACAGTAAATATATCTATATTAAATCGTTTGATATCATCTATTTTTTGTCCAAAATATTCTTCTACTACGATTTCATCTGCAAAACCTGTAGCGCGCACATTATCAATACGCGTCATCAAAGAATCACGAACATTAAATTTGCCTCTAGATTTATCAAAATAGTCAGACGTAACCCCAACAATAAGGTAATCACCTAATGCTTTTGCATTTTTTAATAAATTATAATGTCCCTCATGAAACAAATCATATGTTCCATATGTTATCACTTTTACCATATTATTTACCTGTAATCTCTTTAATGACTAATTTCATTGTTTCTACAAGCATTATATTATCCTCAATAGTCGTATCACCAATATGAGCAACGCGTAGGACATAGTCTTCATTAACCCCACCTGTAGGATTTACAAAAATATCATATTTGTCCTTCAAGATTGTAAATACATCTTTAGCAATTGGTTGTTCAAAACGGATAGGAGTAACCGCATTACTAATAGTGAAAGTAGGAAGAGATACTGGTAATTCTTTAATTCTATTTCTAAAATCCTTCGCCACACTATCAATACGAGCTAAATAGTTTTCAAAACCTTCCTCTTCAATAAGATGTAATGCCTTATTCATTTCTAAACATACCCCAACAGCAGGTGTGAATGGTGTTTGACCTCTTGTAAAATTCTTTACATATTGGTTGAAATCAAAGTAAAGATTCTTAATATGATTATTTTTTACACGTTCTTCATATAATCTGTCACTAATTACAATAGGAGATATACCTGGTGCAATACAAAGTCCTTTTTGAGAACTTAAAATAGTAACATCAATATTATTACCAGCCATATCATAATGATCAATTAAGAATGAACTAATTGCATCAATCACCAAGTACGCTTGCTTCTTTTTAGCAAAGCTACTTAATAAATTAATATCATATAACTGTGCTGTAGAAGTTTCATCAATATTAGCAATAACAAAAGTAAAGTCTTGTTCTTCTACTGCAGTAAAGTGTTTAGCAGTCAACTCCTCACCATCGTCTAGTTTAATCACAATATGAGGGATCTCATGGAGTTCACATAAATCAACAAAACGTTGACCAAAAGTACCACCATTAATAACTAGTACATGGTCAGTTTCATTCATACAATTCATAATAGTAGCTTCTAATGCGCCTGTACCAGAGGCTGTTAGATAGATGGATTTATAGCTTTCTGGTGCATTCATAAACTTTTTGAGCAGTCTATCTGAATCTAACATAACTTCAGAAAATTCCGTTGTTCTAAAATAAGGAACTTGTTGATGTCTTACATCAAGAATTTCCTGTCTCATTTGAGTTGGTCCTACTGTAAATAGTTTCATAATATAATCCCCTCTTATTGTTTCCAATACACTCTGTAGTTATGATGCGGTACCTGTCGATCTTTAGGTGGTGCTTCCATATAATTATTGTACAAATGACTTAAATAGAAATCGCTATCTGTAAGTCCCCAAAACTCAGTATCCTCAAAAGGATATAAGCTTCTATTATCAAACAAGGTCTTTTCATATACCTCTCGTTTATTACCACTTGCACAATCAACGAGAACACTTATGTATTTCGCATTGGAAAATGGATACTGTTGTGCATCTTGGTTAATCTTTTTAATTAAACTTGTAGTTGGCAAAAAATGCATTAAGCCGATAGCACCAAATTTTAAAAATGTCCGAACATAACCTTTTAACTTAGCAAAGCTACCTTTAGAGTCTACATAGCGATTACTGAATGTAAACTTCATAGAAGACCCATGGAATAACAAGTTTAAAAGTTGTTGGTGTCTAAAAAGTTTTTGTTGAGCCTGTGTATCATCCGGTAACCCATCAATAGGAAAGATATCTATAAATACACCAGCTTTATCAAAATTACGCCACAATGTATTATCAACCATAACTGTTTCTTGATCGAATACCTTTGCCATTGTATAGGTATAACTATCATCAGTTTCAATAGAATATACTTGATATCTTGGATTATGGTCATTATATGACTTAATAAAGCGATTATAATCATCGCGTGGCATCATGATATCAATATCATCATCCCATGGAATAAAGCCTCTATGTCTAACGGCTCCCAACATCGTTCCATACGCTAATACATATCGAATATCATGTGTATCACAAAAATGTGCCACATCTTTTAAAATATCTAAAGCGACACCCTTAATCTCCGAAAACCCAATTTCTCGCATCAAAAAAATTCCTCCATAATACAAATAAGTCTATTATTTAAAGAATTTTCTTTTTAAGAATAATCCACCTTTTTTCAACCAGTTTTGTGGCTCCATAAATGATACGTTTTGTTCTTTATAGTTGATGTTATTCGCTTCGAGCCATACATCGAGCAAAATTTCACTTACAAAACCATAAATACGTGCTTCGTACCTATCGTAATTAGAAATATCAACACGATTTTCAATTTCTTCTAAAATGGAGAACATCCACTCGCAGTATTGATCAAATAAGTCACGACGCATAACAAACATGTTAAACATATGCGCCCAAGTACGGTTACAAACCTTTGTAAATGCAGCACTATATTCTGGATATTTCTCAGCGATAATTTGCTCTGCCACATCAAGGCCTTCTGAATGATGAGCATGATTATAATGAGAGCGATTGGATTCGATATAATATTTACGCTTATCCGCTACTACTACAGGATATTCGGAAAGTAATTGTTCCCATTCTGCTCCCGTTAAAATTTGATTCTTTTTGTCCTCCACAGAGCGTACCTCTTTACGTGTAAAGTAACGTCTGTAATGAACGAGACCAATATAATCCGCTTCAAGATTTTTCCACGCCCAATAGAGACCCGTCAATTCACAGTAATTAGCATTCTTTAAAGATATATTGTCTCCTGTATGATCCCCTGTATAACCAATATCAGCCTTACCTTCTCGTCCTACATGAATCGGCATATAAACAGAATCTTCAGGCATCCAATATTGTTTATGTGTTGCTACTAAAATCTTAATATTCACTAGTACTCTCCTACATGAGTTGTATATTATTAACACTCTTCTAGTACAATATGATAAATTATCTATGCTAACTCTTTTTCTACCAAAGTTAAAGCACTAGCAATGACCTTATCCATATCGTAATATTTATATTCCCCTAAACGACCACCAAATATTACATTAGAAATCGTTTCAGCCTTTTTAACATATTTAGCATAAAGATCCAAATTCTTTACGTCATTTACCGGATAATATGCTTCTTCACCGATTTCCCAGTCCTTTGGATATTCTTTTGTTACATATGTAACAGGCTGTGTACCAAATTCAAAATGCTTATGTTCAATGATACGAGTATACGGAATTTCACCTTCCGTATAGTTCACCACCGCAACGCCTTGATGGTTTTCCTCTTCGAGACGTTCAGTTTCAAAGTGAAGGCCGCGATATTCTAATACCCCTTCAGAATAACCAAAGTATTCATCTATAGGGCCTGTGTAGATAATCTTATATGCCAAAGTTTCGTATTCGTTCCGATGTTTGAGGAAGTCTACACCTAAATGGACTTCAATGCCTTCTAACATGCGTTCAATCATCTTAGTATAACCGCCAATAGGAATCCCTTGGAAACGGTCATTAAAATAATTGTTATCGTATGTGTAACGTACTGGCAAGCGTTTAATGATAAAAGCTGGTAGCTCTGTACATTTACGCCCCCATTGTTTTTCTGTATATCCCTTGATGAGCTTTTCGTAAATATCAGTACCTACGAGGCTGATGGCTTGCTCCTCCAAGTTCTTAGGCTCTCCTGCAATCACGGCACGTTGCTTGGTAATGATATCTTGTGCCTCTTTTGGAGTTCTAATATTCCACATTTTAGAGAATGTATTCATATTGAAAGGCAAATTGTACATCTCACCTTTATAATTTACCACAGGACTATTCACATAGTGATTAAACTCAGCAAATTGATTGACATAATCCCACACATGTTTCAACGATGTATGGAAAATATGAGCGCCATAGACGTGAATATTGATATCATCTTTGCTTTCACAATACATATTACCTGCTATGTGATTGCGACGGTCGACGACGAGTACAGATTTACCACGCTTGTGCGCTTCATGGGCAAATACAGCACCAAATGGGCCCGCCCCAACTACTAAATAGTCAAATTTTTTATTCATATATATATATCCTTATTTTTTCATTCCAAGACATAGTAATCGTGAATAATGGTTTTTTCTTAAGATATAACCTATCAAAATAGATAAAGTTGTAGATGCTAAGAAGCAAACAATAAAGGCTTCATAATACAATCCTAGCTTAGACCAAAGTACAATTCTAAATGGAATTTTAACAATATCACTAAAGATATATATATCCATTGAAACGGTACCTAAAAAGACTAAAAGAGTTTTATATAGACCAACTTTAGATTGAATTTGATTAGCAATATAATGTGTAATATTAATCCCCGAAACCGCTGTTATAAGAGTAACTATTTTAAAAGCATTAATATCATGAAGTAATGCATAATTACCTACAATAAAAATCATCATAGATATAAGTGCTATTACTGTAGATTTTATATGATCCAATAGCATATATTTCTTTATATATAAGCCTAGGATATAGAAAAACTGATAATACAATATCTTTGATATCATAGATACAGAAAAGATATTTAATACATCAGAAAAGATTCCAACTATAAAAGATATTAATAATAAACCAAAATTTACACGCTTAACAAAGAAGGCAATGAGGATTGAAATAAAGAACAGACAATATAAAAACCAAAGTTCTCCATCCGGATTAATACCAATAAATATTTTCCATATATCCTGCGCATTTATTTGTTGATTTGCAAATTTTGATAAAGCTAATTTGAAAGGAAAATATAGTATTCCAATTGTAAAATATGGAACCATCAAACGTATGCTTTTATCTTTTATAAAATTCTGAAAACCTTCTTTCAAAGGTATATGCATAAAATAACCAGCCACAAAGAAAAAAACTGGCATATGGAAACTGTAAATTATCGTTCGCATCAAATATAAAGGATAACTAGCAATTCCACTAGCACTTGCTTGATCCGGTACAGAATGGCCCAAAACAACAAGTAAAATTGCAATTCCCTTCATAATATCAAAACTAGTATCCCTCATAATAACGGTTAATAGGCCCCTTTCGATTTAGCAACAGCCAATACAGTTTTCAATAGATATACAATATCAATCCATACAGACCAGTTATGCACATACCAAGAATCCATTAACACCCGTTCTTCATAGGTGGTATCACTGCGACCACTTACCTGCCAAACACCAGTAATTCCTGGTGGTACAAGGTAAAAGTCATTTATATAATCGCCATATTTTACAATTTCATCTCGAACAATAGGTCTTGGCCCTACGAGGCTCATGTCTCCAATGAGAACATTCCATAACTGTGGCAATTCATCAAGACTTGTTTTCCGAAGGAATTTTCCGATTCTTGTAACGCGAGGATCATCCTTTAATTTAAAATCTCGTTCCCATTCTTCACGAGCAGCTGGGTTATCTTTTAGATATTGCTCCAAAGCCTCTTGTGCATTGGGCACCATGGATCGGAATTTATAACAAGAAAATGATTTCCCTCCTTGACCAACGCGTTTATGACCAAATACGATAGGCCCTGGAGAATCCAAGTAAATCAATATAGCAATGATAGCGAGAATTGGTAAGATCAAAATACCGCCACATACAGTAGCTACTATATCAAAAATACGTTTGAAAATACGGTTAGACTTGCGTGCTAGGTTATTTTGTACACGCAATATGACGGCTTGTTCTTCCATCATGCCACGAGCACTGATATTACTAGTAGGTAAACCAAATAATTCAGGTACAAATGCTACTCGTTTTACCAATAATTGTAATTGATTAATCAAGGATACTAATCTTTTAGACTCAAGTCCGGGAGCGCAAATAAGTACAGTTTGAACTCCTGTATCTTTAATAACGCTTTCTACATCTTTAAAGGCGCCAAGGCATGGGTATTCTTTAGCGATGGATGATGATTTAGGATTATCATCTACATAACCAATAATCTTATAGGTAGTAATCGGCATGCGATCTAAAGACCTCTTTACAAGTTCTGCAGTCTTCCCCGCTCCAACAAGAAGAATCGGAATTGTTAAATATCCTGTTTTTGAAAGTATTTTTCCTACAATAAAACGCTCGCTAAAGATAAATACGAGCATACATATATAAGCAAAGGCAACAAATAAACGAGACACATCATTAATGACATGTCCTGTGTACATGAGGACAATAGATACAACAACACCGATCGTAATGCTACGGAATAAATTTTTCATCGTATCCCAATAAGGTGTTACCACAGAATAGGCATTATTAAGCAACAATATAGTTAAAAATACGATAGGTACAACACCATATACGTAAATTTCTTCTACCTTAAAATTTGAACTTACCGGTAAAATTGATAAGTTTAAACGCAAATAATAGGCTGCTAATGTTCCCAAAACAATAGCTATATAATCTGCTATAAGCACTATGAGCTTACTAATAAATAACTTTTTATTATTGTTATTACAGATGGAACTATTCATACTAATACCCCAAATTATAAGAAAAGGTTGTTTTCTCAATCTCAAAATATTAAGAAAACAACCTCTCTATCATACGAATACAATGTACCAATATTTACATATATTGTATCATATTTAAATATGTAAAACTATAAAAAAACATAGATTTCACCTATCTTTTATGTAGTTATTTATTCTTTAAGTCTATTTGAATCCTACTTAATTGTCTATTAAATGATAGTTAAATGCTTTCCAATACAGCTATACGATTCTCAATTATCCCGCAATTGAAGCATTATCCCCATAACAATCCAAAACATTCGAATACCAGATGAGTTACCCCAAGTATAATCAACAGATCCAAATAAAAATAAATAACTAATAAAACCAACAATAATTGATAAATCATAAGGATTTGCAGACATAATATAATTTTTTACTGATTTATAGATTGTAAAAATTGAGAATCCTAAGAAACCAATAAGTCCTAATATGCCAGATTCAGAAGCTATTTGTAACATATTATTATGAGAATGTCCTAAATTTTGCATTTCCTGCTTTAATTGATATTGTTCTGCATACTTTTTTCCCCATAAGCCAGGACCAACACCTATAATGGGATGATCCAAAATCATTTGCTTATCGGCTTTCCATACATAGATACGGCCTAAATTTGAACCATCACTAGTTATATTAAAAGTACTTTCTAAACGCTCCATATAAGATTGATTACTAGTAAATGCATATCCTATGCCTACAACAGTCACAAATAATACTAATATATAGCGAATATTAACAAAGCAATAGCGCAATGTAATCAGTACGCCGTTAATTCCATTAAATAACCAGGAACCTCGGCTTTGGTTTCCCCACATTCCCAATAACATACCAAACAAAGAAAATACAGCTGATATTCTTACATACGAAGGAAATCTTTTATCATAGGCAACAATTAAAGCTAATGGAAAAGCTAATGTTAACAACATAGCTAGTCCCATCATAGAGCCATGAATAACGCCACCTGCGCGACCTCCTGGACCTACATTATATCCTAGTAAATATTGTACAAAGGCAGATAAAGCATCAATGCCCATATATACAAAAAATACTGATAATATGGTGTATAATTTGCGAGAACTTTTAATACATAACAGGATTGGTACGATGATTAATACCTTCCAAACCCAAATATTAAAGAAATATTTGGTCGTCACTAGTATATCATCGCTTATAAATGCTGATGGCAATACACACAGCAACATCACTAAATAAGCCCATCCATATTGGCGTATCGATTGTGGTACAGAGATTTCATGTCGTCTATACCAACAAGTTATTAAGGTCATCAAAATAATGAGACCATACATCAAATTCCCAAAAGCCATAGATGACCGTGTCATACATATCATAATCGAAATGAGTATCGTTAGTACCATTTCCGCATTGTTAAGTATCCAAGATTTCATACTAACTCCCTTATCCCTTATTCATATTATTTAATAATCAAGCATTGTTACTGTTTACATATACTTATTTTATTAAATGTTTCATATGGTCTTGAATTTCTTGCTCATATTGATCGAGTAAATCATAGCGTTTACGATATTGACTACGTTTTTGTGACTTAATTTCCTCGATTGGTTTTCGGTATTCCTCCAATGGAATTTTGAAAAACCGTTCATCGCTGCATACTACACCACCAGATTCCTCCCATAATGAATCTAGCTCTGCAACTTTAGCACGATGACCGCGAACTAAGTGTGTATTAGCATAGAAACCTTCATCAGATACAGCATAGATAGATTCTACCTTACAAATGACTGCTATATGACGCAAGAGGAACATAATAAAGTTTTTTGGTCGATAACCAAACATTTTCTTAGTAACTGTTTTAGCATTATCAAGACCATCTTTATAACCTTGAACAGTGCCTATCCACATGGCAGGCTCCCCATTAAAGCCTTTCCCAAAACGGAAGTTAGCATGATATACACCTTGTTTGCCCAATGTTAGTAACAATGTCAAAAAACCTTCTTTTCGTTGCCCAGGTCCATAATATAAACGGGCCACCATATCAAGCTCTTCCGATTCCCATATGATAAAACCACGCTTCATACGACTTACGTCATCATAAATATTATCTGGATCTACAGAGTACATTTCACGAATTGCTTCATCTGTAAATACAGCTTTCAAATAATCAAAATGATTAATAATAGCCTCTAATCGTTCCTGTGGTGTCGAATTTTTAAACAAAAAATATCTTGTCATTAACTCATATAAACCAACTTGACGGTCTAATAGTACTGAATCAGGTGTGTAGCTTGCAAAATAATTCTCTAAGTCCTCTATTTCTCGTTTATTGCGGATAGAGCGCATTGTATGAAGGAAAGTACGTCGTGTCTCCCTCCAACTACGTTTGCCATATATTTTTCGGCCTTTCCTCCATTGATTTTGTATATACTGTAACACCTTATCACCTCAAATTACAAACTATCTTATCTATGGAATCCACCATCTTGTCGATGGTAAAAGTAGACTTCACACGTGTATATCCATGTTCAATTATAGATTTTCGAACTCCATCATTCTCCATTAAGCCTTGAATAGCCTCTATAATAGATTCACTATTAACCGTATCTATGAGAATACCAGATTTTCCATTCTCAATAATCTCTGCTTGCGCCCCTGATGTACTTGTTATAACGGGCACCTTGCAATACATAGCTTCACATAATACGAGACCAAAAGCTTCCTGCACCTTAGAGGGTGCTACTAAACAATGAATAGATCGATACCATCGATTCATATCCTTTTGAAAGCCCATGTACTGCACATATTCTTCCATCTGATGCTGCTTGATATACTGATTCATTTGTTCGATATCAGCAGACTTACCGTCTCCACATATAACTAAACGAACCTCATCAATTTTATTATGAATCACTCTAACCGCATCTAAAAGATCAAAGATTCCTTTATTTTCAATGATTCGACCTGCATAACCAACGATAAATGGCTTATTTGGAATATTATCATCAGAAACATCAGAAAAACGACGTGTATTAACGCCATTGTAAACAAGATGGTATTTATCAATTATGTTTGGAATGACTTGTGCATCGTAAACCTTTTTAGACACACATATAAAAGCATCTACCTGTGATTGAATCCACTGATGGTACATATCTGTTTTAGCTTTTATTACATTATGCTTATAAAAAATGAGTTTAGCACCCGTTAAACGCTTTAAAGCCAAGCATAATAAAATATATTTTCCTGAGTGACATTGAATAACTGTGATTCCCTTCTCTTTTATATGTTTTACAATAGATAAAAGAGAAGTAAATCCTTTATAGGAATAAAGATTAGCTGTTAAAACCTCTGCTACTTGCTCAAATCTTTCTTGCAATTCATGATTTGAAACATCAATCAAAACAAAAGAAGGTATCTGCCGTCTATGTAGTTCATCGCACATATCATATACGTATTGCTCTCCGCCGCCCCAAACTTTGGCGCCTACTACGTTCAGTATCGACATAGATACCCTCCTTCAAATATATACTGTAGTTAACTATATATAGTTAATCATATATGAAATTATTTTTCATCTATTTTTTAGAAAACAATATCTTTTCATGATTAATGAACCACATAGTCAATAATGTCCAATCACGAGCATCATTCCCATGATTATTAATAGGACGAATTGGCTCAACCGGTTTATAGGATGGTATATTGCTTTCACCATAATCCATACGAACATCGCCCATCATATGAGGCGTAATCCATTGATACGGTGTAACTAATGTATCTGGCTGTTCATCAAACAAGGACGGTACGATGGAGTAATATTCAAAACCCTTTGGTGCAATAGCTTCAATAATGGTAGGCATGAGACTCATATGCGTGCCAATTGGCGCTGTAATCGTGTCTTTAGTGAAAGCAGGATGTTGCAACAATCCTACGGTACAGAATGTGTCGCGCAAGGTATAGTCTCGTTGAATTAAGGATGTATTATTCAAAAAGCCAAATAGATTAGAGTGGTCACCAGTGACAACGAATAAACTATCTGGAAAGGCCTTTTTCATAGCATTAATAAAGTTAAAAATAGCCTTATCACTATAGCGATAAGTAGCCAATTCCTTATTGCGTTTCTTATTGGATTTTAAATCATCTCCAAGGTTTGGCATGACCTGTTTAGGATCATAATCTAATAAGGAATCCTCCATTTTATAAGGACCATGATTGGATGTAGTATAAATAAAATGGAATGTAGGATGTTCTAAGGATTTGATTTCCTCTTCGATATGTTCTAAAAATACATGGTCATAAACGCCTACCCAAGTCTTAGGTGCATCGGGGCCGCAAAAAACAGAAGCGCTTTCCACTTGATCAAAGCCTTGCGCCTTACCAAAGTGATTAAAGTTGCCGTACGATGCATTGCCACCATACCAGTAAATCGTATCATAGCCTAAATTCTTCATTTGAGATGCCAAAGAAGTCGGCAATGGTTCATGCCAGAAGGCTTCCCGTTCATTGATTTCCATACCCGCATCATAAACACCGGATAACAGACTCACAATGGATGGGCGAGACACATTACCAGCAGGCAAGAAATTAGGTACTTGCGCCGTATGAGGATTATCTTTAAAATCCCATAAGCCAGGGCATATATTGAGATCCTTGTAAGGTTCATCAAGAGACCACTGAGGGATACTTTCACCAACAATAAAGAAAATATGCTGTGGTTTATCAATACGAGGACCTGATGCAACGCGCTTGAATGCATGAAGTGGTGTATTCAAATCCTGCCAAGAATCTTTATATTCCTTAGGAACAATACGGTGAATCGCGTCATCAATGTCCTCAGCAGATGCCGTATATTCATCACGAAGTGGATGTTTTAGCACTGTTTCTATGGCACATAGATCTGGCACCGTTGCACGAGCAAAGAATATATCCTCTTTTATCACTGTAGGAATCGTATCCCACTCAGGTTTATCATCATGAGATAATGTTCCACCATAGCGGAACCAATAAAATCCCAAAACAGAGATAGCCACAAGCCCTATATTCCAAACTATAGTAGGCCAAGTTCCTTCAATAGTTGGATATGGTATAGATGGCAATGATAAAAAGAAATTTCCTATGTACCAGGATATAAATGTAATAGGAATTAATCCTAAGATGACAAGCATTCCTCGATCTTGATTAAAGAATACATCAATTAAATTATGTTTTTCTGCATGATTTCCATAATGAACCATATAGTTGTACGTATCATGGAAATGCTTGTAGAAAATCATTTTTCCTGCAAAGGCTGCATATAATACGCAGGAATAAATGGTTAATCCTACCAATCGTACAGCATCTTCTATTTGATGATACCTATCAAATAATAATGCAGGGAGCGTCACCAATACTAAGGGTAGTAAGAATACATAAGCATCAAAATCCATGCCCCACCAGAAGCCGTAACGCAATGAACCCAATACAGATTTCCAGCGTCCCTTCCATGTGGGGTAAGGATTATACACAATCATGAATATGATTCGAAAGATGGTACTCAATATAGGGGCCCAAAGCATTAGTTTTATATTTTGTTGTAGGGATAGAAAAAATTGTTCACTCATTTATGCTTCCATATCTACATCAAGAACAATACTTCCCCATAGCAATTTACTATACTAAATCACTTATTATAATTGCCCATTAGATTTATTTAAATAATATAATTTCACATATTTCGTCATGGTGTACATCATATGGTAAATAGATAATAGAAAGCCTATTTTTCCATCTAATATGCCACCTTGCAAAATATATATCTTAAAAAATGCCCATGTTGGACGCAATAAAATATCCCCTAAAAAACTACAAGACTTCCCTTGTGCCTTGTATTTGTTAGCTGCTGCTGTCGTATACTTATTAAACTTCTCAAAGAATTGATGCCAGTTATCATACGTATAGTGATATAATTTTCCCTCTAATGTAGCTTGTGGATAGGGACTGATAAAAACTTCATGAACAGCACCTTCTACAGTTGCTCCCTCTCGAGGCATCAATCGTAACACCTTATCAGGTCTTACCACACCATGAGTTGCCTGATTATGATGGAATAGATTATATCTATGTAACCAATAAGCCTTCGGTTCACCTTGGATAGCTCGTTGAATAGACTTTGCTAACTCTTGTGATACGCGCTCATCAGAGTCGACAAATAGAATCCATTCACTCTGGGCTTGTGAAATACCAAAGCGTCGTTGTTGTGACCAATCTCCATTTAAAGGATGCGGTATAACCTTTGCACCCAGTTCAGTAGCAAGTGATACGGTTTGATCTGTACTACCATCATCGATAACTAAAATTTCATCAGCAAATTGAATACTCTTAATACAATCTACAATATGTTGTTCTTCATTGCGGGCTAAGATAATAGCCGTAATTGTTGACATAAGTTGCCTCAATATTCATATAATTTCAATCCGGATATAAAATTAATTACTTATCCAATTATAAAGATTTCTTGATTCGTTCTAATCCAAACATCATATGACCATACAGTTTTGAGATAAATGGAGCATGGAGTGCACCGTATAATAACACTTGATATTTGGAACCAATGGAAGGCATATCAGAAGACCGTTCCTCTTGTTTTAAATACTCTAGCATATGCTCTATCTGTTTTTCTTGTAATTCTGGTTTTGCTAAGTTAAAACCAATTCCCCCAACAGCACTGCGAATAGCTCTATGACGACAGTATCGCACAAAGTCTGTCATACCTAGTTCCTCAGCTAATGGTTGACGATATAAATATGAACAAAATAACCCATATTTGCTCTTTGCACTCCAATTACTTGTAATCGAATTTTCATTATCACAATTATAAAAGTAAAGGGATTTTTGTAAATAATATACAGATGAAAGATTTTTAAAGACCAACGGCATAATCATAAGGTCCTCAAAATCTGTATTTTCTTTTAATCGAATTTCTTTCCACGCATTTGCTTTAAAAAATTTATTACATAAATAATTTGGAATTTTATCCTCAATCAATGCTGTGTATGCACTTTTAATATCTATGAAATAACGTTCATCCATATGTCGTGGACTTATCTTGCCATTTTCTACAACAGCGATATCAAAAACAACTACATCTACTTGTTTCTCATTAATTGTTGATAAGCAATCTTCTATCATAGTCGGTGCTACGTAATCATCACCATCTACAAAGGCAATGTATTCCCCTTTTACGATAGCAAGTCCATCATTTCGCGTCTTACTAACACCCATATTACGCTCATGATGAATAACAGTAATTCTATCATCTTTTGCTGCATAGTCATCACAAATTTGTCCACTATTATCTGGTGAACTATCTTCAATCAATATGATTTGTAAATTACTATATGTTTGATTTTGTAAACTTTCGATACACTTACCAATATATTCTTCTGCTTTGTACACAGGAATAACTATAGATACTAAAGGTCTATATTGATTTTCCATAATTAACTCCCTCTTATTTATAAGCTTTTTCCGCTTTATATCCCTTTTTATATTTTGATTTTACTTGTAAATAATCTAATTTATCTTGTAATTGATTACACTTCAAAGCAAACCAATCTTTAAAGGTACCTTTACGAATAGTGCCTTCACAAAATACAGAACCATCAATAGACTCTAGCCGCAATTGTAATGGCTTAGTTGTTAACTCCCGTTCAATCAAAATCTGTAATACAGATTCATCGATATATTTATCATTGATAAGCCATCTATATGTATTTTTTTGTTCTGATTCTCTATATGTAAGCATATCTTTTCTAATGCCTTCAATATAAGACGTAATCATAGGGATTTTTTCACCTGGATACACCACCCAATTATACATAAAATGATTATCTGCTAATATATGACAATAATCATACTTATCATTAATAGCACTATACAATTCTATTTCAGATAACCCCAAACATTGTTTATCAATATATATATCAATCCACTCTAAGAATAATGGTTTATCAAAAATATAAGATATACCCTGCCCTATATGAATAATTTCATCTAGTTGCACATGTTTACCAGCACTAGTTTCAATACGAATAGAGCATAATTCATGAGACTTATGTACACTACCAAATAACTGAATTACCTGTATCTGAGTAATTTTTGTAAAAGAAATATGAACCTTACGTTCTGTATCATCTACTGATGGCATCCACATATAGTTATTTGCATCATATACATTAGATTTGACATCTACAGTGTTAAAACGTAAAAAGTCATTGAGATAGTTAGCATTCCCAGATGAAACTGTTATATCTGCATGTAAAGCTATATTATCGGTTCTTCTTTTCCAAAATACTTGATCGCCATTAATAAGTCGAGAACCACGTTTATACCCTTGTTGACTCACATGAGACGCCATAGCCTTAAAAATAGGATTTTGTATTAATTTCTTTTCTCGACATGCTTGAGGAACCGAAATTCTTAGACGATGTATCCAAGATAAAGTTGGATTCCCTGTACTAAATTCATCAGTTGGTAATGCTTTTTTATTTATTACAGTAGATAATAGGTGATTATTATAGTAATCATCTATCGTTTCATAGCCTGTAGCATAAGCAAAGCCTTTTAAAAGTTGAGGTCTAAACTCAGTATATTTTATAATCCATTCCATTGCACTTTCAACTGTAAATGTACATAATCTATGGTCTACATGAGTATCATAATCCGTTGCTATAATTGTATCTGGTTTAAAATGTAAAATTGCATCAATCACAGATTCTACAATACCATTCCAAGAATATGGTTTGGGCTTAGACATTACTAAACTAGCAAAATCAGCTCCATATGTTTGATTATGATTAGCATGACTCGTAATAATTGCCGATTTATTATAAATGATTTCATGACCAATAAAATCGCCAAATCCTAAGAAAATAATATTCTCTTGAGGTAATCCAATTTCTTTAGCCATTTGATATGTCTCATTACATCGCACATCAAAAGTATATTCATAATCACCATTTGTAAGAAAAACTACATATACCTCTAGCCCTTCTTGTATCGCCCCATATATAGTGGCACCAGCCATATTAATCTCATCATCTTCGTGAGGAACAATAAACATAACTGAATGACCATGAAAGAATTTTTCATAAGAAAAACTAGATGTATTCATAAATAGAAAAACTCCCAATTACTAATTCTATATATTATTTACAATTACTGTATAACATCCCCATGTTTAATACGCCATGCCGCTAGTTCTCGCATGTTTTTAATCATATCCCCATAGGATTGAGGCATGCTCGCACTTTGTTCTAGGACTTTTCCGTTTTTATCTAGGTATAATCTATGGTTAAAGACAAATTCCTCTTGTGTAAACAAACTAGGCACCATGGCTTCATAGGTTTGACCTGGACGGCCTACCAATTCCGCCAAGGTTGGAATGATTTGAATACTCATGCCGAACGCATTAGGAGCAAGCCAATCTTTATGAATACCTCGACCATAGAAGATAATCGGAATCGTAGATGCCACATTAGGCCCTACTTCACGAGCAAAGTTAAAGCGTTCACTATGATCACCAGTGATGACGAAGAGCGCAGACGGATCTGCTTTTTCTTCATTAGCAATAAAGTTCCCCATCACGTGGTCTGCGTACCAAATATGACCCATTTCATTCAATTGCTTTTCATCATCGGAAATAGAATCAGGTACATGACCTTTCACCTTGCTCGCATCAAAGCCTTCCTTGGCCACATTGATGCTATACGGCGGATGATTAGAGGTTGTCATAATCACATTGAGGATTTTTTCCCCTCTATGCTGATCCATGTAGGCAGAAATAGCTTTAAACAAGTCTTTATCGCCTACGCCCCAAGCATTGCCGTCTTCGCTTGGCATTTCAGAGGCATCGTGGAATTCATCGAAACCTTGAGATAAAACAAAGTTTTTAACATTTTGCCATGTGCTAAAGCCACCATACCAGAATACAGTCTTGTAGCCTAGCTTTTTCATAACAGAACCAATGCCTAAACCATAGGGCTCTTTGAAACTTTCACCTTCATAGTTAGGATATAGCCCTGTATCGGGCATCCCTGTCAACAAACCATTGATGGCTGGCATCGTGCCCGTGCCTTGCGCAAGGGCTAGCTGCGTGCTCATCGCTTGAGGGCTAGCAGCATATTTACGACCTTGCTCAACGAGGTACGCCCCAGGCTCGTTATATTCAGCGAGGAACGGCCACAAGCCATAGGATTCTCCAAGAACGAGGTTTATAGACTGCGGTTGATCCGCTAATCGTTGTGTCGTAATGGTTCTCGTGAAAGAACCGTCAAAATTTGTACCGTTAAACTTACCACCAACGGCAGTGATTTTTTCATTTAACTCTTGAGGCGTTAAGTTAATAACCTCAAGCTCAGCCGTCCGTTTTACAATGCTTTTAACACGATAAAGAGCCTGTACGTCGTCTAGAATATTTTCGTTCAACAAATTGGAACTAAGTCGGGCCGCACTTTCCCAGTTGATGGAATTTGTATAGCTGAAAGCGCCGCCGAATCTAAAGAATAGGCCGAGTACACCGATAGCGACAGTTAATCCAATGCCCGTCATCCATTGCGTTTTCTTCGATTTAGGATACCAAGTAGTACAAAGTCGTTGATGATCTGCAGAATCACTATTTCTTAGAGTATCTGCATCATCACCATTCCTTAGGTCAACAGCGTAGTCACTATATTTCTTCGTGTTCCACGCTAAAAAACGAACTAGGAACCAACAAAGAGCTGCACTCAATACAACAGCTCCAACGATGTACATCAATGCATTATATTCATTGATGGCTGTATTGATAATGGCACCGATATCATCGTTTTTACCATTGATGAGCATCGCATTATAGGAAGAATTGAAGATTTTATAGAATGGAATACGTCCCAGGAATAAGAAAGTTAACAACACCGTTGCAATAGAGTAGACAACCTGTTTGATCCGTAAGGACGGCCATTTAGGTACAAAGGTATGCACCAAAGTGCCCCCTAAAAAGCCCAATAAACACAAAGAACCGACGGTCTTGAGACTCAATCTAAAGCCTAGCCATAAGGACGTGAGGATATTCTCCATCGTCACAGAAGCTAGTTGTGATTGAAATACTGCAAGAAACACGATTCTAAATGCAGTCAACAAAGCAGAGAAAAAGATAAATACCTTAATCTCTGTTCGTATGCCTTCAAATAATCGCTGCCATCGGTTCATCATTAACCCCTAACTGTTGAATCTTATAACCAAATTGTTAATTCACTAATCCAACTATATTGTTACAAATATAACAAAACTACATAACTATCAATTATTTCGGATATTTCTTACATTTAGGACCTTTACATCGTTTGCATTTACCGCATCCACGGTCGATAGTCTCAGCACCTGCTGATTTCTTCGCACTAGCACTCTCCTTGGCCATCTTTTCAGAGGCCTTACTATTCCATACGGAAACTATCGATTTTGCTTTTTTGCGGATTCATCCTTTTTGGATTTTTTATCCTTTTTCTTGTCTTTCTTCTTATCTTTTTTCTTGAAAGTATCAGCCAAGAAGACTGTTTTTAACTTATCATTTAAGACTTTAAGCTTCTTTTCAGCTTTGTCTTTCTTTTTCTTTAACTTTTCTTCGTCTTTAGAGCGTTTTTCTTCCTTAGACTTCTTGTGTTTTTTCTCTTTTTTATCTTCTTTAGACTTTTTATCTTTCTTAGATTTTTTCTCGCCTTTGGACTTTTTGTCTTCTTTGGATTTCTTATCCTCTTTAGATGTTTTATCTTCCTTGGATTTTTTATCTTCCTTAGATTTCTTATCTTCAGAACCGTTGATACGCGCCCATTCATCATCAACGCGTTTCAATTTCTTTTTAAGAAGCTTCTCCATCTTCTTATTTGTTTTATCGGACTCTAAACCGGCTTTACCAAATAATAAAGCATTCACCGCCGTGTATGGATCGATAGACGACATATCCTCATCATCCACGTTAGCTGCCTCTGATTTCTTATCTTTTGAAAGTTCATCAAGACCATCTACATCTAACGCTTCATCCTCATCTAAATGATGAATTGCTAAGCTTTCAACGCCTTCTAATGGTTTTACATCAAGGTGCTCAATCGCAGTATCTTCAAAATCCGCCATTTCCTTACCAGAGCTTTCACCAAAACCAGTAAAGAGACCGCCTATAGATTTTAATTCATTCAATTTAATATGATTCATGCCCACCGTAGAATCATGATGCACAGGAACATCAGATAATTGTACCTGTTCCATAGCATATGCATCATCATTATAACTAGCGCCCTTGCCAAGTTCAGATGTATTAGAAATGACGATATCTTCCTTATCGTCGCCTAACACATCACCAAATAGATCTTCTTCTAAAGATTCGTAAGAATGCAATAAGGCCATACGTTTTTGAACATCTTCAATTTGATTCCACAAATCAACGAGAGAAGATGTATAGTACACCCGTTCTTTTACCTCTAAATACGCTTGGTAAACGATAGATAATTCGGTCTCATTAAGGCCTTCCTCTGCACCAATTTCTTCAATCATTTGTTGAATCTGTTGATCTCGGTCATATCGTTTAATTAACGCTTTACGAATGCGTTCAATCAACATTGTATCGATGAGTTCCATATGCACCTCCTATATTCAATACACTCAGTCCTACCCGCTACATTAGCGTATACGAATCAATGTATAGAATCATAAAAATAAATTGATTTTATAATCTCTAATATATTATTATAGCAGAATTTATCTGCTTTTTCCTTAATAATATGTGTAAAAGTTCCTTAAAAATAGAATAAAACCTCAATTTAAATACGTTCCTAATAGTATGCATTTCATACTACTAAAACACTATTCAAACCGAGGTTATTTAATCAAATTTATATACATCATATTCATATATAAACTTACTATATTAAAATCTTATATTTATTTGTTACATCAATCTAATATGTATTGCATCCATCGGATTTTTAACTATTACATCAAAATATATCTAATTGTTACATAAATGTCTTTAAAGGTCTTAAATTATTTTATTATAAAAGTCTTAAATTACTGCACTAAAACAAGTTAACTGAATAGACGAGAATTCGTTCCTTTGTATCGCTTCCTTCAAAGAGGTCACTACAATCAATAGGTTCCTCTTGTTCCAAGCGCACATGGTTATTTAAAAAGTTCTCCACCTCTTCATTAACATAGTAGAAAAATAACTTAATCTCCCGAGGATTATGATATAGCGAATCAAAAATATTTCTTAATACCCGCTTAATCGTATGGAGTGCAAAGGGATTAAAGAAAAAGCATCGATCAGCCTGATCTGGCAATTCATACAGCGCTGCATCACCTAGTACAAAGCTTACACGATTACGAGTTGCCGGGCTTTCACCATTAATTAAAGCCTTTTCATAGAGCCGTTCATCGTATTCGATGCCTATAGAATGGCAGCCCGTTTGGTAAGCCATGAAAATACTCACTCGGCCCTTGCCACTACCATAATCGATGAGCGTATTTTTCTTGCGAATATGACCACTATTTGCTAAACGCTCCAACACGCAATAATCCGTCGGCTCGTACGGATGATGCTCCGTATCGGAACGACTATCATCGCGACCAGAGGTTTTAATTTGTAATACACTTTCCCACTCTTGCTCTGTTGCCATCTATATAATCCTATTATGAAGCCTAAATTATATGACCTAATACTGATATTAATCTTAATTTCTATACATACTATACCCTTATTAGGGTACTATTTACTAGTCCAGTAACACCTATAGTATATAACAAAAGCATCCACATCGGGTGCTTTTGTTATATGAAACACTTATTAATGTCGATATGGTATACTAGGAGTAATATTTCTATTATTCTCATGTGCAGAATTATATGTCATTAAAAAGGAGTATCTACTTACATGGACAGTGATCTGACCTTAGATTTTATCATTATCATCGTATTAATCATTGCAAATGGTTTATTCTCCATGACGGAGTTAGCCATTGTAAATGCGAAAAAACGTAAACTTGAAGAGTTAGCAGAATCAGGCAATGAACGCGCGAAAACAGCCTTTGAATTATCAGAGAACCCAAATGAAATGTTCTCTACCATTCAAATCGGCATCACCCTCGTAGGTATTTTAACTGGTTTGTATTCTGGTGCCACCTTCTCTAGTCCATTAGAAGAAATTTTAGTATCAAATATTCCAAGCATCGAACCATACGCAGCCTCTGTGAGCTCCTTCATTATCGTTGCTATCATTACCTATTTATCCCTCGTTATCGGCGAACTTGTGCCTAAACGCTTGGCCTTAAATAGCCCTGAAAGCATTGCCGTTGTAGTAGCAAAACCAATTTACTGGCTATCTGTGGCGTTGAAACCAATCGTTAGCTTCCTCGGCGTTTCCACAGAATTCCTCTTAAAAATGCTAGGCGTTACTGTAAAAGAAGAAGCACCTGTTACAGAATCTGAAATTAATAAAATGCTTACCGAAGGCGTTGCTATGGGTGCTTACGAAGAGGAAGAACCTATCCTCGTAGAAAATATCTTCCATCTTGCAGATATGAACGCAGGTGATATAATGACTCCTCGTACACAGCTCAAATGGATTGATCTTAACGGCACGGAAGACGAAATCATGGAGGTCCTCAAGAATGCCAACCATTACCGCATTCCTGTAGGTACCGATTCCTTAGATGAATTAAAAGGTCTCGTTACCGTATCCGATGTATTAGTTCAAATTATGCAACGTCCTAGTGAAAGTTCCATTCACGATATCATCAAAGCTTGTTTGAAAGAACCGGTTCTCGTTCCTGAATCCATTTCACTCATGAAATTATTGAACGTTCTACGTACAGAAGGCGTTCACGAAGCAATTATCCTCGACGAATATGGTGGTTTTACTGGCCTTGTCACCTTGCATGACATCATGGAAGAAATCGTAGGCCTTATGCCTTCTGGTGAGGAAGAAATCAAGGAAGAAGAAAACAAGATCATCGAACGCGATGGTGCATGGCTCGTAGATGGCCTTCTTAACGTAGATGAATTTAAAGAATTCTTCCACATCGATCAAGAATTGCCAGGCGAAGAAGACGACTTGTACAAAACTATGGGCGGTCTTTTAAACGTCCTCTTCGGTCGTATTCCAAAGGAACTCGACAAGGCAAAATGGAACGGCTATACCTTTGAAGTCATCGATATGGATCATACTCGTATCGATAAAATCCTTGTAACCTATGAAGAACCTATTGTAGAACAAGAAGAAGAAAAATAAAGTTCAAAAATAAATAGACAAAATCTAAAGAAGTGAGTTCTCTTACTATGAACTGTACCCCAAAAATTGGACATATTTTTGGGTACAGCTCAATCAATAGAGGACTCACTTTTTTTGCTACATTTTTGTATTCATAAAATAAGTAATACATATACTGGCAAAATATAGATTACTTTTAAAAATTATCGTTAAAATATATCATCAATTATATAAATTAATTATATAATTCTTTTATTTTCTGCATAAAGGCTAGAACTTTCAATATAAATATAGTATTATTAAATTGTATAAAATATATAATTAGTTTTTTCTATAAAATATATAATTAGAAATTAGAGTTTTCTAATATACATATAGAGTCCTATGATTACTACCTATTTGTAGTTCTGTGTCATAGGGCTTATATGCGGTAGTCAAAGGAGAGATTCTATGAATCAACGAATCATAGCAACCATAGGCGCCCTATTAATAGGGACCGCCATCATAAGTGGTTGTGGATCAGAAAAGCCCCCTGAAGATACAAGTCTCAAGGTGCGCACCATCACTATAGGTGAAGAGTCTGGAACTACTGATGCTGGCTATGCAGGCACCATTCATAATAAAACAGAAACAAATTTAGCCTTTCAAATTGGAGGGCGTATCATCAATAAATTTGTAAATGTTGGTGATGTAGTGCAAGCAGGCCAAGTCATTGCTCAAATCAATGGTTCAGATACATCAGCTCAGTTGCAAAATGCTGAAGGTGCTGTAAAAGCTGCTCAATCGGCCTACAAATTGGCAGAAACCAATGCTAAACGATACCGCGAACTCTATGCACAACAAGCGATTAGTAAATTGCAATTAGACCAGGCTGAAAACCAATTGAATGCCACATCTGCTCAATTACAACAAGCACAGGCAAGCCTTAATTTGAGCAGCAATCAAAATAGCTATACTAATTTGACGGCCCCTGATACAGGTATTATTACAGCTTTCAATATTGAAGCAGGACAAGTCGTAGCAGCCGGTCAAAGCGTTGGTACCTTAGCGGCCGGTCACGACCCAGAAGCAATTATTGCCCTTCCTGAACAAGAATTGAGTAAAATTCATGTAGGGAGCCCTGCTACTATTACCTTCTGGGCTCTACCTAATGTAACCGTGCAAGGTGTAGTACGTGAAATTTCACCAGTTCCTGACCCTGTAGCCAGAACGTATACCGTAAAAATTACCTTACAAAATGCGCCTAAAGAGGTACAACTAGGCATGACAGTCAATGCTAATCTATCTACCACAGATAGTACCAATATTTCTATTCCGTTAACGGCTCTTGTAAAAGACTCTAACGGCAATAATGCGGTCTATATCATCCGCGATAAGAAGGCTCATCTTGTGCCTATCAAGACTGGTGAGTTCGGTAAGAACTCCGTCATCGTCACATCTGGTTTAGCTAAAGGTGACATTGTCATCACCGCAGGTACCCAACAATTACAAGAAGGGACGGCGGTTAGTCAATGAAACAATTTAACTTAGCCGAATGGGCTCTTAAACACAAGTCCATTATCTACTACTTCATGGCTGTGCTCCTCACCTTCGGTATCTTCTCATTCACCCATATGGGACGCATGGAAGATCCTGATTTTACGATGCGCACCATGGTGGTCGGTGTTGCTTGGCCGGGGGCTTCTCCACAAGAAATGTCGGATCAGGTAACGGACAAACTCGAAGAAAAACTACGCGACCTTCCTGGTGTAGATTATACAAAATCTTTCACAGATGGCAGCAAATCCGTTATTTATATCAATTTAAGAGAGGATTTGCCATCCGATAAAATTCGTCCCGCTTGGGAAGAAGCGCGGAATATGATCAACGACGAATGGAAATCATTGCCTGCAGGCGTTCAAGGACCGACCATTAACGACAGGTTCGACGATGTATATGGCATTATCTATGCCATCAGTGGTGATGAGTATTCGTACGAAGAAAAACGACAACAAGCAGAAGACTTAAAACGTCAGCTTTTATCTGTTCCTAATGTTAAGAAAATCAGCCTCATTGGGGTGCAACAACAAACCCTCAATGTAACCATAAACAAGGATAAACTCGCATCCTATAAAGTCAGTACACAACAGCTGTTAACAGCGCTTAAACAGCAAAGTATGATGGTTCCAGCTGGTGTGATTACAACGGATACAAACAATGTATATCTCCGCGTCAATGGCCTATTCGATAGTCCTCAAGCGGTGCGAGATATGCCGATCCGCATCAATAATCAAACCTTGCGCCTCGGTGACATGGCTGATGTAACCATGACCTACCAAGACCCTAGCGATCCACAGTTCTATTACAAAGGTAAGCCAGCCATTGGCATCGCTATCTCCATGGATGCAGGGGGCAATAATATCGAATTCGGCGAAGCTATCGATAAAAAGCTAGCAGAATTGAAGAAAACCATCCCTGCAGGACTTGAACTCGATCAAGTATCTAACCAGCCACATATTGTTAAGGAATCTATTGGGGACTTCTCTCAATCCTTATTTGAAGCCATCGCCATCGTATTGCTCGTAAGCTTTGCATCCCTTGGCTTGCGAACCGGTGTTGTAGTAGCCCTCACTATTCCAGTCGTTGTGTCTACCACATTCATTTTGATGTATGAAAGTGGCATTTATCTGCACAAGGTTAGTCTAGGTGCATTAATACTGGCTCTAGGCCTCCTCGTAGACGATGCCATCATCGTTGTAGAAATGATGAGCGTTAAGCTCGAAGAAGGTTGGGGACACTTTAGATCTGCAACCTTTGCTTATCAATCTACAGCATTCCCTATGCTATCGGGTACGCTCATTACCTGCGCTGGCTTCTTACCATTAGCATTAGCACAAGGCATGGTTGCAGAGTTTACAAAATCTCTATCCATCGTTGTATTTATGGCGCTCATCCTATCTTGGTTCGCCTCTGTTCTCGTCAGCCCTGTTCTAGGTTATAAAATCATCGAAAATAAGGCTCCAAAACCTGAATCAGAATGGACCAAACGAAACCGTATCATGCACAAGCTCAGTGTTACATTCTATGATAAGTTTGAAAAACTGTTACATTGGGCCTTAGGCCATCATAAGGTCGTATTACTCATCACCTTAGGTGCCTTTGTGTTATCCCTACTTTCACTACCATTGATTAAACAGGAATTTTTCCCATCATCAACGCGTAATGAAATCATCGTATCTATGCAATTCCCTCAAAGTTCATCCATCGAGTACACCGCAAATCAAGCGAAGATCATCGACAAACATTTACAAGGTAACGAACATATTTCAACCTTTACATCTTACATCGGACAAGGTTCTCCACGTTTCGTCCTCACCTTGGAACCGGAATTGCAACGGAACAATTTCTTGCAGTACGTTATCGTTACTAAATCCTTAGAGGATCGCGATAAATTATATGCAGAATTGACGCCATACTTAAATGAAGAATTCCCTTCAGCCCTTGTAAATACTCAATTTGTACAAATTGGCCCACCATCTAAATATCCAGTGATGCTCCGCGTATCTGGACCTGATCAAAAGGTGGTAAAAGAAATTGCCAACAAGGTAAAAGACAAGATGCAAGGCGATAAGGATTTGCATAACATAGCCTTTGACTGGCCAGATACTGAACCAGTAGCCAATGTTCATATCGATCCTAACAAAGCTCGCTTACTCGATATCGATAGCTATGCCGTATCCTTGCACTTGCAAAGTCTATTGTCTGGTACTAAATCTGGTGAATACTACGAGGGAAACCAAACCATTCCTGTTACCTTCCGTTTAGGTGACAACGAGCAACATAACTTAAGTGCTCTTTCATCCTTGCCAATTCAAACAGGAAATGGCTCCTATGTACCACTTAGCCAAATTGCAACCATTACCATGACACAAGAGGATGGTATTATCTGGCATCGCAATATGATGCCAACCATTAGTGTGCATGCCAATGTAAAAGCAGGTGTATTGGGTAATGCGAAAACGAAAGAGGTTTACAAATCCTTACAAGACATTCGCGATTCCTTGCCTATAGGCTATTCTATTGACCTAGACGGCGCCGCTGAAAAGAGCGAAACAGCCGTTCAAAAGCTATTAACACCAATGCCGATTATGCTCTTTGTAATCATGACAATCCTCATGTTCCAATTAAAGCGTATCGCCCTCATGATAATGGCTCTACTCACTGCTCCATTGGGGCTAATCGGTGTTGTATTAGCACTCAATATTACGAGAACGCCATTAGGCTTTATGGCTATTCTAGGGATTATCGCCCTCTCGGGTATGATCATCCGTAACTCCATTATCTTATTAGACCAAATCGAAATCCACAAGGCAGAAGGCCAAGAACCTCGTGAAGCGATTATCAACTCCGCTACACTTCGTTTCCGTCCTATCATGCTCACCGCTATCGCAGCGATTTTAGGCATGATTCCTCTCATGGGATCTGTATTCTGGAGCCCATTGGCCATCGCCTTCAGCGGCGGCTTACTAGTGGCAACGGTTCTAACACTCATCGTATTACCAGTCATGTATGCAAGCTGGTATAAGGTAAAATAACTAATATTTAGCTAATAAAATATATAATATTAATCTAATAGAATGTCTAATATTTTTCTAACGAAATATCTAATATTTACGTAACATCATAAAATCTAGCATTAGCTAGTAACTTCATTTCCTTAGTAAAAATCCCCTAATCGTTGTGAAAGTTTACACTTAAACATCGATTAGGGGACTTATATTATTTATTATTAAACTACAACGGCTGTACCATTGCATGTAATCATAAGCATGCCATTTTGTGCACCTACTGTGCTGTATTGGAAGGATACGCCAATAATAGCATTAGCACCCAATTTAGAAGCTCGTTGAGACATTTCGTCGAGAGCTGCTTTGCGCGCATTCATCAAAGAATCTTCATAGCTGCCACTACGACCACCAACGATATCGCGAATGCCAGACATGAAATCTTTCACAAAGTTACGGCCTTCTACGACTTCACCAAATACAATACCTTTGTACTCTTGTACAGGTTTGTTTTCAATATGCATAGTTGTAGTAATAATCATAATTGTATCCTTTCTAATTGACTACAATATATTTTGATTTATTATAACAAGACTTTTAGAGAAAAACAAATATAAATATAGCTTTCACATAAAACAATTACATATTGTATCTCCAAAAATTACATACTATATATCAAAAATTTACATATTATACATCAAAAAAAGACCTGTTCACTACTTTCATAATGAACAGGTCTAATTTTATGTTATCTATCGAAGTCACGATCAAGGTTAACTTCTTTCAACGGCACAACTTTAGTTTTGTTGATGTATTTGTAACCAAGGTACACTGCGAAGAAGATTGGTAAGCCAATGTAGGCAACGGATACGCCGTACCAGTCGATGGTATCACCTGTGAAAGCGGAGTAGTTTTGACCACAGATGATAATGACGCAAAGAATGAACGCCAAGATTGGGCCAACTGGGAATAACCACGCTTTGTATGGCAATTCACTAAGATCTCTGCCTTGTGCAATAAAAGCACGACGGAAACGATAGTGAGATACTGCGATACCAACCCATGCGATGAAACCGCATAAACCAGAAATATTAACAATCCATGTATAAGCTGTACCTTCACCGATAAAGCTTGTAAGGAATGCAAATAAACCGATTGCTGTCGTTAAGATTAACGCAGGTACTGGAACACCACGTTTATTTAACTTAGCAAAAATTTGAGGTGCTTGACCTTCCTTAGCGAGTGCGTACAGCATACGCGTAGAAGAGTACAGACCAGAGTTACCAGCACTCAATACAGCCGTTAAGATGATAGCATTGATAAAGCTAGCAGCAAAGGCAAAACCAAAGCGGTCAAATACGAGTGTAAATGGAGAAATAGATACGTTCTCTACACTAGAGTTCAACAGATTTGGATCTGTGTACGGAATCAAGAAACCGATAACCGTGAAAGCACCGATATAGAATAATAGAATACGCCAGAAGATTGTATTAATCGCTTTTGGCACATTCTTTTCAGGGTCTTCCGCTTCACCAGCGGCTACACCGATTAGCTCAGTCCCTTGGAAGGAAAAACCTGCTACCATAAAGATAGCCAGAATAGATTCCCAGCCACCTACAAATGGAGCTTCTCCTACGGTCCAGTTCGCAAATCCTGGAGATGTGCCACCGATACCAAAGATAAGCATGAAGCCACAGAATAAGAATACGAATACGGTAATTACCTTGATGCTAGAGAACACATATTCACTTTCACCAAAGGAACGAGTAGATAAATAGTTCAAGCCGAATAAAATGAACAAGAACAGAGCAGACCATACGATGGCAGGTACATCAGGGAACCAATATTTCATGATGAGCGCCCCTGCTAATACTTCAGCAGCCAAGGTAATAGCCCAGTTAAACCAGTAATTCCAACCTAAGGCAAAACCAAAGGCAGGGTCTACATAGCGTTTTGCATAAGTCCCGAAGGAACCTGGAATTGGCAAGTACGTAGCCATTTCCCCAAGAGATGTCATGAGGAAATAAACCATGATACCGATGAGGCCATAAGCTACAAGAGCACCACCAGGGCCTGCTGTACTTACAACTTCACCACCGGCAACGAATAAACCTGTACCGATAGCACCACCTAAAGCAATCATATTCATATGACGCGCTTTTAAGGACCGTTTTAGGTGTTGATCTTTGTTAGACGTAAACTCTACGTTACTATTATGATTTTCAGACATGGGTCACCTCTTACAAATCTAGATTACGCACGTATTTTGCGTTATCTTCAATAAATTTACGACGAGGCTCTACCTTATCACCCATGAGGACCGTAAAGATTTTGTCGGCTTCGATAGAATCTTCTAAGCTAACTTGTAGAATCGTACGATTTTCAGGGTTCATCGTAGTTTCCCATAATTGTTCAGGATTCATTTCACCTAAACCTTTGTAACGTTGGATTGTAGTACCATCGCGGCCTACTTCATCAAGTTTAGCAGTCAACTCTGCATCAGAGTATACATACCAATGAGATTTACCCTTCTTGATTTGATACAAAGGTGGTTGAGCAATATAGATATGACCTTCCTCTACCAATGGTTTCATATAGCGGTAGAAGAATGTTAACAACAATGTACGGATGTGAGCGCCGTCAACGTCCGCATCTGTCATGATGATAATCTTGTTATAACGGGATTTTGTAATATCGAATTCATCGCCAATACCTGTACCAAAAGCGGTAATCATGGAGCGAATTTCGTTATTAGCCAAAATCTTATCGAGGCGTGCTTTTTCTACGTTAAGGATTTTACCACGCAATGGTAAAATCGCTTGGTAACGACGATCGCGACCTTGTTTTGCAGAACCGCCTGCAGAATCACCTTCGACTAAATAAATTTCAGTCATAGATGTATCTTTTTCGGAGCAGTCCGCCAATTTACCAGGAAGGCTAGATACCTCCAACGCATTTTTACGGCGTGTTAAGTCGCGGGCTTTACGAGCGGCCTCACGAGCACGGCTTGCCATCGTTGCTTTTTCGATGATTTTCTTCGCATCTTGAGGATGTTCTTCAAAGAATGTTTTAAGACCTTCTGTAACGATAACATCTGTAATACCTTTAACTTCGCTATTGCCAAGTTTAGTTTTTGTTTGACCCTCAAATTGAGGTTCCAACACTTTTACAGATACGACAGCTGTCAAACCTTCACGCACGTCTTCACCTGAAAGATTAGACTCATTTTCCTTGATCAAACCAGATTTACGGCCATAATCATTGAGGGTACGAGTCAAAGCAGCACGGAAACCAGATAGATGTGTACCACCGTCAATAGTATTGATATTATTTACAAAGGACAACAAGTTTTCGCTATAGCTATCGTTATATTGCAATGCCACATCTACCACAACGTCATCTTTTGTATTTTCAATGTTGATAACAGTTGGATTAATTGCTTCTTTATTTTCGTTCAAGAAGGTAATGAAAGAAATCAAACCACCTTCATAGTGGAAACTTTCAACACGAGGTTCCTCTAGGCGCAAATCGCTCAATGTAATACGAAGGCCTTTGTTAAGAAATGCCAATTCTTGTAAACGCATTTTCAATGTATCAAAGCTGAATACGGTAGTTTCAAAGATTTCTGCATCTGGCTTGAAAATAACTGTAGTACCAGTTCCTGAAGCCTTGCCGATTTCGTGCAACTCGGAAGTTTTATGACCACGAGCAAAGGAAATCTCTTGAACAATGCCATTTTGAGATACTTGAACCTTAGTCCATTCACTCAACGCATTAACTACGGAAATACCTACGCCATGAAGACCACCAGATACCTTGTAACCGCCACCGCCGAATTTACCACCTGCATGCAATTTCGTTAATACTAACTCTACCGCAGACATACCAGATTCATGCATCCCTGTTGGAATACCACGACCATCATCGACAACAGTAACACTGTTATCTGGATTGATGGATACTTCGATATGTGTAGCGTAACCAGCAAGCGCTTCGTCTACAGAGTTATCTACAACTTCGTATACGAGGTGATGCAAACCACGAGCAGACGTACTACCAATATACATCCCTGGGCGTTTACGCACTGCGTCTAGACCCTCAAGAACCTGAATATTCTGAGCGCTATAATTTTGTTCAGGCATGAAACAAACTCCTCCTAACAATCTATCATACTGTACTTGATTGAAATAAAGTGACAAAACATGTACAGGATTAAACTTTATCTCTTTATTATACTATAAAACTCATCAATCCGTCTCATTAAAGTCTTAATACTGATACCAGATCCATACACACAAGCATCAGTGACCACGTATGTCTTAATTTGCTCCTCTGGCACCATGGCGATATATTCTAGCGTTTCATAGTGATGAATAGGACTTTTATGGGACTTTCCGCCCTTGGCATGCACCATCGTAATGATGGATTCTATAGGCACGGAAATGGTATCTCCAATATGAACGTACATAAGAATGCCCCCTCTACTTTTCTAATGTCCCATTAAGAGCATCAATTTTGCGCTGTTCTTCTTCAGCGAGGAACTTTGATCGATATTTATTACACAAATTGATGACGTGCTGATCTGTCAACTCATCAGGCTTTTTGTGGGTGATGAGCATGGCCACCATAAACATATGACGGCGATTGATAGATCCTTTATAAATCTTATCTAGGTAAAAGTATATGGATTCTCGCATCGCTTCTGCAAAGTTTGGAAAACTACACTGTATAAATTGCTGGCAGTCGCTATATTTAAAGTACGGATATTTTCGAATAACAGCTTTAATCTCCTTAATATGTTTTCGATGCAATTCATATTCACAGGTTGGACAGATTTCCTTTTTAGATTTCATATGCATGCCACATCGCTTACAACGATGGTATCCATGCTGCTCTAAATAGATTTCTCTCTTACGAGCCGTAATCTGTACTTTCCGGAAAGCAGCTTTTAATGCTTCGTTATCCGTTTGTTTCAACGATGTATCAATGGCATCTACGTCTTCTTTTGAAAGCACGATATCTGCAAAGTTAATACGTTTTGTAATAATTTGTTCATCAGGAATCGTGAGAGACGTGTTATTTTCTACTTTCACATAGCTCTGACGTTTCATGATGAAGCGAATATCGGTGATTACATCTTGACGGTAATACTTATTGATAGCCTCGATAATACGTCGTTTTTGCATCTGTAATTCCTGCATCCACATGGAATTATCTGTACTAATAACCATATTTGGAGGCTTGATGGACACAATTTTTGTATGATCCGCGATAACATCACCTACTACATCACGCCACTTATGAACAAGGGTATTTAATTTATATTGTTCCAGTAAATTCAGTTCTGCTAAGGCCTTTGGTAAACAAAGATCAAGGCTGTCCATACTGAACCTGTCCCCCTTCACAAGAAATAAATTGAACGGATTTCAAATCTTTAAAATCGTGAATATCTGTAGTGGTAATAAATGTTTGAATTCGTTTATGAATAAACTGCAATAAATTCGTTCGTCTCGACTCATCAAGTTCGCTCAATACATCATCCAAGAGAAGAACTGGATATTCTCCTACCTCTGACTTGATAAATTCAAGCTCACTCAACTTTAAGGACAATACAGCGGTTCGTTGCTGACCTTGGGATCCAAATTTCTTTAAATCCATAGCATCGGAAAAAAATTGTAAATCATCGCGATGAGGGCCAACGCTAGTACTCAATCGATGACGATCCTGCGGCAACGCTGCTTTAATGCGTTCGTAAAAGCCTTCCTTTGTATATTCCAATGCACCATTGTCCATATACGGCTGTTCATAACCAATGGTTAAATTCTCAAGGCCACCTGTCAATTTACGATTCATCAAATCAATGAGCAAATTAATTTTTTTTAAGCTTTCTAATCGTTTCTTTACGATAAAGCTCGCCATATCTGCTAGCTGCAAATCCCATTCTTCAAGAGGAATATTATTCTTTCCTCTATATTCTTTTAGAACTGCATTTCGTTGCTGTAACAGCCGATTATACTGCATCAATTGATGATAGTAAATAGCGCTGGTCTGAGATATTTCCATATCGAGAAAACGCCTACGTCCAGACGGAGTTCCCTTGATAAGCTGTAAGTCTTCAGGACAGAAGATAACTGTATTTAATGTACCAATCAGTTCTTTTTGAGATATTTTTGTGTCGTTTAATCGAATATCCTTAGGACCTTGACGGAATAATTTAATATTTACCTTTTGAGGCGTATCCTTTTTCTCGAACTTTACCACAATGCCAGCTTCCTCAGCATTGAACATAAGCATATCCGATGTATCGTTAGTGCGATGGCTTTTACCAATCGTACCAACATAAATCGATTCGAGGATATTCGTCTTACCAGCCCCATTAGTGCCATGTAGAACGATAATCTCAGGATTAAACTGTATCTGTACATCCTTATAATTTCGAAACTGGAATAATTGCAGTGAGTCAATTCTCACCGATTATGCCTCCTCTTGTGTAATCACGAGGTCTACATCAAGACCTTCACAAGAAATCACATCACCAACGCGGCATTTCTTGCGCTTTTCCGTTACAACCTGACCATTCAAGGTAAGGATGCCTTCATCGATGAAAGATTTTATTTGACCACCTGTTTCAATGATACCTTCTAACTTCAACAACTGATCAATTTGAATGTACTCCGTATGAATGGGTACCTGCTGTTGCTCTTTCATAACGTTCTCCTAAAGTAGACAATTAACATAAGCATATATATCATACTGAGTCCAGGTCGCTCGCTGGGCATTTTTCTTCGAAAAATTGCACGCTCCGACCAAAGTGATGTGTGTCTCCCATCGTCGCTACCGCTCCTCTGTTAGCTCACACCCTACTTTAAGCATTTGTGCGAACTGGTGTTACTACGTATGTATAGTTTGGATTATTGTCTTGGCGAATGACAACAGGACCATTTTGTTTTAAGAACAAGTGGATATTGTCACCTGTGCTGTGACGCAAAATGTCAGAGATGTAGCGACCGTTGAAGGAGATTGTGAAAGGTGTACCTTTAAATTCAACAGCTACGTCTTCTTTTGCCATACCGATTTCAGTATTTTGAGTAGACAATGTGACATTACTTTCAGACCAATCATAACGAATTACATTATAGCTGATATCTTTAGCCAACAAAGATACGCGATCAACAGCACCAGCAAATTCACGGCGATCGATTACAGCGCTAGAATCGAATTGAGAAGGAATTACCTTTTCATATTCAGGATATGTGCCTTCGATTAAGCGAGAAATAATATAAATAGATTCAAAATTAAATACGATTTGTGTACGATTCCAAATGATATTGATCATAGCTGGATTATCTGTTGGTAATAAACGAGATACTTCAGCCAACGTTTTTGTAGGGATGATAGCGCGCATTGGAGTCGTTGCTGGTTCATCGATGGTAATTTTTTTAACAGCCATACGGTGTGTATCGGTAGCAACCATAGTCACTTCATTTTCATTGATTTCAAGAAGAGCACCGGTAAATACAGGACGATCTTCATCAGTAGCAGCTGCATAATTTGTTAAATCGATGAGTTCTTTCATAGCAAAGCTATCGATGTTTACATGATCTTGGTCGTGAATTTGTTCCACCAAGGAGAAATCATCTGGGTGTAATGTAACAAGATTAAATTCGGAAGATCCAGATGTGATGGTTAAAGAATTTCCGTCTTCTGGTTTGTAAAGTTCAATAGTATCGCCAGGTAATTTGCGAATTAATTCTTGGAAATATCGGGAACCTACCACTAAAGTACCAGGTTCTTTAATGTCTCCATCGATGGTTAAGCGAATGCCGAGTTCAAAGTCATTACCTTGCAATTCTACTTGACCATTTTTTGTAGTCATGTAAATAGCGCCTGGTAAGTTGGAACTTGTTTTATTTTGAGATACCTTTTGCAATACGTTAATTGCTTTTTGGAGATTTGCTTTTGGGAATGTAATATGCATATGTTACTCCTTTATGATTTTTATATATTGTAAAAGCACTAATAATTACTTGCTTTGTTTGTAATATTCAATGTTTACTATCGTAGATGCTCTATAGATATTCTACTGTAGATCTATTTCTACTGGTTTTTTGATTGTTTGTTAGTTTTAGTAGTAGTAATAGTAGGGGCCTGTTTATATGTGTAAAAGTGATTTGGCGCTACTAACTGTGTGAATTATGAGTTGTGTATAACTATGTTGATAGTTTGTACCTACTTATCCACATATTAACATCAAAGTATGAGTTTTAGGATATCCACAAAGTTATTCACCGTATATCCACAGAGTTATCCACAGGTTGTTAATTTCTGTTTAATTTCTGCAACCATTCGTTTAGTTTCTTCGTTTTTTTCAATTTCCTTCGTTATTTTATCGTACGCATGGAGAATTGTCGTATGATCACGAGAAAAAGCTGCTGCGATTTGAGGATAGCTTTCATTGATCATATCGCGGCATAGATACATGGCGATTTGCCGTGGAAATGCGAATTGGGCTTTTCGTTTCTTGCCGAGTAGGTCTTGCTTTTTAATATTGAAATAAGAACTTACAAAATTCTGGATGTTTTCAATATTAACCATATTCACCTCTTCGGTATGAATGAGGCCCGCCAAGGCGTGTTTTGTGTATTCTAGGTCGATAGATTCGAGACGTTGATCGATGGATGCTGTACCGATGAGCTTGGTAAAAGCACCTTGCAATACGCGGACGTTTTCGCTAAATTGCAATGCTACGTAGTTAATTGAATCATTATCGATGCGAATAATGCGATTCTTTTTATATTCTCGTTCGAGCAGTGACCTGAAGATGGCAATGCGCGTTTCTAAATCTGGATTTTCCATTGTGGCAATGTAGCCAGCTTGGAAACGAGAGCGAAGACGATCTTCGAATTGCTCCATATCGTTTGGCATCGTATCAGAGGTAAGTACGATTTGCTTGTTGTTATTTAATAATTCATTAAACGTATTAAACAGTTCAGTTTTCGTACTTTCACGGCTTTCAAGGAACTGAATATCGTCAATCATGAGCACATCGATATTGCGGAATGTGTTGCGGAACAATTTACCTTGGTTGCGCTGTAATGTTTCAACGAAAATATTCATAAAGTTTTCGCTCGTAATAGACATGACCTTCATATTTGGATGATTTTCCTTGATAGCATTACCGATGGCGTGCATCAAGTGTGTTTTGCCGAGGCCCGATGGACCATATATAAAGAGCGGATTATAGTCTCCACCTGGAAATTCAGCTACATTTTGAGCGGCTCCAAATGGTATTCGGTTCGCATTGCCCGTTACATAATTATCAAAACGGTATGCCGGATTGAGATTAGATAGTGATAAATCCACAGGTACATTGTCAGACTGTAATGTTGGCGTTGTTTCTGATGGTTTCTTTGGTGTCGCTACCATTGGTTCGTCTGGAATCTCCACAGGCGCTGGCGTGCGGTCGATATAGACAGGATCTTGATAGACTGGTGTGTAAAACTCCTCTTGATGAGCCTTTTCCTCTACTATAGGTGGTAAAGGCATCGGCGGTGCTACAACAGGCGTATCGATGAGATTTTCATCAACAAAGGTAGTATCTACACTTTCTTGATTGAAATCGAATAACACCATATCTCGATGGGAACCGATAACCGTAGTAATCGCATCCTGCAAAGCCTTGCTAATTTGCGGCTGCTGGTCGATTAAGTTTTTTACAAATGTTTGCATGACCCCAATATGGATTGAATGACTTTCGAGAGACATGGGAATCAACGATGACGTGACGCGCAAATACAATGCGTCAGGTAAATGCTGCATATTCTTTTTCGCCTCTTGCAATATATGCTCCCATATATTATTTAAATCAAATGATTGCATGACGTGCCTCTTGTGAATAACTATTGCGATAAATGTGTATAACTTTAGGAATAATGTGCATAACCATTGTAAAAGCTGTGGAAAAAACTATTATTCCTGTGAATAACTTGTGTATAACCTGTGAATAAGTAAAAATAAAAGTCTATTTTATATAGATAATTACTGACTTTTCAGTTTTTATAAATTAAAAGAGAAAAAATGTGGATAACTTCGAAAGTTATCCATCAAAAACCTATAAAAATATATAATTTTTCCTAATTTCAAGTATGATTGTACCAAAAAATAAGTAATTTGTCATTCAATCTGTGGATAACTTTTATAAACTGTTTATAATGTATATTTTAATTTTCTCTTGGTATATCTATTACTTTTGGGATAGGAAGTGAAACTACTTTTATCGCTCCATCCTGACGCAAGTCGCTCAAAAAGTAGTTTCACTTCCCCTCCTCCAATAAGATAATTTTTATGATTATTATACACATAGATGGAAAAGTAATTGATGAACATAACAACATCAACCTTCAGATAATCAAAAATAAATGATAGATAAAAATGACAAACTAGTGATTTTTCTAAAAGGGAGTCTTAGGAGCAGGAATAGATGTGGATTTTTGACCGACTTACGATGAGTATGGAGGGAGAAAACCACATCTATTCCTCCCCTCTCTTCAACTGGAGATCAAAACATAAATTTGCCAAAGTATAAAAAGATTTGAATTGTGAGTTCTTGTATGTTGATAAATTGATGTTACGTTTACATCGTGTAGTGGTGTTGAAGGTGACATTAGGGTTGCCTTAGGGAGGGAATATAGGGTCCTTTTGAGCGACTTTACGATGAGTATGGAGCGATGAAGGAGCCCTATATTCCTCCCCCTGGAAACGTAACATCAATTACAGGATAAAATGTGTAGTAGAATTATTTTCAGAAATACAAGAACTCACAGCAGAACCCCTTTATTATATTGACAAATTTACGTTTTACCTCTATAATTACCCTGTTATGGTATAAGTAAAACAATACAAAATGACGAGGAGGTGTTTTACTAATGAAACGTACTTACCAACCAAATACTCTTTGGAGAAAACGTACCCATGGTTTCCGTGAACGCATGAAAACTATTGGCGGCCGTCTCGTTTTGAAAAGAAGACGTGCAAAAGGCAGAAAACGCTTATCTGCATAATATAATAGCTGTTAGGCAGGAGAAAAAACTTGGCGCTGCTGCCAAGTTTTTCTATTCTTAGGACTTAAGGACAATGCATATGGATTATTGCCTTGATAAAGCAAGACGACTGACGCACAATAATGAATATCGCCTTGTGTATAAGCACGGTAAATACGAAGTAGGCCGCATGTGTGTACTGTATCGTATGCCCGTGGCAAAGCAACCTACTCGCATTGGTTTTGTAACAGGTAAAAAGGTTGGTTGTGCAGTGGAGCGCAACCGAGCTAGACGCCTGATGAAAGAGGTATATCGCCTCAATCAGCACGCCATTCGCGAAGGGTATCATATCGTAATTGTTGGACGTGGCCCTCTGAAAAACGCTACCTACGAAAAAGCGGAAAAGGAGATTTTGTATCTCTTGCGGAAAAGCAAATTATTGATACAAAATGATAAATAGGACCACAAGTTAGAGGCTTTGGTCCTTTTTGTGTATATGGAGGTTTCCATGAAACGCTGTATAACCATGCTTTTACGACTTTTAATTAGGTTTTATCAGCTCGCCATATCTCCCTTAAAACCTGGATGTTGCCGTTATTATCCGACATGTTCCACATATACTCTGCAGGCCATCGAAAAATATGGTCCTTTGAAAGGTAGCTGGATGGGTTTAAAACGCATTCTTCGCTGCCATCCTTTCCATAAGGGTGGCTACGATCCAGTGCCATAATCTATTTTAGATTAGGCTAGTTTTGTGGTCTGTGAAAGCAACTTTTACAATAACCATCTAGCACAATTTTGGAAATACCTGAGCATCTGTATGGATGAAATTTAGACCATACCATAACGATATATAGATGCGCAAAGGACGGTTTCGGACTGTAAGAAAAAGGAGAAACAATGGAATTTTTAAGTAGTATATTCCACCCTATCGTTGAATTGATGAGCACATTGGTAACCTATGCGTTCCAATTGACTCAAATGGTAGGCTATCCGAGCTACGGTGTGGCTATTATCCTTTTAACAATCGTTATTAAAGCGATTTTGGCACCACTTACTGTTAAGCAAATTAAATCCATGAAAGCAATGCAAGAGTTGCAGCCTCGCATGAAAGAATTGCAAGATAAATACAAAAATGATCCTGCAAAACTGCAAGCTGAAATGGGTGCATTGTACAAAGAAATGGGCGTTAACCCTTTGGCTGGCTGTTTGCCTCTATTGGTGCAAATGCCATTCTTGATCGCTATCTTCTATGCTTTACAAAGCTATCCATACGATCAAAATTATGTACAGTTCTTATGGCTTCCTAGCCTTGGCGAACCAGATCCAATGTACATCTTGCCAGTTTTGAGTGCATTATCCACATGGGTTATGTCTCGTCAAACTAGTAGCGGTGCAACTGGTGCTGCTGCACAACAACAAAAGATTATGACAATCTTTATGCCTCTATTCATTGGTTACATTTCTCTTAACTTCCCTTCTGGCTTAGTTATTTACTGGATCGTATCCAATGTGTTCCAATTTGTACAACAACATTTCATTTACAAAGGCTTAGAAGCTAAATAATAGGAGGCACTATGGAATTTATCGATGTATCTGCTAAAACCATTGAAGATGCCATTGCTAAAGGTGTAGCTCAATTAGCCGCTGAAGGCCAAGAATTGGTAGAAACTAAAGTCTTAGAACAACCTTCTAGTGGATTTTTAGGCATTGGTCGTAAACCAGCAGTTGTTCGCTTATTCTTCACCGCTTTAGCTCAATCTGCTACTGCAAAAGAAGTAGCTAACGCAGAAGAACAATCTGTAGCTATTGCTTCCGAACCAGTGGCAACAAGCGAAACAGAAGTACAAGATACAGCAGTTGAAACTTCTGAAGGTACTGTAGAAGAAAAACCTTCTAAAAAGGAACTTTCAAAAGAAGATCAACAAGAAATTGCTGAAAAGGGTAAACAATTCCTTGATGATATGTTTACACAAATGGGCCTTACTGTCGTTATCGAGAAGATGATGACGAAAGATAAGATTACATTCCAAGTACACGGCGAAGATTTAGGTATTTTGATCGGCAAACATGGTCAAACATTGGATGCTATTCAATATTTAACAAATCTCGTGGCTCACAAGGATGTATCTGGCCATTGCCATATCGTGGTAGATGTGGAAAATTATCGTTCTCGTCGAGAAGAAACATTGGTAAATCTCGCGAAACGTTTGGCTTCTAAGGTGAAACGCAACCGTCAAAAGGTTTCCTTAGAACCGATGAATGCTTTTGAACGTAAAATCATTCATACCGCCCTTCAAGGGGATAAAAACGTTATTACCAACAGTGAAGGGGACGAACCATTCCGTCACGTTGTGATTTCGTACAAAAAATAAAATATAGTGGTACAGCTTTCAAGTAACTGAGATTATCGGTTGCTTGAGGGCTGTTCCCTTTATTCTTTAGGTTATGGTGAAAGCTAACCTAAGTTAATCTTCGCGCGGGTAAGATTGGTTTAGTTTAACTTTCACAGGCGAAGAACATATAAAAGATAATAATCGAAATACGGAGATATGTATGTATATAGATGATACAATAGCGGCCATTGCGACACCGCCCGGCATCGGTGGGGTTGGTATTATTCGGGTCAGTGGCAAGGATAGTTTTCCTATTGTAAATAGCCTGTTCAAGAGCACTGGCACCGTTCCTTTGATGGACCGCCAAAATAGAACGATACAATATGGGACCATTGTGGACCCTGCAACTAACAAGACCATCGACGAGGTTCTTGTGTTATTGATGAAAGGTCCTCATTCCTACACGGCAGAGGATGTAGTGGAAATTCAGTGTCACGGCGGCATTGTGCCAGTTCGACAAATTCTGAAATTGCTCGTCAATCATGATGTGCGCATGGCTGAGGCCGGCGAATTTACGAAGCGCGCCTTTATGAACGGACGTATCGACCTCACCCAAGCGGAGGCGATCATTGATATTATTGAAGCAAAAACAGAGGACTCCCTCTCCCTCGCTGTGGCTCAGCTAGACGGGACTGTTTCATCCTTTGTGAAAGATGTGCGAGAACAGCTCATCGCTATGATTGCTCATTTAGAGGTAACCATTGACTATCCTGAGGAGGATATAGAAGACGTAACGAGCCAAGAGGTTCGCGATCAGTTGCAGCCTATTTTGAAAGCTATGAATGAATTGTTGTCTACAGCAAACACAGGCCGGCTAATTCGTGACGGTATTACAACGGTTATCGTAGGCCGTCCAAATGCAGGTAAATCGAGCCTCATGAACGCTCTTTTGCGCGAAAACCGCGCTATCGTAACGGATATTCCGGGTACAACACGAGACAGCATTGAAGAATATATGACCGTAGAAGGCATTTCTCTACGCCTCATCGATACAGCAGGTATTCGGGACACACAAGATACGGTTGAAGCCCTTGGTGTGGAGCGTGCTCGCGATTATATCAATAAAGCAGACATCGTGCTCTGCGTTATTGACGGATCTACTCCGTTAAACCCTGAAGAAATCGAAATTTTGACCTCTGTGAGCGGTTTAAATACCATCGTACTCCTCAATAAGTCCGATGTGGCTCAAGTCGTTACAGACGAAAATATTAAAGAATATGGAACCTTTACGGCTATTGAACGCATTAGTGCTAAAGAAGGCGAAGGCTCTGCAGTTCTCTCTAAATGGGTACAAGAACTCGTCTATGGTGGTCGTGTAAAACAAGACAATAGCGCCATGATCAGTAATGTGCGCCACATCAGCCTCATGGAACAAGCGAAGGCACAAGTCGAACAAGCCCTCTCCTCTATCGACATGGGCATGCCAGTAGACTTTATAGCCACCGACCTGCGTAGCGCTTGGGAACTACTAGGCGACATCACGGGCGATACCATCCGAGAAAGCATGATAGATGAATTGTTTAGTCGTTTTTGCCTTGGTAAGTGATTTAAACTTTTACAATAAGATAAGTAACAAATATAAGGAATTTAATTGATATGTACACAGTAGATAATTATGATGTCATCGTCATCGGTGGTGGTCATGCTGGTTGTGAGGCGGCCCTCGCCGCTGCCCGCATGGGTCATCGCACGTTGATGGCGACCATCAGTTTAGATAATATTGCGCTTATGCCGTGCAACCCTGCCGTGGGTGGCCCTGGTAAAAGCCATCTTGTTTACGAAGTTGACGCATTAGGCGGTCAAATGGGTATCAATGCGGATGCTACAGCTATCCAAATGCGTATGCTCAATATGGGCAAAGGACCTGCCGTTCATTCTTTGCGCTGCCAATCTGACAAGATTAAATACCAACATTTGATGAAACGAACATTGGAGAATACAGATAATCTCAATGTTAAGCAAATCATGGTGACAGAACTTAAGGTTGAGGATGACAAGGTAACAGGTATCGTTACAGAGCTTGGTGAATTCTATGGCGCTAAGGCTATTATTCTTTGTACAGGTACCTATTTGAAAGGTAAAATCCTCATCGGTGATATCGATTATGTGGGCGGTCCAAATGGTCAACGCGTAGCAGAACATTTCTCTCAATCCTTACTCGATAATGGTATTGAATTGATGCGCTTTAAAACGGGTACACCAGCACGTGTAGATAAACGTACTTTAAACCTCGAAAATATGGTAGTTCAAGAAGGCGATGCACATCATCACGCATTTTCCTTCATGGATGAATGGATTAATCGTAATGAAGATGTATGTTGGTTGACCTATACTAATAAAGAAACGCACGAAATCATTCATAGCAATATTCACCGGGCTCCTATGTATAGTGGCAAAATCGAAGGCGTAGGCCCTCGTTACTGTCCTTCCATCGAAGATAAAGTAGTGCGCTTTGCCGATAAAGAACGCCATCAATTATTCGTAGAACCAGAAGGCACGGGTACAAATGAAATGTATGTACAAGGTATGAGTACGTCTCTTCCAATGGATGTACAATATGCTTTCTTGCGTACCATCCCAGGTCTTGAGAATGTTGAAATTATGCGTCCTGCCTATGCTATCGAATACGATTGCTTGAATCCAATGCAATTGACACCAGCACTTCAAGTGAAACATATTGAAGGTCTCTACTCTGCAGGTCAAGCCAACGGTACATCTGGCTATGAAGAAGCGGCTGCTCAAGGCCTTATGGCTGGTATCAACGCAGCATTGTGGATTCAAGGAAAGGAACCGTTCATCCTTGCTCGCTCCGAAGCGTACATCGGTGTTCTTATCGATGATCTTGTAACAAAAGGTACAAATGAACCGTACCGCATGATGACAAGCCGCAGTGAATACCGTCTATTGCTTCGTCAAGATAATGCAGACCTGCGTCTTACAGAAAAAGGCCGTGAAATCGGTCTTGTAAAAGACGATCGTTGGGCCAAATTTACAGCCAAGAAAGCTGCTATCGAAGAAGCAATGGACATGTTACGAAATACACCTGTCAATCCATCCAAGGAAACACAAGCTTTGCTTGAAAGTCTAGGTACAGCACCTATTAAAACAGGTATTCATGCTTATGATTTAGTAAAACGTAATGAACTCTCTTACGCCATCGTAGCCGATGCATTTGGTTTGAAACGCTATACACCTGATGTAGAGGAAGCTGTCGACATTTCTATTACTTACGAAGGGTACATTAAGAAGCAAATGGAGCAAGTCGATAAGGTTCGTAAACTAGAAGAAAAAATTCTTCCAAAAGAATGGGAATATACACAAATCAAGGGCATTTCCCTTGAAGCTCAACAAAAGCTCAACAAAATTCGTCCTCACTCCATCGGCCAAGCAAGCCGTATCTCTGGCGTATCACCTGCGGACGTATCTGTTCTGTTGATCCAACTCGAACAATACAACAGAAGTAAATAAAAATAGCATGTAATAACATGCATTTTATATGAACTTTTTAGAAGATATTTCTTACAGATTTTAAAAGATATTTCCTACAGATCTTATTGTCCTATACATATTAGACAATTCATTAGGAGTACTTATGAAAGAAAAATACGATGTGCCTATAGCACCTCAGTCTGAATTTGTTTCGTACATGATGGAGCAAATGAGTCATTTTGGCTTGCCTTGTACGGAAGAGCAAGCAAAAGACTTTTACATGTATTATGCGCATATGATTGAAACAAATAAATATCTCAATTTAACGGGTATTACGGATATGAAAGAGGTCGTGGTTAAGCACATGATTGACTCCCTCTCCTGTTATGATTCTGAAATTATCAAATCTGGCATGACGATTATCGATGTTGGTACCGGTGCAGGTTTCCCTGGTATTCCATTGGCTATCTATGACCGTAGCCTCAAGGTTACCCTGTTTGATTCTTTGAAAAAGCGGCTTACCTTTTTGGAATCGGTTATAGATGAACTAAAACTGACGAACTGTACTACCTTACACGGACGTGCGGAGGATTTGAGTCATCAAGATTACCGTGAAAGCTTTGATATTGCTACGAGCCGTGCCGTGGCACGCTTGCCGATTCTTTTAGAATGGACTGTGCCATACGTAAAAGAAGGTGGATACATAGTTGCTTTAAAAGGAGCTATCTACGAAGAAGAAGTGAAAGAATCTAATAAAGCCCTTAGCACACTAAAAGCTACTATCGAAGAAGTAAGGACCGTTACTTTGCCAACCTTAGAGGATAAACGAGCAATCGTGTATATAAAGAAAATTGGAAAAACACCAAAACAATATCCACGAAAACCAAAAGAAATCAAAGACAAACCGTTAGTATAGCAGTTAATGATTTAGGCGTAGAAACTAATATAAATAAACTCTATGCTATATTGCTACATAAAGAAAAAGAGGATGCAAATCTTAGATCTGCATCCTCTTTTTTTTCTTAGTAACGAATTAGTTCGCATTCCCTCCCCTACCCTATATCTATTAAATGATATCGTTTACAACAAAATTATATATTTTGTTCACTATATGAGGCGGAGATAAAGATACATATAACACCTTTCCCTAAGAACGACTTAGTTCACTATGGAGGTCGTGGGAAAGGTGTTATATGTTAATCTTAGAATGACTTTATACGTGGTCAATAATATATAATGTTGTATCGATATCATTTAAAGGCATAATATGTACGCCTGCTGCCATTTTCTTGATTTGTTCAAGTGTTTCGATTGCAATTTCTGTACCCGCCTCTTTACCACCTTTTTCCATGCGGTCCAAGATTTCTTGAGTAAGATTGATTCCAGGCACTTTTTCATGGAGGTATGTAGCCATTTTAAAGCTTTTAAGTGGAATCAAACCAAGCATGATAGGTACATCGAATTCAGACATCTTGTCAATGTAGCGTTTTGCCTGTTCTAAATCGTAAATTGGTTGTGTTTGTACAAAGTGAGCGCCATTTTGAATTTTAGCAGCTAATTTTTGGCGTTCAATCTCTAAATCTGGAGCACCAGGATTACCAGTTGCACCGATGTAGAAGTTCGTAGGTGCGTCTAGGTCATTACCTGCAAGGTCTTTGCCTGCATTTAATGTCTTAGCGATGTTGAGTAGTCCCATACAGTCGACTTCAAATACGGATTGTGCAAATGGATGGTCCCCATTATCTGGTTTATCACCAGTGAGTGTTAAAATATTATGCACGCCCAAAGCTGCTGCACCGAGTAATTCAGATTGCAATCCGATAATATTACGGTCGCGGCATGTAAGGTGGAAAATAGTTTCAATTTCTTTGTTATGTTGTAATAAATAAGAAAGAGAAATTGGGCTCATGCGCATTTTGGACATAGGGCTATCAGCGATGTTGATAGCATCCACCTTCCCTTTCAAACGGGCTGCTTGTTCGAAGGTCTTTTCTGCAGAACTGCTTTTAGGAGGATCCAATTCAACAGTAATGGTGAACTGCCCTTGTTGATGTTTTTCTCGTAATGTCATCATGTACCTCGTTACTATACATTATTTTTCTAGTGTTTCAAAGAAATCGTTAGCATGGTTAACAGCAGCGATGCCGTCCTTAGCGTAGATATCCGCGCCTGCTTGGTCTGCGTAGTCTTGAGATACTACGGCGCCACCAACCATGACCTTAGTTTTAAGGCCTGCTGCACGGATAGCAGCGATAGTATTGTCGATTTGTGGCATGGTTGTCGTCATCAAGGAACAGATGCCAACGAGGGCAGCTTTGTTATCTTTAATAGCTTGTACGATAACTTCTGGGTCAACGTCCTTACCCAGGTCGACGATTTTGTAACCATTGTTTTCGAGCAATGCTGCTACGATATTTTTACCTAAATCGTGAATGTCGCCTTTAACTGTAGCCACGACAACGGTGCCTTTATCTAAGCTTTCACTAGCAGGAATAATTTCTTTAATGGTGTTGAAAGCAGCCTGCATTGTTTCAGCAGCAAGCATTACTTGTGGTAAGAATAATTTACCAGAACCAAACTTATCCCCCACTACGTTCATCGCTTCAGATAAGCCTTTTTTCGTAAGATCTAATGGATCGATACCATCTGCTAAGGCTTTTTTTACAAGATCAATGATAGCTTCTTTTTCGCCTTGTTCTACACATGCGCGAATATTGGCTAAAGGATCATTACTATCGAAGGACTTTTTATCTGGCCCTTTAGGAGCAGAGTTACCAGGAGCGGTAGTTTCGTCTTCATAGCCGTATTCTTTAATAAATTCAGCAGAACCTGGGTCCCAGCCTAGTAAGGTAGTACTAGATACAAATGCTTTTTTGGCTGGATAATTGAGTGGATTCATAATCGGTGTTGTTAAGCCACATGCAAGGGCCATAGTTAAGAATTGGCCGTTCAAATATGGACGTTGAGGCATGCCGAAGGAGATATTGGACAAGCCCATTACTGTTGGGAAGCCAAATTTTTCTTTATATAATTGTAGCGTACGCAATGTTTGGCGTGCACTATCTTCCCCGCTGGCAAGTGTTAATACTAATGGATCGAGTAATAAGTCATGTGGTTGAAGACCATAACCATAAGCGCGATTTATGATGCTTTCAGCTAAAGCAACGCGGTCCTCTGCTTTTTCAGGTAAGTCACCACTACAGATTGGCAAGCAAAGCAATGCTGCACCATACCGTTTAGCCAATGGCATTACGTGAGTAATAGACTCCTCCTCCCCATTTACAGAGTTGATGAGGGCACGACCTGGATAGTTTTTAAGAGCTACTTCCATAGCTGCTGGGTCTAATGTATCAATGGATAAAGGTGTTTCTACGAGCATCGATAATTCGAAAATAGCGCGTTCCATTAAAGGAGTTTGATCCATGCCAGCTACGCCCATGTTTACATCGAGGATATCTGCGCCTGCTTCTACTTGATCTAATGCATCCCGTTTAACACGGATGAAAGAACCATCGCGTAATTCTTGAGCAAGTACTTTACGGCCCGTTGGGTTAATACGTTCACCAATGATAAGTGGTTTTGTATGATGGCCCAACTCTAAAAGTTTAGTACGACTTGTAATAATTGTTTTAGGTGTAATGTGGGTACGTTCTTTTGGCGTATGAGCTTTCACAGCATCGGAAATAGATTGAATATGGGCTGGTGTTGTACCACAGCAGCCACCAATATAACTAGCACCTGCATCAACGATATCAAGCATTAATGGGCCCATTTCTTCTGCTGTAAGTGGAAATACAGTTTGCTTGTTGATTAATTGTGGCATACCGGCATTTGGTTGGCAGCTTATAGGTAAATTTGTAACGCTTGCAATCTCCTCGATAAGAGGTGTAATTTGTTCAGGTCCAAGAGAACAGTTGATACCGATGATATCTGCACCTATAGCTTCTACGATGGTAGTTGCTACTGCTGGCGGTGTACCAGTAATAGTACGACCGTCTTCACTGAAAGAAAATTGACAGATGATTTGAATATCTTCTTTTGTTTTTCCCGCAGCTTCACGAGCATCTAAAGAGGCTAATAAAGCGGCACGCATTTCCTGTACGTCAATAATAGTTTCAATGATGATGAAATCAACACCACCTTCGATTAAAGCCTCGGCTTGCTCGCGGTATGTGTCGTAAATATCATCAAAACTCATATTGCCTAATGGTTGTAAGAAACGACCTGTAGGACCCATAGAGCCCGCTACACGAGCAGATGGTTTAACTTCTGCAATCGCTTCTTTGGCTACTTTTACAGCAGCAATATTTATTTCTCTTACACGATCTTGTAAGTCATAATCTTCTAGTTTAAGCCCACAAGCGCCGAACGTATTTGTTGTGATTACATCACTGCCATGTTGTAAGTATTGAGCATGAATATCCTTTACTACTTCTGGTCTTTCAATATTAAATAGCTCTGGACAATAGCCTTCTTCTAAGCCTGCCGCTTGAAGCATTGTGCCCATAGCACCGTCAAATATATACATAAACATCTTCCTTTAACATCCTAAATTACAATGTTTCACGTGAAACACTATTGTATTGGTTGCCCCTTCATGGCAATACCAGAAATGTCGGCAGTAGTTTTACTACCTTCCTCTTCTCCCCCATCTTGGGTGGTGACTGTTGCCTTCTCTGGTAATTTTCGAGATGCACAATTTTGTTGTGAACAAGATGTACAGCCTCGTTTAGTTTTAATATCTTCGTTTGCTGGCATTAAACCGATGATAGCCGTTACAGACTTACGTGGGAATAATAAATAGTTCTCTGTTACTTGTAAGCCAATCATCTCTGTTTTGATGATTTTAGCTAATTGTGGTTGAATTTCTAGTGGCCAGTTGCCATAACCAGGGCTAAAACGCCAAGTTGGCTTATAGCCTTGTTTTTTAGCAATTGTATTGATTACTTCGTTTACCTGATCAGCTACCTGTTCTACAGCAGTTGTGGCTGCTGCATCAAGTAATAAGCCTACCGTATAGTTACCTTGTTTAAATAACTGCTCACTACGAATTTCTACATCTTCTCCAACTGTTACACCTAATACGTATACTTTAGTAGATTTTTCTAGATGTTTTTCAATGATAGACCCTTCAATTTTAAGCGGTGGATTGCTTAAAATTGTTTTTGTTTCTGCATCGTAATCATATTCTTGATATACACCCCTAGGTGTAGCCAATAATTGGATTTCCTTACATGCTTCGTCAACATAGTTTTGTGGGAAATCCTCAGCATGACGAAGTCCTGCGTATCGTTTTACTTCTGCTTTGTCGATGGCAGGAAGCATTCCGTTATAGATGGGCATAGAAACGCCTCCTCTTCAAAATAAAAAGCTCTGCGTGTCCGTAGAGCGTGTGCTTACTGTTATTAATTGTATAATAAATCTTATAAAGTGATTTTTCTAGACTCTTAAGATTATCAATCTAATTACTATCTAACTAATAGTATATAGATATGAATAATACCTGTCAAAGTATATAGGGCCTGTATTCTCATATAATTTAGTAGTATATAGGTATAGTTTAAAGTTATATCAAAATGGTTTTTTGAGCGTAAAAGTTATTGATGATGAAGACTTTATGTGTTTAATGTTAACCTTAATGTTTCACGTGAAACAATTTGTTAAACATAATCTAATAGTTTGTTATGAATATATAAGTATATTAATATTAGTTCATTACATTTCGTATATTATTGTTATATATAATGTTACCGATCAAAAGTTGATTACTTTATACTTTTCGCTGATGGTGTTGTTCTATAAATAAAAAAATGATATAAAATAATTTTGTATATATTTGTCTATTGGTATAGATTTATATTAAAGCAATAATTTTTTACTGTAAAATTTTTTATTAATTTTATAGCTTAATTTTTGCGTTAGATTTTAATCTTTAAATGTTTCACGTGAAACATTTAATTGTAAAATTTATAGAACATTTGATGTAATTTTTTTTATTTTGTGTTGTACTTATATAGTAAAGGAATAAATTGCTATATTTCACGTGAAACAATAAAATAAATGTTATAACCATATTAATGAAGTTATTTATCTATAAATTTATGGGCATAGTATAAATGTAAGCAGGAAAAAATGTAGTAGATAAGTAAAATAATGTAGTAGATAGATAAATTAATGAGAATTTGATTTATAAATACCGTAATTAGCATTGTTTTATGTTATAATGGAAAAGAAATATTTTGAACGAAGATGTGAGGTGAATTAAGTGGGCAAAGTTATAGCTATTACTAATCAAAAAGGCGGTGTTGGTAAAACTACAACATCAGTAAATTTGAGTGCTTGTTTAGCTGATGCAGGTAAGAAAGTGTTACTGGTTGATTTGGATCCACAAGGTAATGCTAGTTCTGGGTTAGGTATTGAAAAGGATGATTTAGAGCTCTGTGTGCATGATGTTCTAATTGATGGAGAACCAATTGCTGATATTGTACAACCTACAATGCTTGAAAATCTATTTGTGGCGCCTGCAACAATTCAACTAGCTGGTGCTGAAGTAGAACTAGTTTCCGTTGTTTCACGTGAAACAATGTTGAAAAAAGCATTAGCGCCAGTACGAGATACATATGATTTTATCGTCATTGACTGTCCACCATCTCTCGGGTTATTAACATTAAATGCCTTGACTGCTGCTGATAGTGTATTGATTCCAATTCAAAGTGAATTTTACGCATTGGAAGGGGTTAGTCAATTAGTTAAAACAATAACAATTGTACAACAAACATCAAATAAGGATCTTGAAATTGAAGGCGTACTATTAACTATGTTTGATGGCCGCACAAATTTATCTATTCAAGTAGCCGATGAAGTAAAAAAATTCTTTGGCAATAAAGTATATAAAACAATTATTCCTCGTAATGTACGCTTAAGTGAGGCGCCTAGTTATGGGGAGCCAATCATTGTATATGATCCAAAATCCAAAGGTGCTGATGTATATACGAAATTAGCTAAAGAAGTAATTAAAGCATCTAAAACTAAATAAGCACTAAGAGATGAATAAGTACTAAAGCTCAATAAACACAAAAGCGAAGTAAGTACCTAAAGGTAATAAGTGTCTGGTAATATGTAGGTATCTAATGCTAAGTATATTAGTTTTTTGTGGTTTGCGTGATTTACATATTTTAAATTTGTAAATATTTGTAAGGCCGAGAGAGGTTAGTTGTATGCCAAGAGAAATTAAAAGCAAGAAAAGCAAAGCGTCCGGATTGGGGAAGGGCCTTGAGAATTTGATGAAGGTTGACTCTGTAGAGTCTGTATTGCCTGATAAGGAGATACATGAACTGCCGATTTCTGAGTTAGTTCCAAATGTAGATCAACCACGTAAAAGTTTTGATGAAGATAGTCTAGCTACATTGGCTGAATCAATCAAGAATCTTGGTATTTTCCAACCGATTGTAGTTCGTAAACAAAAGAATAAATATCAAATTGTAGCTGGTGAGCGCCGTTATCGTGCTGCTATGATTGCTGGATTGAAAACAGTACCAGTTATTGTTAAAAAATATAATACCGAAGAAATGACAGAGGTTGCTCTTGTAGAGAACCTACAACGTGAAGGATTAGATCCCATTGAAGAAGCATTGGCTTATCAAGGATTGATGGATACTTATAAGCAAACGCAAGAAATGATTTCTGCTCGTCTTGGCCGTAGCCGTTCATATATTGCTAATATGGTTCGTCTTTTAAAATTATGTGATTCTGTACAAAAGGATCTTATCGAAGGTGATTTAACGGTTGGTCAAGCTCGTCCATTATTAGCGTTAAGAAGTGCAGCTCAACAAATAGAAGCAGCTGAACGTATTAAAGAGGGTGAGCTAAGTGCTAGACAAGCAGAGGCCCTTGTTAAGTCTATGCAAAATAAATCGTCTAAAGCAAAGACTGGTAAACCTCAAAATACGGCAGAGGTTCGTGCCCTAATGGACCGTTTAAAACTAAGCTTAGGGTCCCCTGTGAATATTAAATTCCGTGCAGGCAAAAAAGTACAAGGAAAAATTGAAATTGCTTTCTCCTCTGAAGCTGAATTAGAAAGACTTATTGCATATATGGATGGGCAAGATCAAACAGAAGATGCGGAAACAATAGAGTTTAGAGTATAATTGGCTAGCAAAAGCAAAAGCAAAAGCAAAAGCAAAAGCAAAAGCAAAAGCAAAAGCAAAAGCAAAA
>NZ_JANGAL010000041.1:0-274 GCF_024461875.1 Veillonella parvula
CTTGTCGGCATTGGCGTCCAGCTCGGTTTCCTTGACGCGCTTGTCCTTGAGCTCCAGCGTGTAGCGCATCTTCTCGGAGGCCAGCTCCTCGGCCAGCAGGCTGTCCATGCCGCGGCGGTACTCGGCGGGCAGGTCCACCTTGCCGATCTGGATGCTGCGCAGCGTGACGCCGTCGGCCGCCAGGCGCGTGCGCAGTTCGGTTTCCATGATCTGGGCGATCTCGGCACGCTTGGTCGAGAAAATCTCGCGCACGGTGTAGCGTGCGAACACCTTG
>NZ_JANGAL010000042.1:0-274 GCF_024461875.1 Veillonella parvula
GTCCGAACGATCTTCCCTTCTTCTGTCATAACTCCGAGATCATTTAAAAACGGAACAAAAGTTCCTTCTTCTAATATATAGCGTTTCTTCCTGTCATGTGAAAGCTCTGCCGGAGGCGCTGCGCTTTTTCGGTTTTTCCGCTTGATCGAAATTTTTCCTTTCTTGCTCACAAGAACCGTATATTCCGCCTGAACAGTCTCGATCTGCATCTGCCGGAAATTTTCCATATGACCTGCCAGTATTTCCGCTGCATCTTTGCAGTTTATGTTTTCAT
>NZ_JANGAL010000043.1:0-273 GCF_024461875.1 Veillonella parvula
TGAAATGGGAAGCGCTTCTTAAGCGCAGCATCTCGATCGGAGCAGATTTTATTGCGACAGGGCACTATGCAAGAGTTGAGCAGCTTTCAAACGGGAGATATGCTCTGCGGCGTTCGGCAACTGCTGCAAAAGATCAGACTTATGCATTATATAATCTGACGCAGGAACAGTTGAAACGAACGTTGATGCCGGTAGGAGAATATACAAAAGAAGAAGTTCGGGTAATTGCGGAAAAGATCGGACTGCTCGTTGCGGACAAGCCGGACAGTCAGG
>NZ_JANGAL010000044.1:0-272 GCF_024461875.1 Veillonella parvula
CAGAAACAGACGGGGTTTTACACAACACGATCACCCCGATCGCCAGAAAAAAAGACGGTATGTATGAACTTGATCTGACGCTTCGCAACAACATTACAACAGAAGAACATCCTCTCGGAGTATATCATCCGCACGAAGAACTTCACCATATCAAAAAAGAAAACATCGGTCTGATAGAAGTAATGGGTCTCGCCGTTCTTCCTGCAAGACTCAAAGGAGAGATGGAACTTCTAAAAGAATATATCATAGAGAAAAAAGACATCCGAAGCAAT
>NZ_JANGAL010000045.1:0-271 GCF_024461875.1 Veillonella parvula
CTTGGAATCGGGCGTCCGAGTACGTATGCCCCTACGATTTCAATCATACTTGGGCGCAGATATGTGACAAAAGAGGCGAAAAATTTATATTTGACGGAAATTGGGGAAGTGGTGAACAATATTATGAAACAATCTTTCCCAAGTATTGTGGATGCAAATTTCACGGCAAATATGGAAGGCCTTTTAGATATGGTTGAGGAAGGAAAGGTTGCATGGAAAGATGTGATCCGTAATTTTTATCCGGATCTGGATGAGGCGGTAAAACGTGCGG
>NZ_JANGAL010000046.1:0-271 GCF_024461875.1 Veillonella parvula
TCCGCAAATGTACGGGAAAAATCTTATTTTCAAAACAGGAGGCGTAGACGGATGTGACTGCGATGAGATATTGAAACTGATCGAGCAGGGACGTATCGACACAACGCCGCTTATCACACATACATTTCCGCTGGAAGAAATAGAACAGGCATATGATATTTTTGAAAATAGAAAAGATAATGTGATCAAGATCGCAGTCAGTCACATTTAATTGTGATCATCGTAATGTAATCACTTCGGTCTTTGATAGACATTTCATTTAGTCCTTCTT
>NZ_JANGAL010000047.1:0-271 GCF_024461875.1 Veillonella parvula
CGGATAAGACGACTCCTCAGACAGGAGATCGGACAAACGCAGCGCTTCTGTTTGGATGCGCAGTTCTTTCGGGAGCAGGTGTGTTCTTTGCATATCGCAGACGCAGAACAATAAAATAATCGTTTTCTAAAGTAGATTTCGGAAAACAGAGGAAAAGAACGAAAGAGTCGGAGACGGATCTTTCGTTCTTTTTGTAACGGTGGAGGGATGAAATCCGAAAGATTCTTTTTTGGTCTGCTTTAGAAATCTACAAAACAGTTGTTAAACAGGT
>NZ_JANGAL010000048.1:0-269 GCF_024461875.1 Veillonella parvula
GATCCTGCGTACGGCGCTTATGCAGTCGGCCGCGCAGCGCCAGGCCAGCGCCGGCAACGGCGCCGACCGACTTGCTTCGGCGCAGGCGGCCATCGCGGCGGCCGGCATCGATCCGGGTGTGACGAGCGAGATTCGCCTGAACGTCGCGGAATAAATAAGCACGCTCGGCAACGTTTGCATGACGGAGCCTCCACGGGGCGCAGTCTAAGCTGTACGATGGCGTGCAGTTGAGCGGCTCGCGTGTTGAGAGATCGGGAAAGGACCGGGCG
>NZ_JANGAL010000049.1:0-268 GCF_024461875.1 Veillonella parvula
GGATGAAGTGATGGATACAGAAGAAGCAGATGATGAAGATTTTGTCACAGAAGAATAAAAGATCATTGTTCTGCTAAGCAAGAAAGTGCAAGAATAATAAACAAGAAAGACAAAGAATAAGATAAAATAAAAACTCCGTATACAGATTCGGGATAAAACCCGGTGACGTATACGGAGTTTTTTGTTCAGCTCTGTAAAAAACATGCATAAGATAAGAAAATCATTGATTTTATTTAATCATAAAGAGAAGCTCCGAATCGAATTTTTC
>NZ_JANGAL010000006.1:0-91563 GCF_024461875.1 Veillonella parvula
ATCAAACTCTCCAAGATATCTTGAAGCTATTTGAATAGCTCATTATTTGTTGTCGTTACATTGAAGTAACTTTGAATTATGGTTGGTTTTGACTATGTCAAAACCCGCACTCTGGCATATGTTCAATCATATGATTGATTACCTATCATTGTTCAGTTTTCAAAGATCTGTTACGTTAGTTCTGCGCCCTAACGACTTGTATAGTATATCAATCTAACCTTAAATCGTCAACCTCTTTTCCAAAGATTTTTCAACCGATTTTTGATTAAATTTATACTCACAATCATAACCAAAATCTCTAAAAATAGAGATAGAAAACTCACAAACCGAAGTTTGTGAGTTTTAATTTGGTGACTCACCCGCGACTCGAACGCGGGACACCCTGATTAAAAGTCAGGTGCTCTGCCAACTGAGCTAGTGAGTCATGTTGGCAGGGGTGGCTGGGATCGAACCAGCGCATAACGGAGTCAAAGTCCGTTGCCTTACCACTTGGCGACACCCCTACAGTGATTACGATGTGTAGGTTATGGGGTGAGTAGTGGGGATCGAACCCACGCGTAACGGAGCCACAATCCGCCGTGTTAACCGCTTCACCATACCCACCACCTTGTAGGTATCGAAGACATTGTCTTCGTAACAAAGAGAATTATATCTTTTCTAGAGATTTGTGTCAACACCTTTTTCTCAATTTCATTAATTTTTACAACCGAAACTTTTGATTGTGTTATCTCTAATATAAGCCCTTTAATCCTCATATAAATAAGGAAGCACTATCGGAAACTTTCATTTCACAAATGGTGCTCCCCCATTATACATATTATTTACTTAGTTGGCAAATAATTTTTTACAAAATTTGGCAATGCAAATGCAGCTTTTTGAATATCCGCATTATAATACTTAGTTTCAAAGTTTTGTTCACGGTTTGGAGTCCATGTTAGAGGATCAAATGTTTTGGAACCCAATGTAAAACAATGCATTCCTGCAGGATAGATTGGAATAAAAGCTGTATATAAGCGAGCAATTGGGAAATGGCTATTAACGTAACCAAAAACTTTTTCCACTAATGGTTGATGTAACATCGGAGATTCTGTTTGTTGTACAAACAAGCCATCAGCTTTTAAAGCTTTTAATGTATTCTTATAGAATTCTTCTGTAAATAAGCCTTCACCAGGACCGATTGGATCGGAACAATCCACGATAATTACATCATAGTAATCTTCTGCTTCTGCCATGAAACCAATACCATCACCAATTTTTACAGTCAATTTAGGGTGGTTTTCAATCATAGCTTTAGCAATAGTTGGTAGATATTGTTTTGCCAACTCTACAACCTTACCATCGATTTCAACCATTGTTACTTCTTTTACACAATCATGACGTACACATTCTCTAGCTACGCCACCATCACCACCACCGATAATCAAGACACGTTCAGGATTAGGATGTAAGAACAAAGGGATATGGCTCATCATTTCATGATAGATAAACTCTTCACGCTCAGATGTTTGAAAAACGCCATCTAAAGCGAGCATCATACCATACTCTTTTGATTTAAAAACTTCAATTTTTTGAAACTCAGATTCCCCAGAGTAAAGCACTTCTTCCGCTTCAGCGCTTAGACGTAAGTGAGGTGTTTGTTCCTCAGTAATCCATTGACTCATGTAGTACCTCCTACTATTTATACTACAATACGCATCGCAAATCACTGCGATGCGTATATATATTACTTTAATTACCCTGTTACTTACTCTTTGCGACTAATGTAACAGAATCCACCACCTAAAATAGTGTCTTTCATCCAATTCGCCAAAGAGAAATCACGAATTTCACCTTCATCAAAGATGCCACAGCGGATATCATCGCCGTCCATAAACATCTTGTGAATCGGAACCCAATGCCAGGTATAGAGAGCCTTCTCTTTTCCTTTATGACGATTTAAAAATGCTACAGGCACATCCTGTGCCAATGCATCATGTATAAACTGAGCTGCAGCCTCCACCTCTACGCGTGATGCACAGAACGGAGATACATTCAACATATGTACATCATAAGATAGGCTTTTATCCTCGAGTAAGCGAGTAAGACCACGTTCCATCCATTGAGTTTTATAAACACCACCACCAAAACGTGGCTTTACATATTTCCAAACTAAGTTCATCCGTTCTAAAGCAAGCGTTTGGTCGGATGTGGTTTCTAGATCTAATAAGCCATCCCTAAATAGCGAATAGCCCAATACTTGTGATGCCGATGTAGGCCCACAACCAGACAAGCGTTGCCACTCATCAGTGAACCACTCTTGGTCATACCCATATGATGTTTTACCATTTACATCGATATATAGCCATTCTGGATGTTTAATAGATACTTCATTCATGAGATTAACCTTCGATTACTTCTACAGTTTCCATGATAGCACCTTGTTGGATACCATCAACTACATCCATACCTTCAATGACTTTACCAAATACAGTATGTACACCATCTAAATGAGGTTGTGGCTCATATACAATAAAGAACTGACTACCACCAGTATTAGGGCCACGGTGAGCCATAGATAAAGCACCGCGCTCATGTTTATGCGGATTGCCAACTAATTCATCTTTAATTGTATAGCCAGGACCACCTGTACCGTTGCCATTAGGGCAACCACCTTGTGCTACGAAACCAGGAATTACACGGTGAAAACGAAGGCCATTGTAGAAGCCTTTGTTAATCAAGTCGATAAAGTTTTGTACTGTGCCAGGCGCTTCTTTTTCAAATAATGCAATTACGATATCGCCGCCGTCAGCCATATGGATTTTCGCTTTTTTCATTGTTCAGGTACCTCCAAAATTGTACGCAACACATGTGCTGCTAATATAAAACCTGCCACGGGTGGCACAAAACTACATGTCCCAGGACTTGTGGCATCACCACGGAACTGTGGTTTTGTCGGTTTTTCAGTAGAAAATAAAACTAATTGTTTTTTTATACCCCGTTTTTTGAGTTCCCGACGCATAACGCGTGCCAAAGGACATGTATGAGACTTATTGATATCTACAATCATAAGTTTTTCTGGGTAAAAGCGATTACCTCCGCCCATACAAGAAATAACAGGGATGCTTTCACGTTGACAAACCTCAATGATATTAAGTTTCGCCGTTACCATATCGATGGCGTCAATAACATAATCAACGTTCAAGCTTTGAATAAATCCAGGATAGTTTTCCTCAGTATACATAATATCATGAGTTTCTATCACCACATCAGGATTAATAGAAAGAGCTCGCGCCTTTGCTACCTCTACCTTACGTTCCCCAATCGTATTATGAGTCGTAATCATTTGACGGTTCAAATTGCTAGGCGCTATGGAATCTCCATCGATAATGACGATGCGACCTACACCAGCTCGCACCAATGCCTCAAGGGCACCACCACCTACGCCACCTACACCAAAGAGCGCGATAGACGTGTCTCTTAATGTTTGGATTTTATTGGGACCAACCAACCACTCTAAACGGGTTAACATATATTCCATTAATATTTACCCGCCGGAATGATTTCTGTCCAATATCCATCTGGATCTGCTATGAAATAAATACCCATATCAGCATTCTCATAAGCAACAACGCCCATTTCTTTATGCTTTTTAAGAGCCGCTTCATAGTCATCTACATAGAATGCTAAGTGGAATTCATTATCCCCCAAATTATAAGGACGATCCCAGTCACGCAACCATGTAAGTTCTAATTCATGTGCTGTATAAGGACTTTTTAAATACACGAGGGTAAAAGCACCGCTTGGATCTTCCAAACGACGAGACTCCTCGAGCAATAATGCCTCTTTATAGAATGCTAGACTTTTATCAAGGTCTTTAACATTTATATTATTATGAGCAAACGAAAACTTCATAGAACCCCCTTCGTAAATACAGGATGTTTTTGTAGGAATTCTCCTCTTTTTATAGTAACACATTTGGCAAATCTATATCTAGTTTATGATATCTAGTTAATAACAAATTTTGCCGTACTACCGTCGTCACCTCGAGTCACTTCTAAATGAGCAGGTATACGAGACTTTAACTCAGGTACATGAGAAATGATGCCGATGAGACGTCCTGACGATTGCAACTGTAACAATGTTTCCATGGCGAGTTCCAATGTATCTGGATCGAGTGTACCAAAACCTTCATCAATAAACATCGTATCCATATGGATGCCACCAGCATAACTTTGGATAACATCCGCTAATCCCAAGGCAAGCGCCATAGAAGCCAAGAATGTTTCACCACCAGATAAGGTATTTGCTGGTCTAGATTGGCCTGTAAAAGCATCCATAACCGCCAAATCGAGGCCTTGCTTGCCACGACCACCACCTGTATAATCGGATCTTTCCAAGGAATATCTGTTGCGACTCATCTTCTGAAGTCGTAAATTAGCAGCATATACAACCTCATCTAAAATCGCCCCCAGTACATAGCGTTCAAAGGTAACATTTTTAAAGCCTTGCTCCCCACCATTAGCGAGATCATTTAATCGGCTTAAGAACTTCACCTTTTCACGAGCCTCGCCCATAGCAGCTTCGAGTGCTTCTAATGAGGTGAGCGTAGTTTCGATATGCTTTGTTTCTTTATCCCATGCCGCAAGATTACCTACTAATATATCTCGATGCTCTACTGCTGTAGCATAGATTTCATCAGAAACAGTATCACTTGGTTTAACCACAGTTTCTGCTACCTTTAACGCCGCATCATATACAGCTTGTGCTTTATTAAAGGCTTCATCCAAAGCATGCAGCTGTATTCTATAGGTCTCTATCTCTTTAATATCACGTAAAGACTCTACAAAATCATCCTCTCCTAAAGAAATGGCTTGTAATGACTTTGTATAGTTCTTATACCGCAAATTAAGATTTTTTGTTTCTTCTTTTACTTGAAAGGACAAAGTTTCTAAGCGTCCACGTTTGGCATTCAACTGTTCTCGAGCAGTATCTAAATTAGTTTTGCTAACTTTCACCTGCTCATTGTAGAGTGTAATATCACTATCCAATGACTCTAACTGTTTTTGCCATGCATCTATATCCGTGATTGGTAAAGTTTTAGATAGAGCATCAATATTAGCTTGTACTGAGCTAATACGAATTTCTAGGTCGTGTAGATTTTTAAGTAATTCATTATGGGCAAGTTCTAAAGTTGCTAACTTATCTCTAGCTACTTTTAACTTATGTTCATTGTCAGCTATAGTGTTACTCAACAATTCAGACTCACCATGTAAAGCTGTAAGTCGCTCCATTTTAGTCAACAAATCTTGTTGAACAGATGTAAAGTTTTTCTTAGAAAAACCATCCATAGATGACTTAAGTTTGGAACATTGTTCTACTTCTAACTTAGCTAACTCCTTAAGACGAGCATCTAATGTTTTCTGTTGTCCCACTTCACTAGCTTGCTTTTGCAGTGCCACGTCACGGGTTTTGCGAGCCTCTTCAATTTCATCCTTAGTCGGATACATCTCCGGCTTAGCTGCTAACCGTGGATGATCTGTAGAGCCACAAACCGGACAAGGCTCATTATCTACAACTAAATGAACTAGCTCAAAGGCACGCCCTTCTTGCATTAGATGCTCTAATCGTTCAAGATGTACCTTTGCAACCTGCAAGGTTTCATCTAAAGACGCTAACGTTTGACCTTTATCGTCGATTTCTTTTTGTACCTTATTAATTTCTTCTAGCAATTCAGAATATCTATGTAACTCATTTAGTTGCCCTTGAATAACATTAGCACCCTCTAAAAATTTATTATTATCTCGTAACTGTTTACGCAAAGCTTCTAAGTCGTTTTCTAAAGTCTTTACAAGCTTCCGTTGTTTAGTTAAGGCATCTTCGCTTTTTTTACTATCTAATTCTTCTAAATTACTCTGTAATGAGGACAATTCCTTTTTCAATACATCTAACTCATTAAACTTCTCTGCTTGTTGTTGAAATTGAGCCAAAGTAGTTCTTTTATCTTGTATACTTTCAGCTCGACCTTCTAAGTCACTGTATAAGTCTAAACATTTAGCCTCATGTTGAGTTGCTAGTTCTACATGTTCTTTCGCATCTGAAAGGGCCTGTTCTAAAGTTTTTAATATAGCTTGTTTCTCAATATATTGTTTATATAATTCATGAGTTGGTGCCAAAGAGTTAAGGAACTGAACCTTTTCGCTTAGATTTACACGCTCAGTTTCCCTTACTTTCACCATGTCAAGTTTCGAAGTAGCCTCAGCAAGAGATTGTTGAGCCTGATTATATAAAGACCATTGATTTCGGAGCACATTAAACTGTTCTACCACGGTTACTGCCTCATCTCGTTCTACCGCGAGAGCATCTCGATGTGGGCCCCGATTTACTAGTAACTCACGCACATGCTCAATGGTTACCATTGGAGTCGCTCCATCATGAGGGATAGACTGCATAAATGCAGTTTGCTTAGTTAGATTTTCTTCAATACCTGCCTTTGCTTCATCATAAGCAGCCTTCAGTGCTTCTTGTAATTTTCGATATAGCTCCGTTCTAAAAAGTGTATGTAGTAATTCCTCACGTTCACTCGTAGAGGCCACTAGCAACTTTCGGAATTCCCCTTGAGGTAATAGCACAACTTGTAAGAACTGATCCTTACGAAATCCTATAATTTGCTGAATAGTATCGCGAATGGCGACAGCAGAGGTAGCAATGACCTTCCACTCACCATCTTTCTTCTCATATACAGTAGCGCTAGCATTCTGCTCACGCATCCCTGTACCACGTTTCTTTGCTACCATCTGTTTCGGTAATCGTTCAACACGATATTGTGCATTGCCAATAGCAAAGGAGAAATCGACACGAGTCATACGATGAGGTTCTGCAAAGTCACTGCGAATAGCATCTGTTTTGCGTACTTCTCCACTCGGCTCACCATACAAGGCATACACTATGGCATCTAAGATTGATGTTTTCCCTGCCCCCGTAGGACCAGCAATGAGAAACATGGAATGGTCTTGAAGCTCATTAAAATCTAAAGTGACCGAATCACGATACGGGCCAAAGGCTTCTATAGTTAATGATATAGGCTTCATTTAGTCCTCCTTAAGAATTCGGTCCCATACAGAGTTGATATATTGCTGTTCTTTCTCTGTTAAAGGTTCCTTCCACACAATTTCTGCAAACTGATTAAATAGATCACGTTCATTTAATTCTTTGAAAATTGCCTCACCCATATCTGCTATAGGCCCTGCCACGCGACCAACTAGATCAATGGTCATACAACGATGATATACCTGGCGCAGTTTAGCCATTCCATCCATAATCGGCATCGTATCAAGTAAACGGGCTTGCACATAATCATCCCTATGTTTAGCCTGTAATGCTTTATCATTTAACAGGTCTTCAAAATATCCTTCCAAAATAACTACATCTCGCTTCGCCTCTACAGGAATCGTACTAATATCTACGTTCCCCTTTGTATCCATATCAATGATGGTGAAAGACTTCTTCTGCATATGTTCATCAAAGGAATATTTTAATGGAGAGCCACTATAGCGAATATAATCTGCACCCATTCGTTGAGGCCCATGTAAATGTCCCAAGGCAGTATAGTGAAAGTCTTTAAAGACTTGAGGATTTACCTGTTCGCTGCCACCTACAGACAAGGTACGCTCTGAACCCCCTACTTCACCGCCCATAACAAAGGCATGGCTAATAGCGATACTGCGCATCCCCTTAGGTACTTGTTTATACAAGTGGTCGCTCCAAGCCTGATACATTTGGTCATAATTGTGAAGATTCAAAGCGCTTTCGCAATTTTGCTCATGACACTGTGTTACTATGTCAGCAATTTCAGTATCGGTAGATTCTGCATTAGTAGCCTCTACATCAGCAAATAAAGCCTCTCCTATGCGCCGGGGTTCACTAAAAGGCATAGGACAAATTGCCACCTTGCCATCTGTCCCTTCAAATTCAAAAGGCATCAACGCGTGATGAGGAGAGCCCCAAATATGGATACCCGATTGACTCAACATAGAGCGTCCCACTTCAAGACGTTCCGCCCCATCGTGATTACCGCTCACCACAAAGAAAGGCACCTTGTAGTCCATAGCGAGACGAGTGATGATGGAATCCCACAATTCGATAGCTTCAATGGGTGGCACCGCTCTATCAAAAATATCCCCTGCGAGCAATATGCCATCGATGTTTTCATCTTTCAAAATATTAAAGAACTGATGTTCCAACACATGAGCTTGGTCTTCTGTTAAGTACTGGCCATAAAAAATACGCCCTAAATGCCAATCAGCAGTATGTAAAAAACGCATTTTGTCCCCCTTTCCAGCTCTCCCTATACCTTACACAATGTATGTATTCAAAGGCCAAAACAAGCTATTAGTCCCATAAGTTTATAGAAATTCAATAACTTTATATAACTTTATATAGCTTTAGCTTTATATAGCTTTAATAGCTTTAACAGCTTTAATAGTTTTAATAACTTTATGAGTTTGCAATAACTAGTATAGCATCAGGTATTCTACATATTTATTATATAACTAAATTAACTTCTGTATTTTAATTATTTATTCTCTACGATAGAGCGTAGCATAGAAATTTCCTTTGCGTACCCGTCCAATTCATTTGGTGTTTCCAAATAGAATGGCAAGTTCGTCAATTTAGGATGTGTTACAACGCGGGCAATAGCATCGATACCAATATGTCCTTCCCCAATTTTTTCATGACGATCTTTATGGGCACCCATAGGATTTTTAGAGTCATTCAAATGAATGGCTTTCAAACGATCAAGACCTACAATTCGATCGAACTCGTCAATAACGCCATCGAGATTATTTACGATATCATAACCACCTTCGTGAATATGGCAAGTATCAACGCACACACCCATATACTCTTTTAGCTTTACGCCATCGATGATGCGTGCAATTTCTTCAAAACGAGAGCCAATTTCTGTACCCTTACCAGCCATTACTTCCAAGAGGACTGTTGTCTTCATACCGGGAAATAAGATTTCATTCAAACACTCTACAATGTATTCAATACCTTGATCTACGCCTTGCTTCACATGGCTACCAGGGTGAAAGTTATACATTTGACCTGGCAAATATTCCATACGCTCTAAATCTTCCATCATAGATTGCTTCGCAAAAGCGCGTAAATCCTCTTTGGCGGCACATGGGTTATAGGTATACGGCGCATGGGCCAACAAGGTACCAAAGTTATGTTCTTTCATATATGCACTAAGGTTATTCATATCCTCAACATCGAGAGCTCGCATGCTACCACCACGAGGGTTGCGCGTAAAGTATTGGAACGTATTGCCCCCAATTTTAGTCGCTTCCTTGCCCATATGTAAATAACCTTTGCTAATTGATAAGTGACTGCCTATTACAAACATAATACTCCTCTATATATGACTATACGATTTCTACAATTTTATAATTATAAAACGCCTAACTCTAATATCTATTGTATTATGCTTATAGCTATTTTTGTTACTATAGCTATTCTATAACACTAATAGATAAAGATATATGATAACTAATATAACCCCTGCCGTGAAGGAGCCCTTCAACAACAGGGGTTATCTATTAATGACTTTCTTTTTTTGCACACTCAGGACAAACACCTTCGAAGGTAATATGTTGACCTGTAATTTGATATTCACTACCTTGATCAGCAATCGTTTTGATAGCTTTCAAATCAATGCCCATCATGTCCTCTACCTTATTACAACGAATGCAACGGATATGGGAATGAGCTTGTGTGTCCCAATCGTAATGAGCGCGCTCATCACCAACTTCTAGAATTTTAACAAGACCGATTTTTTCAAAAATCTCCATCGTCTTGTACACTGTAGCCAAACTCATGCTTGGATGTTCTGGGCGCAACGTATGATACAACATCTCTGCTGTTGGATGATCATGATGACCACGCAAAGCATCATAAATCGCAATACGTTGTGGAGTTACTTTAAACCCCTGACTACGCAAAATTTGTGCGATATCCATAATAATCTACCTTTCTCCACTTGGAAATCTATAAGGCATAGGCCATTATCGACCGTTTACAAGAAATAATTATTATTTATTATATCAAAATTCTCAACACTTATCAAGATAAATAGTATTAACTATTAAGTAATAAAAAATGTGGATTGCCCAGAAGCAATCCACATCCTATTAGTCTTTAAAGTAAGGCTTAAAACCTTCACTTTGATGGCGAGTTTTTTTCTCTCCACGCGGACGATCAGATTTACGATCATCTCTGCGACGGTCACCTTTACGGTCATTGCGACGATCACTTCTACGATCATCGCGACTGCGACGTGGACGGTCGTCACGACGACGGTCACCATCTCTACGACGATCACCATCACGACGGCGACGGTCACTACGACCACTTTCACGACGACGGCGTACACGCAATGGTTTTTCTTCTGTAATATTTACAGGAGTAGTATCTGGTTCTTTTGTTAACAATTTAAGAGCTGCCGCCAAAAGTGTTACGGAATCTGTATCATTCAACAATTCCTCAGCACTAGATTTGAAAGGCGCCAATGCTTCTAGATTATCTGTCATTTCAACGAGGCTTTCAATTGCCAAACGTTGTTGACCTTCAAGAACTTCACCTAATGAAGGTGCACGACGACGTGCAATTTTACGTTTTGTTAAACGCTCGATAGCATGTAAATGCTCCATTTCACGAGGGATAACGAACGTGAAAGCTTGACCTGCTTTACCGGCACGACCTGTACGACCTACGCGGTGTGTATAGCTTTCAGGATCTTGAGGCATATCATAGTTATATACGTGAGATACGCCAGAAATATCAAGACCACGAGCTGCCACATCAGTAGCCACGAGAATATCGATGGTACCTTCGCGGAATTGACGAATTACGCTATCCCGTTTTTGTTGAGACAAGTCGCCATGGATGCCTTCCGCCATGTAACCACGTTTCTTAAGACCTTCTGTCACTTCATCAACACGACGTTTCGTACGCGTGAAGATAATAGCAAGTTCAGGTGTTTGGATATCGAATAAACGGCAAAGAACATCGAATTTTTGACGGTCTTGCACATCGATATAATATTGTTCAATTAAGTCCATCGTAACTTGAGTCGGTTTCATACGAATCAATGTTGGCTCTGTCAAATATGTTTCAGCTAATTGTTGGATAGCTTTAGGCATAGTTGCGGAGAACAACAATGTTTGATGGTCTTCTGGGATAGCACCCAAGATTTTATTGATATCATCAACAAAGCCCATATTTAACATTTCGTCGGCTTCGTCCAATACCACAACTTTCACATGGTCAAATTTAATAGAACCACGATCCATATGATCCATCAATCGGCCAGGAGTGGCAACGATGATTTGAGGATTCTTTTTCAAGGCACGGAACTGACGATTAATATCTTGACCGCCGTAGATTGGCAATGCTGTGATATTCGTGTACTGAGCCATTTTGTTAAGCTCTTCAGCTACTTGAATAGCTAATTCTCGTGTAGGGGATAAAATAACTACTTGAACGTGACGCTCATTCCCGTCTACGCGTTCCAATACAGGCAAGCCAAATGCTGCTGTCTTACCAGTACCTGTTTGAGCTTGACCAATCATGTCCTTACCGCTCATGGCAACTGGGATAGCTTCCTGTTGAATTGGCGTAGGCTCTTCAAAGCCCATATCGTTTAACGCTCTTAGAACAGGTTCGCTAATCATTAATTGTTCAAATTTTTCTAACATCTAAATGTGTTTCCTCCTATCGCGCACGAACTATGCGCATTTAAGTAGTATATCATATTTCGATGGTGAGCGCTATAAAAGTAATTCTGAATCTAAGCTAAATAGGATTTCTTTTCCCCTTAAAATGTTCAATCAACACAATTCCACCTGATACACATAACAAAACAAGATATGACAAATGAATAGGCGTATACAAGCATTCAACAAGAACAACCCATAGAATCAAAATTAATTTAGAAATCCATTTCGTTCTTATTTTATCAGCAATCATAAATAGACTATTGTTAAGTACAAAAAAGGCGCCTCTTTCGGGCTGCTTCTTTATTATGATTTATTGAGAGGTGTGTGGTATTAATCAGCTATATGAATAAACATTTAATTTAGATATAATATAATTAAAATAGTGTACTCCAAAATTCCACCAATAAATTAAACAATGCCTGTTAAGCAATTACGATTTACTAAACTTCCTAAAGTAGTATAAAAGGAATATACAATGAAACCTTTTACCCTAAAACGATTTATATTATTGCCACTGATTATACTATCCCTCATACTAACAACGGGTTGTCATCTTCTCTCACATTATAGTAAAGATGAAGTACAACAATATATAAATGAGGATTATCCTAATCTAACATATCACTTGGAATCTCATAGGAACAATACATGGCAAGTCACCTTTGACAAATATCCACAAATGCCCATTGAAATATCTGAAGCCTTGAACACCTCTGCACCTGTTGTACCACAAGTTGAGCGAATACTGATAACCAACATCCCGTTAATAACTGCATTCCCATTAATGAAAAACTATATAACAGCAGAGGAGTTATCCTATGCTACATACGATACATCTTCTTTGTATATTGAAATGCCTATTCCCTATTCGGCCATACAAAACCAAGATGTAACAAATTTTTACAATCGAATGGATCAATTCTGCAAAGAATATGCAGCAATATATCCAGACTTTAAAGAAGATATATATATTAGAGTTATTATAAAACCTTCTGATGGTTCTAATGCACCAGAGGCGTATAGAAAAATATTCCGTTTATCTCAATATTAATAAAGAGGCACCTCTTTCGAGGTGCCTCTTTGTTATAGTTCATCGGAGAAGTTTATATGTTATTAATCTAAATCGTAGAAACCAGATGGTTTATCGCTCAAGTTTACGATGATGTTTTTCATTTGAGTGTAGTGCTCAAGGATAACTTTATGAGTTTCACGACCAATACCGGATTGTTTGTAACCGCCAAACGGAGCACCTGCAGGGATGGAATTATATGTATTTACCCACATACGACCTGTTTCGATACCACGAGCTACGCGGATAGCACGGTTGATGTTTTGAGTGAATACGCCACCGCCAAGACCGTATAAGCTGTCATTTGCTTGTTCAATCACTTCTTCTTCGCTGTGGAATTTGATGACAACGGCTACAGGACCGAAGATTTCTTCGCGAGCCACGCGCATATCATTTGTAGCATCTACAATAAGTGTAGGTCTTACAAAGCAACCTTTACCAAGTTCGCCATCAGTAACACGCACACCGCCGGCTACAATACGAGCTCCTTCTTCTTTTGCAAGGTCTACATAACTCAATACTTTATTAACTTGGTCTTCGTAAATCAAGGAGCCAAGTTGAGTAGATGGATCCCAAGGCAACCCGACTTTCACCTTATCAAATAGTGCGGCAAGTTCAGCTACGAATTTATCGTAAATTGTATCTTGTACGAAGATACGGGAACCAGCGCAGCATACTTGACCTTGGTTGAAAAGGATGCCGAGCATTGCTCCATCAAGAGCTTGTTTCCAGTTCGCATCTTCAAAGAAGATATTCGCAGATTTACCACCTAATTCCAATGTGGCAGGGATCAAGCGTTCAGATGCTGCTTTATATACATCAAGACCTACCTCTGTAGAGCCTGTGAAAGCAAGTTTACTGAAACCTGGATGATCGAGGATATATTGACCAGATTTAGAACCTTTACCAGTTACGATGTTTACAACACCTGGCGGCAAGATTTCTTTTAAAATATCGCCAAGTTCTAATAAGCTAAGAGATGTGTGGCTAGAAGGTTTGATAACAACTGTACATCCTGCTGCAAGAGCTGGAGCCAATTTCCATGCGGCCATTAGGAATGGGAAGTTCCAAGGTACAACTTGGCCTACAACGCCAATTGGTTCGCGCACAATAAGGCTCAATGTATTTTCATCAAATACTTGTGCAGAACCTTCTTCGGAACGAAGCACGCCTGCAAAATAACGGAAATGGTCAGCCCCAAGTGGAATATCCACATTCAATGTTTCGCGGATAGGTTTACCATTGTCGTATGTTTCAACTTGCGCCAAATGTTCTTTATGCGCATCGATAGCATCCGCAATTTTTAACAAATAATCGGCACGTTCTACTTGAGATACCTTTTTCCATGTTTTGAAAGCTTCTGTTGCAGTCTCTACCGCTCTATCAACATCATCATTCGTCGCCTCTGCACAGATAGCGAGTTGTTCGCCATTAGCAGGGTTATATACATTAAATTCAGCACCGTCAGATGCCTTTACCCATTCATTATTAATTAAAAGTCCATATCTTTCTTTAAGGTTCAAGCTCATTGCATTACCTCCTCTTTAGGAATATGATTTAGGAATTTCCCCTCTTTGATTTCATCATACTCCTCATATCTAAAATTTTCAATCAGATATATTATTTTCGATATATCTATTCTGCATTAATATGCATAGATTTTAGCTATATAGGAAAACCACACCCTCTAAGACCATAGAGGGTGTGGTTTTTAGTATAATGACTTTTAGTCAAGAATGACTATCATTTAAAATCTATTAATGTAGATTAACTAGACTTCTATTAAATTATGAATTACGACGACTCCCATTATTACGAGAGCCATTATTGTGATTCTCATTTTGACGTCCACCATTATTACGGTTATTATTTCGGTTATCATTATTTCGACGCTGACCGTTATTATTTCTATTACGGTTATTATCGTTATTCTTCGGCTTTTCTGGTTGCAATGCTTTTACAGACAAACCGATGCGATTGCGTTTTACATCAACAGAAATAATTTGTGCTTCGATAATATCACCTACAGCAAGCACATCAGATGGATGCTGACGGCTGTTGCAAAGCTCGCTGCGATGTAATAAACCATTCGTTTTAAGCCCAAAGTCTACGAAAGCTCCGAAATCAACTACGTTATGAACGGTACCTTTTACAATGGTGCCTACTTTAATATCTTCTAGGCTCACTACGTGCTTTCTAGTAAGCGGAGCCGGTAAATCTTCCCGAGGATCACGACCTGGTTTTGCAAGAGCCGCTAAGATATCCCTAACAGTCGGCACGCCCGCATCAAGTTTAGTAGCCATTTTCTCAGCATCTACAAGAGGTAATTTTACTTGCAACGCTTCTAATTGAGCTTTATCTTGTAAGTCTTTTAAGGTAAAGCCTAACTCACCAATGATGCGCTCAGCCAATTCATAGGACTCTGGGTGAACAGATGTATTATCCAGTGGGTTTTTACCATGTTGTAAGCGCAAGAAACCAGCACATTGTGTAAAGGCGGCAGGGCCTAAACGAGGCACTTTTAGCAATTCCTTACGGCTTTTAAATACACCATTCTCTTGACGGTATGCAACAATATTTTTAGCCACCGCACTAGAAATGCCTGCAACATGTTGCAAAATAGCTGGGGATGCAGTATTTAGCTCTACCCCAACATGGTTTACTACAGTTTCAACCACTTGATCTAAGGTATGAGTCAATTGTTTTTGGTTTACATCATGTTGGTATTGACCTACGCCGATAGATTTTGGATCGATTTTAACAGATTCAGCCAATGGATCTTGTACGCGGCGTGCAATAGATACGGCACCGCGAATGGTTACATCTAAATCTGGTAGCTCATCGATAGCTAATTTAGATGCAGAGTATACAGATGCACCTGCTTCATTAGTGATGATATAGTGGCAATCTAATTGTTCCTCTTCAATCATGGTAGATGCAAATTGCTCTGTTTCGTAGGATGCAGTACCATTGCCGATAGATAAAAGAGTAACCTTAAACTTACGGATTTTATCAGCCAATACCTTTTGAGCTTCCTTGCGAAGCTTTTCACTATTTGTTAAATAGTACGCACCGTAATCGAGCACATTGCCTTGTTGATCGATAATCGCCATTTTACAGCCAGTACGGTAACCAGGGTCAAGGCCCATGATAACATGTCCTGCCAATGGTGGTTGTAACAATAGATTTTTGAGATTTACACCAAACACCTTGATAGCTTGCTCATCGGCTTTTTCCGTCAATTCATTGCGAATTTCACGCTCTAAAGCTGGAAAAACAAGACGTTTGTACGCATCAGCTACAGCAGCCGCTTTATACTCTGCAAAGATAGACTTCGGATTTTTCTCTAACTTTTGTAACATATAAGCAATATAGGTGTCACCTGGTACAGTTAGAGCTAGTTTTAAAGCACCTAATTTTTCACCGCGATTTACCGCCAAGATACGATGGGACGGCATTTGACATACGGGCTCAGCATATTCAGCGTATTGCAAGAATTGTTGTTGTTCTTCCTCTTCACCGCTCAATTCAGCTTGAATAAAGCCTTCATTCCACATCTTCTTACGCAAATACGCCCGGAAGTCTGCACTATCACTGACGATTTCCGCTACGATATCAGAAGCGCCTTGTATGGCATCCTCTGACGTAGGAACCTCTTCTGTTATGTATTCTTTTGCAATCTCTAACGGATCTCCAGAAGTAACCGTATCGTTGATAATCATATCAGCCAATGGTTCTAAACCACGTTCGCGGGCAATCATAGCACGCGTACGTTTCTTTGGACGATATGGCAAGTACAGGTCTTCTAACTCTTGTAGCCTTGTAGCAGCTTCCAAAGACTTCATCAACTCGTCTGTCATCTTTTCTTGCTCTGTAATAGAAGCAATGATTTCTTGGCGACGTGTTTCTAAGTTGCGCAAGTATTTAATGCGTTCTTCAATGGTGCGCAATTGCTCATCTTGCAATTCGCCCGTTACCTCTTTACGATACCGCGCAATAAATGGCACCGTATTGCCTTCGTCCAATAATTCTACGGCAGCTTGCACCTGCTTTGGCTTAACATTTAATTCACTCCCAATAAGGGCAAACATTCTTTCACTCATTTAGCTGCCTTTCTGCGATAGGTTACAAAACGATGAGGATATTGATTCTTTTCATCCACAATGCCGTCTACAACGGATTCGATGGTGAAAGCATCCTCTGAGAATTCAGGGAAAAATGCATCCCCATCAAATTCATGGTCTACTTCAGTGATATACATAGTATCTACATAAGGTAGAAAAGCTTCGTATACTTGAGCGCCACCAATAACGTAGGCCGCATCAAGCGCACGTGCTGCTTCAGCAGCCGCCTCAGGGTTATGGAAAATCTTAACACCTTCTGGTGCATCAAAACCTTTATCACGAGTAATTACCCAATGCTCACGATTTGGCAACAAGAACGGTAAGCTTTCAAAGGTCTTACGGCCCATGATAATAACATGTCCTATTGTTTTTTCCTTAAAGAATTTCAAATCATTTGGCAAATGCCAAATCAAAGTATTATCTTTACCGATTACACGATTATGTGCTACGGCTACGATTAATGCTAACATACTGCCCTCTTTCAGTTAATACTATATGGCAACAGTCATAAATTATACTATTTAGCAATGTCTATGAACACAATACTATATAGCAATAGCCATACATATTATGCTATTTAACAATTGTCATAAATACAATGCTATACAGCAACAGTCATGGATAATTTACCTAAATGTTCATATCCATCTAAGGTAATGTCCTCTGGTGTGAAGTCATAGAAGTCTTTTACCTCAGGATTCACGATAATTTTTGGAGCAGGCAATGCTTGATCGCGACGTGCTAATTGCTCACGCAATGCATCTACGTGATTTTCATAGATGTGGGCATTGTTGATAACATGTGTAAATTTACCGGGTTTTAGGCCGGTTACTTGACCGATCATACATTGTAATGCCGCATATTGAGCCGTGTTAAATGGGACGCCAAGCCCCATGTCGCCACTGCGTTGGATGAGCATGCAGTTCAAGTAACCATCCCCTACATCCCATAAGGTTTCATACGCACATGGTTGCAACGCCATATCCTCTAAATCTTCAATATTCCAAAGGGTTACAATCATTCGGCGGCTATCAGGATCTTCTTTAATCGTTTTGATGAGCTTATCTAGTTGTTTGTACTTCGCAATTTGATAGCCGTATGCTTTACCAATAGTACCATCTTCACGCATCCATTCATCCCATACGTGCACATTCATTTCTTGCAATTTGCGCACGTCATTGGACTGCATTTGCCAAATCCACAATAATTCTTTTACAGCTGTTTTGAAAGCTACAAATTTAGTGGTTAAAATTGGAAATTCCTCTTGCAAGTCAAATTGCATGATTTGTTGAGGCAATTTGTACGTTGCAATGCCTGTGCGATTTTGACCATAAATGCCATGATCTAAAATATTTTCAATAATACCGAGGTATTGTGTATCTGCTAAGCTCATTTATCCCCCTAGATCTATTTATAATAAGCAAAAAATACTAACGTATATCTTGATAATCTTACTAAAATATATAGTACTATCTCACTAAAATATATAGTACTATCTCACTAAAATATATAGTACTATCATACTAAAAAATATACAGTACTACCATATATACAGCAAAATTTATTATCCCTTATATTCTGCAATGGCCTGTAAAAAGGTAAGTCCATATTTTTTTAATTTTGCTTCCCCTACGCCTTTAACATTGTCAAACTCACCTAATGTAGTAGGTCGTAAATTTGCCAAATCTATGAGTACTGTATCAGGGAAGATAAGATACGGCCTAAGACCCGCTTTTTCTGCCAAGCGTTTGCGATGTTGCCGTAAATGTTCAAATAAGCCGCCCGATGTAGAGCTGGATTTTCCTCGCACCACTGAGGCAGCAGACTTACTGTTGCGAGAAGGCACAAACACTTGTTGTCTAATTTCCTCTACCTCTTTATGACCTGCTAGCACTTCCTCTGCACCAGCCGTTAAGGATAATACAGGATATTTTCCCGTCGAACTGCGCAAGTAGCCAGATGCTACAAACTGTTGGATAAGTCCTTTAATAGATTTTTCATCTACATTACTCAGTAAGCCAAAGACTGGCAATGCATCATGACCAGCACGCATAATCCGATCCGTTCGCTCTCCGCGGACGATAGAGGTTATCATTGATGCCCCATATCGCTCATCGGTGCCCATGATGGCACGGAAAATAGCCTTTGCTTCTTTCGTAACATTGACCTTATCAGCAGAGCCTTTACAAGAGCTACAATTATCACAGGTTGTCCAAACAGTACTTTCACCAAAGTAATTAAGCATATATTTACGCAAGCAATTACTACAGAAACAGTAATCAATCATGAACTGCAATTTGCGTAATTCCACATTTTGTCGCTCAGGCGTTTCGATAGACTGTTCAATTAAATACTTATGAACCTGCACATCCTGCCCACTATAAAGCAAGATACATTCAGCAGGTGCCCCATCACGGCCAGCTCGTCCTGCCTCCTGATAATAGGACTCCATATTACGCGGCATTTGATAATGTAGTACATAGCGTACATTGCTTTTATCAATACCCATACCAAAGGCATTCGTCGCCACCATAACCTGCAATTTATCGTCTGCGTAGGCATTCTGCATTTCGCGGCGCACCTCATCGTTGAGTCCTCCGTGGTAATGTCCCGCTTTGATGCCCGCACGGGTTAAATTTTCATACACACGATCTACATCCTTGCGCGTTGCACAATAGATAATACCATTTTCATTGGCGTGCTGACGCACATAATGAACAACGTAATCCATCCGCTTTGGTGTGCGGATAACAGAGAAGGATAAATTAGGCCGATCAAAACCCGTCACGTATACATTAGCCTTATCTAGGCCTAATAATTTTTTTATATCGTTTTCTACATATTTCGTCGCCGTCGCTGTGAAAGCCCCCACGATAGGTCTCTTTGGCAATGAATTGAGCCACTCACCGATAAGGCGATAAGACGGTCTAAAATCATGACCCCACTCAGAGATACAATGAGCCTCGTCCACAATGACTTGAGCAATCGGTAACGCTCGCAGTACATTACAAAAAAAATTAGAACTCAACCGCTCTGGTGCAATATATAAGAGTTTAATCTTACCACTACGTACTTCGTACATGGTCTTATTAAACTCAGATTGTGTAAGTGTACTATTGATGAGCGCTGCTGGTATATTCTGCACCAAGAGACCATCCACTTGATCTTTCATAAGAGAAATGAGAGGAGAAAACACAATAGTCAAGCCCGCCTTACAGAGCGCAGGTATCTGGAAACAGATAGACTTCCCAGCCCCTGTCGGCATGATTCCAATTACATCTTCATTCCGCAACAAGGATGCAATAGGAGCCTCTTGAGCTGGTCTAAAGGAGGTATACCCAAAGTAGGTCTCCAACATGCGCAATGCTTGTTGTTTCGTCACAACTTGATGTTGTCTAGATACATCTTGTTTTCCGCCTACCTGTTGTTCCATAGGGTCCTCCTTTCACGTTCCAGAAATATAAGTATTAATTTCGATTACTACTGACAAATATTTCGTACACTCAATACGAAATATCGTTTTTTCATTCTTTTATTTTATCATATTTCATTCGGTATGGGGCTTATTAATATATGATTTCATAAGTAATCAGCTAATGCGTATCTCTAAAATATATAGCCTAAATTAATATAGGAATCTTATTGATATCACCAATTTTTTACCCTCTAAAGTACTAATATGTGGTACAATAAAAATTATTTACTATACTATAGAATATAACTAGAACCTAAGGAGGTCTTATATAGGCATGACACAAGACAACTTAATGATTATTATCGCCTTTGCCTTATATCTAGGACTCATGATGTATATCGGGGTCTACTATTATCGTAAATCGAACAGCATTGGTGATTACATCCTCGGTGGCCGACAATTAGGACCATGGATTACAGCACTTAGTGCGGAAGCATCAGATATGAGTGGTTGGATGCTCATGGGTGTGCCGGGCCTAGCGTATACTACGGGGATTTCTGGTGTGTGGATTGCCGTAGGCCTCACATTAGGCACATGGGCGAACTGGAAATTCGTTTCTAGACGCCTGCGCAACCATACCGAGGTAGCCAGTGACAGTTTGACCTTACCGGATTATTTAAAGAATCGTTTCCACGATCAGTCTCATTCGGTAGCTGTCATTTCCGCCTTATTTATCTTGATTTTCTTCTTGATTTATACATCATCAGGCTTCGTGGCAGGGGGCAAATTGTTCAATACCATCTTCAGTCTTGATTACACCGTATCCCTCTTTATCACAGCTGGTATCGTCGTATTCTATACCTTCCTTGGCGGATTCCTCGCCGTATCTTGGACAGACTGTATTCAAGGTGCATTAATGTTCTTTGCCATCTTGGCCGTACCAATTACAGCAGCCATGTACATGGGGGGCCCTATAGAAACATTCCAGCTCATCCAACATGAGTTCCCACAAGGACTTAGCTTGTTTGGTAATCCGTCTGATTGGTTTACTTGGGCTATCGGCCTAATTTCTTCTCTTGGTTGGGGTCTTGGCTACTTCGGTCAACCACACATCCTAGTGCGCTTCATGGCTATCTCTGATGCAAAAGAACTTAAAAAATCTACGAACATCGCCATGGTATGGGTTATCTTATCCCTTATGGCAGCTATTGCAGTAGGTCTCATCGGTCATGTTTACATGCTGCCAGATAAGTTAGTAGGCACTGATGCGGAAACAATATTTCTCATCATGACTGAACGGCTCTTTACTCCATTTGTAGCAGGCCTTATCTGGTCTGCTGTATTGGCCGCTATTATGAGTACCGCATCTGCTCAATTATTAGTAACAGCCTCTGCTATTTCTAATGACTTCTATGCCAATATTATCCATCCAAAAGCAAGCGATAAAGAGCTTGTATTAGTAAGCCGTATCGTAGTACTTCTAGTGGCATTGGTTGCCATCTATATGGCAATGGACCCTGACAGCTATATCTTGACGATGGTAGCCTATGCTTGGGCAGGCTTCGGCGCAGCCTTCGGTCCAGCTATCTTGTTCTCCTTGTTCTGGAAGCGCATGACACGTCACGGCTGTATCGCTGGTATTGTTGTAGGTGGTTTGACAGTACTCATTTGGAAACAATTTGGATTCTTTGGCCTATACGAAATTGTGCCAGGCTTCATTTTCTCTTCTATCGCAATCTATATTGTGAGCCTCATGGGCAAATTGCCTCCACGTCCTGTTCTAAAAGACTATAGAGAAGCAGAAAAAATGCACGTTCTATAATATAACATAAAAAAGCTAGTTGATTCATCGATCAACTAGCTTTTTATTTATGAGTATTGGTGTAAACCTTCCTCAATTGCGGCTTTTACCTCTGTCACTAAAGAAGCTGGAGTAAGCACTTTTACACTTTGCATATATTGGAGCGCCCAATATTTAAAGGCGTCATGATTAACACGTACGCGGCATACAACATTATCAGCTGTTATATTTGTAAACTCTACATTGCCATCGAACCAATCTAAAATTTGATTTACGATGGAACGTCTAGCTTTAAACGTAACAGTAATAGATTCACCACCGAACATATAAATATGTTCCTTTACGTATTGTGACACGTTAAAGGTGCGTTGTTGTTGGTATCCCTTTATCTCCCGTAAAGGTTTTCTACGTTCATTTAGCACCGTAATATGTGCAATTCGATCAACGCGTAATGTAGACATGTCATCATAATTTTCGTGATTTCCTACCAAGTAATAATGTCCTCGATTCATTACTAGTTGGAATGGATTAAATACATACTTCCGTTCCTTATGATCTGGCCCAAGATTAATATGTAATCGCTTATCCACATCTGGTTGGCAATAGGCCAATGAAATTTTTCTACCCTTTTGTATTGCTTCTTCTATGAGATCAATATTAAGAAATAAATCTTGGCTTCTATGAAGGTACCCCGTATTACTTTCAATATCAATACCATGAGGCTTAAAATAGGAACTACCCAATTTTGCAACACGCCCGATTAAATCTTTACGTTGAGATGCAGTAATATGGCGAGATGCCAATATACCATCAATCAATAATCGCAATTCAGAATCTTCAAAGGTATGAATCATATAGAAATCAGTACGTCGAATTGTGCCATCTGCTCCCACAGCAGACTCTTCACATTGAATACTAAAATCTCCAGATTCATATAAATCATTTAAATGACGGCCTAAGGTTTTCCGATCGACGGATACCTCGTACCGTTCGGCTAATATACTGCGAATCTCCTCTTGAGATAACGTATGATTAGCATCTGTTTCGTCTTTCAGGATTTCTAGTATGTATACTAGAACTGCCTTCTTAGATGCCATAAAAGACTCCTTTTACAATTAATACAACTTTATCAACTAATACAATTTATAGAATCATCCACAACACATCGGATGATATTTACAAAATACCCAAACACATTATACCATACTTTCATGAACGGTTCATTTTTTCCTCATTAAAATTATCGATTTACTATACTTTTTCAGCAATATAAAATAACTAAAAGTAATAAATATAAAATAAAAGTAAATTTAATTATATTAAATAAAACCCGTTAACACTTAATACATATAAATATTATAAGTGTAACGGGTTTTTATTTTAACTATGAAATCAAAATGAATATAATACAACTTCATAGCAATACAATCAAATAACGAGCTCTATCAATTAGGAAATACTACCTGTTTTCTTACTTCTAATAAAGCCCAATTGTTCCATACGCGTTGTTAATTCATTATAAAAAGCTTCAGCCATGGCATTTTGATGCTTTGTAGGTTGAGACTGATCTGCACTAAAGAGAGCATCTTTAATCTTTTTAATTACCGTGGATTTCGCTTTTGGTTTGTTCAACAACTCCATAAATAATAAATCCTCTTCAGAAATATCACCAATAGCATCATTAAACATATCTGCTCCATACATATATTCACTACCACCATTCACAATAGCTTTTACAAAGTTTGTAAAACGGGCAGGTATATAAGATATGCCCTCCATATACTCTTCTTTTACAGGGAATGTTTTATAGAAGCGAATACCACCGCGTACCATATGTTCTACTACAGCTCGATATAAATTACATACAGCAGGTTCTAATTCATCATCAGATGCATGAGCCGCCTCATGAGCCGCTTTCAAAATAGCGAGGGCTTCAATCATATTGAAAGTGCCCCCATCTTTAATTATTGCTTGGAACGTATCTCTTACGAGCTCGTTTTCAAACATTTCCAGTGCTTCCTCGTCAAAGAGAATTTGGAAAACAAAGCTATTTACAATAGTACGTACAGGAATTGTATTCACTTCAGCTGGATTTGCAACAGCAAAATTGATATCTTTTGCAACGCTAGCTTTACAAATAATAGACTTGCGAAATGTTGTATCTAATATAAAATCTAAATATTGTTCTTGATCCGCTTGGCTATTAGGTGCCAATTGCTCAATTTTAGCTGCAATACTTTCATCATAGGTACGAACCATAGATAGTGTAAGGTCTGCATCACATACATAAGCAAGATTATGCGCTTTCAATTGGTCATTAAATTGATAAAAATAGCACGGATCATTATGCGGCTCTAGATGGTCATGACCTACATAATAGTCATCCTTTTGCATTACAGAGCGCAATGCACCAAGGAATTTACTATTTCGTTCTTTAAGATTATCATAGTTAAGAATCTGAGCACCCACAAGACTGCCTACGGTCTTACCGCGCAACACCTTTTCCTTATGGGTCAACTTATCTTGGCCACGATTAGCAAACAGCATGAGCTGACGTACTTCTTCCATGGTATGCCAACCTGGATACGTATTGTAAGACACATAGGCAATACCATTATCCACCAAATGATTAGAAATAATATTGAGCAGCTTATCCTTCATTTCATCATTGATCCAAGAGTAGAATCCATGTGCAATAATATAATCGAAAGTCCCCATAGATTCGTCAAAATTCAAAATATCTCCTTGCACCAAGGATACATTCTCTAATTTTGCATCACAAATAATTTGATTGCCCTTCTCTACTTGGTCTTGTGAAAGTTCAATGCCTACAAAGGTCGCCTCTGGGTTAAATACAGCTTGAGAAATAATATTACCGCCATAAGTAGCACCTAGTTCAAGAACACGAGCTGTCTTCGCAGGTGGAGTATTTAGCCCTATAAGAGCACCATATGCTTCTAAATAGGCCGGCGTTGTAAAAGGAAATGGATAGGATTTATAGCCTAACTCTTTATATATCGTTTGTTGCATGTCTTCCATTGCTATTTGTGAATTATCCTTAGCCATATGTACCTCTATGTTTAACTTTATGAAATATACATTGTTATTTATCATTATACCAAATTACTAGTATATTACCTACGTTTAAAGCAGTTATTACCTAAATAATATGATATTAACACATTTAGCTATATAGTATTACATACAAAAGAGGCACCCTTGAAAGGGTGCCTCATATAGTTCTCAGTCGTTAAATAACGAATTATTTTACGTCTTCAAAACCTTTTTGCAAGCGAACATAGCTTAAGCGACGTTCTTTAGCGTCTTTTTCAGTTTTAGCGAATAATTCTTCTGCAACGTCTGGAGCTGCTTTAGCCAAGGAAGCGTAACGTACTTCACCTTTAAGGAAGTCTTGGAAGCTTTCAGTTGGTTCTTTGGAATCCAAGGAGAATGGATTTTTACCTTCTTCTTTAAGTTGAGGGTTGTATCTGTAAAGATCCCAGTAACCAGCTGCAACTGCTTTACGTTGTTCTTCTTGAGCTTTACCCATACCAGCTTTGATACCATGGTTGATACATGGGCTGTAAGCGATGATCAAGGATGGACCTGGATATGCTTCAGCTTCTGTAACAGCTTTCATCAATTGATTTTTGTCTGCACCCATAGCTACTTGTGCTACGTATACATAACCATAAGACATAGCCATCATGCCAAGGTCTTTCTTCTTAGTACGTTTACCAGAAGCTGCGAATTGAGCAACTGCTGCTACGTTAGTGGATTTAGATGCTTGACCACCAGTGTTGGAGTATACTTCAGTATCGAATACGAAGATGTTTACGTCTTCGCCAGAAGCTAATACATGGTCAACACCGCCGAAGCCGATGTCGTATGCCCAGCCGTCACCACCGAAGATCCAGTGAGAACGTTTGATCAAGAATTGTTTTTTCTCAAGAATTTCTTTCAATTCAGGAGTTGTAGCGCCTTCAGCTTCGATAGCTGCTACTAAACGTTCGGAACGTTGACGAGTAGCTGCACCAAGGTTAGCAAATTCAATCCATTGTTCTAAAGCGTCTTTCAATTCGCCAGTAGCAGTTTCAACTGCTTTAGCAGCCAATTCTACTAATTGTTGGCGGATTTTCTTAACGCCGATGTACATACCATAACCATACTCAGCATTATCTTCGAACAAGGAGTTTGCCCAAGAAGGACCATGACCTTGTTGGTTAGTTGTGTATGGAGATGCAGGCATGGAAGCACCCCAGATGGAGGAACAACCAGTTGCATTGGCAATCATCATACGGTCACCGAACAATTGAGTTAACAATTTAGCATAAGGAGTTTCACCACAACCTGCGCAAGCACCGGAGAATTCGAACAATGGTTGTTCAAATTGGGAACCTTTAACAGTTTCCTTCTTCATAGGATTTTCTTTTACAGGAAGGTTAACACCATAGTTCCAAGCTTCAGCTTGTTCGATTTCAGTATCGATGGATGTCATCACGATAGCTTTGCCTTTAGGAGCTGGACAGATATCAACACAGTTACCGCAACCCAAGCAATCTAATGGGGATACAGCGATACGGAATTTAAGATCTTTAGCACCCAATGCAGGGATTGTATCGAAATGGTCTGGAGCTGCAGCCACTTCTGCTTCAGTTGCCAAAATTGGACGAATTGTAGCATGTGGACATACGAAGGAACATTGGTTACATTGAATACAGTTTTCAGGCAACCATTTTGGAACGAACAATGCAGGACCGCGTTTTTCGAATTTAGCAGTACCAGCAGGTAATGTACCATCTTCATAGCCAGAGAATTTGGATACAGGAAGATCATAACCAGCTTGTGCATTGATTGGTTGTGCAATATTTTGAACGAAGGATGGGCAAGATTCGCAACCAGGTTTAACTGCATGATTGCCATCATCTACTGCGTCTTTCCAGCTAGCAGGAACATCTACTTTTACCAAAGCGCCAACGCCTTGATCGATAGCAGCATTGTTCATGTCAACGATATTTTGACCTTTTTTACCGTAAGAAGTTACTACAGATTCTTTAAGGTATTTAACAGCATCATCTACAGGGATGATTTCAGTCAATTTGAAGAACGCAGCTTGCGTTACCATGTTGATACGACCGCCCAAACCGATTTCGGAAGCGATTTTCGCAGCATTGATGATGTAGAAGTTCAATTCTTTTTCTGCGATTTGACGACGTAATTTAGCAGGTAAATGTTCATCCAATTCTTCAGGAGACCAAGTACAGTTCAATAAGAATGTACCGCCTTTTTTGATGCCGCGAATCAAGTCGTATTCATGTACATAAGATTGACGGTGACATGCTACGAATTGAGGTTCAGTAATCAAGTAAGGCAAGTTGATTGGGTTTTTACCAAAACGAAGGTGAGACATTGTTACGCCACCAGATTTTTTGGAGTCGTAGTCAAAGTATGCTTGAGCATACATATCAGTGTGGTCACCAATGATTTTGATAGCGGATTTATTCGCACCAACTGTACCGTCAGAACCAAAGCCCCAGAATTTACATTCAGTCAAACCAGGAGTTTCAACTTCTACGCCTTCAGCACGATCTAAGGACAAGAATGTAACATCATCATTGATACCCAATGTGAAGAATTTCTTACCATTTTCAGCAGCTAAATTATCGAATACAGCAACGATGTCTGCAGGGATAACGTCTTTGGAGCTCAAACCATAACGACCAGCGATAACTTTTACATTACGGCCACCGTCAACTACAGCTGCTTGTACGTCTAAGAACAATGGTTCAGCCAAAGCACCTGGTTCTTTAGTACGGTCAAGAACTGCAATGCGTTCTACAGTTTTAGGAAGAGCTTTCAACAAACGATCTGTTGCGAATGGGCGGAACAAATGAACGTTGATAAAACCAACTTTGCGACCCAATTTGTTGAGGTAATCCACAGTGGATTCTACAACTTGAGCGGAAGAACCCATAGTTACAACAACGTCAGTAGCATCAGGAGCACCATGGTAGTTGAACAATTGGTAGTTAGTACCTGCCAATTTGTTAACTTCGTTCATGTAGTGTTCTACAACGTCAGGAACGTTCAAGTAGAATTTATTGGATGCTTCACGATGTTGGAAGTAAACGTCAGGGTTTTCTGCAGTACCACGAGTTACAGGAGCATCTGGATTTAAAGCATTTTTACGGAAAGCTTTAACAGCATCCATGTCAACTAATGGTTTTAAATCTTCATAGTCCCAGATTTGAATTTTTTGAATTTCGTGGGATGTACGGAAACCATCAAAGAAGTTGATGAAAGGCACGCGAGTTTTAATAGCTGTCAAATGAGCTACAGCGGACAAGTCCATTACTTCTTGTACAGAGGATTCAGCTAACATAGCACAGCCAGCTGCACGAGCAGCCATTACGTCTTGGTGGTCACCAAAGATAGCCAAAGCATGTGCAGCCAATGCACGAGCAGCTACTTGGAATACACCTGGAAGTAATTCACCTGCTACTTTATATAAGTTAGGAAGCATCAATAACAAACCTTGGGAAGATGTGAAAGTTGTTGTTAATGCACCAGCTTGTAAAGAACCATGGGTTGCAGCAGCAGCACCTGCTTCAGATTGCATTTCTACAACTTGAACAGTGTTGCCGAAGATGTTTTTTCGACCAGATGCAGCCCATTCATCAATGTGTTCTGGCATTGGAGAAGATGGAGTGATTGGATAAATCGCAGCAACTTCTGTAAAACCATAAGAAACGTGAGCAGCCGCTTGGTTGCCGTCCATAGTTTTAAATTTACGACTCATGTGATTATTGCCTCCTTAAGCATTTAGCAAAAATAGAACACTTGCTTAATCTATCATTATGTTTAGGAATAACAACCATTACAAACTTGCGCACATGAAAAAATAATGCAATAATATATATGTTATATATAATATGGCATTATGTGTGAGCATACTTTTTTGTGATGGGCACAACCATAATTCCTAATATCATAACTTGATATAGCCCTATATGCTAATTATAACGTGCTGGGCCCTATCAACGCAACACATACAGTGACTGTCGCTTTGCCAATATTGCTATCCATGCTTTACATAAAGTAATAGCTAATTGCATTACAGTAATAACTATTCTCATTTAGTTAGGTCACGTCCTATAACCAAGTTTTATTTTTAGGGGGTTAATTATGGATTTTCATCATTTGAAATACTTCGTTGAAGTAGCTGATCAAAAAAGCTTTAGTAAGGCTGCAAGGAATTTACACATCTCCCAATCTGCAATCAGCCGTACAATTAAAGCTTTAGAAGACGAACTTGGTGTTGTTCTCTTCATGCGTAATGCTAAATCTGTAGAACTTACTGATGGGGGTACCATCTTCTTAACCCACGCTAAACGCGTTGTGTTTATGTTTGAACATCTAAAAACTGATTTTGAAAACGAGTTTCGTTTGGAGCAAGGTTCCATCAGAATTGGTATTCCACCAATTACTGATGCTCCCATTTTTGCCCAGTTATTAGGTGAATTTAAAAAAGTATATCCACAAATCGAATTGGAACTCTACGAACAAGGTTCTAAAAAGGTTGAGATCAGCGTTCAGGAAGGTTTAATTGATATTGGCATCATCTGTACTAAACCAAACCCTAAAGAATTTGAATCTTTCTACCTTACGAGTGACCCACTGTCCGTTATCATTCCAAAATCTAGCCCTTTGGCAAAAGAAAAAGAAATTCGTCTAGAAATGCTAGCTGATGAATCCTTTGTATTGCATAAAGACGATTTCAACTTACATGATGAAATCATCAAAGCTTGTAAACACACCGGCTTCCAACCGCACATCGTGTTTGAAACGAGCCAACGTGATCTCATGTTACAAACGGTTAGTGCAAACCTTGCTATTGCATTATTACCATCTCGCCTCTGCCCTGAGGTAGGTGAAAATACGGAGGTTGGTTCCAAGGTTGTCGTTAGACCTCTCGTACCTGAAATTATTCATACCCTTTATGTAATTTGGAAAAAGGGACATTACCTCTCCCACGCTTCTCGCTTGTGGTTAGACTTCGTAAACTCCAAATTACCATTACCTGGATTACAACTCGAGGATCGTCAATAATGAACAAACCATCTGGGCTCGCATCAAAATTGCGGGCCCTTTTGAAAGCTAAAGAAGCTCCCATGTGGGGCGTTATCATTGTGCTGGTTATCGTTATCATATTCCAGCAAATACAAATCTCTGAATTACAATGGCGTGTCGATGAAGACCACGATGGATCTACCATTGACAGTGTAGCAGGTCGTCTTTACATTCTTGAAGGGATGGCTAATAAGCATAGCGACCAACTAGATGAAGTCCTAAAAGATATTCGTCAGCTACAAAATGACGGTGCCAAGTACGACTGGGAACTAAAACAATTACAATGGTTACATCCAGAACTCAAAGTACAACCACCAGAGGCAAACCCACGCCCATTCAAATCCACAGATCTAAACCTCGATATGAATCCTGGGAAAGTACCGGATGTAACAAAATAAAATCAATAAAGAAATCAGGAATAAATATAAGCACCTTATATACCTACAAAAGTCATCACAAATGACTCTTCTCATAGGATATAAGGTGCTTTTATCATTATTCTATTATAGATTTAATTGCTAGTTTTCCCATACGTCTCTGCAATGACAAGTTGCTTCTACTTGCGATACGCTTCTAATTTATATTCATATTCACTTAAAAGATCCTTTGAATAGATTTTTTCATTTTTTGAATCTCTAACTTCTTTCCAAATAATAGATGCTACTTTTAATTTATTCGAATAATTGCCACTACATTCGTCTGCACAAAAATCCTTAAAAAATTGATTCCATTGACAAACCGAATTGTCATACTTTGCATAATCTGATTCACCATAATATACTTTCAGCAAATCTCCAATTGTAAAGCTTGTATTTTTTTCACTTTTTACTTTTCTCCAGGCAGTAGCCATATCAGCATTAAATTTAAATCGTGAAACACCTATTAAATCAGAAAAATATTCTCTAAACTTCGTATTAAAAGAAAAATTACATTCAAGTAATGGTGTATCTAAAGTAATATTTTCCACTTGTTTTTTTCTATTTTTTATTGATGATTTTTTAATTAAATTGCCTTTAAAGTACTGCTCAATAATATGATTGAGTTCTTGTTTTATTCCCCTATATTCTAATCCTAATGATTTACATATTTGTGAAAGTTCATCACGATACCAATAATATTTTTTAAATTCATCAAACGATGTAATTTCATCAAACTTAGGTCTACACTCTTTCAATATTCTGTCTCCTCAAGTTTAAATAATACTATTTTGTAAATTGTAACATAAAATTGAATAGTACCCAAAATCACACCATTGAAGCATTCGTTAAATATTTTCCTATTAAGTTGTCTATAATATAGTTATCTATAATATAGCTCTACTTAATCCTCTTTATGCTCCATAGATTTTGGAAGTGTCAAAATTAATAGACCAGCAAGGAACATACAAGCCCCCATTACATAGTAGCCATAAGCAAAACTACCTGTGTGACCATTGATGAATCCAAGCATATAAGGACCTACCCAGCCCCCCATGTTACCTGAAGAGTTAATGAGTCCCATCGCCCCCGCTGCAGCAGCGCCAGATAAGAAGGTTGTTGGCATGGTCCACCATACACCCATACCACCGTAAACACCTACTGCAGTTAAGCATATAAAGAATAAGCTAACTTCTGGAGATGGACTGTGTGGTGTTGCTAAGAAACCAATAGTACCAATGAACAATGTAGTAGCAACGTGCCAACGTTTTTCATTGCGCTTTTCAGAAGAGTAACCACAGTATATTTGTACAAGTAAGGCTGCTGTCATTGGAATAGCAATAGACCACGCTACCACACTTGGTGGCCATCCAGATAAGCTTTTAAGAACTTGAGGCATCCAGAAACTAAAGCCCCAGAAACCAATAACCCACAAGAAATAGATTAACGCTAAACGCAATACTTTTGGGTCTTTTAACGCTTGCCAAGTAGTATATTTCTTTATGGCTTGCTTTTGTTGTTCTTCTTTTTCAAGTTCAGCCTTGATATAGGCTTTTTCTGTATCAGTTACCCAAGATGCATGATCTGGACGTTCTTTCATCCAGAACGCAAAAATGAAAGCAAAGATAACAGCTGGAATAGCTTCAACGATGAAGAGTGTGCGCCACCCATGAAGGCCAAAGAATGTTGTATCAAGTAAGATACCTGCCAATGGACCACCGATGATGTTAGAGAACAATAAAGATGTTAACATCAAGGAGATCGCTTTCGCACGTTCCTTTGGCAAGAACCAATTCGGTATCAGTAACGAATAAATTACAGGATATAAAGAGGCTTCACATAGACCGAGTAAGAATCGATAAATATAAAACTCCAACTCTGTAGTCATCGTCGTCATAAGAATACATACGAGACCCCAACTAAACATGATACGAGCCACCCAATGCATAGCATTACAGCGAGCAGCTATTAAGGATGCTGGCACTTCAAATAAAACATAGCCTATAAAGAAAATACCGGCCCCCATACCGAATACCTCTGGTGTTAACCATGGTAAGTTCTCTTTCATGGTCAAGCCTGCATAGGCAATATTAACGCGATCTAAGAAGGCAATAATAGAAACAATAAATAAAGGTAAGACTACGTGTAGCATACGCCGCTTTGTAAAGTCTTTGAAATCGATGGCCCCACTTTGAGGCTCTGGTGTAGATGAGTTCATATAATTCCTTTCTACTACTTAAGATATTACATACCTTACTATCTTAAGAAAACAAAAGTCCTCTGTCAATGGAATTATATAGAATATAGAAATAACAAATAGGAATAGTAACACCAAAATAATGGCCTTTAAAAATAGAAAAAGGATATTTGCTAGGAATGACTGTATAAAACAAAAAGCACTTTATAGTATAAATATATCTCTATCACAAGATAAGAAAATACTATAAAGTGCTTTCATATTAATTTGTACTAACAGGATCATAATCAGCAGGCACAGGAGCAACGATACTTACAAAGATAACATCTTCTGTCCCAGTATTTTTTGCGCCATGACATTCACCCTTTTTAGATACTATAACTTGTCCCTTTGTAAAAGGCACCTCTGTATCAGGCGTTGGATAAAATACCCCCTTACCTTGCAATATAACCCATATATCATCAGAGTTATGATGGTAATGCTTTGGTAGGGTTTGCCCAGGTTTAATAACCCATACTGAACCACCTGTGGAATCAGTTTGATAAAATGGAGTCCTAACAGCTTTCTCCAAACTTTCGACTTTCACAAGTTCCATGTCAAAAATACGTTGATCATTCATAATGCTCACACCTTTCATCGATTTACAACTAGCGAGTTCCAGATGCATATTCGCCCATATTAATATCTATAACAGTTCGAAGAGGTTGAATCAAGGAATCCTCATACTGAACCGCCCATTTAATATCTGGATTCATATCTCCATTTTCTAAGCCTGCAATCGTTTGCCCGTCATCAATAGGATTATCGTGCTCAAAGATATAGTACAACACACTATACGCATGATTTACAATCTCATCGGGATTCATACCGTGAAAATGATACTGCAAATCAGGGTAGAATAAGGTGCTCATACCAAGCGTATCAACCATCATGTCATCTGTGCCTTGAATGCTAAAATATCGCACATTTACGGCATAATAAATAAAACGAGTTACAGCTTTATCTGGATGATTTTCAATGGTTTCTCGACTTAAGAACTTACGAGATGGACCAAAGACAACGGCCTTACAAGATGGATATAACTCTAGCAGTGCATCTACATATTTTACTAACATATCAGCCCGTTCTTTAGGCTCTAAACCCGAAGCTAACATATCTGTAGCAAATACTCTATATTGGCACTCATCTAGCAACTCATCTACATTTGGACAATCCCACACCTGACTGCGCTCAAAATCATCTAGTACAGGTTTGTCGATTTTCTCACAATTCGTCACCATCAATGTTGGTGGAACATCGGCATCATTATCTTCATAATGAACCTTATAATTCTGAGGTGCAAAACCAGCAGATTCAGCGCCATAACTAAAGCAATCAACAGGGCCTAAATGCTTTGTGAATACCTCTACCATTGTATCGCGGTCAGGCATATCACACTGCTTCGGCATTAATAACTCAACAAAAAACAAACCGCCAGGGCGAACAGAATCATCTGTTAAATCTTGTTTAAATACTTGGCTCATATTCTCTCCTAAAGTTAAAAATTAATGTAAAACAAAGCCCTCTCTCTTATAGTATATCAAATGTTTATGAGTATAACAATCATTTATATACATAACTACAAGTATTTTCGATTATTTGATACAACGTAAAAACACTCTCTACAGTCCGAAGACCATAGAGAGTGTTTTAATTTTAATTATAGAGGTTTGCGAACCACGTCGATGATAGAGCCATCGCGGTATTCTACGATTGCGATGATGTCTTCATCTTTGTCAGATACAGGAATATCTTGTGGTTTACCAACTAAGTCGAATGCTAATTGTTGTAATTCTTCAATTGTGTAGATAGGCAAGTTGCTATCTTTGAAGCGTTCAATCAAATCAGTACGAGCTGGGTTGATTGCAATACCGTATTCAGTAACGAGTACGTCAACGGAGGAGCCCGGTGTAATTACAGTTGCTACTTTGTCACGAATCATTGGCAAGCGGCCGCGAATCAATGGGCAGGTAATAACTGTGCATTTAGCACCTGCTGCTGTATCGGAGTGACCGCCGGAAGCGCCCATCAATACACCGTTGGAGTCAGTCATTACGTTTACGTTGAAATCAAGGTCGATTTCAGTAGCACCAAGGAATACTACGTCTAGGTAGTTTGTAGTGCAGTCAGTCCATGGGTTAGCATACATGGAAGCAGACATTTCGATATGTGCAGGGTTTTTATCCAAGGATGCAGCTGCAGTAGTATCGAATGTTTGAGTATCGTAAATGGCACGAATCAAACCTTCTTCAAGCATGCCAGTCAAGATACCAGTAGCACCACCGATAGCGAAGCCACCTACTTCACCGCGTTTGCGAAGTTTTTCAGCAATGAATTTCGCTACAGTCAATGGAGCACCACCAGCGCCCAATTGGAATACGAAACCATCTTTAATGATACCCGCTTGATCAAGGAATTCACCAGCTAATTCAGCAATTTTAATTTGAATAGGGTTTTTAGTGAAGCCTACCGCACCAGAAGCGATACCTTCTGGATCACCAATGCTTTCAACCTCAACAACATAATCTACGTCAGTTTGAGGAATTGCATAGTTGTGTACATAGTCAACTAAGTTATCAGTGATGATAACAGTTGTATCTGCATAGTGGGAGTCAACTTTAGCATAACCAAGCGCACCACAAGCGGATTTGCCTGTACGACCAGTTGCATTACCACGTGGGTCAGCTGTAGGAGCGCCCATGAAAGCAACGTCGATATGAACTTCGCCAGATTCGATAGCACGAGCACGGCCACCGTGAGAGCGAATGATTACAGGGCGTTTCAATACGCCTGGGTTTTGTGTTAAGAATTTACCAAGACGATCGCGCAAGCCAGATGTTTCGATAGCTGTTACAGTACCGTCTTGAATCATTTCTACCAAGAATTCGTGACATGGGGACAAGGAAGAAGATGCCACAGTGATGTCTTTAATACCTTTCGCTTGTACACGTTCCATGACCATTTTCATTACATAATCGCCATTGCGCAAGTGATGATGGAAGGACAAAGTCATGCCATCTTTCACGCCAGCTTTTTCGATTGCTTCATCGATGGAAGCAAGTACTTTATTTGTACCAACACGGCTCATGTGTACAGGTTTACCTGCGCGATGAGCTTTAGGTTCGATTACGAATTCACCTTGATATATTTCGCGACCTTCTAGTGCTGGGATATTTGTTGGGATATCGCGACCTACTTTATTTAACATCGTATTCTGCTCCTTCCTCTAATTCAACTTTAATGCCTGCAGCACGTGCTTTATCAACTACGCGTTGTGCACGAACTACGATAGGACCATCAATCATTTTACCATCTACGGAGATTACGCCTTTATTGTTGCGCAATGCATCTGCATAGCTGTTCAATACCTTAACGGAATGAGCGATTTCTTTTTCGTCAGGAGTGAATACTTCGTGGATAATTTTGATTTGGCTTGGATGGATACAAGATTTGCCATCATAACCCAAAGCTTTAATGAATTCAACTTCTTCGCGGAAGCCTTGTGGGTCTTTTACGTCGGAGAATACAGTATCGATTACGCGGATACCTGCTTCACGCGCCGCATGAAGGATTGTTTGACGAGCGAACAATAATTCAACAGCTGGTTTATGTTTACCTGTACGAAGGTCAGCACGGTAGTCTTCAGCGCCAAGAGCGATAGCAACTACGCGAGGACCGTGACAGATTTCGCGAACATTGTACAAGCCACGAACGGATTCAATAGCCACGATAATGTTGATTGTACCTTCCGGCCAACCGTTAGCTTTTTCCACTTCTTCAATCTTCTTCGCTACGATTTCAACTTCAGAAACATCTTCAGTTTTAGGTAAACGAATCATATCAGGCTTAGCTGGAACGATGACATCAAGATCGTCATAGCCATAAGGAGTTTGTGTAGGATGGTTGATACGAACAACTGTTTCTGCACGGAATTTACGGGATTTCAATGCTTCTGCAGTTAAAAGACGAGCTGTGTCTTTTTCTGTAATTGGCACGGAATCTTCGATATCGATCATGATGGAGTCAGCACCGTGAATATCTGCACTGTTAATCATTTTAGGTGTATTACCCGGTACGAACATCATGGAACGAGACAAGCGTTTTTTAGCAGCCTCTGTTAATGGGTTTGTTTTAACTTCTGGGAATGTTTTATCGTTAGCCATTATGCTTTGCTCCCCCTTTCCAATGCACCTAATACGCGAGCTTTAATTGTGTAATCCCAAGCATTTTTATCTTGTACGATTACTTTTACGCCATCATAACCAGCTTCTTTCACTGTGTTCAAGATAACGGATTTAATTTGGTCGCCGTATTGGCGGATAACTTTGGATGTTAATTCAATTTCAATACCACTAGCAATCGGTTCAACCGTTACTAATGCATCATTTTTTTCGTCGAAGCCAGCTTGTGCAGCTTTTACTAATTGTGCCATGTTGCATCCTTTCACTAATAAATATATCAAATGGCAAAGACCAGACGTGTCGCAAATGTCTGGTCCGTGCTGTTAAAACAATAATAATTATAAGATTGTATGATTAGCCAATCATACCGATGAAAGTCCACCAAGGGATACCTACTACGAAGAGTAGAACCCAGCTCAATACTGCTAAAATAGCACCAGCAGTCCACCAATCTTTCAAGTTATTATAACCTGCAGAGTAAATGATTGGACCAGGAGATGCACCGTAGTGAGTTACGAGACCACCAAACGCATTTGTTGCAAGCAATACAAGTCCAAACATAACTGGGTCTACGCCTGACGCCATACCTACAGTCAAGAATACTGGAAGCATAGATGCAATATATGCAGTACTGGAAGCGAATAAGTAACGAATTACAACGCTAATAGCAGAAAGAATTAATACAACTACGAGTGGAGATACATCAAGTGCCAAGTTTGCTTGCATATATGCTGCAAGCCACGCAAAGAATTTAGCTTTTGTTAAAGCAGTGGATAAACCAAGGATAGCACCAAACCAGATGAATGTGTTCCAAACAGCTTTAGTTTGAACCATATCATCCCAAGTAATGATACCAGCAAAGAATACAATAGTCATAGCTACTAAAGCTACTGCTGTTGGACTCAAGTCGAAACCGATGGAAGGCAATGCCCAACCGATAAGAGCAAGAATAAATACAACAGCCAAGATTTTTTCAGACATTTTCATAGGTCCTAATTTTGCAAGACCGTCAGCAGCTAATTTTTTATTGTCAATTTTTACTGCTTCAGGACGGTCAATCCAGTAACCTACAAGTGGTACGAAGATCAACATTACAAGACCAGGAAGAGCTAAAGCCAAAGCCCATTCAGCCCAAGTCATGTTTAGACCAGTAATTTTAGTAACAAAGTCCAAAGCCAACACGTTAGGAGCCATAGCTGTTAAGAACATGAATGATGTAATTTTTGTTACGAAATAACCATTCATCAAGATAAAGGAACCACCGCGTTTAGCAGTATCACCAGGATAAGAACCGATAGATTCAGCAATGGATAAATTGATTGGATATACGATACCAGCTGCACGTGCTGTATTAGAAGGTGTTGCTGGAGATAATACTAAATCAAGAAGTGCTGTTACATAACCAAGACGTAATACAGTAGAACCGAATGCATTAATCAAATGGTAAGCAACGCGGTGACCAAGACCAGTTTTACCAAATGCAACGCTCAAGGAGAACGCAGCAATAATCATCCACAATGCTGTGGAGCCGTAACCTACCAAGATATCTTTTGCATTGTCTAAGAATAATGCAGATGCAGATAATACAGCTAATAAAATAATTTGAATTGGGTATGGTTTTAAAATCAAACCTACGATACCTGCAATGTAGAAGCCTAAGAGGCGCCACGCCGTATCAGTGAGTCCTTCTGGTGGAGTTGTAAACCAGAGGATAACAGGGATTAGCACAATAAGTGCTAGTTTTAAGAATCTTTCCATGTTTATTCCTTTCTTAAAAACATAGGCATATATATCATCCTAACACTACCCCAGAAATTCTTAATACGCGACTATCATCTATTGAACTCTAGGATTTTTTGTCTACACTCATTATATATGTTTAAAAGAAATATGAATAATAGATTACCTTTATAGGGGTTATAAAAACTTTTATATCTACTAATCATACTTTTTATGCATTTTGAGCATAGTTTTACAGTTCCAAATGAAAAAAATGCATGTATACGTCCCCAAAGGGGTGTATACATGCACTTACATGGTACTGCCTTTCTCTTTCGAGACACTTTTATTATTATCTATTATATCGAAAAAGTCCAATACTGAAACAGCATGGTTAAGTAACGTCCTATGCTTTATATTCTCTAAATATACTATTATCTACAACGGTATGTTCCTTGTAATAGTTACGGACATATTCAATAAAGGTTTTAACAACGATTAAATTTTCCGAATCTTTTGTGTACACCATATTGGTATCACGAGTGATATATTCACCATCTTTGCTACGCAATGGACTCACATAGATATCTTTATCCTTACAGGATCCAAGTCCCATATAGGTCAAGATAGACCAACCAAGACCAGCACGAACAAAGTGACGACACGTACTCATGGAATTTACGTCCATCGCCACACTTGGAGGCTCGTCAAAATGTTCTGCACACCAAGTTTCGATAATATTTGCCACCGATGCATCTGTTTGGTATTTAATGAACGGTACCTTTACCAAGGATTCAGGCGGCACTAATTCTTTATATACTAAACAATATGGCTCTGCTAGTAACAGTTCAGACTTACCAGACACGTCATAGCCACCACGAGCAAAGGCGACCATACAGTCACCAGTATTAAACATCTTTACCACTTGATGGCTGAAAGCAGTCTTCACTTGAATATGAACATCAGGATATTGTTCCCGGAAAGATCTCAATAAAGCCGGTAGTTCATAATCTGCAAAGTTAATAGATGATGCGATTTTCAAGGTTCCTTGAATCTTGCCAGAAGCGGAGTTCATAGCGTGCTCCAAAGCCTCTTGTTCTTGCATCATTCGCTTACAGTAATCATAGAAAATTTCGCCTTGTGCCGTGAGGGCAATCCCCTCAGCAGTCCGCAACAACAGAGAATGGCCCAAGGCTTTTTCCATATGACGCAACCGATAGCTCAACGCTGGTTGCGATAAAAATAATTTTTCAGCAGCCCTTGTAATATTGCCTTCATCCACAACAGTAACAAAGGTTTGCCATTCTCTATCGTCCATACAAACTCCTTTGTTATCGCTTATTACCAAAGATGCGTAATAAGGATAAGAATAAGTTAATGAAATCTAAGTATAGGCTCAAAGCGCCTGTGATTTCAATGCGGTCTAAAATTGTTTCATCCTCCATGAGCGCCACTTGTGTCACATTATTTTTAATGCGGTTCACATCGATAGCTGTAAAAATAGAGAACACTACAACACCTACATAACCTAGAACTAAACTAACAGTATCACTAAAACCACTAAGTACAGTCCAGTTAAAGAAGCGGGCTCCCATCATCACCAAGGATACGATGATCATGCCGAATAATGCCGCCATCACATATGGTGTAAGGGATGATAAATTGCGTTTTGTAGTAGCCCCTACCACGGCAAAGCCAATAAAGAAAGCAAGCGTACCTATTAACGCCGGAATAACAACATCAAACACATTGTATCGCAACGATACCAAAGTCAATGTGAGACCATTCAAAGCACTATAGAGAAAGAACATACCTCGTAACGTCATTACATTAGCAGAATATGCACGAGCACTAAAAAGGAATACCACACCTAGCTCTACTAATAAGATAATATTAAAATTTTGGTATGCAAAGCGTAACCAATTTGGATTCACTAATGCAGCAAAGCCAACACCGATAGTTGTAAGTAAGCCTACAACCATCCACAAGAAAGATCCTTTTAATCGTTGGGATACGATACTTTCAACCTGTGCAACCTCAGCTGCAGTAGGTCCTGTTACATTATATGGATTCATACTATCCCTCCTTATTTAATTATCACTCATAGAGATTATCGAGCATTTGCAATGCCCGCAAACACCTTGCCACGTTCGCCATCGATAGTCACTTCTTGACCTTCAAGGAGCACTTCATGAGCATTTTTAGCGCCTAAAATAACCGGAATACCATAGGTAATGCCCGCAATAGCGCTGTCAGATGTATAACCATCTTCTACGGCAATAATGCCACCTGCTCGTTTTGCAATAGCCATCAATTCAGGCTCCATTGTGCCTACCACAAGGATATCGCCATTCTTGAAGCTTTCATAATTACCTTTATGATTAGCCGCAATGTACACATTACCTGTAACGGATTTACGTAAAATACCATTACCAGACAAGAGTACTCGACCTGCAATGTGAACGCGAATCATGTTTGTAGTACCGGTTGCACCGGATGGCACACCAGCGGTAACAACTACGAGGTCGCCAGACTCGATGGCACCAATACCAAGCGCACCGGTAATGGCTTGTTTTACCATTTCATCGGAGTTGATAATTTCATGACCTTTGATAGCCTCTACGCCCCAGCATAATTGCATGCGACGAATAGTTTCCTCATGAGGTGTGACAGCGATGATTTTACAATCTGGACGATGACGAGCCACACTAAGTGCGGTGTGACCAGATTCAGTACATGTCAAAATAGCTGCGGCCCCGAGGTTTTGAGCTACGCGCACGCTAGCCAAGCATACGGCGCTTGTAGTAGTCATTTCTTCATCCTCACGAGCGCGACTATAGCTATCGTAAATAGCAGCCTTTTCCGTTACTTCTGCAATACGAGTCATGGTCGCAACAGCTTCTACAGGATAGGCCCCATTGGCTGTTTCACCAGATAACATAATCGCATCGGTACCATCCAAAATGGCGTTAGCTACGTCACTTGCTTCCGCACGTGTTGGACGTGGATTTTGAATCATAGACTCAAGCATTTGTGTCGCCGTAATAACGGGTTTACCCAAGTTATTACATTTTTCAATCATCATCTTTTGAAGTACTGGCACTTCTTCAGCAGGGATTTCTACACCGAGATCGCCACGCGCAACCATGAGGCCGTCAGCTACTTCCAAGATTTCATCAATATTTTTAACGCCTTCCGCATTTTCAATTTTCGCGATGATCTTGATATCTTTTTTCTCAGACTCAAGAATGCGGCGAATAGCCACAATGTCTTTACCCCGTTGCATGAAGGATGCGGCCACAAAGTCTACCCCTTGTTGACAGCCAAAGCGCAAGTCCGCTTCATCCTGTTCAGATACGGGTGGCAAGCTTAGCGCTACACCTGGTACGGCTACGCGCTTGCGGTTGCCGATTTCTCCGCTGTTTTGAACCGTTGTAACGATATTATTGCCTTCGATAGCATCGATGGTAAGTGTTACAAGCCCATCAGCCAAGAGAATTTTATCCCCTACGGACACATCGCCTGTAAGACCTTTGTGATTCACGGAACTAATTTCTTTTGTGCCTTCCACATCATCTGTAGTCAACGTAAATTGTTGACCCGCTTCGAGGAATACCTTGCCCTCTTTAAATAGACCAAGACGTACCTCTGGACCTTTTGTATCGAGCATTAATGCGATTGGTTTATTCACAATCATCGCCGCATCGCGCACCATTTGCATGCGTTCGGCTTGCTCTTCATGGGATCCGTGGGAGAAGTTAAAACGAGCTACATTCATGCCAGCTCGCATCATATCTTCTAAGATGCCAAATTTATCCGTTCCTGGACCTACAGTACATACAATTTTTGTACGTTTCATAATCCCTCCTATGAAAGCAATCCCTAGATAGGATAGTTCATTTCTTATTATATCAATGTTGGTAAAAGCTATCTGTGCCCCACGCAACATATGTCTTTCTTCACCGTTTATATACTTATTGTATCAAGTATATGCTTATTACATGTTGCACCTATATATGCTCATTACATGTCACACATACTTGCGTTAACTTTATATGTTTACTGCACCTCTACGGAGCCCTCCCCTAGAATAGCTTCAATAGCCTTAATGGATTCGTCACTAGGGTCAAAGCACATATTCGGTGGTAAATTAATGCGTTTCCGTTGACGGTGTAAATATAACGATGTTGGCACGGAGCCTGCTGTATTTACTAGCACGCGTTTTAAGGCTTCACTATTTTCTGGCGTATCATATTGACTATAAATGTGGATTGCCACCTGTTTTGCCTGACTATAGTTTACCTTTAATGGCGTAATACGATCTGCAATGATTTGCACACCCTTTTCATCCGCATCAACCCGACCTTTTACCTTAACGATCATATCGACCGCAAGGAATTGTTGACTTTGACTAAAGACCTTAGGGAATGCTACTACGTTAGCCGCACCAGAATAATCTTCGATGCGAAGAATGGACATAACCTCATTGCGCTTTGTCATGCGGTCCGATTTATTTTCGATGAGACCGCCAAAGGTAATGGTTTGACCATCATATTGCTCTGGATTTTCTACAAGAGCCCCTAATTCAAAGAGCCCTTCCAACTCCTTCGCATATCCTTGCAATGGATGCCCCGTAATGTAAAAGCCAGTATATTCCTTTTCATCCTTTAATTTATCGTCTTCCGATAAATCCTCCACATTAGGAACAGGAATGAAATCGACAGTTTCTTCCATATCGCCAAAGAGGTTCATAGTGCCCATAGCGGCATCCTTTTGCTCTTTAGCACCAACGGCTTGTGCGCTTTCATACATGTGCAACAATTGGTTACGATTTTCCTTGAAACCATCCATGGCACCACAACGAATGAGACTTTCAAGCAATCGTTTATTAACGACCTTATTATCCACCCGTTTGCAGAAGTCCACGATATCCGTATATAGACCATGCTCATTGCGCTCAGTAATCAAGCGATCGATGGCATTGTCCCCTACGTTCTTGATACCGCCAAGCCCGAAACGAATAGCATCGTCTTGTACGGCGAAGCTACGCTCAGAATAGTTAATATCTGGGCCTAGTACCTTAACATTGTGCTTCTTGCAGGCATTAATGTAGTAAGTCAATTTCTGCATATTCTGCATGAAGCTAGTCATGGTTGCCGCCATGAATTCAGGGAAATAGTGGGCTTTCAAATACGCCGTTTGGTACGCGATATACGCATACGCCGCACTATGTGATTTATTAAAGCCATAGCCTGCGAAGTATACAAGCAAATCAAATACTTCGTTCGCCACGGATTCATCAATACCGTTTTTAACGGAGCCTTGAATAAAGGACTCCCGCTGTGCTTTTAAGACAGATTCCTTCTTCTTACCCATGGCGCGGCGCATCAAATCTGCTTGACCAAGGGAGAATCCCCCCATGGCGGAGGCAATCTGCATAACCTGTTCTTGGTACAAGATTACCCCAAAGGTATCTTTCAATATGGGTTCCAATATGGGATGTAAGTAGGTAACCTCTTTTTTACCGTGACGGCGATCAATAAAGTCTGCCACCATGCCAGAGCCTAGTGGCCCTGGACGGTACAAAGCTACCAACGGGATTAAGTCCTCAAAATGCTCAGGCTTAAGGTCCATAACAAGCTTGGTGATACCTTCCGACTCAAGCTGGAATACACCAGATGTATCGCCTTTTGTAAGGATATCACAAGCCGCCTTATCATCAAGTGGGATAGCATCTAAGTCGAGGTCAATGCCGCGGTTAGCCTTGATGAGCTTTAAGGCATCCCCCATAACCGTTAAGGTACGTAGGCCCAAGAAGTCCATCTTTAAGAGGCCTAATTCCTCGATGTTATCCTTATCGTACTGCGTTACAAAGCCTTCATCGTTGGCATTTTGTACCGGTACGTGATCATCTAGAGGATCCGCAGAAATTACGACGCCCGCTGCATGAGTGGACGAATTACGTGCAATCCCTTCTAACTTTTTACCGAAATCAAACAGTTCTTTTACATTTGAATCTGATTCATATAAAGCCTTTAAGTCCTTGCCTTGTAGCGCCTTATCTAAGGTAATCCCTAGTTCATTAGGAATCATCTTAGCAATACGATTTACCTCCGCCAGTGGTAAGTCGAGCACGCGGCCTACGTCACGAATAACGGCACGTGCTGCCTCTGTACCAAAGGTAATAATCTGAGATACGCGAGCTTGACCGTATTTTCTCGTCACATATTCGATGGCTTGACCACGCTTTTCATAGCAGAAGTCAATATCGATATCGGGCATGCTTACCCGTTCTGGATTTAAGAACCGTTCAAAGAGCAAGTCGTATTTCAATGGGTCAAGACCGGTAATACCCAATAGGTAGGCTACTACAGAACCTGCCGCAGAACCACGGCCAGGGCCTACTAAGATATCGTGCTCTCTGGCATAGCGTACATAGTCCCATACGATGAGGAAGTAGTCCTCAAAGCCCATGGTGCCAATAACATCTAACTCGTAATCTAAACGTTTTTGTAACTCTTCAGAGGCTTCACCATAAAGGCGTGGAATTTCTCGTTCACAAACCTTACGTAAATACGTTTTAGAGGTTTCCCCTTCTGGCACATCAAAGTGCGGCAAGTGATGTTCATCGAAATCAAACTCTACATTACAGCGGTCTGCAATTTTTAAGGTGTTTTCGATGGCCCCCGGAATATGTCCAAATAACTCTGCCATTTCATCCCCAGACTTGAGATAAAACTCATCATTAGGGAACTTTAAGCGGTCCACCTCGGCACGGCGACGACCTGTAGAAATACAAACCTTAATATCTTGCGCGTCCGCATCCTCTTTTAAGACATAGTGGAAATCGTTAGACGCTACGATGCCAAGGCCATATTCCTTGCTGAGCTTAATGAGCTCCTCTTGGGCCTTAGCCTCCTCTGGCAAGCCATGATTTTGAATTTCTAAGAAGAAATTATCCTTGCCGTACGTCTCGATATACCATTCAATGGATCGCTTCGCGCCTTCCATATTATCTTGCAAAATATACTGAGGAATCTCCCCTTGAATACAAGCACTAAGGGCAATTATGCCCTTGCTGTATTGGCGCAATAAATCGCGGTCTGCACGAGGCTTATAATTAAACCCTTCAGTAGAGGCTTTCGACACAATTTTAACGAGATTTCGATACCCTTCCATGGTCTCCGCCAATAGGATGAGATGTTTTAATCGTTCACGGCTGCGACCTTCAGGACGATCAAATCGGCTATTTTCCGTTACATACACTTCACAACCGATGATAGGCTTAACGCCCTGCGCCATACATTCTTTGTAGAAATAAATAGCTGCGTACATATTGCCGTGATCTGTAATGGCAAGGGCGGGCTGATTTAGCTCCTTCGCACGACGTACCATGTCAGGCAAACGACTGATGCCGTCAAGCAAACTAAACTCTGTATGACTATGTAAATGTACAAATGGCTGCATGGTACACCTCCTTTAAGGGCGATGAGCAAAATACACGTTCAATGACTTCTTACGAGCCTTCCAATCTGGCAAAAACTGTGCCACTAGATTGTGAAAGTTCTTGGAATGGTCTAAATATTTAAAATGGGCAAACTCATGAACCATAACGTATTCAATATACGCCTGTGGCCCCTCTAATAAGCGGGTATTCATCTTGATGAGCTGCTTTGCTGGCGTACAAGAACCCCAACGGCTCTTCATACGCTGCTGCTTTATAGTTGGCATAGGAACATCGATATATTGCTTGTGAAAGCGCTGATATACGACCTTCGCCCAATGGACAAAGACCTTCTCCCCTAAATTACGCCAGTAACTTTGCATTAATTTATGCTTTGCTTCAAAGGTCGTACCTCGAGGTACCACCATGGTAAGGATGGCTTTTCCATCAAAACCGATATGAGGCTTTCCATCCTGCTCAACTAGGCGTAAGGTAACGGGAATACCGAGGATGGATAAGCTTTCACCATTCACATACTGTAACGCCTCAACACGCTTGGCATTCAATGCATCAATCTTGTAACGAGCCCGCTCAATGAAAGGCATATTCTCGATGACAAACTTGTCCACCCTATAATCCGGCACATACCCATTCGCCGACACATGGATCACACCATCCTTTGTAATGCGCATGTTCATATTCTTCACACGCTTGATGGTTAACTCATATTCAATTCTGTCGCCATTATAGGTAATAGACCTAGTTATTGAAGTATTCATACCTTTTATTTTATCATAAAACACTCATAAAATCGTAAAAATCTAGTGATTTTAATAGAACTACTTAGATTTTGAGTAATACTGATTTTTAATACGGGCTTATAAAAATGACACCTATATCTTCCCCATATGGGGGATATAGGTGCCATTAAAATAATCTGTAATATCAAATTATTTATTAGTGTATAAAAGTCTTAATAAATATATCACAAGTTTGTCTTACGGTGCATATAAATTACCTAAAAATATTAAGTACTATTATTTTACTTTAACAATGATAGAACGATTAGGATATCTCATCTTCTTATCTTTCAACTGATTATAAACATCCTGTTCTTCTAAAGTTAAGTCATTCTTATTAGACCAAATATATGTTAGTGTTGGTTTCTGTTCTCTTTTCTCTATTAAACATCTATTTAAAATATTATTTTTATATATTTCATCAGTTTGGTCATCAAACAAATAATGAGTTTGACCTGAGTTTAAATCAAGCTTTAAAAAACCTGTTTTTCCATAACTATATAAATAATCTGATTGCGCTTCATAAGAGTATCCATTATGTTCTAATGTAACACCAGTTTGAGTATCTAGTATATAATTTTCACCCTTTGAATAACCTAAAAAATAACGAGGTTCATATTTATAAGAATTAGATTCACCAATATAAATTATTGAACCTACTATCAAAAGAACAATACCTATAAAAATACCTAATATATATTTCATTTCACTATGCACTCACTTTAGTTTAAATAACAGTATCAATTTGAATTCCATATTTATAAGGCTTTATAATTCCAGCTCTCTGTTCTAAATAAGCAATATTATTTGCAGCAATTAATGCGCTTTGCTTTGATGTATCTTCCGCTATAGACAACAGTTTAGCTATATAATCAACAGAGAATTCCGCTGGTGGAACAGCTGGAATATCACTATCATAATCAGGAAGCCATTCAAAATTATACATATCTTTTGCTTGCCCAACCACATGAACTTTATCTTCAGAAATTTTTGTCATTCTAACACCAATCTTTAATTTTCCGAATGCAGCTTTAGCATTACCATCTGTTTTAATAACAAAGTATTGTACTTTACTTTCACCAACTGACAAATCTGCACTTTTTTCTTTCACTCCATTAATAAATGAAGAATGGTTACTTATTAATTGAGAGGCACCTGTACCTAGAGGAAAATATTGCTTTTCCCCATCACCATATAATGCATGTTTGTATAAAGCTACAGCTACACTATAGTTAGGAGAGTGTTTGCCAAATATAGAAGCTAACAAATCAGACCTTTCTCCAATCTGAGTGCCTTTAATTATTGACTTAGATAAAAAATTAAGGTCATCGTATTCTTGCTTATTTATTTCATCTAATATATCTCTATCTATAGCAGCATAAGCTTCTTCTAAAGAACTTTTTACACCAGATTCATCATTCCATTTAGTGGCATAAGATGTCACTGCTGCACCAGTATTTACTGAGCCGCCAGTTACTTTATTAACCACACCACCTACTGCAGCACTCAACCATTGTGCTAATGCGGGATCATGTTTAGCTACTTTCTTTATTTCACCAATTAGCAACTCATTAGTCATAGTAGCTTTAAACCCGCTACCCGGTGCATTACCAGCCATACGTGCAGACAACTCGCCAATGATACCATGTGCTATTGACTTAGCAACTTTTCCATCCTTAGTTGTTGGTTGCCAATTATGTAGTTGTTCATATGCGTTTTTAGAGAAAAGACGAGCTAATTCTTGACGTTCTTCAATTTTCTTTTTATCGAAAATCTTATCTAGTTGATGTAATGTATTTTCGGTATTCGTATTGATGGTTTTAGTATCAATTTCTTTACCATCTACTGTGAGTATACCATCAGAAATAGCAGATTGAGAAGTGGAGCTTGCTTTCCCTTTAGAGCCTACGCCTAAATTTGGAACTAGACCGATACTGTTATAAATCTTATCATAGCCTTTTTTATCGTTGGTCTTCATCTCTTCGAGTTTCTTTTTACTGCCATAGTAGTTATAGCCAATACCATTATTGCTATATGTATACTCAGCTTCGTTTTGGATATCTTTCATCTCTAGAGATTTAGTGGTCAACTTATTCTTAACTTTCGGAGCATCACTTTTTATTACAGCACCTTCTAATGTAGTACTATTACCGACATTAATGTCATAGCCTTCTTCTCCTGCAAGGATACCTGCTTGTTGAGTTACGCTTTTCCATTTGCTATCAATTCGTCCTACACTAGCATTTATACTGCCAGTTGGATCTTTGAAAGTAGGTTTTGAGGATACAGAGAATCCAGCGGATTTACTATGTTCTTTAAAGTTATCTACATCTTGCAAACTTTGAATATGTAAATCACGACCTGTATCTACTTCTACCTTTTTACCCGCTACAGTAGAGCCAATAATATTCGTATCTCGTTTAGCCTTAAGTTGTGCTAATTTAGCAGCTTTAATTTTTGTTGGCACATAACTTTCTTGATGGGTATCTCCATTTTGTCGTGCCATATGAGCACTCGCATTAATATCGAGAAGTCCACCACCAGTCAAACTAATACTCGCGCCTGCACTCCAGCCAGAACTCTTATAGTCATTCTTCACATCTACTGTATTCTTACCAGCCTCAAGATTAATATCGCTAGCGCTAGCCAAACTAATAGATTGAGCAGATACACTTTCACCAGTAAGGGTAATACCAGTTTTCTTAGTATCACGAGCCGTTATACGAATATCGCCGTCACTAATAACAGAGCCTCCCTTATAAGTTGCGGTATCTACAGTTTGACCTTGTTTCTGTGATGTGCTTCCAATTGATACAGATAAATTAATAGCATTATCAATATTTTTTGAACCTCGTTTAGCTTTACCATCTACTTTTTCAACTTTACCAGTTACTGCATCTCGTATTTTAGCTCCATGTAAAGCACTATCTACAGCTTCATATCCATCTTGTAACTGTTTACGAGCTTCATTAAGTTCAAGTGCTGCCAAACGTTTATCATCACGGCCACCAGCTTGTTTAATAGTTCGCGTTGCATTCGTTACACTATCAGCTATAGCACCACCTAATGCTACTGTTAAACCTGACTTTTTATAGCGATCATCATGTGTCATATGTTGCGTATCAGTATTACCATCAAGGGTCACTGCAGCCCCCTCAATTGTTGTACCGGTTTTACTCAATATGTCGGCACTAGTAAGATGTACCGTATCATTAGCCGCAATGTTTACCCGGCCCTTCGTACTAGCAATAGTATTACGTACAGTTTCCTCTTCACGATTGGTATCATCTATATTTCGTTTTTCTGTACCAATAGTAAATCCGATACCACTTCCCATTAAACCTGAGGTTTTATGACGATATGTACTCGTTTCTTTCGTTACATTCTTATCTGCACCGAGTTCAACCTTACCAACTGCCGTCACTTGAACACTTTGTTCACCCATCAGTTTAGCGGATTGTCCTGTCACATCATGACTAGATTTAATTGCAATATCTTTACCACTCACAACAGAACCTGTTACAGCCGTCACTTGTGCTACACTGGTTGCATCCGTACGTTCCCGTTTAACTAAACTTTTCTTCTTGTCCTTATACACATGGTCAACGGTACTTGTTGCCGATGCAGTATCAAGTTTTACATTCTGACCTTCCACCTGTACCTTATCAGCTGCCAAAATTTCACTACCACTAAGTGCTACATCAGCATTAGCAGCCACAGTTACATTCTTACCTTCCACACTGCTACCTACAGATGTCGCTTCATTCACTAAATCATGTGTTTCTGTAGTCTGAGAATGACCACCACCGGATTTTCCTTTGTCATAGCGATGTTCCTCTAATTCATGATTCGCTGTCATAGACTGCATGTTTACCTGACGTCCAACTACTAGAGTAACATCCTTATCGGAAGTCACTTTACCACCCTGCATAGCAACATCACGACCTGCTGTAACTACAGCATCGCCTTTCGCCGTAATTTGACCTTGATCTACAGCAGTTACCGTTTCACGGCGGCTATTGGCATTATTCCATACAACCTTACTATTGCTGGCTTCATACTTAACTCCGTTATTGATAACATCACGCTCTGCCACTACGACAAGCTTTCCTTTTTCATCGGTTTGCTTAATCGTACCGCCCTCATTTATCACATCATTCTTAGCATATACAGTTGTACGTTCACGGCCTTCTATCGTGCCTTGTGTATTACGAACATCGGTATCCGCCACCACTGTTGTTGTGCGACCTTTAATCAGTCCGTTATCATTGTGTATCGTATTACCATGTACAGTTATCGCATCATCCGCCACTATGCTACCGCGATTATGCATCGTACCTACTTGCAAATTAATCGATTGAGCCTGCATATTTGCAGCCCCCTCAACACGTTGTGTGGTCGGCGCCAAATATAATATTGGTACGAGTAAGGTTTCAGTCTTACCGTTCGGCAACACTACCGGTTGACTGACAAGCATTACCACATCTTCCGTCAATTGCTGTTGCTCCGACTCAGTTAATCCTTGTCCGAGCGTCATCGATTTAGACTTCATCACGGTAAGACCTGCATCCATTAATTTACGGTACTGCTCTTCTTCTGTAAGCCCTGCCTGTAGTCTACTTTTACCTGTTTGACGTAAAATAGCCTGCATCACCAATTGTTGTTCATAGTAACCATCTCCTAATCGTTTTTGTGTACGCATAGGATTAAGTTGTAACCGATTGATGACATAATCAGAGGATAAGAAGCTTCTTCGATTGGTAAAATTCGGGTCAGTTTCCATCGCATACGTTGTATTCGGATTGGTGGATAACTGACTCATAGACGTCAATACCGATGCATCTACCGTAGCACCTGTTGTGCTGTTCGCTATATTGCTACCATAAACAGCTACTGGTATATCTATCGGTTGCACTACATCATTATGATACTCCGCCTCACGAATATTCGTGGAATCCCATCCATGATGTTTATGGCGACTATAACCAGTAGCAGTCCCATTCTCACTAATATATTCATTTCCTTTCGGATTAAGCGCTTCATAATGGCCGATTTTACCAGCCAAAGTACCCGCTGCACTGATTTGGCTAGCATCATTAGTAACAACGTCTGCTTCAATCTGTAAGTTACCACCCGAAATAATACGCCCTGGTTTGGACGTATCCACTACTTCTTTTACTCGTGTACGATCATATTCATATTTCGTCCAGCTATCATGATGCTCTCCATTAATAGACAATTGTAAATTTTCAGAAGAGTGAACTACAACCTTATCTTGTGGAATTGGATCATCATGATCATAAATACGTTCCTCAGATAGCTGATATCGTTTGATACTGCCTGCCGGTGCCACTTCATTTTTAATATGCTCCGTAGTTCCTGTAGTAGCCCGTTTCAACGTAATACCACCATTTTTATTAGCAATGGATTTTGCAAAAATCACTCCCTGCTGACCGGCCTCGATAGTAGCCGCCACATTAGTCAACGCATCCATCTTGCCGGCTATAGCGCCGTTATAATCCATCGTCTTTCCTAGTTGTAGTACGCCTTCAGACTTCAGCACACTACCATTCGTATTTTTTATTGTATTGGTAGCCACCGCTAAATTATTACGCGCGATGAGTACCGGTGCATCTTTCGTAACAGCATTACCGGTTTGTGTGAAAGCATCTGCTGAAATACGTGCCGAATCAGCATAGAATTTAGCCTTACCGACTTGTGTAAAGCCTTTTACACTAATGCTTATATCCGGCGCCACCACAGTGCCACTATTTTGTACCTTGCCGGTACTGTCTACAGAAATATGATTCTGTGCGGAAAGAATCCCTTTATTATTCACGCCAAAACCATCATTGGTTCCTACTAAGTACATGCTATTCGCATACATACCACCGATTTGAGAAACGTCAAGACCTACCTGTTCTGAGTTACTGGTCTTCGTAACATTAGTTACCTTACCACTACCATCGACAGATACTGCATTTTTACCGGTTACCACATGGCTTTCATCAGACCATACCTTGCCGTTGAGCTGTACCGCTTCAGCCAAAATATCTGTACGAGATGTACGCGATGCATCGAGACCTTGTCCAGATACCGTCACAGTACCTTGCTTCACATCATATCCAGCAATAGTTCCATCTGTAATAATAGGGTTTCCTGTTGTCAGAATAGCCGCACTAGTATTAATAAATGTCCCATTATTAACAGCAATCCCATTTGGGTTAGCAATGATAACATGTGCCTTACGACCTGCTACCTCTAAGGCACCATTCATAGCAGTCGCACCCGTTCCAGTTACTTCATTTAAAATCGTCTTAGCTGCAGCACCTCTCAAGTTAGGATTACCCATCACATAGCCAGCTAATTCTGTAGATATAGGTCTCCTTGAGTTATTTAGAATAACCCCTTTATCATCTACATTAAACATATCATATTGATTGTGAGATAACCCATTAGCATTCGGTTTATTAATATTGACAATGGGCGTCCCATTAGGGGCTTCATCCATAGTTGGACCCATTTTTCCTTGATTCGGTACAATAGATTGTGCCACTGCTAGCGGAATCCACGGTCCAGAATTTGTAACTAATAAGGCTGCACACAATGCGGTTGCTGTATACTGTTTAATTTTCATTATTCTTTCCTTATACTCTCTCATTTAATAACACACATTTTTAATTAAAACTGATAACTGGACCTGAAAGCCCATACACTTGTATCAGTAGTAAAACCATCCGGCTTTTTAACTGGAGTCCCTAATGACACATCATAGCGAAATGCATCGCCGATATTTCCTCGGATACCAATAACGCCACCCACTAATGTATTACCAATTTGTGTCGCTGTTGACGGTCCCCATACATGACCTATATCTACACCTATATACGGAGTTATTTGTTGTCGTCTGAACGGTAAGGCCCATTCATTTTGAATGTAGTAACCAGAGTCACCACGTAATGTTTCTTCCCCACTGAAGCCACGTACGGAATAGCGTCCACCGATACTAAATTGATCAGTTCCAAACAATCGTTGATTTGTAAACTGACTTCTAAAACGCATCGTATACACACCTTGTTTATGACCGATGCGTACACCGCTTTGCACTTCGCCCTCAAGTCCCGCCATTTTATATAACGTAGTCGGATTATCTGCCACGCCTTCCCAGCTGCGAACTGTAGCACCTAGACCTCGTATGCCTTGACGATAAAAGAGATATATATCAGACATGGTATTCCCACTATACTGACGATGGGATAATCCTAGTTCCAATGCTGTGGTATGTTGCTCTTGTACACCGATTTCTATATCATCAATGTAACTATGGCGTGTTTTATGAATCACCTTAGCGACAGCAGCGGTCTTGGAGCGACTCGTCCGATTCAAAACCTGCTCTACAGAAAACTCAATCCCCCGAGTATTCCCAGAAGAACGGAATGCTTCTGGCATAAATACCAATTGATGATAACTATATTGATACGTGGATAAGCGATACATTCGATTTCCATCAGGTACGGCATAATTTATGGCATACTGCTTTGATCCATGTCCATCACCATGATGACCAATATCCTTCGTTATACTAGCCGATAAAGTATCATTAAGCCTTGCCAACTGACTAAATGATACATACATAGTACCTTGGTATTTCCCTGTCGATTCGTAACCTGCATTGTCTAAAATCAACGACCCATGCACAAATCCTTTTTGTTCTACCGTTAGCTTCACAATAGAGTGAAGTGGCTTTGTACCTGGCTCAATACTAAGCTTTACATCTTGTCCCGGTACATTTCGCATCTGGTCTATACCTTGCTCTAATGCTTGTCTACGCAGTACATATCCGGGACGAACAGAAAACGCACTTCGCCAATTCGTGCGAGCTTTTGGATTCGTGAGAACAATATCTTCCACATAGCCCGGTAAAATTTCAAAAGTAAGTGTACCCGATTGTAAATCCTGATTCGGAACTACCACTTGACTCGTTACATATCCATCAGCAAGAATTTGCTCTTGTAATTGCTTTTGTAAAACAGCAATCCCCTCTGCCCCAATGTTGTTATGATTATATATTTTAAGTCGATTTCTATACTTCTTAAAGACAGGTTCTGATGACGTAATCACAATCTGGTCAATTGGAAATGACACTGCTTCTTGTGGTAATGCATCCATAGGTACGCCATTTAAATTGTCATAACTTGATTCTGAACGCGACAAAGCGGCCCTTGCCATCGGTGCCTCCGCGCGTTGACGCAAAGAAGCATCGGCTCGAGCCGCTTCTTGTTGTATAAATGAAGAAGGTACATCCGCTGCCAAAGTTGTCGTTACACACATAACGCCAACTAGACCCACACAACCGGCAGCGATTGATACTACTTTCATAATTCTCTCTCCTATATATTACTTTCAAATAATTATTAACTTATTAGTTCGATTATATCTCTCAGAAAACATAAAATCAACATTTTATGTATATATATGTTTTATATGACAAAAGAGAGTTGCTTCATACAACTCTCTTTCACTAATCAATCAAAATATACTTAATTTTAGTTATATTCAGTTTCATATTGCAATTTAAGATTATTCAAAATTATCAATTATCACATTAAAAATAATCATAAGCATAAAAATAACTATTATAGGTATTACAGAATAAAAATCTTTTTTTGCTTTTTTCAATAGAATAGGCATTTTCTCTAAAGTAAGTGAAGAGTCAGACTTAACGGCCAAAATTCTCAACCACAATTCTAATACCCAACTCAATATGCCTATAACAGCTAAAAGATGAATTAAATTAGCACCATCATAAGGAATATTAATGAGTATAAAACCCAGACAACCTATTCCTATTTCCGTATATAACATAGATTTAGAACGTTTAACTTGTTCCTTGTCTAATACAAAATAAGGATTCCTAATAAAATATAGACAATATATACATAATAAAAATAATGAAAGACCAATCTTCATATATGGCTCCATTTAAAATAAAATTATAAATGCAATCTTTCTAACCAATTATTACGAGCTAACACTACAATATATCCATCATTTACCGGATCCTTTGTTACATATACTCTATATGATTGATTTTCATATACATAACGAGACTCAGTTTGGTCAACTAAGGTCCAATTCCCACTCAAGGGCTTTATTGATTTTATATCTCTATGTAGTAAATCTTTCTTTATGTTTATTGATACTCCTCTAGATAATAGATTTTTTCTGTTCGAATCATATACATCTCCAGCGATCATATAGTGTTCTCGTGGAAAAGTTGCATTTAAAACTTGTGTCAATTCCATTCTAGACTGCTCAACAGTATCATTAAACAAAAACTTATAGCCTAATCCACAAATTAACCATAAGCTAAAACAGCCTATAAATATATACCAAACAACAGAATAAATCGTTTTAAAATTCATCCCTAATTTTCCCTCTTACCTCATCAATATCACTAATATCAGAATCAGTTCTATTAGTTGACTTTTTGTAGTATAGTTTGCCACCCATCGATTTCGAACACCTAATGAACAGATCCGTAAAAGCTTATCTAATCAATTTCATCAACGAACTTTAAATCATTTATCTCCATAAGTTAGCTCTAAAGATACCTCACCATTAGAGGTTAATGTATATACTAAACCAGAGAATGGGTTTTGATTATAGAATTTAAAAGTCTCAATCATCGCTACAACTTCATTTTTTAAATCATACATAACTTCCGAAATAATAGCCGGCTCTTTATCATTATTTTCTACATACTTTGTAATACATGAATCATCCTCAGTTTTATAAACCAAAAGCTCTACAGAGGGATTATTAACATTCATATCAAAGTGTAATTTAGCACGATGCCAATTTAAAGGCGTTAATTTGTATATACTTTTGGCCACTTTATTATAATGTTTCTCAAGTTCTGATTCTAAGCTTTTATGCTTTAACTTAAACACCTTATCAATGGCAGTATAATTTTTTGCTAATACACGAGATTCCATATCTTCCAATAATAAAACACCTCGTGGCCCTTTTAGCATTTCTTTATATACATGCGAATCAAATTCATCTTCTCTAGCTAGAACACCAAAATTCTGATATTCCCACTTATATCTATTTTGAAGCCAATAATCTTCACTTACTATATCATTATGAAATTCACAATGGGGCTCATAATCATCGCGTGAAATATACATTGTTCCCCAAGTCCACTTCTCAATCGATGCTTCGTGTAATAATCTAACATTCGTTAAAATATCATACATCCCCTGTTTTATTCGTTCGCTATTTTCATCAGAAAAATTATATATAAATTCACCATATTGAATAATAGATCCACCTGGCGTTTTTATATAATAACAACCTGATGTTGATCCTAACTCAGAACATTCAAAATACAAATAAATTTTATACCAATGCTTGGGCATTAAATCAACTAATATATCTCTTATTTTATTAATGTATATATTCATATGTACTCCTATTAATTATTTAAAATTATATTTACATAGTAATATGCTGAGGTCATTGATCCAGTTTCTGTACTAGCAAAATATAAATAAGCCTTATACCAATGTTCAGGCATACAATCAATAAGTAAATCTCTTATTTTATTAATATATCTATCCATATATCCTCACATTAATTATTAGGAATTTCATCGGAGGATCTTCTATTCCTCTTACAGCATCATTAGTAATGATTCGATGTTTATCTAAATCAAGAAATGTTAGTCCATAACCTAAATAATACCAGCGATTATTGTTAGTATTTAGCACCATGGTTTGAGTTCATTAGCATTTTTCTAAAGTTATATAATGCCTCTTTTGAAAAGCCTTCTAGCTTAGTTTTCTTAAATAATAATCATAAGTATATATACAACTTAAAAATCTTCTAGAATCTATAATCCTAAGTCTATAAACTCCCCTAAAACTTTAATCTGCCAAAACATCCCTTTAGTGGCTTTTAAATCAATGCCTGTTTTTAACTTGTCAAAACTCACATCATAAAATGGTAATAATACCTGTAATGATGCTAGTTTTGCTTTCATATTAATTAAATCTTTACTTAATTGCCCGGATATATTAGTATCGGCTATCTCCTGTAAATTGGAAATACATGCCTGAAAGTCTTCATTCTGAATACGTTCACGCGTATATATTTCAGACAAATAGGACTGTTTAATACAACTTAAGATTGATTCAGAAATGAATTCAGTTTTTTGTAAGACTTCATACAGCCCCAACAAAAACAACGCCCAAAATATCTCCTCTACATAATCGGTAAAGAAATAGATACCGAACTTCTTTTCATCATGTGTAGAAATTTTTAACGCTTCAGATAAAGTATCCCCCTCTAACTCCCGTTCTATTAAAGCAATCCAACTACTGCATTCAATATCATCTAACGTATCCTTTAATGCTGGTATAGGGATTCTACGAGCCATCCACTCATCAACATCCTCTAAACTCATCCCATCACCAATTATATTTAACAGTTTATCGGACAGATGTGCTTTTCTACACATTAATCGAATTAACATACTAAATATGTAATATTCTAGAATGGTCAAGTCAATATAATTTCGTCTATATGCCTTAACAGCACCCAATATAAAGACCATTAAAAATGTATCTAAGCTTTTTTTACTTTTAAAATAGATCATATTTATACCTCTATTCACTAATTTATTCTAGCTTAAAATCTATACGTTCATCATTAACCCGTTTTACTTAGTGAATTATAATAGTCCATTATCCATCAGCAACCCCAACAAAGTAAATATTGCAAAAAATAAGAAGATACTCAAAATAATCCTTACTACACATCTCACTATAGGCTTAGCTGAAGTAAAAGATTCTATACTATCATGATTACCAATCAACTCAGGAATACAAATAAATGCAATTAAAAATCCTATAGCCTGAATTGTACCTTTAACCTCATAATTGATATTATATAAATTCACTAAAGAATCAAAAAACTCCATTTATCTACTAAATCTCCATATAATTAAGATAATACATACTAAATACAATATTTACATTACCTATCTTTTTCTAATTTAACGATTATAGCCTTAGTCTTTATATCTCGTATGATTTCAATTTCAACTTTATCATCTAGATCATATCCTATGAGCTGGCGCTCGTTTACTTCGCGCCATACTATTTTTTCTTCTGAAAGCATATTCTTCACTGATTCCAACGTAACACCTTCATATATGTTTTTAAAAACATATATCTGTCCATTTCTACCTGTAGCAAAGTGCTCCTCACTTACTTTATACGTAGATATACTTGCTAACTTTTGTTCATATACTCGTAGTTTTTGTATTTGCTCCGGCCTTTTAATATACGCATGTAATGTAACAAGTCCCATTATGAAGAATGCCAACAAGATAAAACCAATATAAAATTTAACCCTAAAAGGTGTTCGTTCTAATATAGATTTTACACCACTCCATACTTTCATAATGCCTCCTATAAGACTAGTAAATATTTATTCCACGTCTATAATTCAATTATATGTTAAACTAACGTATACCACCAACGAATATTTTGTTATATACGGCAAAAAAGCACCATCTATCGAGGGACGACTTATGTTTCGTTTAGTCCCTAAATAGATGGTGCTTTTTATTTTAGATTCCGTCGTGCCGCTAGACTACCAGCACTGCTAGCTAGCCCCGCCCGATTGATATGTGGGTTCCCATGTTTGTACGTCTTTGGCTGACTACCCTTATCTTCTACTTTTGATTTCTCGAATTTAGTAAATAGATTATCTAGCTCATGCAAGAGCGCACGTTTTTGTGAGTCTTTCAACTCGAATACTTCACCTTTATAGGCGATGTATTTATTTTTTAGTACAGGACTGAGATCATAGATGGGCTCGTGTTGTTCTCCATTTACATCCAACAGCTCATCCAAGGTCAATCCATAATAGCGAGACAGGGCACAGAGTGTATCTAAATCTGGTTCGCGATACCCTGTTTCGTAGTTTGAAAGTGCCGCATTACTGATACCTACGGCCTTTGCTACTTCGATTTGGCTTTTACCCATGCGCACGCGAGCACGCTTTAAGTTCTTGTAAAACTGCATGTTCATCACCTGTATCGATACATAAACAACTACAAACTATAACTTCTTATAATAATGTATCACTGATTTTTTTGAAAGCTTCATCAGCAACGGCTAATGTGCGTTCCACTTCACTGCTCTTATGGCAGATAGATACGAAATTACTTTCATAAGGGCTTGGCGCATAGTAAATACCATGGCTCAAGTTATGGTGGAAGAACATTTTGAATTGTTCTTCGTTGCAAGCTGAAGCATCATCAAAGTTCTTAACTGGTTTATTAGAGAAGAAGATGGTGAACATAGAGCCTACACGTTGCACAACAACAGGCACATTGTATTGCGCCGCTAATCTTTCAAATCCTTCACAAAGGGCAATGGTTGCATCTTCTACTTGTTTAAAGATAGTTGGGTCTCGTTGCAAAATGGAAAGCGTTGCCAAACCAGAGGTAACGGCAATAGGGTTACCACTCAATGTACCAGCTTGGTAAATAGGACCAGCTGGAGCAATTTGGTTCATAATCTCACGAGAGCCACCGAATACAGCAAGTGGCATGCCACCACCAACGATTTTACCAAGGCATGTAAGGTCCGGTTTAATATTGTAGCGTTTTTGAGCACCACCGCTGCTAGCGCGGAAGCCACACATAACTTCGTCAAAGATCAGTATAGCACCGTGAGCCTTAGTTACTTCTCGCAAGGTTTCGAGGAAGCCTGGTACTGGAGGTACGCAGCCCATGTTACCAGCTACAGGTTCTACGATGATAGCCGCAATAGTATCGCCCATATCGTCGAATAATTTACGAACCGCTTCAGAATCATTGTACGGTAACGTAATTGTATTTTCTGCTACGCCTTGTGGAACGCCTGGACTATCCGGCACGCCAAAGGTAGCAAGGCCAGAGCCAGCTTTCACCAAGAGAGCATCGCTATGACCATGGTAACAGCCTACAAATTTCACGATGCGATCGCGACCAGTATACCCACGAGCTACGCGCAAAGCACTCATGGTAGCCTCTGTACCAGAGTTAACGAGGCGGATAACCTCCATAGACGGCATGAAGGCTTGTATCTTTTTAGCCAATTCTGTTTCTAATAGTGTAGGTGCACCGTAGCTAGTACCACGAGGAATAGCCTCTTGCAGGCTCGCGATGACTTCAGGGTTCGCATGGCCCAAGATCATAGGTCCCCAGCTCAACACATAGTCGATGTATTCGTTGTTATCGATATCATAAATACGGCTGCCGCTGGCGCTGCTAATAAACGGAGGGTTAGATCCTACGCTGCGGTAGGAACGAACAGGGCTGTTTACGCCGCCTGGCATATAACGTTTAGCCTCGTTAAAGGCCTTTTCAGATTTACCGAGTTGGAACATAGTTCCTCCTTATTGTTGTAACCATTTAGCAATATCTAAGGCATGGTACGTAATGATGATTTTAGCACCAGCACGCTTCATGGAAAGCATTGTTTCCATAACGAGACGTTCTTCGTCGATGAGACCAGCCGCAGCAGCAGATTTAACCATCGCATATTCGCCGGATACATTGTATACCGCCACAGGCAATTCATAGCGGTCACGCGTTTCACGAACGATGTCCAAGTAGGACAAGGCCGGTTTAATCATGATAATATCTGCACCTTCAGCGATGTCGAGTTCGATTTCTCTGAAAGCTTCTAAACGATTAGCCGGGTCCATTTGATAAGATTTGCGGTCACCAAATTTTGGCGCAGAATTAACAGCTCCGCGGAACGGACCATAGTAAGCAGATGCGTATTTTGCCGCATAGCTCATGATGGATACGTTGGTATAGCCTGCCGCATCAAGGGCTTCACGAATAGCACCTACACGGCCGTCCATCATGTCGGATGGAGCCACCATATGCGCACCTGCTTCCGCTTGGCTTACCGCTACTTTACAAAGCAATGGCAATGTTTCATCGTTCAAGATTTCATGGTCATCAATCATGCCACAATGCCCTGTCGTAGTATATTGGCATAAGCACACATCAGCTACGACCAATAGGTTTGGCACCGCTGCACGGATGGCTTTGATAGCTTGTTGTACTGGTTGGGACATATCCCACGCAGAGAAACCTTGCTCATCCTTGTATGTAGGAATACCAAAGATTTCTACACCACGCACACCAAGATCATAGGCCTCTTGCGCTACTTTCACAGCTTCATCAACAGATAAGTGATATTGACCTGGCAATGTGTCGATTTCCTTTTTGATACCTTCACCAGGCACAATAAATAATGGATAAATCAAATCAGTTACGTCGAGTGTCGTTTCGCGTACCAAATCTCGCATTTCTGGATTGATACGCAAGCGGCGAGGACGGTATGTTAAATCGTACATGTAATCCTCCTAAATGTCTTTTACAATAGCGTTTACTAAGCCATCAGTTGTATATACATCACTAATGATAGCCGGTTTAAGACCTGCACTCATAGCGGTAGCAGCTGTAATAGGTCCAATACAAGCTATTTTAGTCTTACCTAACAATGCTAAAGCATCGTCACCCAATAATTGGATTGTATTTGTTACAGTAGAAGAACTTGTGAAGGTAATATAATCTACATTGCCTTCTGTTAACGCTGTTACTAATGCTTCTTGTTGAGATGTATCTTGTGTCGTTTCATATAAGCGCAAGATATCTACATTCATATTGCGGTGACGCAAGCAACGTGGAATCACATCGCGTGCTACCTTTGGTTGAATCAATAATACAGAATCCCCTGCACTGAGTTCTTCTTCAAGAGCCTCTACAGCAGATTCAGCCTTGTAATCTACAGGAATGATATCTGGTACGATGCCATATTTTTGAAGTTCACGAGCCGTAGCACAGCCGATAGCCGCCACTTTAGAGTTGCCTAACGCACGTGTATCTTTGCCTTCTTTATATAGAGCATCGAAGAAGTAGCGAACCCCTTCACCAGATGTGAATACGATGCATTGGTATTGTTTTGTATTATTGATGATACGTTTATCTTCCTCAAACAATTCCAATGGAGATGTTTTAATTGCGGCTGCTTCCACTACATTAGCGCCTTGCGCCGCTAATTTCTCACGGAATGCACTTGCTTGGGAGCGAGCGCGTGTGACTACAACGGTTTTCCCGAATAAAGGTTTATTATCGAACCATTGTAATTTTTCACGAAGGTTGACTACATCGCCTACTACGATGATAGCTGGCGCTTTTAATTGAGCCTTTGCTACATCTTCAACGACATGTTCAAGGGTAGAAACTAATACCTCTTGTACTGCTTTTGTGCCCCATCGAACAAGCGCTACTGGTGTAGAGGCTGCCCGGCCATGAGCCATCAATTTTTCGGCAATGACAGGCAAGTTGCCGACACCCATTACAAAGCAAAGTGTATCTACCGCCGTAGCAAGGCCTTCCCAATGAATGCCAGATACTGCTTTTGTAGGATCCTCATGACCTGTTACAACCGCAAAGGATGTAGCCATAGCGCGTTGTGTTACAGGAATACCCGCATAAGCAGGCGCTGCGATAGGAGATGTTACGCCTGGCACGAATTCAAATGGTACACCGGCTTCACCAAGAGCCATCGCTTCTTCACCGCCACGACCAAATACGAGCGGATCCCCGCCTTTTAAACGCGCTACAATTTTGCCTTCTTTACCCTTTTGTACTAAAAGCTCATTGATTTCCCATTGATGCATTGTGTGATCTTTACATTGCTTACCAGCGTAAATCAATTCAGCATCTGGACGTGCCCATTCTAACAGATGAGCATCCGCTAAATAATCATATACAATTACATCTGCCTTTTCGATGCATTCACGACCTTTTACAGTGATAAGTTTAACATCGCCAGGGCCCGCACCAATTAGATATACCATACCTGTCATTTTATAATTCCTTCCTCTATGAGAGCATCCACAATGCGTTTGCCCCCTTCTTCGTATAAAGCTTTTGCAAGGTTTTTTCCAAGGATTTCTCCCTTTTTAGCAGGGCCAGAGATTTCCCCTTCGTACACAGTTTTTCCATCGAGGGATGCAATCATGGCTTTCAGGGTTAATTGTCCTTTATTGATAGTACCATGCACGCCCATTGGCACTTGGCAACCACCGTTTAGTTGACGCAAGAAACTGCGTTCCCCTTCAACGGCATAGCGCGTTGCTTCATCGTTGATAGGAGCCAACATATCAAGCATCTCCGCATCGTCGGCGCGACACTCAATAGCGAGCGCCCCTTGACCTACGGCAGGAATCATTTCATCAGCCTTGAAGACTTGTGTGATTTGGTCTTCTAAACCCAATCGTTTAAGCCCTGCTTGAGCCAAGATAACACCATCTAGCTTTTCCGTTTCGATTTTGCTCAAACGAGTCTGTACATTACCGCGAATAACCTCTACCTTTAGGTCAGGGCGAACGTGTAGCAATTGAGCTTGACGGCGCAAGCTACTGGTACCAACACGAGCCCCTTGTGGCAATTTATCTAGTGTTTTATACACGGGACTCACCAGCGCATCATAAGGCACTTCACGAGCAGAAATAGCCCCAAGAGTGAGGCCTTCTGGCAACTCTGTAGGCATATCCTTTAAGCTATGTACGGCGATGTCGATGTTGCCTGCATGCATAGCCTCTTCTAATTCAGCAGTAAATAAACCTTTACCACCAACTTGAGCCAGTGGTTTCTCTAGGATACGATCACCCTTTGTATTAAAGTGAACTAGCTCTACCGTAATATTGGGGTACAGACGTTGTAATTCTGCACTAATATGTTCAGCCTGCCATAGGGCAAGGGCACTTTTTCGCGTGCCGATTCGAATATGATCTCTCATGGCATTAGCCTTCTTTCTCAAGATTAAACATATCTTTGAATAAGTCCCAGTACAGACCTTCTTCCTCCGTACCAGCAATTTCGTTGAAGTGAATCATCGGTTCACGCAACATTTTGCGAATAATCATGCGACTCATCGAGTCCATAACACGGCGCTCTTTATCAGAAATATCTGGCAATTTAGCTAATGCGCGATGTAACTCACGACGGCGAATACGCTCCGCTTTTTCTGTAAGCAAAGCCATCATCGGACGCACTGTTAAATAGCTTAATTTATCCAATAACTCTTCAATAGCATCGTGAATAATAGGTTCTGCCCGACGAGCTTCCTCTTCGCGCTGTGCCTTGTTTTCTTCTACTACACTTTCAAGAGAATCAATATTAAATAGATAAATACCGTCCAAGTCTGCCACAGCAGGGTCGATATCACGAGGTACCGCAATATCAATCATAACGATAGGTTCACCTTTACGAAGAGTCGTAATTTTCTTGGCTTCTCGTTCCGTAATAATATAATGTGGCGCCCCTGTAGATGTGATAAGAATATCCGCATCTTTGGCATAATCTACAAAGTTATCGAGCTTAACAGCTTTACCATTAAAGCGCTCCGCTAACATTTCAGCCTTAGCAAAGGTTCTATTAGATACGAAAATCGTTTTTACACCCTTCGCTTGTAAATGTGTAGCCGTTAACTCACTCATGGTGCCAGCGCCTAAGATAAGAACAGTCGCTTCAGATAATGGCTTATCTAAGCTATCCTCTGCAAGATTGACCGCCGTATAACTAACAGATACAGGCGTATTAGCAATGCCCGTATTAGTACGCACCTTTTTACCAACGCTAATAGCCCGTTGGAATAAAATATTAAATATTGTGCCCGTACAGCCTGCGCTATAAGCCTGAATATAGGCTCCTTTTAATTGGCTCAAGATTTGACCTTCCCCCAACACAAGGGAATCAAGGCTAGCAGACACGCGGAATAGATGTTCAATACAATCTCGTTCTTCGTAGAAGAAGAATGCATCTGCATCAATATAATCTGCGCCTTTTAAATCTTTTAACACTGCCAACATGTAATCCTTCGGAAATTCTACGCCTTCTAAAGCAGCATAAATTTCCGTTCTATTACAGGTGGATAATATAACGCATTCTGAGATACAGTCAAATTCATAGAGGCGGTTTAGTGCGGCAACTACCTCGTCTTTATCAAACGAGAAACGTTCACGCACCTCTACAGCGGCACTTCTATGATTTAGACCTAATACCACTAATTGCATGGTTAAGTTTCTCCTCTATAATCATCCAATCTCCCTTGAGAATGGCTTCAAATGTTTCTACCGTCAGATTGTCTCGCCAAAATTTCTGTCGAGCCTCTGGCGTAGGAAGTAGTAACTTTACTTCTTCTCTAAATATTTTAAGTCTAGGCATAGCCTTTTGCAACTGACCATAACGATTCATCATATCTTGTCGTACGAGACGATTAATACGAGGGCCTACATTATTGGCACTAATAGCAATACGAAGATCGCCTAGCTCAAGTGATGAAGGTATGGTAAACCTACACGCCCCAGGGTCATCACTGCGGTTGGTCCACACGCGATGCTTTTTGCCAAGTGCATGCAACGAATCGTTCAATTTATGATTATCTGTGCAGATAAAGAACAAACTGCTCGTTATGATGAATTGTTCATCATCACTGGTGAAAGCACGGTCCCACCAAGTGATGCGATTTTCTTTTGCCCACTGCCCAATCGTATCCGTCACAGCAGGAGCGATAACGACAATATTACAAGGCTCGTCAATAAAAAGCTGCATCCGTCGTTCCGCTACTTCTCCGCCGCCTACGAATAGGATTATATCTTCAGTTGTAGGTTGAAATGTTATGGATACCATGGCTGTCCTACTATATATAAAAAAATCGGCTTGATGGTCAAGCCGATTTTCAACTGCCTACATAAATCGTTTCAGGTATACGCCGATACGCCCTTTACGAGAGGTACCTGTAATAGCTTCTACCTTCATTCGGCCACGACCACGCATGGATATGACATCCCCTTCTTTAACCTCTTGGGATGCACCCTTAGCTGGTTGCCAGTTTACTTGTAATAAGCCCGCATTGATAGCACTCACCAATTTAGTGCGCGATACACTAAAACCAGAACTTGCTACCGCATCTAAACGCAACGAAGCAACTGTAGTGCGGACTTCTTTAATTTTTTCTTCTTTTGGTGCAATATCTGATAACTCAATAGCCTCTACAGATACGGAAACCATAGCAATTTTCGTAAAGTTTTGAATTACAAAATCAGCCACGCTTTCATCCACTATAATCTGAGCGCCCCCTTGTTGGACGATAACGTCCCCAAATTTGGAGCGATCAATGCCTAGGCCCATTAAGGAGCCAAGCACATCGCGATGAGTGAGCAATCGAAACCGAGGGTCCCAATTCACCTTAAGGGCGCGAATGCCCATATCCACAGTACCGTTAAAGTCGCTATCTACAAAGGCGATACGGATACGTTCCGCCCCTTCATAGCCACCGTCAGTTTTAACAGTTAACTGTGGGTAATTAGCCTTGATAGCATCTGCAATGACAAGACCTACAGGGCTCGTAAAATCCGCCACGCGATAGGGGCGACCTTTAACAACCTGCTCAGCCAAGTCAAGCATGCGACGAGCTTCCTCACCGCTGCCACTGGCCTCGAAATATCGTATTAATTTACTAGTATCTGCCAAAATTATTTCCCCAACTCATTCGACCGAGCAAGACATGCTACTACGCCATCTTGGAGAGCACTGCGAAGTCCACCTTTTTCCATGGCACCAATACCGGCAATGGTAGTGCCCCCAGGGCTGGTCACTTGATCTCGTAATACTGATGGATGATTGCCACTTTCAAGAGCCATCTTACCTGCACCGTACATTGTTTGAGCAGCTGCCTTTATGGCTAGCTGACGTGGTAAACCAATACGAACGCCTGCATCAGCTAAAGCATCAAGGATGACGAACATATAGCCAGGGCCCGCGCCAGATAGTGCGCCTAAGCGATCTAAATCGGCTTCGCTCACCACTGCTACCTCACCTACAGCCTCAAATAAGGCTTGTACAGTACGACCTAGGTCAGTATTCACATCATCTCCAGCAAGTGCCGTCATGCCAGCACCGATAGAAGCCGGTGTATTTGGCATAGCTCTAAACCAGTTAGCTTGTGGAATCGCCGCATCAAGAGTATCTAATGTGACGCCTGCGGCAACAGAAATCATAACAGTCCCATAAGGTACTTCTTTTAAAGTCTCTAACACAGATGGTAACACTTGTGGTTTCACAGCCAATAGAATAGTGTTGTACTCGTTTACATTAGGCAATGTAGTAAAACCTACTACACCAAGCTCCTCTGCAAGAGCCTTACATTGTTCTTCGCGACGCACTAGAATGTGTGTATCACAGGCTTTCAACACACCATGCTGTAATGCACCGCGCAATAGAGCGCCCCCCATTGAGCCAACGCCTATACATAGGGTTTTACCTAACATAGTTATCACCACCATTTATAGAGAGATTATTTGTTTTCCCAAGAATATTCGTTTTGCTCAGTTGTGTTGCTTTCATTGTCATTATAATCAATGGAAATATTTACAGGTACACACATGAAAATGTCTTTACCTACTTTTTCCAATTTGCCATCCAATGCATAGGTCGCACCAGATACGAAATCTACAATACGAGCTGCTTCATGAGGGTCTGTATTTTCAAAATTAATCAATACAGGACGCATGTCGCGCAATTGATGTGTAATATTTTCAGAATCTTCAAATACTTTTGGTTCAATTACAACTACTTTCATAGCTGTTGGACGTTGTGTCATCGTAGATTGGCCTCCTACCTTGCGTGGATGAAATTCAGATGCGCCGGACACGGGAGCCGCTGTTGCTACTGGGGTAGGTTCAGCTTCGTATTCCTCTTCATCTTCGTATTCGTAATCATCATATTCATAGTCATCATCAGTTCTGCCTAAGAATAAGTTTTTTGCTTTGTCTAAATAATCTCCCAATGCCATTTGGATTTCCTCCTAATACAATTAACGCTTCCGATTATCAGGTAACCCGAACCTTAATAATATACACGTTCCCCAAAAATTGCTGTGCCTACACGAACGATGTTAGCCCCTTCTTCCAAAGCGACTTCAAAGTCGTGAGTCATCCCCATAGATAAATATTGAATCTGCCCTTCTTCAAAGTAGCGTTTCATATCCTCAAACAAGGCATTCGCTACACGAAAGATTGGACGAGCTTCCTGTGGATCATCGAAAAATGGCGCCATACACATCAAGCCCCGCACGCGTACATGAGGCAATGTTTTTGCATAATCTCGTATTTCCGGAAACTCCTCAACGGTCATTCCCGTTTTAGAAGCTTCGCGGGCCACATTGACTTGCAGTAATACATCTTGTATTTTATCGTGCTTTGCAGCAACCTTTTCGATTTCATCTAATAATTTACGGCTGTCTACAGAATGAATTAAATCAAACATAGGGACCGCTTGGCGCACCTTATTGACCTGTAAATGACCAATCAAATGCCATGTTAATTGTGGCCCCTTATACGTTAGCTGTTTTTCTTTGGCCTCTTGTACTCGATTTTCCCCTACATGAGTGACACCGAGCCGTGCGACCTCTTCCACAGCCGACACAGGGTGGTTCTTTGTAACCGCCACTAATAATGCTGTATCTACGCGACCAACACGCGCCATAGCATCGGCCATGCGCTGCTGTATAGCGTGTAGGGATTCTTCAATCACGTGAATGCCCCCTTCAATCTATATATCATAATCATCAAATATATTTGTATAGACTATTCTATTATATAGTATTTAGGGTCAAATGTACATGATTTAGGGCTTATTCCCTCCACAAATCCAAGCATGTATATACTCAAAATATCATACTTTATTATGATTCCTGTGAAAGTCGAATTTTATCGGTCTTGTAACATCGCAAATAAGGCCATGCGACCTGTTAGACCTGCCTCTCGACGATAGGAATAACAGTCTACTTCACTTACACTATCGGTACCACCAATCGTGATATTCTCTGAAGGAACGCCATTTACAATGAGATCCTCACCAATAAAGTTCCATAAATTGATATAAGCCTTGTCTAGTTTGTCGCCAGGATAATTGACAACATCAGATGCATCTCGGTCTGTCATATCTCTCCAGGCTAATTCAAAACGTTTGCCTAGTTCTACATCTACTTCAAAGGACTCTGGTCCAATACTAGGTCCAAGATATATATAGCAGTCTTTGAACTCAGTTCCATAAGTCTCTTTCATGGCCTCAATAGTAAGTACTGGTAAGCGGCCAATGGCACCACGCCAGCCTGCATGTACCGTAGCAATCGCATGATGTTTGGCATCGTAAATGCCTACGCCAACGCAATCTGCAGTGAACAGAAATAATGGCACATGAGGTAGATTTGTAAATACCGCATCACAATCATCGATGGCCGTATCTTCTCCAAAAGCACCGGCCCCAATAAGGTCTTCAGTGATTTCTACAGCCTTTAAACCATGGACTTGATTGCCACAAGAAATACGATTGGGGTCTACACCTAAATGGTCAGCAACAATAGCTCGATTTTCTCGTACGTTCTGAGCTTCATCGCCTACATGAAAAGCTAGATTTAATGATTCATAAGGGGCTTTAGATACGCCACCATGACGATAGGTATCGCCCATTACAATAGGAAATCGATCACTCCAGCTTGGCTTCTCATAAGACCATATACCATGAGGACCTTTCACATCTATACGTTTTACAGATTGATTCATCTGTTCCTCCTATTTACAAACGCCGCAGCGTTTACAACCTGCTGCACATGGAGGTGTATATGCTTCATCGAGGGATCTTTGCCATTCCATTTCAAGATAACCCTCCTGCATACCCATATCTAAATGGCTCCACGGTAAGAATTCATCAAAACTGCGTTCACGATAATTCATATCGTCCATATCCAGGCCAGCCGCCTTCATTTCGGACTTAAAAGATTTACTGCCCCGATCTGCAGCACATGCTGCAATAACAGCACCTAAACGACGATCTCCACGAGCAAGAACCCCTTGAATATATGCCTCTTTAGGGGACTCTACAAGAACCTCAATGCGGCGATTCTTTTGCAATGCTTTCTTTATATATTGTAATTTTTTCTCCACCGTTTTTTGATTATCCATGGCCATCCATTGAAATGGTGTAAAAGGCTTAGGAATAAACGGATTAATACTGAGCGTCAAACGACCTTTACAGCCTACTTTTTCCATATGAGCCTGTGTTCTCTCCGCAAGGCCTACAATAGCCTCAATGTCTTCATCGGTTTCCGTTGGCAGCCCAATCATAATATATAAGCGCATATGCTGAATACCTGACTTTGCAGATAAGGTGGCTGCATTTTGTAAATGCTCTTCACTGATACCCTTATTAATGACGCGACGCAACCGTTCACTACCCGTTTCTGGGGCAATGGTAATAGTCTTTTGTCCACTGTCTGCTAGTCCATCCACCACGGCTTGTGTTAACGAGTCAGCCCGCAAGGATGCACAAGAATAGCGCATATCTTTAGAGCGAATATAATTAACGAGTTCATCTACCTCAGGATAATCCGAGATAGCAGCGCCCATGAGGCCCACCTTTTTACCAAGCTTTTCTGCACGCTCTACGCCTTCTTTCAAAATGTCTAAAGGACGTACACGCGGTACGCGGAAGCAATACCCAGCCATACAGAAGCGACAGTGTCGACCACAACCACGGGCTACTTCGATGATATACATAGCGCCAAATTCAGTATAATTCGTAGCCACTACCGTTTCACCACCGCTAGTAAGCATTTCAAAGTGACGTTTAATCCTCTTAGGCACGCCTTCTGCAATATCATAGCCTTTAAATTCACCGTCTTCACTGTAAATCGGCACATATAAGGATGGTACATACACGCCCGATACATCCGCTAATTGACGTAAAATAGTATGGCGATCCAAGCCTTCCATTTTTCCATCTCGAATGATATCTAGTACGCGACTGACGATACCTTCCCCTTCACCGATGATGAAAGCATCGATAAAGTCGGCAAAAGGCTCAGGGTTAAAGGTCGCACAAGGGCCCCCTGCAATAACGATAGGGTCAAATTCGGTACGATCTTTTCCCATGATAGGTACACGGCCATGGCGCAACATCAAGGGAATATGGAAATAATCCATTTCAAAGGTGACATCAAAAGCAACTACATCAAATTGATGCATAGGCCTTTGTGTTTCAACGCTCATAAGCGGAGTCTTAGTCTTATCGTAAGCTTCTAATTCCTTTTTCTCAGGCAAGAAGATTCGTTCGCAGACGCTATCATTTCGTAAATTGATTTCCTCATAAATGATATGAAGTCCAAGATTACTCATGCCCACAAAGTATGTATTCGGATAAACGATAGCTACTTTTTGTCCTGCATGAGGATTTACTGTTACCCGACTGTCTTCATCTTTATATAATTCTTGTAATCGATCAATTAAATCTTTACGATTCACTAATTTCCTTTCTATATAAGCCCACTACGAATAGTGGGCTTAATAAAAACTAAATACTATGTATCTATTATTAAAATGTTAATAGATTTATACGTTTCATATTCCAAGCTATATATTAAGGCTTTAATTTGCTCTTAGTCTTATTTTTTATAGAGCTTACTAAATTAGGTCTCTCTCTTTTATCATAAGGATATACAACAACTTTACCATCTTTATATTCTGCAATATATATATCCTTAACAGAGTATCCTTGAGCTTGGATTTCTTGTTCAAGCCACTCTCTATCTTTTTCAATTACATCGAGGATAAACTGATTAATTTGACCATCATCGATAAGATCAAATCGGATATTATCTTCACCGAATTGAACCACGTTGAGCTGACCGTTTTGCTCCAATACGGCACGCTTAACATCCGTAACATATTGAACACCGGCAGCACGAAGTTTTAATTTAAGTTCAGCCGCTTGTATACCATAACGCATACATTCTTCTGTTAGAATATGACCTTTTTCGATTACTATAACTGGATGACCATCAAGAATTGCTTTAAAAATACGAAGATTCCCTTTTAAAAACTTAAGAGTCATTACGAGGATAGTCCATAAAATAAGAACTAACATAAACTGTAAAATGCCAATTTGATCATTGTAAATAATGGCACCGATAATACCACCAAGTACGTAGTTTTGCAATTGATCTAAAGCAGAGGTTGGGGCTAAATTGCCCTTACCCATTAAATTGATTTGTAGAATAATCGCCAAAAGACCGATGGCGAGTTTTGTAAAGACCATCCCATAGACGGCCATAGCTTCTGTCATATGTGGTCCTCCTTATGGTAATGCATCCTCTTTATCATGAATTCGATCTATAGGACTTACCTTATAAACACGTGTAATAGTATAGGTTGAAAATTCTGGATTAAATTGAACCTCATAGTAAGCATCACTTACTTTTAAAATCATACCATTACGAATCTTTAAGGAGTTAACCGCCAATTGGTCGCTCGGTACGGAACGATCCGAACTAAAAGAATGTAAAAATTGAGCCATTCGAGAGGAATCCTCAGAATAGGTTTTCATCCGATTATACTCTTGATACTCGAGTCCCAAGAAAAATACTACAATCAAGGACAAGATAACCATCAAATCACGATAGCGGCTAGTAAAGCCATTGCGCAATACTTGTACGCCCAACACGAGTAAGGCTAATAGAACCGCTACAATTATAATAAATCCCCATGTCTGACCAGCCGTAGCCTGACTTTCAACATAGGCTAATGTGTAAAAATCCATATTACACTCCTTTCAAACATTGTTTTTATTATATCATATTTTATTGCAAATTTTTCGATATAGCTCTATATAAGCCTATAAAAATTTAAGCAGATAAAAAAGCGGCCCCACAGGGACCGCTTTCAGTAAATATAGTATAGTATATAACAAGAAATTACCTAAATAATACTCTTATTTTAACCAGCTCATCAAGTTGCGAAGTTCTGCGCCAACTGGTTCAATTGGATGATTAGCAGCTGCTTCACGATGTTCTTTAAGGAATTTTTGACCATTTTTAGAATCTGCTAAGAATTCATCAGCAAATTTACCAGATTGAATATCCGCCAAGATTTGTTCCATAGCTTTTTTAGTATCTGCAGTGATTACGCGAGGACCTGCATGGTAATCGCCGTATTCAGCAGTGTTGGAGATGGAGTGGCGCATTTTTTGGAAGCCACCTTCGTAGATAAGATCTACGATTAATTTCATTTCATGCAAGCATTCGAAGTAAGCGTTAACAGGTTCATAACCAGCTTCAGTTAATACTTCAAAGCCAGTTTTTATCAACTCAGTAACACCACCGCACAATACAGCTTGTTCACCAAAGAGGTCAGTTTCAGTTTCGGATTTGAAGTTAGTTTCCAAAATACCAGAACGGCCACCACCGATACCAGATGCCCATGCTAATGCCACTTCTTCAGTATCGCCAGATGGGTCTTTTTCTACAGCGTACAAGCAAGGAACGCCAGAACCTTCTTGGTATGTACGACGAACTAAATGACCAGGACCTTTAGGAGCTACCATGAATACATTGATGTCTTCACGAGGTACGATTTTACCAAAGTGAATGTTAAAGCCATGAGCAAATGCCAAGTACGCACCTTGTTTCAAGTTTGGAGCAATATCTTGTGCATATACGTCTGCTTGCAATTCGTCTGGAATCAATACCATAACGATATCAGCGCCTTTAACGGCTTCTGCAGTTTCTTTTACTGTAAGACCTGCTTCTTCAGCCGCTTTCCAGCTAGAAGAACCACCACGAAGACCAATTGTTACGTCCATACCATTTTCTTTCAAGTTCAATGCATGAGCATGACCTTGGGAACCATAACCTAACACTGTAATTTTTTTGCCTTCCAATTTGCTTAAATTACAATCTGCATCATAATAAACTGTAGTACCTAAAATTTTACCTGCCATATTAGACAACCTCCAAACATATTCAATAGAATATAGATTATATATACTGTACACAATCTAACAAATTTTTGCAAGATGTGGCGTACATTAATTTAGTATCAGCAAGCCAAGTTTTAAGCCTCTGATAAAAAAAATTGATAACTACCGAACCATCACCCATGGACGATCATCTTTCCATACAACTTGTACGGAAAGTCCAAAGACATCAGATAAAATATCATCAGTTAGTACCTTGTGTTTAGGACCTGCATGAATCATCTTGCCCTCTCGCAAGATAGCTACATGAGTAATAAACGGTAGTATCTCTTCAATTTGATGTGACACATAGATAATCGGTGTCTGCTGCTCAGCTACCAAAGTAGATACGGTGCGTAAAAACTGCTCCCTCGCTGGTAAGTCCAAACCAGAGCAAGGCTCATCCAAAATCAATAATTCTGGATTTGCCATAATAGACCTCGCTAACAATACCCGGCGCTGTTCGCCAGCAGATAAGGTTCGAAAACGATGACCTTCCAAATAGTCTAGTCCAAATTCAGATAATAATTGCATACCTCGTTGACGCACCTCAGGTGCTACCTCTTGGTATATACCAATGCTACTAAATGCACCAGAAATAACAATATCTTCAACGACTTGTTTATCCAAGGTTGACTGAAATTGTCCAAGCACAGAGCTAACAAATCCTAGTCTAGCCTTGATTTTGGGCCACGCATATTTACCAAATTCCTTACCAAACCCACGCAAAGTACCCGTTGTGGGAATTTGATAAGCAGGTATCATGCTGAGTAGCGTTGATTTACCAGCCCCATTAAGCCCTAATAAGGCCCAATGTTCACCGTCCTCTATATGCCAATTTACATTATCTAAAATAGATCTACCATCACGGCGAAAGCAGACATTTTCATAATGGAGTAATTCACGCCCCACGTTATCAACTCCTACATTTTTTCTCCGCGGCTCATAGCGGTGATACCTGTTTTAGCAATTTCAAGAATACCATAAGTTTCCATAATTTGAATGAAGCCACGTAATTTTTCTACACTACCAATGACTTCAATGATCATAGATGTAGGAGAAATATCTAACACATTACCACGATATACATCGGCAATCTGTACTATTTGTGATCTTGTGGAAGCAGATGCTTTTACCTTGATAAGCATTAACTCACGGCATACCACATCATGATCTTCAAACACTTTAACCTTAACAACATCGATAAGCTTGTAGATTTGTTTTTGCACTTGATCGAGAATTCGGTCATCGGCCTCTACAGTAATAGTAATACGTGCATAACCTGGCTGATTTGTAATGCCAGATGTCATTTTTGTAACGTTAAAGCCACGACGGTTAAAGAGTGCCAAAATACGTGTACCAATACCTGGTGCATTTTTTGCAATGATTAAGACTTGATGTTCTTTCGCCATTATAGCACCCCTTTCTTACCCATCATACCGCTTATCGTGCCGCCTGCTGGAATCATTGGTAATACATTATCCTCTCGTTCAACGCGACAATCCAAGACAATGCTTTCATCCGATGTAATGTATGATTTAAATTCTTTGTTGAAAGTTTCAACATTATCTAGACGCGCTGCTTTCAAGTCAAATGCATCTGCGAGTTTCACGAAGTTCGGACTCACTTCCAAATCTACATAGGAGTAGCGTCTATCATTGAAGATTTCTTGCCATTGACGAACCATACCAAGATAGCCGTTGTTAATAATAATAATCTTGATTGGCAAATTATATTGGCGAACCATCATGAGCTCTTCACAAGTCATTTGGAACCCACCATCACCGACAACAAGGATAACTTGCTTCTTAGGCGCCCCTACTTGAGCCCCAATAGCCGCCGGCAAACCATACCCCATGGTACCCGCACCGCCAGAGGTAACGATAGTATGAGGTTTTTTATGAGTTAAGAATTGAGCCGCCCACATTTGATGTTGACCGACGTCACTTACGATTATGGCATCTTCCTTGGCAATCTTATTAAGCTCAGATAACACATATTGTGCATGCAATACATCATTTTTAGACTCAGGGATTACCATAGGGTATTCCGCTTGCCATTCTCGGATTTGCTCAAGCCACGCTTCATGAGTTGTAGGTTCTACAAGAGCATTAAGCTCCGTTAATACCTGTTTTAAATCCCCTACGATAGGCACATTGATTGTAACATTCTTATCAATTTCAGCTGGGTCGATATCAATATGGATGATTTTAGCTTTTTTACAGAAGAAATCTGGATGGCCTGTGATGCGGTCATGGAAACGAATCCCTGCAGCAATCACGAGATCTGCCTCATCTGTACTATTATTAGCTGCAACAGAACCGTGCATACCAACCATACCAAGAGCCAATTCGTGATCTCCTGGGAAACCACCAAGACCAACTAATGTATTCGTCACCGGAATTTGAGCCTTTTCAGCTAATTCTTTAAGCTCATCCATAGCACCAGACTTTAATACGCCTGCCCCAGCAATGATAAGTGGACGCTTTGCATTTTTGATGAGAGTAGCTGCTTTTTTGATTTGACCTTGATGACCTTTATAGGTTGGATCATAGCCTTCAAGATGAATAGGTACTTCGTACAATTTGTTGTATTCCGCCATGGATATTTTCTCGGTTTGAATATCCTTCGGAATATCGATAAGTACAGGGCCTGGGCGACCTGTGCCAGCAATAAAGTACGCCTCTTTAATGATGCGAGGCAAATCATGAATATCTTGAACAAGATAGTTATGCTTGGTTATAGGCATCGTAATACCTTGGATATCCGCCTCTTGAAAAGAGTCCTTACCGATAAAGGGCCGGCCAACCTGACCTGTAATGGCCACCATAGGTACGGAATCCATGTACGCAGTCATAATACCTGTTACAAGATTCGTTGCACCAGGACCAGACGTAGCAAGACATACACCTACGCGACCAGATACGCGAGCATAACCATCTGCTGCATGTGCAGCACCTTGTTCATGACGAACAAAGTAATGTTTAATTTCAGGGAAGCTATATATTTCATCATAAATTGGAATTACCGCGCCACCTGGATAGCCGAACATATCGGTTACACCAAGGCGATGCAATGTTTCAAGGACAATGCGTGCCCCATTGATTGTTTCTGCGCTCATAGGAACCCTTTCACCCAGCTATTCAGACAATATCTCGCTGGAATTTAAACGTTTAATAATGTAGCCATTATGTTTGAAAGTATCAATAATGTGTTGGATGTGCTCTTCACCATTTGTTTCTACCGTTACTTGCAATTCCACTTCATGGAAACGGTCAAGGTTTTTGAACTGATTATGGTCAAGTTTAATAACATTTGCATCTGCATCGGCTAACATTTGAGATACAGCCACTAACTGGCCTGGTTTATCAGGAAGGTTAACGGAGAAAGTAAAGATACGACCACGTACGACAAGACCTTTATTAATCATAGAGGAAATGGTAAGTACGTCGATATTACCTCCACTGACAATGGCTACAACCTTTTTACCTGTGCAGTTCAATTTTCTAAGACCTGCCAATGGTAAAATACCGGAATTTTCTGCTACTAATTTATGTTTTTCAACAAGCAACAGGAATGCTTCCATCAATTCGTAGTCTGAAACAGTAATAATGTCATCTACATATTGCTTGATATATTCTAATGTAGTTTCCCCAATTTGGCGTACTGCCGTACCATCTGCAATCGTCGCTACTTCATCGAGTGGTACCGGATGATCAGCCTTTAATGCAGCGATTGCACTTGCGGCACCTTCAGGCTCTACACCGATAATCTTAACGCGCGGATTTTTTAACTTTGCCGCTGCCGCAATACCAGATACGATACCACCGCCCCCAACAGGAACAAGCAATACATCTGCATCAGGAAGTTCATCGAGAACCTCGAGAGCAATTGTCCCTTGCCCTTCAATTACATCTTCATCATCGAAGGGATGGACGAACACATAACCATGTTCTTGTTGGAGTTCCATCGCTTTTTGGCAAGCTTCATCATAGATCTCACCATGTAATACGACATCTGCGCCGTACTGTTTTGTTGCATTAACCTTTATAAGAGGCGTGTGTTTCGGCATAACAATAGTCGCTTTAATGCCAAGGCGTTTCGCAGCAAGGGCCACGCCTTGTGCATGATTACCAGCAGACGCAGCGATAACACCGCGCGCCTTTTCCTCTTCTGTCAGCTTTGCAATTTTATTATAAGCTCCACGAACCTTAAAAGAGCCTGTTATTTGCAAGTTTTCTGGCTTGATATATACATCATTTTCGCACTCGTCAGAAAACACATCGCTGTGAAGCAATTTCGTTTTCACCGTGATTGTGCTTAATCGCTCTCGAGCCTCCATAAAATCATATAATTTGTGCATGTACACTATCTCCTCTAGTTAGTATTAAATGAAAGTCTAGTATTAGTCTTCAAATACTTCGATAGCACCTTGTGCAGCAGAGGATACGTGAAGAGCGTATTTTTTAAGATATCCAGTTACATTGGATTTGAACGGTTTCAATGCAGCTTTACGACGAGTGATTTCATCATCAGATACAGCTAGTTCCAATTTACCGTTTGGAATATCGATGTTGATAATATCACCATTTTCAACGATAGCAATGGTACCGCCTGCAGCTGCTTCTGGAGATACATGTCCGATGGATGCACCACGAGTAGCACCGGAGAAGCGTCCATCTGTCAACAATGCTACATCTTTATCTAGACCCATACCGGCAATCATAGATGTTGGAGTCAACATTTCACGCATACCAGGACCGCCTTTAGGGCCTTCGTAACGGATAACTACAACATCACCTTTCACGATTTTACCGCCTGTAATAGCTTCAACCGCTTCTTCTTCACTGTTGAATACCTTTGCTGGACCAGAGTGAACAAGCATATCTGCATCTACGGCACCGGCTTTTACAACGGAACCATCTACAGCAAGGTTACCTTTAAGAACCGCGATACCACCAGTTTCATGTACTGGATTATCCCATGGGTGAATAACATCTTCATCCACAACATGAGCTGCCGCTGCAATTTCACCTTGTGTTTTAAGAGCAACAGTTTTGCAATCTGTATGAAGGCGACCATTTTCTGCTAAACGTTTCAACACGGCAGATACACCACCTGCAGCGTACAAGTCTTCAATGAAGTATACGCCAGATGGAGATAATTTAGATAATTGAGGTGTATTTTGAGCGATGCGATCAAAATCGTCTAAGGATAATGGTACACCTGCTTCGTGAGCAATAGCCGGTAAATGAAGCGCCGTATTAGAGGAACCGCCCAAAGCCATATCAAGAGCTACCGCATTTTCAAAGGCTTCACGAGTCATAATATCTTTAGGGCGAAGGTTTGCTTTTAATATCTCTACCGCTTGCATACCAGCTAACTTAGCTAAACGCAAACGTTCAGAATATACCGCTGGAATTGTACCATTGCCTGGAAGGCCCATACCGAGAGCTTCTGTTAAACAGTTCATTGTATTTGCTGTATACATACCAGAGCAAGAGCCACATGTAGGACATGCCGTATTTTCGATATCAGCTAACTCAGCATCATCCATTTCACCAGTTTGATGTTTGCCTACGGCCTCGAATACGTCGGACAAACCAATCTTTTTACCTTTATGTACACCAGCGAGCATAGCCCCACCAGACACGAATACAGATGGGATATTAAGGCGCGCAGCTGCAATCAACATGCCTGGCACCACCTTATCACAGTTTGGAATGAATACCATCGCATCGAATGGTGTAGCCATAGCAGTAGCTTCGATGGAGTCAGCAATGATATTACGTGTAACTAAGGAGTATTTCATGCCGATATGGTTCATTGCTAAACCATCGCAAATACCGATAGTATTGAACTCGATTGGCACACCACCTGCGTTGCGGATACCGTCTTTTACGGCTTGTACAATATTTTTCAGGCCTACGTGACCAGGGATGATTTCATTGAAAGAATTGGCAATACCGATGACGGGTCTACCCATTTCTTCATCAACAAAACCTAGAGCTTTTAGTAAAGATCTGTGTGGTGCACGTGCTACGCCTGTTTTCAAATTGTCACTTCTACAACTCATGTTAATCTCCTCACTTTTGAAAGCATCCACTTGGACAGCTTTCACGACGCATAAAAAAAGACGATTCCAATGAATCGTCTTAAAAGTTTACAAATGATATTCCTTTTGTTTACAGAATTCCTATATACATAAATAATCCTATGTACCCCTTGGAAAATATACACATAAGAAACAAACCATATAGTCAAATCTTATTGATTGTATATTAAACCATTCGCGGAACTTCTAAGACAAAAACGTGTTAAGTTGTTATTCATAATTCGAATGTCATTAATAATCACGACTAGCGCAATAATCAATAAGCTAATGACTAAACCTAACATGTTTCCTCCTAAAATATTCTGTAATATTAATCACGGAATAATAATAACACGTTATATTATCCCGCGCAAGATAATTCACAATAAATTCTATAGATTCATCATAGTTTTTTTATGAAGTTCACCATACCCAAAAACTATAGCAAACCTAGTAAGGTATAAAAAATATAGATATAACAAGAAAAATCCCTCACCGTAGTGAGGGATTAAATATATTATAGGATACCAAAGAGCCACATACCAAAGGTGCCGCCCCAGAAATGAATGAGGAAGCTCACCACAGAGATAGCAAGGCCTACGCGCCACCACGTACCTTGTGGCACATAGCCAGCACCGAAGAAGATCGGTGTTACACCCGAACTATAGTGAGTCAATGTACAACCAGGACTGTTCATCAAACCAAAGAGCAATATCGTAAACGGAATAGGAGCCCCCATCGCCACTAAAATGGCTGCAAAGGCGGAGAACAAAGCTGTAATACGCGCCGTGCCACTGGCAAAGAAATACTGAGAGTACACAAAGGTAGCAGAAATGATAAAGGACGCCCAGAACCAATCGAAGCCAGCTAAATGTTGACTTACAAAATCTGCAAAGACAGCTACTACACCGAGTTTGCCAAGCAGCCCAGCCATGCCTACAAGCGTACCCATCCAGATGAGGATATCCCAACCGGTGCGTTCACCCAAAATATCCTCCCACGTAAGAGAGCCAGTCACAACACACGCCAGAACCCCCATCATCGCTACTACTGTAGGATGAAGCTTAGTCCAAATTGCTGTAGCCCAAAGTAAGATACAAAGAACAAAAATAATGGCAACAGAAATTTCGGCCTTCGTAATAGGTCCAAGAGCATCTAGTTCTTTTTGAGCCATTACTGCAGCCTCTGGTGTTTCCTTGATTTCTGGTGGATAGATTTTATAGATAAACCAAGGCATCAAAATCATACAAATCACACCAGGAATCACACCGGCTTGGAACCATTCCCACCAAGATATATCATAGCCAAACAGTTTAGCACCTAAGGACGTAATAAGCAAGTTACCACTACATGCAGTCAAGAAGATCGTTACTGTAATGGTGTTAATAGTATGTGCCGTCGTCATCAAGTACGCCCCAATGCGGCGAGCCGTATTACCATATGGTTCAGAGTCAAATGCTAAGGAAATATTTTGTACGATGGGGAATACGATACCACCACCACGCGCCGTATTAGATGGTGTAGCTGGAGAAATAATCAAATCCGTACAAGCCAAAGCATAAGCAAGCTTTAAAGAGCTTGTGCCAAAGGAGCGAATCAAGGTGTACGCAATACGCTTACCAAGGCCAGAATTAATAATACCTCGTGAAAAGAATACGGCTGCTACGATAAGCCACACATTCGCCTCTGCATAGCCACCTAGTGCCTGAACCATAGTAATGGAGTTAGTGGCTACGGCTACAACAATACCAAAAAGAGCCATAATGCCCGTTGGCCAAGGTCGCAAGATAAAGCCCACAATAGTAGCCGTAAAGATAGCTAATAAATGCCAACCTTCAGGCTTGATTGCCTCTGTATGAGGTAAAAACCAAATGACGAGGCCCACTAAAACGGTAAGGGCCGCTCGTGTAAAAGTATTCATAGAACCTCCACCAGACTCAACAACTTTCCAAGAATTCTTTGATTTTAGGATTTGCTCGTAACATTTCCATCTCTTCAGGGGATAATAATTTCACCTTATCCCGGTCTTGATTTACCAAGCAAAGAAAACCAATATAATCGCCCTTATTAGCACGGAACTGATGAATTGTTTTGCCTGGAATTTCGATAAAATCACCAGCTTCTACATCGTGGATTTCATCGCCCAATAAGACTTGCCCCTTGCCGCGAAATATCATAACCATATGCGTATGATCGTGATACTCCAAGGTAGAATATCCCCCTGGCAAACATTCAAAATAGCGGAATTGACACGGAATATCATAAGCACCATCGTATAATACTTGACGTGTTACATCTTTAAAAGGACTACCATCTTGCTTATATACCAAGGTTTCGATACCGTCCCACTTAAAATTTTTAGCATCAAACTTACGTATCATCATATTACCTCTTTAAACAAAAAAGGGCTGCATCGAAACAAGGTTTCAATACAGCTCCATCGGTTCGATTATTTGAAGAGACGTTTCAAAGTGCCTAGTAATCCATGACTATGTTTTTGTACACCGTCTGCAACGCCTGCCACTTCAAAGCCAGTTCGTTCAATGGCTTTTGTAATAACTTCTACAGATGCTTTTGTTGGATCAAAAGAAACAGTAGCAGTCTTTTCTGGCAAATCTACTTCTGCACTTAATACGCCAGGCAAACCTAGAGATGCACCTTCAACTGTTTCTTTACAGTTGTTGCACATCATCCCCGGTACGGTAAATACCTTTGTTACAACGCCATTATCTTCGCCACAACCACAATCTTTACACATAGTGTTACCTCCTATTAATCGTTAGCTTCTTTATGTTTATCGTCGTTCTTAGCCCCTGCTGTCACATCGATAGTAGTCGCTTTCTTAACGGCTTCTTTCGTTTCATCAACAGCCTTTTTAGGCCCCGAAATGGCATCTTTAAACTCATTGATGCCTTTACCAATAGCTTTACCGACTTCAGGCAATTTACCAGGTCCGAAGATAACTAGAGCAATCACTAATATAACTATTAATTCAGGTGTTCCTATAGACCCCATATGTATCTCCTTTATCTTTACTACTACTTATACTCTTTAGTGTACATCATCATAGGCTGCCTTGTCCACATACCAGGTCATAGCTTCTTGTGAAAGCACCGCTCCAGGTAGTACACGACCAATTCGTTTTTCCCAAGGTAAATCCTCGTAATCTTCGCGTTGATACAATACCTTTGTCAATGCAATTCGCTTACTTTCACCAGTTACGGTAAACCAAATCGCATCAGATTTTGCCAAGAACGAAAAGGTCATAGAAATACGTTCCCATACCTTTCCATCCTCAACGGCTACCACCTCTTGATCTGTGACACGCAATGCATGAGAACCTGCAAATAGGCCGGCTGTATGACCATCTTCACCAAGATCGAGCAATGCCAAATCTAGACCACTTTTTTTACAAGCCTTGAGAACATTCTTAACCTCTTTCTCGTATTCCGCTGCCGCTTCTATTACAGTTTTAGAATCTGTATTGATTGGCAAGAAATGAGCCGCCCCTTTCGCCTTACACAACAAGTAAGGTTTCACGCGATTGAAGTAATTATCCTCATGAGATTGCGGCAAGAATCGCTCATCAGTCCACACAAAGAATATGCGTTCCCAATTGAGGCGTTCAATATATTCTGGGGAATTAAGCAATTCTAATAAACCATTAATAACAGTCCCGCCCGTAATACCAACAACACACGTTTCAGTGCGATTGATTTCCTCGTTGGTGAAAGCAATAAAATCCTCTGCTAATGCTTTAACTACATCGCTAGGGCTGTCATAACATTTAATTGTATCTTGAGCCATGTAATAATGACCTCCTAAAACTATTTCAATAGTTCTATTATATACACTTTTTCTGTGTAATGAAAGCAAAACCGATGTAACTCAATAGTTGGAGCCACATCGGTTCTAATTATATTTGTATTTTCTTATGAATTACAGGAAATTCCATTCCGTATATTCATAAATCAATATTATTGTTGACCAAATTTAGGACGGCGACGCTCTGTAAACGCACGGACTCCTTCTTTGAAGTCCTCTGAAAGACCTAATTTACATTGGTTTTCTACTTCAAACTTCTTGTACTCTTCCCAACCTGCTAAGAAGCTATTCCACATCATTTCCTTCATAACGCGGTAAGATTGTGCAGGCCCTTTTGCCAATTTTTCAACGAGGCGTCTTGTAGCTGTCTCTAAATCTTCTAATTCACAAACCTTATACACAAAGCCCAGTTCCTTCCCCTTTTCAGCAGATACGGCTTCTCCAGTCATGACAATATGCATAGCACGGTTCATACCAATAGAACGCGTCAACAAGAATAAACCGCCCGCATCAGGAGCAAGGCCTACATTTACGAAGGCTTGAATAAAACGTACATTGTTAGCCGCCACGACAAAATCTGCCGCTAAAGCCATATTGAAGGCAGCACCTGCCGCAGCCCCTTGAAGGCTCATGATAACAGGTTTTGGTAACTTCTTCATAGCCATAGAAATCTCAGCTACTAGCTCAACGATTTCAAATAAAGACTCAGTATCCCCTTCGTTTACAGCGCGCTCCATCTCTGTTAAATCGCCACCCGCAGAGAATACCTTCCCCTCTGCATTGATAAGCAACGCACGAACACTTTCATCATTATGAGCCTTATTTAAGACCTCAAGGATCTCCTTGCACATCTCGATATTAAAACCATTGGCTACTGTTGGACGATTAAAGGTCAAAGTACCAATGCCGTTGTCCACTACGTACTGAATTGTATTATAAATCATATGAGTTCTCCTATATGAAAATCTATTTTCGAAAAAATTCGATTATATCTCTATTATAGGAGAATTAAATGTCTGTGTAAATGATAGAATTAAATAATCCTATGAATTAAAACTTAAGATAAATATAATCTAAGTTAAAAACTATATATGATGCAAAAACACCTGCAGACATTGTCTGCAGGTGTAATATCCTGTATTCCAAATATTAACGTTTGGAGAATTGGCTTGCTTTGCGGGCTTTTTTAAGACCGTATTTTTTACGTTCTTTCATACGTGGGTCACGAGTCAAGAAGCCAGCTTTTTTCAAAGATTGACGAAGTTCGCCATCTACGTCCAATAACGCACGGGAGATACCGTGACGAATTGCACCAGCTTGACCGGAAGGACCACCACCAGCTACAGTTGCGATAACATCGTATTGTTCAACTGTGTTAGTCAAGTTCAAAGGTTGTTTTACGATCAATTCCAAAGTTTGGCGACCGAAATAATCATTAAGTTCACGTTTGTTAACAGTGATTTTACCTGTTCCCGGTACCAGACGAACTCTAGCAACGGAAGATTTTCTACGACCAGTGCCGTAATATTGTGCTACTGCCATTATATATTCCTCCCTCTAGATTATCGTACGGAAATTTCTAACACTTCTGGTTTTTGAGCTGTATGTGGATGCTCAGGACCAGCGTATACGTTTAATTTACGGTATTGTTGTGCACCCAATTTGTTTTTTGGAAGCATGCCACGAACTGCCATTTCAACAACACGTTCAGGTTGTTTTTCAAGCATCATGGACAATTTAGTGAAACGGGAACCACCTGGGTAACCAGAGTGACGGAAGTATTCCTTTTGTTCCAATTTTTTACCAGTTACGCGAATTTTTTCAGCGTTTACAACGATCACATGGTCACCAGTGTCTACGTGTGGTGTGAAAGTTGGTTTATTTTTGCCCCGAAGAACTTTTGCAACTTCGGCAGCAAGGCGTCCTAAAGTTTTACCTTCAGCGTCAACAACATACCATTTCCGTTCGATTGTGTTCGGATTGGCCATATATGTAGTTTTCATGCTGCTTATCCTCCTAATAACGTCATAATTCTACCAAAATCAGCTTGTCCTTTGCTTCCGGGGCTAATGGAAACACGACTAAAGCTTACTCAAAATAGTATACAGATTTTATGGGTTTGTGTCAATTAAAATTTAGCAGTTATATGCTGTCATCAAATTATTTTTTTAGTATAGAATTACATTTCTGTATTACCTCATTCAATACGGTCTGATCAGTATTAAGAAGAAGTTTAACCCAATTATCACGCCAACTGCCTCCTAATTGAGCTTCTACTTTTATCTGTCCATATGATTTACATATAATATGGACATAATCATCCGAATCATCATAAGCAATACGAACGTCTCCATCTAATGTTATATATATTAATTTGAGTTGACTGATTAATTCTCTAAATTCATTTACAGTATAAACAAATGTACCTCGACCAGAAAAGTCTCCACTTTTTATATATACACTAAAAGCTATACACTCTTCCCAAGGCTCAACATCTGCAAAATATTTTTCTTCTAACTCAACACGTATAAAATCCATTAGTATCTCCTCTAAATAATAAAAATGAATAGTTCCCTTTATTATCTTTCATTAGCAGAAACCTACTTATATTACATATTACTTTATATTGTGCAGGAAATTTATATATTTATATAGAATTATGAATATATAATATCAGAAATTGATAAAAGTTTAGTTTAGATTGTGTAAAACAATACATATTATATCTGTACTTCTATAATCTAGGAGATGATAATATGAATCTAGAAAATAAAAACTCATTTCTCTTAAATAGTGCTCTATTTTTTTCAACAATGGGAAGCACAGCAACAACACTAGGCTTTATAACATATATATTTAATACCACCCACAGTCCCTTTAATACAGGGGCAGTTACGATAGCAACATTATTAGTTGGAATGTTATTAGGCCCATTTTTAGGGATACTGGTCAAAGAAAAAGGCTTAATGTGGTCTATGGTAGTTCCTGAAATAGTTTCGGGTTTTATATTATTAATTTTTGTTTTCATAGATAACCTTTATCTAGTATATATCATAGCTTTTCTTATAGGTTTTAATAATAAAATTTTAGGAATCGCTAGACTTTCTTTTATACCTAATATTACAAATGATCTAGTCAAATTTAATGCACTGCTCCGGTCTATTAATCGTTTTGCATTGATAAGTGGTTCCTTATTATTTAGCGTTATAATTAATTACTCTTTAACGATGGTATTCGTTATTGATGCAATTACTTATATTATTTCAGCCTACCTACTTTATCGATTAAATAGAAATGTAAAAATACAATCACACTCAACTATCTCCCAAAAAACTATTAGACAAAGCATATACGACCGAATTCAACTTTTAATAAAGGGATATAAATTATTATTCCTAAATAAAAAAATTAATTTTATAGTTTATTTGGGTATATTAGCTAGAATATTTTATATGTGTATTCCGATTCTACTATTAATATTTATTAAAGATATCTTACATTTAACTGATAGTCAGTATGGATATACGCAAACAATCTCTAGATCAGCATCATTCATTGTTTTTGGAATTCTTGCTAAATATTTTACCATTAACTTAGCAACGAGTTTTAAAAAAGTTTTGTTCCCTCTTTTTATACTATATGGAGGAAGTATTTTTTGCATAGGCTATATAGAAACAATAGAACAACTTTATATTCTATATAGTATATCTGAAATATTATTATTTACAGCCGTTGTTTTAGTTCATGCATATATACAATCTATTTTTTCACAGGAAGAGTTAACATTAGCTAGCGGTTCTGTAAGTACAGGCTTCTCTATTGGATCAATATTATCAATAACTATATTTACAAACTTAGCAAATATATTACCGCTACATAATATATTTTTTATATGTGGACTGGGGATAATTATAAGCACAGTTATTATAATAGGCTATACTCGATTAAATCAAGAAAGATAGATTTTATGATAATTATTTGATTTACCCTTTTATAAATAATACACACATAATATATAAAAAACCCGCAGTGCATAGCACTGCGGGCAATAGCGCCAAATTATTTGGAGTACAATTCGACGATAAGTGTTTCGTTAACTTCGATAGGAAGTTCTTCACGTTGAGGAAGACGAGTGAAAGTAGCTTTGAAGCCTTCCAAGTCTTTTTCAATGTAAGGAAGTTCGAAAGAACGAAGTTCTTGGAAGTTAGTTTTGAACATTTCGTTGTCACGAGATGCTTCGCGTAATTCGATTACATCGCCTGGTTTGCAGGAGAAGGAAGGAATGTCTACGCGACGACCGTTTACCAAGATGTGGCCATGGTTTACCATTTGACGAGCTTGACGAATGGAGTTACCGAAACCGATGCGATATACAAGGTTATCAAGGCGTTGTTCCAAAAGGATCAACATGTTTTGACCTGTAACACCTTGCATTTTTTTCGCTTTATCATAATAGCGTACGAACTGGCGTTCTAGCAAGTTGTAGTAAGCTTTAACTTTTTGTTTTTCTAATAATTGTGTGCCATACTCAGACATTTTCTTCTGACGTTGGTCTTTTTTGACGCGATTCAAGGCTTTTGCGTGACCGAATACGTTCACACCAAAGCGACGACAAAGTTTGAATCGAGCCTCTCTTCTCGTTGCCATGTGATTATCACCTCATAAGATTAAAATAAACTTGTACCTACACATAATGGTACCCAAGTATAATATCATTTTCATCTAGTTATGTCAATTATTGATACTTGTGAAAGTCATTGAAATAAGTGCATAATCACAATTTTTAATTACACTTTTTTACGATAATACTACTCACTATATCGATTGTGCATGTTTCATCATATTTTATAGATTTAGATGAAAAATCAATTATAGTATGCTACAATATGAATAAGTAAGGTAATAGGTATCATTGGAGTCTTATGTCTAAGTTGGGGGAATAACATGAAAGAGTTACCTACAATGCAAGAGCTACAAAGTTTTATTACCTATAATAAAACAGGAAGCTTTACATTAGCTGCACAATCTATGAATATTACACAATCAGCTTTCAGCGCTCAAATGAAAAAATTAGAGCGTTTAGTTGGTGTGAAATTAATCTCCCGTTCTACAAGAGGTAGCCGTTTAACACCAGAAGGTGAGTTATTCCTACCAGAAGCAGAACAAGTTCTCGACACATTGGAACGCGCTATCCAATCCATTCGTTTGGCTAGCAAGGTTGAACGCCCAATTCTAAATATTGGCGTATTACGTAGTCTTGGGGATATCCGTCTAAACGGTTACGTTTCCCACTTTTTCCAAAACCATCCTGAATTCTCTGTTAGTATTTACGATATGGAAGAAGAAGAATTGATGCTCGACTTGCGAGAAAACCGCATCGATATTGCATTACTCTATTTACCAAATAATAAGGATATGTCCGCATACGAATCCACCGCGCTTAGAGAAGACGAATTTGTATACTATGCACCAAACTTAGTGAACGGTATGGAAACAGCCAGTTTAAAAGCTATCCAGCAACAACCACTGCTCATGTATCCACCTAAATACTTTATGTATCGCACATTAAAAAACTATGTTGGGAACGGTCAACAAAACCTACATATCCGCGGTAGCCGTCTATCCAATCCATATACAATGATCGACTACTGTCAAAAGAATAAATCTGGTTGCATCGTAGCACGCCAAATTTTAAGTTCTTTAAACATCAACGATGGCTTTGTGCCTTTAGAAAAACCATTCAAACTACAAGTGTGCTTCGCATTTAAGAAGAATAATTCTAAAACAGAAACTATGCATACCTTCATGGATTATGTACAAAGCGAATCACCACCACGTTTATAATAAAACTACTAGAACCCCGTATACCTTTTGGTGTACGGGGTTTTACTATAAACAACAAATGACCTATCTATGCAAAACAATTGCCCTCTCTTGTCCTAAGTTGTAAAATAGAGAATAGATTTCAATTAATATAGTAAGAATACAGTGAGGTTACTATGCTCTTATCTATTCTATTCTTTATACTAGCAGGACTTGCGGAAATCGGTGGCGGCTATCTCGTATGGCTCTACATGCGTGACGACAAAGGACCTATTTACCTGATCGCAGGTGCATTTATACTATTTTTATACGGTATTATCCCTACCTTCCAACCAGAAGCTAGCTTTGGTAAGGTATATGCAGCATACGGCGGCGTATTCATTGCCCTCTCTATTCTATGGGGCTGGCTTGTGGACGGCTTACGACCAGATACGTACGATATCATCGGCGGCCTTGTATGTCTCGTAGGTGTATATATCATCATGTATGCGCCACGTTAAATATGTAGTTTCCAGATATAACTATAATAAAATTTATATTTTTTAGATATAACAATAACTAACTATATATTTTGAAAGTACAACCATAGCAACTATATATTTTTTACATAAAACTATATAAGCATTACAGCAAAAGGAGTACAACTATAACAGTTGTACTCCTTTATTTATCTACATGACCATATGTATTTTTTACATACTAAAAAAACGGCTATCCGAAGATAACCGTTTGCTTTGGTGGACGATGACAGGATCGAACTGCCGACATCCTGCTTGTAAGGCAGGCGCTC
>NZ_JANGAL010000050.1:0-267 GCF_024461875.1 Veillonella parvula
CTTACTTAGAGCGCTTTCATAAAGCATTTCCCGGCGCGCATATCAAAGTAATCAACCAAACGTCCATGAAATGTGCCGAGCTTCTGCGAAACGGACTTGTAGATCTTACTGTTGTAAACTTTCCGAACAATCACCTCGGAACAACAACTTCCGTTATGCGCATCAAAAAATTCAGAGACGTGTTTATCGCCGGAAATACTTTCCAAAAACTAAAAGGAGAAACTCTGACTTTCTCCCAACTGTTGAAATATCCCATCTTAATGCTGG
>NZ_JANGAL010000051.1:0-267 GCF_024461875.1 Veillonella parvula
CTGACGGAAGACGGAAAAGTGCGTATGCCGGGAGAAAAGGCAGGAGAATATATTGAGAAGCCGATTGAATTTGAGTTTTCGGGAGACGATGATTTCTTATTGTATATCGACGGAAAACTTGTACTTGATATGGCAGGGAAACATAATCCTCTGGAAGGTCATATTAACTTTGAGACCGGAGCGGTAGATGTGTACGGATTAAATAAAGACGGCGCAACAGAGGACGGATATCCGATCAATAAAAATCAGCATCATGCACAGGCGAAT
>NZ_JANGAL010000052.1:0-266 GCF_024461875.1 Veillonella parvula
TCTCGGACATAACTTTCCGTTTTATATGAACTTTAAAGGCGGAAAAGGAATTGCGGTTATGGCAGGACTTGTCTTTATTAACAGTGTGTGGCATATGCCGCAGAGTCTTTTTCTTATACTTGTTACGGCATTATTCTTTTTTATTCCTGTGATCGTGACAATGTACATATCTGTCGGTTCTCTTTGTGCATACACATCATTTTTAATTGAAATGATCCTATTTGGACAGTGGGGATGGTTCGATATGGAAGCAGGCTACTGTTATG
>NZ_JANGAL010000053.1:0-264 GCF_024461875.1 Veillonella parvula
GATCCCTGCTTCATTGCATCCTTGAATGCAAGAGAACCAGCGATGTGGAATGCCATCTCACTGGAATCGACTTCATGGTAAGATCCGTCGTATACGTTTGCGTGAACACCTACAACCGGGAATCCGCCGAGGATACCTGATTTCATAGCTTCTTCGATACCTTCGCCTACAGCCGGAATGTATTCCTTCGGAATCGCACCGCCGACTACTGTGCTCTCGAATTTGTATGTCTCCTCACCGTTGACATCCATAGGCTCGAATTTT
>NZ_JANGAL010000054.1:0-264 GCF_024461875.1 Veillonella parvula
TGGAAATCTGTCTTCAATATCAATTATTTCAAACAAATTTAGTGGCAATTCTTTTTCATCAATTAGAGTAAGATATTCATTAACAGCTCTACGGTCAATCATAATTTTTCCATGACCAGCCCAATGTCGATTACTCTCCTTCTTTTTCAAACCAGAAATCCAGTATTCATCACCATTTTCAATGTCTATATAATTTGCGTAATTACCGTTATATTTCTGAAATGCATGGTTGTTAAAATAAATGGTTTTCTTGGTTTTTGAAGT
>NZ_JANGAL010000055.1:0-264 GCF_024461875.1 Veillonella parvula
GTTTTTTATGAATACACAATAACTGTAAGGCTCTTCTCTGTATGCGATAATGTCCTCCGGAGAAAGGGCGTCGAAAAACTCTCGTCCGCAGCGGATGATTCCACAGTCATTATTCAGTTCGTCAATAGATTTAAGGAAGAGCAGTCTTCCTTCATGTATGTATGCGATATAGTCGGCAATTTTATCCAGATCGCTTGTGATATGGGAAGAAATAAGGACGGAATGGTCTTCCTGCTCTGTAAATTCTCGAAATATTACGAGAAT
>NZ_JANGAL010000056.1:0-263 GCF_024461875.1 Veillonella parvula
GAAGTGAAGGCGGTGCTGACCTTTGATATCTTTTTGAAAAAGCTGATATCGGCAAGTATGATCACGAATGTTTCCGAACGGCAGTTCGATACGGACGCTTCTGTAAAACGCCCGGGGATCGTCGGTCATATTGTGCAGGATGGGGAAGATTTGTGGAGTCTGGCAAAAAAATATATGACGACGGTATCCGGTATTATGGAAGTTAATTCTATGGACAATGAAAATGTGAAAACGGGGGATAAATTATTGATTTTTAAAGAAAA
>NZ_JANGAL010000007.1:0-74012 GCF_024461875.1 Veillonella parvula
TTTTGTCCCCCACTTTAGTGGCTGTGTTATTACCTGTTGCTTGACCTGTACCTACGGCACTGCTCTTCGCCAACCAACCGAAGTCCGCTACCTTATCTTCTACAGCGATAACACGAGTATCTACCTCTTGGATTTGGTCTTCTGTCGCTGCTTGACCGCTCACAGGAGCCTGCCCACGAGTCCATGTCTTATTGGATAAACCATTCACAGTACCTTTGTTGTCCTTGTTAACAGTTACATCTCCCGCTTTGAGGTCTTTACCTTCTACAGTACCTTCGGATGTAATATTGCCTTTAGTCTTAACAGTACCATCTGCACCATCAAGCACAACATTATCATTTCCTAAGTTAACTTTACTTGCCAACTTGATATCATAATTTGTATGACCATCAGCAGGATCTACAGTTTTTTCTAGTACCAAATTCGGAGTTTCTGTATCTTTCTTATTAACAGATACTGTCGTTTTGGATGCTGCAGCCGCTTTCTTCACATCGCCGATGTTCGCCGCATTCGTATCAACATCACCGCCGCTCGCTACATTGGAGATGACTTTACCACCATTGTTTAAGCCTTTATCGGTAAGAGATATTTCATTCGCACCAGGATTAATGGTCATGCCTTTAGGACCGTATTGAGTTGTATTCGTACCGTCTGTCACAGTCGTGCCTGCACCACTGATTGTAGATACTGCATTGCCGTTTTTGAATTGAGCGCTAGTCAAGTCATTCAATTCTTTAGACAATTGCACGTGCAACTTACCGTCTTTCGCATTAACACCGATATTGTTATCGGACAATTTCGCTGCGTCAGCACCGCCAACAACTTCTAGCTTCTGATTCAATGTCTTATTAATAACTTCAGGATTATTATCGCCACCGAATTGCAAACCGTCTTTTAATGTTGCTATCTGTTCTTCAGTACCAGTTGCATTAGTATAAACAATGCGATCCGCTTGGTCTGTTTCACCTACATGAGCATCACCTTTTCCAGTCTTAATAGTTGCCTTTGCACCATCCGGATTTATAAGACCTAAACTAGTCATATCAGAAATCTCTTTATTTAAGGAGAATGTAATATCTCTACTAGTTTGATTTACATTTAGGTTATTACCTGCTTTAAAAGTCACTGTATCAGAACCAGTTACAGTACTTGTGGAGTCACCGGAATGAGTTCCACCATCAGCAGCAGTAGCGACATTCCATGTTGCTAAGGTCTTAACCTTTTGTTCGCCTTCCGGTGTAAGGTTATCTAGCTTATTCGTTGCAGCGTTATTGATTTTAGCCTTTGTATCATCATTGATATCAACAGTTACTACCCCATCTGCAGCAGTAGTAGCAGTCGTCATAGTACCGTTTTTAAAGTTCAAACCTTTCTTTAATGTAACGGTCTTATCTGCCCCATCATTATCCTTATAAGTCAGGATAGTAGATTCTGCTACCTTAGTTGGATCGATTCCAATTTTATAAGTTGCTGTATCTTTGTCCGCGCTAAGCTCAGGTGTCACTGTAATTGGACCATTAGGATCCGCTGCTGCCATTGTAACCGCTTTAACAGCCTCTTGTTTAACTGCTTTTTCTGTCACAGTTACTGTTACATCATCACCAGCTGCAGAAGTCGTTACAAGGCCTGCACCTTTTACATTAAACTTCACATCACCTGTACTTAAGGATTTCTCTGTTGTATTACCTGTATCGCCACCTAAGGAAATCTTACGAGCCAAGGCTGCCGTATTAGTTGCAATGTTCTGCGTATTGGTTGCAATATTACCTTTATTTGCGGCAATTTCTGTAGCATTTTTCGTGATATTGTCCGCATTCTTTGCAATATTGTCCTTATTCTTATCAATATTATCTTTATTCTTAGCAATATTATCTTTATTTGTTGCTACTTGTGTATCAACGGCTTTCAATTGATCTTCTGTTGCCGCACGACCACTAACAGGAGTTGTAGTACCAGGTGTCCAGGACGTATTTGTAAGCCCTTCAACTGCAGGTGCGGTCACCTTTGTCGTAGCTGTTACCGTATTAAAGTTTACATCATTTTTAGTCGCTACAGTAAATGTCTTGCCATTTTGAGTTATAGCAATATTGGATCCATCATTAAATGTAACGGTATCTCCACCTGTTACTGTTTCAGCATTACTGTTATTAGCCTTTACCTTCCATGCGGACAAGCTCTTAACTTTTTGTTCACCATCTGGTGTAAGGTTATCTAACTTATTTGTTGCGGCATTATTGATTTTAGCCTTTGTATCATCATTGATATCAACAGTTACTACCCCATCTGCAGCAGTAGTAGCAGTCGTCATAGTACCGTTCTTAAAGTTCAAACCTTTTTTTAATGTAACGGTCTTATCTGCACCATCATTATCCTTATAGGTCAAGTTAGTAGTCTCAGCTACTTTAGTTGGATTGATACCAACTTTGTAAGTCGCTGTATCTTTGTCCGCGCTAAGCTCAGGTGTCACTGTAATTGGACCATTAGGATCCGCTGCTGCCATTGTAACCGCTTTAACAGCTTCTTGTTTAACTGCTTTTTCTGTCACGGTTACTGTTACATCATCGCCAGCTGCAGAAGTCGTTACAAGGCCTGCACCTTTTACATTAAACTTCACATCACCTGTACTTAAGGATTTTTCTGTTGTGCTACCAGTATTACCACCTAAAGAGATTTTACGAGCCAAGGCTGCCGTATTAGTTGCAACATTACCTTTATTTGTGGCAATTTCTGTAGCATTCTTCGTGATATTATCCGCATTCTTTGCAATATTATCCTTGTTCTTATCGATATTATCCTTATTCTTAGCAATAGCATCTTTATTTGTTGCTACTTGTGTATCAACGGCTTTCAATTGATCTTCTGTTGCCGCACGACCACTAACAGGAGTTGTAATACCAGGTGTCCAGGACGTATTAGTAAGCCCTTCTACCGCAGGTGTTGTTACTTTCGTCGTAGCCGTTACAGTATTAAAGTTCACATCATTTTTAGTCGCCACAGTAAATGTCTTACCATTTTGAGTAATAGCGATATTGGAGCCATCATTAAATGCAACTGTATCTCCACCTGTTACTGTTTCAGCATTACTATTATTAGCCTTTACCTTCCATGCAGATAAGCTCTTAACCTTTTGTTCACCATCTGATGTAAGATTATCTAGCTTATTTGTTGCCGCATTATTGATTTTAGCCTTTGTATCATCATTGATATCAACAGTTACTACCCCATCTACAGCAGTAGTAGCAGTCGTCATAGTACCGTTCTTAAAGTTCAAACCTTTTTTTAATGTAACGGTCTTATCTGCACCATCATTATCCTTATAGGTCAACTTAGTAGACTCAGCTACTTTAGTTGGATCGATACCAACTTTGTAAGTTGCTGTATCTTTGTCCGCAGTAAGCTCAGGTGTCACTGTAATTGGACCATTAGGATCCGCTGCTGCCATTGTAACCGCTTTAACAGCTTCTTGTTTAACTGCTTTTTCTGTCACAGTTACTGTTACATCTTTACCAGATGCAGTCGTTTTAGCAAGACCAGCACCTTTAATATTTAAAGTACTATTAGCAAGATTAACATCACCTGTACCAGTATCTCCAGCTACTTTCAAATTCACACTCTTTAACTGTGCCACATTTACAGCATCTGTATCAGCTGTACCAGCAGCCACACCTGTGATTTGACGTGTATTAGTCTCATTACCTACAGCAAAGGCACCTAAAGTAGATGTCAATGCTTTACCGGATAAAGATCCATATTTATCGGTTCTAGAGTCATTTACATCATAGCCTGCTACACCGCTAGCTGTGCTTGCTTTAGACTGTGAACCTATAGCTACACCATTCGCTACAGTAACAGTTGCACCACTACCTAAAGCAGTCCCTTTAATAGCAGCAGTTGTTGTAGAAGCATCAGGACCTATAGCCATAGAATCAGTTGCCGCTGCACCTTTATTAGATTTATTCCCAGCCAAATCAGAATTAATAGAAATATATTTAGATAAAGTCTTCTCAGCTATTGCATATAATTGAGAGCCATTCACCGCATCGGTAGAAGTTGCACTAACAATACCAGGTGCTACATTTTTGAGCTGACGTTCATAACCAGGAGCACCGAAGGATACAACGTCACCAGGCAACACATTTTCACCACCGGCCCAGTTAACCGTATCTCCATTACTCATAGTATAGCTTGTTTGTGCCACACCCGCTGCATCAGTATTAGCACCACCACCGATTGCAATGGAGTTATCCCGATTAGCTTTGGCACCGGCACCGATAGCGATAGCATTAACTACATTACCAGCCTTACCATCTAGGCGAGTAGCAGAATCCGCCCCCATGCCGAGAGAAAGACCCAAGTCACCGGCTTTAGTTTTCATACCAATGGCAGTCCCTGCATGACTAGCTGTAGCAGTTATGTATTGAGGTAGTTGGATATTCGCCAAATCTATAGATGCCTGTCTCAATGTACCCGTTTTTGCTTGTCCAGTGTTAATATCTGTATAAGTTACAGTTCTAGCGAATGCGACCTCTACGTCATCACCTCCGACTACAATAGAAGAATCCCCACTAGCTACAGTATTACCACCGATAGCAATAGATTGAGAACCCGTCGCTTTAGCACCACTATCATCAGAAGCTCCACCGATAGCAATTGCCTGATCTTCTGTTGCTCGAGAATGTCCACCGATAGAAACACTATTATTACCACTAGCAATAATCCCAGAGCCAATACCAATTGCCCTATACCCATCAACTGAAGAAGTTCTAAATTGACTGCTTGTCCCTATAACTATACTAGACATATTACTTGTAGTTGCATACTGACCGATTTTAATAGAGCCTTTGTCTGTTAGCTCCGACGGTAAAGTCGCCCCCATAACATGAGCTGCACCACCAGTTACCGCCAACACAGCAAAAACACTAGTCAATACAGCCTTTTTAGCACTATAGTTATTTGCTATCTCAGACACAACTACATAACACTCTTTGCTTTTACTCCAAATCACCTTGAAAATCTTATTCATGAAACACTCCTATTACAAGAACTATAACCTAAATATCCATTTATAAAACCTCATACTTACATATGAAAGCTTATAATTAACTATAATATTTATAATTATATAAAATTTTCAATATAACAATCAAGATGATTTCATTTTCTATTCATGCTTTATCATCATATAAGAATCCAGTATTTACAGTATTATTTTAATTCTATTTTAGACTTTTGCCATCTTATAAGTACATTATTTTACTCATTCATATATTAGTTTATGAAATTTTATTCATTTTTAATGCAGATTTATCTTTTTACATTTTTTTTATATGTAACTATGCTAAAAACGCAAACAAAAACGGATAGCTCATTACGAGCTATCCGTTTATTTCTTTGGTGATCCAGGAGGGATTCGAACCCCCGACCCACGGCTTAGAAGTGTGTAGACAAAATCAGCATTTATCAAGCTTCACCAGCATTTACATATGTTTGCAAGCATATATGCAAGCATAATTACGTTATTTTTTATACTTGCAAGGAGAATCTGTTCACTACTTTATTCTATAAAAAAGATTCCAATGTTCCAAAATTCCACTAGTATATAAACTAAGATAACGTATATAAATCATTTTTAATCCTACAACATATATATAAAAAGGAAGGGCGAAGCCCCTTCCTTTTTATATATATTAAGTAGGCAATAAATTATTATATATCACCAGATTCAATCAATTCATCTCGATAATAATATTCGGGAATACGAATTATCTCACATTTAGCTTTAACCAGCTTTTGTTCCTGTTTCGACGACAGTAAAATATCTGAAGCTAAAAATACTCTTGTTAAAACAATATCTTTATCATCCGCCATAAACAAATCAAATTCATCTTCACTCAAAAAAATCTTCATTAATGAATTATCAATATCACATGTATTCTCCAACTCAACCAACGGCCTAATATAGTCTAATAGATCATCAATTAAAGAAACATTTACATCTTTACTTATTAATCCAGTCTTAAAATACTTAAGATTATGAGGTAACTCATTTTGTATATTAACTAATCTTTGATAAGTAACTTCCTCACAAATATTATTCTCATTATTTGTACAAAGAATATATTTACGCTGACCACCGTCATCACTATTTAATCTTGCAACAGCATGACCTGTAGTTCCAGATCCAGCAAAAAAATCTAATATAGTAATATCATTCTCACCATATGACTTTATAAGATTATAAATTAAACTAGATGGTTTAGGATAAGAAAAGTTGTCACTTTTCACTATAGCCTTAAATTCTTTATCAGCATCTTGATTGTCGCCCCAGTCTAATAATAAATCTGTTATCGCCTTTCTATTATTTAAATCTGATTGGAGCTTATCTCTTCTAAAACTATAATTTTTCGTAATAAAAAATACATCCTCGTCACAAAATTGATTAATTCGCTCTTGACTATCTCTATATTTTGCGACTGCTCTGAAAGAGTTTTTTGTTCGCCCATTTTCTATATACACATCATCAAGAAATTCTGTGGACATAGTTTTATTTTTATATACACCTTTAGGAATACATACAATATCGGAAGCGAGTTTCACTCTTATTCCAGCCTTTATTTCTCGCACAGAAGCTTGATTAGATGCATTATCTACGCGCGTAGTAGAATCAGTGGTTGTGTCAATAGCTAATTTAGGAGCCTTTGCTCTATGCTTTGCAAATACAGTAATATATTCCATTACACTAGCTATATTTCCATGTAAATAAGATGGTTGTTTCTTTCGTTTCCAATGTAGCTGTCCAATAAAATTAGTATCACCAAAAATCTCATCACAGAGTAACTTTAAAGGTGCTTGCTCATTATCATCAATACTAATGAATATAATTCCATCATCAGATAATAAGTTTTTAGCTATTTTTAATCGGACAGACATAAAACTCAACCATTTACTATGTGCATAGGAATCATTAGAATCAACAAATTGATCATTATACTTAAAATCTTTATTGCCTGTATTATATGGTGGATCTATATATATTACTTTAATTTTCCCCTTATGTGTCTTTTCTAGTAATTTTAAAGAATGCAAATTATCCCCTTCTAAAAGAAAATTATAAAACTTATCGTTTTCTTTTCTAATTTTCTTTGATCTACTTTCTTTAAAAACCAGAATATTGCTCTCTGCTAATTCATCAACTTGCTCCGTATGCTCTTCCCATACTAATCCATACTTCTTTTCATTCAATACTTGTTCAATTTCATTAATAGCACGAAGGCTCGAAGCATCATCTTTATTTACTTCACGTAATGATTCTAAAAAAGAAAGCATACGTATTCGTTTTTCTTCTGATAAATTTGCCATACTATACCTCTATTTTAAAACTGTTTCAATACGCTTCCATACAGATATATCAGATAGATCATCTACCCACCTATCCGTTGTATTAATGTATAAATCACTATTCTTATCTCGTACAAAACCATATTTTAAATTATATTTTTTAGCGTATGCTACTAACGCTTCAAACTTGTGTTTAGCCTCAATATCAATATTTTTATCCTGACCAGCCTTAGTTTCTCCACCTTTAGTTTCTACAATCCATATTGTCCCATCATCCATCTGAACTAAATAATCAGGGTAGAAGCTACGAGCCCGCCCTAATGCCATGTGATAAACCATCGAAATATAATTTATTCCTTTATCACCATTTTTATAAACAAACTTAATCGATTTCAATGTTTCACAATATTTTTCAAATAACTTCTCTGGTGTAGACCTAAAGTCTAACATAGAAGAATCATAGTCATTATATACATTTTTCAGAAAGTTAATCGGATGGGTTTCAGGTATTATAGGATAAACCTCTTCAGACAAAATAGAGGAGGTCTCTTCTTTAATATCTACAAAAATCTGATTTTGTTGAGGTCTTTGAGATAGTGATTTGCTTTTTTTCTCAAAATCAACTAAAGCATCATAGATTAAATCTTTATTATTAATAATAAAAGCATAGTATTCCCGCAATTCAAGCGGAAGAATCTTGTAAGCTAAAGAAGTACCAGATACCCGTCCAGACATAAATAAAGTTCTGAAGAGTCGTTGTGTATTATCATAGTCTAACCCTAGAACCTTTGAAAAACGACCTATCTCATGACGTAATAACAAACCATGGACATGTGTATTCACCTCAAACTTTATATCATTTTCACTAGTTGCATTTATAACATCAGCAAGAGTTCTAAATCGCCCATTTAAAAATTTTCGAATTAACTTAGTTCCAAATATAAATCCATTCGATTCTAAAGTATGTATATTATAATTTAAACCATTTGAGTTTTTAACTAATGAAACTAAATTAAATTTATCTATAAAGTACGCATATAACAGCGTACGAGCTTGTTTCATATCAATATAATTATAATTATTATCAATATACTCTTTATAAATTTTTATTGGTTTTGCTGCTGATTTTAAAAAGACACGCTTTACCTCATACCCTGTACCATCATGAATAACTGCCTCTTTGTATTTTTCATCTAGTGTGTAGAGATATGCACAATCGAGAATATCCTCACCATAATGCACTGCCTTTGGCATTCGTCTCAATCGACCCAATGTTTGAATCTCAAAATTTTCATTCATATTTTCACGTAACTTCACTAGTATTTTTGCTCTCGGACAATCCCATCCTGTTGATAAGGCCTGTTTAAACAATAGGAAACATGGTTTTGCATTATTATGAGTTATACTATTAGCCTCATTTACATCACCAATATTAATTTTCTCTAACTTTTTGGAGTGCATTTCTTTATCAGCTTTAGTTTCCTCACTAAACCAACTTGCAACCATCAGATTATCATAATTATATCCCTTTTCTTCTAGAATCTTTTCTACACGACTGATCATAGAGTCACTCAGACTAGGAAATTGTATCAAAACTAAAGGATTTACATCTTCTCCTTTATTTTGGTATGCATGATAAATTTCTTTGCGTGTTTCGTCAGCTTTATCAAGAAGTATTTTAAGCTCGTCATTTTCGTCTTGTAAAAAACTAACATTTAAATCCTTATTAATATACAACGCTTTTGTGATAAGTTGTTCAGAAATAACAGTCTCTTCAGAAATTACATACGAGTCTATACCACGACGCAAATCAGGCGTAGCTGACACACGAATTTCACGTACTGGATTCATAGCACTTATAATATCACGAGTCTTTTTAGTATTATTCTGATGCTCTTCATCAATCAATACAACAAACTCTATTTTATTTTTATGTGCTATAGCAATTTGCTCATATAAATTTTTCCGTTCACTATCCTTTAGAGCACGGTTACCTTTTTTGGTGATTGTCTCCCAGTTAATAAAATACGTTACATCAGAATTAAATCCAGAAGTTAATACATCATTAAGATTTCCTGTATGTAATGAAGGTGAAAATCTTTTCATTTTTTCTTCAGACTGTTCTTCCAACTCACCTTTACCTGGTGTTAGCCAACAATACACATATCGCCCAGGATAATCAGCTTCCATCCGTTCAATTAAGCCAATTAATGTGATCGTTTTACCACTACCTGTTGGTGCTTTTACCAACATTTTCTGTGTTCCATCAGGGTCTTCAAATTGTTCCAAAATCTTATCAATAGTATTTTGTTGAAACTGTTTTAATTGTATCTGTATCATATGGCTCCCCCAAAGACTACGAAATATATACTCAGTATATCATATCAACTTTATCCAAAAAATATCCCCTAGAGCCATTGGCCCTAGGGGATGGATTATGCAATAAAATAGCTATTTCTAGCCTCATCTATATATTCCTCTACACTTTGTCTTGGAATCTTCCATGTTCGATTAATACGATAGCATTTTAATTTACCTGAATTGATTAACTTGTATGCAGCATTTTTACCGATTCGTAACACATCACATAGATCATCTACCGTTAAAATATCATTTTCTTGATTTAATAGCATATTCAATACCTCCTTCATTATATATTACTTCTATGTTAGAAGTTCTCTAGAAATCAAACAAAACTATACAAAATTCATATCACAGAACCATAACGTAATACAAAATAAGGTATTGAATCCTATTATTTATTTTGCCAAAAACCTATCCTGGCAGTTCATTATATAAAGATCTAAAGCTTCAGCTGGTATTCTCCAACATTTTCTACCTTCCTCTTTATAGGCTTGAAGTTTACCGGCTTCTATTAATTGATATACTACTTGTGCACAGCATCCAAGAAGTGACGCTGCCTCTGCAACATAGAGTACTTTTTTCTCTATTAGCATAATTATCCTCCTTTCTTTAATATTATTTATATGTTAATTACCAAACAACTTTAAACGCCTTTTTAAATTAATAAAAAAATATTTTAATTATTCTGTATTAATATGAAGCTAAAATACAAACAATAACATGAATTAATATTAGCTAGTTAATACCGCTATCGTCTGTCCTTATATCAGCTAATACATTATTCTAAAAAAGTATTATTTGCATATTAATATATACAAATAATGATTAATGATATAATAAAACCAAAGAATTGTGTTGTGGCAATAAAATTTGTAATTAAGGAGGAACTACATGTCAAAAGAAAAGGTAAAAAATGATAAAGTTAATACTGAGCAAGATATCTTAAACGAGTTGGCCTTCTATAAAAAAGATGATCTTATTCCACAGCCTTATCCTCTATATAAGGCCTTTGTTACCTTAATATCAAAAGCAAGTTCTTTAGAAGAGTTTCAACTACTAAAGACACTAATAGAACAATATAAAGAGAGTTTTACTTCAACTGAATACACGCAATTAAAAATGGGTATAGGCAAAATGGTTTATAAAAAACTATAAATCCTAATTATTTATACTCTTTATCGCTACTCTATAATTTCGTACAACCAAAGTTAAAATTTATAACCATCAATCAAAGAAACAATCTACGCCTAAAGAAGGTATAAAGTACTACTGTTATTACTTGTGAGGATATATCAATGAAGTCAGACTCAAGCAAAAAAGGAAGTTTAAAGGAACTCCCAATTGATCTATATGAAGCGTTTAATAGAATAATAGAACAATCAGGCTCTTTAGATGAGCTCATAACTTTAAAGACAATCCTAGAACTTCAGAAGATGGAGCTAGGAACAGATTGTTATGTTAGATTAAAAAATAGGATAATAAAAAAAATATATAATTTCTTATAAAACTTAATTATATTTGCTATAGTATTAATTTTATATTCTATAAATTGCAGAGTTAATATATTAGAATGCGTACAAATTATATGCTCTATAACTATTGAATTGAAAAAGTCTATCTTTTCAATTGTATATTATAAGATTGATAGCATATATAGCTATTCCTTAAGGTTCTCCCCTAGGTGCACTGACACCTAGGGGTATTTTTATTTGGAGGATTGGTATGAGCAAATATTACCAAAATACATTTCTATTTATTAGCAAGAAACAATTAAGCCTTCAGCCATTACTAAAAGCTTTACAATGGGCTTTTACAGAGCAAGTCGAACGTTTAGATATCCCCCTTGTTCGTATGGGCATGTTTGCCAATCTACTGACAGACAGTCGAAAACATATCATCATTGATTATGATATCTATCAACATACACAAACTAAGGAGTATATCCTTCGTGTTCACACAGAGAGCCAAGACGGAACTCATCCTATTGATCTGGAATATTGTCGTGTGTACTTATCGCCCACTGTGAAACTACATTATCTATCAGAGGAGCATTCAGAACTAATCTATATCAATACGGATACATCACAGATATATTTACCTATACGAATTAAATTTGAACGGTATATTGATGAAACGTATGACGTCAACTATTTTATTAGTTTAATCGCATTCAAATGCTTCTTAGCTAAAACGTATCCAACGTTACACATTGATATATTTGATGGCTTTAAAGCCATTCACTCTAAAATCAATCGATATATTAAATCATCTAATGCAAATAACTGGTGTCATATCGCCAGCTACGAATCTAAATAAGTTATTTCAATATAAGGAGAATCTATTATGAATACAACAGTTGAAACTATGTTAACAGAACTATTACCAAAGGCATCCGTACAAGAATTAGTTGAACGCTATGGCGATCCATATGATGCGTTATTTCATGCAGAAGAAGCTGAATGGTACGACGCACCTGGTATGGGTAACCGTGGCATTGCTAAACTACGAGCTATTAAGTCTATTATTAAGAATGTACAGAATCGCACTCGTAAGGCCCCTATTAATGTAGGTAGACCTATTGATATCTACAAAGCGATGTCAGATATGCAATATTTTGAAACAGAACACGTGCGAGTGTTATATCTTAATGCTCGCAATCACCTTATTAAATTTGAAGATATTTCTATCGGTGATGTGACAAGTGCTTCACTTGATATTAAATGCATCTTCTCTTCGGCAGTTCGCTTGAAGGCATGTGGAATTGTCATTGTTCATAACCACCCATCTGGAGACTCGCATCCTAGTGAATTAGACATTCGTGGTACCAAACGAATTGTAGAAGCTGGTAGGCTCTTTGATATTCCTGTCTTAGATCATATCATCATCGGACATGGTGAATTTCATAGTATGAATGAGTGTGGTCAATTATAAGGAGGAAAATACTATGCCAGCTAAACGATTTATTTGTCCCAATGGGGATGAAATTAATATGTATGAATGTCTACTACGATGCCCACAAGGTACGAGATGTATGTTTCTACCTACATTACGTGCTGTAGCTTCATCATTAGAACGCAATTTAACTAAGCCTTCAGTTACTGAACTACTAAGTGGAACTCGTGAGTTATATCTAAAAAAGATTACTGAATACGCCGTAAATCCGCAAAAACAACTATATGCTTTACATGGTTCCGCTGTGCATACCATTACAGAGCGTCATACCAGTGGCAATATGCTTTCAGAAGAGCGTTTGAAGAATACCACCACAACAGGACAGCTTGATTTATATGGGCAAGTGTTATCCAATACGGATACCACACTGGGTGATTTGAAAATTACCAGTTCCTATAAGTTGATGAGAGCATTAGGTTACTACAAAAAGGATGTAGAAACTGGTGAAGTATATAAAACAGGTTTGAAGAAAGGACAACCTAAAACACGAAAAGAATTATTCACCGATGGCGTACGTTATGTATTAGACTGGGCGTTACAGTTGAACTATTATCGACTACTGTTAGAGGAAGAAAACTATACGGTATCATCTATGGTGATTCAGGCCCTTTGTCGCGATACAGGATTACGCATTGCTTCCGAACGAGGCATTACACAGCCGTTATATCTCATCCCCATTAACCCCATTAGTAACCATTGGTTGAAACGATACATGGATGCTAAAGCAAAACGGTTACAACAAGCGATAGAAACCGGTGTTGTACCAAAGAAATGTAGCCAACGCGAAACTTGGCATGGTAGAAAATGTGAAGGTTATTGTACTGTATCCGCTCAATGTAAAGAGATTGAAGCAGCACAACAAGTAAAGTCAGCATAATTGAAAGGAGGCATTATGACACAATACTGTGGCATTATTATTACAGACACAAGCCTATATGTGTCTCTAGTAAAACGAATTCAAAATAAAATTAAAGTGTTAGATCGATATGTATGTAAACGGAGTCAATCGCTCATTTCAGATTTAGCAGACGTTCATCGTAAAAACAAAAATAACCCTACACTCTACTCGTTAGCCTATACCGAGATTCCACAGCTCATATTTAAGAAAACTTACTCTAATACACCTTTGCAAGATGCCTGGAAAGAAAGAGATGCGCTAATGTCTGGACAAGATAATCAATATACTTACCAATTTATTTTACCCACTATAGATAACCAGGAATGGATGTATATGGTGGGTGTTTCTGAATCTAAGATATCCGAATTACAGCGCGCCAAAGCAGCAAACCATATGGAAACTGAAGTTATTTCTTATTGGCCTATATCATTACTTGATTTACATAAAAGTCATAGTAAACCTATTCTTCTACTAATTGAGGAAAACAATACTGTTACGGGGTATCTATGCAGTGGAACTGTAATTGTAACTACAATTGATTGGAACCAAGATACAGAAACACCAAAAGATATGATTCAACGATTGCTAAAGAAATCTCCTGTTCGATTAAATGACAGACTTGAAATTCAAGCGTATTTGACCGAAAAAACATATCCTTTATGGAAAGACTTGCTTTCTCAATATGGAGCGGTCAACACGTCAACAATTACTGATGTCTTAAATCATTTTACACATCGTTGGGATGGTGATGTACATATGGATGCATCTGCAGGTCTAAGTTATTATTTGGCACGATCTGGGGTGCAAGTGGAGGAACAAAAATGACGAATACAGGCTTATATGAAAAGCTATCACTCGCTATGAAAAGCTGTAGCTACATTGAAAAAACAGGTGAAAATACCTTTCATGGGTATTCTTACGTTACTAGCAGCGATGTGTTAGAACGAGTCAATGACGCACTAACAAGCGTGGGGTTAATTACGGCTGTTACTCCTACTCTTCTTGATTTACGTGAGGTGCAAACTGCAAAAGGGAACATAGATAAGCATGCTACCATTAGCGTTATAATTTCTATTATTGATGTAGAAACAGGTGAATCAGTACAAATCAGTGGCATTGGATCAGGACAAGACAGTGGTGATAAAGCTATTATGAAAGCTGAAACAGCAGCTATAAAATATGCTTATATGCTTAGCTTCTGTATTGCTACTGGCGATGACCCTGAAGCGGATAATACTACAGACCTTAATACACAAGTCATACCACCTAAAGCATCTACGACAAGACAAAAAGCTAGGAGTAATCAACGTATGGTAAGTGAGGCTTTACATTGTGCAGACTGTGGCTGTACCATTTCGAGTAAAGTATCTAGCTTCTCTACACAACGGTATCATATGCCTTTGTGTATGAATTGTCAGAAGAATCATCAATCTGTAGCATAATCCACTGTATTGTGAGAGGAGGTGAGACTATGAATCCAGTAATTACACAAATCATTGTAGATGCAGCTACTACAATCTTTTTATATTTAATTTCAGATGAATAAAAAATGAGCCATATCTTTAATGCGATATGATTCATTTCTTCTTTAAAAAAAAAACTAGATATAATATAATTTTTCATAATATATATCAAAAAATCAGACTAATATATACAGTTTTACGATTTATCAGGCTGTTCCATTTTTAGGTTATATATGTGAAAATAAAATGAAGCAATTTTTAATGAGGGACTCATAACATGAAAAATGCAAAACTTATTATATTCAAGCAGGTTGGTGCTAAAATCGCATATTACAGAACGTTACGAGGTCTAACACAAGCTCAGTTAGCTGAAAAAATCAATGTTAGTCCTGATACACTAGGACGAGTAGAGCGAGGAAAATATAATAACAACATTTCACTTTCAATGTTATTAGATATTGCCATAGGATTAAATATTGAACTTGCAACATTAGTTACATTTACCGAGCAAGATCGAGAAATGTGGCCTACCTCAAAATAATTCTTCTTAAAGAAAACAAAAAGACGTTTTAGGCAAAAAATTTGAAAAAAAGAGAAGTATTGGAACAATAATTAGAACTATAATTTTATAATCAAAATTTTTTTAATAACAACAAATAAGGAGTACCTTTAATGTTAAAAGAAGAATTACAAAAACAATTAACAGACTTAAAAAGCGGTAGCAAAGAACTAATTCAATCTTGGGATAATGATATTTCTGAGGAGGAATTTCAAAAAAACGCATCGCCAGAGGGCAAAAAAGCTGATAAGGTTTTAAAAATCATAACGTTCATAATTACAGCTGCAATACTTTACGGAGTTTTAAATTGGCTTGGTTTATTTGGTAACTCATCTACAGAGAGTGCAAGATATCAAAAATATACTCCATTAGCAAAATTTGTAATTAATGGGAATTTAAAAGATGACGAAGCTTATAATGATTTAACTAAATCCTCATGGTTTTTTGGCCCATCAAAAGATGATATAAAATTCCTTAAGTATTCTGTTAATTCTGATGGATCATTTTGGGTAACAGCTAATAATACATCAAAAAAATATGTACTAGTAAAAATTAAAGTACAAAGTACAAGTGCCGGACACGATGTTAAGACTAACATATACGGATTTATACCAGCACAAAACTCAGTAAAACTAGAAGGCCTTTTCAATACAAAAGGTGCTCCGCTTGATACAGTACAACCCCAGTTTGAAGTTGAAAAAATAGACGAATTTAATTTTGATAAATTTATTGAAAAAGTTAAAGAGTATAAAGACTTATAAAAGCTTATCTAAAAAGCTAAATTCGTAATATATTTTCCTAATAATATAAATAGGTATCTTGGTGCAATAATATTATTCATAATAAAGAGTACCTACTGCTACGTGAAGCCACAAGCGATAACGTAGCAGTAGGTACTCTTTTATATTCTAACTAACCTACAGTATTCACTTAACTAAATAGTAAAATTATTATGGTATGACCAATATCGCTCCCATGCAATTAATTTATGTTTATCATCTTCATAATTTGAAAGCCAAAGATAATCTAACATTTGCTCTACCACCAAATATAGTTCATTAGTATACGAATTCAAAACATCCCGATTTTTCCAATTTGATAAAATCCATTTACCATCGTTATTGCAAGTAAGAGCATGTTCATATTTTAATCGATCATGTGAGTTGCTAATATCTTTCAAAAGATTTTGCAGTAACTTTTTATATCTCTGTTTAAAATCATTTGCATTAAAATTTATCAGCTCATCCCACTTAAGCTTATCACAGTTTAGTTCATGAAGTTTACAACTCTGATTCTTTCTATCACGGTATCTCGTTATTTCAGAATTAATTAGATTGCTCCATATATAAATAAAGTTGTTTGTGCTATCAATCGATATTCTGGCACTATCATAGTCTCGAATATAAAACCGTTCTTTATAGTAATTATAAATACAATTTTTATCCAAAGTGCTCAAAATTTCTTGGTCTAACAACGCTTCTACACGGCTCCACTCCTCTTTTTTCTGCTGCTCCGAATACATAGAGAACGTATCTTTTAATTTATGCTTTCTATAATCTGCTATCGCAATCGCTTTAATAATCGAAAAAACAATTTCTTGTAATATCACATTGCTCTGTACAGATAGATCTTTTATATACTTAATATCACCACAAAGAACTTCACTAGGCATCAGACTCCCTGGCGTATTACAGTAATAATCCAATGTAGAGTTTTTATAAATCAACCAGGATAATGATTTCAATTGAACCAAATCTTGGAGCAAACTATGTTTCTTATTATTAGGATATAAAAATCTATCTAGTTGCTTCAAGCCATTAAACTCTACATTTTTCATTGTATCTATATTTATAAAAGCATCAGATAGGCTGATCATCTTTGAACTATATTCAAGTATTAACTCTATTTGATTATTTTCTAATGATCCAATACATTCATCAATTACAGTTTCAAGAGCAGGTAAAATACGAAAAATAATCTTATGCAAATAATAAATTATATCTAGCAAACACTTTTCTTGATTTTCTAATTTAGCCCCTCTAAATATAGTATTCCAAAATTGACTATTACCAATGATTGATTTTAACATAAAACAATTTAGTCCCAATGGACATAGCGAGATTAACAGTAAGATTGCACGGTGAAACATCACATGACGTTTCCAATCTAAATTTATTATCGAACAATAATTGGTTATGAACTCTGTTGTTAAAATATCATCAAAACTAATAATATAATTCAGTCGACAATAATCTTCAAAGATAATATCTTGGTACCTAATATTCTGAAGGTTCATTTTTAAATCTTTTGGAACTCTATTATCATCATCTATTTGTCTACAGTAATCTTTATATATATTAAGAGTGTTCTCAACAATCGATTTATACTCATTGATACCGGATAAATCAGCACCTGTAGAAAATAAACTAAGGATTGAATCCTTTCGTCTAAAAACACTATAAGCCAACGCCCTTTCAAAGAAACCATATTGTTCATTATCGTAAAAACTTTCTGGAAACAATAATCGTTTATTAGCTTTTCCCTTTGAAATATTATCACCATTCTTTTTTTCTAATTTAAAACTTGAGGGATATATCTTAGAAAAGCATCGACTAATAATAAGACATGTAAGCATAGATTCTATAATTTTAGTAAACTCATCACTCACACGATACGCAGTATTAGGATCATATTTGTTATAAGATTTTAAAGGTACAACCAAACCTTCATCTGTTATTTCATCTACTATTAACTTATGTCCAAGCAATTTGAACATTGTGCTATCTCTTGGAGGAAATAACTCCCAAATAATAGGCAAAATTCGTTGTTTAAAAGAAGGGTCTATAGGAATTAAATTTAGGAAGTTAGATTTATCAATTTTGTCCAATATCTCATCACGAATCACTCTCCACTCACTAGATGAGTTTAGATCCGCTTCTTTTTTTATTTTTTTAAATTCTTCAACACTATCCAGGATTGAATTTAAATGACCACCTAGCGAATCAAGTACATTTATATCATCTATATGCTCTAAATTACCCCCATAAGTATCTTCCAAATAGTAATATAACAATCGCAAATCGTTTCTAAACAACATAACTCCCTCCTCCCCATAAAGGTTATAACTAACCTTTATGGGGATTTTTATTAAAATACAGATTTAATCAAGATTACCCTTATAAAAATCTTATCATAGTAAATTTCTATTACTTTAGCGATTTATAAGCACCCCTATTACTAATATTTTATCATAAGCATGTACAAAGACGTGCGCACCGCCAAGTACTTAATTATAAGATATTTTACAAGAAAGTAGGTATAACAATGGATGCTCGTATTGAACTACCAAAAATTATAAACAATAAAGGAACTATCAACCCGGTATTAGTTAAGGATGCCCTACTTAAAAATGACAATCTAAAAGTCATCAATGGGGCATTAGCAATTAAGAACAAAGATGATTATTGGGAAACATATGCCAATGATAAGGATATTCAACGATACTTACGCAAGCATATTTTTCAAAGCGACGTTAATCGCCATTTAAGAGCAGAAACACTTAAAAGTATATTAGAAGATATTATTGTCGATCCAGACTTTGAAGTATCTAGTGAACATTCTGAAAATAATATTCTCTTTAAAAATGGGGTTCTAAATTTAACAAAGCTTAACGACTTTCATGTTCAAACACCTCAGGACTTTCATACATATCGTATAGAAGCTGAGTATAGACTGGATCTCATTCTACAAAATGATGACGATATACTCTCAAAATTAGATAACACCAATTTTTATAAGCTTCTAAATGATATGTTTCCCAATGATTCCGATAGTCAACTTAGACTATTGGAACTTATGGGTTATCTATTAAGTCCAACTGTCGGTCATAAAAAAGCTGTACTTTTCATAGGCAAACCCAATACTGGTAAAAGTTTAATACTAAAAATATTATCTCTATTACTACCTGCATCCGTAGTTTCTCATCTGGATCTATCCCTTATCGGCCGACATAACGAAAACGCGTCTCTTTTAGGTGCTCATATAAACATTACTGAAGACTATGACTCTAACGTATCTGTTGATATGAATACCTTGAAATTGATAATTGGCAATGAAGTGGTCACACTTTCACAAAAGTATCAGCCATCTATATCTATTGCAATTCGAACAAAGCTGGTCTTAGTCGGTAATGCTTTACCTAGAATAAGGGCCACAGAAATTGCACCTTTTGCCGAGCGTATGCTATTTCTTCGATTTCATAAAGTCCCGACTAATCCGAATCCAAATTTGATTAATGAGCTTAAAGATGAAATTGATCTCATTGCTACAGCATGTATATATGCATATAGTAACGCATTAATTAATGGCTTCACAACGTCTACGCAAAGTGAACAATGGTTTCAAAATCAACTTGGCGAGTCTCAAAGTGAGAAAAATTTTATTGAGGATTTGATAGAAGCTGATACAGAGGGTTCATTCATTCCAATGGCGGACTTGAAAGAAGTATACTCCATTTATTGTAAAGAAAATGGACTGCATGAAAATACAATGGCAGATTTGCGTCGTTGTATTTTTGATTCTTTTGATCGAGTAACTAAAGTCAGAAAAAATATGTCCAAAAATGGTCTGGGTAACGTATATTGTCTGTCTGGCTTAAAGTGGAAAATAGATGATTTAAAAGATTTATCTGTCCAGATACACACTAAAGCTCATCAAATCCAAATCCATTATATAGAAAAGGAGAGTGACTAAAATGGGTAGTAAAAAACCGAAATTAAATGTTGAGTTAGATGAAACTTTATCTAATCAGCTCGATAGCTATTGTAAGTTAGTGAATAGAAACCGCTCTACGGTTGTTAGGTCATTAATAGCAAATTTGCCTGAGGATAACATATCCCCAGCATCAGATTCTTCTTACCATAATAAAGAGCCTAATAAACTATTAAACGATTCGCTCTTTCAAGCGAGGTTGCTTAGATTTCTACTAATTGCAAAAACGAAATTTGCAAATACAAGCTTTAAAAAGGAGGCACATGAACTATGGCAAAGCTTACGTCTATCTTCAAAATGATTGGTGCACAGTCAGCCCGTTTAAAAACTCCAAACGAAGCTATTGACTACATCTTCAATAAAAAGAAGACATCATCTGATTTATGTAGCGAACAATATTTAGACCTTGATACCCCATTGGAGGCTTGGTCTGTACATCCTATGCATAAAACAGAAAAGGAACGTCTATTTCTACATGCAATGTTATGTCCATATGGAGATCGCATTCCTTCAACAAATGAACTAAAAGAGATAGTGAAAGGTTTAATGGAGGTTTTTGATGGGTATCCAATGTTTTCAGCAATACATACTGACCACCCCTCTTCTCCTCACATACACATCCTTATTCATCCAAGAAATATCTTTACTGATAAAGTATGGCAGCAAAGCCCTAGTGATTTAAGACATCAAAAAAAGGCAATTAGTAGCATACTCACAAACTTAGGTCTGTACGGTACATTGCCACAAAACCAATGTGCCTCAAATCAAGGTGAAACAAACCCAAGAGACGACATAAGTTTCGACTTATTGGAGACTGATAATTTTTTTGATGACTATAGTAACGATGAGGGCGATTGGAGTAATGAGAACCTCTCGTTAAACGTAAAACATGTTCCGAAAGTATCTACCCCAATAAGTCAGGAAAAGCCAATTGCTGCACTTATGGGGATAATCTCTACCCCAACAAATCAAGTCATATACGACTTAATTGAAAATGGTGTCGAATTCGCAGATATGAAGATTGTGGAGGATTTCAATTATGTTAAAAAAATCAGATAAAAATGCATCAAAAAAAGTAACACGTCTACCCGATGGTCAGTATCTCTACGCTGGACTACTTAGAGTAACTTGTAAAAATGGTGAAACAACCATAAATGATGTTATTGGCTGTTACCACACAATAGATGGTCAGCAATATGCTGTGGACACTACAGGACAAGCTAAAAAAATTATGCCAATATTAGTTTCCATACCATCTGTCATTATAGAATATGCTTCCAAAGATGGAGTTGAAGCCATTGAAGAAGATTGCAGTACAAGTGATGTATAAGTACCGATAAAGATTTAACCTTAACTACGAAAGGAGGGCTGTGCCGGCCATGAAAACTTCAAATAAGACCATCGCAGCCCTCTCTATTCAAAAGTTGAGTGAATTCTTAAATGTATCAGTGCAAACACTTCGAAAGCGTTTACGTGATCAAGGGTATTTACTATCTAAAAATAAGGTTGGCAATTGCTATTACTTTACACTAAATGATTGTGAGTCCTTCATTGCCAATAACTATGGTATCTTTTATAATGATTTTGTGAACAGGTACTCCAATGGCAAGAGAAATGAGTCCATAATGTACCAAATTCCATCAGGTAAAGGTATCATCTCGAAGGAAACGCAACGAAGTGGCAAAACGTATTATTACATACGTAATCTCCCACTGTATTGTGATGACCAGGGTAGCATAATAAAATTCCGCTCCAAAGGTTTCACCGCGAAAGAAGAGGCCGACGCTGAGCGAAAACGAATGATTGTAGATCGTGACAATGGGTTATATAAGTATCGCTTCATTGAGTCCAAATACGAACAGCAATCATCGAAGAAAAAAGCATCTGCTGGTGCCAATCAAAGTTACTACGACTTCTGCATCAATTTCTTCACAAAAGCAACATATGCCGAAGCCACTCGTAAACTCTATCTTGATATAACGGAAAATAGAATCAAACCATTCTTTGGCACAATGTCTATCTCCGACCTTTCAAAAGCCTCACTACAACAGTTTGTTGACCAGTATACTACCAATATACGCAAAACATTCATTGTACTGAGTCTAACCTTAAAGAAACTGTATAGCCTGGATTTGATTCCGACAAATTTTTATGATTCGTTGGTTAAACCAGTCTCAACAGCTCCTAGGCATCCAAAAGAGGCCCTTACAGTCAATGAAACACAATGTTTCCTGAACTATTACAAAGGCCACCATTTAGAACATTGTATGCTCCTACTATTCCAATGTGGTCTACGTATTGGCGAGCTACAAGCTCTACAATGGAATGAAATTGACTTCATTGATGATACTAAAGCAAAGATTCATGTTAATGCTTCATGGGGTGATACCCAATGCGGAATGAATCGTAAAGATCCTAAAACACGCTCGAGTAAGCGTATAATCCCGATTAGTAATTCTTATACTATCTCTGTGCTAAAACGTGCACTGGCAATGTCTAAAGGCAAGCTATGGGTAGCGGAAAACGAGACGGGTTTACGACCTCTTGATAAACATAATTTTAGTAAGAGATATTTTACTAAGGTTGGTAAAGAATTAGGTATTGAAAAGCATCTATCCAGCCATGTGGCACGACATACGTTTATTTCAAACCTAGTACAGCATAACGTACCTTATACTGAAATTGCTAAGTTAGCTGGTCATGATAGCACAGCAATGATAATTAAAGTATATGCTCATGCGATACAAAATGAAGAGCAAACCTTCAATTATGTATCAAACCTATATACCTGATGCAAGGATAATGCAAGTATAAAAAACTATACTTGCACCATATCCTTGCATTTCTTTTAGGGTAATAAAAAAATAACCGTAAGGGCTAAAACCCTTACGGCTATTACGTTTCTTTGGTGATCCAGGAGGGATTCGAACCCCCGACCCACGGCTTAGAAGGCCGTTGCTCTATCCAACTGAGCTACTGAACCATGTGGATTCCCTATATAATTATCTATTATAGTATAAATTATGTACTATGTATCGTCAACTACACCCTATCTTAGTATACCCTAAAAAAGGCAAAAAAAAATGGAGCGGGTGAAGGGAATCGAACCCTCGCGACCAGCTTGGAAGGCTGGGGCTCTACCATTGAGCTACACCCGCAAATAAAAAATGGTCGGAGCAGCAGGATTCGAACCTGCGACCCCCTGGTCCCAAGCCAGGTGCGCTACCAAACTGCGCTATGCCCCGTCATTAATTACTTTGCTATTATAGCAAACCCGGTAGTTGATGTCAACCACTACTCTTGCTGAGTCCTTACTCTCTTGAGTATCGCTCTGCAACGAAAATTATTATATCATTGATAGAAACTAGTGACAAGTACTTTTTTACAACTTCATTAATTTTTTTACTGATACATTAATACATTCTTTAATATATATCTATCCTTACTTCTATTATCCTATACGCCTACGCCTCTATATCATTTTAATCTATAGATTATTCGCCCTAATAGTATAAAGCCAATCATATACTTAATCGATCATATAAAAACATGCACCCCTTTCGAGGTGCATGTTGTATTGTTCTATGGTTATATAAGATTATAAAATGCTAGTAAAGCAAATAAATTAACCTTCGTAGCTACCATCTTCTATTGCTTGAGGATTTTTAGCAATACCTTGTTTTACAGCAACTTCAGCAACTGCTTTAGCAACAGCTGGAGCTACGCGAGGATCGAATACGGATGGCATTACGTTTTCTTCGTTCAATTCACTATCAGGAATCAAGTGAGCCAAAGCGTCAGCAGCAGCTAATTTCATTTCGTCAGTGATTTGAGACGCACGAACGTCGATAGCACCGCGGAATACACCTGGGAATACTGCTACGTTGTTGATTTGGTTAGGAGCATCGGAACGACCTGTACCAGCAACACGGATACCAGCAGCTTTCATATCAGCATATGTTGCTTCTGGATTAGGGTTAGCCATTGCAAATACAATTGCATCGTCAGCTAAGCTTTCCAAAATTTCTTTTGTGAAAGCACCCGCTGCAGATACACCAAGAAGAATATCAGCACCTTTAGCATTTTCAGCCAAATCGCCATGTTTTTCTTCAAGTTTAAGTAAATCGATTAATTCAGCTTGTAAAGAGTCAAGACGTTTGTAGTCTTTATGCAATACGCCAGAGGATACCAACAATGTAATATCACGAGCACCTGCAAGGTATAATAAGCGAGCAATATTAGCACCTGCCGCACCAGCACCGTTTACAACGATTTTAGCAGTAGCTAAATCCTTTTTAACCAAACGAAGAGCTCCTTTTACACCTGCTAAGCATGCGATAGCAGTACCGTGTTGGTCATCGTGGAATACAGGGATTTCTAACTCTGCTTTCAAACGATTTTCAACTTCATAGCATTTAGGAGAGGAAATATCTTCCAAATTTATACCAGCAAAGTTTTTTTGCAACAATTTTACTGTATTAATCAATGTATCAGCATCTTTTGTATCTACAACCAATGGAATGCAGTCTACATCACCGAATTTTTTGAACAATAAGGATTTACCTTCCATTACTGGCAATGCTGCTGCAGCGCCAATATCACCAAGACCAAGTACACGAGTGCCGTCAGATACAACGGCAACCATGTTGGAACGGCAAGTTAATTCGAAGGATTCTGCTTCATTATCTTTAATACGCAAACATGGTTCTGCTACACCTGGTGTGTAAGCTACAGATAAATCATGAGCGTCTTTTAATTCATATTTAGTCCCTACAGTAAGGAAACCTTTTAATTCACGTTTTTTTTGTACAGCTAATTCACGTACGTCCATAACAATTCTCCTTTGTGGATACACTCGGACTCTTTAGAGTCGGTAATTTATACCTTTAACTAATTGTATTATACAAAATGCTAAATCATAATTCAAGTTTTTTCGATATAGTTTTTCGATTTTTTTAAAAACAACTATCATTAAGCTCCCGTAGTAATAAAGTAAATTATAAAAAAGTAGATAAGCCATATAAGGATTATCTACTTCAAGTCTATCTTCGTATTATACGATAAAAGCTGTCACAACAATGTTATAAAAACTGTCTTTAAGCTTTTACAGATGGCAAATTGCGTCCATAGAAGATTTCCATCATTTCTTGTTTTAATTGATGTTTAATTTGCTTGATTTCGCGATCGCTCAACTCTGACTCAGTAATGCCAAAAAGATAATTATCTAAATCAAATTCTTTTAACATCATCTTAGTATGGAAAATATTTTCTTGATATACATTTACATCAATCATGTTGTACATGTTGCGAGTTTTTGCACTGATGTAATTTTGAATAGAATTGATGCGATGATCAATATAAATTTTCTTACCAGACACGTCCCGAGTAAAGCCACGTACATGATAATCCAAGGTAAGAATATCAGAGTCAAAACTTTGAATTAAGTAATTAAGTGCATTTAACGGAGAGATTTGTCCACATGTAGACACTTCAATGTCGGCACGGAATGTACTAATCCCTTTATGCGGATGGCTTTCAGGATACGTATGTACAGTAAGATGCGATTTATCTAAATGCATAACTACATCTTCTTTTTCAATTTCCTCTTCAGAAATTAAAATCGTAACAGACGCACCTTGTGGATCATAATCTTGTTTCGCTACATTAAGGATATTAGCACCGATGATATGGCTAACTTCCGTCAAAATAGCCGTTAAACGATCCGCATTGTATACTTCATCAATGTACTGAATGTATTGTTTTTTCTCTTCTTCTGTACGAGTATAACAAATATCATAAATATTAAAACTCAATGTTTTCGTGAGATTGTTAAAACCATATAACTTCATTTTAGGCTTTGCTTTAACTGGTGTATCCATGATATGTCATAACCCTTTCCATGCATAGACTTACTATTCCTTTTGAAAGTTTCAAAACCGAAGCTTTCACCATATAACTAAACAATATCTTGTTTATACACAAACTCTACATCAAACTGTCCATTATCGTAGGTAACGATGGCAAAGGTACCACCGGAGCGATCACGAGCCAAAGAAATACTACCAGGATTTACAAATACCGCATCACGGGCACGAACCTCCCCATGATGATGGCTATGACCGGACACGATGAGTCGTGCACCCATGTCAGTTCCTAACTCAATCAGTTTTTGTATTCGATTATAATATGATACCTCATGTCCATGTGTCATGTAAATATAGGTATCTTCAAGAGGAATTAATTGCTCTCGTGGTTCAAGCGGTTGCACACGGTCGTTATTCCCACGCACAGCATATACAGGAATATCCGTATGTTCCTGCATATAGCGTGCGTCATCTCCAAAATCACCAGCGTGAAGCCACATATCGATGTCTTGATCAGCGGTAGCAGCCAAGACGAGATCGATATCCTCTAGATACCCATGAGTGTCACTTAAAATGCCAATTCGTTTCATTGTATTTAATCTCTAATGCCACTATATTATATATTTATATGAACTATACCATATAGTTCGAAAATATCAAAGCTTGTTAATTAATTCACGTAGTGCACGGCCACGATGACTAATCGTTTCCTTCTCTTCTATACTTAGCTCTGCCATCGTCTTTTTAAACTCAGGCACATAGAAGTACGGATCATAGCCAAAGCCATTCTCCCCTTTTGGCTCATCTTGAACGAGTCCATCACAATAGCCTTCCGCAGTAACTTCTCGGCCATCAGGATAAACAAGTGCTAAAGCGCATACATAATGACCTGTACGGTTACTTTTCCCTTGTAGTTCACGAATTAACTTCTCGTTGTTTGCATTGTCATCACCATGACGACCTGCATAACGCGCAGAATATACACCTGGTGCACCATTGAGGACATCGACAGTAATGCCAGAATCATCAGCAAGGCATGGGCGATTCGTAGCCTTCGCATAGTAACGAGCCTTCAACAGAGCATTTTCCATAAAGGTTGTACCAGTTTCCTCAGGCTCCTCAATGGAAATCACAGCTTTTACAGGTACACAATCGATAGATAAATGGGAAAAAGCCTCAGAGAACTCACGAATTTTTCCTTTATTGCCTGTAGCAAGCACAATTTGTTCCATTTTATACCTCCGGAGCTGTAGGATACTCTTTACCTACTTTATCTGCTGTCGCACCAAGTACTTCACGTTGTTTAGCCATGAGCTCATCTGTAGCAGCCTCTGCTAAATCAAGTAAAGCGTTGAGCTCATCACGATTAAATGTACCGTGTTCACCTGTACCTTGTACTTCAACCATATTACCAGAACCGGTACGGACTACATTCATATCTACAATGGCGGCACTATCCTCTTCGTAACAAAGGTCCGTAATAGGACCATCTGGACCAATACCTACGGAGATGGCTGCACAGAAGTTAGTAATTGGAAATTTTCCAGCTCCGCCAAAAGTGAAGTCCACCGCATCAACGAGAGCTACAAAGGCACCTGTAATCGAGGCTGTTCGTGTACCGCCATCCGCTTGAATCACATCGCAGTCGATAGTGATAGAACGCTCTCCTAATGCTTCAAGGTCCACAACAGCACGCAATGCACGACCGATAAGGCGTTGAATTTCTACAGTCCGTCCTGTTTGTTTTCCCTTTGCAGCCTCACGGCTCACGCGAGTTTGCGTAGAACGTGGCAATAATGAGTATTCCGCAGTTACCCATCCTTGCCCAGAACCTTTTAGCCAGCGTGGCACAGAATCTTCAACAGTAGCTGTACAGATAACCTTGGTCTTACCACACTCAATAAGTACAGAACCTTCTGCATACTCTGTAAAATTCCGTGTTATTTTAATAGGTCGCAATTGACCCGCTGTTCTATTATCACTGCGCATAGGAACCTCACCATTCTAAAACTAAATATTAGAACGCCCCTTACACAAAGGGGCGTTATTTCTTATATTATATCATAATTTTTCTATTTTTCAGCATTACGAATCATATTATAATTTACGATTCTAACATGATAACTCACCTTATCATTTACAAAGATTAACATTATAGTTCATATTGTCCGTCACCAAGTGGATCTACCACAACGTAACGGCTAGCTCCCCCTTCTGCTTTAGCTCGTTTTGCTTCTGCGATAGCATCTTGACGCGTCCCTTTATCTGCTTGCCAAGGGATGAACATCGCATATACACTTTGCGGCCCATACGGGCCGTATTGTCCTCGTGAAAGCACGCTATGCCAGCCTACCTTGTCTTCGTACATGCGCACCCTTTCAAGGCGCTCCTCTTGTACGCCCGTTTCATCGTAATACACATTGTAACGATTTGACCAAATATCACCTACACCAGCACGTTCTTCTTCTGCTATACGATATCGATTAGCCCATTGTACCTTCCACTTAGCGATAAGCTCATCTATATAATTTGTTACACTTTGACTTTGTTTATATTTAACAGGGTCAAAGGCAGGTTCTACGACCTTGCTGTAATCAAGGCCTGCCATGGATAAAATGATACCTGTATTCACATATGGCAATGCTTCCTGTACGGAATATCCCCCTTCTAAGACTGCTATATCTGCTTGTAATAAATCGACTAACTCTGCATAGCCTTTTGCAGTTACCTGCATATTGGCTAATGGATCGCTAAAGTGATTATCTTGCCCAGCCGAGTTAATGACGATATCTGGATTAAACTCTTCAAGGATAGGCAATACAAGCTCACGCATGACCTTCATCAAGCCTTCGTCACCCGTACCAGGCGGTAGTGGAATATCGATGTTACCACCGATGGCCTGAGGTCCACCAAATTCATCCATAAAGCCTGTGCCAGGATATAAAGTACGTCCATCTTGATGGAAGCTAATATACAACGTATCAGGATCATGGTAAAACACATCTTGAGAACCATCACCGTGATGTACATCAGTATCTACTACGGCAACGCGTTTAATTCCATAAGTTTGACGTATGTGTTGAATCATAACGGCTTCAATATTAATCGTACAGAAGCCACGAATACCATGAACCATAGCCATCGCATGGTGACCTGGTGGTCTTACCAATGCAAAGGCGCGATCTACTTCACCGCGCATGACCGCATCAGCTGCCGCAATAGCACCTCCAGCAGATACTCGATGAGCTTCAGTCACCCAAGACTCTAAATCTGGAGCACCAACATGAACCCGATCTATTGTATCCCAATCAGCTACTATTGGATTATATTCTCTAATATTCGGTATATCTAACAAACCTTCTTCTACAATTTGATCACGCGTATAGAGTAAACGCTCTTGTCGTTCAGGATGTGTTTCAGAAATTTTCCAGTCAAACGCAGGGAAAAAGACAAGACCTAAACTGTGATGATATTTAGCCTTACCAATAGTAGAATTCACGTCGTCATTCAGTTTCGTGTTTATATCCTTTTCTATAAGACCATGACGCTCACGATAGGATAAACCTTTATTCCACATAGTGTTTCACCCCCGCCGCTAGTTGTACTTTCACCGTAATTAAACGCTCCATAGATTGCCAGCCCTCTACCACAGGGAAATCTTCAATGCTAATGACCTCGATTTCTTGCGCCGTATCTAAACCTAAACGTAAAGCCTCTTCACTAAGAGCCTCTTTGGCTCGTTCTACAACTTGTTCCGCTCGTTTTAAAGTACAATTTTGCTGTTTAATACCTAATTCCGGAATGACAAGTAAACGACGTTTTGTATCTACATGGACAGTGAGTTCGATGGTAGATAGGGCTAGCGCAGCACCAATAGCATTCGCTACGGCTGCATTTTCTGGAATCGTAATAGGTAAATCCATATATTCTCCAATGCTCGCTCCGAGACTTGGCGCCGTGCCTCCTACTACAACAATATGTTCAGGCACAAATATATCAGGATTTACAATATCTGCCACCACATAAATAGGGCGTTTGTTCTCAACTGTTATGACCTCATCTACGCCACGTTGAATCGTTTCCAACGCATTTTGTAGGATTAGTCTTGCTACATCAGAGGCGGTCTTAATAAGAGTTAGTTGATTATTTGAGATATTTACATTATTAGATTGAAACGTAGCCTGGATAGCATCTGCTAAATCTTGTAAAGCTCGTGTTGCTAGATTAAAGTCTCCATAGTTCGCGTGACCGAGCACGATAAGTGCATCCCCCAAGGTAGGTTCTATACCCCCTAGAGCTACCGATGGTCCCACTCGTTCAGGACCTACGGTAAGATTACCATTTTTAAAGCGAACTACAGATTCCCCACCAATGCCGACAGAGGTAACGGCAAAGGATCGTACTGCACTTGGATACTCACGAATAGATACACCATTTTTTGTCATCAATGGTTTACCATGCTTCCAAAGGGATATATCCGTTGTAGTACCCCCAATATCTAGAGCCACTGTATGCTTATTACCTATAACGCCGAGAGCCGATAGTCCAAGAACTGTTGCAGCAGGGCCTGTAAAGGCAGTCTCTACTGGACGACTCACCATATGCTCCATAGGTAGAGAACCACCATCGGCCTTTAAAATGTGAAGTGGAGCCAATATATTCCGTGCACTGAGAGCATCTTCAACATTTTTCTTAAACACCGTAAATACGGGTGTCACAGCGCTATTAAAATAAGCACTAATAGTACGACGAGGGAAATTTAAAGAACCACTTAATAAACTGCCATTAGAAATTGTATGATACGTATTTTTCAATTCCTCTGTAATAGATAGTTCTTCTTGAGGATTCCGCACCCCAAATTTAGCGGACACAGCAGCCAAATCGGTACCACTACGTGCTTGAACCATGTTGGCTATACCACGTACAGCATCAGCAGGGGTACGCTCTACAACGATACCTCTATGATCTGTATAACCTTGAAGATATATAGGTTCCACGGGGAATATATCATCTACATTACGGCCTGGACCTGTAATCACATAGAGATCTACTACTTGCTCCTTCGCTTCTACGATGGTATTTGTCACCACGGTAGTAGATAAGGTTACTTGTTCAATATTTGATGTATCATAGCCCTCCAAAACCGCATCTAAGGCCTCACCTATACCATTCATTAGATTATCCTTTGTAGTCCGCCTCTTCGCAGTTGCCACTACACGATGGGCATCAATGATAACCGCATCGGTAAAAGTTCCACCTACGTCTAACCCTAGTAACATATAACCTCCTTTTAGTATTAATAAAGAATCCATACAAACTCAAAACGTAGTAAAGAAAACTCCATTTAAGCTACCATATACTCTCTATTTGATCTAATATGCAATCCCTATTCAAATCTGCGTATAGTCCATATTCAGGCTCATTATATAAAAAAGCTGTACCCATCTCTATGTGATGAGTACAGCCTTCTGTTATTTACCAGATACAGATGCGTAATTTTTGATGATAACAATCGGAGTCATTTGACTATCGTTACCAAATGGATTATCAATCAACAATTGTGCAATTTTTTTAGCGTCAATTCCACGACTTGTACCTAAAATAGCGGACCGTTTCAAATCATTAACATCAGCTACAACGGCACCGTAACAACCAGTGCGAGATACAATTTTCTCAGCCACTTTATCCGGATCCTTTGGACCAAATACAATGTGCTTATCAAATGGAGGCATAGTCCCCGTTACATCATCTGTTAAGGATGCAGCCCGAGCAATTGCATAGAATACCCCTGGTTTACGGAAAATTTTAGCAATAGCGCCTAAAATAAAAGCACCTAATACCTTCCATTTACCATCCAAATTCATAGCCGATTGCATACCATAAATAGATGCCATGGATCCATCTGGATGGATAAAACGATTAATTAAACGAGCTTGCCAGCACACATTTAGCTCTTCAGGACGTGTAAAACGACCTTGCGTAATAGCTACTACAGATTCAGCAACGCATACGATATCTTCAGGTCCAATATTATGTCCGCCAAATTCAACGATAGCATCAACGATGTCATCATTATCTGTAAGGATACGTGTTGGCACACATACTAACTCTAATTCTGCCATTGTTATGCCTCCTTATTGAACCATTGCTGCTTGAACTTCTTCAGCAGTCAAACGAATACGCTGTTTATCAATATGATAGTCTGTCCGGCCTACGATTTGGTAGTAAATATCAATGTCCATATAAGGGAATCCCTTAATATCTTCTCGAATATTGCCAGTTTTACCTGTTAATGTAACATATACACGAATTGTGCCACCTTTGCGTGGTTTGATAATTATAGCTTCAAAATATCCATCTTGACGCGGACGATTAATATCCATAGCCCAAGCATTTACTTTAACGGCATCAAAATGTTCTTCCGGTAATAATGGACGTGGAAATAAGTCCATTATTGTGCCCAATTGGCGCCCTTTATTTACAAATGGTATATCACAGAACAACGTAATGGATTCAAAACTACGATCAGACACTTGGAAGTTCGTTGCCCGTTTCGCTAATAAGACAATATTTTCATTACCTTGTTTCAACACAAACAAACGGAATAATAAGTACAGAGCTGCAACAGCCACAATAATAGCTATTACTGCACTGAGGATGTTATAAAACCACATAGGGTATCTCCTTTATAATGTAATATGTTCAATGGTACGACGGCTTGTATCAAGGAAGGATGCACTCAACGTATCACCAAGTTCGACATCCTTTGTAAAATACAATGTCACGGTGCCTACAGTATCTTGATGATTGAAAAGATTTTTACTCTCTAGTCTGTGACGAACCAATTCACTTGTTTCAAAAGCAGGATCAATGAACTGAATGCGACACGATGTTAGTTCCTCTAGTAAAGGTTGTACAAATGGAAAATGAGTACACCCCAAAACAACAACCTCAATTTCTCGAGATAATAAAGGTTCTAAATAATCCTTGCATACTTCACGAACAAAGTAATCATCTAAATGACCTTGTTCAATAAGCCCCGCCAACTCTGGACAAGGTTGTTCCCAAACAAAAACCTCATGATCAACTTCTAAAGCCACATGCTTATGAATATGACTATTTACAGTGGCCACGGTCGCCATAATACCGATAGTCTTGCTTTTACTTTTATTAATAGCTGTTTTTACACCTTGTGATACACCAATAACTGGCACAGATACAAGTTCACGTACCGCATCAAGAGCCACAACGGTGAAGGTGTTACAAGCAATCACCATCAACTTAACAGGCTGCTTTTCTAGCGTCTCCGCAATACGGCACGCTAAATAAGTGATTTCATCATCACTGCGATTACCTACAGGATTATTCGCATTATCACCGATATAGATAAAATCTTCGTTAGGAAATTGTTCTTGTAATACCTTCAATACAGATAATCCGCCTACACCAGAGTCAAATACACCGATAGGCAATTGTTGTACATTACTCATGCGGCATCTCCTCAACAGCTGCTAACATAGGCAGATAAAAAGTATCGTCTAATCGCACAATTTTTCCTGTTAATTTTGACATAAAGGCGTTCTTAGTTTCCCCCGTAGCAAGTAACGCTCCATCACTAGCACGGCGCATGCGATAGCGAAACACCATTTGAGCCCTTGTCATCTTAACCAAATACGTTTCGATGTGAAGTTCATCATCGAAATTCGCAGGTTCTTTATAATTGCAAGATACATTCATGATAGGAAATACAATATCCTCATTCATCATATCCCACAAAGTGACACCGATCTTACGAAGGAATTCAATGCGCGCCATTTCGAACCATCTAAAATGGTTACTATGGTGAGCAATCCCCATCATATCAGTTTCATAAAATCGTACATTTACTGAAGCAATATGCATAAATTCTGTCCTTTTTAAATAGTATACAATTTTTATTCTATATCTATTACTTTAGTGTGTCAAATAAATAAAGGCAGTTCAATCACTGTGGATCAAACTGCCTAAAATGGTAAAAGTTAGCGACTGCTACCAAATGGAAAGAATTTTTTTGCCTCTTCTTGATGACTCGTTTTGATATAACGATTCGCAATCTTAAAGGCTAATCCGAGTACTGCCACATCATCTACCCAACCTAATACAGCAATCGCATCCGGCACAATATCAATAGGTAATACCAAATACCCTAAGGCACCTGCAATGACCGCTTTTACATATTTGGGAGTATCCTTGTCACGAAAACAAAGGAACAAGGTTACTGCTTGTTGTACAAAGGCAAGTTTCTTACCATATCGACCAAGAAACCCTAAAAATCTTGATTCGCTAAAATACTTACCATATTTAATAATATTAAATGGATTCATAGTAATAATAATCCTTCAGCGTTTATTTACGCAAACCGCCAATTTTTTCTTTCGCTGTATTAACAGTGTTTGTAGCAACATCTTTTGCTGTCTCTACGGCATCAGAAGCTTTAGTTTTTGCAGTTTCTACTGCTACTTGTGCAGAAGCTTTTGCCACTTCTACACCACCTTTTGCGAATTCTTTGGCTACTTCAATACCTTCTTTAGCAGAATCAATTTTTTCTTTCGCTGCATCAGAAACCTTTGCTACAACCTCTGCTGCGTTATCATGGATTTGGTATTTTGTTTCATTATTCCATTTATTGATGGCAGGTGTTACTTTTTCATCGTAAACTTGCTTTAAAGATTCTTTAGCAAGACCTGTTTCGTTAGCAATCCCAGCCCATACGTCACGTTGACCTTGAGTGAAAGGAATGCTAGCACTTGCATCACGAACGATTTCAGAAGCAATAGCTTTGCCATTTTCAAAGAATTCAGCAACCATCGGTTTGTAACGTTCGATATCAGAAGGCATGCCATCTTGAATCCAAATATGTGCAATTTTACCAATAGCATAAGTTAAACCGATAGCTACAGGAACGCGAACAGCTTTAATTGGAATTAGAAGGGATACTGCAGCTGTACCTACAGCTGTGCTAAGACCACCTACTAAACCAACTACAGCACCTGCTTGCAATTCTACATCATAAAGATGAGCAATGCGAGTTACCATGTACGTAGCATTGGCGCACAAAGCGACACTGCTGAATTTAGAGGATAATGCCAATGCTGCCGCACGACCTGCCCCCCAGAAGATAAATTGTTCAACTTGATAGTCACGATCTTGAGATCCATCCGTAAGGGGCTCAAGTGTTACGCCATTATATTCTGCCATAAGTATTCTCCTTTGTTGTGAACCAACTATAGGTCTTATTATTAGTATTATTATACCATTCTATTGATAGAAGTGAAATGAATTTTTCTAATTATCCATATATAATAGCTTCTAATATTTTCTATATTACCAACTTGTGAGTCCTCCATCGATTGTCCAGGCTGCACCTGTCACAAAAGACGCCTTATTACTCAACAAAAATACAATTACTTCGCCAATTTCATGAGGCTTAGCAATACGACCTAATGGGTAATGTTGGCCCATTTCAGCCTTAGCAGCCGCCGCATCTTGGTGGGCATTAGCAATCTGTTTATCTACTAATGATGTATCTACATCACCAGGACACACACAGTTTACACGAACACTGTGAGGTGCCATTTCAAGGGATAGAGATTTTGTAAAGCTCACTACAGCTCCCTTTGACGCACCATATACAGAACACGCTACATTACCTTGTAAACCTGCATCACTAGCGATTGTTACAATACTGCCCTTTGAGGCTCGTAAATAGGGAAGCGCCGCTTGACATAAGAATACAGTACCTTTTACATTGGTCCCAAACATTTCATCAAAAGCTGCTTCTGTAACATCAGCTAGTAACTCTTCTTCATAATAGCCTGCAGCTGTTACAAGAGCAGACACCCCACCAAATAAATCTACTGTTTCTTTTACAATTCGCTGACAGTCCTCAATTTTAGATACATCACCTTGAATATATTGTACCTTAGAGGAATAACGACGCAGCTTAGTTTTAGCCTTTTGACCAACTTTTTCATTTCGACCATTGATGACTACACACCAACCTTCTTTAAGTAAAAGCTTTGCCGTAGCAAATCCAATACCCGATGTACCACCACTAATCAAGGCCACTTGAACATCACTTTTATGAGGCATACCTTGCCCTCCTATAATGTTGAAATATAGTCATAGACTAATTTCAACAACATAACTGTCGTTACCGACAAGAATACAACTCGCACCAAAGATGAGCCCTTCGCAATTGCCAAATGCGAGCCTAAATAAGCACCTATAATTTGACCTGCCCCGGTGGCAAGACCATACGTAATATTGACGTGTCCTAAATATAAAAATACCAATAAAGACGCCAAATTACTAGTAAAATTCAATATTTTTGCATTAGCAGATGCATGTAAAAAATCAAAGCCTGTAAAGATAAAGCCCATAATCAGAAATGTACCTGTACCAGGACCAATAAAGCCGTCATATATACCAATGCCAAGAGCAAAAGCCATACAAATATATAGCGCTTTTCCTGTTACCTGAGATGTACGATTGATTTCACCCCAGTCTTTTTTGAACACCACAAAGAGTGTTACACAAACAAGTAATATGATAATAATAGGCTTTACATATAGCGGTGGTAAAGAAACAACCGCCAAGGTACCAAGCATAGAACCCACAAAGGTAAAAGGCAGTAATTTGCGAACTAGGGAAAAATCAACCATGTGATTTCTCAAAAATGTAATCGATGCACTACCAGCACCAAAGATACTGGATAATTTATTACTGCCTAGAGCCACACTAGGTGGAAGATTTGTTAATAACATGGCAGGTACAGAAATGAGGCCTCCCCCGCCTACAATGGAGTCTACAAAGCCAGCAAACGCACCAGCTACGGCAAGTAAAACGAGTATAAGGATATCAAATGGTAAACCTGTTACCGCAATGAGCCACTCCATAATAAACCTCCTACAGATAGCACATCAACGGTCGCCAAAGGCCACCGTTGTCATGCTAATTTATTTTATTTTGCACCTAGACGATCGAGGGCCAATGTATAACCATCCGCACCATATACTAAACAGCGCTTTACACGACTAATCGTAGCGGTACTCGCACCCGTTTCTTCTACGATTTTCTCATAGCTATCCCCTGCGCGAAGCATTTTTGCTACTTGTAAGCGTTGAGATAATGCTTTTAATTCGTTAATCGTACAGATATCTTCAAAAAATGCATAGCATTCCTCTGTATTTTCAAGCGTTAAAATGGCGGTGAACAATTCGTCATTTTGTTGACTTCTCAATTTTTCATTGATACTCATAGGATCCTCCTACTTCTTATTCATCGCTTTAGACCAAGCATCACCAATCATTTGTACAACTTGTACCAATACAATCAAGATGATGATTGTAGCGATCATAATATCGGCTTGGAAACGTTGGTAACCATATCGGATAGCAATATCCCCAAGACCACCACCACCAATAGCACCAGCCATCGCAGAGTAACCGATGAGGTTAACGATAAGCACCGTTACATTGTCAATAATTGTTGGCAATGCTTCTGGTAATAATACTTTCCAAATGATTTGTAATGGGCTTGCCCCCATAGATTGAGCCGCCTCGATAACGCCAAAATTGATGTCCTTAATAGACGTTTCTACAAGGCGTGCCAAAAACGGAATTGCCGCAATGGTCAACGGCACACATGCTGCAGTTGTACCGATGGATGTACCTACCACCATACGAGTAAACGGAATGATAGCAACCATCAAGATGATGAAAGGTACAGAACGTGTAGCATTGACAATGGCACCCAATACTTTATTGAGTGCTACATTTTCTAAGATATGACCTTTAGAAGTAACAACCAAAACAACACCAAGAGGAATACCTAATAACATTGCCATTACGGTAGAAATTATCGTCATTTGCAATGTATCAAGGGTACCAGTTATGAGTAGATTAATGATTTGCTCTGACATAACCGATCACCTCGCTTTCAATTGGTAACGTTTTGATGTAGTCCAAACCTTCTTGCGCATTTTCTGGGTCACCATTCAAGATAACGATGAGACGACCAACGCTCGTATTTTGGATGTAATCAATGCCGCCAAAAAGGATGCTTACATCTAAATTAAAGCGTCTTACAAGGCCTGCTACTACAGGCTCATCTGTTGCTTGTCCTGTAAATTTGAGACGCACTAAAGGTGCTGTCCCTGCAATCCATTGATCATGCAACTCTAGATGTTCCAATGCTTCTGGAGGTAAGTTATCACTCACTACAGAGCTAATAAACTCTTTTGTCGTATTTTCGCGAGGATGTGTGAATACTTCAATAGTACTACCTTCTTCGAGGATGACACCACCTTCAATAACCGCCACGCGATCACAGATTTCACGGATAACGTGCATCTCATGTGTAATGAGCACAATAGTGAGCCCCATCTTCTCATTAATATTTTTCAACAATTTCAAAATAGAATCTGTTGTTTGAGGATCAAGGGCAGATGTAGCTTCGTCACAAAGGAGAACCTTTGGATTAGAGGCCAATGCACGAGCAATACCAACACGTTGTTTTTGACCACCAGACAATTGAGATGGATAGTTGTTCATCCGGTCTGTAAGGCCTACAATATCAAGAATTGGCTCAATGCGTTCCTTGATTTCAGATTTGCTCATTCCTTGTAATTCCAACGGAAATGCCACATTGTCATATACGGTACGAGAGGACAATAGGTTAAAATGTTGGAAAATCATGCCAATATCTTTGCGCGCTTTACGCAAATCAGATTTGCTAAGTGTTGTTAAATCTGTACCATTTACGATAACAGAGCCAGATGTAGGTGCTTCGAGCATGTTGATGCAACGAATCAATGTGGATTTGCCGGCACCGGATTGACCGATAATGCCAAAGATTTCGCCTTCTTTCACATTTAGGCTAATATCTTTCAACGCTTCCACACGAGTAGCGCCTTCATAGACTTTACTAATGTGTTCTAATTGTATCAAAATAATTTCCTTTCTTAAGGTAAATGTTTAACATTTGATGAAAGCAGCTTATCTATCAAGGTAGTCCTTCTTCCATCAATTTTTCTAGAGCTTCGCGTAGACGAAGTGTAATAGCACCTGGTTTACCACCAGATACTGGATTTCTGTCTAGCTTAATAATTGGGATGACACCACCAATTGTATCGGTAAAGAATAGTTCGTCCGCTTCATCTACAAAGGTGCGGTCAAATTCTTTCTCAATAATGGTAATACCTAAAGATGGTGCTACACGGGTTAAGATCATTTGGCGCGTAATACCTTTTAAGATATGATTATCCGCTGGATGCGTGTACAAGATACCATCTTTAACAGCAAACACATTAGATGTGGCACCCTCTGTACAAATGCCATCACGGAACAAGATGGCTGTATAGGCAAATTTCTTTTCTGCTTTTGTTTGCGCCAAAATATTCGGGATCAAGTTAGTAGTCTTAATATCTACATGTTCCCAACGTTCATCAGGCAAAGCTATCGCTTTTACACCTTCACCCAATTTATTGACTTCATCTAAATCCAAGGTACGGATAGACATAAGCATTTGTGGTTCTAATTTGGAGCGATCATAAGCATGATGACGTGGTGCTACACCACGAGAGATTTGTAAATAAATATAGCCCTCTTTGATTTCACTTTGCTCGATCAAAATTTCGTGCAATTCTGTCAAATCATCAGGGGTCATTTTTACAGGGATATCCATTTCACGCATAGAGCGATACAATCGATCTTGGTGGTAAGACAAGGCGAAGCAACGGCCTTTTACGACACGAACAACTTCATATACAGAGTCACCAAACAAATAGCCACGGTCATCAATGCTGATAACTTTGGCACCTGGTTCGACGAATTCACCGTTAAAATATGTTAATTCTTGCATAGGAGCACCTCTTTTTCTATTCCGTTACTCTATCAAGTGGTAATCATCATGGACTTATTATAACACAATTACTTTTAAATTTTCACACTTTACTTTGTGAAAGATATTAATTCGATATACAAAAATCCGCTAGGATACCATAGTTAAAAACTATATCCTAGCGGATGTATAACAAATATTATTTTTATACTAAATCAGCACTACAAAACTAACTAAAACTACGTACACCATTAACGTACTAGCACCAATTAGGGCTCTCTATAAAATAGTTCTCATACTAAACTAATGCCCCAGTATAAATTTACGGATAGATTTAGGCACATAATTAAGAGCCACCGTAGACAAATAGGATAATCCCAACGCCATAACATACATAATTAACACGTTGGCCACCGTATACAAGAGATTATATTTAGCCATCGCACCAGAAATGATTAACAACCAAAATGGATGCGCTAAATAAATACCATACGATTTATCGCCTATCTCAGACCAAATGGACTCCATAGTCACATTCATAGGTAGCCTTTGGAATAGGAATAAACTAAACATCGTTCCCAATCCTGTATAAAGAACGCCCATAGGACTCATTTGATGTACCGTGTAAATTGCTTCTAACACAGTATAATGCCATACGTCCATGACATAGTAATAAGAGCCAAGCATCAATAATATGGAGCTTACCGCGCTGATGCCTAAAAGGTAACGATAACGCCACATATATTCGCAGACGATTTCATATCGTTCAGCACATACGGCACCTAAAAGGAAAATCCACACATAATGAATAACCCAATAGTTGAGTCGCATATCAAAAAGATATTTAAGAACTGGCTGATTGCTTAGATTTTCTGTTACCCAACGGCCAAGCATGTAAGACGAAACATAATCGATACCAACTTGGATGACAAATAGTAACACCAGCCAAAATACAGGCCGTTTTAAGATGACTATCACCATTGCCCGCCATAATGGCATCATCACGTAGAACCATAGCAAAATAACCATAAAATATAGATGATACATAGAGGTACCAAAGAGTAAATTTATCGCCAACGGCCCCGGATGTAAATTGCTAAGGTTATGAGCTGTCATCCCTGTATATAGCAAGTAAAAGATGGACCACGTAATATATGGAAATAGCACCACCTGAATGCGGCGGTGCATAAATTCCTTATATGAGAATGGTCCCTCTACCGAGGTATGATAAAACAAGCCAAATGCAGAGAGGAAGAAAAACGCAGGCACCCCAAAGCGAGAAAGAATTTCTAATACGCTAATGAGTTCTAAATTTACAAAAGGATTTTGCAATGCGTAAGATCCTACATGAATGCCGATAACACCGAGCATACAGAGGCCTCGCATATAAGTAATTTCCGGTAAAAACGCTTTTTTCATAGCCATTCCCTATTCACTATTGACCAGGTACAGCGGCAGGTGTTGGTACCACACGTGGACCTTGAGACTCTGTAGCTGGTTGTTTAACTACCGGAGGTGTAGATGTAGGTGTTTGAGGCGTTGCAGCTTTTTCAGGTTGTGCGGCTTGTGCTGGTACAGCCTGACCATTTGCTTTAGCAGCCGCTTCTGCCTTAGCCTTAGCTTCTGCTTCAGCCTTAGCTTTTGCTTCAGCTTCTCGTTTCAAGCGTAATTCTTTTTCAAGTGGTACCACTGGTTTGTCATAAACAGTGATATCCGTTTCAAATAGACGTCCCCATGGGAATGTAGCTTTTACTGTACGAGGATTGATTCTAAGGTATTTTTCAGCGAAATCTTGAATGCGTTCACCTAAATAACTTTCAAGACGTTCATTTAATTCACCAGAGTAACGAACATTGTCTGTTCTGATAGAATCTTGCATACGATAAATATCTTTACGGATATTTGCTTGATATGCCCAGTTATCCAAATATTGTTGCGTCAACATATCACGATGACCTTCTGGACTCATAGATTTAAGCAATAATCCTTGAGCAATAGCGTAACCTACTGTGTTACTTGCTGTATTCCAACCATTATACGCACCGATTTTGTACAACAAATCTCGTTTGTACATAGCGGATACCAATGTATTATCTGCACCATTATTGAAAGCAATATCTGCAACGCTTACGTTCACACCAGAGTCAACAGCTTGTTGAATGCGATCTACGAAAGCATTTGTAGAATTGGAGATCATCGGGAAGTTTTCGAAGTTTTCAGACTCGCCTGTGCTCGTTGTAAGAGGTGTATTAACAGCCAATAATACAGTTGGTTTACCTTGTGTCACCATTGTGCCACCTACAGCCTCAACGTGTTGAGCAATTGTTTTATCAATCGTTTGATCTTCGTAACCTGGTAATGTTTTACCTCCGCCACCGAGTGGATAAATTACGGAGAATGTAGGTTTTTCTGTGCTCACATCGGTACGGGAACGCGCCATCAATAAGAGACCAAGTTGGTCAGCACCAGGGAAGCTACCGTATTTTTCAACAGAAATATCCTTGGAATATTTGTTGAGGTAACGACCTTCTAGAGCGGATTGAGATAATTGAGATGTATCATCATGACCTAATGCAAAGTAGTCGAATACACCACTGCGAGTTTCATCAATCAACTCTTTGTTGATTTTCATATTTTTTTGACGGCGGTCAAACCAGTCTTGCAAGTATTCCACAGGAACAGAGGCTTGTAGGCTCATCAATTTTTGAGTTTCTTCTTGCGTTAAAGAGCCAGAATCTAATTTATCTTGTAATGCAGCGATTTGGAAGATAGTTGGGCCATATTCCGCATAGTAGGCCGGTTCAGTACCGCCACCACTCGCACGTGGGGAACGCATTACGGTGCCAAAGCCATAGATGCGTACATTTTTATTACGCGCTTTTAAACCTTCAATACGTTTCAAGCGATTTTGCAATGTGCTAAGAGGAATATTATGTTTACGAGAATCTACAAGACCTCCATAAATAAGAGTATCTGTACTTAATACCATAACATCAGCACGACCTGCATTTTGCTCTACCCAAGCCATAATTTGATCAGCTTGACCTTGGTACGTCTTACCAGAAATCAAGTGTTGAGGTGGTGTCAACACAGTCATACCCGCCTCACGAGCTGTATCGACTGTATATTGCAAACTTACAGGACGATCATCTTGAGGTACATATAATACGGTTTCTGCATCAATTTTGATGGATGTACCTGTAGCAATGGCTGTAACCATTAATGCTACTTTCAACCATTTATTTGTCATAAAGCAAATCTCCTTCTGTGTACACGAGTGCTCTCGACTCGAAAATTAACTCTTATATAATACTCTTTTTTTCTGACACTTTTATGAAATACTTAATAGTATAATTATATCATTTACCTGTTATTTCTCAAATGCAGTGCCTTTAGCTTTAGCGCACTTTGGGTAAGCTCCAATTATATTTAATAGCTAGTAAACGGATAACTAGTACAACGGTAAAAGCACCATATACAGCCTCTCCAACCCAGTTAGAAATAACCATTAAGTAATAAACGATGCCCCCAATAACACTAGGCAGAGCATACACATCTTCTTTTAAAACAGACGGAATCCGTTGAGCCAGCATATCTCGGATAATACCACCTCCAACGGCAGTAATAGTTCCTAATAAAACAATGAAAATTGGCAACTCTGGATATAGTTTAAACCCTGCAGATGCTCCGGTTACTGTAAAAGATGCCAACCCGACTGCATCGGCTAATAAATAGCTTGCTCGGCTACGAGGGCCCATAGCATGCTTGCGATAACGGCTGTTATAGATAATAAATACGATAATTGTTACGGAAATAACCACAGTTACATATACAATATTGCGTAACGAATTCGGCGGAAAATACCCCAAGAGAACATCACGTACAATTCCACCACCGATTGCCGTAGCCAGTGCCAATACAGCCATACCAAATATATCCATTCTCCGCGCCACCCCAACAAGTGCTCCGGAGATAGCAAAGGCAATAGTGCCAATCATATCAAATATATACCAAATAATATCCATAATACCCTCACACAATCTATTCGCATAACTTCGCACACTATGATAGACTTTATGTAAGATATTATACATTAAGAGGTATGAGAATGACAAAGAACATTACACCTATAGAGATTAAAAATATGGATGAGCGTAGCCGTGATGAATATTTTATGGGTTTTGCCCTAAAGGAGGCCCACAAAGCTTATGCTCTAGGAGAAATTCCTATCGGCGCCATTTTAGTTCAAAACAGTACAATCATTTCACGCCACCATAATCGCCGCGAATTAGATCACGATGCAACGGCTCATGCAGAGGTGCTCGTCATCCGCGAAGCATGCGATGTACTCAAGCGTTGGCGGTTGACTGGTTGTACCCTGTATGTTACGATAGAGCCGTGTCCGATGTGCGCTGGAGCCATCATCAACAGTCGTATTGACCGTGTTGTATATGGTGCAAGTGATTACAAAGGAGGCGCTGTAGAGTCTCTTTTCAATGTACTCTCTCACCCTGGTTTAAATCATGAGCCTGAACTAGCATCTGGTGTCCTTGGTGATGAATGTAGCCAAATTATGAAAGACTTTTTTAAAGAGCGCCGTAAAACACGGAGGAGTACCCAAGAGGCTGAAGGGTCCGCACTCGAAATGCGGTAGGTCGGGCAACCGGCGCGGGGGTTCAAATCCCTCCTCCTCTGCCATATAAAATATATAAAGCGCTAACCATGGTTAGCGCTTTTTTGCGAAGGGACCACTACTATGAAAAAATATTACCCTTATCTCATTACGGTGAGTCATATGATTAACGACTCCTGTCAAAGTGTATTACCTGCCCTCTTGCCATTATTTATCTACACTTATGGACTTAGTTTAGAGCAAGCAGGCTTTCTCATATTAGCCAATACAGCATTATCTTCATTGTTACAGCCATTATTAGGTTATGTCTCTGACAAGATCAATCAGCCACGGCTCATCGCCTTAGGTGTTCTGCTCTCTGCTTGTAGCACAGGTGCCATGGGGTTTGTAACCTCTTATGAAAGCTTGCTTGTTTGTGCTACCTTAGCTGGTGTAGGCTCCTCTATCTTCCACCCTGAAGGAGCGAAAATCATGAATCGCCTGGGAGGTGGTAAAAAAGGTAAAGCCATGGGTACCTTCGCCATCGGTGGTAGCTCTGGTTTTGCCATCGGTCCACTCTTTGCGGGCTCTATTGCCTATACAGTAGGACCTCATGGACTGGCAGCTTTCACCATAGTGGGTCTTATTATCTCAACAGTTTTATTCGTCCTCATGCCGCGCATAGTAACTCAAGCACGCACTATCGACCAAGCGGTAGCTATGGAAAACCCTACACTAGTGGCTAAGCCGCTAAAGAATTACTGGAAATACTTTGGTATCTTGTTTATTATCATCCTAAGCCAATCAGTAAACTTCCGCGTTATCAATGCATTTATTCCTATCTTCTGGACTCGTGAACTCGGCACTAGCCCAGAGCAAGGGAGCTTTGCATTAACCATATTCTTTAGTATCGGTATCTTCATGACATATATTGGCGGTCTATTAGGCGACAAATATGGTCCCATCAAAATCATTAGACTATCCCTATTGATTTGGTTGCCAGCTATGTTCCTATTAACAGAAGTGCCAACCTTCTCCCCTGTTATCATGATGCCTGTAGCCTATATGTTACTACTCATGATTGGCGCTGCTAAAGCTCTTAGCTACAGCCCCGTTATTGTACTAGGCCAAACCTACCTTGCTAAAAGCATCGGCTTTGCGTCCGGTATTACCCTCGGGGTGAGCCAAACTATCGGCGGTATCATCGCACCTGTAGTAGGTAACCTTGCGGATACCTATTCTTTACCTGCCGCTATGATGACACTCGTACCATTCCTAGTAGTGGGTCTTGGGGCTTCATTGATACTTAAAGATCCTAAAAAATTACAATAAAAAAGGCCGTTGTTTCTAAATTGGAAACAACGGTTTTTTAGTATCAAAATATTTGAATTTTTGCCAAATTATATATTTATACCTTATCTAGTTCTTTCAGTCTATCTTCCATAATAGATATTTTAATCAATGCCCTTTGCTTCTTTAAATCTGCTACAATTCCCAGTAGTATAGCTATGCAAAATGTATTTAACAACAAAAAAACAAAATCAATAATTATTGTATGCTTTAAATATCCTATTACGACAAGGAGAACACTAATCACAAAGAAAATTCCGTAAAACCACCAAGCACGCCCTCCTGGAAGCTCCATAAATAAAGCTACTAACCATCCAGCAAAAGAGACAACAAGAGTAAATAAAGAAATCATAGATAAAAAATCAAAATAAACAGTAGTAATCATAAACTCTTTAGTGGCTGGTCCTAATACAATTACTTGAGTAGCTAAATCTAATCCATAAGTGAAAATTCCCGCACTTATCACACCAAATACAACGGAACTCCATATAAAAGTAAACTTACTGTCTAATTCTGCTCGTCCTTTAATTATTTCCCAGCTCAAATCACGCACTGAAAGATTTTTTATCTCATCGCAAATTTTCAATTTGTATGTACGCCAATATCTTTTATCTGCACTCGGAAATACTTTATGATAAAAATAAACAAACTTTTGGGGAAAGCTAGCTTTTTTAGGTAATAACACACTCATATAAACACACCTCAAACTATCTAGATTATAATTAGAATATCTTATTCTAATATACCTTTATATATCACCAACTATACATCATATTCTTAGTAAGGCTAAGAAAACGACCCCCTTTGCAAAAATTTTTCTGCATCGGGGGTTAATTTATTTTAAAACTTAGTGTTTTAGCATTTCATTCAATATAACTACGTCCGTTTCTTTCATGCCTTGTGCCACAGCACCAATACTGCGGATAGTTTCATCAACGGAGTATGCTACAAGTCCATCGCCTTTTTGGTAGTTTTTGTTAAGGCGAGCTTGTTTATATCCCATAAAGGCGCCATCAAGGGAAATTGCAATTTTACCTGCACAGGATGGTTTCGCACCATCACATACGATACCAGATAAACTTGCAAGACCATTTACAAGAGTGTTCTCGATTATATCTTTACTATCACCCTTCAAGAAGGCAATACCTGCTACACTTACCACACCGGCAGATACAACGCCACAGTATGCAGACAATTTACCAATACCAGATTTAACGTAAAGCGTTAGCAAGTTAGCAAAGACGAGAGCGCGATACAATTCATCTTCACTTTTACCAAGTTCATCGGCAGTCGTAATGATTGGTACAGACACGGTTAAACCTTGATTACCAGAGCCAGAGCAGATAACGACAGGCAATGGGCAACCACTCATACGCGCATCAGAGCCAGCTGCGGCACGAGCCTTACATTTCGTTTCGAGAGATGGATTTTCTTCATCTAACAATAACAATTGTCCAATATTAGATCCATAATCATTGGACAGACCTTCCTTAGAAATTGCAGTATTATACTCAACTTGCTGTTTAATTTGAGGTAGGATACCAGAAATATCACCTGTTAAAGCAAATTCGTAAATGCTATCGAAGGTCATGGCATATTCTGTTTTAGCCGCTTTCTTAATTTCATTGACTGTTTCAGAGACAATCTCGCCATCTACTGATACATAGGTTACATTCGTATGGTCATTTTCAATGCGAACAACCGCTGTATGTTCATCTGTTTCTGCAGTGATTTCTATATATAGATTATCTACGCCTTCAGCAAGTGAAACGGTACAGAAGTTAGCATCAAGCAATGTACCAAGCCATTTGCGATCTTCGTCTGTAGCAGATTCCAACACCTCAAGTTCACGCTCTGGATGACCTACAATAGCACCCAGTGTAGCGGCCGCCGTTAGTCCTTTTCGCCCCCCAGAATTTGGAATGACTACAGATTTTACATTTTTAATAATATTCGCGCTGCATCTTGCATGAATATGGTTAGGAAACTCATCTAAAACAGAGACTGCCTTCGCAGCCGCATAAGCCAATGCAATTGGCTCAGTACAACCGAAGGCAGGACGCATCTCTGACTGTAACAAAGAAATATAATCCATCTTATACTTCCGCAATAATTTCCACTTCTACAATAACGCCTAATGGAAGGTCTTTTACTGCTACACATGAACGAGCTGGTTTAGAAGTGAAATATTTAGCATACACTTCATTAAATGCTTTGAAATCACCAATATCAGCTAAGAAGCAAGTTGTTTTAACAACCTTGGAAAAGTCTGTACCAGCTTCAGTCAATACGGCTTCAATATTTTTGCATACTTGTTCAGTTTGCTCTACAATGCCCCCTTCAACAACTGTACCAGTTGCAGGATTGAGTGGAATTTGACCAGAAGCAAATAATAAACCGCCAACCACTTTAGCTTGAGAGTAAGGGCCTACTGCTGCTGGTGCTTTGTCTGTAGAAATTGTTTTCATGATAAATCTCCTTTTATAAATAAATATAAATTAATATGACTATATTTAAGGTGCGAAACTCATGTTGATGCCTCGATATATATGACTTACCTCAATATATCACATATTACATAAAAGTACGTATATAACCAATTATTTAATTGATTTGAATGCATTGTCAAATATTGGTTTGAAATAATCACGTTGTACATCAGTTGTTATACCTACATACAACACTGGTTTTCCTGGCTTCAACACAAATGCAGCATTTGCATAGAGTGGAGTTTGTACATTTCCATCTGCATATAACAAGCGAGAGCTTGCTGCATATGTTTGATATTTTGTACCACCCACCGGATGTACTTGTTCTGCATTTTCTACGGTTAGAGTTTTAAGTGTTTTAGGCATAATCGTTGCTTTTTGGGGATCACGACTAGACACATTAATAGGTCCATTCAAAGGAACTACTGTTGTGCTAGTGGGAATCTGTTTATTTATTGTTCCTAATAGAAGTTGCTCTGTTACAGGATCAATTTGACCTTTATCAAGAGCGGCCATTGCCGCTATAAACATAGGGTCATTAGCCTTTTCTTTAGCCACTTGTTGCGCTATTTGTTTAACATCTACAGCCACTACGAATGCATCTTTTTGACCAGTTTTATCTGCCCCTTGCAATTGGTATATATCAAAATTAGTACCAAAGTTTTGGAAAAATTCCTTTGCCATCATATTCGCCATCGTAGATTTTGAGGGATTCTGTTGCATTTGTTTCTCTACAAAATCACGTGTATTTGTTTTAGACGCAGAAACAATATTTACATTATTAAGCACTACCATGGATCCTGCAATTGTTTGTACATCCTTAGCAAAACCTACGCCAGATACAGTACCCATTAGGCAAGCTGCACAAGCCAATACTTTCAAAGATTTCATATTATTTACCTCCCTTGAGAGATTGTGTTTGATACATATGATTCAACTCATTAGCCCAATAATCATAGCTAGAGTCATCAGACATTAAAATCTGTAAAGATACACCTTTATCTGTAGGAACAGCATAACCAATTAAGGAATAAGTATTTCTAAAGCCATCATATTTTAGACTACCGCGTAAATCGCCTGTCACAGCTGTACCATATCGTGTTTGAACAGGTTTATAGGCCACATGCGTTGCATCTAGGCTTACTTGTTTTGCCATAAAGTCTACATAAGAACGGATTTCTTCTATACTTTTAGGAGATGATTTCTTATCTGTGGCAAGCATTTTATCAAAGACACCTATAATTTGAGAAGGTAACTTATCATTTATCGTTTTTAGATCTTTAGCTAATTTAGCACCTTCAATAGTATTGCTCTTCAGGTCTTGTAATTGTTGTTGGGCCGTCTCTTTGGAGTAAGATTCTACATATTTAGAGATAGAATGCTTTAATGCGGCTTTTTCCGCATCTGACCCCTTCTCTAAAATAGTCTTATTCATACCTATAACTTGATCAATTGCATTTTTAGAATAGTTAATAACAATTAAACCACCTATATGATGACCTTGTTTATCAGTACCTTGCAGTTGATAGAAGGAGTAACCATCAAGAAAATCCCCCTTCACTGGTTCAACAGCTACACCAGTCTGTGCTTTCACAACATTATTAATAGTATCAACAGCAGATTTATTTGCTACTTTGAGAAATTTATCTTGTTCTTGATTACGCAATCTTGCATCAGTAGAAATATGCACAACTTCTACAGCTTTCACAGTTGGGGAAGTACTGCCGTACATACCATAACCTAAATCTACCGTATCAGCACATGCCACTGCCCCTATACCCACAGTTAAACAGGTGGCACAAGCCAATGTCATCAACTTTTTATTGAGAGTTCTCATAAGACACCTCACCTTTTTAACAATACACTATGTATAGATTGTTAGATAATCTGTGCAGTATATATTAAGAGTTTAAAGGAGAATCTATACTGCATATATTAATTATTATACTATATCGACATATATAACTGTATAGTATAATTTACAAGCTTACCTTTCTGCTATACAATACATAAATAGACATGTAAAGATGATATATGTATGAGAAATGGAAAGGAGTGCACACTCGGTGTGCTTTTAACATGATACAAGAATTAATTCCTCTCACTAGGCCTCGCACATTAGCTGCTGCATTGGGGCCTACCATTTTAGGTGCCGCCTTTAGTTATTATGCATTTGGTGCTGCTCAGGGTACAGGTCTTGCCATTTTCCATACAATGCTCATATTTTTAGCTGTTGTAACAGCCCAAATTGTAGCTAATTTATGGAATGAATATAAAGACTTTAAATCTGGACTCGATGCTGGTCAAAAGGTAGGTAATGCTGGTTCTATCACACGTGGCGTTATAACACCAGAGCTTATTATAACGATGATTAAAGCACTCATGTTTGTACCCATTATTATTGGTCTTTATTTATCTGCTACTATAACTTGGTACTACATCCCGGTAGGCTTCTTATGTATTCTAATTAGTTTCCTTTACTCTGGCGGTCCAAAACCAATTTCTCGAACACCATTTGGGGAAATTTCCTCTGGTATCGCCATGGGTTTTGCTATCGTACTCATTACAGGCTATGCCTGGATACGAGAATTATCCTTAGCCCTGTTAATTCCTGCAATTCCATCTACATTGCTAGTTGGTTCCATCATGTTGACGAATAATATCCGAGATATTCGTAATGATGAAAACCATGGACGTCACACGTTGCCAATCGTGCTTGGTCGTGAAAGAGCACTTAGCTTAATGAGTATCTCATATATTTTCAATTTTATTTGGATCATTGCTTGGATTATAGTAGGCCATATGACATGGTTCTCCTTATTAGCGTTCCTTGCAGCACCACTAGCTTTCAAAACAATTCATACATTATCTACCAATACAGATGAGTTCCAATTAGATAAGGCTATGGGTACTACCGCTGGGGCCGCTATGATTTATCAACTAATGTGGGCGATTGGACTTATCATGGGCAAATTATTTTAAAAAATGAACATACTTTTATTATAGGTTCTCCATAGTTTTTAGTTATGGAGAACCTATAATAATTCCGTCTTGATAGATAGGAAATTATTTAGTACTATAGATTTAATATTTTATATGTAATTATTGTATAAGGAGTGTGTCTAATGAGAAAATTTTTAGCATTGGCAGCTACTGTCATCCTTGGCGGCGCTTTATTAATCGCAGGCTGTGGTAACGACAACAAACAAGCTGCTAGCGATGGCAAACAAGTATTAAAAATCGGGGCAACAGCAGTACCTCACGCAGAAATTTTGGAACAAGTTAAACCAATCTTAGCAAAAGATGGTATCGAATTAAAAATCACAGAATTTACTGATTACAACACACCTAACTTGGCTTTAGGGGACAAAGAGATTGATGCCAACTTCTTCCAACACGTACCTTACATGGAGGAATTCGCAAAAGCTCACAAACTTGACTTAGTATCTGCCGGTGGTGTTCATCTTGAGCCAATGGGTTTATACTCCCGTAAAATCAAAGATTTGAAAGATCTTCCAAAAGGCGCTAAAATCGCTATTCCTAATGACCCTACAAACGGTGGTCGTGCATTATTGTTGTTACAAAAACAAGGTCTAATTACATTAAAAGACTCTACAAACATCTTATCTACCGTACAAGATATTACTGCGAACCCTAACGAATATCAATTCGTAGAATTAGAAGCAGCACAAGTACCTCGTTCCCTTGACGATGTAGCCTTAGCCGCTATCAACACTAACTTTGCATTAAACGCAGGTCTTAACCCTGGCAAAGATGCATTGGCAATTGAAACTAACGATTCCCCTTATGTAAATATCGTAACTGTACTTAAAGGCAATGAAAATGACCCTCGCATCAAAAAATTGATGGCTGCACTTCATAGTCCTGAAATTATCAAATTCATCCAAGAAAAATACCAAGGTGCTATTGTTCCTGCATTCTAAGGTATACCAAAAAGAGACCACATCAACGTGGTCTCTTTTTTATATGTTATCGGCCCCAAATCTAAAAGGTAATAAACCTTCTAATTCAACAACTGTATAGTCCCCTCTTAAATTCGCCATTATAATACGAGGTATTTCAAATTCAGAAATCACCTGACGACAAGCACCACATGGTGCACAAGGCCCTTCCGTATCAGCAACTACGGCAAGGGCTTTAAATTTTGTTTGCCCTTCCGACACAGCCTTAAATATAGCAGTTCGCTCCGCACAATTAGTTAATCCATAAGAAGCGTTTTCTATATTACACCCTTCATAGATGGTTCCATCTTCGCAAAGAAGGGCTGCGCCCACGCCAAAATGTGAATAAGGACTATAGGTTTTGTCGCGAGCCACAATGGCACGATCGATGAGCTTTTGAATATCCTTTTCTTTCATTTTGCGCTCCTCACTCTACAATATCAAGTATAGTATCCACTACTTTAGGTACAGTATTACCAATAGTAATCGCTGCTAAATAGGTCTGAGCCGCATTAGTGAATAAACTTTCATCAGAAGCATATAGTGTAGCTATCCTTTCACCCATGCTAACGGCGTCCCCAGTTTTTTTGTGCATTAGAATACCTGCACTATAATCGATGGGACCATCTTTAATAATCCGACCTGCCCCCAGTATGACGGATGCAATGCCGCATTGTTCTGTATTCATATGGGTAATATAACCGTCTTGAGGCGATATTACATCATAGGTAAACTTACCTATTGTTAATACACTTTCATCATCGATAACTCGGCTATCTCCACCTTGGGCTTTAATCATTAAACGTAACCGTTCAAGAGCGGCCCCAGAATCTAGTGCTTGTTGCACACGATTAAGAGCAGTTTCGTAATCACAAATATGGCTCAATACGAGCATATGAGCAGCCATGATAATACATTCATGCGTTAAATCCTCTGGACCATGACCTTTCAACGTTTCAATAACCTCGCGAATCTCCAAGGCATTTCCAATAGCATGACCTAGTGGTCGATCCATATCGGTTAAAACAGCCTTAACTGAACGGCCATTTTCCTTTCCAATATCTACCATTGCTTTTGCTAATGCACGAGCATCCTCTATGTTTTTCATAAAGGCACCACTGCCAACCTTTACATCTAACAAAATTGCTTGAGCACCAGAAGCCAATTTTTTGCTCATAACAGAGGATGCAATAAGAGGGATACTATCCACAGTTCCCGTCACATCGCGCAAAGCATATAGCTTTTTATCAGCAGGTGCAAGCCCTTCCGACTGACCAATAACAGCAAGACCAATTTTATTAACTTGATTGATAAAAGCATCTTGCTCTAAAGATACCTTTAAATTTGGAATAGATTCCATCTTGTCGATAGTGCCACCTGTATGACCAAGTCCACGGCCAGACATCTTAGCCACCTTGCCACCACAAGCGGCTACGAGAGGCGCAATAATAAGTGTTGTCTTATCTCCTACGCCCCCTGTACTATGTTTATCTACAGTAATCCCATCAATATCTGACAAGTCTACCATATTACCTGATTGAGCCATAGCCAAGGTCAAAGTTCCTAATTCGCGAGCATTCATACCATTAAAAACTATGGTCATCAAGAGCGCACTCACTTGGTAATCAGGGATTTCCCCCTTTACATAACCATCTATGACAAAGCGGATTTCCTCATCTGTTAACGGCAAGTTCGCCCTTTTCTTCAGAATAATATCATACATACGCATAGTTACACCGCCATTCTAAGAAACCACCTAAGCATAGCCTAGGTGGTTTTCTATTATACTTCTTCGTTCAAGTGATTCTTTAGTAACTCTACAGCTGCACTGGCTCCAATTCGGCTACAACCTTCTGCAATATAGGCTTTCATATCCGTAATAGAGCGAATACCACCTGCGGCCTTAATCTGTACATTAGGACCAATATGCTTTTTAAAGAGTCTAATATCTTCAAGGCTTGCACCGCCGCTACCAAATCCAGTAGATGTTTTAATATAGTCTGCGCCACCATTTGTAATACATTTGCAAAGCGCTACCTTTTCAGAATCTGTAAGATAACAAGTTTCAATGATAACTTTTAAAATCTTATCACCACAAGCCTTCTTAAGCGCCTCAATTTCGCTAGTTACCGCTTCAAAATCACCTTGCTTTACATCTCCAAGATTAATAACCATATCAATTTCAGAAGCGCCCTCTTCAATGGCCTGTTTCGTTTCTGCCACCTTTACCTCTGTTGTTTCATATCCTAAAGGGAAGCCGATAACGGTACATATGTTAAGTTCTGGATATGCTTCATGGGCGGATGCTACAAAATCTGGAGGAATACAAACAGATGCAGTTTTATACCTTATACCATCATCACAAACTTCTTTAATATCATCCCATGTAGCTGTAGGACGCAATAATGTATGATCTACATAAGCTAATAATTCTTTCCCCAACATAGTACCTCTCCTCACTAAAAGAACGACATTTGTTCTGGTTCTGGCTCTTTATGTAATGCATCTTGAGCAGAGCGATTTTTATCATCAATGAATGGTTCTAATGGTACACCTGTAGCCTTTAATAAATCTGGTAAACTATTAACGCCTTTCAACTTAGCAGCTTCTAATACAACCTTTGCACAAGTCTCTGCATCATCCAGTGCATAATGATGTTTAAACTCAACTCCAATATATGCGGCCATTGTATTCAACTTATGATTAACCAAATCAGGCCATACCGCACGTGAAAGTTTAACTGTACATGCATAATCTAGTTCTGGCCAAGGGATTTTATAATAATCTAAAGTAGCACGCAATACGTTCATATCGAATTTCGCATTGTGAGCCACCATAATATTACCTTTTAAATGGTTTTCATAAATGGCATTCCACAACTGATCAAAGGTCTTTTCATGAAGAACATCCTTCGGTTGGATACCATGAATTTCAATACATTCATCATCAAAACTCATAAACGGAGGCTTGATGAGGCTATATGCTTTTTTGGTAATTTGTCCGTCCTTTACGGTAATAACCGCCAAGGAGCACGCACTATTTTTAAATTTATTTGCTGTTTCAAAGTCTAATGCAACAAAATCTAACATAGGACTCCTTTCAAAATCTATATATAAGAATTATATTCATTTACTCTACTTATTATAGCATGAAATAGACTATAATCTACTGTTCAAAGGTGACCAATAATCACCTCATTCACACCAATTTTAATTGACAGATAGGCCCTCAGTATGTGAAAATTATTTAGATATGTATGTAGTATGGAGGTTGCAACATGGCAGATGACAGATTAATCGTTGCCCTTGACGTATCCACGATGGATGCAGTGAAAGAAATCGTATTATCCCTCGGTGATTCGGTTAGCTTTTACAAGGTCGGCATGGAGCTATTCTACGCCGAAGGAGCAAAAACAATTCGTTTTTTACAGGAGCAAAACAAACAAGTATTTCTTGATTTGAAATTACACGACATTCCAAATACCGTAGCCCATGGCGTAGCTTCCTTAACACGTCTCGGCGCTAGTTTAATTACTTTACATGGTCAAGGTGGTCCTGTCATGATGAAAGCTGCTGTTGAGGCAGCTCGTGAGAGTGGCAAAGAACTAGGCGTGGAACGCCCAAAATTATTAGCCATCACCGCATTAACTAGCTTTGACGATGAATCTTGGACTGCTATTGGTGGTCAGCTACCAATTTCCGACCAAGTCATTCGACTTGCAAAACTCGCTAAGGACTGTGGTATGGATGGTGTTGTATGTTCCGCATTAGAAGCTAAAATGATTCGTGAAGCATGTGGCGATGACTTCCTCATCGTTACCCCTGGTATTCGCCCTTCCTTTGCAACAACAGACGACCAAAAACGGGTTGCTACACCAGCTAGTGCATTACAAGATGGAGCATCTCGCCTTGTTATCGGTCGACCTATTACACAAGCCGAAAACCCTCGTGAAGCGGTTCGTTTAATTATTGAAGAAATGGAGAAAGTATCCAAATGATGACAGAACAAGAAGTAAAACAATTACTGATCGACACTCAAGCTATTTTAGAAGGTCACTTCCTTTTGACATCTGGTCTCCACAGTCCAATGTACGTTGAAAAATTTAATGTATTACAACATCCAAAATATACGGAAAAACTTTGTAAAGAATTAGCTGAACGCTTCCGCGATCAAAATGTGGAACTTGTTATTGGACCTATGACCGGCGGCATCTTACTTGCTCACGAAGTAGGTAAAGCGCTTGGCACCCGTGCTATCTTCACAGAACGCGAAAAAGGCGTTATGACATTACGTCGTGGCTTTAAAATCGAGCCAGGCACAAGAGTACTTATCGTTGAAGATATCGTAACTACTGGTGGCTCTGTACAAGAAGTAGTAAATGTTGTCAACCAATCCGGTGGTGAAATCGTAGGTGTAGGCCTTCTTGTTAACCGTTCTGGGGGCAAAGCAGAATTCGGTGTACCTCATGAAAAGGTACAAGCATTACTTAATCTTGAAGTTCCAACTTATAAACCTGAAGAATGCCCTCTTTGCAAAGACGGCGTAGCTATGACAGAACGCGGTTCTAAACACATCAAATAATTTTTTAACGACCTATATACATGCATAGGTCGTTTTTCATTAGGAAGTTAATAAAATATTCCCAGTCCATCAACTACTGTCTATATTTATAAATAGATACAAAAAGAGCTCCTTCGCTGAGGAGCTCTTTTTGTTTGTGTGTAGTTATTGTGTGTAAGAGAGAGATTCTGATACGAATGTATCACATAGAGTGTGTGACTCTATGGTGGCCATGAATGCACTTTCATGACCACGTTCTCTATATCTTATGAGAGAAATGGACTCATAAAGTATCGTTAGTTTTGTGTAGTTTGTGGTGCACCTTGATCAGTTTGTTGTTGTGGTGCATTGCCATTAGGTTGTTGAGGTGGTTGGCCTTGCATAGGCATTTGACCTTGCGGAGGCATTTGACCATTTGAGTGCATATGCTGGCCATTATTTGGTCCCATACCATCTTGAGGCATCATTTGATTTTGACCATTTTGGTGCATATGTTGGCCATTATTTGGCCCCATACCATCTTGAGGCATCATATGTTTATCCATATACTGATTAGGACCATCATGTCTATGTGGTTTTCTAAACTGTTGTTCATTCGTTTTCATCCATTCACCGAAATTAGGTAAATCATTAACTGCAAACGATGTAACTGCCCCAACAGCACAAATTACAGTAAGAATTGCTGTGATTATAATTCGTCTCATAAATCCTCCTTAGTCCACACTGCGGAAGTAACGTTCACGCACACCACGAAGCTCTGTACCAACAAAGACGCATGTAAGTCCACCAAATAAACCTACACCACCAAGTGCCACTAAAGTTACGATAGATAATACTGGGAATGCTGTTACATTCTCAAATGGTTGCCAAGAGCTTCCTAACAAGAACAAGATAGCCGGTGTAATAATGAATATAAGAGCACCTACAATATAGGATAAGGCACTTCCAATAGAGAGCAAAGTCTTAGATGCTTTTTTAGCCATCCCCGGTAATTGAGGTAAAAGACGTTCTTTATAATCATCAAATCGTGCATAAATTTCCTGCATATTAACGGATTTGCTTTCGCTACCATCTTGATTCATTGTGTCTGTAATGATACCTGCATCTACGTAGGATGCATATATTTCCTCTGGAGTCCCTAATGATTTAATGATCTCACTATCGGTAAGCCCCTTTTCATAACCTACCGCAAAATGCTCTTCATAAACCTCTATAATACTCTCCACATCTGCAACACGCGCTTTTTTAAATATATTACGCAATGCATCCAAAAAGCTATTTTTGTTCATTATTATCGACTCCTTTCAACAGCATATTGATAACACCAGAAAAATCATCCCATTCTTGACGCATCTTGTTATATGCTGCACGGCCTTCGTTCGTGATATGATAGTATTTCCGTGATGGACCTGTAGAAGACTCCTTCAAATATGTTTCAACATACTTTTCTTTTTTCAGTCTGTTAAACAATGGATATATCGTTCCTTCAGATATTTCAATATATTCTGAAATGGTGCTTACGATTTCATATCCGTAGCGATCATTTTGTGTTAGTAATGCTAGCACCAGCATGTCCATAACACCTTTTTTTAATTGAACTTGCATAGTTCCTCCCTTTTAGGCTGTGCTTGCCTGCCAATGTGAAAGCTCTCTTACGGTCACTATCATGTACTGACAAATACATAATAACATAAGGTACCTCGGAACGCAAGGTACTTTGTAAAAAAATATTGAAATTTAATATATTTTTTCTTATTTCTAATCTATAAACACAGTTAATTTCTGCGTTTATAGGGAAAAATTTTTTCAAAAAAATTTTCTTATTTATGGTATTTTTTATACAAAATCTATTAAAGCACCCTATTATAACTAAAAATCCTCATCTAAAAGATGAGGATTTTCTAACACTACAAAAGAAAGTAGTGCATTATTGGAATACTTAATTAAGTTTTATTTACTAGATTCTAATTTGAAGACGCTTCCCCTAATTTAAGCTGTGCACTCTTCATTTTGCCGTTATGAGTATAGGATACCAAAATTGTATCTCCAGGGCTCTTAGCATCAATTTGTTCTTTTAATTCAAGTAATGTAGTAATATCTTTACCATCAATTTGTGCAATCGTATCCCCTTCTACGAGACCAGCTTGTGCAGCAGGACCATTAGAATCAAGTTGAACAACAAGAAGTCCATCACCTTCATAGGTTACATTATTGCGCGCTGCAGTTTGACGGTCTACAGCCCACACCCCAATATAAGGGCGAATGACCTTACCATTTTTAATAATAGAATCAACAATTGTCATCGCAGAATTAATTGGAATAGCAAAGCCCATACCTTCAATTCCCTCTTTAGAGATTTTAGAGCTATTGATACCAATTAACTCACCATCTGCATTAATAAGCGCACCACCTGAGTTACCTGGATTAATGGCTGCATCAGTTTGAATCAATGGGAATCGTTGACCTTGATCATCAATTGTACGTGCTAAGGCACTAATAACACCAGAGGTAACTGAACCTTTAAACTCAAGACCTAAAGGATTGCCAATAGCAATAGCTGGCTCCCCCACTTGCAAGGAGTCAGAGTCACCAATTTTGATAGGTTTAATATCTTTTGGAGGTTTAATTTTTACAACTGCTAAGTCCGTCTGTGAATCTGAACCTATAACAGTCCCCGTCACCGTACTGCCATCAGACAATGATACTGTAACCTCCCCATTTCTAGCCCCCGCTACCACATGTTTATTTGTTATAATATGTCCGTCATTATCGATAAGCACACCAGATCCGACACCTTCTCCAGCATAGATAGTACGGTTAAAAATATCCTTTTGAAATACTTGTGTTGTAATCCCTACTACAGCTGGCCCAGATTCTTTAGCTGCTTGTACTACATAGGTATTACGCGTTTCAGTAATAGGCTTAGTCTGTTTAGTTTGTTCTCTCACGTTTGTTGGTTGCGTATTAACAGGGCTGCCAAAGAAATAGTATCCTCCGCCTACCCCAATACCCAAAGCAAGAATACACGCAATTACTGTTTTCTTATATTTTGAAAATGTCATGTAGATCTCCTTATATTCTTCTTAATATTCTTCTACATCACCCATAACGTCTTAATGATGATTATAAAAGGTAAAATAAGAACCAAATCATAAATCATATAATTATGATACTTTATAAATACGCCACGTCTCACACTAATTCAAATCATCTCAAAATCAATTTTATAAAATTGATTTTGATGAACCTATTATAGTACGCCTGCTTTTACAATGCAAGATACCAATTTATAACTTTTCTTATGAAAGTATAATTATTATAACCGTATATCCTCCACTAGATAAATACCTAGAATCCTGAAAGAAGCTGTATAGAATGTATTCAAATATCTAAAATCTAAAAAACATAAAGGGCATTTACTAGCCGTCGCTAGCAAATGCCCTTTATGCATATAGTTTGAGAGTGTAAGGACTGTTGAGAGAGAGAGTATATGTGATCTAGATAAGCTTTAGAGAGAACTTATTAAGAGAGAGAAGTTAAAATATTACTTATCTAGAGTCATAGTCAGCCTTACTTAAATAAGTATACATGGAATATCTAAACTATCAAAGTAACTATATAAACAATTCTTAAACCTTTGATTATATCTCTATAATAAAATCTCTATAAAGTCATATCTAATCAACAGCCACGAACAACGTGAGTATAATGTGAATGCATATTCTCGATACTAAACAAATTTATACCCTACACCCCACACTGTAATAATATGCTTACTATCGGATGGATTATCCTCAATTTCTTCACGTAAACGATTAATATGAACTGCTACAGTTGCATAATCACCATAGGAGTCAAGTCCCCATACACGAGAATACAATTCTTCTTTGCTAAATACAATATCACGGTTACGCATCAAGAACTCCAACAATTGGAATTCTTTCTTTTTGAGATGAACTTCTTTTTCATTCACCCATACTTTCATCATTTTAGGGTCGAGACGGATTTCACCGGATTGAATAGCGTTTGTTTCCATTGCATCGCGCTCTGTTAAACGTTTATATTGCGCCAACATAGCTTTGATCTTCGCAATCAATACAGATGGAGAGAATGGCTTTTCAATATAATCATCAGCGCCTACGCCTAAGCCACGGATTTTGTCGATATCATCAAGACGCGCAGTTACCATAACGATTGGCACACGAACTTTGTCACGAATTTGACGACAAACTTCAAAGCCATCCATTTCTGGCAACATAACATCAAGGATAATAAGGTCTACAGGAGTATTTAATGCTGCTTCAATGCCATCTGTACCATTAGTCATAATCGTTACGTCATAGCCCGCCACCATTAAATAATCACGCTCAATATTGGCAATATCCAAATCGTCTTCAATAATTAAGATATGTTCACTCATGATTCTTCTCCTTGCTTAGGAAACTCTAATATAATACGTAGACCATGTGGCCTTACATTTTCAATCACAACTCGGCCTTCAAAGATTTCCATAATTCGACGGATAATCGACAATCCTAGGCCACTACCTTCTTGAGGATTCGTACGAGACGAATCTACACGATAGAATGGTCGCATCAGACGCTCTAGAGATTCTGGCGGTACACCTGGTCCATCATCACTGATGACACAGTATACAAAATCATCATCACTCGTTACATCTATGACGCAGTGACCAATATCGGTCATTTTATACTTAGCACTATTGTTCAACACATTCTGCAAAACACGTTGTAACAATTGTGGGTTAGCATTGATAAAAGGTGTTTCCGTAGCTATACGGGCCTTAATCTCAAGCCCCTTCGATTGATACGGAGCTAAATGATCTTCTACAAAGTCACGTACAAACTGACCTAATTCAATTCGCTCAGATGGACGAGATTCTTTTTTATAGTTCAATGTTGTTATGAGGAATAGTTCCTCTAACATAGAATCTAAATCATTGGCCCGTTTCAAAATAATCCCCATGTATCTTTTTTGTTGCTCTTCCGTTGGTGCAATACCGTCACGAACGCCTTCAGCATACGCTTTAATAGCCGTCAATGGAGTTCGTATATCATGGGATATACCAGCGAGTAGCTCTTTTTGTTGCTCCTGTTCCATTTCAATTTGACGATTCGCCATTTCTAACGACTTTGTCATATTCTTAACGTGAATCATGATAAATCGTGTAACAAATCGGTTAATAGCAAAAAATGTAACAATAAAGAGCAATATGGAAACTACGATAATATAGAAAGATACGGATTCCATTAAGCTATCACTACCATGAGTAGCACGCCTAATCGCAATATGGTATACATAGGAATGACGTCCATCGTACTTTCTCATTTCATAAACGAAAGTATTATTGGATTGATATACGATGCCCTGTAATTCAGGGTTAACATCAATAAGACCAACAATGGCAGAAGCACTATAGATTTGTGGATTACCGTAGTTATACACCATACTTCCTTGATCAAGTACTTCAACATATACTTCCTTTGGATCAAGTAAGCTATAGCTAGGCTTAACCAAGCTATTAATTAGATCATTTTCTAACCCATAAAAGGTAATGGTTTCAGTTATTCGACTGACACTTTTAAACTGTTGTTCCTGCTCAATACGCAAATAGTAACCGGCATTGGCCAATATGCGCAAACCTGTAAAATATAGCAAAAATAAAATAATTGCTATTAAAATAGGTACAACAAACAGCACAACATTGGATATCCAAATTCGTATTTGTAAATTCACAGGATTACCTCAATATCATAAATAGTAGATACTCTCTATAGTTTACGCTATTTTTATAACTTAACGCAAGTAAAACACGCAAATATCCAACATATTTTTCACTATTCTTTCATACGTAGTTTATAATTGACCGATTATTCAAAGGTATCTCGACCCTTTTAATATCTAATACTTTTCGTAAAAATTATATTTTCACACGCACCCATGTATCTTATGGCGATATGAAAATTGGTAATATCTGATATTTCATAGTTCCTTAGTCTCCCCTTTTAATAGGAACTCGTCTATACTGTTTATAAAAAAGCTAAAATATAAAAAATGAAACAACTATTGAATCTCTTCATTTAATAAAACAAAATATATACTGAATTATACTATTTCTCTATGAGGATAGTTTAAATATGGTCAAAAAAAAGAGGATTCCTAAGAATCCTCTTTTAAAATTTGGATTAACGACGATTTGCATCGAAGAAGTTAATAGCAACTTCTGGGAACATAGCGTAAGTCAATACGTCTTCGTCAGTGATGCCATTGTAGCCTTTAGAAGCTAAATCTTGACGGTAACCTTCCAATTCAGGTTCGATAAGATCTGCTGGACGGCAAGTAATAGGTTGTTCATCACCAATGATAGTTTGACGAATATCATCAGAAATTGTACCAGGTAATTGACCATATTTACCACGAACAAGATCTTTAACTTCGTTAGGAACCATTTTGTAACGGTCGCCCATCATAACGTTCATCATAGCCATTGTACCAACGATTTGGGATGTTGGAGTTACCAATGGAGGGTAACCCAAGTCTTCACGAACGCGTGGCATTTCATCCATAACGTCAAAGAAGCGATCGCCCATACCCATTTCGTTCAATTGGTTTTGAGTATTGGACAACATACCGCCAGGAATTTGGTAACGACGAACAGCAGGGATTACATCACTAGCTGGTTTCAAGTTGAATTCTTCAGCGATTTGTTGTTTTACTTTACGGAAGTGGTCAACTAATGGAATGTATTTATCAAGGTCAAGACCAAGATCCCATTCAGTACCTTTGAACATTTCAATCATAGTTTCAGTAGCTGGTTGGCTAGTTGCATGAGCAAATGGAGAGATAGCAGTATCGATGATATCTACGCCAGCTTTAGCAGCTTCCCAGTATGTAGTACTAGCAAGACCGCAAGTGAAATGGCTATGCAAATCGATTGGCAATTCGCCAAAACGTTTTTTGAAAGTAGAAACCAAATCATATGCATCAGCAGGTCCTAACAAACCGGACATATCTTTGATACAAAGGGAATCAGTACCCATTTCTACCAAAGTTTCAGCTACTTTCAAGAAGCTTTCAGTTGTGTGAACTGGAGAAATTGTGTATACCATAGCGGATTGAACGTGTGCACCAGCTTTTTTGGAGTACTTAATAGCAGCTTCCATATTGCGTGGGTCATTCAATGCGTCGAAAATACGGATACGGTCGATACCATTTTTTACAGCCGCATTACAGAATGCTTCTACTACGTCGTCGGAGTAGTGTTTATAGCCCAACAAATTTTGACCGCGAAGCAACATTTGCAATGGGGTATTTTTCAAATTAGCTTTCAATTTGCGAAGGCGTTCCCATGGATCTTCATTCAAGAAACGAAGACAGCTGTCATAAGTAGCGCCGCCCCAACATTCAAGAGCTTCATAACCAATATCATCTAAAAGGCCGAGCACTGGTTCCATTTGTTCGTAGCGCATACGTGTTGCCAAAATAGATTGATGACCGTCACGAAGAACGGTTTCGCAAATTCTTAATTTTTTAGCCATGTTAATCCTCCAAATCGAAATAGTCTGTGTATGTAACTTTATACACTCATTAAACAACTATCTCATACCTATTTTTTTTACGATTTTTTCGATGTCTGCTCACACTAGCCAAACGCGCTAAAATCGTAATACATACTTATATTAGACTACTTATAAAATTCTTTGTCAACAACCACATTATGCTATTTACTCATAATCTCATGTATTCAAAGATGATTTTTTCGTGATGATTATCACAAAAAACTGCAGAGGAACTAGAGTTTAGCATGTATGTTTAATCAAATTAATTTTTTTGTAATTGCTCATTTTAATGAGAAACTAAAAATTATATCGTAATAATTTTTGGTTATTATTAAATACTTTTCAAAATATATCGGTATTTATAAATGTAGTAATTCGATAAACGTCGGTATGTTTATAAGCTTATCAATTTTATTAATAACTAAGCCGATATTTTTAAATGCATAAACATGCAAAAGAACCTGCCCATTTACGGACAGGTTCTGACCTATTCTTTAAAATTTGAGAGTCCCCATTATACGGCTTACTTCTCAGGCTTAACCTTTTTAGGCGCAGTTTCTAGGACAATATTTTTACCTTCCCGTTTCACCTGAATAGAGAAAGCCCCTTCCCCTTCTTTAAAATACTCCATCTTAATATCAAGGAGCATTTTACCAATCATAGTCTCTACTTTTTCAGTTAAGAACTCACGGTAAAAAGCATCTTCTTTTTGCTTTGGACTTTGATGAACTACTGGTTTCTTAGCATCTCGCTCCATATTGAGCATAGTATCTTCGAAATTTTCTGTATCCTTAAAATTTTTCATCATATCCGCATCGGATAAACCTTTTTGAATTTTAAACTTTGCCATGTGTATCTCCTATCAGTTCAAAAATTGCTTTCTTTACACGTACTGGATCAATACCAGACATACAATATTGATTAGGCTTAGGACAACGTCGTTTTCGGCAGCCTAAGCAATCTAATTCATCATTTACGAGCACCTTAAATGTCCCCGTCAGAGGGCCCCATAATTTAGGGTCAGTAGGGCCAAAGAGTGCTACTACAGGCTTATTTAAAGCTAACGCAATATGCAGAGCTCCCGTATCTGCAGTAACTACTACATCACAACTTTCAATTAAAGCCCCTAATTCTTGAAGTGTCGTTTTCCCTAACATATTCAGAACAATTTTATCAATACCCTCATCTGTCAAAGAGTCCAGCAAGGGTTTGTATTGAGCAGCCTCTTTAGGGCCACCTAAACAAACAAATTTCGCTCTATATTGAAGGGATTTAATGAGAGAATACCATTTTTCCTGAGACCACTCTTTCGTTACCCAAGAGGTACCTAATACCAGCCCAATGCGTAACGGAGTTTCTACCACGCCTCGATGTAAAAAAACGTCATTATCAATCGACTTCCATTGATTTTCTGCCCAACTATGTAAATTTGTTGGCACCTGAAAATCCATGTGGTATAGCGTATTAGCATTAGATTCATTTAGTAAACAACTGCTCTCAATACCGTATTTATCAATGTTAAGCGATGTATCTAAATTTGCATGTTCAGTAATAGCCTTTGTTAACAACTGAGCTACCTCTACATAGCGTTTAATCACGTGTTCTGTACTAGGCTTCGTTTTATAGTTAGTAAACAGCCAATTCAACTCTTTTGTACCACCAAGGCCAAGTCTAATGGGGGCTCCTGAAGCTAATAGTACTAGCCCTGTTATGAGTCGCCCTTGCACATCAACGGCTACATCAAATTTATAAGGCTCTAATTTGGCCTTAAGATCCCACCACATGCGCCACATTGTAGGAATATGTAGTTTTTTAGAATGTGCCTCGTATTCATCCCGTTCCCAGGGAATTATTTTATCTACATAGGGATTGCCCTGCAGGAGCTCTACCATACTAGGCGTTACAATCCAATGCAACTTAGCATCAGGATACTGTTCCTTAATCCACCGCGCAGCAGGTGTAGCATGCAAAACATCACCTATGTAACTAAGGCGTACAAATAATATATTCATAGATATCCTTAGGGTACATACTATTATAGGAATAAAGCCTTTATAATGAAAGAACATTATAAAGGCTTTTTCTTAAGATTTCTTTTTACTACCACTACTATTTGATGATTTAGAAGATGTAGTATCTTCTGTTACCTTAGTAGTTTCTTCACTACCATTCTTAATGATGTTTTTTACATCTGATAATGTCAACTCATTAAATGTAGTAGGGTGGTTGTATTTGTAAACTGGATTGAAGCCTACACCTAATTTACCAGTGTAAACAGTCAATGCATTATTGTCCTCATCAACACGGGCGATGTAGATGGTTTTGTCCATATCAACACCGATAAAGCGGAAACGCCCTTCAGGGTTGATAACACGCCATCCCCCTTCAATGCCGTTGAACATGAATACATCCCCAGTTCTGACATTATCGTAGAAGAAGTTATCTTCATCGTAGAATACACCGATATGACCGATATCAGTAGCTTGCATGTAAACGCGACGTGTATCGTAGTTAGCATCGGTACGATAAATGCGATATGTGTGTTCTTGAACTTTTACCTTCATATACACCACATTTGTCGCTTCAGAGTACGCAGCATCTACGATTTTACTGCCCCGAGGCAAGTCTTCAAGTTTTGTATCAACTTCGTGTTCGGGGTCATCCGCATTAAGACGAGCCATGACAACATCTCTGGAGTCATATAAACCCATGACAGCATAGTTACGGTCTGGCATCCAGTTGAAGTAACTAATCGAACGGCCCTTCAAATCGATATTTGTGGGCTTACTTTCATTAGCCTTGTAAATTTTTAGAGAGTTCTCTGTAACAACAGCCATAAATTGACGGTCATAGGATACATACTTAGTGCCTTCCTTCACATCAGGGAAGTTTTTCGTATCATCTTTTGATGCGCCTGCTACGTTAAACTCTGTAGTCGGTGCAAATATATATTGATCAAGGTATAGGTATACCCCACCTTGCAGAAGAATACCTACCGCAAAGGCGCTCAGTACACGCGTAAAAGGTTTCATCTGTCCTCCTATTTCACGATAAACGCCGTTGGGATCATGCGTTCCCCTAACAAATCGGCAGGTTTATTTACGACTTTACCATTTAGGTACAAAGTTGAACTAGAACCGCCATCTAAATTTGCTGCAATGTAGCAACCTTTTTCAAATAGAATATCTTGTACGTCACGCAAGGTAGCCCCAATAGAATACCCTGGTTGGCGACCATCGATTACAAGGAATAGCACTGTGCCATCTTTCTTTTGACCGATAGCAGTACGAGGACCTACGCCCCAGCCACCATCACCTTCGGTAATCATCTTCTTGCCATCAACGATAAGAGGTGGACCAAAGGTAATACCTTCCATGGCCTTCATATCACTAAGCTGAGTTTTATCATAGTTACCAGCGATAAGATTACCAGATTTAGAGAAACCTACAAAGTCTACGTCTTCATCAGGGCCTACATCCTTACCGATAACGTACTCACCATCATGCAAGATGAAACCATATGGCAAACGGCCTGTACCAGTACCATTAGGGTCGTGGAAACCACCGCCATTAATCGCTGCTACAGCATTATTCATTTTTGCAATATTACTTGTAGTATCGCCTTTTTCTTGAATATTAGCCGCTGTACCTACTTGAATACGACGAGGATCAGGAATTTCTAAAATATAGCCTACATAACGAGCAGACTGGATTTTTTCAAGATTTAAAGTCTTATCTTCACGAGCATTAAACTTGAACAAATCTTGGCTTTTAACAACCCCTACAGTCCCCAAAATAGATTGTAATTCGTCTTCATTAAACAACCATGTAATGTAATGAGGATGGCGAGATTGTAAGATAGCGCCAATTACAGCGCGCTTTACATTATTAAATGGTCCAAAGAGCACCACGAAGGGTGATGTGACAACGGTAAATAAGAACACCATAATGATGAACTTTACCCAATTCTTTTTGAACAATGTATTTCTCCTTATAAATCAGTGAAATGTTCGGTGCTAATGCGTTCTTCAAAATGCTTGATATCCACCGCATTGCCTACCCAAACACGCAAAATATTATATGGATTATCACCAGTATGAGCCCAGCCAGATTTCATAGCCATCCCCATTTTAATACCAGCTTTCTTAGATGCTGAGTCGGTGAATTCATTTTTATCTCCATATGGATAGCAGAACCAAGGATTATCCTTAATGCCTACTTCTTTAGCAAGTGCCTCTTGGGCCTTTGTAATATTTTCAATTTGTTTTGCTTCTGACAATTGGCCCATTTCTATATGTTGGAAACCATGGTTTGAAATAGTAATACCATTTTTGTGCATTTCACGCACCTGATCCCAAGTTAGACGCGTCCCAACATCGCCAGGATTGATAAATACAGTCGCCGGGAATCCATATTCTTTCATAATTGGATATACGATAGAATATGTATCTGCATAACCGTCATCAAAGGTTAAAACAACAGGTTTTTCAGGCACCGCAGCACCATTTACAACATAATCATACAATTGATCCATCGTCAATGGATTATAGCCATTATCCTTGAGGAACTTCATTTGTTCTCTAAACAAATCCTCCCGAATAACTGCATCATTATCTTTGTCGTCGCCGACTTTATGATACATAAGAACAGGAATACCCGTTGGATGTACCATCTTAACTTCTTTTGCAGGCGGTACTGAACTAGTAGGTTCTGTTTTTTGTGAAAGCAATCCACAACCTGCCACAACCATTGCCAATACCAAAACTAACAGTGTTACCAACGGAATCCGTTTCATAGGTCCTCCTCTATTAGAACACAATTATATACAGAATATTATAACATTTCCATGAAGAATAGTAAAAATTAACGCTTTATTAGTACTTCATCAATCGATTTTCGAGGTCTAGGATACATAGTTTCATCTGGAATACCAATAGCAATGATTGCCTGTACATCGTGAAGAATATTTAAAAAGGCTTTACTTTCACTTTGCATAAAATACACATCATTCATCCACAGTGTACCTAACCCAATCGCTTTAGCCCCCAGTAGAATATGCTCTACAAAAGCACCAATAGCTTGTAAATCACTTTTCTCCCACACGCGAGTATAGTCAGGCAAGTGATCATAAGGATTAACTACAAAAAGTATATCGCTAGCTGTTTGCATAGCCTTAAGGCTAATTTCTAAGCTACCAAAATGTTCTTTTCGCTCTTTATATTGCTCTAATACCTGAAAGCCTAAATTCACAAAATGTTCTTTCTCCACTGCCGTCACATGAATAACATGCCAGGGCTGACGATTTTTAGGGGATGGAGCTCGCATACCAAGAGATACTAACTCCTGAATTATGTTGACCCCTACTGATTGAGTTTCTTTATATTTACGTACGCTAGTACGAGAGTTTATAACTTCTGTTAATTCCATAATATTTCACCAAAACATCTAAATTCATATAAATCTTCGGTATCTAAAATCATTCAAAACTTCTACGATTATTTAGAGCTATATTGTAATCCGTTCAATAATGCTTTAATATTCTAATTATAATACATATTTCTAAAATTATGCTTATCCAATAGACAAAGGATTTCTTATGAAAAAACGCTTAAGCCTTATACAAATGGACGTCTATGTAAACGAAGTGGAATACAATTATGCGCGCGTCCAAGAATTACTTTCACAAGCCCTATCAGAAAAGCCTGACATTATCGTCTTGCCCGAAACATGGAATACAGGATTTCATCCATCTAAGGATTTAATCAATATTTCTGACAGAAACGGAGAAAGAACAAAAGCTTTATTAAGTACATTCGCCAAGGAACACAATGTAAACATTGTGGGCGGTTCTGTAGCCGTAGCAAAAGAGGATTTAGTATTTAATACCTCCTATGCTTACAACCGTAAAGGCACGCTCGTAGGAGAATATTCCAAAATGCACGGTTTTAGCCCAGCTAAAGAAGATACCTATTTTGCTAGCGGTACCCATACTACGCATTTTGAACTAGATGGAATCCCTTGTAGCACCGTCATCTGTTACGATATCCGATTCCCCGAGCTAGTAAGAATGGCTGCATTACCTGGTACTGAATTGTTATTTGTACCAGCCCAATGGCCAACTATGCGTCTACGTCACTGGCAAGTATTAAACGAAGTGCGAGCTATTGAAAACCAACTCTTCTTATGTGCTGTCAACGGCTGTGGTACTGTAGGTCGAGTTCAAAGCACTGGTCACTCCGCTGTATACGATCCATGGGGTACAAACCTCCTCGAAATGGACACCGTGGAAGGCATCTCATCTGTAGATATCGACCTCACCGTAGTAGAAGATATCCGCAATAAAATCAACATCTTTAGAGATCGCAAACCTGAACTCTATAACCTATAACATAAAGGCACATTGTTTTGAACTACCATCTTAAACAATTCATTTATAGATGGTCTGCGCATAAAACAATGTGCCTTTTTATTGTATGGAATTCATATACATTAAAACTCAATAAGCTTCCACATATCCTCTGGAACCTGTTCTAGAGGTTTATTTTTCGCAATTGCTTCTTTTAGAATATCAATAGTATCTTGCACATCTTGTTTATCCTTTGTATCAGGATCATGAAGGATGACACGATTTAAAGAATCTTCACCAAATTGTTTTACATATTCTTTTTCTACTTGATTAAGTTCACGGCGTAAATATTTCATAGATAATAACCTCCCAATATATTTAATCTAATATATTAAAAAGTACTTGTCTATAATTCAAATATTTTCTATACACATCTTCAGCTAATAATCAACAATTTAAATTGTAAATTAATATTTTTATCTCATAAATCATTTACATGAATTCTATAGAAATGGTAGTATTAACAATGCAATAGGATTTAGTTATTAAGAAAGAAAGGTAATAACTATGTTTTCATTTCTACAACCTAAAGAGGCAAAATCATCAGTTCCACAAAGCATGATTATGAATCTATATTATAAATATAGATTGCAATCATTAATTGGTATTTTTATAGGTTATGCTGCGTACTATATTGTTCGTAATAACTTTGCCTTATCAACACACTTTTTATCAGATATCCTCCATATGAGCAAAACAGAAATTGGTTTGCTATCTAGTGGTATGCTTATCGCTTATGGTTTAAGTAAAGGCTTTATGAGTAGTCTTGCAGACAAAGCAAGTCCTGCCAAGTTTATGGCTTTCGGTCTCATTTGCTGTGCAATTATCAATATCTTTATGAGCTTTGCCGATAGTCTCGCCTTCTTCTTAGTTTTAGTAGTACTAAATGGCTTTTTCCAAGGATTTGGTGTAGGACCATCCTTTATCACCTTAGCTAAATGGTACCCAAAACAGGAACGTGGCCGTTATGGAGCTATCTGGAATATTTCACACAATCTCGGTGGTGGTATCGTAGCACCAATCGTAGCCGCCGCATTATATTTCACTACTACAGATCACTGGCAATTAGGGAGTTATGGTGTACCAGCGCTTATTGCAGTTATCATAGCAATTGCCATTTCTTTCTTAATCAAAGAAAGCCCTGAACGTGAAGGCTTACCACCAACAAGTGAAATCATCGCCGACACAGCGCATAAGGCGCACAGAAGTTCTGAAGCACCGCATATGAGCACAAGAGAAATCTTTGTAAAATACGTATTGAAAAATAAAAACGCTTGGTATGTATCATTAGTTGACACCTTTGTTTACATGATTCGCTTTGGTATGCTTACTTGGCTTCCAATTTATTTATTACAAGTAAAGGGTTTCTCCAAAGCAGAAATGTCTGTTGCCTTTTTATTCTTTGAATGGGCGGCTATCCCTTCAACTATTTTTGCAGGTTACATTTCCGATAAATTCTTTAAAGGTTATCGCATGCCACCTGCAATCATTGCTATAAGTATTATCTTCTTCTGTATATTTGGTTATTGGCAAAGCGAGTCTCTCTTATGGGTTACTTTCTTCGCTGCTATTGTAGGTTGTTTAATCTACATTCCTCAATTCTTAGCTTCAGTACAAACTATGGATATTGTACCACCATTTGCAGTAGGTTCTGCTGTTGGTCTTCGTGGATTCATGAGTTACATTGTTGGTGCAAACTTAGGTACAACACTATTTGGTGTTTTAGCAGATAAATTTGGTTGGAATGCAGGTTTCTATCTTTTATTAGTAGCATGTGTTCTTTGTATTACATTCTGTGTATTGGCTCATTTTGGCGCCAAAGAATTAGATGCTAAAGAAGCTGAACTTGAACAACTTCAACCAGCTGAAGCTAATAGCTAACCCCTAACAAATAAATCCTATAGTAAAAAGGTCGTAATATGTATTAATACATGTTACGACCTTTTATTTACCCCACGAAAGGGACTCCTATATAACCGATGTGTTTTCATCAACGCATAGTTCTGGAAATAATGAAAGCACAAACCACAATGATACCAAGGACTATACTCCCAGCTACTATATAAGGCCATGTAAGTACATCACGTACATCATTCAATATTTTTATATCAAAGATTGGCATATAAAGTAGTAAGTTCCCCAAAATCCAACCGACTGGTCCTATGAACTTCAGCTTCTTAATCGTATCCATTTTATCTAGAATAGACTCGGTTACCTCTGAATCCTTTTCGACAGATACGTATTCTTTATTAATATAAAAGCCTTTTGAATATTCCGTTTCAAAAGCCCACTCTTGAACAGAAAACGTAGCAGTACCATCAGCATTTTCATACTCTTTATATTTAGCAGTATCAGTAGTACCTACGTCTACCTCACCCCAAGTGCCCGTTACCATCTCATAACCACTATCTATGAGTTTCATATCGGCTGGTAGCACTTTTCCACACAACTTGGAAAACTGGTACGCATCTCGCTTCTTATCCCAACTGAGCCAAAACTCTGCATTATTCTTATGTCTAACTAACTTATACTCATACCTAATTTTTCCATGAGTATCAATGTAGCGTATTTTGCCTAAAATCGTATATAGATCCCTTCGGATACGTAATGTCTCACCATAATTAAAAACCATGATCTTCTCTCATATTGAAAACTATATATATAAATGTATATTACTAATTACTATGATTGTACACGGATTGTGAAAACCTGCCAACACTTCTCAGATTTAAAAGGAGAAGATAAACTCATTAAATGTATTTTAATATCAAAATAACGAAAAAAAGACCTACAGTAAACTGTAGGTCCTTATATTTGGTGCGGTTGGCGGGACTTGAACCCGCACGAGCGTTAGCTCACCACCCCCTCAAGATGGCGTGTCTGCCATTCCACCACAACCGCATGGAATACAAATGGTGCCTCAGGACAGAATCGAACTGTCGACACACGGATTTTCAGTCCGTTG
>NZ_JANGAL010000057.1:0-261 GCF_024461875.1 Veillonella parvula
GTTCCGATATTTTCACTTTTCGGGATAACAACTTTTTCTGTCGGTTCTTCTTTTACTTCTTCAAGCGCTTTCATACTAAGGCTTATTTTTCCGTCTTTGATTCCGATTACTTTTACAGTGACTTTGTCTCCGGCATTTAAAACATCGGAAGGCAATTTTACACGCTTTTGTGAAATCTGTGAAACGTGTACAAGACCGGACAGACCGTTGTCAAGTTTGATGAACGCGCCGTAATTTTGTAAAGTCTCGACTGTTCCTTCT
>NZ_JANGAL010000058.1:0-260 GCF_024461875.1 Veillonella parvula
TGGAAGTTACTTTTTCATTCAACCATTTTTTTGCAAACCCTTTAAAATCAATGGTTCGCAGTATCTTATTTCTTTTGAAATTGTGATTTTTTCTGTTTTGACACCAATTTGACACCAATTTTTCTTTTTATGGTATCAAGCATTTAACACCATATTATCTAGTCTTATAATCTCATTTTCAATCCTTGTCAGCTACGAACCAAAAGTTGCCATGCTGAGCCACTATATGCCGACCTACTCACCGACTGACGATTAATTTT
>NZ_JANGAL010000059.1:0-260 GCF_024461875.1 Veillonella parvula
GTTAAAAGGCGCGGTAAAACAGGCGCTTGACGTACATCTTATGGTGACTGAGCCGATCAGGTATGTGAAAGAGTTCGCAAAATGCGGAGCGGATATCATTACTGTTCACTTAGAGGCGTGTGAAGATGTAAAGGCGACAGTGGATGAAATAAAGGCAAGCGGAGTGAAAGCAGGCATCACGATCAAACCGGCAACTCCTGTGAAAGAATTGATCCCGTATCTGGAGCTTGCGGATATGTTTCTCATCATGAGCGTTGAGC
>NZ_JANGAL010000060.1:0-259 GCF_024461875.1 Veillonella parvula
GTACATGTAAAATGTACGGCTACAAAAAACGACAATGTATCTAATGCATGTCAATGAAATCTAAGAATAGATTTTCGTCAGAATTTGATGGATAACGAGGCGTGCCAGTGAGGTGATGTCGCCGCGTACTTATGTACGCAAGACAAACCGAACGCAGCACAACGAAGTTAGCCGCAAATTATGGCGTAAAATAAGTAAAGATTTTAAGGGCGTACGGTGGATGCCTTGGCGATATCAGCCGAAGAAGGACGCGGTAAGC
>NZ_JANGAL010000061.1:0-259 GCF_024461875.1 Veillonella parvula
TTTTTTCCAAGTTCACTGCATTCATTTTTTCCATATTCACTTTTTCATCGGGTGCACATAACCGGAAGCGGAGCGTCCCTCCTGCCCCGTTCCCGAATGAGCTTATTATTCTTGGCGAAATCCGGCGAAACAACTGCCGTAAAAGATGTGTCTTGAATCAGACTCATTTAATAAGTATTTGTATCTTACTTGAATTTATACAGAAAAGCAAGTGTCTGCATTATCTTTTTTCTTTTGCTTTTTTGCCTTTTTCTTTTGT
>NZ_JANGAL010000062.1:0-259 GCF_024461875.1 Veillonella parvula
GCTCTGTAAGGCAAAGTCCGATACCTTCTGCTCCAAGTTCGCGGGCTTTCTTAGCGTCAGCCGGTGTATCTGCGTTTGTACGAACTTTCATTGTTCTGTATTTATCAGCCCATCCCATGATTCTTCCGAACTCACCTGCGATCGTAGCATCTACTGTCGGGATGATTCCGGCATAAATAGCTCCTGAAGATCCGTCAAGAGAAATGCTGTCTCCCTCGTGGAACTCTTTTCCTGCTAATGTGAATTTCTTGTTTGCTTC
>NZ_JANGAL010000063.1:0-259 GCF_024461875.1 Veillonella parvula
TTTCCGAAGCTTTCATATCCTTCATACGGCAATCCTGCGATAAGATCGAGATGCTGATGCACATTGTTTCCTTTTTTAATTTTGTCAACAATCGTTGACAAAACATCGATTTTCATCGTTCTGTTGATTTCCCGGATCGTAATCTCATTTGCCGATTGAACACCGATCTCAAGCTGGATCAGACCCGGACGCATACGATTGATCAACGCGATCTCTTTTTCATTCAATAAATCCGCGGAAACTTCAAAATGAAAATTTG
>NZ_JANGAL010000064.1:0-259 GCF_024461875.1 Veillonella parvula
GATAGAGCATATCAATATGTGTGTTTGATTTCTAAAACAGGGACTATTAGAGATAATTTGATAGGGAAAAATAAAGCTCCAATTATATATGATTTTTATTTGTATCAGACAGTACTGAATACAGGATTAGGGACAGAGGAATTTTATGAAATTCAAGAGATGGATTTTGATGGACTGTTAAATTGTATTGAGAAATATTATGTATAAAAATAGGAGAAGATGATGGAGAAACTTGATTGGGGAAAAAGACTTGTTTTTG
>NZ_JANGAL010000008.1:0-70709 GCF_024461875.1 Veillonella parvula
CTACGACCGATCGGTTAACAGCCGATTGCTCTACCGACTGAGCTATCGAGGAATGGTACGATTGTTATTATATGTTAGTTTAATTATAAAAGCAAGCATTTTTTTTAGAACACTATAAAATAGATATTGTCAATTATGACTAAAAGACATAACTTTATAAATAAAATTAGTTATCAATAATTTTGATGAGAGAGTCATTAAAATTAATAAAATCTATAGAGCTTATTAACTATAGATATTTACTGCGTTCTAAGGTGATTGTATGGCTCCAAATGAATGGGAGTTAGCAATATAAGTATATTGAAGATAATCGGTATACATATGCATTATAGAAAAGTTTAAAAGATTTAGTTGAAAAGTAGTATCAGTTAAGACAAAAGTGTATTTATCTTATTAGATATAGTCTATGTTTGTGGTTCATTTTAAACCAAATTTATATATAAGAAAGTAGGTAAAAATGTAAGATATTAAAATCTTATTGATATGTGATAGACTATGACTTTTATCACAAAATGGGGCTTTTTTAGTGACTGGAGAATAAAGTCTATGTAGGCTATTGAAAAACCGAAATATATACAAAAATATTCGTGAAAACAATTCTCAAAAACTGGAAAAGCATTGAGAAAACTGTATAGGTGAGACGTTGAATCCCCTTATATTGTGTGCTACGATTTATGTATAGAGTTAATCTCATCGGTTTGAGATAGATATTCTTTCATATGTTTGAGAATTTTATTTTATCTCATCGGTATTAGAATTAATATTCAACTATTTTCCTGAGGAGGGATTATCTTGCGCGAGATTCAAGTATCTGAAATCACAAAAACAGTCCGTCAAATGTGTATGGACGCAGCTTACCACTTGCCAAAAGACATCTATGAAGGTTTGAAAAAAGGCCGTGAAACAGAAGAGTCTTCAGTAGGTCGTATCGTTCTTGATCAAATTATTAAAAATGCAGAAATTGCCGATGCTGAAGATCGTCCATACTGCCAAGATACTGGTATGACTATGGTATTCTTAAAAGTTGGTCAAGATGTTCATTTCGTTGGTGGTGATCTTACAGAAGCTATCAATGCTGGTGTTGCAGCTGGTTATGTTGAAGGTTATCTTCGTAAATCCGTTGTAGCTGAACCATTGTTCAACCGTAAAAATACACAAAATAACACACCTGCAATCATCTACACTGAAATCGTTCCTGGCGATAAAGTAGATATTCAAGTAGAATTAAAAGGTTTCGGTTCTGAAAATAAATCCGATGTAGCTATGCTCGTACCTGCTGATGGTGTGGAAGGCGTTAAAAATGCAGTCCTTGAAATCGTAAAACATGCAGGCCCTAACCCATGCCCTCCAATCGTACTCGGCATTGGTATTGGCGGTACTATGGACCAAGCAGCTGTTATGTCCAAAAAAGCGTTGCTTCGTGACATTAGTGTACCTCATAAAGATGCAGACTATGCAAAATTAGAAGAAGAAATCATGGAAATGGTTAACAAAACTGGTATTGGACCACAATTGGGTGGCACTACAACTTGTATCGGTGTAAACATCGAATGGGGTGCAACTCACATCGCAGGTCTTCCTGTTGCAGTTACTATTATGTGCCATGCTGCTCGTCATGCTCACGTAGTACTTTAATCGATAGGAGGTAAAAACAATGGCTGAATCAATTCGCATTAATACTGAAGAATATAATGAAGAGTTTTCCCGCAAATTAAAAGTTGGTGATAGCGTTCTTATTACTGGTAAAATTTACTCCGCTCGTGACGCTGCTCATAAAGTTATGACTGAAGCTTTAGCGCGTGGTGAAAAATTGCCAATCGACTGGACAAATAAGTTTGTTTATTATCTTGGACCAACACCTGCAAAACCTGGTGATCCAATTGGTTCCGCTGGTCCTACAACTTCCGGTCGTATGGATGCTTACACACCAACAATGCTTGATCAAGGTATCAAAGGCATGATTGGTAAAGGTTCCCGTAAACCAGAAGTAGTTGAATCCATGAAGAAAAATGGTTGCACATACTTCGCAGCAGTTGGTGGCGCGGCAGCATTGATTGCAAAATCCATCAAAAAATATGAAGTACTTGCTTATGGTGAACTTGGACCAGAAGCTTTGGCTGAATTGACTGTTGAAGATTTCCCTTGCATCGTAGTTGGCGATACTGAAGGTAATAACTTCTACGAATTAGGCCAAAAACCTTACAGAAAAATCTAATATCACCATTGAGTGATTGAAAGAGGCTTGCTAAAGCAAGCCTCTTTTTGTTGTTAAGCCATAATCATAAGATGTTCATCCGTTACGTGTAGAGTTTAGTCTACCGATTCTGTCGGTTTTATGATAATATACATATAGATTTTATACATTCAATTTGAGTGAGGCGATAACATGACTTCTGTAGAAACTATTCGTCAGTCAACTCGCAACGCGATGGCTGAATTACTTGATTTAGCAAAGGTTCGCGAAGGTCAATTATTCGTTGTTGGCTGTTCCACTAGCGAAATTGTAGGTAAAAAAATCGGCACTGACTCTCACCTTGATGTGGCTCAGGTCGTATTTGATGAAATATACAATGCTGTTAAGGCTAAAGGACTTAACTTGGCGATTCAATGTTGTGAACATATTAATCGTGCACTTGTTATGGACCGTAGCGCTATGACATGGGAGGAGGAAGTTAATGTTGTTCCTCAACGTCATGCGGGTGGTGCCCTGGCTGTGATGGCGTACGAACATTTTGATGATCCTGTGATGGTTGAATTTATTCAAGCTGATGTAGGCATCGATATTGGAGATACTTTCATTGGTATGCACATGAAACACGTTGCAGTGCCTGTACGTCTTTGTGTGAAAGAAATTGGGAAAGCACATGTGACCGCTTGTCGTGTTCGTCCGAAGAGCATTGGCGGTGAGCGTGCTGCATATAATGAAGCATTGATGTAGGGGGATAGTATGTCAAACCTAATACCGTATTTTGTATTAGCCGTCGTGGCATTGGGATTCTTTGCTGTTTGCTATGCTGTTTTTAGCGGTGGTGATGGTGAAAGTAAGGCAAAAGAAAAATCCTATAAAAACATAAGTAATAAAAATAATCTTAAAGAGCATCATGATGTTATATTTGCAACGGAGTCGCAAGAGGGCAATGTAACAATCACACATACGAGTGGGACTAATGTATATACTGCATCAATTCCGGATACAGTTGAAACGGTGGTCGGTGAAGAGCGAGAACCGGCTGAATCTCTGGTTGATCCTATAGATACCTCTTATAATAGAAGAAGTACTCTAAAGTCTAATTCAAGTCATGTTTCAGAGGGAGAATATGCGTTAGCATTAGGTTCGGATAATGGAACATCAATAGGTTCGGATAATGGCACACCAATAGGGGATGAAACCATTGTGATGACAGCCGTATCAGATCTTAAGCAAGCTAATCAAGCTAATCAAGGTGTTACTCCGTTGGTGGATAAAACTATTGTCCTCGATGTTGTTACAGATGAACTTCTCAATAACGCAAACTCTGTTGAAGATACAATTGCTATGGGTGAATCTGTGGAAGCCTTTGAAGCTGATGAAGCGGATAGCATAGATGCTACACAGATGATAGGTGGTGCAAACGAAATACAAACCGCGGAAGGTCCATCGGTATTAGATGAAACGCGTTTGTTTGATGCTTCTGAAATTGAAGCACAATTGGCGGCAACAAGTTTAACTGAAGAGGAGGAACCGCATGGTCAATGGGCAAAAGCGGCGCATGAGGATAAATGCGTTGAGTTGGCTATAGCACCATTTGTTCATTCCTTTGGGGTGTTACATGGTGATACGCAACACTATGTAGAATCTATTACAAGAGATGCTTTAGCGGCTCTCAATATTACAAAAATTGTTGAAGTGAATGCATTACTAGAGAATATTGTTATTCAAGAAGCGTTGATGAGTATGCAAAAGGCATATGCCGCTACAAATACAGAGTGGATGAAGTCCGCTGCGTTAGGTGCTTTTCTAGATGTGGTTCAATCTCCTAAATCTAGTACGCCATACCTCGTAGCTTTTGATGCATTACGTGTATTACCTCATTTAACTTTAGGTCACTTCCAAGTTATGGCCTTAACATTATTGTTACAATATTCTAGAAACTCTAATAACTATGGATTGATTCACTTCCAACATTATGTGGAAAAATATATTGAGCCATTCATCTCTGATTTGCCTCGAAATGATTCCTTCTATCGCCAGCTAGACTATTTACGCTGTACACAAGAAGAACAAGAGCCTATCACTTTATGCCAAGTGTTGTCTAATTCATATCCGTTTGTATTCAACTATCGTGGTTTTTCTAAGGAAGAACTCTTCCGTGCTACAGATGGTCATGGTGTAGATCCACGTTATGTGGTGCGTAGCTTGAACTCCAATCTTTATAAATTAGCCTTGGTAGATGAGTCTTTGGCACCACAATTCTTTAGACAAACACGAATTTCTAATGCTATGGTTCAACGTGATCTTTTAGCTCTGATGAAGAGCAAACCTACTGCTTTCAGGGGCCAAGAGGCGCGTGATATTATGGATGATATTTCACCGGTTCTATTGGACTTAGCTGATGTCTTTGATAGCACGCCAATGTCTAAAATTAGCTTAACATTGTTAGGCCTTTACTTAGGCCGTGCTCATGTGAAAGCAACCATTGGTGAAGAATTTGATTTGTCTCATTGGTTCTAATTTACAATTTTAAACACTATATAGTTTAAAAAATTATATTATATAGTTATTAATATGGGTATATACTTAAAACCGTTATATACTTTATGAGTCGTGTAATAAAAAAGTCTCTCAAGATAATCTTGAGAGACTTTTTAGTTTGTTAAATTTAATAGCCATTAAGTATTAAAAGGTGTTAAAGCCGAATTCTTCAATGTCTTCAATGTTTTTAATTGTTACGGTGCGCCCTGTAATATCAATGAGACCTTCATCGCGAAGGCGCCCTAGTTCACGGCTAAGGGCTGTGCGAGATACATTGAGTACCTCAGCCATTTGCTCGCGGTTATGGGGTAATTGAATTGTGTTAGAATGCTGACGTTTATAAATATCTGTTAAGTACGCAAAAATCTTTTCGCGCATCCCTTTTAATGTGAGGTAGTGGACTTTTCTGGTTAATAGAATTGCTTTTTCAGATAAATCCTCTAATAGATTAGATAGGATTTTAGTTTGGCATTGATGACAATCCGGTAATGTTTTAATAAAGGTTTCAAGCGGAATAAACATAATTTTAGTTGCTTTTGTTGCTTTAATGGTAGCAGGCCATAAAGGCTGTTTGCTAAATAGTAGTGCTTCTCCAAAAATATCTGATTGCTCTAAGTTTGCCATAATAACCCGTTGCCCCATTACATTTTCACGAGTCAGTAAAGCGCTGCCTTCAAGGATGACACCAATACCCTCCATAGGATCTCCAGCGAGGGCTATAAAATCATTTTTTTTGTAACTATGGATGATAACTTTGGCATTATTTAAATAGCTACGCAGCTCTGGCTCTCCTAATGTATTGAATAAAGGACATTTCACGAGGGTGGGCATATATTGATTAATGATATCGTTTGAAAGTATTTGTTTCATAAGCACCTCCGGTGTGATAAAGTCTATAGCAATTAAAAATGATTATTGTATAATAAAAGTATAAGACTAAATGGTCTACCTGTTCCATAAGAGAAGTCAGGAAAATTTTTGAAAAAGTTTTTATTTGTTGCTCAAGCTACAGAAATTGTATCATCTTTACGTTATACTTTCAAATGTAATCAATCAGACAACTGATAAAATATCAGTGTAATGTATAGGTTTTATATTATCTAGCTTGACTGCGAGGAAGTCTCGCAAAGGAGGATTTTTAAATGAGTATGTTCTGTTATCAATGCGAACAATCTGCAGCACCAGGTGGCTGTACTGTACAAGGTGTATGTGGTAAAACTGCACCAGTTGCTAACTTACAAGACGAATTAACTGCTGCCTTAGTTGGCTTGGCTCGCGCTTTAGACGTAAAGGGTCATACTAAAGAAGGTATCGATTATATTATGCGCGGTTTGTTCATGTGTGTAACAAACGTAAACTTCTCTGAAGACCGCGTTCAAGAATTCATTGACGAAGTGAATGCTTACCATGCAAAAGTGGACAGCGCTCAACAAAACTTTGATTGGGAACAATTGTGGAAAGGTGAAGAAGACATCGTATCCCTTCGTTCTACATTATTGTTAGGTATGCGTGGTATGGCTGCATACGCATGGCATGCTGCTCGCCTTGGCTTCCACGATGCTGATGTTGATGCTTGGTTCGTTAAAGGTATGGTAGAATTCGCTAAAGATCACAGCGCTGAAGAATGGCTTGATCTTTTGATGGAATTCGGTCATATCAACTTGAAATGTATGGCTGTTCTTGATAAAGCTAATACTGAAACATATGGTACACCTGTACCGACTACAGTTCCTTTGACTGTAGAACCAGGTCCTTTCATCGTTGTAACCGGTCATGACCTTCATGACTTGAAACAATTATTGGAACAAACTGACGGTAAAGGTGTAAACATCTATACTCACGGTGAAATGTTGCCTTGCCACGCTTATCCTGAATTGAAGAAACATCCTCAATTGAAAGGTAATTTCGGTACAGCATGGCAAAACCAACAAAAAGAATTTGTTGATGTTCCTGGCGCATTCTTGTTCACTACAAACTGCATTATGCCACCAAAAGAAAACTACAAAGCTAATATCTTCACTACAGATATGGTAGGTTTCGATGGTTGTGCACATATCGAAGAAAAAGAAGATGGTACTAAAGACTTCTCCGCCGTTATCAACCGTGCTATCGAATTGGGCGGCTACAAAGAAGCTCAAGAATTCACTGGTATCAACGGTGGTCATGAAGTAACTACTGGTTTCGGTCATGGCACAGTATTGGGTATTGCTGATAAAGTAATCGACGCTGTAAAAGCTGGCGCTATTAAACACTTCTTCTTGGTAGGTGGTTGTGACGGTGCTAAAGTTGGCCGTAACTACTACACTGAATTCGTTAAACAAACTCCAAATGATACTGTAGTATTGACATTGGCTTGTGGTAAATTCCGTTTCAACGACATGAACATCGGCGAAATCGGTGGTATCCCTCGTATCCTTGATATGGGTCAATGTAACGATGCTTACTCCGCTATTCAAGTAGCAGTAGCTTTAGCTGGTGCATTTGAATGTGATGTAAACGACTTGCCATTGACATTGGTATTGTCCTGGTACGAACAAAAAGCGGTATGTATCTTGTTAACATTGTTGGCATTGGGTATCCGTAACATTTACATCGGACCTTCCTTACCTAAATTCTTCTCCAGCAATGTATTGAACATTTTGGTAGAAAAATTCCAATTACATCCAATTACAACTCCAGAAGCTGACATGAAAGCTATCTTGGGTTAATAGGATCTATTAATCTGTTAACCACAGTCCTACGTCCCCTCTCTTTTATGATTTAGGACTGTTGTTATAAATAACGCACCTAGGGTTATCCTTAGGTGCGTTTTTTTACTATTATTGTGAAAACTATCTGTTAGTGGTTGTATATTGATGGGGCCCAAAATTATTTCGACAACTTGGTTACCAACAGGCACAACCTATCTCATGCCTCCATACGGCACGTAAGTCGGCCCTCAATAGGTTGTGTCTGTTAGTAAAACGTTTGTGGAACATAAGTCCCATCAATATACAAACTCATAAAATAGCTTTCATCAGAATAGTGAGGTGAGGGGGAGATGTCGCTGCATAAGTATAGTCTTTCCTTTTTATAACTGTAGATATAAAGGCGTCCCATCAATATACTGCTCTTTGATAGTTTTCATATAAATAGTAGTCCTTCATAGACGCACAAAGATGCCTCTAATGTGCATATAGACAAGGCTCGATATTGGTTGCTATACTATAGGTGAAATAGGATTTTTTCACATGGTTTATGTGTATATAGAGGTATGTATGAACAGTATTTTTGATATTATAGGGCCTATTATGATTGGTCCGTCTAGTTCGCATACAGCGGGTGCTGCGCGACTAGGCAAGATGGCGCGGTGTATTTTTCGTGCTACTCCTAAAAAGGTAGATTTAACATTATATGGATCTTTTGCAAAAACTTATAAAGGGCATGGTACGGATCGTGCTTTGATTGGCGGCTTATTAGGTTATAAAGAGGATGATGCGAACATCCGAGTTGCCCATGAATTAGCGAAAAAAGAGGGGATGGAGTTTTCTTTTATTGAGTCTCCTCTTGATGTAGGGCATCCGAATGTGGTGCGTTTTGATATGTATGATGAACATAATCGTCATATGACTGTTATTGGTCGCTCTCTCGGCGGTGGTCAGATTATGATTACCGAAGTAGATGGAAATGATATGTCCATTACAGGAGATGAGTTTACGCTCGTTGTGTTCCATGAGGATAGACCTGGTGCGATTTCTCTTGTGAGCCAAGCATTGAGTGAGTCTGATATTAACATCGCTACGATGCGCGTATTCCGTAAGGGCAAGCATAAGGATGCAGTCATGGTTATTACTACAGATACAGTGGTAAATCCTATTACAGTTCAGTTTATGCGCGAGTTTCCAGGCATCCAGGATGTGATGACCTTTGAAGCATTATAGGAGGGCGAATGATGAGTTATGCATATGATACAATTGCAGATATTATTCGCCTAGGTGAGGAAAACAATATTTCTTTTGGCGATGTAGTATTGCGTTATGAATTAGAGAATTACGACCGCAGTGAAGACGCGGTTGTTCGTGAAATAGAGAATCGCTTAGATATTTTTGAAAGCTCCATTCAAGATGGCATAGCTTATGCGGAGAAAACGGCTTCTGGTATGTCCGGTGGTCAAGCGGCACAGCTTAATGGGCAAACACCTCGTTTTATGAGTGATATTGCGTATAAGGCAATGACGTATGCTATTGCTGTAAATGAGGCAAATGCAAAGATGTTCCGCATTGTTGCTTGTCCTACGGCGGGTTCTTGTGGTGTTATGCCTGGTGCTGTGAAAGCCGTAGCGGACCACTACCAATTAGATAGAGCTACAGTGGTAAAAGGCTTCTTAGCTGCGTCTGGTATTGGTAATGTAGTAGCAAATCGCGCTTGTGTTGCTGGTGCTGTTGGCGGTTGCCAAGCGGAAATCGGTACAGCGGCGTGTATGGCGGCAGGAGCCATTGTTGAAATGATGGGTGGATCACCACGTCAAGTAGGTCATGCTATTGCATTGTGCATGAAAAATCTATTGGGACTTGCTTGTGATCCGGTAGCAGGGCTCGTAGAGGTGCCATGTGTTAAGCGTAATGGCTTTTATGCAGTCCATGCTATTACTGCATCTGAAATGGCGTTAATGAATATTGAAAGCCAAATTCCACCAGATGAAGTCATTGAAGCGATGAATAATATAGGTCGCGCTATGCCGGCAGCATTGCGTGAAACAAGTGATGGCGGCCTTGCGGTGACACCGACAGGTACAGCTATTGCAGAACGAGTGCAATCCTTATAAGGATTGCACTTTTTTCATGCTTTCATTTGTAGTAAAATAAAGATTAGACTAGTTCAGAAAGGAGCGTGTATGATGGAACAAGCAAATCGAATATTGACCATATTAGAAGAAGCCGGCCATGAAGCTTATATCATAGGCGGCGCTGTGCGCGATATGTTGATGCATCAAAAGCCACATGACTTCGATATTGTGACGTCTGCACGTCCCGATACAGTGATTGAGGTCCTACGCGGTCAAGATATTCAAACGACAGACTTAGTAGGAAAATCCTTTGGTGTAGTAGTAGCTACACTAGAAGGAAAGCAATATGAAATTGCAACGTATCGCACTGAACGATATGGAGCGGATAGTCATCGACCAGAAGAAGTCGCTTATGCCGATACCTTGGAGGAAGACGTGTTGCGTCGCGACTTTACGGTCAATGGCATGGCGATGAATCGTTTTGGTGAGGTCATAGACCTAGTAGGTGGACGTCGAGATATCAAGCATAAGACATTGCGAACCATTGGCAATGCACAGCAACGCTTTGAAGAAGACGCATTGCGATTATTTAGAGCATGCCGCTTTGTGGCAAAGCTAGATTTCTTACCTACCGAAGACTTATTAGAAGCTATGCCAAAGGCATTTTATCGTGTGCCTGGGTTATCTCTTGAGAGAGTCCGTAGTGAACTGGACCGACTCATGTTAGAGCCCGCTGTGGCTAAAGGCCTTGATGTATTAGTACAATCTCGCTTGGCCGAGTGCTCTTGTCGCGTTGTAGAAAATGGCATCGCTCGTGAAGTGCCTATTTTACCAGAGCTATACCATCTTGTGAATTTACCACAAGAAAAAGACTTTCACGAATTTGATGGTTGGTATCATACATTAGCCGTTGTATCTCATACAGAACCAGATTTAACATTACGTTGGGGTGCACTGTTACACGATGTAGCAAAGGGTATGCCAGCGGTACGGGCTGTTATTAACGGACGTTTGACGGATCGTGGCCATGATACATTAGGGGCTGAAATGACAGAAACATTACTTACTCGTTTAGGTTACCCTAAGAGTTTTGTGCGCCGTGTAGCTTGGATTGTAAAAAATCATATGCGCTTTCACTATTTTGTACAAAATGGGGAAGCTAATGAGAAAAAGTGGATCCGTAAAGAGGCTCGCAGCGGTGAGTTCCGAGATAGTCAAATTATGCGAATTGCATGGGAGCAATTATCTAAGGTTTGTGCTGCCGATGTATTAGGCTGTGGGAAGCCTTATGCATCGACTGATGGCACCTTAGCCTTTGGTGAATGTATGGCAGATCTTAGCCTAGAGATGCCTATCCATACAAAGGATTTAAATTATGACGAACGAGTTATTAAGCTTGCAGGGAAAAAAGTGGGGGAAGGATTGCAGTATTTATTAGGTCAGGTACAAAATGGGGTGATTCCCAATGAACCAGATGCATTATATGATGCATTAGACCATAAGTTACGCCGTCCGGTGGAGAAATGATGAAGTTATTAAATAAAGCGTTATTACGCATGAGTGATTGGAGTCGCACTACGTGGTGCCTTGCCATACTCATGACCGTTGCCTTCGTCCTTATCGGGCGTTTAGCACAGTTACAGGTCTTTGATACCTTTGACCTAGAGAAGAAAAACTTATTACAAGTTCAAGTAGATAGAAAATTACAATCGCCGCGCGGTACAATCTATGACCGTAATGGCAAGCCTTTGGCGATGAGTGTAGTTACAAAATCTTTATATGCGGATCCAAAGATGATTAAACAGTCTCCTCAAGAGATTGCGGATCTCATCTCACCGTATGTAACGATGTCAAAAGAGAATATTGTGAAAGCTTTGCAAGAGGATACCGCCTTTGTCTGGTTGAATCGTATGATGGATGCAGATAAATCAAAAGGGGTACAACAAGTTATTAAGGATAATAATATTGCAGGCCTTAATTTCGTTGAAGAATCTAAGCGCTATTATCCAAATGGCGTACTAGCGGCACAAGTATTAGGCTTTGTCGGTACTGATGATAAAGGTCTTGATGGTCTAGAAATGGTTCTTGATGACGAATTAAAGGGGGGCGTACAACAAGAAATTGTAGCTACTGATAATAAAGGGAATGCCATCTTTGGTTCCGTACTATCTAAATTTTTACCAGATAAGGGTAAAAGTGTAACCTTAACCATCGATGCAACAATTCAATTTATTGCAGAACGCGCTCTTGATAAGGCGATGGTTGATACAGGAGCTAAGCATGCCAGCGTTATCGTTATGGATCCAAAGAACGGTGAAATATTAGCGATGGCCAATCGTCCAAGTTATGATCCTAATAACTACAACCAAAGTGGTGAAGAGGCTTTCAAAAATATTGCGGTTACCAATTTATATGAACCAGGCTCTACATTCAAACCTATCATTGCATCTGCAGCTCTTGCAGCAGGCAAATGGAAGTTAGACACTGTGTATAACGATAAAGGGGCCTTCGCTGCCAATGGACATATCATTAGAAACTGGAATGGTGAGGGATATGGTCCTGTTCGTTTGCTAGATATTTTGAAGTACTCTATTAATACTGGTATGGCTGAAATTGGTACATTAACAGGTGCAGATATTCTCTCGAAATATATACGTGATTATGGCTTTGGCTCTGAAACAGGTATTGAATTGCCTGGTGAAGGAGCAGGTATCTTGTATAATCCAGAGGATATGAGTAAGCTAGACGTTGCGACTATGTCCATCGGTCAAGGTATTGCGGTTACACCATTACAAATGGTTCGCGCCTTTGGTGCACTTTCTAATGGTGGGGCTATGATGAAACCACATATCATCAAGTCTTATAGTAACTCTCAAGGCGATGTTACAAGTACGACTGAAACATCTGTTGTGGGACAACCAGTTCCGGCGGAAACCGCTAAAACCATTGTAGATATTCTAGAAAAAGAAGTATCCGAAGGTGGCGGTACAAAAGCGATGGTAGAAGGTTATCACTTCGGCGGTAAAACTGGTACGGCGGAAAAACTAGATACCAAACATGGCGGTTATCTCGACGGACAATACATTGCGTCCTTTATTGGCTTTGGCCCTGTAGAGGATCCAAAATTTGTAGTTCTTGTCGTTATTGATGACCCACAAAAGGGTTCTTATTATGGTAGTCAAATTGTAGCCCCTGTATTTAAGGACATCGTATCTCAACTTGTACGGTATTACCAAATGAGTCCGTATGTTAAAGAAAGTACACCAGTAGCTGTTAAAGCTGCTAATACATTACCTGAACCAAAACCGGGAAGTGATGGTTCTGTTACATTGCCTAACTTTACTGGTTTTACCTATGGTGAAGTGCGTGATTGGTTACATAAGGCGGGACTTGCCTTTAAACCGGATGGAACTGGTACGGCTACATCTCAAGATGAAAGTAGCGGTACAACTGTTCAGGCTGGTACAGCAATTACTGTTCATTTCCGTAGATAAAACGAATTCGGTCATAATTAGAAATTATAGACAGTTCGTTATATAATAGAATAAGAGACTTAGGTGCCTCTCCGGAGGCACCTTTTTTATAAATAGTTTGAATGAATGGAGATATATATGATCGAATTACGAGGTAAAGCGGTAGCAGATGCTCACAAGGCGATTTTACAAGAAAAAGTTGCAGCAGTAGGCAACTCTGTGATTACTATGGCAGTGTTACTTGTTGGTGAAGATCACGGCGCTCATATGTATGCTACATTTATGGAAAAAACAGCTAAAAATTTTGGCTATGGTTTTGTGCTAAAGCAATTGCCTGAAACGGCAACACAAGATGAAGTAGTAGCGGCGTTGCATGAATTAAATACTGATGCATCTATTCATGGAATTTTACCGCTAATGCCAATGCCTAAACACATTGATACAGAAACTCTTATCGATATGTTAGATCCTAAAAAAGATATTGATGGTCTTACAACATATAACATCGGTTTAGTAACAGCTGGTAAGGGTGGCTTTGCTCCTTGTACGGCTAAGGCTTGTATAGCTATTTTAAATCACTATAATATTCCTTTAGAAGGAAAACATGTGGTTGTAGTCGGTCGTAGCCAAGTTATCGGTAAACCTGTAGCGCTTATGGCACTCGCTGCACATGGTACTGTTACAATGTGCCATTCTAGAACTTCTGATCTAGTAGAGCAAGTAAAGCGTGGTGATATTATTATTGCTGCGGCTGGTCGTGCTCATATGATTACTGCTAATATGATTAAGCCTGGTGCTGTTGTTATTGATGTAGGTATTAATGAACTGGACGGCAAAACTGTAGGTGATGTTGATTATGATGCGGTAAAAGATATTGCATCTGCCATTACTCCTGTGCCAGGAGGTGTTGGATCCGTAACAACGACAATGATGTTAGAAGCGGTATACGAGGCATACCATGCATGAGATGTCTATAGCAGAAGGTATTCTTGATGTAGCGCTCGATACCTTACGTCAACACGATGCGACAGTTATTCATTCTATTCAACTAGACTTAGGGTTAATGAGTGGGGTAGAACCTGATTCATTGTTATTTTGTTGGGAAGCTATTACAAAGGGAACCCCTGCGGAAGGCTCACGCATAGAAATCAATACTATTCCTATTGAAGGAAAGTGTTTAGATTGTGATAAAATATTTTCTGTAAAAAATTATACGTTTATTTGTCCTTATTGTGACAGCCATTTCGTACAAACTATAGGCGGTCGTGAGTTACAAGTGACCTCTATGGATATCGATTGATAGAAAGGTTAGGGCATGCAAGTTCAAGTTAAAACTAATGTACTGGCAAAAAACGATGCTATTGCAGAGGCTTTACAACAGTTGTTTAAGGAAAAGAATATATTTGTATTTAATCTGTTAGGTTCACCTGGGGCAGGTAAGACTTCCCTTTTGGAGGCAACCCTACAAGATTTAAAAAAGGAGTATCGCTTAGCCGTTATTGAAGGCGATTTATTTACGGCAAAGGATGCCAAGCGCATTCATGAGTTGGGTGTGCCTGTTATCCAGATTAATACGGTTGGTGGGTGCCATCTCGATGCACAGATGATTCAAGATGCCTTAGGTGATCTTAATCTTGATGATCTCGATATGATTATTATTGAAAATGTAGGCAATTTAGTCTGCCCTGCGGAATTTGAGATTGGTGAAAGCATGAAAGTAACGATTTTATCTGTTACCGAAGGTGAAGATAAGCCCCTTAAGTATCCGTTAATCTTTAAAGAGTCTAAGGCCATCCTTATTAACAAGATTGATTTATTGCCTTATGTGCCTTTCAAAAAGGAGCAGGCAATACAAGATATCCGTAATTTAAATCCAAATGGAGAAATTTTTGAAGTAAGTTGCACGGCCCACAACGGTCTTGAAACATGGTTGAATTGGTTGCGTGCACAGTTGGAGAATAATCGATGAACTATTCTATGAAGAGCCGTATTGTAGCAGCCCTCCTTGTGGGCTTGTGTGCTACTACAATCAGTTATGCAGCAGAGCCTGCCATTTCCACTGTTAACCCAGTTGCAGTAGAAACTACTGATGACACTAACGTTGTAGCTCAAGATTCCGCTAATGCGAGCAATGATGGTAGTGTAGATGGAACTGGTGAGGTTGATAGCTTGTCTTACCTTGATAATGCACCAGTTAGAGTTGTTAAGCTAGACCCAAAAACGAAACAGGAAGGTTCTAAAACTGGATGGCTCGCAGAGCAAATGGCTGTAACTGAATTTGGTGATTCTATACAATTCTGGCAAGCGGCTAGTGAGAACGAAGGTCCTTTGCCGAGTATCACTCAGAATAATTTAGCTGATATTGGTAAGTCTTATACGGCAAACAGTTTACCGCCTTTAGGTTCTCAAGATGACTATGCTATTGGCACATACCGATTGGGGAATCAGTTTGAAGTCCCAAAAGATGTAGAAAAAACTGAGGTACGTGATAACTTTACTACGTATTACATGAAAGATGTAGCAGTAACTGTATATACTGGACCTGCTCAAGAATTGTTGGTTAACAATCAATTGCGCGGTCAAGGGGCGACTTACTTCTTTGAACCAAATACTATTACAAATATTCATAGTACGAAAAAAGGCGCTAATACAGTACGTGACATTGGCCCTGGTAGCACACGGATGGAATTGATATTTGCCTATGGCAGTCCTAATGCGATGTGGCGTGATAAGAAAAATGAGACGTATATTTTCCTTTATGAGGGGCATTCCGAAAATTCATTGCCTCAAAAAAAGGAGTTTAAGAGTCCTGTAGAGAATACAAATAGTAATAGCCAACAACAATCTATGCTTGGTCAGCAAAAAGAATATATTGCTTTCACCATTAAACAAAGCAATATAGAGGCTGTAGACATTATTAGTGGACAAGTATGGCCTAGGTTTGGATTGCCGAAAGCTGAAGTGTATGATTTTGAAGCTGGTACACTTACGGCTGATGATTTTGTATTGCGTGGTTTCAAGTTGAATGACCATTTTGTTAATGATCCTAATAATGATTGGAAACATCAAGGCATATTGTTTGGCTCCACATTTATTGGCTATAATGAATACGGTGTGAGTGTAGATAAAAAAGATCTTATCAATCGCGTATTATTAAATGTTTATACGCCTACACGTCGTGGAATCGCGATGGGTGATACCAAATATTTATTGCTCTTTGTGTATGGTATGCCAACTCGTATTGTTGAATCTACAACAAAGGCGGGGACGTCTACCGTATATGAATATAAAAATCCAGCGGCAAGCAACTCTTATTTACAGTTTGCCCTAGATGATAAAAACCAATATATCAAATCCGTTATGTTATCTGACCGTCCTGTAAAATAGGATAGGTCACAGCGAGGAGGCAAAGGGTATGGTTACTGTACAAGATGTAAAAGAACGTTGGGAAAAGATTCAAGGTGATGATGAACGTATATTGTTTATCGTTGGTGGTCCAGGTTCTGGTAAAAGTTTGCTAATTCGTGAATTGTCTGAGCAGAAGGGCTGGAAATACTTGGAAGCTAAGCAACTCATCGAGGAAGAGTTTTTGCTCGTGCCTCGTGATGAACGGCCTCAATTAGCGGAAGAAGTTATTTGCCGTGCTCTTAGCCGTAGCGATACGGAAGTAGTCTTGCTAGATGGCATTAATGTATTCTTTGCACCTATCTTAAATCTAAAACCATTTGAGTTGTTAAAAACTATTAGTAAGAAGTATCCTATTGTCGTTGGCTGGCGTGGACATATTGAAGGGGATCAGTTGTACTTAGAACATAACAATAATCCTAAACATGCTGTAGTTAGTATTGCACATCCAGATCATGTTATTGCAATCGACTAAATGTATGTTTGAACATATTGGTTGAATATAGGGAAAACTATAAATGTATAGAAGGAGATAGCGGGCTATCTCCTTTTTTAGTTATATAATTACAGTTATTAGGTAAAAAATATAGTTTTGTAATTTCCTATTATTTGATTTTAGTAAACCTGAAATATGGATGTTAGCAGACATGGACTGGTAAGGAATGAAACTATGTAAAGGTATATAAAGAATATACTAGTAAATAAAAGTTGATTACTGGATATATACTGAAAACGAGGCATTTTATAGAGGATTGATAAAATATAAATTTTTTTTGACAAAATACTTGCATAGGGTATCGTTTCATGTTATTATGATTAAGCACTAAGAGTGACCACAGTGAACGAAAAACTTCAAAAAAGTTTTTAAATGTTCTTGACACTTAGTGTGCTAGGTGATACAATTCATCTTGTCGTAATGATGCTGGCGTAGCTCAATAGGTAGAGCAGCTGACTTGTAATCAGCAGGTTGTGGGTTCAATTCCTATCGCCAGCTCCATTTTATTTATGGAGGGATTCCCGAGCGGCCAAAGGGAGCAGACTGTAAATCTGCCGTCTTCGACTTCGAAGGTTCGAATCCTTCTCCCTCCACCATTCATAGCGGGGTGGAGCAGTTGGTAGCTCGTCGGGCTCATAACCCGAAGGTCGCAGGTTCAAGTCCTGTCCCCGCAACCATAAAAACCACAGTGAAATGATCGTTCATTGTGCTGGTGTAGCTCAGTCGGCAGAGCGTATCCTTGGTAAGGATAAGGTCACCGGTTCAATCCCGGTCACTAGCTCCATACATGGCGGCATAGCTCAGTTGGCTAGAGCAATCGGTTCATACCCGGTGTGTCCGCGGTTCAAATCCGTGTGCCGCCACCATTAAACCTCACCTTGGTGGGGATTTTTTTATTTCTTTACATATGACATGCTATTCTAAGACTTTGTATATATGGTATAATAATAGGTAAGGAAATCTTATATTCCATTGATAAATTAGGGTTAATATATTATATTAATACTAGAATGTAATTTGTTTTTGTGAAGGAGGATATAATCCTAATGGCAAAAGAAAAATTTGAACGTACGAAACCGCATGTTAACATCGGTACAATCGGTCACGTTGACCATGGTAAAACTACTTTGACTGCTGCAATCACTAAAGTATTGGCTGAAAAAGGTCAAGCTGACTTCCAAGATTACAGCATGATCGATAAAGCTCCAGAAGAACGTGAACGCGGTATCACAATCAACACTGCACACGTTGAGTATGAAACTGCTAACCGTCACTATGCACACGTTGACTGCCCAGGCCATGCTGACTATGTTAAAAACATGATTACTGGTGCGGCTCAAATGGACGGCGCTATCTTGGTTGTATCCGCAGCTGACGGCCCTATGCCTCAAACTCGCGAACACATCTTGTTGGCTCGCCAAGTTGGTGTTCCTGCAATCGTAGTATTCTTGAACAAAGCTGACATGGTTGACGATGAAGAATTGATCGAATTGGTAGAAATGGAAGTTCGTGAACTTCTTTCTTCCTACGAATTCCCTGGCGACGAAGTACCTATCGTTGTAGGTTCCGCGTTGAAAGCTTTGGAAGGCGATGCTCAATATGTAGCTAAAATTGACGAATTGATGGACGCTGTAGACTCCTACATCCCAACACCAGTTCGTGACACTGATAAACCATTCTTGATGCCTGTGGAAGACGTTTTCACAATCACTGGTCGTGGTACAGTAGCAACTGGCCGTGTTGAACGTGGTCAAGTAAACGTTGGTGATACTGTTGAAGTAGTAGGCTTGAAAGAAAAAGCTGAACAATACGTAGTAACAGGTCTTGAAATGTTCCGTAAAGTGTTGGATTCTGCAGTAGCAGGTGACAACGTAGGTGCATTGCTTCGTGGTGTTGATCGTAAAGACATCGAACGTGGTCAAGTATTGGCTAAACCAGGTTCCATCAACCCACACACAAAATTCAAAGCAGAAGTATACGTATTGACTAAAGAAGAAGGTGGTCGTCATACTCCATTCTTCTCCAACTACCGTCCACAATTCTACTTCCGTACAACAGACGTAACAGGTGTTGTAAACCTTCCTGAAGGTGTAGAAATGTGTATGCCTGGCGATAACGTAACAATGGAAATCGAATTGATTACTCCAATCGCTATCGAAGAAGGTCTTCGCTTTGCGATCCGCGAAGGTGGCCATACAGTAGGCGCTGGCGTAGTAACAGAAATCGAAGGTTAATACAAGTTTATAGCTCAATGTATCGATACATTAGCTATATAATTGAATTTTAGACTCAATAAAAGGGACCCAATGGGTCCCTTTTATTTTGTATATATTGATGATTAAGAGTATAGAATTGAATCGCTAATATATTGAAACAATGATGATTTTGTAAGGTGATATATACGTTGTATTCAGGCTTCAAAGGATAATCATACTATTGATACAAATTGAGAAGAAATTTTAATATATTGTAACCTTAGATACAACTTTATTTATAAAATTAGTGTATATTATATATGAGGAGAGCATAGGCTCTCTTTTTGTGCTTTTATAGAAAAGGAGGTAATGTGATGGGCGAATACAAAAAGTATTGGATAGCCGTAGTAGCAGTTCTTATTATTGGATTCTCTATTCTTGGCTATTTGGGTACTGATGTATATCATCAAGCGCCACCGGTACCAACCGCGTATGTATCTCAAGATGGACAGGTTTTGTTCACTAAGGATGATATCTTACATGGTCAATCGGCTTGGCAATCTACAGGTGGTCAATCTGTAGGGACCGTACTAGGTCATGGCGCATATCAAGCCCCGGACTGGACAGCTGATTGGTTGCACAAAGAAGTGTCCGTAATGCTTGATATCAAGTCTCAGGAAGCTTTTGGTGTTCTTTATGAACAGTTAGGTGATGTGCAGAAAGCGGCTGTTAAAGAAGCAGTTAAAGCGGAGTACTTTAACAGTGCTGTTCGTGAAGATGGGACGGTTGTGCTTTCACCGGAACGTATTACAGCGATGAATTTAACCGGACAATATTTTATTGAACTTTATGGTGATAACCCTAAATTGTCCGAAACACGCGATCATTTTGCGATGAAAGACAATACGTTGCCAGAATTAAAAGATCGTATTGATATGGCACGATTCTTCTTCTGGACTACGTGGATGGCATCGACTCAACGTCCTGGTACAGAGGCAACATACACCAACAATTGGCCTCACGAGCCATTGTTAGATCATAATCCAACACCGGAAAGCGTAGCTTGGTCTGTTGTGAGTGTTATTATTTTACTTTGTGGTATTGGTATTGTCGTATGGATGTGGGCATTCGGTCGCAAACAAGATGAACATGAATTAACACCGCCTGCGGAAGATCCAATTTCCAAATTGCATCTCACACCGTCTCAACGGTCTTTAGGAAAATATTTATTTACGATTTTGGCATTATTTTTACTCCAACTTGGTATGGGTGGTATCATTGCGCACTACACCGTAGAAGGACAGGCTTTCTATGGCATTCCATTGGCGCAGTATTTCCCATATTCTATTGCTCGTACTTGGCATATTCAAGCATCCTTGTTCTGGATTGCGATGGCATTCTTGAGTGCCGGTTTATTCTTGGCGCCGATTATTAATGGCGGTAAAGATCCTAAGTTCCAAAAATTGGGCGTGGATATTTTGTTCTGGGCACTCGTTGTGTTGGTAGTGGGTTCCTTTACAGGTACATATTTAGGTGTTGCTCATGAGATTCCGGCGTCTCTAAACTTCTACTTGGGTCACCAAGGCTACGAGTTTATTGAGTTGGGCCGCGTATGGCAATGGATTGAATATATCGGCATTCTATTTTGGCTTGTGCTCATGGTGCGCAGCATCATTGGTGCTTTCAAAAATAAAGGGGATAAAAACCTTATTGCCGCCTTTATTTTCTCTGTTGTGATGGTCGGTATTTTCTATGGCCCAGGTCTTTTCTACGGGGAACACAGCCATTTGGCAATCATGGAGTACTGGCGTTGGTGGGTTATTCACCTTTGGGTAGAAGGCTTCTTTGAAGTATTCTCTACTACGTTGATGGCCTTTATTTTCGTAACTCTTGGTCTTGTATCCTATCGTGCAGGTACCATAGCAGCGATTTCGTCCGGTGCTATTTACCTTATCGGCGGTATCCCTGGTACATTCCATCATCTTTATTTCACCGGTGTTACATCGACTATCGTGGCCACAGGGGCATCATTCTCCGCATTGGAAGTAGTGCCTCTTGTTCTCTTGGGATATGAAGCGTTTGAAAATTATACACGCCTTCATAGTGCTCCTTGGATGCATCGACTAAAATGGCCTGTATACTGCTTCATTGCCGTATCCTTCTGGAACTTGGTGGGCGCAGGTATCTTCGGCTTCTTAATTAATATGCCGGTTTCCTTATTCTACATTCAAGGTTTAAATACGACAGCTGTTCATGCTCATACGGCGTTGTTTGGCGTATATGGATTCTTAAGCTTAGGCTTTGTATTCCTCATCGCTCGTTATATTCGACCTGAGGTAGAATTTAACGACAAGTTGATGAAATTTGGTTTCTGGGCATTGAACTGGGGCCTTGCGTTAATGGTTCTTATCAGCCTATTGCCAATTGGCTTGATTCAAAGTTGGGCAAGTGTTACACAAGGCTTATGGCTCGCTCGCAGCGAAGACTTTATGCAACAACCATTGTTACAAAATTTGCGTTGGCTTCGCATGGTTGGCGATACCATCATGATATTGGGGGCATTGGCCTTCTTCTGGCAAATCGTGAAAGTAACTTTCACAAAGAAACAGTAATAAACGAAGCAATAATAGTAAATATGTAAATATAATATTAAATATAATATATAGACATATTAGCTAACTATAAGCTAATATGACATGGCGCTCTTTAGGTAGACAAAGGGCGCCATTGTCTGTTATACTATCCATGTCAGGCATACGTGCCTGGCTTTTTTGAGTTGCTTAATTTCTTGACATCGCTTGCTACGTATGATATAGTTTTTTAGTATGTAGTCGAGCGTTTTCGAGTACAAGAGACAGATTTAGTAAATATAAAGCGAGGTGTATCCGGATGCGTAATGCCATTACTTTAGCTTGCACAGATTGCAAACAACGCAACTATCAAACGAACAAGAATAAAAAGAACAATCCTGATCGTATTGAAATGATGAAATATTGCAAATTCTGCGGTAAACATACATTACACCGTGAAACAAAATAATTCTTATCATTCATTACCTGTTGATTTGAGGATGTGAAAACAATGGCAAAGTCTAACTCAGCAGTGCAGCAGCGTGGTGGATTTGGAAAATTCTTCCGCGGTGTGAAAGCTGAACTAAAAAAAGTAGTCTGGCCAACAAAAAAAGAGCTTATCAATTACACAATTGTAGTATTCTTAGTGACCATATTCATCGCTTTGATTATTTCTGTGCTTGATGGACTCTTTGCCCAACTTTTTAATACGTTGTTGCACTTTGTTGGATAAGGGGGCCATTACATGGAAGCAGATAAGAAGTGGTATGTAATTCATACCTATTCAGGCTACGAAAATAAAGTAAAAACCACTCTTGAACTTAAAGTTCAATCTATGGGGCTACAAGATGTGATCAGCCGAATTTTGGTACCTCTTGAAGACGAAATAGATGAAAAAGATGGGGTTAAAAAAGTAGTAAAACGCAAGATATTTCCTGGGTATGTATTGGTGGAAATGGAAGTTAATGACCGTTCTTGGTATGTTGTACGCAACACGCCAGGTGTAACAGGTTTCGTTGGCTCTGCTACAAAACCAGTTCCACTTTCTGATTCCGAAGTAGAACATATACTTAAGTCTCAGGGCTTGGATAAGAAACCAACCATTAACGTTGATGTAGAAGTTGGTGAAACGGTTCGCATTACGTCCGGTGCCTTTGAAGATAAACTAGGTGTTATTACCGAACTTAACCCTGAAAAAGGAACATTGAAACTTAGTGTGGAAATGTTCAATCGAGATACCGAGGTAGAGGTAGAGTTCTCTCAAGTTGAGAAAGCTCTTTAATATATAAATATAACTCTAAAAAGAGCAATCGATTTTGGTTGCCAGTGGGAGGATGTATATCCGTTACCACCACAGTATAAGCATAGGAGGTTTAATTACCCATGGCTAAGAAATTAGTTAAACAAGTAAAACTACAAATTGAAGCCGCTAAAGCTACTCCAGCACCACCAGTTGGTCCTGCACTAGGTCAAGCAGGTGTTAATATCGTTGCTTTCACAAAAGAATTCAACGAACGCACTGCTAAACAAGCTGGCTTAATTATTCCAGTAGTTATTAATGTATATGAAGATCGTAGCTTCGACTTCATCACTAAGACTCCACCAGCTGCAGTATTGTTGAAAAAAGCTGCAGGTATTCCAAAAGGTTCTGGTGTACCTAACCGTGATAAAGTAGCAAAAGTAGGTCGCGATAAAGTTCGTGAAATTGCTGAATTGAAAATGCCTGACTTGAATGCTAATACCGTAGAACAAGGTATGCGCATGGTGGAAGGTACTGCTCGCAGCATGGGCATTGAAATCGTTGACTAATAAGCGTACGACTTGCGCATAAGGCGCAAATCGGTGGGAGGGAATTCCCGTTTGACCACATAAGGAGGATATTATAATGGCAAAAGTAGGTAAGAAATACGCTGAAGCAGTAAAACTTATTGAAGCTGGTAAATTCTACGAACCAGTAGAAGCAATTGAGTTGGTTAAGAAAACTGCAACTGCAAATTTCGATGAAACAGTTGAAATTGCTTTCAACTTGAATGTCGACCCTAAATACGCTGATCAACAAGTTCGTGGTGCAGTAGTATTGCCTCATGGTACTGGCAAAACTAAACGCGTTCTTGTATTCGCAAAAGGCGACAATATTAAGGCAGCTGAAGAAGCTGGTGCAGATTTCGTAGGTTCTGAAGAGTTAGTAGCTAAAATCCAAGGTGGTTGGAGCGACTTCGACGTAGTAGTTGCTACACCAGACATGATGGGGCAAGTTGGCCGTCTTGGTAAAATTTTGGGTCCTAAAGGCTTGATGCCAAACCCTAAAGTTGGTACAGTAACTCCGGACGTTGCTCGTGCAGTAAACGAAATCAAAGCTGGTAAAATCGAATACCGTACTGATAAAGCAGGTATTATCTCTTGTTCTATCGGTAAAGCATCTTTCGATGAAGAAAAATTACTTGACAACTACCGTACAATCGTTGATACTATTATCAAGGCTAAACCTGTAGCAGCTAAAGGTCAATATATTAAATCTGTAACCTTGTCCGCTACAATGGGCCCTGGTGTACCTTTGAACGTGTTCAAATTGAGCACTGTTTCCAAAGAGCAATAATTATATATGTCTCTTAGCTGTAGACGGCTGGTATGTATAATGGATGAAAATCCGCCCGCTGAGGCTGACACTAGAATAACCTAGGACTAGTTACGACCTCATCGCGTGCGATGGGGTCATTTTTACGCTAAGATAGTACATAGAGCACCAAAAAAATCTACAAGGAGGTAATCTAATGGCTGTCACTGAATCAAAAAAAGCAATCGTTGCTCAAATGAAAGAAACTCTTTCTGAAGCAAAAGGTGCTGTATTGATTGGTTACTCTGGTTTAACTGTTGCGCAAGCAACTGATCTTCGTCGCAAAATGTTGGCTGAAGGTGTTGAATACAAAGTAATCAAAAATACTTTGACTCGTATCGCTGCAAACGAATTGAATCTTGAAGGTTTCGCTGAGCATTTAGAAGGTCCAACTGCGTTGGCTACTTCTAAAGATGATGCTGTTGCACCTGCTCGTGTAATCGAACAATTCATCAAAGCAACTGAAAAAGAAGTTGTAACAGTTAAAGCTGGTATCGTTGAAGGCGAAGTTATGGACGCTGCAGGCGTTAAAGCAATTGCATCTCTTCCAAACCGCGAAGGTATGCTTTCTATGTTGCTTTCCGTATTGCAAGCTCCTGTTCGCAATGTTGCATACGCTGTCAAAGCTGTTGCAGAAGCAAAACCTGCAGAATAATATTTTTTGCAAAGTATTCGTTGGCCACTTGAGGCTGGCACTATAAACTAATTTATGGAGGAAATCTAAAATGGCATTGAACATTGAAAACATCGTTGCTGAATTGAAAGAAGCAACAATCCTTGAACTTAATGATCTTGTAAAAGCAATCGAAGAAGAATTTGGCGTAACTGCAGCAGCTCCTGTAGCTGTAGCAGCTGCTGGTGGTGCTGAAGGCGGCGCTGCTAAAGATTCCTTCGACGTAATCTTGAAAGATGCTGGCGCATCTAAAATCAACGTAATCAAAGTTGTTCGTGAAGCAACTGGTCTTGGCTTGAAAGAAGCTAAAGCTATCGTTGATGGCGCTCCTGCACCTGTTAAAGAAGGCGTAGCTGCTGAAGCTGCTGAAGCTTTGAAAGCTCAATTAGAAGAAGCTGGCGCATCCGTAGAATTGAAATAATTCTAGCTATATTAAAGGCGTACCTTATGGGTACGCCTTTTTCTATTGGAGTTTATAAATTGATGCGAGTTTTGTTTTGTTGACTAATTTGGCTTTTGGATACGGTAATGTATTAGAGAAATCCTTATCATATTTTTTAGGAACGATTACATAGGCACCGCGATTATTTGATGTATTACTTAAAAATGTTTCTTTAGTTATGGTAGGCATTAATGTTTTGCCTTCGGTCCATATAGAATCATCAGTTGTATCTACGAAAACTTGGGTAGGTGTAGTGTCCATGTAATATACAATGGAAGTATAGTAACTGCCATATACATATATTGGTTTTGATGTATCTTCGATGAATGCTTTGAACTGTAAACCAGACTGATTAAACAATATTGGTGGTACTGTAATCGTAATAACCGAGTACAACGTAATTAGTGGAACTAAAGCATATATTGCTAGTTTGAAAAATGATGTTATGTAGTATCGACTGATTAAAATTATACATACTATAATAAAGGAACCTACGATTAATGGTTTACTATCAAGACTTTGATCAAAAGCTGTAGCAAATGTAAAAATCATGTAGTAAATACCTAGTGGTAGGGTAATTAAATAATTAAACTTTTTGAATGATTGAGTAAATTCACCAGTTTCTTTGTCAGTAACTAATTCACAAATTTTTACGGCTGCCCATATTATACAAGGGATAATGGCAGGTAATGTGTAGGTTAGATACTTGGTAGCTACTAGAGAGTAGAAGAGTACTATAACTATAAACCATATAATACCTAATAGATCAAAATCATCTTTCCAGTTAATATTTTTTAAATGATAGACTATTACAGGTGTCCATGGTAATAGTGAAAGGGGCACAATTAATAGATAGTAATACCATACATCAAATTTAGGATGCTCAGATACAAGGGCTCGATCTACATTGTGTAGACCCAAGAATCCGGAAATAAACTGCTCACCGTGTATGGAATACATAGCAATATACCAAGGGCTAGCTATCGCTATAAAGACTAATAGTCCGAAGGGATTAAATAGTAATTTTATATCCTTTGAAAGTTGATAGATTTTATCCTTTCTATGGACTATATAGCGAGCACATACATAAATAAGTAATATTAGACCAGGTAAGATGATGCCTATAGGTCCTTTGGTAATTACAGCTAAGGCTGCAGCAATGTAAGCTTTCACCATAGCTGACTTGTCATTATTGGTAAATGCTAAATAACTATATCCAAATATAGCTAAGGTGAAGAAAAATAAAAAGCCATCGGTTATAACTGCATGAGATATGTACCAAAACTGTAGTGTACTCATTAATAAAATCGCACAAAGTACACCGGCAAAGGTGCTTTTAGACATGCGGTAAGTTATATGATACATTAGGGCTACACTAGCTCCCGCAACAAGTGTATTCGGTATACGCGATGTAAAGTCAGATATACCAAATAGTTTGTACGTAATCATAAGTGCCCAATAGGTGAGCGGTGGTTTATCATACCATACGTGATCGTATATCATGGGGGATATCCATGAGTTATGTTTTAGCATGGTGATGGCGGAGAGAACATAGTTGGACTCCACCGGATCAGTGATTGGCAAATAGGCATTATAAAAGCCGTAGCTCAAAACGGTTAATAAAAAGAGCGCACCTATGCGCAGCATGTGATTGTTAATCATAGTTACTCCTTACTTACATAGTTTATATTATTGTACTATAGGGCGTGTAATATTTAAACCAATCAAAGATAAAAATAGAGCACTTATAAATATGGAGATAATATGGAGATAATATAGAGATAGTTACAAAAAAATAATTATTTATGAAATGATATATTGTATAGAATATTGTTTATTCGGAATACATGAAATAACTTTTATGTATACAAAATACATGCTATAATGAGCGCATAAGATAAAACCGTTTCATTAAACTATCATCTAATATATGAAATAGTGGAAAGAGGATCTATTATGAGAAAAGAACATGATTTCCTAGGTGAATTAGAAGTAGCGGATGAGTTATATTATGGTGTACAAACGATTCGTGCCTTAGAAAACTTCCATATTACGGGGAAACATTTAGACCAAGATTTTATTAAAGCACTAGCAATGGTAAAAAAAGCATCTGCTTTAGCTAATATGAAAACAGGTCGTCTCAATGTATCTATCGGTAAAGCGATTGTTCAAGCAGCTGATGAAGTTATTGCAGGTGAATTTGCTGACCAATTTCCAGTTGATCCAATTCAAGGTGGTGCTGGCACTTCTGTGAATATGAATATGAACGAAGTGTTGGCAAATCGTGCTTGTGAAATTTTAGGTCATCCAAAAGGTAGCTATGATATTGTAAGCCCTAACAATCACTGTAACATGGCACAATCTACGAATGATGCGTTCCCAACAGCAATCAAGGTTTGTGCAATTTTAAAAACTAAACCTTTACTTGAAGCTTTGCAACGTCTTGTTGATGAGCTTGAGAAAAAAGCTGAAGAATATAGTGAAATTTTAAAAATGGGGCGTACTCATTTACAAGATGCGGTGCCTATTACATTGGGACAAGAGATGGGTGCTTACGCATCTGGTATTCGTCGTGGTATTAAACGTATTAAATCTGCCGTTGAAGGTGCACATGTAATTAACATGGGGGCCACTGCAGTTGGTACAGGCCTTAATGCTGAACCTAATTATATTCATGATGTAGCGTACGAATTAAGCGAAGTAGTAGGCGAACCGTTCTACACTGCGGAGAACTTAATCGATGCCACAAACAATACAGATGTATTTGCTGATATCTCTAGCGGTTTGAAGGTAACTGCACTTGTGTTGATTAAGATGGCAAATGATTTCCGCTTAATGGCATCTGGCCCTCGCTGTGGCATTGGTGAATTAAAATTGCCTGCCCGTCAACCAGGATCCTCTATCATGCCAGGAAAAGTAAATCCTGTTATCGCTGAAGTATTGAATCAAGTGTGTTACCAAGTTATCGGTAATGACCTTACTATTACATTAGCTGTAGAAAATGGTCAATTCGAGTTAAATGTTATGGAACCTGTATTGGCATACAACTTGTTCAATAACCTTTGCTACCTCAAAAACGGTGTAAATACATTCGTTGATAAATTGCTTGTTGATCTTGAAGTAGACCGTGAACAATGCGAGTACTGGTTGAATCGTTCCGTTGGTATCGTAACAGCATTGTTGCCACATCTTGGCTATGAAACAGCTTCTGCATTGGCGAAAGAAGCGTATGAAACAGGTCGAGCTATTCGTGATATCATCTTGGATCAAGGTTTATTGACTGAGGATGAAATTAATCATATTCTTTCTCCTAAAGAAATGACTCGCCCTGGTATCGCTGGTGCGAATCTTTTAAAACAAAAAGGCAACTAATTTATGGTTCTCTTTTGATACATGAATAAAGCATGAAAATGAAAGACTGTCAACCCTTTTGGTTGACAGTCTTTTTTAATACTGATAAAATTATATATTGCAAAAGTAGCGTTTTCTGCTTTTGGATGTAAAAACTATAACACAAATAGTGATGAGGTTTTCTTCCAAGGTTGTGCTTGGTTAATGGGAAGCAAGGTTATTTTAAAAATGAAATGGACCTTGCTTTATTTGACGTTGCCCGAGCAGGAAAACTGAGACCTGTAAGATGTCTTTTTCATGCCGTTATAGAAAATGGTAGACCAGTGTGTTTTGATAGGGGTGAAAGCAAATATGTTCAAACCTGAGCAGGTAGGCAAACGAACTCGTTATACGTACGCTAAAATTAACGAAGTTATCAAGATGCCGCATTTATTGGACATTCAACGTAAATCGTATGAGTGGTTCTTGGAGAGTGGTTTACAAAATATTTTCAACGATATTTCTCCGATTAAAGACAATTCAGGTAATCTAGTACTTTCTTTTGAAGGTTTCAGCTTAGGTGAACCTAAGTATGATATTAATGAATGTAAAAACCGTGATGCTACTTACGCAGCACCACTTCGTGTAAATATTCGCTTGGTAAATAATGATCCAGAAAATATGGATATTAAAGAACAAGAAGTATTCATGGGCGATTTCCCATTGATGACAGATACAGGTACTTTCATCATCAATGGTGCAGAACGTGTTATCGTATCCCAATTAGTACGTTCTCCAGGCGTTTACTACAATAAAGAAATCGATACAATGGGTAACCGTTTGTATGATTCCACAGTTATTCCTAACCGTGGTGCATGGATTGAACTTGAAACAGATGCTAGTGAAGTGGTAGCTGTTCGTATTGACCGTAACCGTAAATTACCAGCTACTGTATTGGTACGTGCATTAGGTTGGGATACGAATGAAAGTATCCTCGACCTCTTCTGGAATGGTAAAACTGATGAGGATGGTTTACCAGTATATGATGAACGCATCGTTCGCACATTAGAAAAAGATACAACTCAATCTGCTGACGAAGCATTAGTTGAAATCTATAAAAAATTACGTCCAGGTGAGCCTCCTACTGTAGAGTCTGCTCGTAACTTGTTCGATAACTTGTTCTTCGATGCACGCCGTTATGACTTAGCGCGCGTTGGTCGTTATAAATTGAACAAAAAACTTGGCTGGCGCCAACGTATGTTGGGTCAAACATTGGCTCAACCAATTGTAGATCCAGAAACTGGCGAAATTATCCTTGATGCAGGCGTACAAGTTGGGGAAGAACAACTTGATATCGTTGCTAATAGCCATGTTTTCGATGGTGAAGGTTTTGCTGAATTCTATATCGTAAATAATGATGGTGTAGAGTCTAAAGTTATCTGTAATAACTGCAACTTACCATATGATCACCGTACAGTAACACGTGAAGACATGATCGCTAACATTTCTTACTTGCTCAACCTTATGGATGGTGCAGGTCATACAGATGATATTGACCACTTGGGTAACCGTCGCCTTCGTTGCGTAGGCGAATTGTTGCAAAACCAATTCCGTATCGGTTTAACTCGTATGGAACGTGTTGTTCGTGAGCGCATGACAATTCAAGAAACTGAATCCATTACGCCTCAAGCGTTGATCAATATTCGCCCTGTAGTGGCAGCTATCAAAGAATTCTTTGGTTCTTCTCAATTGTCTCAGTTCATGGACCAAACAAACCCATTGGCGGAATTGACTCACAAACGTCGTCTTTCTGCCCTTGGCCCTGGCGGCTTGTCTCGTGAGCGTGCAGGTTTCGAAGTTCGTGACGTGCATCATTCTCACTATGGTCGTATGTGTCCTATTGAAACTCCAGAAGGTCCAAACATTGGCTTGATTAACTCCTTGTCCAACTATGCAAAGGTAAACGAATTTGGCTTCATCGAAGCACCATACCGTAAAGTAGAAAAAGTGTATGGTAAAGGCAAGGATGCTGATAAAGTTGTTAAAGTGCGCGTATCTGATAGCGTAGTATACATGACCGCTGATGAAGAAGAAGGCATGACAATTGCCCAAGCAAACTCTCCGCTTGATGCAGAGGGGTACTTCACAACTGAACATGTTGCTTGTCGTCGTGGTCATGATGTATTGGAAGTTACACCAGATAAGGTTGACTATATGGACGTTAGTCCAAAAGAAGTTGTATCTATTGGTACAGCTATGATTCCATTCCTTGAAAATGATGATGCTAACCGTGCCTTGATGGGCGCGAACATGCAACGTCAAGCGGTACCACTTTTGCGTGCTCAAGCACCACTTGTTGGTACAGGTATGGAATATACAGCAGCTACTGACTCTGGTGTTTGCGTATTGGCGCGTGAAGCGGGTAAAGTTGTACGTTGTTGGGGTAATGAAATCCACGTTCTTCGCGATAGCGATGGTCGTGTTGATACATACCATTTGAATAAATTCCTTCGTTCTAACCAATCCACATGCTTTAACCAAAAACCAATCGTCAATCGTGGGGACCATGTTGTAAAAGGCCAAGTATTGGCTGATGGTCCTGCTACAGATGGCGGCGAATTGGCATTAGGTTATAACGTTCTTGTAGCGTTCATGCCTTGGGAAGGTTATAACTATGAAGATGCTATCTTGCTTAGTGAAGAACTCTGCAAAGAAGATATCTATACATCCATTCATATTGAAGAATACGAATGTGATGCTCGTGATACCAAATTAGGCGCTGAAGAAATTACTCGTGAGTTGCCTAATACAGGTGACGACACACTTAAAAACTTAGACGAAGATGGTATTATCTGTATTGGTGCAGAAGTACATCCTGGCGATATCCTTGTAGGTAAAGCTACACCAAAAGGTGAAACTGAGCTTACTCCAGAAGAACGTTTGTTGCGTGCTATTTTTGGTGACAAAGAACGTGAAGTTCGCGACACTTCCTTGCGCGTGCCTCATGGTGAATCTGGTAAAGTCGTAGATGTAAAAGTCTTTACCCGTGAAAATGGCGACGAATTACAACCAGGCGTAAATAAACTTGTTCGCGTATATATCGCTCAAAAACGTAAGATTCATGAAGGCGATAAAATGGCGGGCCGTCATGGTAACAAAGGTGTCGTTTCTCGCGTTATGAGAAAAGAAGATATGCCATTCCTTCCAGATGGTACTCCAGTACAAATCGTATTGAACCCATTGGGCGTACCTTCTCGTATGAACATCGGTCAGGTTCTTGAAACTCACTTGGGGTGGGCTGTTCAAGGCTTAGGTATGAAAATCAAAGCTACAGATCTTCACATTCAAAACGTGTTGAAAGAAGCCCGTACTGATGCATCTTACTGGGAACAAATCGATGCAATCCGCGACCTTTATGCTCAAATTGAGGTATTGGAAGCGAAAGTTGCGGAAGATGTTACGGTAAATCATTTCGAAGAAAATGAGCAAATCATTGCTTTGAAAACTAAAATTTTAAAACATGTAGAAGCAGCAGCGCAAAAGAAATTGGATGCTATGGGTGGCGAAGCTCGTTACCAAGAGCTTAAAGCTATTGAAGCTAAATACAATGCACTTCATGTAGAATTCTTTGATTCTGAAGAAGAGGCTCCTGAAATGGATCCTGCGCTTGTAGAAGAATTAGAGGCAATTAGCAAAGTCAAGAATACTCTTAACAACATTCACTCTGCTGAAGAAAAACGCGTTGAAATTCGCAAAGAGTTGGAAAGCCTTGGCTATGATTTTGACAAATATGGCATGCCAAAACCAGATGTAGCAGGTATTCATATTGCTACACCTGTATTTGATGGTGCTCACGAAAAGGACGTATTCGAAACATTGGCGATTGCAGGTCGTCCTGATGATGGTAAAACTGTTCTATATGATGGTCGTACTGGTGAACCGATGGATAACCGCGTCACTGTTGGTTACGTTTACATGCTTAAACTCCATCATTTGGTTGATGACAAAATCCATGCTCGTTCTACAGGTCCGTACTCCCTTGTTACACAACAACCTTTGGGCGGTAAAGCTCAGTTCGGTGGCCAACGTTTCGGGGAAATGGAAGTTTGGGCTCTAGAAGCATATGGCGCAGCCTATACCCTTCAAGAGCTATTAACTGTTAAGTCTGACGACGTTGTTGGTCGTGTGAAAGCATACGAAAAAATCGTTAAAGGCGAAAACATCCCTGAACCAGGTGTACCTGAGTCCTTCAAGGTATTGCTTAAAGAACTTCAAAGTATCGGTCTCGATGTAAAAATCTTGAACGAAGATCAAGAAGAAGTTGTTATGAAAGAACTTGAGGACGAAGATGAGGTGGTAGAAACTGGTATTGAAGAAGTTATGGAAGGCAGTGCTGTAGAAACTGATGAAGTAACTGTAGTAGAACCAGAAGTAGAGGAAGAGGAAGACTTACCAGCTGATAATGGCGGTGAAGATGATATCCTTAGCCAATTGGCGTACCCAATGGGCGACTCCTCTAACGATGAAGACTAAAACTATCTATAAGGAAGGGAGCGATAGTAGTGCTAGACGTAAATGAATTCGATTCCATGCGAATCGGTTTAGCCTCTCCAGAGCAGATTTTATCCTGGTCTCATGGGGAAGTTAAGAAACCTGAAACAATTAACTACCGTACGTTGAAGCCAGAACGTGATGGTCTATTCTGTGAACGCATTTTTGGACCAACAAAGGACTGGGAATGTCACTGCGGCAAATATAAACGCATCCGCCATAAAGGCGTAGTCTGCGACAAATGTGGTGTAGAGGTTACTCGTGCGAAAGTACGTCGTGAACGTATGGGCCATATTCAATTGGCTACTCCTGTATCTCACATTTGGTACTTCAAAGGAATCCCATCCCGTATGGGTCTTATCCTTGACATATCACCACGTTCTTTGGAACGCGTATTATACTTTGCTTCCTACATCGTAGTAGATCCAGCTGGTACACCATTGACAAAACGTCAATTGTTGTCCGAGCAAGAATACCGCGAATACGAAGCTCAATTTAATGAAGACGGTTATACTATCGGTGGTAAATCCGTCGTAATCGAAACAGTGGCTCAACGTAATGAACGTTTAGCTATTGTTCGTGAAGCACAACGCAAAGAGCGCTATAATGCGGCTCTTCGTGATGATGCAACAATACCAGAAGCTGATAAGGAATACGAAGAATTAACTCGCGAAGAACGCTATGAGTTAGGCGCTGCTGAAGAGGTTCTCTTCGCATGTATCGACATGGGTGCTGAAGCGGTAAAAGCTCTCTTATCAGAACTTGATCTTGAAGCATTGAATGCCGAATTGCGCGAAGAGTTGAACACTGCTAGTGGTCAACGTAAAATCCGTGCAGTTCGTCGTTTGGAAGTAGTAGAAGCATTCCGTCAATCTGGGAACCGTCCAGAATGGATGATTATGGACATCGTTCCTGTAATCCCACCTGAATTGCGTCCTATGGTTCAATTAGATGGTGGCCGTTTTGCTACATCTGACCTCAACGATTTATACCGTCGTGTTATCAATCGTAACAACCGTTTGAAACGTTTACTCGACTTGGGTGCTCCTGATATCATCGTGCGCAACGAAAAACGCATGCTTCAAGAAGCGGTTGATGCATTGATTGATAATGGCCGTCGCGGTCGTCCTGTTACAGGTCCTGGTAACCGCCCATTGAAATCCTTGTCCGACATGCTTAAAGGTAAACAAGGTCGTTTCCGTCAAAACTTGCTCGGTAAACGTGTTGACTACTCCGGTCGTTCCGTAATCGTAGTAGGTCCTGAACTTAAAATGCACCAATGTGGTTTGCCAAAAGAAATGGCATTAGAATTGTTCAAACCATTCGTTATGAAACGTTTGGTAGAACGCGGTCAAGCATCCAACATCAAGGCTGCTAAACGCCAAGTTGAAAGAATTGGCCCTGGCGTGTGGGAATCCTTGGAAGAGGTAATTAAAGAACATCCAGTTCTCTTGAACCGTGCCCCTACATTGCATAGACTTGGTATCCAAGCCTTCGAACCAATCCTTTGGGAAGGTCGTGCTATCAAATTGCATCCATTAGTATGTACAGCCTTCAATGCCGACTTTGACGGTGACCAAATGGCGTGTCACTTACCATTGTCCGTAGAAGCACAAGCGGAAGCTCGTACATTGATGCTTTCTAGCCATAATATTTTGTCTACTAAGGACGGCAAGCCAGTAGCAGTACCTTCTCAAGATATGATCTTAGGTACATACTACCTAACAGTTGTACGCGAAGATACTCGTGATAAAGCAAAAACATTTGCTACCTATGATGAAGTTATGCTTGCCTATGAGTCTCATATCATTGGTTTGCAAGATATTCTTTATATCCGTTTACCTGATCATGGCCGTGTAGAAACAACAGCAGGTCGCTTGATCTTCAACAATGCTTTATTCCCAGAATTGTGGCAGTACGAGAAACGTGAAGATGGCACTTACTCTTTAGGTAAGGTTATGGATAAGAAAACAGTTGGTAAATTGGTTGATCAATGTTTCCAATTGTTTGGTAATGAAAAAACAGCAGAATTATTGGACCGCATCAAGTCCTTGGGTTACTCCTTCGCTCGTCGCGCAGGTATGACTGTAGCTATTGCTGATATTAAAGTACCAGAAGTTAAAACTAGCTTGTTAGATACAGCGGAACAAGAGGTAGAAAAAGTATCTCGTATGTACCGCCGTGGTCTTATTACAGAAGAAGAACGTTATCGTAAAACTATCCAATTATGGACAAAGGCAACAGAAGATGTTACCGATGCGATGATGGATAATATGGCGTGCGATAAAGACGGCTTTAACCCTGTTTACATGATGGCTATCTCTGGTGCCCGCGGTAATAAACAACAAATTCGTCAGCTTGCTGGTATGCGTGGTTTGATGGCCGATCCATCTGGTCGAATCATTGACTTGCCAATTAAAGCAAACTTTAAAGAAGGCTTGACTGTATTGGATTACTTTACATCCTCTCATGGTGCTCGTAAAGGTTTGGCCGATACAGCGCTTCGTACAGCTGACTCTGGTTACTTGACACGTCGTCTCGTTGACGTATCTCAAGACGTAATCGTTCGTGAGGACGATTGTGACGTTGTAGGTATCGATCTCGTTCGTGAACGTGCTCGCTTGGCTACATCCCCACGTCAAGCATTAGAATTGCTTAAAGATAAACTTATTGGTCGCGTTTTAGATAAAGATGTTGTGAATGCTGAAACAGGGGAACTTGTTGTACCAGCTGAAACTATCTTGGATGAACAATGCTTGGCAGATATTGCTGAAGCCGGTGTTACATCTATCGCATTGCGCGGTGCACATTTGGGCTCTGATAGCGATATTAACCATACTAACTTGGTTCAAAAAATTATTCTTGGTGAAAGCGACGATAGCATCCGTGCAACATTGAAAGAAACTATGGTTCAAAATATGTTGAACAAGGATACTGTACAAGCAATCGTTGACAGCGAAGGGGTAGAAATCTTCCCAGCTGATACACGTCTTACTGAAGAAGGCATCGAAGCTATCCTTAACTCCGATGTAAAAGAAGTACAAGTGCGGAACAATGAAATCCATGGTATTGAAGTGGAAGCTATCGTTGAAGGCACTGGTGTTATCGAGCCATTAAAAGACCGTATCGTAGGTCGTATTGCAGCTGAAGAATTAGTTAACAAAGAAACTGGCGAAGTCATCGTTCCTCTTAATGGTGAAATCACAGAGGCGTTAGCTGATGAAGTTGTAAAACATTATGAAACAGTAAAAATCCGTTCTGTATTGACTTGCCGTAGCCCATATGGCGTATGTCGCAAGTGTTATGGTCGTGATCTAGGAACTGGCAACCAAGTTCAAGTTGGTGAAGCGGTAGGTATCATTGCAGCACAATCCATCGGTGAACCGGGTACTCAGTTGACAATGCGTACATTCCATACTGGGGGTGTCGCAGGTGACGATATTACACAAGGTTTGCCACGTGTCGAAGAATTGTTCGAAGCTCGTAAACCAAAACGTAATGCTATCATCGCTGAAAATGAAGGTACAGTTCGCGTTGTACCTAATGAAGGTAAGAAAGGTACGAACACTATCTTTATCACTGGTGAAGATGGTATTGAACTTGATTACCTCATTCCTTACGGTTCGCGCATTATCGTTAAAGACGGTGACGTGGTATCCTTGGGCGCTCGTTTGACAGAAGGTTCTATCAATCCTCATGACATCATGCGCGTCATGGGTACTGAAGCAACTCAACGTTATCTCGTATACGAAGTACAAAAAGTATACAAATCCCAAGGTGTAGAAATTAACGATAAACATATCGAAGTTATCGTTCGTCAAATGCTTCATAAAGTTAAAATTGAAACAGCTGGCGATGCGGATATGCTTCCAGGGGATATGGTGGACGTTAATACCTTTGACGAAGAAAACCGTCGTCTTACTCTCAATGGTCGTGAAAATGCTACAGGCAAACGCACACTATTGGGTATTACGAAAGCCGCTTTGGCAACGGACTCCTTCTTGTCCGCTGCGTCCTTCCAAGAAACAACACGTGTTCTTACCGACGCTGCTATCAAGGGTAAAATCGATCCATTATTGGGCTTGAAAGAAAACGTAATTATCGGTAAGTTGATTCCTGCGGGTACAGGCATGAGTCGTTACCGTAAGATTGAAGTTGTAAAAAATACACCTGAAATCATTGATATTACGGAAGAGGTTATGTCTGAAGATTAATTACTTTGGACCAGCCGTTAAGCTATATTAATTGTATAGACTTGTTGCATAGTTGATATTGTGCGACATAATAAAAAGGGTGCACCTGCGAGGTGCACCCTTTTGTTATAGGTATTATTGGTTTCTATTCAGCTGTTTCTTTCGCGTCATGAGACATGATGTCATAACCGACGTCATCCGATAAAGTAAGATATCGTTCGTACTGTCGAATGATATCGGTAATGATATCCTCCCGTGTCATATACTGCGCATCGTATCCGGCGCGCCCGTCACTGAAATATGTCATAGGAATTGCGTTGGTGCTTTCAGTAATGTGAGGAATGTTAGGATCTTCGATGAGATGATCCGATACCTCTTGCGTAACGAGTTTGATGCCGTAGGTAAAGTTGCGCATTGATTCTTTTTCGATGGTTAACTCTACAGAGGCGTCGTTACCATTGAAATGTTTGTCAATTCTCGTAGTTAATCCGTACTTTTCTGTTAATTCTTTGTTGAGCTGATACATAGCAGGCAATGCTGTTGTTTTCATAAAGGAAATAACATCTTCCGACTGCGTTTGGTTGAGTATCTTGGCAAGACCTTGTTTCCAGTTCTTGCTGTCCCAGTAGATGGATGTGGTTGAAAGTTTTGTGTTAAAGTATTGCGTATCTGTCAATAATCCTTGCCATAAGCTGTAGCACATGATAACCATCAAGGCTGCAAATGGTAAGGCGAGAATGAGCGTTACCGATTGTAGTACATTAAGTCCACCGATGCTGAGCAAACTGATGGCAAGAAAGGACATTACAGAGCCCCACATCAAGCATTGCCACTTTGGAGATGAAGTGGATTTATCATAGGCCGCAATATTATTTAACACATAAATACCTGAATCGGCAGATGTAATAAAAAATAATGCTAATACGATAATCGATAGAAGACTAGTTAAACCGGATAAAGGTAAATATTCAAGGAATGCAAAGAGTAGTTGTTCTGGTTTATCGGTTAATGCACCGAGTGCACCGTTTGCTACTGTTTCATCGATATAAATTGCAGTATTACCAAAGATAGTAAACCAAACGATAGTAAATACAGTTGGAATAATGAGTACCCCAAAGATGAACTCTCGAATAGTCCTACCTTTTGAAATGCGCGCAATGAACATGCCCACAAATGGTGCCCAAGATAACCACCAAGCCCAGAATAGTATGGTCCAGCTGAAGAACCATGGACGGGTTTCTGGTGTATAGATAGATGTATAGAAGCTTTGCCCTAAAATATGTGATAGATAGTATCCAAAGTTTTCTACCATTGTATTTAATAGGAGTAATGTAGGACCTGCACATAGTACAAAAAGCATTAAGACTAATGCAACAGATATATTGATTTCGCTGAGTAGCTTAACGCCTTTATCAATACCTGTAACAGCAGATAAAACGGCAATGGACATAATGATGATAATGATGACCGTTTGTGCGGAAAAGTCATTAGTGGAGATGATATCAATATATAGGAACCCTGCACCTAGTTGGGCGGCACCAAATCCTAAGGTGGTTACGATACCTAATAAAGTTACACAAAGTGCGATGATATCGATAATGTGCCCTCGTGGGCCATTGATCTTATCCTTCCACAGCGGATAGAAACATGAACGTAGTGATAATGGCAATTTATAGCGAAAACCAAAATACGCTAATGCTAAAGCCATAATTCCGTATACCGTCCATGCATTGATGCCCCAGTGGAAGATGGAGCGGAATAACGCTTCCTTGGCGCTAGGAGCACCATCGACTAAGCCTACAGCGGAGTGATAATGTGAGAGCGGTTCAGCAGTACCGAAGAACATGAGACCTACACCAGTACCTGCCGCAAATAACATGGCGAGCCAAGCTGTATAAGAGAATTCCGCTTCTTCATCGTCGCTACCAAGTTTGATGTCACCTAGCGAACTAAGTGCAAGAAAGATATTGAAGATAAAGAAGAGACTTATGGATAAAACATAAAACCAGCTGAAATCTTCAAATATAATATCACGAACCCCTTGGAGGATCGTTTGAGAAATTTGCGGAATCAGAAGGGCACATAAGCTCAGCCCTAAGACGATAGACAAGCTACCTATAATTACAGGGGGATTAAAGTTTGAATAACGTTTAATGAGTTTAATCATATAATCTCCTTTCTTTAGTAACTTATAAATACAAATATTTGTTCTGTATTAATTTATATCATAATAAAATGGTGTTTATATTAATTTTGCATAATTGGTAAAAGAAAAAATAATAGCAAATGCATAGAATGATTATTTATACATGAAAATAATGATATATGAATAAAAAATCACTCTTCATTTATAATTTAAGATTGAATGAAACACACGGATGAGTGTACACATAAAATGCAGCTGTAGAGCGGTGTGTGACATTGGAAATTGTTTGACATGGACTGCTGTAATTGATATACTTACATAGTGCTTTAGGCGAGGTATGCCTAATGGGCATAATTTCGTAAGGAGAATTAGTACAATGGACATTGCCCATCTGAAGTCGGTGAACAAAACAATCGGTGCCAAGCAAACGTTGAAACAAATTGCTAAAGGTGCTGTGAAGTACGTGTTCCTGGGTTGTGATAGTGATGAACGTGTGGTACAGCCTTTACGGATTGCTTGTGAAGAACAGGGAATACCTGTGAATGACAAACACACCATGGATGATCTCGGTCGTGCGTGTCGCATTAAGGTGCGGGCCACAGCTGTAGGCGTCCTACGTTAATCTTGGTAATATCCGATGTAACACTTTGTTATGACGGATCAATTATAAATCTCAAATTTGGAAAGGAGGTGCCCAAATGCCAACAATTAATCAGCTAGTACGCAAAGGCCGCATGAGCTTGACTAAAAAATCTACAGCTCCTGCCCTTCAAGAATCTCCACAAAAACGTGGTGTATGTACTCGTGTGTACACAGCTACTCCAAAGAAACCAAACTCCGCGCTTCGTAAAGTTGCCCGTGTACGTTTGACAAACGCTATTGAAGTAACTGCTTACATCCCAGGCATTGGTCACAATTTACAAGAACACAGTGTTGTACTTATCAGAGGCGGTCGTGTAAAAGACCTTCCAGGTGTGCGTTATCACATCGTTCGTGGTGCATTGGATACAGCTGGCGTACAAAATCGTATGCAAAGTCGTTCCAAATACGGCGCGAAAAAAGCTAAAAAATAATTTTAGCCATTAAACGAAATTAACACACATCATTATAAAGGAGGAATTGAACATGCCAAGAAAAGGCCCTGTTCCGAAACGTGATGTACTTCCAGATCCGGTGTACAACAGCAAATTAGTAACACGTTTCATTAACAAAGTTATGTACGATGGTAAAAAAGGCATTGCTGAAACTATCGTATATGATGCATTCGAAATTATTCGTTCCAAAATGGGTCAAGACCCAATGGAAGTTTTTGATCAAGCATTGAAAAATGTTATGCCTGTACTTGAAGTGCGTGCTCGCCGTATCGGTGGTGCGAACTATCAAGTGCCAGTTGAAGTTCGTGCTGATCGCCGTCAAACCCTCGGTATTCGTTGGGTTGTAAATTATGCTCGTCTTCGTGGTGAACGCACTATGAAAGAACGTTTGGCAGGCGAATTGATGGACGCTTTCAACAATGCAGGCGCTGCAATCAAGAAAAAAGAAGATACTCATAAAATGGCAGAAGCTAATAAAGCATTTGCTCATTATCGTTGGTAATAAGAGGTGACAACTGTGGCAAGAGAGTTTTCCTTAGCAAAAACTCGTAATATCGGTATCATGGCTCACATCGATGCTGGTAAAACAACAACTACAGAACGTATCCTCTACTATACAGGTATCGTTCACAAGATCGGCGAAGTACATGAAGGCGCTGCTACGATGGACTGGATGGAGCAAGAGCAAGAACGTGGTATCACAATCACTTCTGCTGCAACAACTTGTCAATGGAAAGAACATCGTATCAATATCATCGATACTCCTGGTCACGTTGACTTTACTGTAGAAGTAGAACGTTCTCTACGTGTACTTGACGGTTCTGTTGCGGTGTTCAGTGCTAAAGGTGGCGTTGAACCTCAATCCGAAACAGTATGGCGTCAGGCTTCTAACTACGGCGTACCTCGTATCGCTTATGTAAATAAGATGGATACTGTAGGTGCTGACTTCTTCAACGTAGTTGACATGATGAAAGCTCGTTTGGGTGCAAATTCCGTAGCTATTCAAGTACCAATCGGTGCTGAAGATACTTTTGAAGGCATCATTGACTTGATGACTATGAAAGCGGAAATTTATAAATCCGATGACGGTAAAGAATATGAAATCACTGATATCCCTGCTGAATATCAAGAAGTAGCAGAAGCTCGTCGCGAAATGATGATCGATGCTATCGCTGAAACAGATGATGATATCATGATGAAATATTTGGAAGGCGAAGAAATTTCTGTGGAAGAATTGAAAGCGGCATTGCGTAAAGCTGTTATTGCTAACCAATTATTCCCAGTTCTTTGCGGTTCTTCCTATAAAAATAAAGGTGTTCAAATGTTATTGGATGCTGTTATCGATTACATGCCAGCTCCAATCGATATCCCACCTATTAAGGGTGTTGTTCCTGGTACTGAAGAAGAAACAACTCGTCCTTCTTCCGATGAAGAACCATTCTCTGCGCTGGCATTCAAAATCATGGCTGACCCTTATGTTGGTAAATTAGCGTTCTTCCGTGTGTACTCCGGTACATTGGAATCTGGCTCCTACGTTTTCAACTCCACTAAAGGTAAAAAAGAACGTATCGGTCGTATTCTTCAAATGCACGCTAACTCCCGTAAAGAAATCGAACGCGTATATTCTGGTGACATCGCTGCGGCGGTTGGCTTAAAGGATACTACTACAGGCGACACATTGTGTGATGAAAAATTTCCTGTAATTCTTGAGTCCATGGAATTCCCTGAACCAGTTATCTCCGTTGCTGTTGAACCTAAAACAAAAGCTGACCAAGAAAAAATGGGTACAGCTCTTGCTCGTTTGGCAGAAGAAGATCCTACTTTCAAAGTTCGTACTGATGAAGAAACAGGTCAAACTATTATCTCCGGTATGGGCGAACTTCACTTGGATATCATCGTTGACCGTATGAACCGTGAATTCAAAGTAGATTGTAACGTAGGTAAACCTCAAGTAGCATACCGCGAAACTATCCGTAAAGCTGTTAAGGCTGAAGGTAAATTCGTACGTCAATCTGGTGGTCGTGGTCAATATGGTCACTGCTGGTTGGAATTGATTCCTCAAGAACCAGGTGCTGGCTTCGAGTTTGAAAACAAGGTTGTAGGTGGTGCGATTCCTCGTGAATACATCGGACCTGTTGAAAGCGGTGTTAAAGAAGCTATGGAATCCGGTGTTATCGCTGGGTACCCTATGGTTGATGTTAAAGTTATCGTATTTGATGGTTCCTACCATGACGTTGACTCCAACGAAATGGCCTTCAAAATTGCTGGTTCTATGGGCTTCAAAGAAGGTGCTCGCAAAGCAGATCCTGCATTGCTTGAACCATACATGGCTGTAGAAGTAGACGTTCCTGAAGAATATATGGGCGACGTTATCGGTGACTTGAACTCTCGTCGTGGTCGCATGGACGGCATGGAAGCTCGTAATGGTTCCCAACATATCAAAGCATATGTTCCATTGAGCGAAATGTTCGGTTACGCAACTGACCTTCGTTCCAAAACGCAAGGCCGTGGTAACTACTCCATGACATTCGATCATTACGAAGAAGTTCCTAAGAAAATTGCTGAAGAAATTCAAGCAAAGAAAAACGGTTAATCTCATATTAGATTAATAGAATTACTATTTTCCTCGGAGGATAATTTAAAATGGCAAAAGAAAAATTTGAACGTACGAAACCGCATGTTAACATCGGTACAATCGGTCACGTTGACCATGGTAAAACTACTTTGACTGCTGCAATCACTAAAGTATTGGCTGAAAAAGGTCAAGCTGACTTCCAAGATTACAGCATGATCGATAAAGCTCCAGAAGAACGCGAACGCGGTATCACAATCAACACTGCACACGTTGAGTATGAAACTGCTAACCGTCACTATGCACACGTTGACTGCCCAGGCCATGCTGACTATGTTAAAAACATGATTACTGGTGCGGCTCAAATGGACGGCGCTATCTTGGTTGTATCCGCAGCTGACGGCCCTATGCCTCAAACTCGCGAACACATCTTGTTGGCTCGCCAAGTTGGTGTTCCTGCAATCGTAGTATTCTTGAACAAAGCTGACATGGTTGACGATGAAGAATTGATCGAATTGGTAGAAATGGAAGTTCGTGAACTTCTTTCTTCCTACGAATTCCCTGGCGACGAAGTACCTATCGTTGTAGGTTCCGCGTTGAAAGCTTTGGAAGGCGACGCTCAATATGTAGCTAAAATTGACGAATTGATGGACGCTGTAGACTCCTACATCCCAACACCAGTTCGTGATACTGATAAACCATTCTTGATGCCTGTGGAAGACGTTTTCACAATCACTGGTCGTGGTACAGTAGCAACTGGCCGTGTTGAACGTGGTCAAGTAAACGTTGGTGATACTGTTGAAGTAGTAGGCTTGAAAGAAAAAGCTGAACAATATGTAGTAACAGGTCTTGAAATGTTCCGTAAAGTGTTGGATTCTGCAGTAGCAGGTGACAACGTAGGTGCATTGCTTCGTGGTGTTGATCGTAAAGACATCGAACGTGGTCAAGTATTGGCTAAACCAGGCTCCATCAACCCACACACAAAATTCAAAGCAGAAGTATACGTATTGACTAAAGAAGAAGGTGGCCGTCATACTCCATTCTTCTCCAACTACCGTCCACAATTCTACTTCCGTACAACAGACGTAACAGGTGTTGTAAACCTTCCTGAAGGTGTAGAAATGTGTATGCCTGGCGATAACGTAACAATGGAAATCGAATTGATTACTCCAATCGCTATCGAAGAAGGTCTTCGCTTTGCGATCCGCGAAGGTGGCCATACAGTAGGCGCTGGCGTAGTAACAGAAATCGAAGGTTAATTTAACCTTTTATGCTCATCGTAGAATGCGTTGAGCACAATACATGCAGCACTCAGAGCGGCAGATAATGCCGCTCTCGTGTTGTGTTTTTAAACTATGAAGTAGAAGGTTGCCTCTGCGGAGGAGAATTTCTATGGAGCAGCCCATTCACGAAATGGACGACAGGAGGAATTATTAATAATGGCTAAACAGCAAAAAATCCGTATTCGCCTTAAGGCATACGACCACAAAGCTCTCGATCAAAGCGCTGCTAAGATCGTAGACACTGCAAAAAGAAATGGCGCTATGGTATCTGGTCCGATTCCATTGCCAACAGAAAAGAATATCTTCACAATTCTTCGTTCTGTACACGTAAACAAAGATTCTCGTGAACAATTCGAAATGCGTACACATAAACGCTTAATCGATATTCTTGAACCAAATTCGAAAACAGTAGATGCTATCACTCGTTTAGATTTACCAGCTGGTGTATCTATTGAAATAAAACTATAAGGAGGTGCGATAATGTCTAAAGCTATTTTGGGTAAAAAATTAGGAATGACACAAGTCTTCACAGCTGAAGGCCAATTAGTTCCTGTAACAGTAGTGGAAACTACCCCAAGCGTTGTAGTGCGCGTAAAGACTGTAGAAACAGACGGCTACGAAGCAGTACAAATTGGTTACGGTTCCATTAAAGAAAAACATTTAACAAAACCTGTAAAAGGTCAGTTCGACAAAGCTGGCGTAGCTCCAGTGAAATATCTTCGCGAAGTTCGCGTAGCTAATGCAGCTGACTACACAGTAGGCCAAACTCTGGCAGCTGATATCTTCGCAGAAGGTGAATTGGTGGACGTAGTGGGTACAGGTAAAGGTAAGGGTTTTGCTGGCACAATTAAACGCCATAACTTCTCCCGTGGTCCTGAAACTCATGGTTCTAAATCTCACCGTGAACCTGGTTCCATCGGTCCTATGATCTCCGGTGGCGGCGGTAAGGTATACAAAGGTAAAAAACTCCCTGGACAAATGGGTGGTTACAGAGTTACCGTACAACGCTTATCCGTTGTGAAAGTTGATGCTGAACGTAACCTTTTATTGGTTAAAGGTGGTATCCCAGGCGCTAAAGGTAGCTTGGTTATGGTTCGCAACACGGTTAAACCTGTTAAATAATCATTTGTCGAAAGGAGGATTATGTAATGCCTACAGTAGCAACATATAATCAATCCGGCGTTAAAGTCGGTGAAATACAGTTAAACGATGCAGTATTCGGCGTTGAAGTTAACGAAGCCGTAATGCATCAAGCCGTAGTTCGTCAATTGTCTAACGAACGTCTCGGCACACATGCAACAAAAACTAGAGGTATGGTTCGTGGCGGTGGCCGCAAACCTTGGAAACAAAAAGGTACTGGCCGTGCTCGTGCAGGCTCCAGCCGTTCCCCAATCTGGATCGGTGGTGGTACTACATTTGGTCCACAACCTCGCAGCTATTACAAAGCTATGCCTCGTAAGGCTAGACGTTTAGCAGTTAAATCTGCTCTTAGCGATAAAGTGAATAATAGCGAATTATACGTTTTGGAAGAAATCACATTAGCAGCTCCTAAAACAAAAGAAGTGTTGAACATTATTAACAGCTTCAACGTTGGTGATGCAAAAGTATTGTTCATCACTGAAGGTGATGTAAATGTTGAACGTTCCGCTCGTAATATCCAAGGTGTTAAAGCTTTGGCTTGCGAAGGTATGAACATTTTCGATCTTCTTCATTACGATAAGCTCTTCATTACTAAAGGCGCTGTCGCAAAAATCGAGGAGGTGCTCGGATAATGCAATTACATGATGTACTAATCCGCCCGGTTATTACCGAAAAATCCACTATGCTTATGGAAGAAGGCAAATACACTTTCCGTGTGCCTTTGACTGCAAATAAAGTGCAAATCCGTCAAGCAGTTGAAAAAATCTTCAATGTAAAAGTAGAAAAAGTAGCTACTATTCGTGTTTTAGGTAAGACTAAACGCATGGGTCGTACACAAGGTAAACGTAGCGATTATAAAAAAGCTATCGTAACCTTAAAAGCTGGCGAATCCATTGAATTCTTTGAAGGTGTCTAAGAGTCTAGTTGTAAGGAGGCCCACTAATGGCAATTAAATCATTTAAACCGTACTCCGCTGGTCGCCGGTTTATGACAGTATCCGCCTTCGACGAAATCACAGCAAGCAAACCAGAAAAATCCTTGCTCGCTAAGATTTCTCAAAAAGGTGGTCGTAACAATACTGGTAAAATGACAGTTCGTCACCAAGGTGGCGGTCACAAACGTCAATACCGTATTATTGACTTCAAACGTACTAAAGATAATATTCCAGCTAAAGTAGCAACAATTGAGTATGATCCTAACCGTTCTTCTCGTATCGCTTTGCTTAACTACGCTGATGGTGAAAAACGCTACATTTTAGCTCCTAACGGTCTAAAAGTTGGTGACGTTGTATTCTCCGGTCCTGAGTCTGATATTAAACCTGGTAACTGCTTACCATTGGCTAATATTCCAGACGGTACACAAATCCACAATATCGAATTGAAAATCGGTAAAGGTGGTCAAATCGTTCGTTCCGCTGGTACATCTGCTCAATTGATGGGTAAAGATAATGGCTACGCTATTCTTCGTTTACCATCTGGTGAAATGCGTCGTGTTCGTCAAGAGTGCCGTGCAACAATTGGTGTTGTTGGTAACGCTGACCACAGCAACCTTGTAATTGGTAAAGCTGGTCGTCATCGTTGGATGGGTGTTCGCCCTGGCAACCGTGGTGTTGTAATGAACCCTTGTGACCATCCACATGGTGGTGGTGAAGGTAAATCTCCTGTTGGTCGTAAACATCCTGTTACACCTTGGGGCAAACCAGCACATGGTGTTAAAACTCGCGACAAGAAAAAAGCTTCTAACAGCTTAATTATTAAACGTCGTACAAAATAGGATAAAGGAAAGGAGATAAAATAGTGTCCAGATCTATTAAAAAAGGCCCTTTCGTAGCAGATCATTTGCTTAAGAAAGTTGAAGCTTTAAACGAAACTAACGAAAAGAAAGTTGTAAAAACCTGGTCCCGTGCCTCTACTATTATCCCAAGTTTTGTAGGCCACACAATTGCTGTGCATGATGGTCGCAAACATGTACCTGTATTCATTACAGAAGATATGGTAGGTCATAAATTAGGTGAGTTCGCTCCTACACGTACTTATAGAGGTCATGGTAAGGACGAAAAATCTACAGGCAAAAAATAGGAGGAAATAATACATGGAAGCAAAAGCAATCGCTAGACATATCCGAATCGCGCCTCGTAAAATCCGTATCGTTGCAGATTTAGTGCGCGGTAAAAACATCGGCGAAGCATTTGCCATCTTGAAGTTCACTCCGAAAGTTGGCGCTGATGTAGTAGAAAAAGTTATGCGTTCTGCAATCGCAAACGCTGAACATAATTTCGATATGAATGTTGACAATCTTTACGTATCCGAGATCTTCGTTGATCAAGGCCCTACATTAAAACGCATTCATCCTCGTTCCCGTGGTCAAGCTTTCAAAATTTTGAAACGTACTAGCCACGTAACAGTAGTAGTTAAAGAAAGAGCTTAAGAAGGAGGGAAACAGAGTGGGTCAAAAAGTTAATCCACACGGTTTGCGTGTCGGTATCGTAAAAGATTGGGACGCAAAATGGTATGCAGATAAAGATTTCGCTGCTAATCTTCATGAAGACGTAAAAATTCGTAACTTCTTGAAAGAAACCCTTTTCATTGCTGGTATTTCCCGCATTGAAATCGAGCGTACAAATAAACGTATTAAATTGACTATCCACACTGCGAAACCAGGTATGGTTATCGGTCGTGGTGGTGCTGGTATCGAAGATATCAAAAAAGCAATGACTCGTTTCACTGATAAACAAGTGGACGTTAACATTGCAGAAATTAAACAAGCAGACATGGATGCAACATTAGTTGCTGAAAACATTGCGGGCCAATTGGAACGTCGTATCGGCTTCCGTCGTGCAATGAAACAAGCTGTAGGTCGTACAATGCGCTTAGGTGCAAAAGGTATTAAAATCATGGTAAGCGGTCGTCTTGGCGGTGCTGAAATCGCTCGTAGCGAATCCTATCGTGAAGGTTCTATTCCTTTGCATACACTTCGTGCAGACATCGACTACGGTACTGCTGAAGCTCATACAACATATGGTTGTATCGGCATTAAAGTATGGATTTACAAAGGTGAAGTTTTGCCAGAAGCAAAACAAGCACCTGCTAAGAAGGAAGAAGGTGGCAAGTAATGCTTATTCCAAAGCGCGTAAAACATCGTAAGCAATTCCGCGGCCGTATGAAAGGTCGTGCTATGCGCGGTAATACAGTGTCTCATGGTGAGTTCGGCTTGGTAGCATGCGAACCATCTTGGATCACTAACCGTCAAATCGAAGCTGCCCGTATTGCTATGACTCGTTATATCAAACGTGGTGGTAAAGTATGGATTAAAATTTTCCCTGACAAACCAATCACAGCTAAACCAGCTGGTACTCGTATGGGTTCCGGTAAAGGTTCTCCTGAATACTGGGTAGCAGTGGTTAAACCAGGTCGTGTAATGTTTGAAATGGACGGTGTGCCAGAAGCTACAGCTCGTGAAGCTATGCGTCTTGCAAGCCATAAACTTCCAATCAAATGCAAATTTGTTGTTAAGGGTAAAGAATTGGGTGGTGACGTAAATGAAGGTTAATGACATTCGCAATATGAGCGCTGCCGAAATGGAACAAAAAGTTTCCGGTCTTAAGGAAGAGTTATTTAACCTCCGTTTTCAGCTTGCAACAGGTCAATTAGAAAATCCTATGCGCATTCGTGAAGTTAAGAAGACAATCGCTCGTATTAAAACTGTACAACGTGAAGTTGAACTTAAATCTGAAAACGCATAATAACAGATTTGTTAAAGTTTGAAAAGGAGGCTTAAAATCGTGGCAGAAGAAAGAAACGTACGTAAAGTCCGCGTAGGTAAAGTTGTTAGCGACAAAATGGACAAAACTGTTGTTGTTGCTGTTGAACGTAAAGTACCTCACGCATTATATAACAAGCCAATGGTTAGCACAAAACGCTTCAAAGCTCATGATGAAAATAATGAGTGTCAAATTGGCGATACAGTTAAAATTGTAGAAACTCGTCCACTTTCTAAAGATAAATGTTGGAGAGTTGTTGAAATTCTTGAAAGACAAAAATAAGAGTGATGTAAGGAGGAATAGACGATGATCCAGCAACAAACAATTTTGAATGTTGCCGACAACACTGGTGCTAAACGTATTATGTGCATCCAAGTCATGGGCGGTTCTTATCGCAAATTCGGCAATATCGGTGACGTAATCGTTGCTTCTGTAAAAGATGCATCACCCGGTGGCGTTGTCAAGAAAGGCGACGTAGTTAAAGCTGTTATTGTTCGTTCTAAAAAAGGTATCCGCCGTCAAGACGGTTCCTATATTCGTTTCGATGAAAACGCAGCAGTAGTTATTAAAGATGACAAGACCCCTCGTGGTACTCGTATCTTTGGACCTGTAGCTAGAGAACTTCGTGAAAAAGACTTCATGAAAATCGTTTCTTTGGCTCCAGAAGTATTATAAGAAGGAGGAACGCAGCATATGGCTAAGCTACAAATCAAAAAAGGCGATACAGTTGTTGTTATCTCCGGTAAAGATAAAGGTAAGCAAGGTACAGTTATCGCAACTGAACCTAAAAAAGAACGCGTATTTGTTGAAGGCGTTAACACTGTAAAACGTCACACAAAACCTTCCCAAGCTAACCCACAAGGCGGCATCGTTACTAAAGAAGCTGGCATTCATGTTTCTAACGTAATGGTTGTCGACCCAGAAACTAAAACAGCTACTCGTATCAAAAAGGTAGAAGGCAAGGACGGTAAATTCGTTCGCGCTACTGTTAAATCCGGTACAGTACTTAAATAATCAGGAAAGGAGGAGCTACATAAATGTCTCGTTTGTTTGAACAATACAACTCTGAAATCAAAAAGAGTATGCAAGAAAAATTCCAATACGGCAATGTAATGGAAATTCCTAAATTGGAAAAAATCGTTATCAACATCGGCGTAGGTGATGCAGTAGGCAATGCAAAAGCATTGGAAGCAGCAGTTAATGACTTGACTATTATTGCTGGTCAAAAACCTGTTATCACAAAAGCTAAAAAATCCATTGCGAACTTCAAAGTTCGTGAAGGCATGGCGTTGGGTACAAAAGTTACTCTTCGTGGCGAACGCATGTATGAATTCCTTGATAGATTGATCAATGCGGCATTACCTCGTGTACGTGACTTCCGCGGTATCAGCGCTACTGCATTCGATGGCCGTGGTAACTACGCTTTGGGTCTTAAAGAACAGCTCATCTTCCCTGAAATCGAATATGATCAGGTAGAACGTGTTACTGGTATGGATATCATTATCGTAACAAGTGCTAAGACAGATGAAGAAGCTCGTGAATTGTTGACTCAATTCGGTATGCCTTTTGAAAAATAATAGGAGGAACATATAGATGGCTAAAAAATCTATGATTGAACGCGAAAAGAAACGCGCTAAAATCGTTGAAAAATATGCAGCTAAACGTGAAGCGTTAAAAGCAGCAGGTGATTATGAAGGCTTATCCAAATTACCAGCAAATGCATCCCCAACACGCTTGCACAACCGTTGCAACTTAACTGGTCGTCCTCACGGCTATATGCGTAAATTCGGTATCAGCCGTATTGCGTTCCGTGAATTGGCGTACAAAGGACAAATTCCTGGTGTTAAAAAAGCCAGCTGGTAATATTAGACGAGAGGAGGTTTTTAGATTATGGTAATGACCGATCCTATCGCGGATATGCTTACGCGCATCCGTAATGCAAACGCTGCACTTCATGAAACGGTAAACATTCCTGCATCTAGAATGAAAGCAGCCGTTCTTGACATCCTTTTACAAGAAGGCTTTGTAAAGAACGTTGAAAAAGAAGAAAACACTTTAAAAGTAACTTTGAAATATGGTTCCAATAACGAGAAAGTTATTACAGGAATTAAACGTATTTCCAAACCAGGTTTACGTGTTTACGCGAAAAAGGAAGAACTTCCTCGTGTACTTGGTGGTTTGGGTATCGCAGTTATTTCTACGTCCAAAGGCGTTATGAGCGACAAACAAGCTCGTAAAGAAGGTCTTGGTGGCGAAGTAATCGCATACGTTTGGTAATAGTAGCAATAGGAGGTAGAAATAATGTCACGTATCGGTAGAATGCCTATCGAGATCCCTGCAGGCGTTACTGTTACATATGATAACCATCATATGAACGTAAAAGGCCCTAAAGGTGAATTATCTCGCGATTTGCATCCAGATATGAATATCACTGTAGAAGGTAACACAATCACAGTAACTCGTCCTTCCGACGATAAAAATCATCGTTCCCTTCACGGTTTGACTCGCGCTCTTGTTGCTAATATGGTAACAGGCGTATCTGAAGGATTTACAAAAACTCTTGAAATCAACGGTGTTGGTTACAGAGCGGCTAAACAAGGCAATAAATTAGCTCTTACACTTGGCTTCTCTCATCCAGTAGAAATGGAAGCTCCAGCTGGTATTACAATCGACGTTCCAGCTCCTAACAAAATCGTTGTGTCTGGTGCAGACAAAGAAGTTGTAGGTGCAGTAGCAGCTGATATCCGTAAATGGAGAAAACCTGAACCTTACAAAGGTAAAGGTATCCGCTATGAAGGCGAAGTTGTTCGTCGCAAAGCTGGTAAAGCTGGTGCAAAAGGTAAATAGTAATATCATCTATATGAATGAAAGGAGTGAATATCTTGCCTCGTAAATCTAGTAGAAATATCGCTCGAGCAAAACGTCATCTTCGTATTCGCCGTCACATCTCTGGTACGGCAACTTGCCCACGTTTGAACGTTTACCGTTCTTTGAGCAACATTTACGCACAAGTAATCGATGACGTAGCAGGTACAACTTTGGTTGCTGCTAGCTCTTTAGATAAAGATTTGAACTTATCCTATGGTGGTAACGTAGCTGCTGCTAAAGCTGTTGGTGAAGCAGTTGCTAAAAAAGCTATCGCTAAAGGCATTGACACTGTAGTGTTTGACCGTGGTGGTTACATTTACCACGGCCGCGTAGCAGCCCTTGCAGAAGGTGCTCGTGAAGCAGGCTTAAAATTCTAAGAAGGAGGAACTATAGACATGGCGAGAATTGACTACACCAGTCTTGATCTTAAAGAAAGAGTAGTATTCATCAACCGCGTAGCCAAAGTAGTTAAAGGCGGTCGTCGTTTTTCCTTCAGCGCTCTTGTAGTTGTTGGTGATGGCAACGGTTATGTAGGCGTTGGCTTAGGTAAAGCAGCGGAAGTACCAGAAGCAATTCGCAAAGGTATCGATGATGCTAAGAAAAATATTGTAAACGTAGCTATTAAAAATGGTACAATCCCTCACAGCGTAACAGGCGTATTCGGTGCAGGCCGCGTATTCTTGAAACCAGCTGCTGAAGGTACTGGCGTTATCGCTGGTGGCCCTGTTCGTGCCGTATTGGAATTAGTAGGTGTTCGTAACATCTTGACTAAATCTTTGGGTTCTTCTAACCCTAACAATATGGTTCGCGCTACAATCGAAGGTTTGAAAGATTTGAAACGCGCTAGCGAAGTTGCTGAGCTTCGTGGTAAAACCGTTGAAGAAATCTATAACGCGTAATAAGGAGACAAGAAATGGCACAAGTTAAAGTAACATTAACAAGAAGCTTAATCGGTCGTCCTGAAGATCAACGCGCGACAGTTAAAGCTTTGGGCTTGAAAAAAACTAATTCTCAAGTCGTAAAAGAAGTAACACCTCAAATCGAAGGTATGCTTCATAAAGTTAGACATTTAGTAAAAGTTGAAGAAGTTTAATACTGATAAGGAGGTGCACTGAATGAAACTTCATGAATTACAACCAGCAGCTGGTTCTAAAAAAACTCGTACTCGTGTAGGCCGTGGTTTAGGTTCTGGCTTGGGTAAAACATCTGGTCGTGGTCAAAAAGGTCAAAACTCCCGTTCTGGCGGTGGCGTTCGCTCCGGTTTTGAAGGCGGCCAAATGCCTCTTTATCGTCGTTTACCAAAACGCGGTTTCAACAACAGCGTTTTTGCTAAACAATATGCTGAAGTTAACGTAGCACAATTAAATCGCTTTGAAGATGGTGCAACAGTTGATCCAGTAGCTCTTATTGAAGCTGGCATTTTGAAAAATGTACGCGATGGTATTCGTATTTTAGGTAACGGCACATTGGAAACTAAAAACTTGACTGTTATCGCTAATGGCTTCACTAAAGCTGCTGAAGAAAAAATCACAGCAGCAGGCGGAAAAGTTGAGGTGATCTAGGGTGCTAGATAGCCTCTCGAACATCTTTAAGATTACTGAGTTACGTAACAAGATTTTGTACACATTGATGATGTTTGCTGTGTTTAGAGCCGGCATTCACATCCCAGTACCAGGTGTAGATGCATCTGTTATCGAATCCTTGTTTACATCCGGTAACCTATTTGGTCTATTAGACTTGTTTGCTGGTGGTGCGCTAAGTAAGTTCTCTATCTTTGCGATGAGTATTACCCCTTACATTAATGCTTCCATCATCATGCAACTGCTTCAGTCTGTAGTTCCTCAGTTTGAAGCATGGAGTAAAGATGGTGAAGACGGGCGTAAGAAAATAGCGAAGGTAACTCGTTATGGCACCGTAGTCCTTGGCTTTGTACAAGCCGCTGGTATGGCATTTGCTCTTAGAGCAAACAACGCTTTGGTAAATAATGATTTCCTTAGCGTATTCGTTGTGGCCATCATCCTCACAGCAGGCACATGTTTGTTGATGTGGATTGGGGAGCAAATCACAGCATATGGTATAGGTAATGGTATTTCCTTGATCATCTTTGCTGGTATCGTAGCTCGATTGCCAGATGGTCTCGAAACTATTTATCAATATATCCAAAACGGAACCATTAACATGTTCCAAGCATTCTTATTTGCTGTAATTGCACTTGCGATGATCGCTGTCGTAGTGGCAGTTACACAAGGCCAACGTCGCATTCCTATCCAATACGCAAAACGCGTAGTAGGGCGTAAAATGTACGGTGGTCACTCTACATTCTTGCCGTTGAAAGTCAATCAGGCAGGTGTAATCCCAATTATCTTTGCGTCATCTGTGTTGATGTTCCCTGTAACAATTGCACAATTTATTGACAATGAATTTGTTCATAAAGCTGCTGATTTATTTACATGGGGGACGCCGTTACAAACGGCATTGTATGCGATATTGATCTTTATCTTTACGTATTTCTATACTGCAATCTCTATCAACATTACAGATATGGCAGATAATATGAAAAAATACGGTGGTTTTATCCCAGGTATTCGTGCGGGTAAACCAACTGCTGATTATGTGGATAACGTGATGACCAAGATCACTTTGGCTGGCGCTGTATTCTTAGCTGTCGTTGCTATTATACCGAATTTCCTCGGTAGTATAACCGGCGTCCAAGGCGTATACTTTGGTGGTACGGCTCTTCTTATTGTTGTAGGTGTAGCACTTGATACAATGCAACAAATTGAGTCGCTCATGGTAACACGCCACTATAAAGGCTTTGTGAAATAGGAGGGAAACGATATGTATATTTTATTAATGGGACCTCCTGGTGCAGGTAAAGGCACTCAGGCAGCTCGACTTATTGAAAAATACGGTATTCCCCAAATTTCAACAGGTGATATGTTCCGCGCTGCGATTAAGAACGAAACACCTCTTGGAGTTGAGGCTAAGAAATACATCGATGCTGGTCAATTGGTACCAGACAGTGTAACTGTTGGTATCGTACGTGATCGCTTGGTGAAAGATGACTGCAAATCTGGATTTATTCTTGATGGATTTCCAAGAACTACAGCGCAAGCTGTATCCTTGGATGCAATCCTTAAAGAATTAGGAATTTCTTTGGACGCTGTACTTAACTTAAACGTTCCTTCCGAGGAATTGGTTAAACGTATTAGCGAACGAGCTGTTCTAGAAAATCGTGCTGATGATAACCCTGAAACAGTACAGAAACGTCTAGCTGTGTACGAAGAATCTACTAAACCGTTAATTGATTACTATCGCAATAGCGGATTATATCAAGAAATTAATGGTTTACAAGATGTAGACGCAGTATTTGCTGACATCATTAAGGCGTTGGAGAAATAATCTATGATTATTTTAAAATCGCCCCATGAGATTGAATGTATCCGCAAGGCAAGTAAGCTTACAGCAGACACGTTGTCCTTGTTAGTAAAAAAGGCTAAACCTGGCATCACGACGCTTGAGTTAGATACAATTGCCGAAGAATATATTCGCAGCCACGGTGGTATACCAAGTTGTAAAGGGTACTATGGATTCCCCGCTACAATCTGTGCTTCTATTAACGAAGAAGTCGTTCATGGTATTCCGAGCGCTAAGCGTAAGCTTAAAAACGGCGATGTCCTCAGTATTGATCTAGTATCATCTATTGATGGATATCATGGCGATTCGGCTGTGACGATTCCTATTGGTCACGTCAAACCCGATGTGATGAAATTGTTAAAAGTTACAGAGGAAAGTCTGTTCAAGGGAATTGAACAAGTGAAAGTCGGTAACCGTATTGGTGCTATCGGTCACGCTGTTCAAACGTATTGTGAGAAACATGGTTACGGTGTCGTACGCGACTTCGTAGGCCATGGTTTAGGCCGCGAAATGCATGAAGATCCGCAAATACCAAACTATGGTAGTCCTGAACAAGGACCTCTTATGAAACCAGGTATGGTATTGTGTATTGAACCGATGATAACTCTAGGGACACATCGTGTTCGTGTATTAGGGGATGACTGGACAGCAGTTACAGTAGATGGTAAACCTGCTGCTCATTTCGAACATACAGTGGTTGTTACAGAAAACGGCCCTGAAATATTAACTATGCGGGAAGAACCGCGGTTAATTAAATAAACAGGTAACCGGAGGAAAAGATATGTCAAAAGAAGACGTTATTGAGGTGGAAGGTACGGTCGTTGAGGCATTACCGAATGCCATGTTCCAAGTTGAATTGGAAAATGGTCATATCGTATTGGCTCATGTGTCAGGCAAAATGCGTATGAATTTTATCCGTATTCTTCCTGGTGATAAAGTTACTATGGAACTGACACCGTATGACTTAAATCGTGGTCGCATCACCTATCGCTTTAAATAAGCATAGGGTCCACAAAGGAGGTACTAATGAAGGTTCAACCATCAGTTAAAAAGATATGCGAAAAATGTAAAATCATTAAACGCAAAGGCCGTGTAATGGTTATTTGCGAAAATCCAAAACATAAACAAAAACAAGGATAATCTGATAGGAGGTGGATGATTAGATGGCACGTATCGCCGGTGTAGATTTACCTCGTGATAAACGAGTGGAAATTGGTTTAACTTATATTTATGGTATTGGTCCGACTTTAGCATCTGAAATTATTGCTAAAACTGGCATCAATCCTGACACACGCGTTCGCGATCTTTCTGAAGATGAAGTAGCGAAAATTCGTGAATTGTTAGATGCTGATTACAAAGTAGAAGGTGACCTTCGTCGTGAAGAAGCTCTTAACATTAAACGCTTAATTGAAATCAACTCCTATCGAGGCAAACGTCATCGTATGGGTTTACCACTTCGTGGTCAACGTACTAAAACGAATGCACGTACTCGCAAAGGTCCTAGAAAAGCAATTGCTGGTAAAAAGAAATAAGATAAAGGAGGGATAAAGCGTGGCTAAAAAAGTTGTTAGAACTAAAAGAAAAGAAAAGAAACATATTGAATCCGGTGCGGCTCATATTCGTTCTACATTCAATAACACTATCGTAACTTTGACAGATACAAACGGTAATGCGTTGTCTTGGGCTTCCGCTGGTGGCTTGGGCTTCCGTGGTTCTCGTAAATCCACTCCATTTGCTGCTCAAATGGCTGCTGAACAAGCTGCTAAAGCTGCAATGGAACATGGTCTTCGCACTGTTGAAGTATTCGTAAAAGGTCCTGGATCCGGCCGTGAAGCTGCAATCCGTGCTTTACAAGCTGCAGGTCTTGAAGTTACTTCCATTAAAGACGTAACTCCAATTCCTCACAATGGTTGTCGCCCTCCAAAACGCCGTCGTGTATAATTTATAGCGACCGATATGATACGGTGCTATAATTAACTATGAACGTGTGTTATATAGGAGGATGTTCCTGATGAGCGAAGAAAAGAAACTTAAAATCGAGAAAGTGGACATCGCCGATGGCGGTCGTTATGGTAAGTTCGTATGTGAACCATTAGATCGTGGTTATGGGATCACTCTCGGTAATAGCTTACGCAGAATTTTGCTTTCATCCTTGGATGGGGCAGCTATCACCTCTATCAAAATTGATGGAGTTCTTCATGAATTCTCTACTATTCCTGGTATTCGCGAAGACGTTACGGATATCATCCTTAACTTAAAGCAATTGTGCATCAAAGTTGAAGAAGAAGCACAATTACCTTTGGAAGTTCATTTTGACTTCCAAAAGGATGGAATATTGACAGCTGCTGATTTAGCTGAACAATTCCCACCAGAGGTAGAAGTATTGAATCCTGAACTCGTGATTGCGACAATGGATGAGACAGCTCATCTCGTAATGGACGTAGTAATCGAACGAGGTAAAGGCTATGTTCCTTCAACGAAGAATAAAAAAGATACTGATGTTATTGGTTGTATTCCAATCGATTCCATCTTCTCTCCAATTCTTCGTGCTAAATACGAAGTGAGTGATGTTCGTGTAGGCAATGAAATGGACTTCGACAAACTTACATTAGAAGTTTGGACTGATGGCTCCATTACTGCTGCTGATGCAGTGGCAAAATCTGCTGCCATTATGATTGGTTATTTAGGGAACTTCACTAAATTAGCGCATTCTGCAGATGTTGTAGATGTAAACACTGGTGAAGGCGGTATCGTTATAGATCCAGTAGGTTCCGATAATGAAGAACCAGCTGTAGATGACGGCCCAGCAAAGATTTCCATCGATGAGTTGGAACTCTCTGTTCGTGCGTATAACTGCTTGAAACGTGCTGGCATTAATACAATTGCAGACTTGCTAGACAAAACCATTGATGACTTAGGAAAAGTTCGCAACTTAGGTAAAAAATCTATCGATGAAATTGAGGAAAAACTCAATAATCATCCAGGTGGTTTTCAACTTAAACAAAAAGGCGAATAAGGAGGAAGACGAATGTACAGAAAATTAGGCCGCGACAGCTCCGCTCGTAAAGCGTTGTTCCGTAGCATGTTAACATCTTTCTTCCAATATGAGCGTATTGAAACGACTGAAGCTAAAGCGAAAGAACTTCGTTCTTTAGCTGATCAAATGGTAACTTTGGCTAAACGTGGTGATCTTCATGCACGTCGCCAAGTTCTTGCATACCTCATGGATGAAAGTGTAGTAAAAAAATTGTTTGATACAATTGCTCCAAAATATGCAGACCGCCAAGGTGGTTACACTCGTGTAATCAAAACTGGTCTTCGCAAAGGTGACGCTGCACCTTTGGCTATTATCGAGTTAGTTTAATCAAACTCATACGGTGTTGTAACTTATGTTGCAGCACCGTTTTTTTATTGTCAATTTTATGGTACAATCGACTAGTATAATATCGTAATATGTTAGCAGTTATCGTAAAGGATGAATATGTATTGTCAACCTTTTGCATAATATCTAAGAGATTATTAAATTCAAGTTCTATTAAATAGGATAAATTGAAACATGGGGATTATGCACCACATGAGTATGATAGATGATGCAAATGGTTCTACTTTCATAGAAACGAAATTGACTAGAAAGATATGAGGTTATCCATGAATGAACAAGACATTATGATTGAGGTCAATCATATGAGTCATATTTATACTGATGAAAACGGCAATGATGTACGTGCCTTGGATGATGTGAATCTATCCATTAAGCGTGGTGAATTTGTTTGTATCATTGGAACTAATGGCAGTGGTAAAAGTACGCTTGCCAAGCATTTTAATGTGTTATTACAACCTAGTGAAGGTCATATCAATGTATGTGGCTTTGATACGCGGGATGAAGCGCATATTTGGAATATTCGCCAACATGTAGGAATGGTATTCCAAAATCCTGATAACCAAATCGTAGCGGCCGTTGTAGAGGAGGACGTTGCCTTTGGTCCAGAAAACTTAGGTATTCCTAGTGCAGAAATTAGACAACGTGTTGATGCAGCGTTAGCTGCTGTTAATATGACTGAATATAGAGAACATGGTCCCCATTTATTATCGGGCGGACAAAAACAACGTATTGCTATCGCAGGTGTATTAGCGATGAAGCCTGATTGTATCGTTCTTGATGAACCAACAGCGATGCTCGATCCAAAAGGTCGCCGCGAAGTGCTTGAAACGGTTCACAAGCTCAATAAGGAAGAGGGCATTACGATTGTATATATTACGCACTTCATGGAGGAAGCTGTTACGGCAGACCGAGTTGTGGTGATGAAAAATGGTGTGAAATTACATGATGGTACGCCTCGTGAAATTTTTAGCCATGTAGATACTTTAAAAGGGCTGGGCCTCGATGTACCGGTAGCCTCTGAGATTGCTTTCAAATTGAATGCTAAAGGTTATGAAGTGGGTAAGAGTATCATTAATAATGAAGAGTTAGCAAAGGGCCTTAAAGGCTCAAAGTTAGGCAAGCAATTATCCGCTATACACTCAACAGATGCTCCAAGAGGGGAGGCAACCCACTAATGGCAATTGTATTAGATAATATTACATATACCTACGGCGTGGGCACCCCTTTTGAAAAGACTGCACTTCGTGGTGTATCTCTTACCATTGAAAATGGGGAGTTTCTAGGTGTTATCGGTCATACTGGTTCCGGTAAATCTACCTTTGTACAACATCTAAATGGGTTATTACATCCTACAACTGGTACAGTTACGGTCAATGGTGTAGATATTAGCGCCTCCACAGAGGAAGCAAAAAAAATGCGTCATAAGGTGGGAATGGTATTCCAGTATCCAGAGCATCAATTGTTTGAAGAAACCATCGCGCAAGATATCGCCTTTGGTCCTAAAAATTTAGGTCTTAGTGCTGATGATGTAGATGAGCGTGTGCGAGATGCGATGAAGTTCGTAGGGCTCGATTACGACACGTATGCAGAACGTTCTCCATTCCATTTATCTGGTGGTCAAATGCGTCGCGTGGCTATTGCTGGCGTAGTGGCTATGGACCCAGATTTTCTCGTGCTCGATGAACCATCTGCTGGTCTTGATCCATTTGGACGGGAAGAAATCTTTGAAGAAATCATTCGACTACATAAAGAAAAGGGAATAACTGTAATTCTTGTATCTCACAATATGGAAGATATTTCTCGCATGGCCTCTCGTCTTGTAGTACTCGATAAAGGGCGTATCGTTCTCGATGGTGAACCGATGGACATCTTTAATAATCATCGTGATGAATTACAGGCTGTCGGTGTAGATGTACCGCCAGTGTCCGTTACTATGGAATATTTGCGTGAACAAGGCCTTGATGTGTCTAATCGCGTACTGTCTGTAGATGATGCGGTACAAGCAATTCTAGAGGGAGGTAGCCATGTTAAATAACATTACTATTGGTCAATACTTCCCAGGGAATTCCTTCTTGCATCGCATGGATCCGCGAGCAAAGATTATTGCTACTACCATCTTCGTAGTGGCTATCTTCTTGGCAAATTCTCCACTAGCCTATGGCATAGTAGGTGGTTTCACCATCTTTGCAATGCTATTATCGCGTTTGCCATTACGCCTGATGTGGTCTGCTATTAAACCGCTTTGGATTATCATCGTATTTACCATGGGTATTCATATTTTTACGACGCCTGGTAATCCAATTTTCCAATGGGGAATTATTAATATTACGGATCATGGGCTGGCAATGGGCCTTCAAATGGCGGCACGATTAATCTTCTTAATCTTGTTTTCTTCTTTGTTGACCTATACCACATCACCAATTCGCTTAACTGATGGCATCGAGCACTTGCTCAATCCGTTCCGTCGCATAGGTGTTCCTGCTCATGAGCTCGCCATGATGATGACTATTGCGCTGCGTTTCATCCCTACCTTATTGGATGAGACAGATCGTATTATGAAAGCACAATCTGCTCGTGGTGCAGACTTTGTGACAGGCTCTATTATTCAACGAGCGAAAAACATGGTGCCACTTTTAGTGCCATTATTTATCAGTGCGTTTCGACGGGCCGATGAATTAGCTATCGCTATGGAAGCGCGTTGCTATAGAGGTGGTGTCAACCGTACGCGTATGAAGGAATTACAAGTTACTTATGTCGATTATATTGGTGTTGGCGCTGTTGTTTTGGTAACTATTGTACTTGTCGCATTGTGGTGGTTAGATCTATGAGAAATATACGGATCATAGTGGCTTATGATGGTACAGATTTAGCAGGTTATCAAAAGCAACCTAATGATAAGGGGTTAACGGTACAAGGTTGTTTGGAATATGGTTTATCACGTATTTGTAATGAACCCATTCAAATTTATGGTGCCTCTCGTACTGATGCGGGGGTGCATGCTAAATTTCAAGTTTGTACATTTCAAACGTCGGGCACTATACCAGTAGAAAATATTCCTCGTGCTATGATAGCTCATATTCCTAAGGATATAGTCGTTCTAGAAGCGGTAGAAATTCCGCTAGATTGGAAGCCACGGTGGAATATATACGGTAAAGAGTATGTATATACGATTCATAATCAGCTCATTGCAGATCCTTTGACGAAGCGGTATCATTGGCATGTGAAAAAGCCCTTAGATATTGATCGGATGCAGGCTGCAGGTAATGAACTATTAGGTACGCATGACTTTACAACCTTAAAGGGAACGAACTCAACTCCTGCGGATCCTGTAAAGACAATCATGGGAATTCGTGTTGAGTCCCGAGGTTCACAGGTGACGATTTCTGTGATCGGTGATGGCTTTTTATATCATATGGTCCGTAATATTGCAGGCTTACTTGTAGATATAGGTCTTGGTCGTCGCAAGGTTGAGGATATTAAAGGATATTTAGCCGCTAAAGACCGGCGTGCTATAGGGAAAACTGCACCTGCTCAAGGCTTATGTTTAGAAGAAATATTCTTCACTGAGGAGCGACAACAAGAGGTGTTACGAAATAAATATTTTAGATGATTCGAGAATAAATATTCTATATAATTTTATATAGACTCTTTTTTTGCCGTCTGAATATAAAACGATAAGCATAAATACTAAAAGGATACTACTTAAAAAGTGGTATCCTTTTTCTCTTATAATTTTTAGTTATAATACCTTAATTTATACCTATTATTATGTGAAATGATACATTGTAAACCTAAAATATACATGATACAATGACGATATAAGACAGGTTCGTACTATAAAACATTAACATAGTAAGGTAGACTCTTGTCAGCAGTGTAATTTTTATCCTAAGGAGGGTGAATCTCTTGCAAAAACGTAAAGATTTTATCTGGAAAATGGGCGGCCAACAAGGTGAAGGTATCGAGAGTTGCGGCGAAATTATGGCCACAATCCTTGCTAAAGAAGGCTACTCTTTGTATAGCCAACGTTTATTTGCATCTCGCATCAAAGGTGGTCATACTACATTCGCATTGCGCGTAGCATTGGAACAAATTATGTCCATTGGTGAAGGGGTAGACTTCTTGCTTTCCCTTGATCAAGAAACCGTTGATATGCACGGTTCCGAAGTACGTGATGGTGGATATATCATCTGTGATAGCAAAGTTAATCCAGACTTTTCTAAATTTGAAGGTACAAAGATTAATTGCTTATCTTTGCCTATCTCTGAAACAGCAATGAAACAAGGCTCTTTGTTGATGCGTAATATCGTAGCACTTGGGATGTCCGTAGCGCTTCTTGGTTTTGATACTAAGATGTTTAAAGATGCTATTACTGAGAAATTTGCAAAGAAATCCCAAGAGATTATTGATAAAAACTTGGCTGCTTTTGATGATGGTCATAGCCTTGTAATGGAAAAATTAGGCGATGTTGAAATCGATACATTGCCAGCGCCTGGTAAGAAAGATCAAATGTTCTTATTAGGTAACGAAGCATGTGCTCTTGGTGCTATTGCAGCAGGCTCCCGCTTTATGGCGTCTTATCCTATTACGCCAGCATCTGAAGTTATGGAATACATGATTAAAACTATGGATAAGTTGGGCTCAACTGTTGTTCAAACAGAAGACGAAATCGCAGCATGTATGACAGCTATGGGTGGTGTATACGCAGGTGTTCGTGGCTTTACATGTACTTCTGGTCCAGGCCTTTCCTTGATGGCAGAATCCTTGTCTATGGCTTCCATGGCTGAATTGCCAATGGTTGTTATTGACGTTCAACGTTCTGGCCCATCCACTGGTATGGCTACAAAAGTTGAACAATCCGATATTGATGCAGCTTGCTACAATGCACATGGTGACTACTCTGGTATCGTAATTTCTCCAACATCTATTGAAGAATGTTTCTATGAAATTCAAAAAGCTTTCAACTTGGCAGAAATGTACCAATGTCCAGTTATCTTTATGCCTGACTTACAACAAGGTTTGAATAAACAATCCGTTCCTTCTTTTGATTTGAACCGCGTACCTATTAATCGAGGTAAAATGATGAAAGAAGCTGAGCTTCCTGAATTGGTACAACCTAACTATTTCAAACGCTTTGAATTGACTGAAGATGGCATTTCCCCTCGTACAATTCCAGGTATGAAAAATGGTCTATTCCTTTCCACAGGTTTAGAGCATAATGAAGAAGGTAAACCAGCAGAAGCGCCTACAATGCACGTAGCGCAAACTGATAAACGCTTCCGTAAATTGGAAACTGTAGCTGACAATTATGAACCATTCTTGAACAATGCTAAATACGATGAAGCAGATGTACTCGTTGTAGGTATGGCTTCTAGTCGTGGTGCTATCGAAGAAGCTGTTGCTGAATTCGATCAAGAAGGTGTTAAAGTTAACCATTTACAATTGCGCTTAATTAAACCATTCCCAGCAAAGCAATTACAACCGTTCTTTGATGCGGCGAAAAAAGTAGTTATTGTAGAACACAATAAAACTGGTCAATTGGCTAACTTATTTAAAATCAACATGCATAAGAAACATAAGATTTCTAGCTGCTTGAAATACGATGGTAATCCATTCACAAAAAGTTATGTGAAAAATGCGATTAAGGAGGTCCTATAATATGACAACAGCTAAAGATTACAGAAATGATATTCGTCCTAACTGGTGTCCAGGCTGTGGCCATTATGGGGTTCAAGCGGCGATTACTGATGCCGTAGTAGCGAAAAATATTCCACCAGAAAAATTAGCCGTAATTTCCGGTATTGGTTGTTCTAGCCGTATCGGTGGCTATTTCTACGCTTATGGTGCGCATACAACTCATGGCCGTGCGCTTCCTTATGCGCAAGGCGTTAAGCTTGCTAACCAAGACCTAGAAGTTATTGCATTTTCCGGTGACGGTGATGCCTTTGCTATTGGTATGGGTCACACCATTCATGCTTTTAAACGTAATGTAAACATGACATACGTAGTAATGGATAACCATGTATATGGTTTGACTAAAGGTCAAGCATCCCCTCGTTCTGACATCGGTTTTGTTACAAAAACAACTCCTCATGGTGCGTTTGAGTCTCCATTGTCCGTTTGTGAAACTGCGATTGCAGCAGGTGCTACATTTGTAGCACAAAGCTATATGGTGAATCGTAAAGAGCTCGTTGATTTGATTCAACAAGCTATGGATCATGAGGGATTCTCCTTCATCAATGTATTTAGCCCATGTGTTACATATAATAAACGCAATAGTTATGATTGGTTCAAAGAACATTTAGTAGCATTGCCTGAAGGTTATGACCCAACAGATCGTGCAACAGCGCTTAAAACTTTGGGTGATACTGATGGTTTGGTTACAGGCCTTATCTATCAAAATACATCTAAACCTTCCTTTGAAAAAGCAATGGCTGCAGCAAATGGCGGACCACATCCTCGTCCATTGACTGAAGATGTTGTAAAACCTGACCAAGCATTATTTGATAGTCTTTGCAATCAATTTAAATAATATTAGTATCGTACCCATTAGGTAGGATGCTGATTAAAGAAACGTGTCACCTTCGGGTGGCACGTTTTTTGTATGTACTATTTTATGAAAAACTATTTAGTATATTGCTTTCTGCGATTTGTCCCATGTGGTTATATAACGTGATATAATAAGGACATTGTATGATATTCATTGCAATTGTATCGTATTCATTGCAGAGGTTTTTATGAAAGCATACGAAAAGGGGATTAGTCTATCTATCTGGACTTTGAGTTGGCCTATATTTATTGAAGTGTTCCTACAGATGCTAGTAGGTAATATAGACCAATTGATGATGAGTCACTACTCACCTCAAGCGGTAGCAGCGGTAGCTAATGCCAATCAAATTTTAAATATCTTTATTATGCTCATCATCGTCATGAGTACAGCTACGACGATTTTGATTGCCCAATATTTAGGAGCGAGAAACCAGTCCAAGCTATCAGAGGTATGTACGGTCAGCTTAATGATGAATTTTCTCTTTTCATCTATAGCGGCAGTATTCTTTATTACTTGCCATGAATGGATCTTTACATGGCTAGGTATACCACCAGAAACGATGAGTGATACGTCGATATATACTACTATCGTTGCTGCAGGGCTACCGATACAAGCGATGTATTATGCATTAGTAGCCGTATTTAGAGGTCACTCATTAACACGCGTTACCATGTATATTGCCCTTGTGATGAATATCATTCATATTCTAACAAACTATGTATTAATCTTTGGACATGGTCCAATACCAAGCCTTGGTGTATTAGGTGTTTCTATTTCAACATGGCTATCTAAAGTGGTAGGGCTCGTGATTATTGGATATACTTTTAAGAAATTATTAACCTTAGAGGTAAACTTTAAATTCTTAAAACCATTTCCGTGGCATACGGTTAAATCTTTATTGCATATTAGTGTTCCTTCTGGTGGAGAAACATTGAGCTATCAATTATCTCAAACTACGATCATGAAAATGGTCAACATGTTAGGCTTAGCAGTTATTAATACTAAAGTTTATGTATCTGTTATCGCCATGCTTTGTTATGTATACACTATAGCGCTATCTAATGCTTCACAAGTTATCGTAGGTTTCCTAATGGGCGCTAAACGCCAAGAGGAGGTTACTAGTCGTGTATGGAAGTCCATGTATTTAGCGATTGCTATTAACGTAGGTCTTGCTACATTCTTCTATGTGACTAGTGATTTTGTTGTATCTGTGTTTACTTCGGATCCGGAAATCCTAGAGTTAGCACATAATGTATTACTGGTTGAGATCTTTCTTGAGTTAGGACGTGCAGTAAATATCGTTATGGTTGGTTGTTTGCAGGCTGCCGGTGATATTCGTACGCCTATGCTAGTGGGAATCTTTGGCATGTGGTTATGCGCCGTGCCATTATCGTATCTATTTGGTATTTACTGGGGTTGGGGCCTTGTTGGTATATGGATTGCCATGGCCGCTGATGAAATCTTGCGAGGTTTATTGTTTATATATCGTTGGTATAGCGGTAAATGGAGAAACAAGCATCTTATCGAAGCTTAATTTCATTCTCCCTAATTTTGATTTACAATTAGCTAAATAATAATGTAATATAACTAGCATTATATTGGAGAATAGACATTGCTAGTTTTACTTGAAAGTAGGTTTATATGAGTAAGACAGTGGGCATTATTGGCTTAGGCCTATTAGGTGGATCCTTGGCAAAGGCCTTAAAGGAATATACAGATTATGAGGTAGTAGGCTATGCACGTCGTCAAGAGGTATGTGATGCGGCCATTCAAGATGGTGTGGTAAAAGCTGCGTGGACTGAAGTTGAGCCATTGATTAAGAACTCAGATATCGTTGTGTTCTCCTTGCCACCTGATACAAATGCACGACTTTTTACTGAAACGGCTCATCTATTTAGATCGGGACAAGTTGTAACCGATGTATCTAGTGCGAAGGAAAATTTTGTACGAGCCGTTTATGAATCGATTCCTAAGGGGACCGTTTTCGTATCTGTCCATCCTATGGCAGGATCCGAAAAGGGTGGGTATGAAGTATCTCATAAAAACCTATTCAAAGGTATGGGCTGGATTGTGTTAGAAGATAAGGCATCTGATGTATATAGTGAAGAAGTAGCTCAAGAATTAGCTGACATGGGTCGTGCCTTAGGGTCTCGTATCGAGTTTGTCGATATTTATGCTCACGATGCATATCTGGCTATGGTTAGTCATATGCCTCACTTATTGGCCTCTATTTTAACACAAGTTTCGGGAGGCGATGAATTGGGCGAATTACGCATGAAGTTATCTGCTGGCGGTTTCCGTGATTGCACCCGTGTTGCAGGTGGATTACCATCGATGTGGCGTGAAATTATTTATGGGAATCGTCGTAATGTCATTGAAGGGCTCACACAGGTTGAAGCAGAAATTCAACGCGTAAAAGAGATACTTTTACAAGAGGATGACGGTCAAGAATTAGAAATTTATCTTGAACGAAGTCGCGAGATTCGAGGAAAGTTACCGTATTTAACTGGTCAAATCAAGGATAATTAAAATGGCGTAGTTTTGTATCCTATAAGAGAGTAAATGTAACTGAAAAAACATGACATATATCTAGAATCGTGTATACTATATATCATTATGAGTATGTAAATAGTATTATGTTAAGGGAGCTTTTATGAGTTTGTTACAAGAAACTTGTGGCGCTATTACAGGTCGCAGCTTAAAGATTGAACAACATATATTTAATAGCTGGAATGCAGAATCGCCGGTGGAACTATATGGTCGTCTTGTAGATGTTGTGGCTCAATATGGGGCTGCTACGAATCAAGAACAGGTAACCGTGCCAAAACCATGTATGATTATTGCTTCTGCGGATCATGGCGTAGCTGATATGGGGGTCAGTGCGTATCCCAAGGAAACAACTGTTGGGATGACACAAAATTATCTAATCCCTAAAGGGGCGGGTGCTAACTCTCTAGCTAATTATTGTGGGGCCCAAATGGAAGTTATCGACATGGGGATTGATGCGGATATGAGTTGGGTTCCAGGCCTTCGTAGTCATAAACTTGGGATGGGAACGAAAAACTTTGTAGAAGAGCCTGCTATGACGCGCGAACAAGCCGTGGAGGGCATCGAAACAGGGATTCGTCTAGTAAAAGAAAAAATCGATGAAGGCTTTAACGTATTTTTGGTAGGTGAAATGGGCATATCAAATACGACAGCTAGTGCCCTTATGACCGCTAAGTTTGCAGGACTTACAGCGGAAGAGGCGACGGGACGAGGAACGAATATTTCCGATGAACGACTCAAACTAAAACAGCGGATCGTTCATGATGTGCTAGAAAAATATAAGGATATTAGTAAGGATGATGCTCTTGGTATTTTATCGTCTGTAGGCGGTTTTGAATTTGCTTGTATTGTTGGTGTTATCTTAGGCGCTGCAGCAAATCATGGGTTAGTTATTATCGATGGATTTAATACATCGGCTTGTGCATTGGTGGCTAAAACATTGGCTCCAAAAGCGATGGATTATGTGATGGCATCTCATTTGTCTGCAGAAAAGGCGGCGAAGTCCTCCTTAGAAAACCTAGGCCTAGAAGCGTATGTAGACTTAGGGCTTTGTTTGGGTGAGGCCTCTGGCAGTTCGGTACAAATGGGGATGCTAGATCTTGCGGTGCATATGTATATGGCCATTACAGGAGGTAATAGATGAGAACTTTCAAAATTGAGCCGTTAGATACACAAGCAATGGAAACATGTCGATTCCGTATTGATAATTTGACAAAGCCCATCTATAGCCTGGCTACGTTAGAAACTATAGCGGAGCGTTTTGCAGGAATTTTAGGAGACCCTAAACCAAATCATTTGCGTCAAGGTGTGCTCGTTGTGGCAGCTGATCACTTGGTAGATGGACCGCAAAATGATCAACATGGTAGTGAAAGTTATGCTGTCATAAAACGCTTTAATGAGGGAAGAACAGCTACACAAGGGGCTGCAGCTAAATTAAATGCTGTTGTATATGTGGTGAATGTAGGTCTAGAACAAGACACTTCTGATTTAGCAAATATTGAGCAACAGGTGATTCGAAAAGGGTCTCATTTCTTTGGTGTAGAACCCGTTATTTCTCGAGATGAATTAGAGCGTGCTCTTGAGCTAGGTTTTACCTATGCAGATAAGTTACATAGAGATGGACTACAAGTGGTGGCGATTGGTAACGTAGGGGAGAGAGCTTTCTTAGATTCTCTCGTAACGACGGCTACTATTACAGGCTGTGCCTACAATGATATTCTCGTACACAATGAATGGGGGCCTACAGTGGATGAACGTGCTGCTCATATTCATTCTTTTGTAGATCGATTTAATATTTCTGTGGATGATTGGTCTGCTATTAGTGAAAGTGAGCGCCGTGATGCGGTATTGCACTTGCTTCATGTAGCGGGTGGTTTAGATATTGCATTTTTAACGGCCTTTATATTAGGAGCTGCTAGTCATCGCATGGCTGTAGTCTTTGATAATATAGTAACAGGTGCAGCTGTTTTAGCGGCGGTTACCATTGAACCGCTAGTTAAGGACTATGTGTTCCCGTCGGCTGCCTATGATGAGCCTATACATGATGAGCCCATACATAAGGAACAATGTCGCTTCTTAGGGGTAAAGCCTTATTTAGACTATAAACTGCTAATTGATGAAGCCTTAGGTTCTACCATGGGCCTATCTGTTATCAATGCATCTATGCATATGCTAAATGACATGAAAACCTTCGTTGAAGCGGAGGTGAGTGTAGCCGAAGATGGGGCTGGTAAAGGTAGACAAAAGAATAAAGAATAACCCGTTTTAAAGGGGGATTGTACCATCTCCCTTTTTCTTATGTGGGCGATGGTCTTTAAACCAATATTTACTAGCATTTTATGGAAAAACCATTGACACTATATGTGTAAATTGATATTATTATATGGCAGTCAGGACGGACTTAATTCATCCTTGACGACAGATTGATAATTATGTTATAGTAATTATCGGTTCTGTATGCGGGAATAGCTCAGCGGTAGAGCACCGCCTTGCCAAGGCGGGGGTCGCGAG
>NZ_JANGAL010000065.1:0-258 GCF_024461875.1 Veillonella parvula
GATACTTGTGTTAGCAGCTCTATTGTTTAGCTTCTTGTGTTTTCCTGCTGATAAAGTTTTAGCTGCATCAAATGTAGTAGAGGTTCCGTTAACAGTTAAGCAAAATTTTGAAGAAAATAGCAATGAAAAAGGAATTGATCTTACTGGAACTTATGAATTTCGTGCATTAGACATAGGCATTCCTATGCCGGGAGATTCTGATAACGACAGACATGTTTTTGTACTGGATGGTAATAATGCGGAAAAGATGATTTCATT
>NZ_JANGAL010000066.1:0-257 GCF_024461875.1 Veillonella parvula
CTTAATAACCGCAGACTCGCCTCCAAGACCGCTTTCTACTACATCCGGATAGATTGTTCCTTGCACAAGAAAATCAACTGCACCTATCTTCTTTGCTTCTTCTTCAAATACACGTATAAATTCTTCACCGATAATTTTACGTTTTTCTTCCGGCTCTTCCACACCTTTTAATTTTGCATAAAATCTTTCCTGAGCATTGACACGAATAAAATTGAGGTCATACGGTCCTTCCGGTCCGAAAACGGCTTCAACTTCAT
>NZ_JANGAL010000067.1:0-257 GCF_024461875.1 Veillonella parvula
CTGCAAGCGAACCTTGCATTTCTTCCGGTTTACTCCATGTTTTTCCTTCATCATCAGAATAGAACATCACGGATAAGTTTGGTTTTTTATCACTTCTTGCCAGCGCCATGATCCGTTTTCCATCCGGTGAGCGGAACATTCCGACTTCACAGATTCCATATTTGCTTTCGATACTTCTATAATCAGCTAAATATCTTTCCGGCTCGCTCCACTGTTCATTTCCGTCTTCATCAAATGTCAGATAGCTCTTGAAGTTG
>NZ_JANGAL010000068.1:0-257 GCF_024461875.1 Veillonella parvula
CCAGTGTTCCGACATACATCTCTTTTGCATTGTTCGGATCTGCTGTGATTCCTGTAACCGGTGTGTTAGACAGATTTGACAGTTCAAGTTCTGCAAGTGTGAGCATGTTCTTCACATCACTTGTTGATTTTGCATCTAAGAATGTAATCTGAACTTCTTTTACCGCCTTGTCTCCTGCAAATTCAAATGTATATTTCTCCTGTTTTGTTTCAAACTTGATCTCGTCTGATGATGTATCATCTGTATAGATCAGTTTT
>NZ_JANGAL010000069.1:0-256 GCF_024461875.1 Veillonella parvula
GCGCGGTTGTGGCAACAGTCGGATGCGTTTTTTGCGGAGTTGCGATTTCATTGACTCTGTATCGTTTTTTTCAGAAGCATAAAGAGTCAGTCTATATTTTTGAGACGCTTAACGGATTGAAAGCAGCTTCTCTGGGATTGATCGTATCAGCCGCGGCAACGATCATATTGCTTTCTTTTTTCGGAACAGGAGATCCGGATTTAAAAACAATGAAAGAATCGCTTGATATCGGCGCGGTAGCTATTTTCGGAGGAGT
>NZ_JANGAL010000070.1:0-255 GCF_024461875.1 Veillonella parvula
CGCTCATCAAACAGCAGTGGTTCGTGAAGATGGAAGAGCTTGCAAAACCGGCGATCGAGGCGCTCAAAAGCGGAGAATTAAAATTTGTGCCTGAACGTTTCGATAAGATTTATCTTCACTGGCTTGAAAATATCAAAGACTGGTGTATTTCCAGACAGATCTGGTGGGGACACAGAATTCCGGCATATTACTGTGACGAATGCGGAGAATTTGTCGTAGACAGACACGCTCCGGAGAAATGCCCGCATTGCGGAT
>NZ_JANGAL010000009.1:0-32980 GCF_024461875.1 Veillonella parvula
TTATCGATAAAACATTGAATCAAAAACTTGAAATCGTTGGTGGTGCTGACGCAGCAAAATTGACTGATAACAATATCGGCGTTAATGCAAAAGACGGCAAGTTGCAAGTACAATTAGCTAAAGATTTAAATGGTTTGTCCAGTGTAGAAGTGAAGGACAATAATGGTGCATCCACTGTTATGAAAGGTGACACTATTAAGAGCAAAGATGCAGCAGGAAATACTTCTGTTGTAAATGGCTCTGGCGTGACTATCACATCTGCTAATCCGCAAAATCCAAATGCTGGTACAGTGTCTTTAACTACTGAAGGCTTGAATAATGGCAACAATCAAATCAAGGGAGTTGCAGCTGGTACAGCAGATACAGATGCAGTTAACCTTGGACAATTGAAAAAATCTAATGCTCAGCTTGCTAATGCAATTGCTAATGTTGAATCCGAAACACAACGAGTAGGCGCTCATGCAGCGGCTATGTCAGCGCTGAAACCAATCCAATATGATCCGTTAGAACCGACTCAAGTGATGGCCGGTTATGGTAACTATCGTGGTAAGAGTGCAGCAGCATTAGGTCTTGCTCATTATACTAATGAAGATACAATGTTCAACGTGGGTGTTTCCGTAGGTGGACGTCATAATATGATCAATGCCGGCTATACTCACAAGTTTGGTAACAGTGATGCTAAAAAAGCTGTACCAGAACGCTACAAAGGTGGTCCAATCAGCTCCATTTATGTGATGCAAGATGAAATGACCTCTTTGAAACAAGAGAATAGTAGACAAAAAGAAGTATTGGATAAACAACAAGCTGAAATCGAATCGTTGAAAGCTATGGTTAATAGTTTACTAGCAACTAAAGGTTAATAACTAAATATAGTAATTGAAACGATGATTTTGTTATAACATTCTTGTAGTGTTATCCGATGTCGTAAAGGAAAAAGGTTCCGTAGGAAGTTGATGGACGATAAGCCTCAACTGAAATACGGAACCTTTTTTTGTTGTTAGAATATAAGGTCAAAAATATTTTGAAAATTTATCTTTTGACTTATTGACTTTTTGACTTTTAAGGGTTATTATAATGTCATAGGGTAAGTAAACCCAGTAAAAATAGTATTAGTCAAATAGTTAAACTCTATGATGTATGAGGGGGTAAAATATATGAACAACAACTTTAACAACTTTGGTAATGAATTTTCTAGCATGAATGATTTGTTTAATCAATTGATGGGTAATATGGGTGGTTATTCTACAGAACGACGTAGTTATAAGATTAATGGTCGCGAAGTAACTCCAGAAGAATTTGCGTTTTATCGTCAAACTGGTCGATTACCATCTAATGAAGAAATGCAAGCTGCTCAAGCTGCGCAACAAGGTAAAATTAAACAAGATGGCATCCTTGCTCGTTTGGGGACAAACTTAACTCAACAAGCTCGTGATGGTAAACTCGATCCTGTAATTGGTCGTAATAAAGAAATCCAAGAAACAGCAGAAATCTTGGCGCGTCGTACTAAAAACAATCCAGTACTTGTAGGTGATGCTGGTGTTGGTAAAACTGCAGTAGTAGAAGGCTTGGCACAAGCTATTGTAAATGGTGATGTTCCAGCAGCTATTAAAAATAAAGAAATCATTTCCATCGATATTTCCGGATTGGAAGCTGGTACTCAATACCGTGGTTCCTTCGAAGAAAACATTCAAAACCTTATTAAAGAGGTAAAAGCCGCAGGCAATATTATCTTGTTCTTCGATGAAATTCACCAAATTTTGGGTGCTGGGTCCACAGGTGATGGTCAAGGATCTAAAGGCTTGGCAGATATCTTGAAGCCTGCTTTGTCCCGTGGTGAAATGACAGTTATCGGTGCTACAACACAAGATGAATACCGTAACACAATCATGAAAAATGCAGCTCTTGCTCGCCGTTTCAATGAAGTTAAGGTCAATGCACCATCTGCAGAAGATACTTTCAAAATCTTACAAGGCATTCGTCCATTGTACGAAGCGCATCATAACATTGAATTGCCAGATGCGGTGTTGAAAGCCGCTGTAGATTATTCCGTACAGTATATTCCACAACGTAGCTTGCCAGATAAAGCTATTGATTTAATTGATGTAACAGCAGCTCACTTGGCATCTCAACATCCTGTAACAGATATTAAAACATTGGAAGCCGATATTGCTGATGCTAAAGCAAAACAAGAGGAATATGCTCAAAAAGAAGACTATGAATCTGCGATTAATGAAAAAATGCGTATTCAAAAGTTACAAGCAGAGCTTGATAACCATACAGAAAATCAAAAGGTAGTGGCTAAGGTTAACGATGTAGCAGAAGCCGTTGAAAGAATGACTGGTATTCCTGTATCTCAAATGGGGGCATCCGATATCGAACGCTTGAAAGACATGAAATCTCGTTTAGAAGCTCATGTAATTGGTCAAGATAAAGCAGTAGAAGCTGTATCTAAAGCAATTCGTCGTAACCGTGCAGGCTTTGACGAAGGCAACCGTCCAATCGGTAGCTTCTTATTCGTAGGTCCTACTGGCGTTGGTAAAACAGAATTAGCTAAACAATTAGCTCTAGATATGTTTGGTAACAAAGATGCAATCATTCGCTTGGATATGTCCGAATATAGTGATCGCACAGCCGTATCTAAATTAATCGGCGCTACAGCTGGTTATGTTGGTTATGAAGATAACTCTAACACATTGACTGAACGCGTACGTCGTAATCCTTATTCCATCGTATTATTCGATGAAATCGAAAAAGCAGACACTCAAGTTATTACATTACTTTTACAAGTATTGGACGATGGTCGCTTAACAGATGGTCAGGGTAACACAGTAAACTTTAAAAATACTGTTATCATCGCTACATCCAATGCAGGTTTCGGTTATGGCAATGACAATGATGATGAAAATAAAGTAGATGTAATGGAACGTATCGCTCCATTCTTCCGCCCAGAGTTCTTGAACCGTTTCAACGCAGTTATCGAGTTCAATCAATTGAGCAAAGAAGATTTGAAAAAAATCGTAGATTTGATGCTTGATCAAGTGAATAAAACTTTAGCTAAAAAAGACATCACTCTTGATGTAACAGATGCAGCTAAAGAATTGTTGATGGAACAAGGGTATGACAAAACTATGGGCGCTCGTCCATTACGTCGTGTTATCGAATCTGAAATCCGCGATAATGTAACTGATTTCTACTTGGATCACATCGATGCTAAACACTTGCTTGCCGATGTTAAGGATGGTCATATTGTAATCTCTGAAAAAGCAGATTCCGATGATAGCAAAGACCAAGATAAGGCTGAGAAATAAATAATAGACGTAAAAGTGTCGGAATAATCATTTGACAAATCTGAATAAAGTAGTAATATTAATAGCATAATTATATAGTGAGTATGCAAGGGAGCCTATTATATAGGCTGAGAAAGGGCTGCGAGCACCTGACCTTTATACCTGATCGGGATCATGCCCGCGTAGGAAGCACGCTAATACTTAATACGGGTATCGATCATTTTGTTCGATACCCGTTTTTGCATACCTAACTATATATGTCTTTTATATAGGAGGATGTAAAATGTTTATGACACAATTGGAATCGGCTGTGGCTGGTGTAGTTACGAAGGAAATGAAAGTTGTCGCGGAAAAAGAACGTATGGATGAAGAGGTATTACGTTCCCTAGTGGCCTCAGGCAAGGTTGTTATTCCTTGTAACAGGCAACATACTAGCATTTCGCCAGAGGGGATTGGTAAGCGTCTTAGAACTAAAGTCAATGTTAATTTAGGTACATCAAAAGACGTTACTGATTATGATAGCGAAATTGAAAAGGTTAATCGAGCTATTCGACTTGGAGCAGAGTCAATCATGGATCTTTCAACTCATGGTGATACTCGTATTTTTAGACGTAAATTAATCGAGACATCACCAGTAATGATTGGTACGGTGCCTATCTATGATAGTGTTATTCATCATCAAAAAGATTTGGGTGAATTAACGGCTCAAGACTTCTTGGACACTATCCGATTACACGCTCAAGATGGTGTAGATTTTATTACTATCCACAGTGGTATTACGAGAAAAACAATAGATCAAATCAAGAATCATAAACGGTTGCTCAATATTGTTAGTCGTGGAGGCAGTTTGGTATTTGCGTGGATGAGCATGACAGGTCATGAAAATCCATTTTACGAATACTTTGATGAAATCTTAAAGATTTGCAAAGAATATGATGTTACTTTGTCTTTAGGTGATGCTTGTCGTCCAGGTTGCTTGGCGGATGCAACTGATGTGTGCCAAATTGAAGAGCTTGTAAGGCTTGGTGAATTGGCAAAACGAGCAAAACAATATGGTGTACAAGCTATGATTGAAGGACCTGGGCATGTACCTTTACATCAAATACAAATGAATATGGAAGTTCAAGAATCCTTGTGTGATGGAGCGCCATTCTATGTGTTGGGACCGCTCGTAACAGATATTGCTCCAGGCTATGACCATATTACGGCTGCTATTGGTGGCGCTGTAGCGGGTATGCATGGTGCGTCCTTCTTGTGCTATGTTACACCAGCGGAACATTTAGCCTTACCAAATGCAGATGATGTAAAAGATGGAATTATGGCTTTTAAAATAGCGGCGCATGCTGCAGATATTGCTCGTGGTATTCCTAATGCAAGAGATATAGATGACACTATGGCTAAAGCACGTCAAGTTCTCGATTGGGAGGCACAATATGCTTGTGCCCTTGATCCTGAACGGGCTCGTTCTATTCGTGAAAGTAGAGCACCGGAGAAAGATCATAGTGAAACCTGTTCGATGTGTGGCAAGTTTTGTGCTGTACGCAGTATGAATAAAGCTTTACAAGAAGAATATATTGATATTTTATAAGCTTTTTCATATGGGAGGCTATTATGGATTTGATTGTTAATGGAGAGCCAAAGCAGGTTTCAAACGAGCAACTTCATTTGGTTCTTAACGAATTAGGGTATGCCAGTAAACACTTTGTAGTTGAGCTTAATGGCGAGATTCTTAGTAAGGAAACGTATACAACCACTAAATTAATGGCTGCTGATAGATTAGAAATCGTTAGCTTTGTAGGAGGTGGTTGATATGTTGGATTCATTTACTGTAGGTAATACAACATTTTCTAGTCGCTTGTTAGTGGGGACAGGGAAATATGCATCCTATAATTTGATGCATGATGCATTAGTAGCATCACAATCAGATATTGTGACAGTTGCTCTTAGGCGAGTAGGTACAACACAAAGCGAGGAGGATATATTAAACTATATCCCCGATAGAATGCATTTATTACCGAATACATCGGGTGCTAGAAATGCAGATGAGGCTATACGCATTGCACGTATGGCAAAAGCATTAGGCTGTGGTAATTTGATTAAGATTGAAGTCATTCAAGATCAGATATATTTGATGCCCGATAATTTAGAGACTATTAAAGCTACTGAAGTGTTGGCAAAGGAAGGGTTTATCGTCTTTCCTTATATGAGTCCTAATTTGATGGATGCAAAGCGACTAGTAGATGCTGGTGCTAGTTGTATTATGCCCCTCGCTTCGCCTATTGGTAGCAATCGTGGACTTGAAGCAAAAGGATTGATAGAAATTTTAATCAACTCTATTGATGTGCCAATTATTGTTGATGCGGGAATAGGCAGACCTTCCGATGCAACAATAGCTATGGAAATGGGAGCTAGTGCTGTTCTTGTTAATACGGCTATTGCTACGAGTTCAGATCCAGTAGGTATGGCAGAGGCTTTTTATCATGCCGTAGAGGCTGGACGTAAGGCATATCTAGCAAAATGTGCACCTAAGAAGTTGGTAGGCAGTGCATCTTCTCCGTTAACTGGTTTCTTGCGAAAGTAAGGTGAGAATATGTCATTTTTAGATGTGCTTTCAAGAGTTTCTGACGAAGATATAGCTAAAACATTAGATGTTGTAACTGACGATGAAATACTTTCAACGCTCTCTAAAGCAGTACTTGATATTGATGATGCACTTATTCTATTATCACCTCAAGCCCTACCATATTTAGAAAATATGGCGCAGTTAGCTCATGAACGGACGGTACAGCAATTTGGTTATACTATACAGCTGTTCACACCTATGTACATCTCAAACTATTGCGACAATGGTTGTGTGTATTGTGGATATAGCCATCATAGTGGGATTGCTCGTGAAAAACTAAGTTTAGACGATATTCAGTTTGAGGCGAAAGCGATTGCTGAAACGGGATTAGAACAAGTTTTGGTGCTAACTGGTGAGTCTAAATCCTGCAGTCCACCGTCGTATATACAGGCCGCCGTAGAAAAATTGGTTCCTATTTTTAGTAGCGTTAGTATTGAGGTGTATTCGCTTACGCTGGAGGAATATAAAGGATTAGTCGCAGTTGGAGCAGATGGAATGACGATGTTCCAAGAGACATATAATCCGACTTTGTATGCGCAATTACATCCATTTGGGCCTAAGAGTGATTTTGCAAAGCGTATTGATACGCCTGAGTTGGCTTGTCAGGCTGGATTTAGAGTAGTCAATATTGGTGCTTTAATGGGGCTTGATGAATGGCATAGAGAGGCATACAAAACGATGTTACATCTTAATTATCTTATGCAACATTATTTAGATGTAGAATTATCTGTTTCCGTTCCAAGAATTCGACCTTGTGCAGTAGGTTATTCACCAAAATATCCTGTAGATGATACGGCATTAGTTCAATATATTTTGGCTTTGCGTCTTTTGTTCCCCCGTGTGGGAATTACACTTTCCTCTCGTGAAAGCAAGTATATGCGTGATAATCTGGTGAGACTGGGGATTACAAAACTTTCAGCTGGCGTAACGACCTCTGTAGGAGGACATACAAAACAAGATGATTCTAGCCAATTTACAATCAGTGATAATCGTAGTGTAAGTGAAATGGCTGCAATGCTCGAAAATAATGGATACCAACCCATTTATAAAGATTGGCAGACACTATGAGGAGACATGTGTATGGCTCATATGAATAACGAATTTGAAACGGCTATATCTCACTTCTATAGTCCTGAGGAGTTTCGTAAATTGCAGAATTCAGTAGTAGGCGTTTTAGGTGCTGGCGGATTGGGATCCAATTGTGCTGTTAATCTTGTACGTAGTGGTATTCGAAATCTGATTATTGCAGATTATGATATTGTAGAGCTAAGTAATCTAAATCGACAATACTATTTTTCGCATCATGTGGGGCAGTATAAGGTAGAGGCTTTACAAGATGTGTTAACTGCCATTAATTCAAATGTTATCGTTACGGTTTATAAGGATAAATTGACAATCGAGAATATACTTGAAATCTATAAAAACGCCGATATTTTGATAGAAGCCTTTGATGCGGTAGAAGCTAAATCTATGTTCTTAGAGGCTACAATCTCAGTAGATGTACCTAAAATCATGGTATCCGGATTGGCTGGAATAGGTAATTCCGATGCGTTACGAACTAAAAAGTTAGGTCAAAATTTATATATTGTTGGTGACGAGCATTCCGGTGTAGACAATGCGTATCCTTATGCACCACGTGTGGCTATTGCTGCTGCAAAACAGGCGGATCTAGCGTTATCACTTTTACTAGAAAAGACTATGTCTAATGAGGTGAAATAAGTGGACAGAAAAGATAAATTGACAGAGGCAATGAATGCTTGCCCTATATATGGAATTACGGGCGGTACTCGAGATGTGATTCCTCTTGTGAAAGACATGCTAAGTGCAGGGATACGAATTATTCAATATCGTGAAAAGGGAAAAACGCCTATTCTGCGATATCAGGAGGCTATGATTTTGAGGCGGTTGACCTCTGATTATCATGCACTATTAATTATTGATGATTATGTTGATCTTGCGTTGGCTGTACATGCTGATGGTGTTCATATTGGGCAAGATGATTTGCCCCCTAATACGGTAAGACGAATCGTAGGGCCTAATATGTTGATTGGGTGGTCAACTCATAGTATATCCGATCTAAAAGCGGCAAACAGATATACAGGTGTTATTGATTACATTGGGGTAGGGCCTATTTTTTCTACACAGACAAAACCCAATGCTAATCCTGTAGGGATTTCTTATGTATATTGGGCAAAGAAGTTTAGTAAGGTTCCCATTGTCGCCATTGGGGGCATTAAAACGACAAATGCTGATATCGTTTGGCAAGCGCATCCCGATTTTATTTGTGCCGTCTCTGAAATAACAGAGTCGGATAATTTACAAAATACGGTTTATGAGCTTATGACTGGATATAGTAGAGTCAGATAAAAAATTGAGTTTACATACAAACCACAAGATTAAAATCTTGTGGTTTTTTAGTTATAAAAGAATTTTGTATACATGATAAAAATCATTGCTAACACATCGATTTATTTAGTATAATCGTATCATTAAATTCGATATTCTATAGAATTTATAAAATAGATGAAGATGGAGAGGTAATAGTATATGTCTCATTATGTAGATTTAAATAGTGATTTAGGCGAAAGTTTTGGTAACTATACATTAGGCATGGATAGTGAAGTATTAAATCACGTAACAAGTGCTAATATTGCTTGTGGTTGGCATGCTGGAGATCCTATTATTATGGATGCGACTGTCCGAATATGTAAAGAAAAGGGCGTAGCCGTAGGGGCACATCCTGGTTATCCAGATCTGATGGGATTTGGCCGTCGTGTGATGGCAGTAAATCCTGCTGAGGCAAAAGTCTATATGATGTACCAACTAGGTGCACTTCAAGCTTTTTGTGATAGTCATGGACTTACAGTACAACATATGAAATTACATGGTGCTTTTTACAATACAGCCTGTGTTACACCTGTACTAGCCGATGCAATTTTAGATGGTTTACAAGCGGTAAATCCTACTATTGCAGCCATGGTATTGAGTGGTAGCTATATTGCTCAAGAGGCACAGCGACGAGGTATTCCTGTTATACAGGAAGTGTTTGCCGATCGTGGCTATACAGAGGAGGGAACATTGGTCCCTCGTACAGAAGTAGGTGCTTTCATTAAAGACCCACAAGAGGCTTTAGACCGAGTTCTTATGATGGTTACAAAGGGTAAGGTTGTTACTAATACGGGGAAGACCATTGATATTGTGGCCGATTCCGTATGTGTTCATGGTGATAACCCAGAAGCGATAGCTTTCACAAGGTATATTCGGGAAGGGCTCACAAAAGCTGGTGTAACGGTGGCGAATTTTCAACACCGATAACACTATTAAATACATTAAAATAAATGCGTAATAAATAACAACAGAAAATGCAAATATAAGTATTAAAAGTAAGTATTAAATGTAAATATGCGCTTTAAGCAATAAGTATGGCATAGATTAATTATTATATGTGGAGGTTCCTATGAAACCAATTACAGGTAAAGCGAGTTTCTCTGTCCTATTAGGGGCAGCTTTCTTAATGGCCACGTCTTCCATTGGACCTGGCTTTATGTTACAAACGGCAGCATTTACAAATGAGTTGAAAGCAGACTTTGCATTTGCTATCGTTGTATCCGTTATTTTCTCTATTATTGCACAGCTTAATGTGTGGACGATTATTGGTGTATCCAAAATGCGTGGTCAAGATATTGCGAATAAGGTATTGCCAGGCCTTGGTTATATAGTGGCATTTTTAATTTCCCTTGGTGGCTTGGCCTTTAATATCGGTAATATTGGTGGTGCTTCTATGGGCCTCAATATTATATTTGGTATCGACACAACAACAGCGGCCGCTATTAGCGGTATCTTAGGTATCTTACTATTTACATCTAAGAAGATGGGTGGTGTTTTAGATAATACGGCTAAAGTACTCGGTACTGTTATGCTTGTTCTTATCGCCTACGTAGCATTCTCTACGAACCCACCAGTAGGAGAAGCCTTGTCTCATTCTGTGATTCCAGAGCATGTACCTTGGTTAGCAACGATTACACTTATTGGGGGCACTGTAGGTGGTTACATTACATTTTCTGGTGGTCACCGCCTCATTGATGCAGGTATTACAGGTCAAGAGCATTTAAAAGATGTACGTCGTGCAGCAATTATGGGGATGTCTGTAGATGCATTAGTTCGAGTGTTATTGTTCTTAGCCGTTTTAGGTGTAGTATCCATGGGCTTTGTGCTAGATTCTAAAGACCCAGCAGGCTCTGCGTTTCTTCTCGGCGCTGGTGAAATCGGTCATAAATTATTCGGTATAGTGTTCTTCTGTGCCGCATTGACCTCTGTAGTAGGGGCTGCCTACACATCAGTATCCTTCTTAAAAACATTGTTTAAGGTTGTAGAACGAAATGAAAAATTGACTATTATGGCATTTATCTTTATTTCTACATGTATCTTAATCTTTATTGGCAAACCAGTATCTCTATTGATTTTAGCGGGCTCTGTAAATGGTTTGATCCTGCCTGTTACGTTGGCAGTTATGCTCGTTGCTACTCATAAATCTGAAATCGTAGGGGCATACAAACACAATAAACTTTTATATTATACCGGTTGGATTGTAGTACTTGTAACATCTTATATTGGTGTTACATCTTTAAAAGGCATTGCTAAGTTACTAGGTTAATTAATTATCTGTGAAAGCACCATTACGTTCGGCTTGAATGTGATGGTCCTTTCTAGTTATAGCAGGAGGTACATATGAAACCTACAATTTCACCTGTAGGGGATTGCGCTATCTCTATTGATTTTGGTCAAGTAATCGATCCAAAGATTAATCGACAAATCCGACAAGTTATAGAGCAGATTAAAGTCTTACAGCTAGATGGAATTATTGAACTAGTTCCTACATACTGTGCATTGCTTGTTCAATATGATGCAATGGTATATACGTATTCAGACATTTGTAGAATTCTTGATCCTATATTACAAGAATCTGTAACAGACAGCGTAATTGAACGTGTTATGATTGTTGAAATACCTACCGTATATGGTGGTGAGTTTGGTCCAGATTTAGGCTTTGTAGCCTCTTACAATCATATAAGTGAAGCTGAGGTTGTATCCATTCATAGTGGTACAGATTATTTAGTTTATATGCTAGGCTTTATTCCTGGATTTACCTATTTAGGTGGCATGGATCCACGCATTGCAACGCCGCGGTTGTCTTCACCAAGAACTTTGATTCCTGCCGGCTCTGTAGGTATTGCAGGAGAACAGACTGGTACATATCCATCAGAATCTCCTGGAGGCTGGCAGATTATTGGACGCACACCTGTGACTATGTATGACATGTCTAAGAAACAAGCTGCACTATTGCAAGCCGGAGACTACGTTCGTTATGTGTCTATCAATGAGAATGAGTTCCATCGAATTAAACTATTAGGAAGTAATTATATTCCGTCTATGTATGAAGTAGAGGTAGGTGAGTTGCGTGGGTATAAATGAGTTTAAGGCTGCTTTAATCCGCGTAGATGCGCCAGGGATGTACACTACGATTCAAGATTCTGGCCGCGTTGGCTTTCAACAATATGGTATGCCTGTGGCTGGTCCTATGGATAGTGAAAGCTATCTCTTAGGACAAGCACTTGTAGGTAATACGACTCCTTTCGGTGCATTAGAGTGCACCGTATTGCCACCTACGTTAACCGTCCAAGGTACATGTATCGTTGCTTTCACGGGCGCTGATATGCACCCTACGATTAATAATGTAGTAGTGCCTCGATATATACCTTTTATATGTCACGAAGGCGATATCATTTCTGGCGGCTTTAGCCAATGTGGCGTGCGCATGTATATTGCCTTCTCAGGTGGTATTGATGTTCCCGCTATTAACGGTAGCGTATCGACTCATACAAAGGCTAAGATAGGTGGTATTGAGGGGAGACCGTTACAAGCAGGTGATCAATTTTGCATTAATACATTTACTAGAGACAAAGTGCATGTGTGTGACTTCTATGGAACTCATAAATTATTCAATACCGCTTTATATAACCGCGGTGGTCGTGAGTGTCACGAACCTTTGCGTGTAGTACTAGGAGAGCAAGCAAAGTATTTTACCGAGAAAGGGATTAAGACCTTTGGTAGTAAAATATATACATTGACCGTACAATGTGATCGCATGGGCTTCCGCTTAGATGGCCCTGTTATAGAGCATATAGAGAGTGCGGATATTATTTCCGATGGAGCTGTTTTTGGTTCTATTCAAGTTCCGTCAGATGGCAATCCTATAGTGCTCATGGCAGACCGACAAACAACGGGCGGCTATACAAAGATTGGTACTGTCATTACCGCCGATTTACTTAGGTTAAGCCAGTTGCCAGTAGGGGATGGAATTCATTTTGATATTATTTCTGTAGAAGAATCACAAGAAATATATCGTACCTATATGAAACGCTTATATAAGCGAATACAATTAGCACACGAACAAAGTTTATATGTTTTTAAATTACGCTAGTTTGTTCCCTAATTTAATTATACAATTTAGTAATAAAGCTATCTCGTAGATTGTCATTTCTATGAGATAGCTTTTTATTATGTAATATAAGATGAACTCAATTAAATGTTGATAAAAATTGAAGCATAATAATCTAAAAGCAATACATGATACGTTAAATGCTGTATAACAAGATAATAGTGATCTATAAGAGGCTTAACTTAATCGATAATAATCTGAGCATATTTTTTTTGAAAGGTGTAGTAACTCAATCACTGATTAAGGGAGGACACATAAAGTTTTATAAAAATTTAATGAATTAATTATGTCTATAGTGATGACATGTAACTAAGTCCATAATATCTAGTTAAACACAAGTTTTTTTAGTACATATAATCTCATAAACGAAATTTAAATAATTGATTATGAGTTTATATTCATTTTATCTCTTCGGTATGGTATAAAATAAGCCCATATTTTATATAGATTTGTGACATGAATCACTATAAAGCCCATTGCTACGCTGTTTTTGTAATGCCTATAATTGTGAAAAATAAATGAAAAAGCTTGATAGTGTATTAAAGGTTTTGATATACTTAACATATTGAAAATATTGAAATTCTCATATGATTTACCATATGAAGAAACATAGCGGGAGCATTAATATAGTTTATAGGAGAAAATATGAATAAGATTTTCAAAGTGATTTGGAGCAAATCAAAAAATTGTTACGTAGTAGTATCTGAGTTCGCTAAGAATAATAGCGGCAAAAAGAAAATTGTTGTAGCAGCCATCTTGGCTGCATTAGCAATGACTAATGCTAGCATCTCTATGGCGTCAAATGATGTGCCTGCTGGCTTACCTGCTTCAGCAGTAGGGTTGGGGCCAAGTGCTTCTGTTAAGGGAGATAAAGCTGTAGGTTTCGGTTATAATGCATCAGCTGCTGGTGGAAATTCTGTTGTTATTGGCTCTAACGCTAGTGTTGCGGCTGGTAGTCCACAAGGGATCGCTATTGGTGGCGGTAACCAGACTAATGAAGGTGCAAGAGTAATTGGGGAGCAAGCAATCGCCATTGGGGGAAATACAATAGCTCAAGGTAACTCTTCTATTGTTATTGGTGGCGATGATGTAGTTAAAGCTGATGGTATAAAAGTTGTTTATACTACGAATAATGGTGAGAATAAGACTGGAGATTTGCGTAGTGCTGTTCAAAGCTTAACAGGCTTTGATATGAGAAATCCGCTATATACAGCGGCGACGGCTGGCGAATCTGGTATCACATTAGGTATGAAAGGTCAGTCTGGTAATGTAGGAATTGCAATTGGTACTGGTGCAAATGCGAAGGATCGTTTACCGGGAACCTCTACTGGTGCTACTGGACAAGCTAATAATGATGTAACAAATGCTATTGCTATTGGTACAGGGGCTAGGGCAAATCGTGATAATGCTATTGCCATCGGTGGTGGTTCTAATACTGATGTAGGTGGTACAAAACAATCTAGCTATACATTGCCAAATAACGTTGTTGCTTCCTGGGCTGGTGGTGATAAAACATTGCCAGGTGACGTCGTATCTTTTGGTTCTAAAGGGTATGAGCGTCAGTTGAAACACGTGGCTCCTGGTGAAGTAAGTGCTACTTCCACAGATGCAATTAATGGCTCCCAACTTAGTGCTATTGTAGATCAAATCGCTTATAAATATATATCTATAAAATCTTCTGATGTTGCTAATAAAGATAATACTGGTGCTACGGCAACTAATTCCATTGCTATTGGTCCAAATGCCGCAACAGACGCATCTGCAAGCCGTTCTGTAGCTGTTGGTGATGGCGCTAGAGGTAAAGTAGTAGATGGTGTAGCTGTTGGCTCAAAATCTACAGCTGATATTGCTTCAGGTGTAGTGGGATATAATGTTAATGCTAGTCGTACAGATACATATGCTGATTTAAGTGGTGCTGCCTTAACATCTAAATTAGGTGGTGTTGCTGTTGGTACGACAAACCAAACACGTCAAATTAATTATGTTGCTGCAGGTACTGCTGATACAGATGCAGTAAACGTGGCACAGTTAAAGAGTGTTAATCTAGCTTTTACAGGTGATACTGGTTCAGGTGATGTGAATCTTGCTAATAGTAAATTAGTTGTAAATGGTGATAATACATACATTACAACTACAGCTAATGGTAAGAAAATAACAGTTTCTGGTAAAAAGCAAGATATTACAGTAGCAAATGGTAGCGCTACAGCAACTGCTGGTATGGCGGATTCTGCTAACGTAGCTAATGCAATTAATCAAGCAATCAACCAAAATAAATACGGCTGGAACCTTTCTGCTAATGGCGAAGCTACACCAGTAGCCGTTGAAAAAGGAAATACAGTAGATTTTTCTGGTGACGATAATATTACGGTTGCTAGAAATGATAAGAAAATCTCTGTAGCCTTGAAAAAAGATCTTTCTAAATTAAACAGTGCATCTTTCAATAATGCTGGCGGTAATGAAACTGTAAAAATTGATGGTGACAAAGGTATTAATGCTGGGAATTTGAAAGTTACGAATGTAGCAGATGGTATCGCTGATAAAGATGCTGTTAATGTATCTCAATTGAAAAAAGTTGACGATAAAGCTGAAGCTAACAAAACTGCTATTGATACAAATAAAACTGCAATCGCTAAAAATGCAGGTGATATTGCAACAAACAAGGCTGACATTGCAACAAATAAAGCTAATATTGCTCAAAATACTACCGCTATCGCTCGTAAGATTTCTTTAGGTGGTAACTCTGGTTCTACCGATGAAAAATCCTTGAGCACTGGTGATGTGAAATTTAACGTAAAAGGTGAAAATGGCCTTACTACGGTTGCTAATGGCGACGATGTGACTGTTAAACTCGATGATGCAACTAAAGGTAAAGTCGACAATGCAGCTGATCGAGACTTGAGCAATTTGACTCCTGACGGTAAGCAACAAGTTAAGGATTTAGCAGCTTGGAATGTAGTCGCTAATAATGAAACGGCTGAAAAGGTTGAAGGTGGTAACACTGTTAAATTCATCGATGGTGATAACATTTCCATTACTCAAAATGGTAAAGACTTTACTATTTCTACTAAAAAAGATGTAACTTTTGATACGGTAACAGCTACACAAACAATTACAGCGCCAAAAGTGAAAGCGACAACTGGCGTTGAAACACCTCAAGTAACTGGCTTGACTAACACTGCTTGGGTTCCAGGTCAAACACAACCTGTATCTGGTCGTGCTGCCACAGAAGATCAATTGAAACACGTTGATGATCAAGTAGCAGAGAATAAAGCCAATATTGCTGATAATACAGATAAGATTGGCAAAAACGCTGATGCTATTGCTGATAACAAGCAAAAAATAGCAGACAATAAAACTGCAATTGATAAAAATTCAGGCGATATTGCGACAAACAAAACAGATATTGCTACGAATAAAGATAATATTGCCGATAACAAGCAAAAGATTGCGGACAATAAAGCTGCAATTGATAAAAATGCAGGCGATATTGCGACAAACAAAACAGACATTGCTACCAATAAAGACAATATTGCTGCGAACAAGCAAAAAATAGCTGATAATAAAACTGCAATTGATAAAAATACTGGTGACATTGCTACAAATAAAGCTGACATTTCAACTAACAAAGATAACATCGCAACTAATAAAGCTAATATCGACAAAAACACGACAGCTGTCGGTCGTAAGATTTCTTTAGGTGGTAACTCTGGTTCTACCGACGAAAAATCCTTGAGTACAGGTGATGTGAAATTTAACATAAAAGGTGAAAATGGTCTTACTACGGTGGCTAATGGCGACGATGTGACTGTTAAACTTGATGATGCAACTAAAGGTAAAGTCGACAATGCAGCTGATCGAGACTTGAGCAATTTGACTCCTGACGGTAAGCAACAAGTTAAGGGTTTAGCAGCTTGGAACGTAGTTGCTAATAATGAGACTGCTGAAAAGGTTGAAGGTGGTAACACTGTTAAATTCATCGATGGAGATAATATTTCCATTACTCAAAATGGTAAAGACTTTACCATTTCCACTAAAAAAGATGTAACTTTCGATACGATAACAGCTACTCAAACTATTACAGCGCCAAAAGTGAAAGCGACAACTGGGGTCGAAACACCTCAAGTAACAGGATTGACTAACACTACATGGGTTCTAGGTCAAACACAACCTGTATCTGGTCGTGCTGCCACAGAAGATCAATTGAAACACGTTGATGATCAAGTAGCAGAGAATAAAGCCAATATTGCTGATAATACAGATAAAATTGGCAAAAATGCTGATGCTATTGTTGATAACAAGCAAAAAATAGCTGATAATAAAACTGCAATAGATAAAAATACTGGTGACATTGCAACGAATAAAGCTGATATCACAGCCAATACAGATAAAATTGGTAAAAATGCTGATGCTATTGCAGACAACAAACAAAAAATTGCCGACAATAAAACGGCAATTGATAAAAATGCAGGCGATATTGCTACAAACAAAGGGGATATTGCTTCTAATAAAGCTAATATTGCTCAAAATACTACGGCTATCGCTCGTAAGATTTCTTTAGGTGGTAACTCTGGTTCGACTGATGACAAATCCTTGAGTACAGGTGATGTGAAATTCAATGTTAAAGGTGAGAACGGTCTTACTACTGTTGCTAATGGCGACGATGTGACTGTTAAACTTGATGACACGACTAAAGGCAAAATCGATAATGCAGCTGATCGAGACTTGAGCAATTTGACACCTGACGGTAAGCAACAGGTTAAGGATTTAGCAGCATGGAACGTAGTCGCTAATAATGAAACGGCTGAAAAGGTTGAAGGTGGCAACACTGTTAAGTTTATCGATGGTGATAACATTTCCATCACTCAAAATGGAAAAGACTTCACCGTTTCTACTAAGAAAGATGTAACTTTTGATACAGTAACAGCTACACAAACAATTACAGCGCCAAAAGTAAAAGCGACAACTGGGGTTGAAACACCTCAAGTAACTGGCTTGACTAACACTGCTTGGGTTCCAGGTCAAACACAACCTGTATCTGGCCGTGGAGCTACAGAAGACCAATTGAAGAAAGTTGATGATCAAGTAGCAGAAAATAAAGCAAATATCGCAGATAATACAGATAAGATTGGTAAAAATGCTGATGCTATTGCAGATAACAAGCAAAAAATAGCTGACAATAAAACTGCAATTGATAAAAATGCGGGCGATATTGCGACAAACAAAACGGATATTGCTACTAATAAGGACAATATTGCTGCGAACAAGCAAAAAATTACTGACAATAAAACTGCAATTGATAAAAATGTAGGTGATATTGCAACAAATAAAGCTAATATTGCTCAAAATACTACCGCTATCGCTCGTAAGATTTCTTTAGGTGGTAACTCTGGTTCTACCGATGAAAAATCCTTGAGCACTGGTGATGTGAAATTTAACGTAAAAGGTGAAAATGGCCTTACTACGGTTGCTAATGGCGATGATGTGACTGTTAAACTCGATGATGCAACTAAAGGTAAAGTCGACAATGCAGCTGATCGGGACTTGAGCAATTTGACTCCAGACGGTAAGCAACAAGTTAAGGATTTAGCAGCTTGGAATGTAGTCGCTAATAATGAGACTGCTGAAAAGGTTGAAGGTGGTAACACTGTTAAATTTATCGATGGTGATAATATTTCTATTACTCAAAATGGAAAAGACTTCACCATTTCCACTAAGAAAGATGTAACTTTTGATACAGTAACCGCTAACCAAACCATTACGGCACCAAAAGTGAAAGCGACAACTGGTGTTGAAACACCTCAAGTAACAGGTTTGACTAACACTTCATGGGTTCCAGGTCAAACACAACCTGTATCTGGTCGTGGAGCTACAGAAGACCAATTGAAGAAAGTTGATGATCAAGTAGCAGAAAATAAAGCCAATATTGCTGATAATACAGATAAGATTGGTAAAAATGCTGATGCTATTGCAGACAACAAGCAAAAAATTGCTGACAATAAAACTGCAATTGATAAAAATGTAGGTGATATTGCAACAAATAAAGCTAATATTGCTCAAAATACTACCGCTATCGCTCGTAAGATTTCTTTAGGTGGTAACTCTGGTTCGACTGATGCAAAATCCTTGAGCACAGGTGATGTGAAATTTAACGTAAAAGGTGAGAATGGTCTTACTACGGTTGCCAATGGTGACGATGTGACTGTTAAACTCGATGATGCAACTAAAGGTAAAATCGATAATGCAGCTGATCGAGACTTGAGCAACTTGACTCCTGACGGTAAGCAACAAGTTAAAGATTTAGCAGCATGGAATGTAGTAGCTAATAATGAAACGGCTGAAAAGGTTGAAGGTGGCAACACTGTTAAGTTCATCGATGGTGATAACATTTCCATTACTCAAAATGGTAAAGACTTTACCATTTCCACTAAGAAAGATGTAACTTTTGATACAGTAACAGCTACACAAACAATTACAGCGCCAAAAGTGAAAGCGACAACTGGGGTTGAAACACCTCAAGTAACTGGCTTGACTAACACTGCATGGGTTCCAGGTCAAACACAACCTGTATCTGGTCGTGCTGCCACAGAAGATCAATTGAAACACGTTGATGATCAAGTAGCAGAAAATAAAGCCAATATCGCGGATAATAAAGCTGCAATTGATAAAAATACTGGCGATATTGCTACCAATAAGGATAAGATTGCAGATAACAAGCAAAAAATAGCTGATAATAAAGCTGCAATTGATAAAAATGCTGGCGATATTGCGACAAACAAAACGGATATTGCTACTAATAAGGACAATATTGCAACGAACAAGCAAAAAATTGCCGACAATAAAACAGCAATTGATAAAAATACTGGTGATATTGCAACAAATAAAGGAGATATTGCAACCAATAAACAAAAAATAGCCGATAATAAAACAGCAATTGATAAAAATACTGGTGATATTGCTTCTAATAAAGCTAATATCGCTCAAAATACTACGGCTATCGCTCGTAAGATTTCCTTAGGTGGTAACTCTGGCTCTACTGATGAAAAATCCTTGAGTACAGGTGATGTGAAATTCAATGTTAAAGGTGAGAATGGTCTTACTACTGTTGCTAATGGCGACGATGTAACGGTTAAACTTGATGACACGACTAAAGGCAAAATCGATAATGCAGCTGATCGAGACTTGAGTAATTTGACTCCTGACGGTAAGCAACAAGTTAAGGATTTAGCAGCATGGAACGTAGTCGCTAATAATGAAACGGCTGAAAAGGTTGAAGGTGGCAACACTGTTAAGTTTATCGATGGTGATAACATTTCCATCACTCAAAATGGAAAAGACTTCACCGTTTCTACTAAGAAAGATGTAACTTTTGATACAGTAACAGCTACACAAACAATTACAGCGCCAAAAGTAAAAGCGACAACTGGGGTTGAAACACCTCAAGTAACTGGCTTGACTAACACTGCTTGGGTTCCAGGTCAAACACAACCTGTATCTGGTCGTGCAGCCACAGAAGACCAATTGAAGAAAGTTGATAATCAAGTAGCAGAAAATAAAGCCAATATTGCTGATAATACAGATAAGATTGGTAAAAATGCAGAGGCTATTGCAGACAACAAACAAAAAATAGCTGATAATAAAGCTGCAATTGATAGAAATGCTGCTGATATTGCAACCAATAAAGATAAAATTGCGACGAATAAACAGAATATTGCTGATAATAAAGCGGCAATCACTAAAAATGCTGGCGATATTGCAACCAATAAAGCTAATATTGATAAAAATACAGAAGCCATTGCTCGCAAGATTTCTTTAGGTGGTAATACTGGGTCTACCGATGAGAAATCCTTGAGCACAGGTGATGTAAAATTTAATATTAAAGGTCAGAATGGTATTGTTACTGAAGCTAATGGCGAAGATGTAACTGTCAAATTAGATGATGCTACGGCTAATAAAATCAACAATGCAGCAAATACGGATTTGAGCAACTTAACAGATACCGGTAAACAACAAGTTAAAGATTTATCCGCATGGAATGTAGTAGCTAATGGTAATACTGCCGAAAAAGTTGAAGGTGGCAACACAGTTAAGTTTATCGATGGTGATAATATTTCCATTACTCAAAATGGTAAAGACTTCACAATTGCTACTAAACAAGACGTAACTTTCAATACTGTAAAAGCAAATCAAACAATTACCGCACCAAAAGTGAAAGCTACAGAAGGGGTAGAGACCCCTCAAGTGACAGGCTTGACTAATAAAGAATGGATTTCTGGTCAAACACAACCTGTAAGCGGTCGTGCAGCCACAGAAGATCAATTGAAACAAGTTGATAATCAAGTAGCAGAAAATAAAGCCAATATTGCTGACAATAAGGATAAAATTAGCAAAAATACTGCTGATATTGCTGCCAATAAAGGCAATATTTCTACAAACAAACAAGATATTGCAGATAATAAAGCTGCAATTGATAGAAATGCTGCTGATATTGCAACCAATAAAGATAATATTGCGACGAATAAACAGAATATTGCTGATAACAAATTGGCAATCACTAAAAATGCTGGCGATATTGCAACCAATAAAGCTAATATTGATAAAAATACAGAAGCCATTGCTCGCAAGATTTCTTTAGGTGGTAACTCTGGTTCTACCGATGAAAAGTCTTTGAGCACAGGTGATGTGAAATTCAATGTTAAAGGGGAAAATGGTCTTACTACTGTTGCTAATGGCGACGATGTCACTGTTAAACTCGATGATGTGACTAAAGGTAAAATCGATAATGCAGCAAATCAAGACTTGAGCAACTTAACAGATGCTGGTAAACAACAAGTTAAAGATATATCTGCATGGAATGTAACAGCTGCTGGCGGTACCGTTGAAAAAGTACAAGGTGGAGATACTGTAAAATTCCAAGCTGGTGATAATCTTGTAGTTAACCAAGATAGAACTACTTTCACATATGGCTTGGCTAAAGACTTGAAAGGTTTAAACAGTGTTACCGTAGGTGATGAAAACGGTGTATCTACTAAGATTACCCCTGCAGGTACAACTGTGAAAGATGCAGCTGGCAATTCTACTGTAATTAAGGGTGGTGGCATGACTATTACTCCAGCAGATGCAACAGCTAGCCCTGTATCCCTCACTGTAGACGGCTTAAATAATGGTGGTAAGCAAATTCATGGGGTAGCGCCTGGCACAGATGATACTGATGCAGTAAATGTTAGCCAATTGAAAGCATCTAATGCTGGTTTACAAGAAGCTGTTAATCGTGTAGGTACTGAAACACAACGTGTGGGTGCTCATGCGGCAGCTATGGCAGCGTTGAAACCAATTCAATACGATCCATTGGAACCAACTCAAATTATGGCTGGTATTGGTAACTACCGTGGTGAAACTGCGGGTGCTATCGGTATTGCTCACTACCGAACTGAAGATACTATGTTCAACGTAGGCGTTTCACTTGGTACTAGTCATAACATGGTAAATGCAGGTGTAACACATAAATTTGGTGGTAGTCGTGAAAGAAAAGAGGCTATTCCAGAACGTTATAAAGCAGGTCCTATTAGCTCTGTCTATGTAATGCAAGATGAAGTATCTAGTCTCAAAAAAGAAAATAGTAATCAAAAAACTGTTATTGCTAATCAAGCAGCACGTCTAAATACATTAGAAGCTGAAAATGAACGTCAACGACAAGAATTGGCTGAGACTAAACAAGGCTTAGATGAATTGCGTGCAGTAGTAAATCAATTATTAGCCTCTAAAGGTTAAGAGTTGAGAGCTAGTCTTGATAATAGTTTAAGATAATTATTTTCCTGTAAATCTAAAGAACCTCTTATACACTGTTATACCTGATGGATATATACATTTTGTATAAGAGGTTCTTTTGCTATTTTGATATATATTCTTATTTAAAATGCATAACATATGAATGACTTCTCATATGTTATGTGATATAATACAGTGGAACTAAGAGGCGAAGTGATGCCTCTACTATGTATGATCTTGCATGAATAGGAGATAGAATGTTAGACCGTATACAACGATGGCTTTCAATAGATACCATGTTGCCTGTTGCAGAACGATTAGGACCTGTAGGCACGACAAAGCAGCTATATGGTAATTATCTAAAAATAGCTTGGCCAGCTACATTACAAGGCTTGATGTTACAATTTATGACGGCCATCGATTTGGCGATGGTTGGTGCCTTAGGTGCATCAGCTCTTGCTTCGGTAGGTATTATGGGACAACCTGAGATGGTAATGCTCATCTTCTGCCGCGCCTTATCCATTGCTGTGACAGCAATCATAGCTCGTCGTCATGGTGAAGGTGATGTAGATGGTATGAATGCCGTGCTCAAGCAGTCTATTTTATTGAATTTTTTGATTTATGTACCGTTATTATTGATATGTTTCTTAAATTTAGAGCATATTCTACGTTTTACAGGTGCTGAAGAGAGCTATATTGAAACAGCTGTTTGGTATGGTCGTTTCATAGTTATTAGTTTAATCTTTCAGTCTTTTAGTCAAATCGTAGGGGCTGCACTCATTGGATATGGTAACACCAAGGTTATTTTTAAATCTAATGTAGTAGGGAATATTTTGAATACGATAATGAATTTCTTCTTGATTTATGGTATCGGTTTCTTCCCTGAACTTGGTGTTATGGGGGCAGGTGTTTCCACTATGATCAGTAGTGCGATTATTGCATTATTGTTGTTGCGTACGATTTCACAACATACTGCTACTGGATTAACATTGCGCCATCCGTCGAAGTGGATTTTTGAAAGACCTGTACTTCATACGATGTTTCATGTAGGTGGCAGTTCTTTGGGGGAACAGTTCTTTGAAAGGTTCGGTATGTATACATACACTATGATTGTGGCTTCCTTAGGTGCAGTACCTTTGGCCGCGCATTACGTATGTATGAATCTAATGGATATATTTTATTATTTTGCGATGGGACTTGGCTTTGCAGGCGCGTCACATACGGGTCAAAATCTTGGGCATAAAAGGCCGGATATTGTACGTACTTATGGTAAAATTGGTGCTCGTATCGGTTTAGTCGTGGGTCTTGTGAGTGCATTAATCTTTATTGGCCCTGGTGATTTTTTAGTACACTTATATACTCGTGAAAGTGATGTTGTTACACTTTCAGCCACTTTGATGGGTATTATGGCTATCGCTGCATTCCCTCAAGCATTACAACAAGTATACTCCGGTGTGTTGAAAGGGGCAGGAGATACATATTACATTATGAAATATTCTCTTGTAAGCGTAGCAATCATTCGTCCTATTATTACGTATCTATTGTGCATTACATTAGGTTTAGGACTTTTTGGGGCATGGTTATCTTTGTGCTTTGATCAGTCTCTAAGATTATGTTGTTCTTATTTTAGATTTATTCGAGGAACATGGCAACATAAGGTTGTTTAATGAGATGTAAATTCTTTTTCACATTGAAAGTTTTAGAAGGATTCATGAAAAAGAAGTGAATAAACTCTTGTCTATTAAAAATTTTTGATGTACAATACGTAATGTGAAAAAAATGACACATTGGGGAATGTGTTATCTGACCAGAAACTTCTGATTTCACGTATATATGTAAGGGATATACATATGAAATGATAAAAGCTTCCTTAGTGCATAAGGGAGCTTTTATTCGTTCAATTATAGTTAGATCTATTAGTACATATAATAATGATTTTGATGAACTTATAAGACCAGTAATTTTATTATTGTTAGAGAATCTTAAAAAAGATAAATAGTATTATAATTTCGGGAATGTAATATGTGCAGAGAATCGCAGTGATTAGACAATAGAGAGGGTTTAAATATTTATATTTATAATATTTATAGATAGATATAACTAAAAATTCATCAAATATTCATGAAGAATGTTGAATTATATTGAAAAATTGTGTAAAATATAAGCATATTATTACCAAAGCCTAAGTATTATAAGGGCTGTTTTTGGAGGGAATTATAATGAATAAAAAATTATTAGCTTTATTGGCAGTTGCTGCTGTAGGTGTGTCCGTAGCAGGTGCAACTCCTCAAACTCAATTCAATAAAGGTGAGTTTCAAGTTGATCTTGGTGCGTCTGATTCTAAAGCAAAAACTAAAGCTTGGACTTCTGATGCAAAATGGAACTTTGATGGTGGTGTAACATACGCTTTCACAGATAAAACAGCGTTGCAATACCAATACCATGGTTTGAATGATAAAATGTTCGGCACTAGCTATAGTGATAGAATGCAAGAAGTTAATTTGATTCAATCCTTGAACAAAAATTTCGCAGTATATGGCGGTTATGCTCACATTTCTGGTGATACATTCCCTAAAGCAAATAATATTGCTCAATTAGGTGTAATTGGTAAAGCTAACCTTGGCTCCAAAGTAGACGTTTATGGTAAAGCGGGTGTAGGGACTAAGAGAACTACTACTTGGGAAGCAGGTTTAGGTTATAAAGTCAACCAAGACTGGGATATTAATGCAGGGTATCGTTATATCAATACTAAACGTGATGATAAGTCTAATATTTCCTTCCAAGGTCCTGTAGTAGGATTATCTTACCGTTTCGGCGGTCATAAATCCGTAGCTCCTGTATACACTCCAGCGCCAGCTCCTGTATACACTCCGGCTCCAGCTCCTACTGTAGAAGCGCCTGCATATAAAACTCCTAAATTGGACTACTATGTACAATCTATCTACTTTGACTCCGACCAAGATGTTGCTCGTGCGGACCAATATCCAAACTTAACAGCTGCTGTAAATGCTGCTAACCAATATTCTCAAGACCAAGTTAAGTTGATGGGTAACGCTGATACTGATGCAAATCCACAATACAATATTGCTTTGTCTGAACGCCGCGTACAACATGTGGCTCAATATTTAGTTAACCATGGTGTATCTGCCGATCGTCTTATCGGTATTGCTAATGGTGATGTTAAACCAGTTGCAACTAACTCTACAGCAGCAGGTAAAGCTGAAAACCGTCGTGTAGACGTTTATATTCATCGCTAATCTCTAGACTAATCTAGATTAGTCCTACAATAAGTCCACCTTCAATCATGCTCTCTTGTTTATCGAGAATTCGAGCATGCGACAAGGTGGACTTTTGTGTTATACTAAAATTGCATACAATCCTAGGTCATACAATGTTCATTATGCTTTGGTAATGTATGCGATGTGAGAATCGTATAGTTATATAGGTGTAGTTTATTAATAGTGTTATGTGAAGTAGGTTATTATGAAAGAATTCAAATATTACAAACAGCTCATAGGAGCTATTATACTAGCGGGCATTATGATTATGATGGCACTACGTATAAGTGATATTGCTAGTGGTCTTGACGCTATCTTTACGGCTTTTGTTCCGCTCATTGTGGGTGCTTGTATTGCTTTCGTATTGGATATTCTAGTCGTTCGTTATGAACGATGGCTATGGCCCAAGTGTGGCTCTGGATGGAAGTATAAAATACGTCGCCCGTTGAGTCTTTTGCTATCCTTTGTAACAATTAGTGTTATTGTGTATTTTATTGCTCGGATGGCTTTACCTCAATTGATTCATTCTATGTCGATTATTGTAGCTGCATCACCGCAATTGTATACGGATTTCCAAACATGGATGCAACATATTACAGAAACAGTTCCAATGGCGTCGAATCAAACGATTATAGATGCCCTAAGTGGAGAGAATATTGCTAAATATACTCGTGAATGGGGGACAAAAGGTGGCACATATATTGTAAATGCAATGGGCACCGTATTGTCTTGGACTTTGAACATAGGTCTTGGCTTAATTTTTGCTGTTTATATGTTGCTTGATAAGGAACGCCTTATGTTACAAGGTAAACGTATATTAAAGGCATATGCATCAGATGAGTGGGTAAATCGAGTTAGTTATGTAACTCGCGTAGCAGTTCAAACATTCAGTAATTTTTTTGTAGGTCAGTTTATAGATGCCTTGGTTCTAGGCGTGATGGTAGGAATTACTTTATGGCTATTTAATATTGAATATGCTACAACGATTGCCTGTGTAATTGGTCTAACTGGTTTGATTCCACTATTAGGTATTTATGTTGGTGGTATCATTGGAGCCGTTATGCTACTTACTGTTAGCCCTATGGATGCTCTCATCTATGTAATTATTTTAGAGGTACTTCATCAAATTGAAAGTAACTTTATTTATCCTAAAATTGTAGGTAACTCTGTCGGATTACCAGGTTTGTGGGTATTTGCTGCCGTTATCGTAGGCGGTAGTTTGATGGGGGTTACTGGTATGTTGATCGGTGTACCTTTAGTGGCTACATGCTATAAATTGATTATGACTGATGTAGATGGACGACTTGCATCTAATGAAGGTTTATAGTATATTGTCTAAATGATATGACTATTTACATATTTTTCGTGTTGCTGAATATAGCATGAACTTATAGAAATTCTAGTGTACTAATAGTTTGATTAATAGAAACATGGTATCTAGTAGGAGGATTATAATGAATAAAAAGTTGATTTCTATGGCATTAACGGGGGTATTAGCAGTGGGCATGTTATCCGTTGCTACACCAAGTGTGGCAGATGCACGCAAAACAAAGCCTGAAACAAGTACGGATATTTCTGTAAAACGTGCACCTGGCGAGTCCATAGTTATGACTATGAGCCAAATTGGAACTATTTTCCAAAATCGCTATCCTAATGCGGCGCTTCATTCTGTAGAGCTCAACTCTAATGACTTGAACTATGGTTATAAAGTAGTTGGTTATAGTAAGTATCATCAGTACAAGATGAAAATTGATGTAATCACTGGTAATGCTTCTGATATGGAAGAGGGGGGCAAACCTAAGAAAGTTATTGGTGAGATTTTCAATAAAGATAAAGTTATTGAATCAACGCAAGCAGAACGTGTTGCAAAACAACAACTTGGAAATGATGCTGTTATGAAGGGCTGGAAAATTGAAGCTCATAATGGTAAAGTTTTATACTATGTGACTATGCATCAAGATGGTAAAAAAGTAGTTGTTACAGTAGATGCTGAGACAGGTGCTTATGTAGAACAATCTAAATCCTATAAATTACCACCTGAGCCAGATCAAGGCTTTGATGGTCGTAAAACAAATCTCGTTTGGGGTTCTGATATAGATATGGGCCGCTAACCTATCTATTGATGATTAATAAGAAAAGAGCCGAAGGCAATGCCTTTGGCTCTTTTTTGCGATTCCGATACTATAAAATATCGGTTGATAGTGCTCTTATGTTAGAATATTTTTTTTACAATAGATATGTTTGCAACAAAAGGACTGCGCCTAGGTTTAGTCCTTTTATTATTTATAACTATAGTTGTATTACCAACGATTTTCGTAGTACACTTGTGTCCACATGATAACCTCGACGAGGGATGGATGTGGGCTCATAGTTTCGCCTACAGTGATAACGGATCTAGGGTCCATTTCACGAGTAATACCTTTTTCACGTAAACGTTTAGTGCGTTCAGAAGCGATTTCTTCGTTGATTGCTGTCAATGGAGTTACGCCACTATTCATAAGGTTTACATAAGGCTGGAAGAGAATGGAGGCTTGAGGGCCTGTTACATGCATACCAAGGATATGGTTAGTATCTTTGTCTACTACAATTTTTACAAAGCCGTCATTTACATCACCAGGGTTGATACCCATTGCATAGCCTTTAGCTGTGGAGGAGTAGTAGTTTTTACCTACACCTACATTGTAACCAGCTTTAATAGCTTCTGCTTCAGTAAGACCTACGCTACCAATTTCAGGGTATGAGAATGTAACTTTAGGCAATGTATCATATCGTGCCCAACGGTAATCTTCTTCGCTTGTTGCGTAGAAGAGATTGTGAGCAATGATATCTGCTTCGTAGTTTGCACGGTGACGGAATGCCGGCTCCCCATTGACATCACCTAAAGCGTAGATACCATCAACGGATGTTTCTAAAAATTCGTTAGTTTTGATCCAGCCTTTAGGCCGTGTTTCAATACCAGTGTTTTCTAGGTGAAGTTCTTCCACAGCTGGACGGATACCTGCAGCTACAAGGATTTCTTCAACTTTAGTTTCTGTAATTTCGCCAGTAGTACGATCTTTAGTAACTACTACTTTAAGGCCATCTTCTTGGCGGATTTCAACAGTATCTTGGTTTAGAAGTACGTTAATACCACGTTCTCTGTAGTTGTTAAGCAAGTGTTCCGATATATCTGTATCTTCTTTAGGTACTAAACGTACATTGTGCTGAAGAATTGTTACCTTTGTACCTGCGGAATCAAATACATGAGCGAACTCAACACCGATTGGTCCGGCACCAAGAACGGCAAGAGATTTGTATGGTTGTTTTGGAAATTTATCGCCAAAGAGGCTTTCACTAGTAAGGAAACCTGCCTCTTGAAGACCTGGTACATTCGGTATATTGCTGTAACCACCTGTACCAAGAATAATAGTAGGTGCCGTAATTTCTACAGTGCCAGAGCCATCATTAAGATGGATGTTCATCACTTTATCGGATACAAAGCTTGCTGCACCACGATATACATCTACGTTGTCATAGGCGTTGTAATAATCATAGATGCCTGCAGATTCGTCAATTTTATGCCATGTACGTTTTGAAACAGTATCCCAGTCCATAGTAGCAGAACCAACATTAACACCGATTTTTTTGAATTCTTCTACTTCTTGGATTGCATTAGCTGCTGTAACCATAACTTTTGTAGGAATACAACCGCGAGTTAGGCATGTGCCACCAAATTTACCTTTTTCTATGATTGCCACTTTAAGGCCTTTTTTGAGCGCAGCGTCAGCTACGATGGTTGCGCCTCCTGTACCAACTACAATAATATCGTATTGTTTCATGTTGATTCCTTTCTATATATCTACTAATAGTTATTATCATTAACTATATTATACCACTATATTGAAGAAAATCAATATAGTTTGTTAGTGATTGGTGAAAGTTTATATTTAGTTAATCCAATTACATAATATCATTTCCAGATAATTAAGAGGCGAGGATATATGTAACTTTCACAAAGCCTTAATAAAAGAATGTATAATTAGTTTACAAAAAAGACGGTCCCAAAGGACCGTCTAAGAACGTTTTAGTTCCAATCTTGATGATAACCGCGTTTTGCATAATCAGCAGTGGCAGTGAAAAGGATATCTGTGCTAGAGTTAAGCGCAGTTTCCGTGGAGTCTTGTAATACGCCAATAATAAAACCTACGCCTACAACTTGCATTGCTACATCATTGGAGATACCAAATAAGGAACAAGCCAATGGAATAAGTAACAAGGAACCGCCTGCAACACCAGAAGCACCACAAGCACCAATAGTGGCAATGATGGATAAGAGAATTGCAGTAGGAATATCTACAACGATACCCAAAGTGTTAGCTGCAGCTAATGTCATGATTGTAATCGTGATTGCTGCACCACCCATATTGATTGTGGCACCTAATGGAATAGATACGGAATACATATCTGGATTAAGTTTTAAACGTTTTGCCAAATCAAGGTTTACGGGAATGTTTGCAGCAGAGCTACGTGTGAAAAACGCATAGATTGCAGATTCACGTAAGCATTTGAATACCAATGGGTATGGATTACGGCGAAGGTATATAAAGGATAAAATCGGATTGATCACTAGTGCTACAAAAATCATAGAACCAAGTAATAATACGAGTAATTGGAAGTAACCAATCAAGGCTTCGATACCGTTAGTAGCAATGGATTCTGCTACAAGCCCCATAATACCAAGAGGAGCGAAGCGGATGATCCAACCTACTACAGTAGTAATAGCTTGCGCAATGGACTCCATAACTTCTTTCGTATTCATCGGTGCATGACGTAAAGCACCACCAATAATAAGGGCCCAACCTAAAATACCAATGTAGTTAGCAGTCATTAACGCTTTTACAGGGTTATCAACAATATTTTTAAGTAATGTTGTCATAACCTCTGCGATACCTTGTGGAGGCGCTGCATCAGCGGCACCTGCTGCTAGATGTAATGTAGTAGGGAAGAAGAAACTTACGATTACTGCTAATGCTGCAGATAGGAATGTACCTAATAAGTATAAGGTGATAACAGAACCCATGCCAGTTTTTTGGCCAGAACGATGTTTACTGATCGCTGCAATTACCAAGAAAAATACAAGGATAGGGGCAATGCCTTTAAGGGCACCAACAAAAAGAACACCTAATAAAGCAAGTTCATTGGCCATATCTGGCACATAAAGAGCAGTCAAAATACCAATAATCAAACCTATGATAATTTGTTGGATTAGACTGACTCTGTTGATTGATTTTACAAATCGATTCATAGTACACTCCAATACTTAAATAAAAACAAATAAAACCCACAACAAAATATCCTTTCATCATGGACATATGTCATTATACAACGAACATGAAATGGTGGCAATAGATATTATAATCGATAGTCGTATATATTTATTATGAATATAGGTAAAAAATAGATATGTGTGTTTAGTTCTATATTATGTAGCGGAAAATACTAAATACCAGTGTTTTTAGTAGATATGTATATATTACATAGTCACTATATAGAGTATATATATTAGGATTCTTTTTAGCGTTCCTATAGTGTGGTATACTATGCCATATATAATTCTTGAACATAGTTCTTGATTTGTGAAAGGTCCATAATGAATACTAAAGAATTTAAAACGTATGCAGATAAAGAGAAATTTGTACAAGGCGTTTTTTCTAATATTGCAAAAAACTATGACTTAATGAATACGGTGTTAAGCTTTGGACAAGATTATTTTTGGCGTAAATTCTCTGTAAAAGCGATGAATATCGGTCCTCACCAATATGTACTTGATGTGGCATGTGGCACTTGTGTATTTACGAAGGAAGTATTGCGTCAAGAGCCCACTTTGAAGGTAGAGGCATTAGATTTTAATAGTGAAATGTTAAATCAAGGTCGTGTTCGTATTGAGGCTGCTGGTTTACTTAATCAAGTAAATTTAGTACAAGGTGATGCCATGGCCTTACCATATGAGGATAATACATTTGATGCTGCAATGAGTGGCTTTGCAATGCGAAATGTTCCAGATATTAAGCAGGTATTGTCTGAAATGCAACGCGTGGTAAAACCAGGTGGGAAGGTTGTGGTGTTAGAACTTGCAAAACCAAGTATGTTTGGGTTTAAACAGTTATATAACTTCTATTTTTCATATATATTGCCTATTATAGGAAAATTGAGCAAAGATAACTCTTCCTATGCCTGGCTTCCAGAATCTTTACGTAGATACCCTCATCAAAGTGAGATTTTAGAAATCTGGAAATCTCTAGGATATGAAAATGCCACCTATCATGAATTGACAGGCGGCATTGTAGCTGTACACGAAGGTGTGGTACCGGAAAATTCTATTGTAGATAATAAGTGATGTTAGCGTCTTGGGAAACTATTAAAGAGCCTTTTTCTACAGGTGTAGCAGTTTCGAGAGCTGCTTTTAGCATTACTGGGTTACGATAGTAACCAGAGTCCATTGTGCTAGTTTCAGTTGTGCTAATGGAAACAGTTTTTACTGGTCCCAATGTACGACCGAGGGCAGCTGCGATAACTTCTGCTTTATGGCGACCGTTTTGAATCGCTTCTGTAGTTAAAGAATCAGATAATTGTTGAGACACATCATTTTGGAATGAAAGGTTGTTGATGTCGTTAGCACCAGCGCTAACAGCGGCATCGACAACCTTTCCTACGTTATCAAGGTTATTGATCTTAACTGTTACATGATTTGATACATTATAACCTGTATTGATGCGTTTGCCGTCTTGATAGTCGCTCGTTGGATTGATGGAAATGCTAGATGTATAGATGTCTTTTTTTGCAACACCTAAGTTAGCTAATTGACTAATTAAATTACTCATAATACGATCATTATTAGATTTTGCAGCATTGATATTGGTATTTTGGCTTGTAATACCAAGTGTTAAAATCGCATAGTTAGGTGCTACAGATCGAGACGCTTGACCAGTAATATTAATTTCTGAAGTATCAAATGTGCCCTGTGGTGCAGCTAATGTGGTAGTTCCCATAGTAGCACATATAGCAGCTATAGCTACAGCTTTTGATAATAAATGTTTTGATAGTTTCATACTCAATCTCCTTACAATAATGTAATATTCATATTGGTAAACGCTAATAAAAGAAAACTAATTTGTGCTGAAAGTTCTTTATTACAGCTACATTGTACATGATTAATTGTGTAAAATCAATTATTAGGTTTATGGTTAAAAATGAAAATAAAATGAAGATTTTGTAAAGTTGAGAATTGGGGGTTGCGATTATATTTTCATTGTACTATAATATGCATACAGTCGTTTGAGCGGCTGTTTCTTAATGAGTGTAGCAATACACTTAGAGGTTTAAAATGAACTTCAAAAAAGATTATAAAATGTGTTGACATGAAAGTGGTCATAATGTTATTATAATCAAGTCGTCAATTACGACAGTACTTAATAATGAAGTAGTGCAAATTGATAACAGATCTTTGAAAACTGAACAATGATAGGTAATCAATCATATGATTGAACAT
>NZ_JANGAL010000071.1:0-255 GCF_024461875.1 Veillonella parvula
CGTAGACTGATGCTCGCCGAATACGATCACTTTTCCTCCTGCGTCAAAAGAAATATCGTTTTGAAAATTCATATAGATCGTATTGTCTACACGGAATTTCCGAATCTTCGTTCCTTCCGGCAACGGCTCATCATGGATTGCATTAAAAAGCGCGATCTCATTCGCTTCTGCTGATTCGTCCTCATAGAACAGATCTACAAAGACACTGTTTTTAATTTCTCTGTTTTCTTTTCCTGCCATAGGCTCTCCTTTCAT
>NZ_JANGAL010000072.1:0-255 GCF_024461875.1 Veillonella parvula
CTGAAAAAACATGATATCCGGCATTTGATGATATTGTCGGAACATTACGAACCCGGACAGACGGACGAACTCGACATTTGCCGCTTGTTTAAATATACAAGTGTGCGGGAGATTTTTAATGAAATTACAGGCAGATGCAAGGATACGCTTTATGCCGAACAGGATGCCGGAAAAGAAACAAAGATCATATTGATCACCTCGGCGTCAGGCGGAGTCGGGAAAACGAGTGTTGCATTCGGCTTGTGTCGTTGTCTG
>NZ_JANGAL010000073.1:0-254 GCF_024461875.1 Veillonella parvula
TTCTGACGTTTCTTTACTACTTGAGGTTCAAAAGTTGATTTTCTGTCTTGTGGAACTTCAATCTCCATAGAACCATAACGACTATTCACTCTTTTTCGCTTATAACCATTGCGATAATCACCGCTATCAGAACGTTGTGATTTTTCATATCCCAAGTGGTCATCCATTTCCGCTTCCATCATCTCTTTGATGGTTCCACCAAGAAGATCTTTCAGCGCATCCTGGATATCTTCTGCTGATTGGATATCGTATTC
>NZ_JANGAL010000074.1:0-254 GCF_024461875.1 Veillonella parvula
GTAAGTTGTCCTTCCATCGGCCAGTAAATAGCTGTTCCGCCCGATATATTTTTCAGGCTTCCGCCTGTGATCGCAACTTCCGCTCCTGCCGACTCCTGATTGTTTCCCGAAACCGGAAAATCTTTTGTCTCGATCCTACCGCCTGTAATCTCTACTTGCGCCGATACAGTACCTTCTTCGTTTCTGTTGCTGTTAAACACATCGATCCCGCCGTTTCCTGACAGCACCGCATCCCCCGAAAGAGTCATCTTTGC
>NZ_JANGAL010000075.1:0-254 GCF_024461875.1 Veillonella parvula
GACTTACTTTTGCAAACTACGCAGACGGTGATTATTTAATTATCGAAAAAGAAAAAGAAGTGGGTGGATATTGCCGTACTATTAAGAAGAAAGATTATGTTTGGGATTATGCAGGGCATTTCTTCCATTTTAGTACAGATGAATTCAAAAAGAAATTTCTTGATAGCGTGAATCCGGAAGATATTAAATATAAAGATAAAAATACAAAAATTATTTATAAGGGAGAATTGGTGGATTATCCGTTTCAGACAAAT
>NZ_JANGAL010000076.1:0-252 GCF_024461875.1 Veillonella parvula
TGTTAACCATAAGATCGGTGATACTCACGAAGGAACTGCAACTATGGACTGGATGGCCCAGGAGCAGGAAAGAGGTATCACGATCACATCTGCTGCGACAACATGTCACTGGACGCTGCAGGAAAACTGCAAGCCGAAAGCAGGCGCGTTAGAGCATCGTATCAACATCATCGATACACCGGGACACGTTGACTTTACAGTAGAAGTAGAGCGTTCCCTGCGTGTGCTTGATGGTGCGGTAGGTGTATTTTG
>NZ_JANGAL010000077.1:0-251 GCF_024461875.1 Veillonella parvula
GATTGATCTGTTAAATGAGATTAAAACAGTTCAACAAGATCAAGCAAAACTTCTAAATCAAATGGAAAAAGCTTCATCAAAAGATAAGAAGTGGCTAGTCATCGGTACAATTTCATCAGTAATTGCCGCTATTGGAACTATCATCGGAATTGTCATTCCTCTTCTTTAATAACAGCGACACACAAATACAAATTAGCGAGACGCTATTCATAAGAGTAGAAAAGCACGCTAGCGTAATAGCGATCTCCATC
>NZ_JANGAL010000078.1:0-250 GCF_024461875.1 Veillonella parvula
GTTCCGTCTCGGTATCCAGCTTTCGGAACACATCGAGCACTGCCTGATCTTTCTCATACCGATTCAGGCAGCAAAGATAAGTCGTCCCCTGACCGTCATTGATCCTTACATCTTCTCCCACTTTCATGCGAAGTACATTTTTCATATGGTTGAGATCCGCGCCCCTGATCAAAATTTCACTTTCTGTGATCCATGACGGCTCTGCAAAAAACTGCTGCATTCCTCTTCTCCTTACCGTTTTAATTTTTTC
>NZ_JANGAL010000079.1:0-250 GCF_024461875.1 Veillonella parvula
CTTCACGCTCTTTTTCTTCCAAAGCATTCGTGATCGTATATACAAGTGATGTATACATCGGAATCGTGATATTCTGCAATGCATTTGCCCTCTTCTGCGTCTTTTTGATATTTCCCGCAAGGCGGTACGCCGCATTTTCTACCATAGACAATTTCACCGTCAGATCTTTTACCTTGCGGAATGCTTCTCTCGCCTTATCGATCGATTCACGGGTCGTACTAAATGAATACGTTGGCTTTCCGGCATCAGG